>NZ_JIBO01000005.1 GCF_000688655.1 Lonsdalea quercina subsp. quercina | reverse complement strand
CAACTGCCAACTGCCAACTGCCCAACTGCCCAACTGCCCAACTGCCCAACTGCCCAACTGCCCAACTGCCCAACTGCCCAACTGCCCAACTGCCCAACTGCCCAACTGCCTCCAGGCTACTCGCTGTTCCCTGATCCCAAGCTTGGTTATGTATTGGCGTGAGATTATTCCACCTCTTCTGTTTCTGCTGTCTACGCCGGGATGACGAGTCTCAACACGCTGTTGAAGCCGCTGGGAAGAGGGCGGATACTCAAGGGATTCTCAGGCTGTCGCCAGATTTAGGCAGAAAGGTTCTATTGGCCCTATGGCATTGACGCGCAGAAAACGCAGGCAAAAAAATCGGCGATGGCATCAGTAGAAATCATAGGGATAACATCGTGAGGTTCACGCAATCATTCCGGTTTTATTTATGAAGATAATGCAAGCGCGTGTTAGATACCCTATTAGGGCTGCGTCAGCTTTCTGTAGAAATATCGAAATGTCTGTAGTGATGACAAGGACGTGAGTGTGATACCGATGAATTAATAATAAAGGACAGCTTAGGTGATAGGCCTAAATCCTAAGGTGGTAAATGGAATGAATACAGTTCTTGTCGATTGTTGTCATTTTTTATATCAATCCGGTCGCCAATATTCTTTAAGCAGAAATTATGTTTTTCAAGATATAAAAAAAGTGTTTTGCTTTTTTTGAATATTAACGATGAGGTGACGGCGCTTTATCCATGATAAAACTATCTATGCTTGAATATTTAACATTAAAACAGCGCAAATAGGGTTGTATTTGCGCTGCTTTATTATGTTGGCCGACCAAACTGTTATTTTACCAATATAGACCGGCCGTGACTTACCACGTTTGACTTTCGCGCGTTGTAGATGTTCCGGATTAGATTTTTCCGTAACCCGCGCCAGCCATGATGGTTTTGATTAAGCTGGTGTTCATGGTCTGCACTTTATAGGAGTAAGGTATCTTAGCGGTATAGTTTGTGAAACCACAGCTTGATAAGCCAGCGGCGCTATTGTTGATAAGTGAATTTTTATCGGTAAAGACTTTGCCGTTAAACGCCTTCACGACACCACACTTGCTCTTTAGGTTGGCGATGTTGAACGCATTGCTCTCCGACAACAAGCTGCTGCTGGTGCCGATACCGAAGCTATAGAGATAGGCGTAGACGGAGGCATTCACATTACCGACAAATACGTTATTGAATGCATGAACATTGCCGAAACGCACGCGCGGAGCACGTTCACGGACCTGGTTGAACAGGTTGTTGTAGAAGGTCACGCGCAGTTTGCCCGCATCCTGTGAGCCATTGCTATCGGAATGGCCAATCAAGATGGTTTTGTCGTGCTGTTCAAAACGGTTATTGGAGACGGTGATATAGTCGGACCCCCGCTTGATATCTAACGCGCCGTCATGCTGCACATAGGTTGCACCGTTTTTCGTGGTGTATTTGTTGTCGGTAAAGCTACCGTCGCTAAAGGTGACATGGTCGATCCAGACGTGGTGAGACGTAATCACATTGATGGAGTCCCATTCAGCATTCCAGCCATCGCCCGATTCATAATGCGGTGCGACGTCGACGGGGGTTTCGATATAAACGTTACGGATAATAACGTTGCTGGCGCTGCTAATCACCAGCGAACCCTTGGTAAATTTACCCGAAGTCCCGATGCCGATAATGGTGGTGTTCGACGGAATGAGAAGCTGGCTGCGTGCCTTCTGGTCGTTGTAGGAAGAGTAGGCTTTACCCCCGCTTATATCGATGGTTCCCGTAATTTGAATGATCTTCGCCGTGCTTTTGGCGGCTAACGCTGCTTTAAACTCAGTGATGTTTTTCGCCGTGTAGATATTGGCGGCGGCGGCGGCTTTGCCCCCGCTGGTCGTTCCGTTCTGAGTCGCCCACCCTACCGTAGCCGCAGTACGGCCTTGAGCGCTTAGCAGACTGGCGGCCGAGGCGTTGGAGATCATCAACGCGGCAGTGATGCTGGCAATCAGCAGAGGTTTGGCATAAGAGAAAATACGTGAAAGTGATCCAGAAAACACTGGGGTTGTCCCTTTAGATAAATGAGTGACGTTCATCGACAAGTTCCTTCTTTGTTATAAAAAATGATTAATAAAATTCTTAATTAATCGAGGTGATATAAAGGTATTAAGTAATAGGCTCGTATTATTCAGAACTGTAAGCTTGGTTTTTTGATCGAAATCGTTTTTCTGAGAGAAAGTTAAAATTAAATAAAAAAGGTATTGCTTTGTGGAAGGTTGAGACGAAATGAATATTGCGTGGCGTGATTATATACATTGATAAATAGAGAGGTGTTGTTGAAATTCGTATTATTCCTATCATTTTTTATAGGTATTACTGAAAGAGATTTGCTGCATTGTTATTGGTCTTTTCTTATTGACTTGTTAGTTGATTTAATTTCAGTTCAATAAAAATAGAGTAAAGCGGCAACCGCGGATTAATAACCTTTGTACGATTGCCGTTTTTTATTTAGAGTTTACCGAAGCCGGCATTCCCGGCGATTTCGTCAGACAAGCTGGTCGTCATCGGTTGTACGGTATAGCTGTACGGGATGGNGTCGGCGTATGCCGTAAAACCGCAGGTAGATAAATCGATCTCGCTGCCGTTCAGCATGGAGCCTTTATCCGAGAAGATTTTGCCGTTATAAGCTTTCAGCACTTTGCAGCTATTGCTGAGGTTGCTAATGGTAAAACCATTGCCTTCGGACAATAGGCTGCTGCTGGTGCCGATGCCAAAACTGTACAAGTAAGGATAAGCCGTGTCTTTTACGTCCCCGATATAGACATTGTTGAAGGCATGTACGTTGCCGAAACGAATTCTCGGCGCACGTTCACGTACCCGGTTAAACAGGTTGTTGAAGAAAGTGACGTGCAGTTTGCCTTTGTCCTGGGCGGTATTGCTGTCGCTATGCCCGATCAGGACGGTTTTATCATGCAGCTCAAAGCGACTATTAGAAACGGTGACATAGTCGGAACCGCGTTTGATATCTAGCGCACCGTCGTGCTGTACATACGTTTCGCCATCCTTGGTCGTGTACTTGTCGTCCGTAAAACTGCCGTCGCTGATAGTCACATGATCGATCCATACATGGTCGGCGGTCTGAACATTCATCGCATCCCATTCCGCATTCCAGCCATCCCCCGACTCGAAATGCGGCTCAACGTCAACCGGCGTTTCAATATAGAGATTCCGCAAGATCACGTTGCTGACTTCTTTGACGATCAGCGAACCGTTGGTGAGTTTACCCTGGTCGCCAATACCGATGATTGTGGTGTTGGAAGGGACCTGGAGCTGGCTGCGTGCTTTTTGATCGTCAAAGCTCGTATAGGCGGTGCCGCCGCTGATGTCGATAGGCGCCGTAATCTGGATGATTTTGCTGGCGCTGCCAGCCGCCAGCGCCGTTTTGAACTCGTCGATCGTCGCGACGCTGTAGATGTTCTCTTCCGCTGCGGCGGAACCACCGGTGGTGGAACCGTTTTGTGATGCCCAACCGACGGCCGGTGCGGTGGTCAGGGCTTCCTGCGTCAGCACAGAACCAGCGATTGCGCTGGAAGACATCAGTGCCGTTGCAACGCTGACAAACAGTAAACTCGCCGACGTTTTCAGCAAGAAGGGGGACGAGGTCAATCGGCCGGGATGGCTTGATCCAGTGCGAGGTATAAGACGACTCATGAGGTTTTCTCCTTATTTTGCCCACGTAGCTCGCCTACGTTTCCCTGGTGTGAGAATGAAGGGCGGGTGGTTGAAATCCGTTCAAGGCGAGGAAATTAGCAATCCATATAGTTAGGTTCAATATCGTTATTGGTAATAATTATTCTTGGTCAAAAGGTAATATAAAAAATACTTAGTATCAGAATGGTCTTAGAGACCATCAAGAGAAAATCTCAACGGGAACAAGGAGGGGAAGGACGGGGCGCCAGCGAATGAGGACGCAGCCCAACATGAAAAAGATACAGGTGCCTGATGAGAAAAAGTCGCCCTGCGCAGAGAGGTAAAGGAAAGGCAAAACCCTTGCGCAGACTGGAGCTAATCGTTTGCGCAAAAACCTCCGTCAAAGCCTATCTTCGCCGGTGAGAATCGGTTTACACTATAAGCCAGTGCCTTTCGGGGTGATTATATTGCGTTGTAAAAAATGCACGTTATGAGTCAGGAGATCCGGATGTTAAAGCGTGAAATGAACATTGCCGATTATGATGCCGAGCTGTGGCAGGCCATGCAGCAGGAAGTCGTGCGTCAGGAAGAACATATTGAGCTGATTGCTTCAGAAAACTACACCAGCCCACGCGTCATGCAGGCACAGGGATCTCAGCTAACCAACAAATATGCGGAAGGATACCCGGGCAAACGCTATTACGGCGGCTGTGAATATGTCGATATTGTTGAGCAACTGGCCATCGACCGCGCGAAAGCGCTGTTCGGCGCTGACTACGCCAACGTACAGCCACACTCGGGTTCGCAAGCCAACTTTGCGGTTTATACTGCGCTGCTGCAGCCCGGCGATACCATTCTGGGTATGAACCTGGCTCACGGCGGTCACCTGACTCACGGCGCGCCGGTCAACCTGTCCGGTAAGCTGTACAAAGTCGTCCCCTACGGCATTGACGAAAGCGGCAAGATTGACTACGACGAAATGGCCGAATTAGCGCGTACGCACAAACCGAAAATGATCGTCGGCGGCTTCTCTGCTTATTCCGGCGTGGTCGACTGGGCGAAAATGCGTGAAATCGCTGATAGCGTGGGCGCTTACCTGTTCGTTGATATGGCTCACGTTGCGGGTCTGGTTGCAGCCGGCGTTTATCCGACGCCGGTGCCTCATGCGCACATCGTCACCACCACGACGCATAAAACCCTGGCGGGTCCGCGAGGCGGTCTGATCCTGGCGAAAGGCGGTGATGAGGATCTGTATAAGAAACTGAACTCCGCGGTATTCCCGGGTGGTCAGGGCGGCCCGCTGATGCATGTTATCGCCGGTAAAGCCGTCGCTCTGAAAGAAGCGATGGAACCGGAATTTACCGTTTACCAGCAGCAGGTTGCAAAAAACGCCAAAGAGATGGTGGATGTGTTCCTGGCACGGGGTTTCAACGTGGNGTCCGGCGGTACGCAAAACCACCTGTTCCTGTTGGATCTGGTCAGCAAAGATATCACGGGTAAGGAAGCCGATGCCGCGCTGGGCCGGGCGAATATTACGGTCAACAAAAACAGCGTGCCGAACGATCCTAAAAGCCCATTTGTGACCTCCGGTATCCGTATCGGTACGCCGTCCGCGACCCGCAGGGGCTTCAAAGAAGCTGAAGTGCGCGAACTGGCTGGCTGGATTTGTGACGTGCTGGATAACATCAACGACGAAGCGGTGATTAAGCGCACCAAGCAGAAAGTGCTGGAACTCTGCGCTCGTTTCCCTGTTTACGCCTAAGCCTGCGATGCGTGCTCCGTCACGCACCACGAATAAACGCCAGCGCAACGCTGGCGTTTTTTTATCTGTCGGACGTGGTTGCGCCAGTCAAACATCTTTGCCAAAGTAGCCAGCCGAACACAGGAGAACCCATGGTTTTACGATCCACTCGCTGGCTGGCTCTCAGCTATTTCACCTACTTTTTCTGCTACGGCATCTTTTTGCCTTTTTGGGGGCGTTGGCTGCAGGGAGAAGGTTTATCGGATGAAACCATTGGGCTATTGCTCGGCGCCGGTTTGGTCGCTCGCTGTTGCGGGAGTCTGGCGATTACTGCCGGGGTCGGGCATCCGTCCCGGCTCATCGGCGCACTGCGCGGTCTGGCGCTGGTCTCGCTGATCATGGCCTTCGGGTTCTGGCTCGGCAATGCGTGGTTGTGGCTTCTGCTGGTCATGATTGGGTTCAACCTGTTCTTCGCGCCGCTGGTGCCGCTGACCGATGCGCTGGCAAGTACCTGGCGGAAACAGCTCACGATGGACTACGGGCGGGTGCGGCTGTGGGGATCTATCGCGTTTGTTATTGGTTCTGCGGTCACCGGCGACCTGATTGCCGTCTGGGGGCATCCGGCCATTCTGATGGTTCTCTGCGCCGGGCTGCTGTGCATGTTGTTAGGCATGTTGTTTCGGCCTGAAACCGCGCCCCAGGCGGCGGCGTCTAAGGCGACCGATCTTGCCTCAACCCCATGGCGTCAGTTATTGAGTGAAACCGCCGTGTGGCGCTTTATGCTTGGCGTTACCCTGTTGCAGGGAGCGCATGCCGCGTATTACGGCTTCAGCGTCATTTACTGGCAGAATATGGGCTACTCGGCGTCGGTCGCGGGGTATCTTTGGTCGCTGGGCGTGGTCGCAGAGATTGTGATTTTTGCGCTCAGTCATCGTTTATTTCGGCGCTGGACGGCGCAGGGACTGCTGTTGCTCTCTGCCGCATGCGGCGTGATCCGCTGGGGGCTGATGGGAGCGACCGTGTCGCTGCCGTGGCTGATCGTGATTCAGCTATTACACTGCGGGACGTTTACGATATGCCATCTGTCGGCCATGCGCTTTATCTCCACGCGACAGGGCAGTGACGTGTTGAAGCTGCAAGCGGTGTATTCCGCGTTGGCGATGGGCGGCGGAATCGCTTTGGTCACGCTCTTTTCCGGTTATCTATTCAGCCATCTGCAGGGCAAAACATTCTGGGTGATGGCATTGTTGGCGGCTCCGGTCCTGTTTTTCCGGTTGCCGGATACGGCGAAGACGAAGACCTCCCTGAAAGAAAATCATTAATCAGAGGTGACGATGGTATTCGGTGCAATCACATCGCGATGGCCTGGCCGGTTGGCGGCGGCGCTGATGATTATGGGATGTGGCGCGACTTCGCAGGCGTTAGCGCACCCGCACAGTTTTATCGACATGCGCATGACCGTGGAGGGGCAAAACGATCTCATCACCGGCCTGCGCATGACGTGGACGATGGATCCTATGACCTCCGCCGATCTGCTCTACGATGCGGGCGCGGCGTCCCAAGAGGCGGAAGTCTGGAAGAAGCTGGCGGCGGAAGTCATGGCCAACGTGCTGGGTCAGCACTATTTCACCGATATCTTTCGCGATGGCGAGCCGGTTAAATATGCGCCGGTGCCAAGCGAATATCATCTTTCTCGTCACGGCAATCAGGCGGTGCTAGAGTTCGTGCTCCCGCTGGCCCATCCTCAGCCTCTGGCGGGAAAACCTTTGCTGATATCCACCTACGATCCGACCTACTTCGTCGACATGTCCTACAAAGGGGACAATGCGATCGCCGTTAATCCGGCATTGTCGTCTCGCTGCCATACTACGCTGACGACGCCGAAACCGGATGCTTCGTTGCAGTCTTATGCGCTCTCGTTAGATAAAAATGACAGCCCGGACGAAGACATGGCGCTGGGTCAACAATTTGCACAGCGGGTCGCATTGCAATGCCAATAAATCTCTCTTCTCATTCCGGCGGTCACGCGCGCCGCGCTGTGTGGCCGCTGTTGATCTTGCTGCTGGCCTTGGGCTGGGGACTCTATGAAGTCTGGGCCTGGTGGCCGGAGATGCTGCGCCAAAGCGTCATCTGGCAACGATCGCTTCACCAGCAAATGTCGCAGCTGATGGAAGCGGTCAGCACGCAGCCGCATCGCGCCGGTTGGAGCCTGCTTGCGTTCAGTCTGACCTACGGCATTTTGCATGCGCTTGGGCCGGGCCACGGCAAGGTGGTGATCGCCACCTATCTCGCTACGCATCCCTCTCGCCTGAAGCGCAGCCTCCAGCTCACCTTCGCCGCATCGCTGTTGCAGGGCATGGTCGCGGTGATGCTGGTGACGATAGTGCTCTCCGTGTTGCAGCTCTCCAGCCGGGTGCTGCACGTCAGCAGTTTTTGGATAGAGAAGGGCAGTTACCTGCTGGTGATGTTGCTCGGGGTATGGCTGTGCGTACGGGCTGTGCGGCGGCTGTTTGCGGCGCGAGCGGGGTCCCGTCCTCCCCGCATCCAGCGGCTTNCGCCGCTGACGGCAGCGCCGTCGTCGTCGGTGAGGCGCGTCGAGAATATCCGCGGTTCTGGCGCGCATGATGCGGGATGCGGCTGTGGGCATCAGCATGTTCCGCCGCCGGAAGCGCTTGCCGAAGACGGCGGGTGGCGTGCTCGCTTAATGGTGGTGCTGGCGATGGGATTACGTCCCTGTTCGGGCGCGATACTGGTGCTGTTGTTCGCCAAAGTCCTCGGCGTGTATGGCTGGGGAATTTTGTCTGCGTTGACGATGGCATTGGGCACCGCCTTTACGCTCTCCCTGCTGGCGGCGGCGGTCAGCACCTGCCGACGGCTGATGACGCGCCTCGGCGCAGGACGGGCTTCACCTCGGTGGCAGCAACTTTTCTGGTGTGCCTTATCCCTGAGCGGCGGCGCATTACTCATGGTGGTGGGCGTGGTGCTGTATGTCAGCGCCCAACCAGCCATGATGGGCGGCATTCGCCCGTTCGCGGGATAGTTGTGGATGGAGCGGCGCGGCTTCGCTGAGCTGGAAAGCCTGCCGGTCCAAAGCCTTGGTGTAGCCCAGGGCGGGGAGGGTTACTGCACCGGCTCCGTGACCAGTCCGTCGATCATCACCTGCGGTATGCCCTGTGAACAACGCTCAATACGCCCTCGTACGCCGTAAACGCGCGCCAGACTCTCTGCGGTAATAACCTCCGCCGGCTCCCCGTCGGCAATCAACTGACCATTTTGCAGCATCAACACGTGATCGCCGTGGCGAAGTGCGATGTTAATGTCGTGGACCACCACAACGGTGACGATGTTCCGGCGCTGGGTTTCTCGACGCACCAAATCCATTACGTGGAACTGGTAGTTGAGATCGAGCGCGCTGAGCGGTTCATCCAGCAGGAGCAGCGACGGCTGACGGATCAGCGACTGAGCCAGCCCGACCAGCTGTTTTTGCCCCCCGGATAGCTGGTCCAGATAGCTCAGAGCCAGATGCTCGATACCCAGCTGTTGGAGTAGCGTCATGACCTCGTCTTTATCGTCGCGCAGGGACAGACCTCCGCTGGCGCGCTGGGCGACGATAATCGACTCCAGGACGTGCAGATGCACCCCGGCCGGCAGCGACTGAGGGAGGTAAACCACCTTTTCGGCGCGCTTGCTGAAAGGCTGCTGCATCAGGTTCACGTCGTCCAGATAGACGTCCCCCTTCGCATTGCCCAGCCCGGCAATTGCTCGCAGCAACGTAGATTTCCCGCTGCCGTTCGGTCCCAGCAACACGGTGATTTTGCCTCTTGGGAGCTTCGGCACGTTGAGGTCCCCGATCACCGGGCGCTTGGGATAGCCTGCGTGGAAGTGGGCCAGGGTCAGCCCTTTCGGTGACGAATTCATACGTTCCCCCTATGCCGCAGAATAATACTCAGGAAGAAAGGCACGCCGACCAGTGAGGTGACAATGCCGACGGGAATGATGACGCCCGGCAGCAGGTTCTTGGACACCACGGAGGCCAGCGACAGCACCAGCGCGCCGGTCAACGCGCTGGCCGGCAGATAAAAGCGGTGATCTTCGCCGAAGATCAGCCGTGCGATATGCGGCGCCACCAGGCCGATAAAGCCGATGGGACCGACGAAGGCGACCGACAGCGCGGACAATATGCTAATGCGCAGCAGCGTCGCCAGCCGCAGACGGCGCACGTTGATGCCGAAGCTGATCGCCCGGTCTTCGCCCAGACGCAGCGCCGTCAGCTTCCACGCGTTCATCATCGAGAGCGGCATGACCACCGTCAGCACCAGCAGCAGAACGCCGAGTTTTTCCCACGATGCGCGGGCCAGACTGCCCATTGTCCAGAAGACAAGCCCTTGCAGCGTGTCTTCGTTGGCGACGAACTGTAGCATGGACACCAGCGCGTTAAAGGTGAACACGAGTGCGATGCCGAAGAGCACCACGCCTGAAGAGGCGACCTGTGTCCAGCGGGTGATGGCATCAAGCAGCAGCGCGGCCAACAGAGCGAACAGGAACGCATTGGCGGAGATAAACCACTGGGCTGGAATGCCGGGAAGGCCAATACCGAGCACGATGGCCAGCNCCGCGCCAAACGCGGCGGCTGAGGAGACGCCCAACGTAAACGGGCTGGCGAGCGGATTATTGAGGATCGTCTGCATTTCCGCGCCTGCTAGCCCCAGCGCCAGGCCGACGACGACCGCCATCAGCGCATAGGGCAGACGGATATCCCAGACAATCACGCGGATACCGGCATCTGCCGCCGCGGGGTCGGTCAGCGTTTGCCACAGCGTTTCCAGCGGCAGGCCCGATGGGCCGAGGACAAAGTCCAGCAGCAGCGAGGCGACGATCGCTATCACCAGGACGGCCATAATCAGCATGCGATGTCGCACGATATGCTGATAGCGATGCATAATGCGTTGTTTGGCAGCGGGGCTACCATGGTGAGTCGATTCGGTCGTAACACTCATGAAAGTTACTCAGCCTGTTTCCAGGAAAAAATAAATTCGCTATCGGGCAATGTCGTGAAGCGGCGAATAATGTCGTGGTAGGAGGCGTCCGGGTTCAGATCGCTGAACTGCTGAGGGTAGATTGCCTTAGCCAGATATTCCATACCAATGACATTGTACGGGTGATTATAGAAGTGGTGATATAGGCCGAATGCTTGTTTTTTCTGCACGGCTGGAATTTGTGCCACGCCGGTCCGGCTGAGCAGCTGGTTTCCTCTGCCATCGAGATTCGCCTTGTCCGCGCCATAACCCAGCTGCAACAGCGGACTGGCGCCGTCGCCGCGTTTCGACCCGGTCATGATGTAAACGTCCGGTTTCATGCTGATGAGCTTTTCCAAAGACACATAACCATAGGCGCCCGGAAGCAGCGTTGAGCCGATATTCCGTGCGCCGACGGCTTCGACCAGCCCGCCCCAGCCGTTATGTGCATGACTGAAGCAGCAAGTTTCAGAACGACCGGCCAGCGCTTCGATGAACACATTGGCTTTCGGCGTGATGGCGGCGGTGCGTTGCTGAATGGCGGCGAGATGCTGGTGATAAAAATCCGTATAGGCTTTGGCGTTATCTTCGCGGTTCAGCACGTGTCCCAGCAGGGCTATGCTGGCGGTCGTGTTTTTGACCGGCGCGATTTCAAAATCGATGAAGATGACGGGGACGCCGAGCGTGCGCAATTTGCTGAGTATACCGTTATCGGTCAGCGAGGGTTTGGCGCGCATTTGCGCAATCATCAGGTCGGGCCGCTGCGCCAGTACGCTTTCCAGCTCGATATCGCCTTTATCGCTGAATCCCATTTCCAGGATAGACGCTGCCTGCGGCCATTTGCCTTTCAACATGTTCCATGTCGCGGTGTCGGATGTTCTGGGCAGGTTATTCCAGGCCACCAACCGCTGAAATGGATCCTCGCGATCCAACAGCGCCAGCGCCATGATGTCTCGGCCGTCCTGCAAGACAATGCGCCGTGGCTCCTGCTTGAGCGTGACGTTCTGCCCGTCGAGATCGGTCACCGTGACGGGATACTGCGTAGCATGGCTAATAAAGGAAGCCGTAAGNGCGGCGACCAGCAAAACATGTCGAAACAGGGGGATGAACATAACGAGACGGCACTCCGTCCTTAAAATGAGTTTAATAATTATTATCATATGTGAAAGGGGGGGCTTTCAACCAACGAAAAAGTTAAAAAACAAAAGTTAGTGAGCGTTGAGGTGTTCGACCTTTACGTCGCCAATATGCGGAAATTCACGCCTTTCATCTTAAAAAAGCGACAAAGCTGGATAATGACGAGGTTATTCACGTAAGACGGAAACCACCTAAGGTCATTGATGCATTGGGGGTATTGTGTACAGGGAATCCTCGTTACAGTCCTTTGGTTTCCGCCTGGTCTGTCGGCATCGTCATGATGAATCGAAACGAATGGATGAGATCACCAGTTCGGCATCAGCGCGTCAATGAGGTCCGCAGGCTGAGATAGGGAGCACGTACCGGCGAGTGTGGCGCTTGATGAAGGGGGGACGTTACTGAAGTGTATAAGGGAAAACGCTTGGGGGCCGTGGCAGGAATAAAAGAAAACGGCGGTTAGCCGACCGAAGTCGACTAACCGGGACAAACTCAACGTTTCAATGCATCGCTCAGGTTGTCGCGGACGTTGGACAACAAGGATTTCACCACGCGCGGGTTGCCTGCGACGATGTTGCCGGTCGTCAGGTAATTGTGGCCGCCGACGAAGTCGGTCACGATACCGCCTGCTTCACGTACCAGCAGTTCACCGCCAGCAAAGTCCCACGGCTTGAGGCCGATTTCGAAGAAACCATCAACGCGGCCCGCGGCAACGTAAGCCAGATCCAGCGCGGCGGAACCGGTGCGGCGGAAGTCCGCGCACAGACCGAACAGACCTTCCATCATGCGGAAGTAGCTGGCGGAATGCTGTTTGTGCTTGAACGGGAAGCCGGTGGCGAGGATGGTGCCGTCCAGGTCGCGAGCGTTGCTGCTGCGTAAACGATAGCCGTTCAGCTGAGCGCCCTGACCGCGAGTGGCGGTGAACAGCTCATTACGCATTGGATCGTACACAGCCGCAACTTCGGTGCGGCCTTTGATGCGAACAGCGATGGAAACCGCGAAGTGCGGCAGACGTTTAATAAAGTTGGAAGTGCCATCCAGGGGATCGATAATCCATTGAATATCCTGGTCTTCTCCGACCAGTTCTCCGCACTCTTCACTGATGATGGTGTGCTGAGGGTATGATTTGCGAATGATTTCAATAATCAGGCGCTCTGCATCCCGATCGACATTGGTGACAAAATCGTTACTGCCTTTCTGGCTCGCCTCGACGGCGTCGGGCGTTTCATAGTTTTTGGCAATTAAATTACCGCCTTTACGCGCGGCGCGCACGGCAATGTTCAGCATCGGATGCATGGTATCGTCCACAAGAATGTTAAAGAACAGAAATCGGCGCGCAGTATACCAGCAAAAGAGAAAATAGCGAAGATTGTGTTAACATAGTCCGCATTTCCTTTTTCGCACTATTGAGTCAGCATGTTAGAAAATATACGCATTGTCCTGGTGGAAACGTCCCACACCGGCAACATGGGATCGGCCGCAAGGGCGATGAAAACCATGGGGTTGAGCAATCTTTATCTGGTTAATCCGTTGGTTAAGCCTGATTCACAGGCGATCGCGCTTTCCGCCGGCGCGAGCGACGTCATCGGGAATGCGACGCTGGTTGAAAATCTGGATCAGGCGTTGGAAGGCTGCAGTCTGGTTATTGGGACCAGCGCCCGTTCGCGTACGCTGCCGTGGCCAATGCTGGAGCCACGCGAATGTGGCGTTCGTAGCGCGCAAGAGTCGCGACATGCGCCTGTCGCCATCGTATTTGGCCGTGAACGGGTCGGGTTGACCAATGATGAACTGCAGAAATGCCATTATCATGTGGCGATCCCGGCAAACCCGGAGTACAGCTCGCTGAACTTGGCGATGGCGGTGCAGATTCTGTCTTACGAAATCCGCGTCGCGCATCTGGATAATGAGCAGATGGATACGCCCAATCATGAAGAAACCCCGTATCCGCTGGTGGACGATTTGGAGCGCTTTTATCAGCATCTGGAGTCCACGTTGCACGAGACCGGTTTCATCCGTCAGTCGCATCAGGGGCAGGTCATGAGCAAGCTGCGTAGACTGTTTACCCGCGCGCGCCCGGAAAGTCAGGAGCTTAATATTCTGCGTGGCATCCTGAGTTCTATCCATAAGAATGACCGGTGAGTAGCGAGTAATAGTTGAGTGTTTTACTCGGATAAATACTTGACTGAAATACTCGGGAATGACAGACTAATGTCACATTTCGACCCCTCCTGTGTTTAAAAAACATGGGTTCATTCTACGGATACCATTGATATGAGACTGACTTCTAAAGGCCGTTATGCCGTTACCGCCATGCTGGATGTAGCACTGCATTCTCAGGAAGGCCCTGTTCCTCTGGCCGACATCTCTGAACGTCAGGGCATTTCGCTTTCGTATCTTGAACAGCTTTTCTCCCGCCTGCGTAAAAACGGCCTGGTTTCCAGCGTTCGTGGACCGGGCGGCGGCTATTTGCTGGGTAGAGACGCTAATGATATCGCCGTCGGTGCGGTTATCTCCGCCGTAGACGAATCGGTCGATGCGACCCGTTGCCAGGGGCGCGAAGGTTGCCAGGGCGGCGATCGCTGCCTGACGCATACGCTGTGGCGCGATCTGAGCGACCGCATCACCGATTTCCTCAACAACATCACTCTGGGCGAGCTGGTCAACAACAAAGATATTCTTGATGTTGCCGACCGTCAGGATGCCGACACGCGTCGTACCTCTACCGGCCGCACCCAGGAAACGATCAACGTTAACCTGCGCGCCTGAAAAAGGTTCGGGGACGTCTGACAACGTATGGCGTTGGCCCTGAGGGGTGCGGGNAGGAGCGCCCGACTATAAACAAAACGCAGAGTACGTTTTGGTGTGAAGTACGGAGTTAATGAGCAATGAAGTTACCCATTTATCTGGATTATTCAGCCACGACGCCGGTTGATCCGCGTGTGGCTGAAAAAATGATGAAGTTCCTGACGATGGACGGTACGTTCGGTAATGCCGCGTCCCGTTCGCATCGTTATGGTTGGCAGGCAGAAGAAGCGGTGGACGTCGCCCGCAACCAGATTGCTGATCTGGTTGGCGCGGATCCTCGTGAAATCGTCTTCACCTCGGGCGCCACGGAAGCGGATAATCTGGCGATCAAAGGCGCTGCCGCCGCTCATCAGGAAAAGGGTAAGCACATCATTACCTGCGTGACTGAGCACAAAGCCGTGCTGGATCCCTGCCATCAGCTAGAGCGTGACGGGTTCGACGTCACCTATCTCACGCCGATGAGCCACGGCATCATCGACTTAGATGTGCTGGAAGCCGCTTTTCGCGACGACACGATTCTGGTTTCCATCATGCATGCCAACAACGAAGTGGGCGTGGTGCAGGATATCGCCGCTATCGGCGATCTGTGTCATCGTCGCGGCATTCTCTACCATGTCGATGCCACGCAGAGCGTCGGTAAATTACCGATCGATCTCGGCCAGCTCAATGTCGATCTGATGTCGTTCTCCGGTCACAAGATTTATGGCCCGAAGGGTATCGGCGCGCTGTTTGTTCGCCGCAATCCGCGTGTGCGTATCGAAGCCCAGATGCACGGCGGCGGCCACGAGCGCGGAATGCGTTCGGGGACGTTGCCGGTGCATCAGATCGTTGGCATGGGCGAAGCCTATCGCATCGCGGCGGAAGAAATGGAAACAGATTTTTCGCGCTTGCGGACCCTACGCGATCGGCTATGGAACGGCATTCGGAATATTGAAGAAATATATTTGAATGGCGACCTGTCTCAAAGCATCCCTAACCTTCTTAACGTCAGCTTTAACTACGTCGAGGGCGAATCGCTGCTCATGGCGTTGAAAGACCTGGCGGTCTCTTCAGGCTCGGCCTGTACTTCCGCCAGCCTTGAGCCTTCTTATGTGCTGCGGGCGCTGGGGGTTAACGAAACGCTGGCGCTCAGCTCCATCCGCTTCTCGCTGGGGCGTTTCAGCACGGAAGAGGAAGTAGATTACGCCGTTGGGCAGATACATAAAGCCGTCGACCGGCTGCGTAACGTCTCTCCAGACTGGAAAGCGTTTAAACAGAACGCGAAGAACGCCAGCATTGCTTTGGCGCCTCAATCCTAAGGCGTTGCCATCATCCCGACAGGTGTTGTTGACCGGGCGATTCTGCTCGGTCAACGCTGCAGTTAACTCTCCTCGTCATCGATTGATTACCTGGTAAGGGATTGAATTAACGCTCGAGTCGAGAGCGTTAAACGCTCAATCACGCGCTCCACGCTTCAAGTTGTTCACGGCTTTCTGCCGACCGCTCCGGATCCCCTCTCACCTGACTGGCTTTAAAACGTCCTTTGTGCTGATACAACGTGGGATTTTCCTGTTTTTGAGCGTGATTCCCGGCGAGTTACGCCAGTGGCGGGGCGTAGATATGCTATCTTGACCCAGGTTTTTGTCGCAGGACTAATGGGGCAGGATTGGTAATAACCTGTCCTGGTACTGGCATCGTGAGCGCGTATCGATGACAAGAGGGCGGTACTTGAGAACGTCCGGTGACCACCGAGGGCAAAGATGACGTATGGGCCGTAAAAACGTCACATTACACTATATTGATACACGCACTGGCTTATGCTCCGTCTGCCTGCTGGGCGAGACGGATTGATACGAGGATCGGCGGTCGAATATTGCCATACCGATTCCCGTAAGAGTGACCCCTCTGCATGATGGAATGAGCATAGGGATGATTTGAACGATCGGCCACCTTACCGTGACCTGAAAAGGTTGGAAGAGATGCGGTTCTCTGGTTGGATAAAAGCTGAATAACCAGCACGACAGGTGCGCCATCGAGGCGGCCGATATTCTCTTCTTCATGGCTGACCAGCCTGATTAAAGAAATGCGCAATAGGGAACGTGATTATGACAACCGAAATTATGCCGATTACCCTTTCCCACCAGCCGGCTGATGCTCGTTGGGGCGAAAAAGCAACATTAACCTCTGGCGAACAGGGGTTCACCATCCATCTGACAGGCGAAAAATCGCTGGTCACCATCCAGCGCGCTGGCCGTAAAATCGACGGTCAGGGCATTAAACGCGTCAAGCTGGAAGGCGAAGGATGGGATCTCGAAAGTAGCTGGGCTTTCTGGCAGGGCTACCGTGGACCAAAGGGGCAGCGCACCGTTGAATGGGCAGCGCTGGATGAAGTTGCGCAGCAGGAGTTGGACCGCCGCCTGAAAATCGTCGATTGGGTGCGCGATACCATCAACCTGCCAGCGGAATCGCTGGGGCCGGAACAGCTGGCGACCCGCGCGGTAGATCTGCTGTGTTCCGTCAACTGCGACGCGGTGTCGTACCGCATTACCAAAGGCGAAGACCTGCGTAAGCAGAACTATTCCGGCCTGTATACCGTTGGGCGCGGCTCAGACCGCCAGCCGGTATTGCTGGCGCTCGACTACAATCCGACTGGCAACCCGGATGCGCCGGTGATGGCGTGTCTGGTCGGTAAGGGCATCACGTTCGATACCGGTGGCTATAGCCTTAAGCCCAGCGGCTTTATGGATTCGATGAAGTCCGATATGGGCGGCGCGGCGCTGGTGACTGGCGCATTGGCAATGGCGGCAGCGCGTGGACTCAAGCAGCGCGTCAAACTGTATTTGTGCTGTGCCGACAACATGGTGAGCGGCAACGCATTCCGTCTGGGCGACATCATTAGCTACCGCAATGGCAAGACTGTCGAGGTGATGAACACGGATGCGGAAGGGCGTCTGGTGCTCGCCGACGGACTGATCGACGCATCCGCNCAGAAGCCGCAGTGGATTATCGACTGCGCCACGCTGACCGGTGCCGCGAAGATGGCATTGGGGAACGACTNCCATGCCCTGCTCAGTTTTGACGATGCGCTGGTCGGGGATGTACTCACCAGCGCAGGACGCGAGGGCGAACCCTTCTGGCGTCTGCCGCTGGAAGAGTTTCNCCGCCAGCATCTGCCATCCAACTTCGCGGATCTGAATAATATCGCCAGTCCGGCGCATTCTGCGGGCGCCAGCACGGCGGCGGCTTTCCTGTCCTACTTCGTGGAAAACTACCAGAAAGGGTGGCTCCATATTGACTGTTCGGCGACCTATCGTAAGGGCGCTGTCGATCAATGGTCGGCTGGCGCGACCGGGCTGGGGGTGCGCACGCTGGCGGACTTCCTGCTGCGTAAAGCAGGCTGAATAAGCGACGGCGGGCAAGTTAATACCCGCTACAAAACAATGTGCGGTAACACCGCGCGAGCATAACAACAGGCCTGCGCGGCTTCAACGTGAAGCGCAGGCATGAAAGTGTTGAGGGGTTTGATGGAATTTTCACCACAAAACACGCTGGAAGAGGCGCTGATACGCGCTGCCACGGAGCCTGCGCATCGGCCCGAATTTTTCAGCGAACTGATGACGGCTACAGTGTACGTACTGGGAAACAGCGACGGTAATACCACTTTTGGTGAGCAGACGCTTCAGGCCGGAAGCCATGTGCATCTTCAGCATTGGGAGAAGCCGGATGGCACTTCGGCGATCCCATTTTTTTCTTCCCTTGAGGCTTTACAGTCAGCCATCACCGAAGAACAGTCCTTTTTGGCCTTACCGGCGCGAGCGCTGTTCGAACTGACACAGGGCGCCGTGTTATTCCTCAATCCGAAATTGCCTTACGGGAAAGAGTTTCTGCCGCAGGAGGTTGAACACCTGTTGGCTGGCGAAGGCACCGGACTCGTGACGAAAAAGGTGATTGAGGAGGACACTCAAGTCCTGATTGGTCAGCCGGCAGAAATGCCCGCGCAGATGATCGACTCTTTGACCCAGCTGTTTGCGAAATATCCCGGGGTGCGCCGTGCGTTTCTGGTGCAAATCAAGGAACCGGACGAAGAACAACCGCATCTGTTGGTTGGCATCGACGTGGATGAAGATGTGGAAGCGATCATTCAGGCGGCAGGCACCGTTGCCAGCGACACGCTGCCGGACGATCGCCCAATCGACCTCTGCGTCGTTGCCGACAACGAGCCGGGCATCAGTCATTATATGATCAAGCACACCACGCCATTTTATGAGCGTAAGTGGGGCAGCTTTCTTCGCGACTTTAAAAACAGCGGCCACGCCTGAGCGGATAATGTTGCTTGACCGCTTGACCGCTTGACCGCTTGACCGCTTGACCGCTTGACCGCTTGACCGCTTGACCGCTTGACCGCTTGACCGTATAGCTGCAAAAGCCAAACGCATCTATGGCGCTGCGCGCGAACGCGCCTCATGATCGATAACGATAGCGGCCCGTTCGGCCACGTCAGGCAAGAACCTTATCTACCGCTGAGTGTGTGATACCTGCTATCACTCACGCTGTAACGGCCACGTTGAGTGGCCGTTTTCACGAGGCTATTTTCGATTTCGGGCGGATTGGCCTTAGCGATCCGCGCCAGTTTCAATAGGCAGGTCGTCTCGGCCGCCCCATTCGCCCCAGGAGCCGTCGTACAGTTTGACTTGAGGAGCATTCAGCACATACAGCGCTAATACGATCACCGCTGCCGTCACGCCGGACCCACAGCTTGCGACGATGGGACGTTGAATATCAATCCCCTTCTGTTTGAATACGGCGGCCAGCTCCTCCGGCGTTTTCAGCGCGCCGTTTTCCACCAGCTCATTCCACGGTACGTTAAAGCTGCCGGGAATATGCCCGCGGCGCAGTCCTGGACGAGGCTCATCGACATCGCCAGCAAAGCGTGGTGCCGGACGGGCGTCGACAATCTGCGCGGAATGATCATGGGTGATTGCCAGCACGACCTCGGCCTGACAGATCACGCCGGCGTCCAGCCGAGCGTTGAATGTCCGGGTCTGATGGGAGACATTTCCCCGCTCCAGTGGTCGTTGCCCCTGTTTCCATCCGGCCAGCCCGCCAGCCAAGATAGAAACCTTGGTCACGCCGAAAGTTCGCAGCATCCACCAGGCGCGAGGTGCTGAAAATAAGTTACCCTCATCGTAAATGATGCAGTGTTGGTCTTCGCTCACGCCTAGATCCCCCATCGCCTGAGCGAAGGATGTGCTATCCGGCATCATATGTGGCAAAGGCGAAGCCGCATCCGATAGCGTTTCGATATCGAAAAAAGCCGCTCCTGGCAGGTGTCCGGCTTCATATTCGGCCTGGATATCCCGCGAGGTATCACCAGGCGGAAGCATCCGCGCATCAAGCAGTGTGATATCCGCGTCGTTAAGATGAGAATTCAGCCAAGCGGCGGTGACAAAGATGTCGGAGCTGGATACAGACATGTGACCTCCCGTGCGGGCTGTCGATATAGCCCGAGATAAGATGAGGATTGAATTGTCAGTGATTTTTTAGCAACGGACAAGTGCAAACCTGTATCTCATGCCAGTTTCGGCGCACGCTATTTCAGGAATGCGTGCGTGATTGGGACACACGGATGAAACAGATGAAAAGCGGTGGTTTGTTTGCTATCCGTGCCGCAGGTCGGGCAGAGAGTGAGTGTCAGACAAGGATTCAGCGTTATAATGATAGGAAAAGGACGATAAGATAACGTTATTTTAAAAAAATGTTATTTGACCGTAGGCAAGATGGAAGAGCAACCCTATAATCTGCGCCACTTTACGGTGCCGGAGTCATCATTTTTAACCGGCAGTTATCAGACAGTTATCAAATGAGGTCACTATGACGGTAGAACGTACTTTTTCTATCATTAAGCCCAATGCGGTCGCCAAGAATCTGATTGGCGCTATCTACAACCGCTTTGAAAGCGCAGGCTTCAAGATTGTTGCTGCCAAAATGCTTCATCTGACTCGCGAACAGGCCGAAGGCTTTTATGCTGAGCACAAGGGCAAACCTTTCTTTGACGGTCTGGTGACGTTCATGACTTCCGGTCCCATTATGGTTCAGGTTTTGGAAGGTGAAGATGCCGTGCAGCGTCACCGTGACCTGATGGGGGCGACGAATCCTGAGAATGCGCTGGCGGGCACGCTGCGCGCTGACTACGCAGATAGCCTGACTGAAAATGCGGTGCATGGTTCGGACTCTCAGGCATCCGCCGAACGCGAAATCGCCTATTTCTTCAGTGCGGATGAGTTGCACGCACGCACCCGCTAAGCTGAGACCAAGAATTAAAAGCTGAGTGGCTCTGGCACCGCTCTATTAAACTTTGTACAATGCCGCGCCCCGGAGCGAGCAGGCGCTCGGCCGGGGCTTTTCTTTTATCACTTCTTTCGAGCCATAACGTGTAACAACGAGGCCATGAGTCAATATGTCTGAGCAAACCGTATCCCCGATCTCCAACGAGTCTGACGCTATCGCTGTTAAGCCGACAAGCACTGAAAAAATCAACCTGCTGGATCTTAACCGTCAGCAAATGCGCGCCTTTTTTGCCTCAATGGGAGAAAAGCCATTTCGTGCCGATCAGGTCATGAAATGGATCTATCACTACTGCTGTGATGATTTCAACGAGATGACCGACATCAACAAGGTGCTACGCACCAAATTGCAGGAGATCGCTGAAATTCGCGCCCCTGTTGTGGTGGATGAGCAGCGATCCTCTGATGGTACGATCAAGNGGGCCATCCTGGTTGACGGCCAGCGCGTGGAAACGGTCTACATCCCGGAAGATGAACGCGCGACGCTGTGCGTATCTTCTCAAGTCGGTTGTGCGTTGGAATGTAAGTTTTGCTCAACGGCGCAGCAAGGGTTCAACCGCAACCTGCGGGTTTCTGAAATCATCGGTCAGGTATGGCGGGCGGCGAAAATTATCGGTGCGGCCAAAGTCACCGGCCAGCGTCCTATCACTAACGTCGTGATGATGGGCATGGGCGAACCGTTGCTGAACCTGACCAACGTGGTGCCGGCGATGGAAATCATGCTGGACGATTTCGGTTTCGGTCTGTCTAAACGTCGCGTGACGCTGTCGACTTCCGGCGTCGTGCCTGCGCTGGATAAGCTGGGCGACATGATCGACGTCGCATTGGCGATCTCGCTGCACGCGCCGAACGATGAAATCCGTAACGAAATCATGCCGATTAACAAAAAATATAATATCGAAACCTTTTTGTCGGCAGTACGGCGTTACCTGGATAAATCGAACGCCAATCAGGGGCGTGTCACCATTGAATACGTCATGTTGGATCACATCAATGACGGAACGGAGCACGCGCATGAATTGGCGGAATGCCTGAAAANCACGCCGTGCAAGATCAACCTGATCCCGTGGAACCCGTTCCCTGGCGCGCCGTATGGACGCAGCTCCAACAGCCGCGTTGACCGCTTCTCCAAGGTACTGATGGAATACGGTTTCACCACCATCGTACGTAAAACGCGCGGTGACGACATTGATGCAGCTTGTGGGCAGTTGGCTGGGGAAGTCGTTGACCGCACCAAGCGGACAATGAAGAAAAAAATGGTCAAGGATACAATAGCCGTCAAAAGCGTATGATCGCTGTCAGCCTGAAAGGGGCAGACAGATGATAATTACATTTCAGAGGCTTATCATACTATGCTGTAGTAACGGCGGCCTCATGGGCTGAGACCGCTTGCCTTCGGCGAGAGACAATGGCTAAGGATAGTCAGAAATGAATTCACGGTGGCAGGGAAGGTGGCGGCGCGCTTTGGCCGTCGTATGCGTGATGATAAGCGGGTGTGTGAATACCTCGGAAACAGTCTTGCTCTCGCCCCAGGCGCAGACGCGTTTGCAATTGGGGTTGGCGTACCTTGAACGCGGGCAGTTAGACGTTGCCCACAGTAACCTGCTCATCGCCTTGAGGGCGTCCCCGAATGACTATCGCACTCAACTGGGGATGGCGCTGTACGAACAGCGAATCGGCGAAAATGCGGCGGCGGAAAAGCGTTATCGCCAGTTGTTGCGACAGAGTCCCGTCAATGGGAGCGTAATGAATAATTACGGTGCGTTTCTGTGTGGTTTAGGGCAGTATGTAACGGCGCAACAACAGTTTAGCCGCGCAGCGCAGCTCGCGGATTATCCGCCGGTTGCTGATGCTCTGGAAAATGCCGGTTATTGTTTTTTAGACGCCGGGCAGCCTGATGAGGCGAAGCAATGGCTTAGTCGGGCTTTGAACCACGACCCGCGCAAAGGCCAACGCTTACTCGCGGAAGCCGAGCATCGTATGCATACCGGCCATCCGGAACAAACGCGGATGCTCTTGAATATACATCAGCCGAAATTTCCGGCGAGTGCCGAAAGTTTATGGCTACAGATTCGTTTCGCCGCGCTGGCGGGGGATACCGATGACGCGATGCGTTACGGTGCGATGCTGGCGCGAAGTTTTCCACAATCTAAACAGTACCAGCAATTCTTAGCTAATGAATACTGAAGCCAATCAAGATAGAACAGCATCACCCATAGCCACTCCTGGGGAGCGACTGCGTCAGGCGCGTGAAAGCTTAGGGTTGTCGCAGCAAGTCGTCGCGGAGAGGTTGTGCCTGAAAGTCTCGACCGTTCGTGAGATTGAAGAAGGCAACACGCCTGCCGGGCTTGCTCCGACATTTCTGCGTGGATATATCCGGTCTTATGCCAAGTTGGTGCATCTGCCTGAAGACGAACTGCTGCCGATGCTGGAAAAACACGTGGTGCCGAGCCGCACCTCCAACGTTTCCCCTATGCAGCACCTCGCGCTAGGCAAAAGCCGCAAGAAGCGCGACGGCTGGCTCATGACCTTTACTTGGTTGATATTGTTGGGCGTTTTGGGGCTGACGGTCGCCTGGTGGTGGCAAAATCATCAGGCGCAGCAGCAGGAAATCAATTCCATGGTCGATCATGCGAACGCTACGCAGACTTCGCAGGATGGACAGTCGCTGGATTTGGGCAATGGCGAACCGGACCCGGTCGTACCGGACGATAGCGCCACGAGTGGCGCAGCTAGAGAAGTAACGCCGCCTGCCGATGCGTCTTCTGCAACAACGTCTGCGCCAACGGCTAATTCGCCTGCGCCGGTCGCTCCCGCCACGCCGGCTCCTGCGCCGAGCGTGTCTCCGACTCAACCTTCTCCAGCGCCATCGCCATCCTCCGCGGCTCCGGCTGTTGAGACTCCGGCGCCTTCCGTGCCTGCGTCAAATGCATTAGCGATGTCGTTCTCTGCGGACTGCTGGCTGGAGGTGGTGGATAGCACCGGCAAAAAGCTGTTCAGCGGTATGCAACGCAACGGCGGTTCGCTGAATCTGAGCGGACAACCTCCTTATCGGCTCAAAATCGGCGCCCCTGCTGCTGTTCAGATTCAGTATCAGGGTAAACCGGTTGATTTGAGTCAGTACGTCAGAAGCAATCAGGTTGCACGTTTAACGCTGGCCGGCCAGTAATTTTCCGGCCGGTAGCGGCATTTTGGAGGTGAAGTTGTGAATAACCCCGCACCCATAACCCGTCGCAAATCAAAGCGCATTTACGTTGGTAAGGTGCCCGTCGGTGACGGCGCGCCGATAGCGGTGCAGTCGATGACGAACACCCGCACAACGAATGTTGAAGCGACGGTGAATCAAATTAAAGCGTTGGAACGCGTGGGCGTCGATATCGTTCGAGTCTCTGTCCCCACCATGGATGCCGCTGAGGCATTCAAGTTGATCAAGCAACAGGTGAATGTGCCGCTGGTTGCGGATATCCATTTTGACTATCGCATCGCGTTGAAAGTCGCTGAATACGGCGTGGATTGCCTGCGCATTAACCCCGGCAACATCGGTAACGAAGAGCGTATCCGCGCTGTCGTGGACTGCGCGCGGGACAACAACATCCCGATCCGTATCGGCGTCAACGCCGGCTCATTGGAAAAGGATCTGCAGGAAAAGTACGGCGAGCCTACGCCGGAAGCGCTGCTCGAATCCGCCATGCGCCACGTCGATATTCTGGACAGACTCAACTTCGACCAGTTCAAAGTCAGTGTGAAGGCGTCGGACGTCTTCCTGGCTGTTCAGTCCTACCGTCTGCTGGCGTCCCGCATCGATCAGCCGCTGCATCTTGGTATCACGGAAGCGGGCGGCGCGCGGAGCGGGGCGGTTAAATCCGCCATCGGTCTGGGGCTGCTGCTCTCCGAAGGGATTGGCGACACGCTGCGTATCTCGCTGGCGGCCGACCCGGTGGAAGAAGTGAAAGTCGGTTTCGATATTCTGAAGTCACTGCGCATTCGCGCGCGCGGCATCAACTTTATCGCCTGCCCGACCTGCTCGCGTCAGGAGTTTGACGTGATTGGCACCGTTAACGCGTTGGAGCAGCGACTGGAAGATATCATTACGCCGATGGACGTCTCGATTATCGGTTGCGTGGTCAACGGACCGGGCGAAGCGCTGGTGTCGACGCTGGGCGTGACCGGCGGCAACAAGAAAAGCGGCTTTTATGAAGACGGCGTTCGCCAGCGTGAACGTTTTGACAATGAACAGATGATCGACCAATTGGAGTCTAAAATCCGCGCCAAAGCGGCGATGCTGAACGAAAGTAACCGCATCACCATCAACGTGGTCGATAAGTGACGGCGGTGGCATCGCATGAGATGCCACCCTGTCGACAGCTTCCCAACCCGACGGCGACGGCCGCGCATTGATGCCGCAGTGCCGCTCCCTCTATAATCGGGCCTATTTTCGAGAAAACGGATTAGAGAACTGACGTGGCAAAAAATATCCAAGCCATCCGAGGCATGAACGATTACCTGCCGGCCGATACGGCTCTATGGCACCGCATTGAAGCCAGCTTGAAACAGATCCTCGCCAGCTATGGCTATGGCGAAATTCGTACGCCTATCGTTGAGCAGACTTCTCTGTTCAAGCGCGCTATCGGTGAAGTGACCGACGTCGTAGAAAAAGAGATGTACACGTTTGAGGACCGCAACGGCGACAGCCTGACGCTGCGTCCCGAGAACACGGCGAGCTGCGTCCGCGCCGGCATCGAGCACGGTATCCTCTACAACCAGGAACAGCGCCTGTGGTACACAGGCCCGATGTTCCGTCACGAACGTCCTCAGAAAGGCCGCTACCGTCAGTTCCACCAGCTCGGTTGTGAAGTCTTCGGCCTGAAAGGCCCGGATATCGATGCCGAAATGATCATGATGACGGCGCGCTGGTGGCGCGAACTGGGCATCGCCGAACACGTCTCGCTGGAACTGAATTCTATCGGTTCGCTGGAAGCGCGCGCGCGTTATCGCGAGGCGCTGATTGCGTTTCTGGAACAGCATCAGGATGTCCTGGATGAAGACTGCAAACGTCGTATGTACACCAACCCGCTGCGCGTCCTGGATTCTAAAAATCGCGATGTGCAGACGCTGTTGAACGACGCGCCGGTGCTTACCGATTACCTCGATGACGAGTCGCGCGAGCATTTTAACGGCCTGTGTGAACTTTTAACTCAGGCGAGCATCCCATATAAGGTTAATCCGCGCCTGGTCCGTGGGCTGGATTATTACAACCGCACTGTGTTCGAATGGGTGACGACCAGCCTCGGTTCACAGGGTACTGTGTGCGGCGGCGGACGCTACGACGGCATGGTGGAACAGCTGGGCGGTTCCAGTACGCCTGCGGTCGGTTTCGCGATGGGTTTAGAACGCCTGGTGCTGCTGGTTCAAACGGTCAATCCGGAGTTCAAAGCGCTGCCGGCTGTGGACGTTTACGTCATTTCTTCCGGCGCGGGAACCCAAAGCGCGGCGATGCTGCTGGCGGAATCGCTGCGTGATGCGCTGCCCGGATTAAAGCTGATGACCAACTTTGGCGGCGGCAATTTTAAAAAGCAGTTTGCCCGTGCGGATAAAAGCGGGGCGCGCGTCGCTCTGGTGCTGGGCGAAAATGAAGTCGCGGCAGGACAGGCAGTAGTGAAAAACTTGTCCAGCGGCGAACAAGAAACTCTGGCGCAGGCTGACGTTGCAGCCCGGCTGACGACGCTACTGGATTGAGGAGAAAGACACCGTGGAAGTCTATACCACAGAAAATGAACAGGTTGATGCGCTGCGACGTTTCTTGAGAGAAAACGGCAAGGCGTTGGCTGTCGGTGTAGTCCTGGGTATCGGGGCGCTGGTAGGTTGGCGTTTCTGGCAAAGCCATCAGGACAATAGCGCGATGGAAATATCGTCGGCTTATCAGCAAGCCAGTGAAACGCTGACGGCAGGTAAGGGCACCACGGCGGTGGAAGCGTTTGCTGCCGGCAACAAAAACAACTACGGCGCGCTTGCTTCGATGGAGCTGGCGGCTCACTACGCTGAATTGAAAGATTTCGCCAAAGCAGAGCAGCAGCTGACTCAGGCGCTGTCTCAGAGCAACAACGCCGATCTGCAAACGCTGATCAACCTGCGCCTGGCGCGGGTCCAGCTTGCACAGAAAAAAGCGGACGACGCGCTGAAAACGCTGGATGCCATCAAGACGGAAAGCTGGGCCGCGATGATTGCAGACGTTCGCGGCGACGTGCTGGTCAGCAAAGGCGATAACCAGGGCGCGCGCAGTGCGTACGAAAAAGGCATTGAGTCTCAGCCTCCTCAGGGGCTGCAGGCCCTGTTACGAATGAAACTGAACAACCTGTCCAGCTAAGAGGAATTCCATGCAATTGCGTAAAACACTTTTGGTAGGACTGGTTTCAACTGCCCTGCTGAGCGGCTGTTCGCTATTCGACCGTGAAGAGGACGTCGTTAAAATGTCCCCTCTGCCGCAGGTAGAGAATCAGTTCACGCCGACGAAAGTCTGGAGTCGTTCAATCGGCAGCGGTATCGGTGATTTCTATTCCAATTTGCGTCCGGCCTGGCAGGACAGCCGTGTGTATGCGGCTGACCGACGCGGTACGGTCAAAGCGATGGACTTGAGCAACGGCGAAGAAAAATGGAAGGCTGACCTGTCTGAGAAGACGGGGCTGTTGTCGGCGAATCGTCCGGCGCTGCTGTCCGGCGGCGTCTCGGTTGCCGGTAATCACGTCTACGTCGGCAGCGAAAGAGCGAAGATGTTCGCCCTGAATGCCGATGACGGTTCACGGGTCTGGGAAACGCCGGTCGCAGGCGAAGTCACTTCCCATCCGGTTATCAGTGATGGCGTAGTGCTGGTGCACACCAGCAATGGTATGCTGCAGGCGCTGAACGAATCTGACGGTGCCGTCAAGTGGACGGTAAACCTGGATATGCCGTCATTGTCGGTACGCGGTGAATCTGCTCCTGCGACTGCCTTTGGCGCAGCCATCGTTGGCGGCGACAACGGTCGCGTGAGCGCCGTACTGATTAATCAGGGGCAACTGATTTGGCAGCAGCGAATTTCCCAGCCGAGCGGCGCCACTGAAATCGATCGTCTGAACGACGTCGATACCACGCCAGTGATCGTCGGCGAAGTGGTCTATGCGCTGGGTTACCACGGCAACCTGACGGCGCTGGACCTGCGCTCCGGTCAGATTTTGTGGAAACGTGAGCTGGGTTCGGTGAATGACTTCATCGTTGATGGCGACCGTATCTATCTGGTCGATCAGGACGATCGTATCGTGGCCTTGAGTACCAACGGCGGCGTGAGCATCTGGCGTCAGAGCGAATTGTTGCATCGTAATCTGACGGCACCGGCGCTGTATAATGGTTATCTGGTGGTTGCGGATGCTGAAGGCTATATGCATTGGGTCAACACGACCGATGGCCGTTTCGTTTCTCAGCAGAAAGTGGATAGCTCCGGATTCCTGAGCAATCCCGTGGTAGCCAGCGATAAGCTGCTGATCCAGGCTAAAGGCGGAGAGGTTTACGCCTTTACTCGCTAGTACACGTGTTTTACTCCGGGCTAAGGCGCCAGAAGGCCTTCGCCCGTCGAACGGCTCCTGACGCTATCAGGAGCCGTTTCGTCTTTGATGATCAGCCGGCTAAGCTCGCTGTAACGAATTGAAATATAAGCAATGAGGTTGTAACAATGATACCTGTCGTCGCGCTGGTCGGGCGCCCGAATGTGGGGAAATCCACGCTGTTTAACCGCTTGACGCGTACTCGTGACGCATTGGTGGCGGATTTCCCTGGGCTGACGCGTGACCGCAAGTATGGTCGTGCCGAGGTGGAAGGAAACGAGTTCATTATCATCGATACGGGCGGTATTGACGGTAGCGAAGAGGGCGTGGAAACGCGGATGGCGGACCAGTCTCTGCTGGCGATTGAAGAAGCGGATATCGTTCTGTTCATGGTTGACGCCCGTGATGGATTGATGCCGGCGGATCTGGGCATCGCCCGGCATCTGCGCAACCGTCAAAAGTCCACCTTCCTGGTCGCCAACAAAATCGACGGTATTGATGTGGATACCGGCACGGCGGACTTCTATTCGCTGGGCCTCGGGGAAGTCTACCCGATTGCGGCATCGCACGGCCGCGGCGTGACCAGCCTGCTGGAAAAAGTGCTGCTTCCGTTCGCGGAAGACCAGGACGAAGAGCCGCAGGAACTGACGGAAGAAGAAGCTAATGCCGCTTATTGGGCGGAGCAGTTGGCCATCGAAACGGAGGCCGAAGAGGACGCCGAAGCCGAGGATAACTTCGATCCGGAGTCTTTGCCGATCAAGCTGGCTATCGTCGGTCGCCCTAACGTGGGTAAGTCGACCTTGACCAACCGTATCCTGGGTGAAGACCGGGTCGTGGTTTACGACATGCCTGGTACGACGCGCGACAGCATTTACATTCCTATGGAACGTGACGAGCGCGAATATATTCTGATTGATACCGCAGGGGTGCGTAAGCGCGGCAAGATCACGGAAACCGTCGAAAAATTCTCCGTCATCAAAACACTGCAGGCGATTGAAGACGCCAATGTGGTACTGCTGGTGATCGATGCGCGCGAAGGGATCTCCGATCAGGATCTGTCTCTGTTGGGCTTTATCCTGAACAGCGGTCGTTCGCTGGTGATCGTGGTCAACAAGTGGGATGGTCTTTCCCAGGATGTAAGAGAGCAAGTGAAGGAGACGCTGGATCTGCGTCTGGGCTTCATTGATTTCGCCCGTATTCACTTCATTTCCGCGTTGCACGGCAGTGGCGTAGGTAACCTCTTTGAGTCGATTACAGAGGCCTACACTTGCTCGACTCGCCGGGTCAGCACTTCGCTTCTGACGCGCATTATGCGTATGGCCGTTGACGACCATCAGCCGCCGCTGGTGCGTGGGCGCCGCGTGAAACTCAAATATGCGCACGCTGGGGGCTACAACCCGCCTATCGTCGTGATCCACGGCAACCAGGTGAAAGATCTGGCCGACTCTTATAAACGCTACCTGATGAACTACTTCCGTCGTTCGTTGGAAGTGATGGGAACGCCGATTCGTATTCAGTTCAAAGAAGGGGAAAACCCGTTCGCGAACAAACGTAATACGTTGACGCCAAACCAGCTACGTAAACGTAAGCGGTTGATGCAGCACATCAAAAAAGGCAAATAAGCCAACTTGGAACGGTAACTCCGACCTGCGGGGCAGAATATTTTCTGCCCCGTTTTTATTTCAGGACGACAAGACGGATGAGAGGGAACAACACGATGGAAAAAGAGAGTGGCATGACCTTTTTATGTCCACGGTGCCAGCATGAAATGAGAGAGCGCAGCGATGAGCGTTTTCGCTGTGCCGAGTGTCAACAGGATTATCGGCGTGAGCCTCTGTGTCCGGATTGTGGGCAGCCGCTACAGGTGCTCAAAGCCTGCGGCGCGGTCGATTATTTTTGTCCGCAGGAGAAGGCGTTGGTTTCAAAAAAACGTGTGACGTTTCGCTGCCAACCGGTTCTGCCTGACGCGCTCCCCTGATGCCGATGGTTTGAGTTGCCGCTGCTGACATCAGGGTGCTGGCTGTGCGTTCTGCCACAGGACGTCCAGTTCCGGCGCAGCCCGTTCGGGAACCAGCCACACCTGAGGGGGCGCGCCGCCGCCTGAATCGCCATGGAAAATGTGAATCCGGTAGTAAAATTGATCGCCCCGGCCGGGGCGATCGGCCGGATCGTCGGTCTGTGCTGAAGGCAACACGCTGTGCAATATCGCACGGATCCGTTGGCGTTCTTCCGCAGGCAGTTTGGCTAAGACCACCCATCTCGGGCCGGATAATTTAGGTATCCAGGCGATGCCGCCTTCTCGCGCCAGTTCGATAATGGCGTCGTCAGTCAAGCGGGGCTGTGCGTTCATACTCATTCGGGAGTCCTGTATCCACACCTACTCGATGCCAGGCATGTAGCACGGTATTGGCGACCGCCATGCCGAAGCGCTGTTCAGCATGATTCACCGTGTATTGGGCAAACAGTGTAAAGTCGGCGTTCTGCGGTAGAGATTTGTCGCACAAAACGTCATACCAGATGACGCCCGCTTTCTCCCAGGCATACCCGCCCAGATCGGTCGCCGCCAGATAAAAGGCGCGGCTCGGTATTCCGGAATTAAGGTGTACGCCGCCGTTATCCTCACGGGTATTGATGTAATCACGCATGTGGGCTGGCTGCGGGTCTGTGCCGAGCAGCGGGTCGTCATAGGCTGTTCCCGGCCGGGCCAGGGATCTTAACCCCTTGCCGTCGATCTCCTCAGTCAGCAAGCCAGCGCCGACAATCCAGTCCGCCTCCTGCGCCGTTTGCTTGAAATAGAACTGTTTCACCATAGCGCCGAAGACGTCGGACAACGATTCGTTCAGTGCGCCGGACTGGCGGGTGTAAAGAAGATTCGCCTCGCTCTCCGTGACGCCGTGCGCCAGCTCGTGGGCGATGATGTCGATGGCGGTGGTGAAGCGGTTGAAGATTTTTCCATCGCCGTCGCCGAAGACCATTTGCTGCCCGTTCCAGAAGGCGTTCTGATAATTCTGACCGTAGTGTACGGAGCCAAGCAGCGGCAGCCCGGCGTTGTCCAGAGAGTTACGGCCGAAAATCTGCCAAAAGAAATCATAGGTGGCGCCCAGATACTCATAGGCTTCGTCCGTGGCGATATCGCCCGTGGCGGCCTGGCCCTCTTCTCGAACGAGCGTTCCCGGCAGCGTTTGCTGATTTTGCGCATCATGAATGTGGCGGTGGACCTGTCCGCCGGGAAGCGCGTCGTGCTCGGGGAGAGGCGTTTGGGCGGAAACCATCAGCGACTGCACGTGCATCAGCGTCTGCTGAGCGAGTCGACGCTCTTCGTCAGAACCGTTGCTGACGATGCGATGAAGGATATACGGGGGTACTATGCTATGAATCGCTTTCATACATCATCTCCACATGGATGCATATCTCTCGGTATGAGCGGACGTCCATAACGTAGATAACCAGCAAAGGAGCGATAAGTATAGTTCAGGAACTCATTTTCAGACGAAGCCCGAGATCAGGCTTTGTCGACCGAATGAATGGCGGTGACCTGGCTTTCGACCCATCCCTCTTGCAGCCGCGTGCTGAGGGTATCTCCGGGGGTAATCTGTCCCGCCTTTTTCAACACTTCGCCCGATGAGATCGTGGTGACGCTGTAGCCTCGGCCCAGCGTGGCCAGCGGACTGACGGCTTGCAGGTGGGAGCAGGCCTCGCCAAAGCGCTGTTTGTTCTGAGCGATCTGCTTGTCGAGCGCGTGTTGCAGCCGATAGTTCAACTGCTGAAGGTGTTGCTGAGCGCGATGGATCCTCGGCTGCGGCGGCTGTTGCATCAACCGTTGCTGGAGGTGCTCTTGCCTGCGCAGGCTTTGGCGCAATCTGAGTTGTACGGCATCGTCCAGTCGCCGACGCAACCGGATAAGCCGGTTTTGCTGACGCGCCAGCCTCAGTTGAGGGTGTTGCTGTTGCAGGCGGTGGTGCAGACGCGTGAACAGGCTCTGACGCTGCGCCAGATAGTAATCCATCGCCATTTCCAGCCGTTGGCGCTGGATTGTCACCTGACGCAACAGCTCCAGCTGATTGCGGCTGACCAGTTCTGCGGCGGCAGAGGGCGTCGGGGCGCGTAAATCCGCGACGAAATCAGAGATGGTGACATCAGTTTCATGACCGACGGCGCTAACGATGGGAATGCGGCTGGCGAAAATCGCTCTGGCGACGCGTTCGTCGTTGAAGCTCCACAGATCTTCCAAAGAACCGCCGCCGCGGCCGACGATCAGGACATCGCACTCATCGCGAAGGTTAGCCAGTTCGATGGCGCGGATGATTTGCGGCGGGGCATCGGTTCCCTGAACGGAAGTCGGGTAGATGATGACCGGCAGCGACGGATCGCGTCGTTGCAGCACCTGCAAAATGTCATGTAATGCGGCGCCGCTTGCGGATGTGATCACCCCTACGCGTTTGGCCGGTTTCGGCAGCGGCTGCTTGAACTGCTGGTCGAACAATCCTTCGCCGGACAAGCGCTGCTTCAACTGTTCAAACTGCTGTTGCAACAGGCCGTCGCCGGCAGGCTGCATGCTATCCGCCAGCAGCTGATAGTCGCCTCGTGGTTCATACAGCGTAATCATGGCGCGGATGAGCACCTGCTGACCGTTCTGGGGTCGGAACGTCACACGACGGTTACTGCCACGGAACATGGCGCAGCGCACCTGCGCTCGCTCGTCTTTCAGCGTGAAGTACCAGTGGCCGGAGGACGGTTGGGAAAAGTTGGAGATTTCTCCGCTGAGCCAGATATGGCCCATCTCGCCTTCCAGCAGTTGTTTGACCGTCTGATTGAGGCGGCTGACGGTAAATATGGCGCTTGAAGGAGTCTGTGGCATGAGAGAGAGATCGCGTTTCTAAGCAGTGGGTTAATCTTTTCATACTACCGGGCAAAGGGCTGCACGCAAGGCTTTTTATAAAAAACGCTGGAGGCAATCATACATGCTCTGTATAATGCCGCGGCAATATTTTATCTAATCTTCCAACCCTCCTCGGTGAGATATTGCCCATGTTACGTATCGCAAAAGAAGCATTGACGTTTGATGATGTCCTGCTCGTTCCCGCACATTCTACCGTTCTTCCCAACACGGCCGAACTCGGCACTCAACTGACCAAAAACATTCGCCTGAACATCCCTATGCTGTCCGCCGCCATGGATACGGTAACCGAATCTGCTCTGGCGATCGCGCTGGCTCAGGAAGGCGGTCTCGGCTTCATTCACAAGAACATGACTATTGAGCGTCAGGCGGAAGAAGTCGGCCGCGTGAAGCGTCACGAAAGCGGCGTGGTGGTTGAACCGCAGACCGTCACTCCGGCGACGACGCTCCAGCAGGTGAAAGACCTGACCGAACGTAACGGCTTTGCCGGTTATCCGGTGGTGACGGAAGGCAACGAGCTGGTCGGTATTATCACCGGCCGCGNCGTGCGTTTCGTGACCGATATGAACAAGCCGGTCAGTGCCGTGATGACGCCGAAAGAGCGTTTGGTCACGGTCAGCGAGAGTGAAGCGCGCGAACGTGAAGTCGTGCTGCACAAATTGCATGAACGCCGCATCGAGAAGGCGCTGGTCGTCGACGAGCAGTTTCGCCTGAAGGGCATGATCACCGTCAAAGACTTCCAGAAAGCGGAGCGTAAACCGAACGCCTGTAAAGACGAACGCGGCCGTCTGCGCGTTGGCGCAGCCGTTGGCGCGGGCGAAGGCAATGAAGAGCGTATCGACGCCCTGGTCGCCGCCGGTGTCGACGTCCTGCTGATCGACTCTTCCCACGGTCATTCCGAAGGCGTATTGCAGCGTATTCGTGACACTCGCGCCAAATATCCTGACCTTCAAATCATCGGCGGCAACGTGGCAACCGGCGCGGGCGCCTTAGCTCTGGCCGAAGCGGGCGTCAATGCGGTGAAAGTCGGCATCGGCCCTGGCTCTATCTGTACGACGCGTATCGTGACCGGCGTGGGCGTACCGCAGATTACGGCGATCTCAGACGCGGTGGCAGCATTGGATGGCACGGGCATTCCGGTGATTGCCGACGGCGGTATCCGCTTCTCCGGCGACATCGCCAAAGCGATTGCCGCTGGCGCGGCCTGCGTGATGGTCGGCTCCATGCTGGCGGGTACGGAAGAATCTCCGGGCGAAATTGAACTTTATCAGGGCCGCTCGTTCAAGTCGTACCGCGGCATGGGGTCTCTGGGCGCAATGTCCAAAGGCTCTTCAGACCGGTATTTCCAATCAGACAACGCGGCCGACAAACTGGTGCCGGAAGGTATCGAAGGCCGTGTCGCCTATAAAGGCTACCTCAAGGCGATTGTCCATCAGCAAATGGGGGGGCTGCGTTCCTGCATGGGGCTGACCGGTTGTCCGACTATCGATGCGTTGCGCACCAAGGCTGAGTTTGTCCGCATCAGCGGCGCAGGCATTCAGGAAAGCCATGTTCACGACGTTACCATTACTAAAGAATCGCCTAACTATCGCATGGGTTAAGCGCTTTTGTTGACTGATTTAACGAACAGAACCCGGTAATATTTATCGGGTTCTATTTTTCATTCGCTTCTATCCGTATTGGAATACGCCTCTCATGACAGAAAACATTCATCAACACCGCATTCTTATTCTGGATTTCGGTTCGCAATATACGCAACTCGTCGCTCGCCGTGTGCGTGAGTTGGGCGTGTACTGTGAACTTTGGGCATGGGACGTCACCGAAGCGCAGATTCGTGAATTCAATCCGAACGGCATTATTCTCTCCGGCGGCCCGGAAAGCACCACTGAGTTCAACAGCCCGCGCGCGCCTGAGTATGTATTCCAGGCTGGTGTACCTGTGTTGGGCGTTTGCTACGGCATGCAAACCATGGCGATGCAGCTGGGCGGAAAAGTTGAAGGCTCCAACCAGCGTGAATTCGGTTATGCGCAGGTGGAAGTGAAATCTGCCAGCGCGCTGGTTCGCGACATTCAGGACACCGTCAGCGCAGCAGGCGAGCCGTTGCTGGATGTGTGGATGAGCCACGGCGATAAAGTGACCGCGATCCCGCAAGGTTTTGAGACCGTAGCCAGTACCGATACCTGTCCGTTTGCCATTATGGCGAATGAAGAAAAGCGTTTTTACGGCGTACAGTTCCATCCTGAAGTGACGCACACTCGCCAGGGCCAGCGCATGCTGGAACGTTTCGTCCTCGATATCTGTCGTTGTGAAGCGCTGTGGACGCCGGCGAAAATCATCGACGATGCCGTCGCCCGCATTCGTGAACAGGTCGGTGAAGACAAAGTCATCCTTGGCTTGTCTGGCGGCGTAGACTCCTCGGTAACTGCGATGCTGCTGCACCGCGCCATCGGCGACCGTCTGACCTGCGTCTTTGTGGACAACGGCTTGCTGCGACTGAACGAAGCCGATCAGGTGCTGGAAATGTTCGGCGACCAGTTCGGTCTGAACATTGTTCATGTCCCGGCTGAAGAGCGTTTCCTGAGCGCGCTGGCGGGCATTGACGAGCCGGAAGCCAAGCGTAAAACCATCGGTCGTGTGTTTGTTGAGGTCTTCGATGAAGAAGCCTGCAAGCTGACGGACGTCAAATGGCTGGCGCAGGGCACCATCTACCCGGATGTAATCGAATCCGCCGCCTCTGCCACCGGTAAAGCGCACGTCATCAAATCCCACCACAACGTGGGCGGCCTGCCGAAAGAGATGAAGCTTGGCCTCGTCGAGCCGCTGAAAGAGCTGTTCAAAGACGAAGTGCGCAGAATCGGTCTGGAACTGGGCTTACCGCATGACATGCTGTTCCGTCATCCGTTCCCAGGACCGGGTCTGGGCGTGCGTGTACTGGGCGAAGTGAAAAAAGAGTACTGCGATCTGCTGCGTCGCGCCGACGCCATCTTCATCGAAGAGCTGCACAAGGCCGATCTGTATCAGAAGGTCAGCCAGGCGTTCACCGTCTTCCTGCCGGTGCGCTCCGTGGGCGTGATGGGCGACGGCCGTAAGTACGACTGGGTCGTCTCTCTGCGTGCGGTGGAAACCGTGGACTTCATGACCGCGCACTGGGCGCATCTGCCGTACGAGTTCCTCGGCCGCGTCTCCAACCGCATTATCAACGAAGTGGACGGTATCTCCCGCGTCGTTTACGACGTCTCCGGCAAACCGCCTGCGACGATTGAGTGGGAATGATCCAAGGTTCTTCAAGAACTATCGCTAACTATCGAAAAATCGCTATAACAGTTTGATTTATAATTAAATAGGTTGTGGCGACTATCGGTGACTATCGCCGGCCAGCAGAACAGGCTGGCGGTAGACGCGACGGTAAATCAAGAGACCCGGATTATGACCCTCCCGTTGATGATTGATTNTTTTTCGGTCATGACGGTAAAAATCCCCGCCAAAAGCTAGACGTGATGCGGCTTTCGGGGCATCTTCAGACTTCCTGACCCCTGACGGTAAAACCGCCATTGAACAGGAGGAAAACGCGATGCTCACCGACACCGCACTACGCAATCTCAAGCCCAAAGCCAGACCGTACAAGGTTTCCGACCGGGACGGCATGTATGTCATGGTATCCATCGCCGGTACCGTCACCTTCCGCTACGATTACCGTCTTAACGGACGGCGCGAAACCCTCACTATTGGCCGCTACGGCCCCGCCGGTATTTCTCTGGCGCTGGCCCGCGAAAAGCTGCTGGATGCCAAGCGTGCAATTAGTGAAGGGCGTTCCCCGGCACATGAAAAACAACGTGAGAAACGCCGTTTGACCGCTGCCAAACATTTTGATGATATGGCGGCCCGCTGGCTGGTGGACGCGCGCATGGCCGACAGCACCCGCTCTATGCGCAAAAGTATCATGGAGCGCGATATCCTGCCGGTTTACCGTAACCGGCTACTCACCGAAATCAGCCCAGATGATTTACGTGCCTTGTGCAACAAGGTTAAGGCGCGTGGCGCTCCGGCGACGGCGGTGCATATCCGCGATATCGTTAAACAGATTTATGGTTTTGCCATTTTGCATGGGGAGAAGGTCACTAACCCGGCCGATGAGGTCAAAGCCGCCTCGATTGCCACTTTCGCGCCGAAGGAAAGGGCGCTCTCGCCAACCGAGATCCGCCTGGCGTTCCATCAACTTGAGTCTGTGGCTTCTTACCCGACCATCCGTCTGGCTCTGCGTCTGGTTCTGTTGACCCTGGTGCGCAAAAGCGAGCTGGTGGAGGCTACCTGGAATGAAATCGATTTCGAGAACGCTACCTGGACCATCCCTAAAGAACGGATGAAGCGACGAAACCCACACGTCGTTTATTTGTCCCGACAAATGCTGGATATTTTTGTGGCGCTGCATACCTGTGCTTCCGGCTCAAGGTTCGTGCTGCCTTCACGTTATGACGGTCATCGCAGCATGTCGCACGCCACGCTTAATCGGGTCACGCAGCTTGTGGTTCAGCGTGCTCAGGCCAACGGTTTACCATTGGAGCCGTTTACCGTTCACGATTTGCGTCGCACCGGCTCTACATTGCTTAACGAGGTGGGGTTCAACCGGGACTGGATTGAAAAATGCTTGGCGCATGAAGAAGGTCGCTCCTCGCGCTCGATCTACAACAAGGCTGAGTATGCGGAGCAGCGTCGGCATATGCTGCAAGAGTGGTCCGACATGGTCGAAGCCTGGATTGATGGCCGGAACTACGTACCAACGCTGATGCCGGAAAGTGTCACGGTGCCGGTATTGAGAGCATAGGTATGAAGCATTATTCGTTTTTATGCTGCCGTTTTCAGCCCAGTTTCTGGCTTCTCCGGATTCAACATCACCACCTCGACCCGCTGCCATTGACGGCATGAGGTTGACCATCGTTCCGGTCGGGCTTTTTGAGCCGTCTCATATAAGGTTTTTCGTTTTGCCAGCAGGCTTATATCTTCCCCCCGATGCCGTTGGTCCGGCGTCACATAACCGATGGCGCTATGCCGGTGCTCTTCGTTATATCACTGCCTGANCACCTCGACCCAACGCCGCGCTTCATCCAGGTCCAGGAAGCCTGATGACGGCCAAGCCGGAACATATTTTAGCGTCCTGAACAGCCACTCCACATAGGGATTATCGTTGCTGACTCATGGGCGACTGTGCGAGCCGGTGATATTCAGTTCTTCCAGTTTCGCTTTCAACGTCTGGGATTTCATTGGCGCACCATTGTCGGCATGCAGCACTAACGGATGTCGGTAGCACCCTTCACGTAAGGAGCGCGGCGGCCTGCTCGCCGTTTTTCTCTTCATGAACCTCGTAACCGACGATTTTTCGGCTAAAATATCTTCTATTAAATAGAGATAAAAATAGCGACCACGAACCCGTGAGGCTAACCAGGTGACGTCCCACGTCCACACCTGGCATGGCTCAATAGCCTGATAAGTGGTCGGTTTATTCACTTTCTGTGGTGCCCGACTACGGCCACGGTGATGTACCTAGCCGTCTCGCCGGAGCACCCGGTAAAACGTCGACTCACTGGCCAGGTAGATACCCTTGTCCGCCAAACATGGCACGATCTGTGCTGGCGGCAGGCTGGCATATTCCGGCTCGTTACATACCGCGACTATTTGATGCTCTTCTTCAGCTGTCAGTTTATTGGCCGGGACCGGACGCACGGCCGTGGGCCGACGGTCTTCAGCCTGGCCGTTCCAGCGCCGCCAGGTGCTCAGGCTTAACCCCACTTCCCGGCAAGTAGAGAGCAGACGTGCGCCGGCGCGCATGGCTTCACGTATCCATTGGATAAATTGCGTGCGTTCGTGAGCGGGGGTCAGTCGTCCTCGTCCTCCACACCGTAATAGTGATTCAGCTTTTTTCGCAAGACCAGCAACGCAGCCGCCTCGGCCAGGGCCTTTTCTTTGCGCGCCAATTCGCGCTCCAGCCCTTTGATTTTCTTTTGGGCCTGCTTTTGCGACTGGCGGGTATCAGCTTGTGGCGTCTGGAGAAAAGCCTGTTTCCACTGGGCGATTTGTTCAGGATAAAGTCCTTTGCGACGGCAGTATTCACTCAGTTCGGCTTCACTGAGTGTGGCGGTTTCGACGATGACCGCAAAGCGCGCTTCTGTCGACCAAAGGTCGGTGGTTTTGTTAGCTCCGGGCACCGGTTTTCCCACCAGCTTGGCTTGGGTTCGCCAATTATAAAGGGTAGCTTCCGATATCCTTTCCTGTTGTGCAAGTGCGGTAACGGTCATGTTGTAGGGCGGCAGTAATTTGGACAAAACGGCGGCTTTACGTTCCGGTGAATAGCGTTTCATAACAGGCTCCGTTGCCCCCATAGAGATTTTCAGTAAGGGGTGTCAACTATCCTGCCAGAGGGGGATTAGGATAAATCATCAATTGATGAGCAGTAGTCCCGGCAAGACCCGGTGCTTTTAAGTATGGTTCGGTACTTTCCGCACCAAAGGGAAGGCCGACGCGATGGATATCCTTCTTAGTTTGCACCCAGTCAACCGAACCGTGAAGCTTGGTATAACGCGCGACACCTTCCAAGTAACGCGGTTCTCCACGAATGCCGGGAGGATTGTAGTGCATATCTAAATCTAACCGAGAGGAACGGAAAATAGGCATAAGGTTGCCCAATAAACGAACTAATAAATGCAATCCAGCCAATTCAGCACCTGCTTCAATGAGCCGATCATAGTTAGTTGTGAAAATATTTAGTCGATCCCGCACCCCGGTACGGCTGGCAAAACTCATCAGAAAAGTAACCAGAGTATTGAACGCCTGCTCTCGTGTATGTTCCGCAGCAATCGCGATACCTTCTTCACTCTTCAGAATTGAATATGCGAAATTTTGCATGCCGCTTTTTAGTTCTGCACAAATAGCTTCAGCCTCAGTTTTTTTTGCAATATCTCAAAGCCGCGGAGTAACTCATTAGCAACTCGCAGTTGATCTTCGAGATTGCATTCTTTGCGTCCAGCAGCGATGGCTGCTTTCTTTGTGGCTTGATTAATTTCGGTGCGGTGGTTGCTAAGAGGCAGAGTATTCATACCAGCAGCACCTTTCCCGGTAGCCAGATAGTGAATCGCATGTGTTAAGCTGGAACCAGCCAATAAAGAAAGGTGCTCTGACTGAAACAGTGAAGTTAGCCAAGGTTCGATGTGGTTGCGCAAATCTTTAGACCCAAATGAATCAGAGCTTAGCCAAGACACCTCTATTCCTTCAGTCAATTTAAATTTGGCAGTCTGATTTTCATCAGCGATGAACTGTAACGGTACGTGGTCATCGCGCACTTTAATTATGTTGATGTTTGGTGTTTTCTTCTCATCTTGGGATGCCGGAGGGGTAGCTGTTTCGTCACTATCAGCTGAGAATGAAGACTCATTAGCATTCACAATTACTGCTCCTTACTATGTGCATGTAAAAATTTGATAGCATTACTGCGTGTTGCGGATCGGTATTTTCTAACTAAAATGTTTATAACAGCGTATTCAATTATTCTTCAGACGAGGTGGCAACAATTCTGCAACGGTTGTGTTTTTCACTACCGTTTCAACTAAAAATGAATATAAACCGAAGAGACATGTGTTCGGTAGACATCTTATAGGCGATTAAGATAACGAAAATGTGACGATTGGCGGAAATTGTTAATGTCTCCTCCTTGCTCATAACAGACAACAGGAGTCTTCTATAATATTCTGCACGAGAGTATGAATTATTTGGGTTCTCCGAAAAGACGAAGATCTCTAACTCCTCAGTGCATTTAGAACATGGCCAAGACTCGGAAATTGCAAATAATGTGTGGAGCTAATAACATTATGCATACAGTTATAATATTTTCTTGGCTAAGAATAAATATTATCAATCATCTCTCAAGGTTTCTCTGATTATTTATTTTGTAAATAATTGCAGCTAGAGAATTTTAAAAATCATACAAAGCCTTAAAATCAATCCCTAACTCATCAGCAATCACCCCATCACTTCCAGCGTCGGATTTCCAACGCCTCGCTCAATACCACTAATATAGGTGCGATCCAAACCACACTTATCGGCGAAAGCCTCTTTGGAGAGTCCGGCCTGTAAGCAAAGTATTTTACGCGTTGTCCAAAACGGACGGTGATGTTTTTTGTGATCCTACCCACGTAATGTGGACACCGCCCTAAGCGAGGTTCTGGTTTTCAAATTGTTCCGGGCTGAGACCGCTGCAGGCACTGTGCCGGTGCCAGCGATTGTAATCACACTCTATATAATTAAACACTGTGCTTCGCATTATTTCACGGCTGGCGAAGTGTTCACCGTGGATGCATTCCACCTTCAGTGAGTGAAAGTAGCTTTCTGCACAGGCATTATCATAACAGCAGCCTTTTGCACTCATACTGCCACGCAGATTATGCCGTTTCAGTAAAGTCTGGTAATCCGCTGAACAATACTGACCGCCTCTGTCTGTATGAACAATAACCTGTTCCGGCCGCTTCCGACGCCACATCGCCATCTGTAACGCATCGCAAACCAACTGTGACGTCATCCGCGAGGACATCGACCAACCGATAACTGACCGGGACCACAGGTCGATAACGACCGCAAGGTAAAGCCAACCCTTCATCTGTTCGTAAGTACGTGATGTCACCCGCCCACTTCTGGTTCGGGCCGCTGGCGATAAAGTCCTGCTTCAGCAGGTTTTCCGATACTGGCAGGCCGTGTGCACGGTAGCTGACCGGACTGAACTTCCGGCTGGCTTTTGCTCTCAGCCCCTGACGATGCAGGCTGGCGGCGATGGTTTTCACGTTGTATTCCGGTAGTTCGACTGCAAGACGCGGCGCACCATACCGTTGTTTTGCCGCACTGAATGCCTTGCGAACAGCATTATCGCAGTTAAGGCGGAACTGCTGACGCGGGCTGACCTGATAACGGCGCAGACGCCAGGCATACCAGCCGCTGCGGGCGACAATGGCCTTGATGCTGAACTCAGACTGATATTTTTCGATAAAGACATACTCCATTTCAGGCGCTTCGCGAAGTATGTCGCGGCCTTTTAAAGAGAATGGCCAGCTCCTCATCCCGCTCGGCCAGCTGTCGCTTTAACCGAGCACTTTCTGCGGCCAGTTCACTTTCATGTTCTGAAGAGGTCATTTGTTGCTGTTGCTTACTGCGCCAGGTATAGAGCTGCGATTCATAATGAGCTGGCGGGCAGCAGCAGCAGCGACGATGCGCTCAGCCAGTTTCAGGGTTTCATCGCGGAATTCAGGTGTGTGTTGTTTACGGGGCTTTTTGCTGGTTGATGTCGGTTTTGTCATGAGTCGCCTCTGGTTGAGAGTTTACTCACTTAATCGCGTGTCCACTATTGCTGGGTAGGATCACGAGGTATAAGGATTGACTTTTCGAGGCCTGGAACACCCACAGATAATGCCACGGTGGAGTCTTTTAACGGCAGACTGCGGCAGGGGTGCCTGAATAAAACGGATTTATGTCTCAGGAGGATGCACTGTGCTAAATCAAGGCCTGGCGCATACTCTATAATCAGAGCCGCCCCCATTCTGCGCTGGGATGAACGACCCCTGCTGAATTTGCCGAAAAATCTGCCGGTTGCCAGAATATGCAACCAACCTGAAGCCGGTTATTTATGATTATGTCCAAATCAGATTTGGGATCATGATCAAGGTAAAATATCAAGGCATGAATCCAGTCCAAATATTCAGTAAAAATAAGGATATGCAGCCAAGAGATGTCGGGTCATTGTTGTATTTTTCTATAGATGTAAGAAGAGATTGAAGGTAATATATGCTTCTACAATTCCATTATCTAACACAGGTTAAAAAATGAATAAAAGGAACTTCATCCACTATGGATTATACTTAGTCATAGCCTTAGTTATGTCACTTATCTACTATAAAATAAGTCAAAGAATAAACATAAATTCGGATATGGCTTCTGGGTTCCTTGCCGCTAGCGATTTAAGTAAAGGTAATATATATCTTAAAGGCTGGAGTCTATCAACTGTTCCATTTTACTTTACAGAATTAGTTTGGTATTCACTGGTGATCCTCATCGGTGGATATAATTATATGTACAACTATGCTCTACCAGCAATATATCTAGTGGTTTTATGCACCCTCATAATAATGTGCTGTGATAATAAAAAAATAGGTTTTTTTCTTACATTTTTCTTGCTGGGAACACCGGGCCTGTTTTTGACAAGTAACATACTAGTTCCCGTAATTCATATCGGCGCATATATTTTTAGCCTGACATCTCTATTACTTACTATGAAATACGTTAAAAGCGGTTTGAACTGTCATCTCATCATCAATTATTTTATACTAACGATGGTTTTTTTCAGTGATAGTATCTCTATATTTATAATACTTGTCCCTTTTTTAACTGTTTCTTTTGTCACGTTTATACAAGGTAAGATAAGTAAGCGCTGGTCTGCACTTACACTAATATCCTTAGTTTCATATGGATCATCATTGTTAATATGGAATCTATTCAAAAAATACGGGTTTAATGTTCCAGGATATTCATCCCCAACATTTGTATCATTGGATGATTTTTATAGTAACCTAAATATTTTAGTTGAAGGTTTTTTACGATTACAAGACTCTTTCTTTTTCGGTGCAGATCCACACAACCGCCAGACTATATTTATTTGTTTATCCTTTGCATGTCTAAGTTATATTATGATCATGCTTTTTTTAAAATTAAAAAAAGCAAAAGACTTTGATAGCCTTGATGTTTATCTTTGTTCAGCAACCTTTGTTATGCCCATAGCTTTTGTAGTAAGTAGCGTAAATGTTGGGGTATCATCAATCAGATATATAATTCCATTTTTTATTTTTACGACAATACTCCTTAGTAGAAAAAATGATGGAGAATGTAGCAACACACGATTGAAGTATCTTGTATTTTTTGTAATGTTTGTTGTATCTATTTACAGTATTTACAACATGCTAAATACTCCTAAAGCCCTCAATCAAATGCATAATGTTTCTGAAATTATCAAAAAAAATGGTCTAAAAAAAGGCTATGCTGAGTTTTGGCATGCTTCATCTATTTCAGTATATGGTGATGTACAAGTAGCACCAATATATTATGATGGTATGAAGCTGATAAAGATGAAATGGCTAAGTAAAGATGAGTGGTATAACTCAGGAAATAATTTTGTCATCGTTAACAACAATGATATTGAGGCAACTGTTGTTAGGCAATTCGGTAATCCCGACAAAGTAATCGAAGTAGAAGGCGTAAAAATATTTATTTGGAATAAAAACCTCATAGCTTCAGATCATTGATAGCATAAAAATTTATAATACCAGATTTTCAAACCGCCCCCAAATTGGGGGCCTTATACTAGCTAAAAATTTAGTAAAACTGCCACTGATGACAGTTTTAATCCACTGATAATCAAAAGTAATCGACTTAAAGTTAGCTGCATATTCTGACAACCGGCGGATTGCGGCTCACGCGCAGCACAAGTAATAGCTGTCTTTCTCTGCAGTGGGCACGCCGGCGGCAGTTTTTTGCCAGCACATCCTGCAGCATCATCTTGTCGAAGTGAATCGCCACGAAAAATCCAGACACTTTCGAGTCGATGATAATATTAGTTTTCGTATTCTGCCGGTGGAATCTGATTGCTTGAACCATGCCGACGCTTACAGTTATAAAACATTTCGATGTAATCAAAAATATTGATGCGGGCTTCTTCCCGCGTTCCTTAAATCTTTTTCTTTATCCGATCGCGTTTAAGTAGCTGGAAAAAGCTTTCCGCAACTGCGTTATCGTGACAGTTACCACGACGCTCATGCTGCCTTCAAGACCGTGTGATTTAGGAACGACTGCCACTCATGGTGTAAGTGTAAGCACACCCGTTTTAGTTTCACGCATTTTTTGAGAGTTTCAGTTTTTCAGCCATTAGCCGGTACTCTTCCGGTGTCAGGTTATTCAGGGATTCATGAGGCCGCTCGCTGTTGTATTCCGTCAGCCTGCGCTCTGTGATTTCCCGTGCCTCGTTCAGTGTTCTGAACAGGTAAAAATCCAGTATTTCTGTCCAGTATGTCCGGTTAAAGCGTTCGATAAAAGCATTTTGCGCAGGTTTACCCGGCTTGATTAACTCCAGCATCACACCATGATCCTCATCCCACTGTGCCAAAGTCAGCGAGACTAATTCCGGCCCATTGTCCATCCGTATCTTCAGTGGATATCCGCGGTGTGCCACTATCCTATCCAGTACCCGGACGACATGCTGAGCCGGGATATTCAGATCGATTTCTATCGCCAGCGCCTTACGGTTAAATTATCAACCACGTTGAAGGTTCTGATACGTCTGCCGCAGACGAGCGCATCGTGAATAAAATCGATGGACCAACTCTGGTTCAGCGCTCCCGGTGTGGCCAGCGGAACCGGATTACGCAAGGGCAGTCGTTGTTTTACTTTGCGACGAAAATTCAGTTTCAGCAGGAAGTAAATCCGGTGTACACGCTTATGATTTCAGGTATTTCCCTGCCTGCGAAGAACCTGAAATAGCTTCTTAAATCCGTAGCGAGGATAGAGTTCAGCCGCCTCAGTCAGGCTCTGGATCACCGGTTCATCACGCCGTGTATCCGGTTGATAACGAAACACCGTCCTGCTCAGCGATAACGTCTTGCATGCCTGGCGTATGCTCATCGTAAACTGCGTCGTCAGATGGCTGACAAGCTCACGCTTTATCGATGGTTTTAAAGCTAATGGAATGGTTCGCTCCCACCCGGCTTGCTAAAATTTCACTTGTTGTCAGCCTTTATATTGGATGTGTGTTATGTCGAGAATAAAGACACAGTCCCTGAGCAGAATGGGTATTGATATCGGTAAAAATAGGTTTCGTTTAGTCGGGATGGACGACAAAGCAAATATCCTGATTCGGCGATGTTTTACCCGCGATAAATTAATTGAGTATCTGGCCCGTGTACCCCAGATGACAATCGGCATGGGGGTTGCCATTGGCTGGCCAGAAAAGCTAAATCATTTGGATATACGCCCTTCATTGTCCTAGCCCAATTTGTAAAACCTTTCGTTAAATCAAACGAGAATGATCTGATTGGTGCTGAAGCAATCGCTGAAGCTATCTCTCACCCTACTATGCGAACAGTGATACCATAAACAACGGCACAACTCGATCTGCAGGCATTACATCGGATCAGAGAACGCATGGTGTCTCATAAAACAGCGGTGGTTAATCAGACCAGAGCATTTCTCCTGGAATACGGGCTGACTATTCATAGTGGGATTGCGAAATTTACACATGGTATGCCTTCACTGTTAGCAGACGAGCAAAACGAGTTGAGTCCATCAATGAGGGATATACTCACTGATCTCTGGCAGGAATACCGTGCCCTTGAAGAAAAGCTTTTGCACATTCGTCGCCGTATTGAATCTATCGCTGATGCGGATGGAATAGCTAAAAGGCTAACGTCGATTCCCGGCGTAGGAAAATTGACAGCGACAGCAATGACGGCGTTTGTCGGTAATGGTCAACAATTTAAATCAGGGCGCAATTTAGCAGCCTGGCTTGGCCTTGTCCCCCGAGAATACTCAACAGGAGGCAAGCAACGTTTATTAGGTATGAGTAAACGTGGTAATGCATACCTTAGAAAACTGCTTATCCATGGTGCCCGAACCTGTGTTCTGCATTTAAACAGAACAACAAATCTGCTGGGACAGTGGATACAAATTATGGAAGAGCGTGGGGTACACCGCAATAAGGTTGTTGTTGCACTGGCGAACAAAATTGCCCGAATTATCTGGGCTGTCATGACTCGACCGGGCACTTTCTATTTACAACAACGAGATGTCTAAAATCGCTTAAAATCTTACCAGTGTGCAGGGTATGTGATGACAAAACTGTGCAATGGCGTCTTGTAAACCTGGGACAAAAAAGCGGCTTTAGCAGCCGAAGAAGTTTATCGAGAACTTGACGCGCTTATTCCATCATGGCCTTGCTGCCAAAAGCAGCTGACTTGCAAGAGGCCGGATACATTAACGCAAACAGCTTTTATCATCGTGTGCTTGCAAAACGGTAGCGAACCATACATTTTTGTCAGCTCGTTCTGTAGCATGGCCTTATCGAGGCTCTGGTCGGCCACCAGCTTCTTCTGCCTGAGATTATCTTCTTCCAACTGCCGCATGTGTTTTAGTTCTGAAGGCGAAATCCCGCCGTATTTCTTACGCCAGGCGTAAAAAGTGGCGTCGTAGATACCGAACTTGCGTCAGATGTCCGGCACAGAGGTTCCAAGCTTTGCCTACTTAAGGGCAAAAACAACCAGCTCTTTAGTGAATCGTGATCTTTTCATCGGCACCACCTCCGTTCAGGGGGGAGGTTATCATGCCGGAATTTTGTTTCTGAATGGAGCAAGATTTCGGGTCAGGGTCAGGGTCAGGGTCAGGGTCAGGGTCAGGGTCAGTGTCTTTTAACTGCTTGTCAGAAAGCAAAGGGTCCGAAAACGCTTCTTGGTCAAGTCAGAGCATTGCGCAAAGAGCGGCTCAGTCAACCGTGCAGCATCCTGGATGGCGGCAATCCTCCTTGCAAAAGCCATGGCGAAGTACTTGTTGACTATCAGGATCTTTTGGCAAAGCCATGCTACGGTGTGAGTATTCGAGTACTCACTGCCATCATGGGGATAAATGACGGAATTGGCGAAGTGCGCATCCGAGTGATGTTAGGAGCGGTAGGTAGATTTTGCGCTGCAATGATAGTTCACCAAAAAGCGAATATGGCCGCGACGAACCAGCGAGGCTTTGGTGCCACTACGGTGGTCAAAACAGTTACACTTAGGATATGAGCACATCACCTCAGATAGTTGATGACGTTGTGCGCTGCTGTCGCAGCGACCTCTTGATGTCCCAGAGTAAGTGCTGTCTTCGACTGCGAAAGACCACAACGCTATGCATAGCGGTCATTATTTTGACTCATTAAACGTCTGAATTGGGTCTAGAGCAGTCTTTTTCCACTGGCCGCTTTTGGTTGGCAGACGCTTGCTGCAATCGGTTGGAGTCGTCCAGAATCAGACGGTTTTGTGGTGGTCTGAACGGGTTATTCTTGAAGCTTGAGTGCTAGGCGAACTTTATGAAAGACAGTAGCCATTAAGAGGCAATGGCTAAGCTTTTATAGGCCGATCCGTCTTATACGGCTGAGTTGTTGGCTAAGGGTGCTCGTGATGATGATCTGGCTGTCTTTGAACGGTAGCTATCGGCTAGCTTTGCCATTAGCAGCGCTAACCCGTCCTCTTAGGTAGTTTTTTGACTCTGTATGGCATTTTTCATAGCCTTACGATTCCGGAATATATGAATGTTATGTTTTATAATGAATTTATTGATTGGTTGATAATCTTGTTGGAATGATTTCGCTTCTGGCAACAGCCTGCACGTATAAGCAGTAAAAACACCTCTAAGCCCGCGTAACTGCGGGCTTTTTTGTTTTTGTGTCTGGCACTTTCTGGCAGCGGTTAGCTACGGGGAAGCACGGTTTTTCATGGAGGGATCGGACTGCAAAACCACATTTAGGAGGGGCACACAACCACTACCGGCGACATCAGGCCTGTGCCGAATATTAAATATCTTTATTTAACAATGTGTTACGAGTTTATTTGTCAGCATGTAATCGGCCAGATGTGTTCGTCTGACACACCTTACTCCACTTATAGCGTGGGGTTAATGTTAATAACCACACAATAAATAATATTTAGAAACGAATCACCTGGTGACATCTCGAATCTGATTTTATTTAGACAATAAGTAATTTAACCGAGCTTCTTTGAAAAGCTAAACGTGGGTTAAACGAGTGGCGTCAATTTAATTAAAAAGGTGTGTCTTGATACATCAAATTCCATCTATCGCGTGAGTCAGTGTTAAACATTTCAGAATGGGTGATATTTTAAGACGAACAACATCACTACAATTTGTATCTGTTCTTTTCTCGAAAATATATATTCAAAATTGTGCTTTATTATAAAATTAAATGGAAGTTAAACGGCTAGCGTTAATTTAGATAATGAAATCTGTTGCCATTTTGTTTATTTCTCACTTTTAACGATTGATAACGTGTTTGCGAATACATGATGGGAAAGTTAATTTCCTTATATATAACAGTGATTTTACTTGTGTGTGAGTTTATTTTGATGATCGGAATCAGCGATCGGTGACCCAATATTTGATTTGTATTAACTATTAAAGTTGCTTGATTGATCGCCTTTGACGATCGGTTTGGTTTATGGATAATGCACCAAGTCAATTTGAGGGGTGAAAATAAAATAATGCCAATTTGATTTGAATCAATCCTCAGGTGTGGGGGTGGTGAAAATTAATTAATCTCACATTCTTACGTCAACGAAATCGCTGTGGATCGGATAAAACCAGAGTAGATGAAGCGGTTATAGTGAAATAAGTCCCACTTCGTAGGTTATGGCGCTCAGGAGTGAAGGAGCGGAAGTTGCCGGTGTAATTAATATTTTGGTGAGTGTGAAAACTGTTTTATTACTTAAGATAACTAACGTTATTTTTATTTCAATCAAACGATATTGCTTAACTTGGATTTGTTTCCACATAACTTTAGTTAGCTAAGTCTTTTTTACTATGGCTGTTTTTCTCTGATTTGATGAGGCGTTTTATTAGTTTCTGGGGTTACTTTAATAAGAGGTATTACTGTCTTTAAATGTTTTTATTTGTTTAGCACTTCATTTTGTCAGGTGGAAGTATGGTCTTGCGAAATCCAGGGAATACATTTGTCTATTTACTGAGTGGACAAATGTATTCGCATGACATGCGAATGAAGTATGACATCAAGAACGTGGTGTTTTTGACTGTCTAATGAAATATATGAATATCAAATAGCAGGATTTTTAAATGAAAAAACTCATTCTGGCTTCATTGTTACCGGTATTAATGGCTGGGTCGTTCACTTGTCACGCAGATGACGAAGGTGGTGGCGGTGATGAGCCAACGACGGTTTCCCCTAAAGCGATTAGTGTTGATGGTGGCAAAATCAACTTTACGGGTTCCGTTGTTGCTGCGCCATGTGCGGTAGATAGCTCTTCGAATGGTCAGAGTGTCACTCTGGGGCAAATTGCCACCAATCAGTTGGCAACAGAAGGCGCCACCGGCTCCGCAGTACCATTCACCATCAAGTTGGTGGGTTGTGACTTGTCACCGCAGGCGGGTGCGGCTACCGGGACGAGCAACTACACCAAAGCGTCCATTACGTTCAATGGGTCTACCGTGGATTCCACCACCCTGCAGTTGACCGCTGATGGAGCTGGCTCTACGCCGGCCAAAAACGTAGGTATCCAGATTATGCAGGCTGGACAGACTGTCACGGTTGATGGCAGCACCAGCACCAAATCACAGAACATCATTGCGGGTGAAAATGAAATTCCTTTCACTGCAACCTATGTGGCGACTGGTACGTCTGTTACCGCTGGCGCAGCAAATGCCTCCGTTAACTTCAAAGTGAACTACGAATAATCGCAGAGTCACTGTGTCCGCGACATGAGTGTCGCGGACATCGGTTTCATCATCATCAGGGGAAACAATCGTGCCCGGTTTTAAAATACGAAACACCTTAATAGCAGTATTTATGTCGACAGTATGTCTGATGCCCTCCTTGGCAAATGCAGGAGGCATCATGCTGGGGGGGACCCGCATTATTTACCCGGCAAACCAGAAGCAGGTCCCTATGTCCGTGCGCAATACCTCGGAACAGAGCAGCTTCCTGGTCCAGTCTTGGGTAGAACAGGCAGATGAGAAAAAGAGTCAGGATTTTGTTGTTACCCCGCCACTATATGTTAGCGGGCCGGGTAATGAGAACACCCTTCGTCTGATGTATGTCGGCGCATCGGCAGCGCCTGACCGGGAAACCCTTTACTACTTCAACACTAAAGCTATTCCCTCAATCGACAAGAAGAAGATGGAAGGCAAAAACATGCTGTTGCTGGCGGCGGTAACGCGCATCAAATTATTCCTGCGCCCTGCCGGACTGAAGCCGACCGTAGATAAAGCGCCAACTGAACTGACCTTTCACCGTGCCGGCGGCCAGATACGAATTGATAATCCGACGCCTTATTATCTCACTTTGGTCGAGATGAAGGTCGGAGGGAGCAAGCTGCCTGACACCATGGTTTCACCGCGTAGCAGTGCCACGCTAGCGCTTCCGGCTTCACCGGGAGGAACGGTGACGTATCGGACAATCAACGATTATGGTGCGGCGACACCGGAAATGCGCTCAGAGCTGAAGTAATGCTGTTCTTTTTTTTTACTCAGGTTTGATTTGGGTGCTTGCTGAATGCAGATTTTACATGACAACAAACAACACAAGGGAAAGACAGCACCAGAGAACAGGCGGTTTTGCGCCATATCATCTGTGGCGGCCTGGGTTACTGCAGCACTGATGCTGCCGTTGTGCGCGCACGCTGAACTTTATTTCCCGGCGGAGCTTATTGCCTCGGATGCACAGATGGTGGCGGATCTGTCCCGTTTTGGGAAAGAGGGCGCTCAACTGCCCGGAAATTATCAGGTTGATATTTATGTTAATCATCAACAGGTTGCAAGTCGCAACCTGCGGTTCACTGAGGCTGTAGGTCATGGTGATCCCCGTTCAGGGGCCTCGGGGGCGGAAAAGCAAGACGCATCGGACATCTTGGATAAGACAGGATTGATGGCTTGTCTGACCCGTCAGGACCTTGAGGAGTTTGGGGTGAATCTGACGTCATTCCCCGTTCTGAACGCGATTAAGGACGATGCGTGCATTTCTCCCGGAAGATACATTCCGCAAGCATCCACCTCATTCGATTTTCAGAAAATGAGGCTCGATATCAGTATTCCACAGGCTGCCATGCACAATCGCGCACGGGGCTATATTTCGCCGAAAAAGTGGGATGAGGGGATCAATGCAGCGCTGTTGAACTATAGCTTCAGCGGCAATATCAATCACGGACGTTACAGCAACAGTAGCAGCCATTACCTAAACCTGAATAGCGGACTGAACGTGGGGCCATGGCGACTGCGGGATTACCGTACGTGGAATGAATATGAAAGCCGTTATTACCGTTACCGTAAATGGCAGCGCATAAAAACCTACGCTGAGCGTGCGATTGTTCCGCTGCGCAGTGAACTGGTGATGGGCGAGAGCACAACCAGTGGTGATGTATTTGATTCGCTCGGATTCAGAGGGATGCAAGTGGCGACGGATGACAACATGTATCCAGACAGTCTCCGAGGATTCGCGCCCGTTATTCGGGGCGTGGCCACTACCAATGCGAAAGTCAGCATTAAACAGAACGGCTATAGGGTTTATCAGACCTTTGTTTCCCCCGGCGCGTTTGCAATTAATGACCTTTATCCGGTGTATTCCAGTGGCGACCTTGAGGTTACCGTCACTGAAGCGGATGGCAGCACACATACTTTTACCGTGCCTTATTCGTCCGTACCCGTGTTACAGCGTGAAGGTCATCTTAAATATTCCTTGACGGCGGGGCGGTATCAGGCGGGAAGTGACAGCTACAACAGCCCGGAGTTTGCCCAGGGGACGCTGATATGGGGGCTGCCTCATAACATCACTGTTTACGGTGGCATGCAGTATTCGCAGAACTATCTGTCCGGTCTGATCGGCGGTGGGCTGAATCTGGGGCTGCTGGGTGCCTTTTCTGCTGATATCACTCAGGCAGACAGTACCCTTGTGGATGGCTCCCGTCATCAGGGGCAGTCACTAAGGTTCTTATACGCTCGTTCGCTTAACTCGCTGGGTACGACGTTCCAGCTAACGGGGTATCGTTATTCCACTCAGGGTTTCCACTCACTGGATGAAACGGCCCTGAAAGGAATGACGGGCTGGCGTTATGACACAGATACCGTTGACGTTGAAGGTAAACCAGTAAAGCGGCCCTATACCGATTATTACAATCTATATAACAACCGGCGGGCGAAAGTTCAGGCAAGTATCTCTCAGCGGGTAGGAAAGATCGGCTCTGTATACCTCACAGGGGTCAGGCAGACATATTGGAATCGCACTGGCGCCGCTGATTCTCTGCAGGCTGGGTTTAACAGTTCCGTTGGAAGCGTTAGCTACAGCCTGTCATGGAGTTACAGCCGGGAAACCGGACAGAGTGGCGCGGATAAATCGCTGTATCTATCCCTGTCCGTACCGCTGGATGCCTTTTTGTCGGGCGATAGGGAGAACCGTCACCATCCTGTATATGCCACCTACAGCGCAGGGCAGGACACTACCGGGAATATTACTCATCAAGCCGGCCTTAGCGGCACAGCACTTGAAGGGAACAACCTTGGCTGGAACGTATCCCAGGGATATTCGCGCACCAGTGGCGACAGTGGCAGCGTAAGCGCGAGCTATCAGGGCGGGTATGGAAGTAGTAACGCGGGCTACAGCTATAGCAGCACCTACAAGCAAGTGAGTTATGGCGTCAGCGGGGGAGGGCTGCTGCATGCAAACGGTCTGACCCTGGGACAGCAAATAGGTGAGACCGGCGTCTTGATTGCAGCGCCGGGGGTATCCGGCGTGGCGGTAGAAAACGAAGCCGGGGTCCGCACGGACTGGCGCGGGTATGCGATTAAGCCCTATGCCACCATCTACCGGGAAAATCGGATCGCGCTGGACACTGCATCGCTGGATGACCATACCGATATTGATTACGCGGTCAGCCGTGTGGTGCCAACCCGTGGAGCTATTGTGCGAGCTAGGTTTAAGGGGTATTCCGGTAGTCGAATACTGATGACGCTGATGTATAGAGGCAAACCGGTGCCTTTCGGGGCGATGGTGACGGCCGGTGAGCGGTCGGGCATTGTGGGTGATGATGGTCTGGTGTTTTTGTCCGGGATGCCGCGGGAAGGGACGGTCAATGCGGATTGGGGCGACGGAGCTGGCAGACGGTGTTCCGCTCCTTGGTCCTTGCCCGCGGATGCTGAAAAACAGTCCGTAGTGAGGATCAATATGGAATGTCATTGAACAATCACTGATTCAGCGATGGGTTACTTACTGGTATCAAAATGAGATTAATAGGTGGGTTCGAAAGTGAAGTTAAAAACACATGCAATCACTACTGTTTTTGCCGCAATGTTACTGCTTATCAACAATCTGTTTAGTTATGTCTATGCTGCCGACGACACTGCGACAATTACTATAACAGGCACTGTCAAAGCTAACACATGTGCTATTGACGATAATTCTAAAAATCAGACAGTCCCTCTGCCCGATATTTCTGACAGAGATATCCAAAAAAGTAAAACGGCAGGGGAAAGAAGTTTCAATATAATCCTCACCGGATGCGGCGCCGCCGCCTCTGCCGTCAAAGTGACGGCGTCAGGCACCGCAGATGAAAATGATGTCATGGCTTTTGCGAACAACGCGAGTAGTAGTGAAGGGGGGGCAACAGGCGTCGGAGTTTATGTCTACGAGACAGATAACGCGACGCAATTTAAACCCGATGGGAGCACGACAGAAACCAGTACTTTAACCCCTTCTCAGGATAATACATTAACGTATAAAGTTGCCTACGTCGGAACCCAAAATACGGCCACTGCGGGAAAATTTAGTTCGATAATGAATATGAAATTCGAATATCAATAAGTTACACATATTATATGAAAGAGAGTACCCCCCCTTATTAAGATAAGGTGAAACATCCCTTTGGAAATATAAATCTCATGAATCTAAAAAATAGAACGCTTAATCTGGCTGTTAGCTTGGCAATATTCCTTTCTCCCATAGGATATTGTGGTGTAGGTGGTCATATTTCATGGTATGGAACGAGTGAAGGAAATGATGGTTCGGGAATAGCAACTTTAAATTTGCCACCTCCCAGTCAGAAGACAAGCTCCGCCTCTATTAGCCAAGGCAACGTTTGGGTCAGCGAGAGTCCTGATGAGTATGACGTGGATTCGCAGTGCATCGCCTTTTCAGGAAGCCTGGAAGCGGATATTACCTATAAAGTTCATCGTGGTGGAGCAGCTGATAATGAAAAAGTCGTATTTAGTTCTGACTTTTTTCTGTCAAATGCCCATCTCGATGGCCCTGGGGTCAGCAAAGCAATGGATGCAGTAACCATCAATAGTATTGATACGTCATCCCTTAAAGTGACGAACCAATGCGCTGATAGCAAAACGATAAAAATTTCCAGAGTAATCAGTGTCGGTGAAAACCACTGGGATCTATATCTATCTGGGGAAGTTCCCTATAAATCTCAGTGTTCATTATCCACAGATGCGCTGGTGGATCTTGGTGATATCGCCATAGCTGAGCTATCAAGCGCGGGGGATAGTTTACTATTCAGTAAACAAAAAGAACTGCCGGTGAAATGGCAGTGCACAGAAACTCCGACAAAAGTAAATTTGACTCTTTCAACCAGTAAAAGTGATGGCGCCTGCATCGGCACAGATAATGACTCATTACGATATTGTGTATTTAGAAATCAAGTGGCTATCGACATGACAAATAGCACATCCTCGGTAGATGTAGCGGAAGACCAAGGTGATACGGTCTTGACGATTATTCCAGGCGCCGGGAAAACACCGGTAATAGGTAAAAGCCAAGGGGTGATGGTCATGAAGATTGAGCCTGAATGAATCGCCACGAATAATTTGAACACCCCAGGTCTGTTGTTGATCTCTCTTGCTGAGGTCGACAATTTACGGCGATGACCTGTGATCAAAAAATGACACGTGCAGGCAGGTCAGCGCGAATTCGGATTAACAGAATCAGTCGGTCTTAGGGACGCTGTTATGTAGATCCGATTCATTCACCGAAGCCATGTGATGACTAAATTAAAACAAGGCTGGGGTACGCGGATTAACGGCTTTTCAGGTGCGCCAGATACCGAATTATGGTGCGATTAACCCGATGGTGGCTGAACCAAACTTTACAGAGAAAATTTTTCGAGGCGCGCTGTATGGCAGTTATTTATCATTTTTTTGAATGAATAATGTAAGTGCTTTCTATTTAAGCCCGGTTTAGACACACCAAGAAATAGTATGAAATAATCTGTCTCCTTTCGATTTAACTGAGGCTTTTATGAAAAAAGTTTTAATGGTGAGTTTAATGGTCATGCTCAGCGGTTGTGCAAAACAGGGCTTTGATTTCAAACAGAATGTGCCGCTCAGTCCCACAAAAGTAGAAACGCATCATTTCTTTATTTCTGGGTTGGGTCAGGAGAAAACTATTGATGCAGCAGCTGTCTGCGGCGGGGCCGATAAAGTTTCCCGAACCGAAACGCAGCTCACCTTCATGAATGGCTTCCTCAATGTCATCNCCTTCGGTATTTATACGCCGCGTGAAGCTCGCGTATATTGCGAAAAATAAGCCTGCTAAGCGAATGGTCCGTTCGATGTCCGGATGAACTATTTCGTCGACCGGAGAAATCCGGGTCGTCTAAGCCCCAATTGTGAGATCAGCGTAATGAAGCATCGTTATATACAAAGATGGATACTGCCTATCGGGGCACTGACCGTGGTCATGATGCTCACGGGCTGTGAGGGGACACGTCTGGGGCTTGGGAATATGAATCAGAAAAACGATATCTGCCCTGCAAAAAGCGCTCAAACGCTCGATCCGGGTAAATGTATTTGATAGTTGGTCGGGGCGTATCGTCTTTTTTTGGGCGATAATACCGNCCCAGCCATGCCACAAGCCAGCCTCTCTTTATAGGACACTTACCAGTGTCCACTTTCAATAAGCACTCTTTAACACCGTTGGGGAAATCCTGTAGCGCGTTAATTATTTTGGCTTGGTATCTTAAACAGGTTATTTGCGTAAATAGTCGAAATATCAGCTACAGATCTGATGATGAATAATAGATTAACCACCGTAATCATTATTCATAAGACGCTTATGTTATTACTGTCGGAGAACGATACTTTCTCCTTACACGGAAATCGATGACTCAATGTCATATTTATTTTCTGCCTAAATAGTGTTGGATGTTAATATGACTTTGTCATTGAATCTCGTCATGGAAAGGTGTGTCTGAGGAGCAATTCAGTTTGATGATATACACGAGCCTATTTTCAGTCGAGGTTATGCTCTTTTAGATATTGAGTTTTAAGTAGTCTTTCCTCAATACTAACTTATTCATCCATCCGACCACGACTGCCTGCCTGCACGTGTCATTTGGTTTTACTTGTGGTTGATCGTCATCGCTTCCCGACCTGCGCATTATCATCACACAGCGTTAAATACGCACTCCGAACAGCAATCCGTCCGGTTTTCGGTGGGCACGACGGATAAGTCCCGGGATAACCTTCCTATCAGTCACGTTATTGAGTGGGAACCGTCAATATCACCCGCCATCACCGGCGTCCACCGGCAGGGGCAGTGACCTTTTTCCTGCCTACGATTTTCACTTTCTCTTCGCCAATACGGAAACCTTCAGTCCTGTGGAGCGATCACGCGAGGGTGTTGTTGGCTCCGCATACCCCGCCTGGATGAACGAATCATCAGAATAGCGCAATCGCGGACGACACCCTCGAGCGTCTTACTCTAAGTTGTTCAATCTGAGATTTTTATTGTTGCCACGCTATGCTGTTACAGGATGGGGCATGTGGTGATTTAACCCTCATTACGGCCAATGGTTCGGTTTGTTCAACAAAGCCTAAATAAGCTTGAAATTCCATAAATAAATATCATTCACAATGCTAGGAATGCTTTATAAGAGGGTTCAATCCTACATGTTTGAATAGCATTTTTGGGAGATATACTTGAGCAGAAAAATAACAATAAATAAGATAGTGACATTTGAGCCTGATAAAAAAATCATTTCCGGGAAAAAAAACGCCATCCGGCTTAGTGCTTCTGCAACCCTGTGTCTGGAACTGCTGATTGATAACCTTGGCGTACTAGTGACTCACCAACAATTATATGACTTTGCATGGCGTCGTTTTGGAATGGAGCCTACAGCCACGTCGTTGTATCAGAATATCTCTAATCTTCGGCGAGCGCTAAACAGCACGGGGCTGAAAGAAGAAATAATACGCACTATGCCGCGTCGCGGATTTATTCTTTCCCCCCTTACCGACATTCACTATGAACGCAAGCCACCCGTCGACACTGACAATCAGACGCCGGATGACACTGATATAAATGTCAATATAGAAGAAAAATTAAGCCCTGATGAAGAGGTGACTAAGATCTCAGCTAAAGATGACGGGTTCTTGAGACGTTATGTTCTTAGTTTATTCAAAAAAAACTTTTATTTCTGTACGGTTTGTTTTCTACTTACTGTATTAGTAGGGGGGGGAATGATAAGACAGCAGTCTGCTGATGAGAGGGTTTTATATCGTCCAATAAAACTCAAGTTCAGAGAGTGTCACGCTTACACCAATGCCGACAATAGTATGGACGATGCCAAGCTAGAAAAAATCATGGAATCCTCACGTCTCAACTGTAAAAAGAAAAAATTTCTTTATGTGACAACCTACAAAAAATCAGAACGTAGTTCCATTCTTCTTTGCCAGAATGCTATTGGCTTGAATCAACGAGCAAACTGCAACTCTTATTATTACATTGAGCACATATAACACCATGAAATCAGTATTAGCTATTTTATTTATCACTTTTGCAGCAGTATCTATTGTTTTTTATTACAAGAAAGGAACGGTGCTCTCGTGTAAATCTGAACTAACCGTGATTAAGAAAAACACACAATTAGATATGATTACTATGCTGTCACTTAGCTCTGGAAAAGGCGTAATGACGATATCGGGCGTTCTTTACGATGGAAAAGATACCTCGGCGCATATCAGTAAAAACATCCGTTTTACATACGAAAAAAATGGTGAAATATATATTTTAAAGTCCGATATTATTGTTAATTCGCCCCTCATGGTTATGTCACCCGAGCTTGAGAAAAAATGGTTCCCTGGATTTTATAGCCATCAAGGACAGGTCATGGTCCTGAAAATCAGGCCTGTGGGCGAGCAAGGATGGTTCATCTATTCAGGCGTGGTTCCTCAATACCTCTGTGAAAAAGAACCATAGAACTTTAGGTGATAGCGAAAAAAATGAATGAAGCGTCTCCTATACGTCTTTTACGTTAAGAGATGTACAGGAGCGGCCTACCTAATATTAAAAAACAAATTTTCCCTCATCAGTATACGCTCCCACTTACTAATAAACGTCGAATGTCACCTCGATTATCTGAATGTTCATTTGATAACCTCATCAATCTATCTATTTATATCTTCACTGGGCATTAATTTTTCTCTCAACCTCTGTAAATACCTGTGAAATCTCTTGAATTATTCAAGATTAACAAAGAGAACGGTCTTAATGTGTTGAATTTACTGCATATTATTTATTTATAAAGCTTGAGAGAGATATTAATGCCTTGTTTTTCGATACGGCCAGGTAATATTTTCTGGCCGGAATGGCCGGTAATTCACGTACTCGATAATATAAATGGAAGACAAAATGCCTATAAAAAAAATTGCAGCAGTTCTATCAATCAGCAGTAGTGTACTGTTATGTGGCAATGCCTATTCCGCCATGAACATTAATGTACATGGCATCATCGCCCCCAATGCATGTATTGCCACTATCGTGGGTGGGGATAATCTGGACTGGGGTATCACGCAGCACGCGAGTTTAAAGCAGAAATCGCTGAATAACTTTCCTGCAAAAAAAGTCACCTTGCAGTTCAATTGTCCGTCAGACCAAAGTGTAGCATTCTGGGCAACTGACCCTAATCAGGACAGTGCTCTGGTTGGGGAAAATATTGATGGCAGAACTGGTCATGCCGATGTCAACCGTATATTCGGACTTGGTTTTGATCCTGTGACTGGGAATAAACTCGGTAATTTCACCCTGAATCCCGTATCAACGACGGTTGATGGTATTACTAATGATACCTCTTTTGGTTATATGGTCAGTGGCGCTCATAATGGAACCGCATTCGGTAGAGTTCTGACTAAGTCATGGGCCTATAAAAAGACCGAAGACTACACGCCGTGGAATGAAACCACAAATAAACCTGCAGTGGGGAAATCATTCTCATGGGTATTCGATATTGAGCCTCAGCTCAACAATGGTGAAATGATTACTAATGCGGAACAGGTTGACTGGCAGGGGACGGCACAGGTTAACGTTCGTTATTTCTGACTCTAACTTCCATTAATTTGTGGCAGGCATCTTGGCTTGCTGAGATGCCTATTTATTATGATAAAAAATCTGCGTATTCTTTTTGCTGTTTTCGCGATGTTATATGCTTTTATATCATCGGCACAAACACTGCATTTTGACAGAAACCTTCTTGAGGCTAATGGAATTACCGCAGGGCAGCTAAATGATGCCCTTAATAGAAATACTGCACCCCCCGGTTTTTCTGTGGTTGACATTTATGTGAACAATAAGTATGTGTCAACTGGTTCAATATTTTCGGAGAATAATATTATCTATTACTCGGAAGATATAAAGAATAATGCAGGAATATCTTCTGAATCATGGACGTCAACCAAAGTCGTTAATAACGCCAAATTTCACCGTCTTAATCATTCGATACGGACGGAATACGATCGTTCTGATGCAACTCTGAGGCTTGTCGTCTCAACCAAACTCCTCATCAATCCTGATGGTATGAATCGCGTTACGGGGGGGACCGGCGCGTTCGTCAACTACAACGCCTACGGATACCGTTTCAACGGAGGTGAAAGCCAGCTCAGTAGTCTGAATGCCGATTACGAAGCGGGCATTAATACCCATAATATGATTATCCGGGCGCACGGCACTTATAGCGCCTTCCGGAGCCATGAAACTCACGCTCGTTATAACCATATCCGCGACGGTTACGCTGAGCGAGATATCGGACAGATCAGGATCCGCGCCGGCCGCTCCATGGTCAGTGACGGTGGATTTGGCACTGGCTTTATCGATGGCGCGATGGTGTCTTCTTCAACTGGCAATAATCAGGCTTTTGTCGATTTTGACTATGACGCTTCCGAAATTCTGACCATTGAGTTCTTGCAGAATAATCTGCTGCTATGGAAGCAGACGGTGCAGAAGGGCCACGCCGAGCTGAAGAATATTCCGGTGTCAGGCTTCGCTGACGATGTCATTGTGTTAATTAAACGAAATGACCAGGTTATTGACTCCAGATTAATCGTACGCGGGCAAATTAATGCCGCTCAGGACGGAAGCGCCGGGTATTACGCTTTTTCGGGACGTACGACCAGTGGAAGCCGTAGTCCGGTCACCGGTGCTGGCTTTAGTCACCGATTCAGTGACAAATTACGTCCCGCAGCAGCAATGGTCTCCACCTCCCGTTACCACGGCATTGCGCTCAGTAACTATTCAGATATCGGACGATTACGCTCTAACCTCTGGCTGACTACTGTCCGTAATGAAAACCGTGAAATGGGTTCTAGCCTGAATCTCACTGTCAGCTTTATGAATTCAAGCCTGAGTTACATGCAAAATAGCCGGCACTTCAGTTACCTCGATCAGGCTTTATTGGGGGGCGTTAATAGTCAACGCAGCAGTATCGGTATTGCACAAAGCCTTAGGCTGAACGACCGCATCACCGGGAATTTTTCATTCACCCATTACAACTTTTATGACGCCCCAGGTTTTAACTCGGTGTCTACCGGTTTGAACCTGGCTCTGCCACGGGCTTCGGTGGGGGTAAACCTCTCATATATGTCGCCCATACAGAGACGTAAAGAAGCAGATAAAGTCAGCATGAATCTGTTCCTTAGCGTTCCCCTGAATTTTGGTGAACATCAGGCCACCTGGCGTAGTCAATATTACAATTATGCCGGTACGTCGCGATTAATGAACTCGCTGGGTGCACATGTCAGCGACAATTATACGCTGACCGCTAGCCAGATGCGTACGACGGGTGCGCAACGAAGTGACGCGTTTTCTCTGGATAATTCGGTCACCACGCCTTATACGACCGCAGATATTTCGCTGTCGCAGAATAAACAAAGTGGCCTGTCTTCCCAGACAACGGCGGTCTATGCTTCCGGAGCCATTGCCGCAAGTCGGAAAGGCATTATCTTTTCTCCGTCGCGTGTCAGCGACACCTGGGCGGTTGTTGATACCGGCGTCCGTCAGTATCTGAAGGTCTCATCGTTGCAGGGGGGCGCCGTCACCAATCACGACGGCAAAGCGATTATCAGTCCAATAACCGACAGCGGTAATGATTTCATCCGAGTCAGTCCGGAAGGGTTACCTCAAGGGGTTGTTATTGCGAATAATATCCGGGAATTTTCGGCCAAACGTGGTTCGGTGGCACACTTTAATTTCAACGCCTATAGAAACCGTTTACTGCTTTTAAAATGGAGGAATAAACCCGCCAAAATTAGTCAGAGTGACGTCTTTTACGACAGCAATGGAAAAATGCTTGCCCGTTTCATTGACAAGGACATTCTTATTATTGATGAGGGAGATCTAAAAAAATTAGAAAAGGAAGGGATGTCTTCACCTTCAAATATCAACGTTAAATACAGACTGTTGCCCAGCAGCGTTCAGAAAAAGGAAAAAATTAAAAATGTCATTTTCAATAGTGTCAATGCGTAATGTTTTTATTGCCATGCTGATTTCACTCGCAGCCACGCATTACGTTTCTGCTGAAATTCATCCTTCCTCATCCGCGGTATTAATTCCTGCAGGTAAAGAGGAAACGACCATCGATATTAAAAACAGCGGAGATGAGAGCGNTTTACTTTACAGCAAGATTAATCTTCTCCCGGACGATGATCTGGCTAAAGGCACAATCATCACTGATCCACAGACTGTTTTGATGGCGCCCGGTGAGACTCAAAGCATCCGGGTGATATACCAGACCAACACCCCCGACACCAAAGAGCATATTGCCCGGGTGATTTTTTCAGGACTTCCTCCTACGGGAGACGTGAGCGATGGCAAGGTAAAAATCCTTATCGGACACGATTTGCCCGTCGTGATCAATGTGCGAAAAGATATGGCACAAAAAGATATCTGGGAGCGTATACGCTACAGCATTACTGATTCAGGTTTGTGTCTGTTGAATCCGACGGCGAAAGTTTTTCGCTTCTCACCGACGATAGTTGCCGATGAAAGTAAAATAGAAATCACTTTCAAAAAAGCGTATATCCTTCCCGGCGAAGCGCTGTGTGCATTACCCAATCGCGCGCTGAGTAAAGGTATGCATATCAACCTGACAAGCGTCAGCGATTATAATTATCGTATTAAAACCAATAAGGTCGTTTTATAAGTCAATTTTTTGAAAGTATGCCGCATAAGGGGGGCATTCACTTTTAACGATCTTCCGGCATACGGATTTTTCCCCATTGAGTTGCTGTTTACATCAGGCATCAGGAAAAGGAAAGCCTGTGCCTGTAGTGGCACTCTTGATATACAAATAGTGCAATTGACCTTCCCCCCAGAAAATAGTTTCAGTCTAAACGGAAGTACCCGGTCTTTCTTCTATCACCCAGAGAGGCTCATTGCCATGAAAAAGACCCGTTATATCGAAGAACAGATTGCGTTTGCGCTGAAACAAGCCGAAACCGGCACCCGCTTAGGGGAAATTTGTAGAAAGATGGGAATTTGTGAGGCTACTTTTTACAATTGGAAGAAGAAATTCGGCGTGATGATCGGGCGTTCACCCACCGCATCCGAGAGATAGCGGAAATCCGGATACAATATGGCTGTCCGCGTATTCATATCCAGTTGTGACGCGAGGGCTGGTGGGTTAACCATAAGAAAACACATCGTATTGATTGCCTGGAAGGTTTCTGTAAGCGGCGCTGAAAGAAGTGCTCAGCGTCGCGCTGTTTTTTACTTAGTGGGGTTAATCGCAGATAGAGCGGCGAGAACCATCGGGTTTGATATCGAAAAGATTCATTTCTGACGGGTCACCATTACAGTTAAATGCATAACCGTTATAAAGCCAGAACCGTGTAAGGCCATTAAAACCTTTAAACTTACTTCTATTAAAATAAATCATAAAAGCTAATTGATGGTCTTCGGTATTTTGGTATTTTTGATATTCGCTCAACATGGACTGATCCCACCAGTGAGCTAATGGCCTCTTACCACTTAGCGGAGAATCAACACTTTCCTCATAAAAAACAGCAGAGTATTCATCACTGCTCTTATCAAAGGGATGCTGTGCAAAATAATCCATGATCAAATCAATGAGCGCATGCTGTCCTTTGGGCGGGTTATTTATCACGTAATGAACATTATTTTCAGCAAGTCTCATTGTCGGTTTTGAAAAAGATAAATAGGCTGAAGCAGGGCCAATATAATTAATCCATAGCAATGTAAAAGCATATAGAAATGTATTCCATCCCACGAAACGCCATTTATGAGCAAATCGACGGCGTAGAAAGATAAGCGTACATACAGGACTCAGGACTAACATCAACGGCAGCATCGTGGAATAGTGCATGTACAAAAAGGAGTCTGCATCGAATTGATAAAGTCGTCCTACGACCAGGATGAGGTAATTCACAACCAGAAAAGCAAAGGTAAAATTCATAACGTTCCCTTTATGGGGTAGTCCATTTCCATAACGGTGATGAATGGTTTATACCCGAACTGCTTCATATGTTGCAGGATAAACCAGCCTCGGAACCCTGCAAGCATGCCATATTTTTTTATAGAGCCGTTGGTCGGATCGGGGCCGATGTCTGGAATATCTAACCCAAAATGGTCGTAGAACGTGACGCGAACCTTACCGGTATAAAAGCGTCCTACGCGGTCATACTTAACCAGTTCTGCTTTAGCTGCCCAGACATCGTTAATTGACATGGTTAATCCACCAATGATATCTGAAACATTATGAAAAGCTGGAGGCCGTAATTTTTTGTCATTATCCCGATCATATTCGCTCATCCACAATTCCAGAGGTGAATTATTTATTTCACCACCTTGAGATCGAATTACCGTGTTGATACCTGACTGTAACCTAGTGACAAACGCTTGAGTATCTGGATGCGCGCGCACCGCGCGTGTCAAATCTGGGTGGCTGAACTCTCCGCCTTCCTTCTTTTGGAATTTGGCGATCATTGCCAATATAACCATTTCCAACTTCCCCGTAGAAAAAAGGCTGGTTGCCATTTCTCTGAATTTATAAAAGAAAATATCAGGGGAATCGAAGTCAACCATCCAGTCATCCACTGCAAACATGTGCGTATGCATATAGGTGGGAATGTCTGTGATCTCTTCTTTGGTCATATCACCGTAAAGCATATCCGCCGCCGGCGTCCCATTGGCGTTCAATCCCGGCTTTCGCTTGGTCTCGTACACCAAAATGGGGAGATCAATCCGCGTCGCACTGGTGGTGTCGGTCACTTCGGTGACCTTGAGCGTCGGCTCGGGTTCGGTTCGCGGCGTGGCAGGNCGGGGCGCAAATCCCCAGCCCGCTTTCTGTGCCGGCGCATTCACCCTGGCGCGGTCATAGGCATTCCGGACGGTATTGGCGAAATCGCGGTTGGCGTTNATGTCTAAGGTGCCTGCCGTTAATGAACAACAGGCGTGCTCTTGCGAGCCTAATACGACGGTTTGGGCGTCCAGCGCACTGCCTTTTTCGGGCGATAAGATACGCGTAAATTCATCTGGGGTGAGTTCATCCAGACGCTTGGTGATCAGCATGTTTCATTCCCTGTAAACAGATCTATCCCTGTGAAGCGCGAATAGTCTATGCGCAACTTATAATTATGTAAATGAACGATAGGCCACGAAAAAACCGCCAAAATCGGCGGTTTAATTTTCCCGGTTGTCAGCATGTGTTTTTAGTATGCAGGCTTATAATGACATCAGAGCTGTTTATTTTATAAACGTTTATACAGAACAATTTTTCATTTCGATCGGTATTGCCGATCGCGTTGTGAGGTTATGCTGCTGCTCAGTGCGTTAGGTGGCGTTGATGAAATTGATCCTACCCACGTAATGTGGTCACCAAAGCCTGGGGGAAAAACACGCACACTGGCCGAGCGTTATCTGGGCGTTAGGCGACTCTTTCGCCGAGCGCTAGCAGCGACGACGGCACTGTGGGTGACCGCCTTGATCCTGCTGCTTTTACAACCTTAACGATGATCCTCTGAGAAATCACAGTGCACTTATCATCGATTCACCATCGCTTATAGGGATGACGAGTCAGTGAAAAAGGTGATATCCCCCAATATTATCCCCTCACGCATGACGTGATTTATACACCAGAATATCGTCCATTACCGTCAGGTGATTAATTTTTTTCGTAATTCCAATGAACTCTTCCTTCATGAAAAATCATTGTCGCGATAAATAGCCATAAAACTAAACCTCTCCCACTAATTGATTTAAGGCTTTATTTCGTGCGCTGTGTATTTATCTAAAAATAATTCAATGAGTTTGTGTTGTGCTATTTCCTATACAACAGCTAGTCATTTATTGTGTTATTTGCAGTGATAACCTCATTAGACCGCGATTAAGTATGGCGGAAATGCATATTAAGACATCATTCAATAATGAGGAATATCACCATGAACAATACAACAGAACTGACCACGGCAAATGAAAATGCGGATGATACGGCGGTTAAGGTTTATCACTGGCTCGCCGAGTTACCGGCACGTTCAAATAAAAAACTCATCTCCGGCGCATTCGGCGGTTACACCCACATTACCGGCGAGGATGCGTTCTCAATGCGCCAGGCGGAGGCGATTCACGCCGCCACGGGGCAGTACCCCGCTATTTACGGCGCGGACTACGCCCGCGGTTGGGATATTACCGAGCCGGGCGAGGAAGCGAATTTAATCGACTACGGCTGTAACGCCGAGCTGATAACACATTGGGAGAACGGCGGATTAGTCGCCATTAGCCATCACCTGCCGAATCCCATTTATGCGGGGAACAATCCGGGAACAGGGCAGGGCGCGCTGAAGCAGCCGATCAGCAATGAACAATATTCGCGGATTCTCGCGTTGGGTTCCGATGAGCGCCAGCGCTGGCTGGCAATGCTGGATAAGATCGCCGAGGGGCTGATGGCGTTAAACCGTCGCGGTATCACGGTGTTTTATCGGCCTTTGCATGAAATGAATGGGGAGTGGTTTTGGTGGGGGGCGTCCGGCTATGAAAATAGCGATACCGTACGCATGGAGCTGTATAAAATGCTCTATCAGGACATGTTTAATTATTTTACCTATCACAAAGGGCTGAATAATCTGCTGTGGGTTTATTCGCCGGATGCTCTACGCGGATATAAATCGGACTATTATCCCGGCCATCCGTATGTGGATATTACTGGGTTGGATATGTATCTGGATAATCCGCAGACACTGTGCGGTTATCAGGAGATGCTGAACCTCAATAAACCGTTCGCCTTTCCGGAAATAGGGCCAATGACCCTTGATGGTCAATTAGATTATGGCAGCGTGGTGGATGTGATTCTCTCGGCCTACCCTAAGACTACGTTTTTTATGCCGTGGAATAATGCCTGGGGTCCATTGAAAAATAAAAACATGGCAGAGGCGTATAATCATGTTCATGTGATCAATCGGGGCGATGTCTGGAGTGGCGACGTGCTCAGTCAGACGTGATTGTGAGAAATTATGTAGATGAGTGAGCCGTTCAGGCGCGAATAAAGGAACCCAACGCCCTAAGTCTGGCGCTGGGTTCCTTTATTCGCGCGTTTTTCCCTCGCTAAATCAAGTTATTTTCCCTCAGGCGTCGGGGGCGATCAGCGAGAGACCGTTTCCCACCAGCGCTCAAACGCCGTTTCGCTCTCGTCTAACCACAGCGGTTGACCGATGAGCGGCGTCAATAGCCGCCAATCATGATTTTTGCTGGCTTTGACGATACGGATAAACGGATCGTTCCAGTCATGCTGCGCCAAGGCGAATTTGCCGATATGCCCGGGCAGCAGGGCGCCTGTCTTCAGGTCCGTCGCCGCCTGAGCCGCTTCTTCCGGCCGCATGTGAATGTGCGACCAGCGTTCGTCATATTGGCCGCTGTCGAGTGCGACGAAATCAAAACCGTCGAACTGCTCGCCGATTTTCTTGAAATGCGCGCCGTATCCCGAGTCTCCGCTAAAGTACAGGCGTCGTGCAGCCGTTTGCAGGGCGAAAGACACCCACAACGTCTGGTTCTTTTTAAATAAACGACCGGAAAAGTGCCGTGCGGGTAAAACTGAAATGTCGATACCATCCCCAAGATTCAGTTCGGAAAACCAGTCGGCTTCATGAACGCGTTCTGGAGCAAATCCCCACGCGCGAAAATATTGGCCCACGCCAAGCCCGCAGACCACCTGCTTTACTTTGGGTTTGAGCGCAATCAGGGTGGCGTAATCCAGATGATCCCAGTGATCGTGCGTCATCAGTAAATAATCAATGTTGGGCATATCGGCTGGCGTGTAGGGATTAGTCCCCTGAAATACGCGATTGCCGAACGGGACCGGCGCGGCGTTTTGGCTGAGCACGGGGTCGACCAGCAGGCGTTTTCCCGCCAGCTGCACAAAAAAAGAGGAGTGGCCGAGCCAGATAACGACGTCCCGGTCAGCGGGTAACGCCAACAGTAAGGTCTTGACCGTGGGGAGCGCCTGTTTAGGGCGACGGCGCGGGTTGCCGTGGAGCAAAAATTCCAGCATCAACTTGGCAAAGCTCCCGCTCCCGGTCAGCACGGGAGTCGGCTCGACGTTGTGAAATTGGCCTTGCCGGTAATGGTCCGAGTCCTGTGCTTTCACTTCAGGAACGCTGATTTTGACAAACTCGGGCCGATAAAGGTAAACGACGGGAATGACAATGAATACCACTATTATCGCTAATAAACTCAATAACATGATTCTACCCGTACCTGAACGCAAAGAGTTGTAAGAGAGGATATTGTCCCATTCAGTGTACTGCATTGTGTCGTGTTCTGCCGTGGCGAACCGGCGTGCGCGCTCCTCCTTCACAGATCAGGCTTTTGGGGGTGACGTCGTGATTTTCCAGAAGGCGCGGCGCAAAGTCCTCCGCTCCTAATGAAATCCTTCCGTGATGACCTGCCGCTCGGAGCGGCAGGGAAGGGAGGAGAAAAACCGCCAGCGCGAGAGAGGCGTCTGGCGGTAAAGAACGTGCGTGAATTGACGTGATAAAACGGGGTGTTTCGACCGTCAGGATGAGCTTTCAGCCGGACCGAACACTGAGAACTCCGGCAGTTTGACCTGCTGGTAAGGTTCCCAACCGCCGCCTAAGGCTTTATACAGCGCGACCAGATCCAGATGACATTGCACGCGCGCCATAATGGCCTGTTGTTTGGCCTGTGCGAGCTGCCGCTGTGCGTCCAGCGCCTCGATAAACGACGTCAGGCCTTTGCTGTATCCGTCACTCGCCAGGTCGAACGCGTTTTGCTGCGATTCGACGGCGCGTTCGAGTTCTTCGACTTGCTGCTGATCGGTCCGGTAGCTGATCAGCGCGTTTTCCACGTCCTGCAAGGCGGTGAGGACCGTCTGACGATAGCCTAACGCCGCGCTGGCCTGTTCCGCTCGGGCCAGTTTGACGCCGGAGACCAGACGGCCGCCCTGGAAGATAGGAATGGAAACCGACGGGCCGAAGCGGTAGAAGTGACTGCTCCAGTTATCCATATAACTAAAATCGGTATTGCGCATGCCGAGCTGCCCGGTGAGCGACAGATCGGGGAACAGCTGTGCGACCGAGACGCCGATGTTGGCGGTGGCGGCGTGCAGTTGCGCTTCCGCCTGACGGACATCCGGGCGGCGTCTGGCCAGTGTCGACGGTACGCCGACCGGCACGGCTTTAGGCAACGTCGGTATGGCTTTCGTGGCCGCCAGTTCATTATCCAGCGCGCCNGGCACTTGCCCGGTCAGCACGGCCAGCCCGTTCATCGCCTGCCGCACTTGCGCCTGATACTGCGGCAGTTGCGCTCGCAGCGAACTGAGCTGAGCTTGCGCGTTCTCGACGTTCATCTGCGGCGAGAGGCCGTTGCGCTGCTGGCTCTGGGTCAGCGTCAGCGTCTGTTGCGCAATCTCAATCTGGCTCTCCAGCGTCTGATAGGCGGCCTGCGCGCCTCGCAGCTGCAAATAGGTTCTTGCCACCTCGGCTTCCAGCGACACCAGCGCATCATTGCGGCTCTCTATCGACTGCTGCTGCTGAGCGTCGGCGGCTTCCACCTGACGACGCACTTTGCCCCACAAGTCCAGCTCCCATGACGCGTCAAAACTTCCCTGATACAGTCCGACGGACTGGGTCAGGCTATCGAGCGAAGACGTCAGATTGGGATCGACCTGATCCACCTGACCGTACACGTCATGAGACTCCATCAGCCCCTTCAGACCCAATTGCTGCCGCTGCGCTGAAGCGCTGGCGTTGACCGATGGCAGCCAGGCTCCGCGAGCCTGATTCAGCTGCTGGCGCGATCCGGCGATGCGCAACACCGCCTGTTGCAGGGTGAGGTTGCCGGCGATCGACCGGTCGATCAGGTTGTCCAGCTGTGGGTCGTTAAACGTTTTCCACCAGCTGGGGTTGATCTCCGCGGCCAGCGTTGGTGATGCGCCGTCAGATGCCATGTCCTTGAACGCGCCCGGCGCGGCAGGGGTCGGCGCCTGGTAATCGGGCCCGACGGTACAGGCCGACAGCGCCAGCACAACCGCTATCACCGTAGCGATGGGGGAATACGAGTAGGGTAGAGAAACCTTCATGTTAATGTGCTCCAGCACTGCCTTTGCTCTTGATGGGAGAAAGCAGCAAACAAAGAGGAATGAGAAGCAGAGCGATAACGCTGAGGCCCGTGAAAACGTCTATATAGGCAAGGATACGCGCCTGGGCAATCATCTCTTTATACAGTTGACCGGTTGCGATGGACATCGGATCGCCCGCCATCGTGGAGAAGTTCTTAATCGCGTGGGTCAAACGTTCCAACGCCAGATTGAACGGCTCGTTGAGCGGGGTCATGTTATGCACCATGCTGGCGCTATGCGCCTGCTGCCGCTCGGTAATCATCGCGGTGGACAGCGAAATGCCGATCGACCCCGCCACGTTGCGGCACATGGTGAACAGGGCGGAGGCATCCGCGTTCAGCCGTTGCGGAATCGACACAAAGGCGATGGTGGTCAGCGGCACAAACAGGAAACCGAGTCCGATGGTCTGAGCGCTACGCATCAGTATCAGCGTATAAAAATCCACGTTTGGCGCCAGCGTTGACGAATACAGGAATGAGGCGGCCAGCGAGGTGAATCCGAACGCAATCATCCAGCGCGTCTGCACCAGCGGCATCAGTTTCAGCGCGACCGGGATCGTCAGCACCACCAAAATCGCCCCCGGAGAGAGGATCATGCCAGACCAGGTCGCGGTGTAGCCCAAATCCTGCTGCGCCAGCTGCGGGATGACCACCGCACTGGCGTACATCACCAGCGCCATGCCAGCCATGAGCAAGCAAGACACCGCGAAGTTACGATCTTTCAGGCAGTGGAGATCGACCACCGGCTTTTTGGCGTAGAGTAGCCAGTAAACTGCGCCCACCAGGCCGATCGCCGTCAATATGGCAAAGGTAATAATGAAATTGGAGTGGAACCAGTCGTCGTCCTCGCCGCGGTCGAGCATGACCTGCAGACATCCCAGCCCCAGCGTGAGCAGGCTGATGCCGATGTAGTCGATGCTGAGCGTGCCTTTCTCCGATTTGCGCTCCCATGGCGGATCTTCCAGCAGATGGTAGATGGCCAGCACGCTCAAAATGCCGATGGGGATGTTGATGAAGAACACCCAGCGCCAGCTGTAGTTGTCGGTGATCCATCCGCCGAGCGTCGGCCCGATGACGGGGGCGACAATCACCGCAATCGCGGACAGGCCGAAAGCTTTACCACGATCCTCCGGCTTGAAGTAATCCAGCAGCACCGATTGTTGTACGGGCTGAAGACCGCCGCCAAAGAAGCCCTGCAAGATGCGGAACAGAATGATCTGCCACAGCTCCGTGGCGACGCCGCAGAGTAAAGAGCAGAGGGTAAACATCACAATGCAGAGCAGAAAGAAGAGCTTACGGCCGAAGACTCGGCTCAGGAAGGCTGAGATGGGCAGCACAATGCCGTTAGCCACCAGATAAGACGTCAGCACCCATGTCGACTCGTCATAGCTGGAGGACAGCGAGCCGGCCATATGCGGAAGCGCGACGTTGACGATCGTGGNGTCCAGGATCTCCATGAATACCGCCAGCGTGACTGTAATGGCGACCAGCCAGGGATTCCCGGCCGGCTGCCAAGTCTGGTTCTGGCTCATTCCACCGTCACCTTCGGCTCAACCGACAGGCCCAGCGGCAGCGGCCTTTCCGGATCCAGCCCTTTATCGATGACGATTTTCACCGGGACGCGCTGCACGATTTTTACATAGTTGCCGGTCGCGTTTTCCGCCGGGAACGCGGAAAAGCGCGAGCCAGAGCCCATCTGTACGCTGTCGACGTGGCCTTCGAGCTTCATGTTGGGCCACGCATCCACGGTGATATTCACTTTATTGCCCGGCCGCATCCGCGCCAGCTGGGATTCCTTGAAGTTGGCGGTAATCCAGGTATTCGGCGACACCAGCGAGAACAACGCCGTACCCGGCTGCACCAGACTGCCTACCTGCACGTTGCGGCGAGTGATGAAGCCGTCGTACGGGGCGCGGACTTCGGTGTAGGAGAGATTCAGGTTGGCGGTATTGAGCTGGGCTTGCGCCTGCTCAACCTGCCGTTGACGCGCTTCGACGTTGGTGGCCTGCTGGCGGATTTGCAACGCGACCTGCGAGGCGACTTCGACCTGCGCCTTGGCGCTTTCCAATTCCGCACGGGCGCTTCTTAGCTGCGCGCCTGCCGCATCAATGTTGCGCTGCGAGGTGGCTCTCGGGTCGACGCCCCGCTGACGTTTGTCATCTTCCAGCGCATTAACGTAGTTGGCCTGCGCTTTCGCCAGCGTTGCCAGCGCCTGATCTTTCTGTGCGGGATACTGAACCTTCGCCAGATCTAACGCGGCCTGCGCCTGATGCAGCTGCGCCATCGCCAGTCCCAACTGAGCCTGAGCCTGATCGCGCTGCGCGGTATTATCACGGGGATCGATGATGACCAGTAAGTCGCCCTGCTTAACACGCTGGTTATCTTTTACCCGCAGCTCAGTTACGTAGCCCGAGGCTTTGGGAGCGATGGTGACCGCATCGGAGTCGGTAAATGCATCATCGGTGGTTTCAATATTGCGGTTGGCCAGCCAGAAAAACAGGCCGACGATTAGCATGAGTACAACGACGATGGCCAGAATAATCAGTGGCTTCTTACCGGGCGTCTTGCGTTCCGTGGGAGCGCTGTCTGGGGTGTGATTCTGCGGGTTGTCGTCCTGATGACGCGGGTCATTCTCAGACGGAGAAATAGATTGATTAGCCATAGTTCTCATCGATAAACGACGGACTCAAACCAAGTCCGCGAAATGAATACTGCCATTATGAGACGGACGTTAAATCCGGCACTCCCAAGTACAGGCGATTGCGGATGGAGGTGATCGGCGTAACTCGCGCTGCTGTATCCCTTCCTCTACGCTTTTTTCGACCTTAGGACTAACGCGTCTGTCAATCAAGGTAGGGTTAAGTAAATTCATGGAAAAAATTCAGGAGTAAGCGTCAAAATGTGCGTCCATTCTGCAACCGATCCTCGGCGTTTTGGGCGTTGACCCGGTGCGCTTTTCGCGCAGAAAAAATCGCTACATTGCTTCTAATTAGCCGGAATATCGTCATATTTCGTCGGTGAATCGCCGTATCGGTTTCGTCATGACATCGGCATCAACGGGGCTTTTCATCTGGGCTGAACAGGTGATTTTTAGGAAGAATACGTGACATGATTTGTAACGATATTTTCCGTGGGTTTCTTTTTGTCGCCTGCTAAGTGCTTGAAAGCTTATATTTTCACTCCCGACAGACAGGGAATGATGTGCCAGTGACGTGACAAAATTAAGATCTGTTTCGGCAGCGTGCAGTACGTTTTTTATGCGTTTGTCAGTTCATGTGTCTTTGCGCAGAATAATTGCCAAATCTGCGCAACTTCTTGCGCACTTTCCAGCATAAATCACTTTTTGCGCAATGTTTGCAAACGATCTGCGCATTCTGCGCAACTTTTTGCGCAGATTTTGAATAGGCTGAAATGTATATTTTAAATTCCATTATAAAACAATAAGATAAAAGTTGGCATAGTCATTGCATTGTCAGACGGCGAAAGTAAAAACCGTTCAACAACAAGGAGCAAGACTATGCCAACCCCATGTTATATCAGCATTGAAGGGAAAACTCAGGGCAACATCACCGCCGGTGCCTTCACGTCCGACTCCGTCGGCAACATCTACGTGCAGGGCCACGAAGATGAAATGCTGGTGCAGGAATTCAAACACATCGTGACCGTCCCGACCGACCCNCAGTCCGGTCAGCCGTCCGGCCAGCGTGTGCACAAGCCGTTCAAATTCACCGTGGCGCTGAACAAAGCCGTTCCGCTGATGTACAACGCCCTGGCGTCCGGCGAAATGCTGCCGACCGTGACCCTGAAATGGTACCGCACCTCGGTTGAAGGCAAGCAGGAGCACTTCTTCTCCACCACGCTGACCGACGCCACCATCGTGGATATCGNCTGCCAGATGCCGCACTGCCAGGACCCGTCCAAACTGGACTACACCCAGCTGATCCAGGTGTCCATGTCCTACCGCAAAATCGACTGGGAACACACCGTCGCCGGAACTTCAGGCTCCGACGACTGGCGTGCGCCGGTCGAAGCGTAATACCGACCACCCGGGCTGCGGCCCGGGTTTTTCCGTTGTATTCGGGTGTTGCGGCGTGGGCAGACCCAGGCCACAGCAAAAGCAAAAGCAAAAGCAAAAAGATAAAAGCACACAAGAGTACCGACCACCATTACGGCGGCATCGCAGGCGCACGGAGCCACACTCCGGGGAGTGCGGTAGCCGTGGCGTCAGGGAAAAAGGAGAGGGATAACGTGGCAAGCATGACCGGGCTTCAGTTTACCGTAACGATAGGCGCACTGCCGGAGAGCACCTTCTCGGTAGTGGATTTTCAGCTGGACGAGGAGCTGAACCAGCCCTTTGCGCTGGGGTTGTCGCTGGNGAGCGCGCTGCCGGCGGTGGACTTCGGCGCGGTGCTGGACCAGCCGTGCGAGCTGCGGGTGTGGTACGAAGGCGAGCTGCAACGGCGGGTGAGCGGTATCGTCAGCGAGTTCGGTCAGGGCGACACCGGCTTTCGGCGTACGCGTTATCAGGCGGTGGTGCGTCCGGCGCTGTGGCGGCTGGGCCTGCGCNCCAACGCCCGCATCTTCCAGGCGCAGAAGCCGGAAGAGATTATCAGCGTCCTGTTGCAGGAGGCCGGTATCACCGACTTCGCCTTTGCCCTGCGCAACGAGCACGCCCAGCGGGAATACTGCGTGCAGTACCGGGAGAGCGACCTGGCGTTTATCAACCGGCTGGCGGCGGAGGAAGGGCTGTTCTACTTCCACGAATTCGAGGCG
>NZ_JIBO01000004.1 GCF_000688655.1 Lonsdalea quercina subsp. quercina | reverse complement strand
TGCATACTTGCAATGACGCTCGCGCCGCACTGCGTTTTACAGTTGTGTAATACAACCCCACGCCCGTTTTCTTCATAGGCAGAAACATCACATTCAATAATATTATTTGAGCCATGCTCAGGGCATGAAACAGTATCATTCAGGAGCGCAGCATTTTTTCCGGATATTTCGAAACTGGATGAGGCTGATGTGACTTTGCCACCATGAGAGGTAGCGTCCCCTAATACGACAACATATTTACCCATATTTCATTCCTTAGGATTAAGGTATATGCATTGCAGCTACGTGCATTTATTTTTCAGGGCGCAGACGTTCCATTACATGGGATTTCTTTTCCACTGCATCACTTGCCACTTCTCTTCGAATAATCGCAGGCATGGCTGGGATCGTCAGCTTACCGGTCCAGTAATAATCATCACTTTCCAGCCAGTCAGCCTGATGGCGTAATTCAGCAAGGCTTTCTCTGTCCCAGGAATGCCAGCAGTAGCCGATGGGTAAATCATAGGCAGCGACTCTGCTCATGAAGCGCTGATCCATCGGCAAGGTACTGTGGTCTGTCGGTCGCTGTACATAAGTACGTATTTCTTCCAGCATTTCTGCTCTGGATTGTTTTTCATAACCGACTCGTTCATCTTTTGAACCGGGTCCCGGCTGATAATAACCAGAGGCTTTTTTGGGGATCATTTTCTGGTCAAAGTAACCGTAAAGAGAAATATAATACCGATAATCATAGTCAACAGGGCTACCAGAATAAATATCTCCGTTCTGAATGGTGTCTTTATCTATCTGGCCATACCCATACCCTACTTCCCCTGTTTGCTTTTCTTTGCTCCTATAATCCTGGTCAAAATCTTTCAATTCATCAGCTGACAGCGGTTCAGGAACCATTGGCCCGTTAATGGTCAGTTTCTGTCCATTAACAGGATCAGGCCATGTCAATTTTTCCATTATTGATGTCGTACTGTCCCAGAATGGTTTTCCATCCTCAAGGTTGCTGAAATGGGTTTGCACGTTGGGTTCAACGCCACACGGTGTGTTTCGCCCCAGCATGCGCACGTATAAGGTGTCACCAGCGGCCTTGAAAAGAGGGTGAGATTCAGCAAAATTACTGCTTTTAGTGTTCGGTAATCCCTGCCAGCCAATACTGCGAAGCGGCGAAGAGCCCATCACTCGATCATGAGGGTTACAGTAGATCCAGGTTGTCCCGTGGTTATCGCGCTCCGGTACCCCACCGTGCGTTTTCCCGGCCGGCGTCCAGCTGTCTCCGTCGCTGCACACGCCTGCCAGTAATCGTTCACAACCCAGTTGCTGCAGTCGGTTTTTATTTTCGGCCACTTTTTTCACGATATCCGCAAACGTTGCCTCTCTGGCCTCTTTGCTGATAATTTCATTCAACGGATAAGAGATATAGGTCGCGGCTTCATTATCCAGGGCATACGGCGAATTCATCACAAACAGAGCATCCGGGGCTTCGATTGCCGCAGCGGCCAGGGCAATCATAGTGCCCTGACTGTGCGACAGTACCGTCACCGTGTCTTCAGGATGTTTATCACGAATTGTTTTGATTAATTTCGCCAGGCGACCTGCTGCGTGGGCATAATAATGCCGAGGTGGTGCAGCAGTGAGCAGCCTGTCACGCTCTCCATTCAGCAACTGCGTACTGAAGGGGACAGGAACTCCAAGCGCAGAAGGCCAGTTATCAAATCCTTTATCACTCCACAGGCTGACCAGCTGGTTGCAGCCATTCTGGAATGGGCCTCCGCCCCAGTAAAATGGACCTTTGCTTTTTCGCTGCTCAGGAGTCAGGTCATAATAATTATCACCCAGTTTGTTTTTTAGCGGAATTGCATATTTACCGATATCATTATCTGTTGCACGATATCCCCAGTAAAAACGGATAACAGGAGAGCGGCCTTCATCGGTTATTTTGCGGGGAGGTGTTATCCATTTTTTCTTTTTTGGATTATTCTTATCACCATAGCAACTTATCCATTCCGGGCTATTTTTATCGCAGTTTTCAAAATCGCCTTTAGCATATATATTTTCTACAAGTATATGCTCACCATTAAGGCCCAGTCGTTGATTTAATCCATCGCACAATGCTTTCTCAGCATCATTATACCACTCACCTTCAGAGTTAACTCCGTGCACAAAAATTGCTAGTCCGGGTAACTGTAATGGCGGCCGCACCTCAGCATTCACTTTGACATTTTTATGTGAGGTAGTGGAATAAGCAAAAGGAGTGCCGTTATCTGTCATCAGGACATCGACTTTGCGTGTAGGGGAGGTTTTATTGTTATTCATCAGAAATTCTCCCTTCGGGTTGTACAGGCTCCAGTCGACGGTCACACTGCATTTTCCCTTCTCCTTCTCTGGGATAGAACTTTGACATATCTATTTTAAAGAAACCTCCAACGGGTTTCACCTCCCCCGGCCTGAGCAAACTATACTCATCCTCTGATTTAGCTACCCCCAGTCCATTCTCATTATCAAAATTCCATCTATCTACAACAGGGTATACTCTTCCCCTCCCCCGATAATAAATCATATAAACGCTGTCATTAGTCACCAGCATATCGTAGTCTTTTGTATCGCCATTCGGGTCCTGCGTATTTGACCCGTAAGGCGCCGAGCGTATTGTTTTACCACCATCTGTCGTCACAGCAATAACATTCAGACATCCTTTATCAGAACCCTTACACGCAGCCTTATTATCATTTGCTGTTATTGGAAAAGCTAAATAATCATCACGCGTTGACAACCAGAATAGTCGCCCTTTAAATAAATAACCTGAAGAGGGTGATATCTGCGTATGGATCCCTTTCGCTTTGTTGTTATAAAATGTTTTTCCATTTTCGCAGCGAGTGTACTCTTCAAGCGTAAAGTAGCGATCTTTGTCAATGCGATAAATTATCTGCGGAGGGCCATACACCTCAGGTTGCTGTTTTTTCTTTTCCGGCGCTGCCTGCGTATTCTGCATTGCAGAAAAAGGATTCACAAAAGCAACACCGCCACCATAAGGACCAGCCACACAACCACTCAGGATAAATACACCATATATAAAGCAGAGACGCATAATTATATTTATCATAACCCTATTCCTTTCTTTATTTCTTCAGAACGATCTTCAGTCCATCAACCGCTTTGGACATTATTAACGATGAGTTTCCAGAGCTGTCTGTTATGCCAGACAGAACCTTCCCATCCGGCATATGAATGTCATAATTCTGATTTGCCAGCGGCTTTCCTGTAACAGGATGGGTAATGACGAATTTCTCATCAAATGTCGATGGCTCAAATGACTTCATCACGCCCTGCATGCTACCTGAACCTGCTTTTTTGATACCGGCATTTTTAATAAGTAGTTTGCCAGGGCCGCCAACCTCAACATTGCCGTCTTTAATTTTGATATAGCCACCGCCACATATCAGTGTCAGCTCGTCCTGGGCCGTAACGACCAGTTTCTTGCCACTCGAAATATGCGTGTCCTGTGTCGACCAGGTGGTGATATTCCCGCCCTGAGCCTGAATATCAATATCGTTTTGCGAACTGAACAGTTTAGCCCCTTCACGGCTGTACAGGCTGAGTTGCTTACCGGCCGCCAGCGTAAAGTCCTTCTGCGCACCGACATCCAGCTGTTTACCCGCCGTCAGCGTCAGATTATCACTGGCTGATAACTGCATATCTTCGCCGCTCACCAGTGCCATTCCTTTTGGCGCACTACCCAGGATAACCTCCTCATGCAGTTGTTCAATTTTCTGCTTCAGGAGTTTTTGCTGACGGCTGACATCGGCAGCCAGCGCCTGAGCCTGTTGTGCACTGGCGGCAAGGGATTCCATCTCCATTAATGCTGCTGAAAGCCGTGCGAGGGCTGCCCCCATCTCCAGCACCTGGCCCTGCGCCATGGCCTGCCCATCAGCGCTGATAAACAGCCCTTTCTGTGCCCGGATGGCTCCCCAGCTGTCGGTTCTTAGCTCAAAGCCCTCACCGCGCTGTTGTTTTTCGCTGTCGACCAGATGCCCCAGATTCAGCTGACTCTTGCCGCCGTACTCGGTGGAGACCTTGATATGCTCCTGCCCGCGGTTATCGTCGAGGCGGATTTTGTTGTTCGCCGGCGTGCGCAGCACGTTGCGTTTGTAGTTCTGGATGGTGACGTGGTCGCCGTGGGCCGAGTCGTGCAGCACGCCGGAGATGTACGGTCTGTCCGGGTTGCCGTCCTCAAAGCCAATCGCCACCTCGGTGCCCGCCAGCAGCGGCAGATGCAGACCGTAGGTATCGCCGGCATAGGGGCGGGACTGGCGCACCCACAGGCTCTCGAACCCGGTCTCCCAGTTGTCGCGGTCAAACAGCATGTTGACGCGGTAGCGGCCGTCTTTATCGATATGGCCGTAGGTGTCGTTCTCGGTGGTGCTGGTGACGCGGGCCGGTAAGGTGCCGGCCATCACCGGGCGTGAGCCAGGCTCCGGGCGGAAGCAAAAATCCGGGCTGTCCGGGATACCGTCAAAATGTACTTCAAAATCGCGGTCGCGGCGGGCATGGCTGTGCATCGCCGTGATGACCACGCCCTGAGCAAACACCTCTGCCACTTCGTAGCCGCCGGTGACGTTCAGCAGCATACCCGGAGAGAGAGTCGGACAGCTGGTGATGGCATGGGTCTGGGTCTGGCCATTCAGATAGCGCTCATGACGAATGCGGGCGTAAAACGCACCGGACTCCGGGGCGGGGTTGCGGTCATACGCGCTGCCTGGCGTCAGATAGTTATCAGCATAGTGATAGGCATCGCCGTAAGTGGTGCTGTCGCCGCGGGTTGCATCCACCTGGGTGTTCATGTCTTCCGTGGCCTGGCGGTAGTTGTAGTCGCGGGTGCTGACCTGCTTCTGCACCACGTTATGATGGCTCTCCATGCCCCAGACCGAGTCCACCCCTTCCGAATGCTGCCCAGAAGGCGGAATCGACGGCAGGGTCAGGCCTTTTTCATACCCCTGCTGACCGTCACAGAACTCCACCACGTCGATATTCAGGCGCGTGTCGGTGGTAAAGCGAAACCAGATACCCACCTCACCCAACAGGCGGGTAATAAAGTGCAGGTCGTTTTCTCCGTACTGCATGACCTGCTCACGGCGCGGGTACTCTTTTGAGAGCGAGAACAGAAAATCCTGGCCGCGCAGGTTGTGACGCTCGCGCAGGATTTTTTCCACGATTTGCGGGACCGACATGTCCTGATAAATGGCGTTCTGATGCGAACGGTCAAGCAGCGCCAGGCGTGGCCGGAGCGTCAGGGCGTAGTGGGTTTCATCCTTTGAGGTGCTGAGGCGTTCAAAGCCCGTCACCACGCCCTGGATTACCCGCACCGGCTGCTGAACCTTAATACCAAAGCCCTGGTCCACCGGGGCCTGCAGCCTCAGGGAGCCGGCCTTCATCAGCATCATCTCTTTGCTGATGGCATGGTCAGCGCTGGTGAATTCAATCCGATAGCTGAACGGCGTGCTCAGGGCTTCGTTACCTTCAAAGGCCAGTACGTCCAGTTCGGGCTCACACCCTTTAACCGACAGCAGGTGGTGGTTGTGGCTGAACCTTATCGGGAGATTCGTACTCATGCGTCAGTTCCTTCTGTCTCTGTATTCCAGGGGGCAAACGCCAGCACGATGCCCTCATCGTCGCTCCACTCCAGGGTCAGTAATTTGGGCTTCTGCTTCGCCGCCATGTGGGTGAGTAGTTGCTGGCTGAGTACCGGCAGAATTTGTTGATTGAGCAGACTGTCGACGTTACGCGCGCCAGTATCCGGCAGCAGGCAGGCGGCGGTCAGCGCGTCGTACAGGCTCTCATCAATCTGCGTGGTCAGGCCATAATGACGATGCAGGCGCTTGCTGACCTGGGCGAGCTTCATTTCCACGATGGTACGCATAGCTGCCTCCGCCAGTGGGCGATAAATCACGGTCTGGAAGCGGGCCAGCAGCGCCGGCTGGAAGTGGTCGCGCAGGATCGGACGCAGCCGTTCGTGCAGGTCGCCTTCGGTGGCCTCCGGCTGTTCATCGAGTAACTGCATCAGGNGGTCGCTGCCGAGGTTGGAGGTCATCAGGATGACGGTGTTACGGAAGTCGATTTCGCGCCCTTCGCCGTCGCGCATAAAGCCACGGTCAAACACCTGGTAGAACAGGTTCATCACGTCGCGGTGGGCCTTTTCCACTTCATCCAGCAGCACCACACTGTACGGACGCTTGCGCACGGCTTCGGTGAGAATGCCGCCCTGACCGTAGCCGACATAACCCGGCGGGGAGCCTTTCAGCTGCGACACCGTGTGCGGCTCCTGGTATTCGGACAGGTTGATGGTAATCAGTGACTTCTCGCCGCCGTACAGCGCATCCGCCAGCGCCAGCGCGGTTTCGGTCTTACCGACGCCGCTCGGGCCAACCAGCAGGAACACGCCCTGCGGGCCGTTTTCGGACGTCAGCCCGGTCTTCGCCGCGCGCAGGCGCTGAGCGATGGCCTCAAGGGAAGCATCCTGGCCGACGACGCGGCTGCCGATTTCGTTTTCCAGGCTCAGCAGCCCGGTCTGTTCGTCTTTCATCAGCGAAGACAGCGGCACGCCGGTCCAGTCGGCGATCACGTTAGCGACCGTGCGGGTGTCGACATCCACCTGCACCAGCACATCGCCCTGCTGCGCCTGCGCCAGCTGCTGTTGCAGGTCGGCAATTTCAGCCTGCTGGCTGATATCCTGTCGGCTGGCCATCAGCTGCTGCGCCAGCGCCTTTTCGTGGCGGAAACGGCCTTCCTGCTCCTGAATACGCGCGTCCAGCTCGGTCCGCAGCTGCTCAATCACACCCAGGCGATCACCATGACGGTGACTGCCGGCGGCGATATCTTCCAGCAGCGCCTGCTCTTCCAGTTCCAGTGCGGTCAGCTGCGCTTTCAGGCGCACAATTTGTTCGGGCACGGTATCGAGGCTCATGCGCACACGGGCTGCGGCGGTATCGAGCAAATCGACCGCTTTGTCCGGCAGCTGGCGGCCGGTCAGGTAGCGACGGGACAGCGTAACCGCGGCACGCACCGCGTCATCGGTAATGTGTACGTTGTGGTGTTCGGCATAGCGGGATTTCAGACCGCGCAGCATCAGGCAGGCGGTATCGTCGTCCGGCTCATCCACCTTCACCATCTGAAAGCGACGTTCCAGCGCGGCATCGCGCTCGAAATATTGTTTGTATTCGGACCAGGTCGTCGCGGCGATAGTGCGCAGTTCACCGCGCGCCAGCGCCGGTTTCAGCAGGTTCGCGGCATCCGCGCCGCCCGCCTGGTTGCCGGCACCAATAATGGTGTGGGCTTCGTCGATAAACAGCAGGACAGGCACCGGTGACTGCTGCACCGCATCGATGACGTTTTTCAGCCGCTGTTCGAACTCGCCTTTCACGCCGGCGCCCGCCTGCAACAGGCCGAGGTCAAGGGTGCGCAGGATCACCGGCTTGAGGGATTCCGGGACGTTGCCCTCGGCAATACGCAGCGCCAGGCCTTCCACCAGTGCGGTTTTACCGACACCCGGTTCGCCGACCAGAATCGGGTTGTTTTTACGGCGACGGGAAAGGATGTCGACCATCTGGCGGATTTCGGTGTCACGGCCGAACACCGGGTCAATCTTGCCCTCTTTCGCTTTGGCGGTGACGTCGAGGGTGAATTTATCCAGCGCGTTCTGTAGCGCCGGGGTCAGTTCTCCCTCTTTCAGCTCTGCACCAACCGAGCGGCCAACAAACGCCACCTCTCTGCCATGCTCCTGGGCCAGTTCAGCCTCAAACTGCAGCTCCGGGCGTTCATCAGATTGTGCATCCAGTAGCGGGCGTAGNCGGGAAAGCTGACTCATCCCGAGCGTCAGCAGTGGCCACAGACCGTCGCAGTGGGCAAGTCGTGGGTTTTCCGTCAACGCCATCAGCAGGTGATGGCTGCGGATACTCTCCTCTCCGGCAAGCGAGGCCAGCAGCCAGGCTTCCTGCATCAGTTTCTGAATATCCGCGGATAACTGCGGGCGGCTGCGTACCGAACGCGGTTGATTATCCAGCCAGCCGAGCAAATCCTGCCACAGCGCATCCATGTCCCACTCGTAGCGGCGTGCCAGCACCGTCAGGTCNCCTTCTCCTTGTTCGAGCAGCTTCAGCAGCCAGTGCTCCGGCAAAATTTCCGCATGGGCGCGGGTCTGACACAAGGAGGCGGCCCCTTCCATCGCACGGGCGCAGTAAGGATTCAGACGTCGAAGGAGGATTGCAGGGTTTTCCATGCTCACTTTACTCATTGTTGAGGACCTTTCGGACACGCTACCGCCCATCGCTTTTCTTTGTATACAAAGCACCTAAAGCGCATTAGGTCGAATTTCAGAATTGTGTGGTTCTTTGCAGAGCGTCTGACCGGCCAGGCGATGCCCCTGTACCGGTCGCATCATCAGAAGCTGTGACCCAGCCGTTCTCGCTTATCAACCTGAACGGGGCGTGTCACGCTGTTATCCAGAATGATGTGCCAGCAACTGGCATTAGCTTTCGGCTGCAACGTCATGTGCCAGCGGGCGTCGCCACCGCCACCCGGCCCTGCTTTTCGGTGAGGGCCGGCAATGACTTTAAGCGTGCCCGCGCAGTACGCGTTATTAAGCTGGGAGTCCAGCGAGCAGGCCTTTTCTACCAGGCGTGCCGTGTAGTTTTTACTGAAACGCGGGTCTTTCTGCCAGTGAGTCGCCCACTCTGCCAGATTTGCCATATATACCTCCTTTAAACGGCACACTTCCGTGTGCCGTCTGATTTTTAACCTGGTAAAAAAACTTATGCCGTAGCGCGTTCATTCCAACTATCGGAATGAATGATGTTGCCGTCTTTGTAGGTCCAGGTGATTTTTTCGTAGCGCAACTCGACCATTTCCTGATGGTTGTGCTTCTCAAAGGCCGGATTTTTGATGTCATGCATCACCGGATTGACTTTCACCACCTTCACGTTTTCCAGTTTGGTGTTGAAGTACTCCACTTCTTGACCCGCGTCGTTGATTTTGTACCACCTGAACTCCGCAGACTTGAGGGTCTGACCGGTGGTCACAGCCTTGTACAGATACGGGCTGGACGAGTCGATTTCCTTGGTGAACAGGAACGGGGTGTGGATACGGGTACCGGTCAGCTTGCCGGTGTTGTTGTCGGTCGGGATGTACAGGTTATGTTCCTGAGCGACAACTTCGATGCTGCCTTCACGATCCTGAACGTCCACAGACCCTTTAATGTCCGCGCCGCCGTCGTCTTTCAGCCAAAGATAAACAGGAATTGCCATGGAATTACTCTCCATTGTGTTGTGATGCGCCATCATCCTGCGATGACGCTTGGGTGTGGCCCGGTATCTGACAGGCACTGGCCTGCGGTACCAGACTGATTTCGACACGGCGGTTGAGCGCACGCCCATCCGGGGTGTCATTGGTTGCGATAGGACGGCTCTCGCCATAGCCCTGCACCGCAAAACAGCTTTCCGGTACATCACCGGTGTCACGCATCCAGTCACGTACCGCTTCGGCACGCCTGAGTGACAGCGTCTGGTTCAGTTTCGGGCTACCGGTGTTATCGGTATGCCCACTCACCACAATCAGCCAGCCCGGCTTCGCTTTGATACCGACCAGTGAGTTCACCAACATTTTGGTGGAGCCAGCCTTCAGCACGGATTTGCCGGAATCGAACAGCGACATGCTGTCGAGGCGGACAATTTTCGGTACCGGTTTGGGTTTCAGCTGCGGTTCATGCGGCGAGGGCGGGGGCGGGGGCACATAAGAGCGGATCGCATCCAGCAAAGGCATTCGCAGACGCTCCCCCTGATACAGACCGAGGTCCATCCGCACCGGTACGCCATTGCGTGCCTGGTCATCCAGCTCTGTCGCATCGTCACGAAGGACGGCAACGGCGTCGGCTTTGGGTCCAAAATCTTGCATCGTGATGCGCTCATAGCGGGCAATATCGAAACTCACACGCTGCAGCAGCTGGCGATTGTTCCAGCCACTGCTGAGCAGCGCGGCAATAGCCGCCAGAGTGAAAATCCCGAGCGCGCAACGCCAGGTACGCTCACGCGGCGTCAGGCCTCGCCCTTCGGGCAGCAGCGGCAGGATAAAATCCGGGAAGGGGGATATAACCGTACTGTCCGTTCCCACCGGCTGCCAGCCCGCCACCTGCTGCATCGCCGTGTGACGGGAAAGCCAGGCCGTCCAGGCCGATGTGGCCAGACTTCCGGCAAGGATCGGTCCCATTCCCCACAGCACCGCAACAGGTGCAATGACAGGAACATCGGGGTTCTCATCCATAAAGACAGCCTGGACATGCTGATGGAACCAGCCCATCAGGCTGTTCATCAGCACCTGTTGCTGCATCGCAGGCAACCCGACGGTGGTGATCCATGCAGCGATCGAGCCCGGCGCTGAAGACTCACGCCAGACCCTCACCCCTTCCCCCGGTATAGCCGCCTGCCAGAGCAGGTCATTCGTCATCACACTGCCAATCTGACCATGCAGAACCAGCGGCACAGAATGACCCGTTTCTTTACGCAACTGGCTGATTTTCCAGCGCAGGGCCAGCAGGCGACTGGTAAGACGCTCGCTGTCGGCATGTTTCTGCGGACAGACGCTGACCATCACCGATAGCTGGCGGCCCCAGTCAGGGCGCAGCCACAGTACCTGTCGGGCCGCCTGTTCCAGATCCTGATGATCCGCCACGCGGATCCAGCATCCCTGCGTGACAGTGAGCACCGGTGACTGCTGCATACATGCCAGCGGCAAATCACCACATACCAGCACCACGGGCTGACGGTAAGTGGCTTCTGGGAGGTCATCCAGACACAGGGGGATGTCATGCCCCGCACGCCGACTGGCGACAGTCCGGAACGCCAGGATAATCCCCAGCATCGCCAGCAAAACGAACACAGAAACCAGGCGGGTGACCGGCAGGAAACCTAGGCAAACCACTGTACTCAGCAGGGCGGCCCACAGCGCAAGCCCGCGCTGTTGTGCAGGACTCATTTCACGGCTCCCGGCAGCAGAGTCACTAGCATCTGATCCAGCCAGTGGCTTAGTCCCCACCAGAGCGCGGCCACCACCATCACGCTCAGGCCGATTCGCACGGGCCATGACGCCAGACAGCCGCTCATTCGTCGCCCGGCATGGCTTTCTGCCAGTACCGGATGAGTCTGCGGATAGCTGAACGGCGTGACATGCTCATTGAGCGCGTTGACGATTTTCTGGCGCTCCGGGTCGTTCACCGAGCGGAAACTGCCGAGAAATCCCAGCATCATGATCCGCTGGAAGCAGGTCACGACAGCATGGTCAGGCGCCGGTTCACGCAGCACATCACGCATTCGATCGCACAACGTATCACCGGCATCCATGGTGCCAAGGAAGTGTCCCTGCAGGGGAATGTCATACCACTGCACACAGGCGTCATCTTCCACACCTCGCCCTTTTACCGCCTCATCAAGCAGCGCACATTGTGCGGTGAGAATATGCTGACAGCTGGCTTCATCGAGTTTGCTTACTTTCAGCTCACGCTGTACACGTTCGACATCAGCAATGCAACGTTCCCACAACGTGCGCCCCTCTCCATCCTGAAACGTCGGTCCGTGGCGCAGGCTGATCACCTGCAGCCAGGTGTCCTGCAGAAGGGTATCAATATCAATGGACGCAGCAGTGCTGCGTTTAGGCTCACTCATGTTCTCAGTACCGCAAAGAGTTCAAGTTCAGGCTCGCCGAGCATGCCCGGAACGTAAAACATACAGGTGCCGCCCGTGAGCATTTCGGTGGCCAGAGGATGAGAGACATCGAGGCTGAAATACTGGTTTTCCAGACGCAGCGGAATGGCGGCCGGCACATGACGCAGCGGCGTCAGAGGAACGCCCACCCGCGATGAATTGACGATGCTCCTGACATGATCGGGACTGCCGGCCTTGCACTGACGCGGGAACTGTTCCTGCAGTTGTGCCACCGGTATCGGCGAACGTACTGAGAGGTAGTAATCCGCCCCTTCACGCAGGCGTGGGTCATGCAAACGCGCCTGCCAGAAGTGAAGCCGGGCATCGTGCTCAAGCTCAATCGCCACCACGCGCGACGGCAGGCTGGCTTCCAGCAGGTCGCCCAGTAAGTCAAACAGCGGCGGGAAGACGTTATTCAGCCGCTCATGCTGCCAGGCCGGGATGGCGCTTACCTGATGCGCCAGCGAGAACGTCAGCAGACTGCCCGCAAGCCGTGCCACCTCCGAATACAGGCGCTCAGGCGGGTTTTGCAGGTGACGCTGAAACTGTCCCAGCACAGGTTCGGCACTGTTCAGGGCATTGAGCAGCCAGAACAGAGACACGTCAGCCACGGCAAAATCGGCCATGCGCTCGTTACTTTCACGACGCATGGCCATCAGTCGACTCAGTCGGGCGCGAAGTTGTGTCATCAGTTGTTCCAGTTGGGTCACCAGCCAGCGACTGCCCTTGATGGTAAGCAGCGGGGGGAGAAACGTCTCATCCAGTAACCACGCCCCCTGCGAATCCTGCTGCAGTCGGGCGACCGGACAGGTCAGATAATCGCTGTTGTTCTGATGGGCAAAACGCAGCGTCAGCTCTGGCTGCATCACTGCAATCTGGCGGGTATCATCCCCAAAGGTGTTGCGGACATCCCGCCAGCGCTGGCGATAACGAACAGGGCGTTCAGCCACTTCATCAGGTTTGAGGCAGTTGCCGCCATTCGCCCGCAGCAGCGGAAGCGCCAGAACCACCACCACGTCCTGTGATTCGCTCTCAAGCGACAGCACCGGCGGCAGGTCATCAGCATTATCCGTGTCAATAAGCGTGCCGTCGGGGAAGCGGATGTGCAGATGACGGGCCTGTAGGCGGCCCAGTTTCAGTGCATCCGGTTCGAAAGTGGCGTCAATCACTCCCCAGGGATGGGAGAGACCCAGTCGGGCGATGCATTCCGCAGACCAGGCCGCATACGCGGCCTGTTGCTGGAAGTGCTGGGGAGAGACCATTACGCCCCTGCCCCATAGCGGTTGTTCCGTTTTCATTGGCTTCCTGCCTTAGCTTATGATTTCGCCTTCGGCATCTGGGAAACCAGCGACAGGTTGACGTCCATCCCTTCCACCTGGAAGNGCGGGATGGCGTACAGCTTCACGCGGAAGAAGCCCGGGTTGTCTTCAAGGTCTTCCACTACCACTTTGGCGTCGCGCAGCGGGTGGGAGGCCTGCAGTTCGTCGCCCGGGTCGGTCATTTCCGTCACCAGACCACGCACCCAGGTGTTCAGCTCAAGCTCCAGCAGACGACGGTCTTTGGTGGTGCCGATATTTTCGCGCTGAATAAGCTTCAGGTAGTGGGCAATACGCGACAGCAGGAAAATATATGGGAGACGCGCATTGATGCGGCTGTTGGCTGTCGCATCTGCGGTGTCATACAGCGCCGGTTTCTGGGTTGAGTTAGCCGAAAAGAAGCAGCTGTAATCGCGGTTCTTATAATAGGACAGGGGAATGAAGCCCAGATTTGCAAACTCGAATTCACGGGTTTCCGGGATCATCACTTCTGACGGGATCTTCACCTGATTGCCGGTGCCCAGATCGTACAGATGAATAGGCAGATCCTGCACAGCGCCTCCGGCCTGCGGGCCACGAATTTGTACACACCAGCCGTTGTTGATGAAGCTGCGAACCATGTTGGATGCGAAGGCAAACGAGGCGTTGGTCCACAGGTATTTGTCGTGATCAGGGCCTTTCACTTCTTCCACGTAGTTGAAGCTGCGTACGGGCACAGTGTCCGGACCATACGGCAGGCGCCCCAGCACACGCGGCATCACCAGACCGATATAGCGGGAATCTTCCGTCTCGCGGAAGGACTTCCATTTGATGTATTCAGCACGGTCAAAGTAGTTACCGATATCCTTAATAGCCGCCACATCCTCCATGCTGTCTTTCAGGAAGAATTTAGGGCCGGCAGAGCCGATAAACGGCATATGGGCTGCGGCAGAGACTTTAGAAATGTTGCGCAGCAGGGCGACATCCTGCGCAGACGCATCAAACTCGTAGGCGGAAATCAGCGCGGCAATAGGCTCGCCACCCGGTGTATCATACTCATCAATGTATGTGTGTTTATACAGTCCACTCTGAATGATTTCCGGGCTGTCTTCGAAGTCCTGACGCAGGTCTTCTTTGGACATATCCAGCAGTTCAACTTTCACGTTCTGGCGGAAATCGGTTTTGTCGACCAGCGATTTCACGCCGCGCCACAGGCTTTCTACTGCCTGAAAGTCCTCATGGTGCATGACGGCATCAAGCTGACGACTAATCTGGTAGTCCAGCGCTGCGATGTGATGGTCAATCAGGTTTTTGTCGAGTTTTTCAACCTTTGAGCCTGCTTTGGTCAGGCACTCCAGAAATACCTGCATCCCAGCAGTTATACGTTCATCCGCGGTCGCATCCGACATCGCCTGCGCGTCCTGCCAGCTATCCAGCGCACTCAGGGAAGAGACCGGGTTCAGATTGATTTTTTCAAACAGAGAAGCGTACACACCACTTTCAGTCGGGCACTCAAGCACAACGCTTTCGCCTCCGACAGCATTTTCTTTTTTTATAGACATGAGCATGATTCCGTATGAGTCCGGGTTATCTTCAGGCGTCTTTCGGTGCCAGTGAGGAGAGTTCAGTGCGCAGTTCATTGCTGAGTGCCGGGTCAAGCAGTATTTTTTCCAGCTCTTTGCGGAAGGCCTGGTTATCAAGAAGATTGGATTTTAGGTCGCGCAGAAGATTTCGCATCGCAAGCATGGCTTTCAGTTGCGGGATTTGGCGGGCAACCTGTTCTGGTTCAAAATCCTTCATGTCCCGGAAGGTCAGAGCCACGTTTTCCTCGCTNCCGTCCCCTGCCAGGGTATTTTCTACCGCCAGGTTAACGGAAGGGGAGAACTCAGCCAGAACACTGTTGAAATTGTTTTTATCCACATTCACCTTCCCGCGTTCAGACAGCGGACGGTTTTCCTGACCATTGCTGAAGTCACCCACGGCCAGGAGCTTGAGAGGCAGTTCGGTTTTCTTCTGCGCGCCACCTGTATGTAAATCCAGCTTTAAATTAACGCGTGCTTTTGGTATTTCATTCTGAAACGAAGACATAACAAGTCCTTGTGCTGTGAAGTTGCGGCAGTCCGGGCGCAATGCAGACAGAGACCAGCTGATGCCAAATGACGTACTCCCGAACAAGCTCTAACTGGAGGGCCACAATAATTGCTCACCGTTATTAAACAAGTACCAAACGGATAGCAAGATATGCCTGCACACAAGAAAATCCTGAAAATCGATTGATTTACATCAAAAAAAATCAACAGCAACCTAATCAGTAGTCAAGACGTCCAGCGTCGTAAAACAACTAACCGTGAGACGGCACTGATTTAGCGTTATTAACCTTTACGTAATAAATGCAGATATGAAAGGAAGGCTAAACGGCCTTATTTTCAGAACGAGCTTCAGCTGGCATGAGAGTTAGCCACCATTCAGGAGTTCCGCGATAGTCGGGAGAAGACTCGCTCAATCAGGAGAATGAAGATGCATCAGACTAAAGAAGAACGGGCGTGGCAGCGGGGTGTTCGTCTCGCTGCGATATTCAAGGGTGCAAAAAAATTTTTGCACGTTGAGATCAGCACTGCGTTATGCAAGCTAAACGTTACAAACTGCCTAAGTGGATAGGCCACATGCCACTGCTTCTAGCTGTCTTTTGTTCGTTTGGACTGACCCCGCCACGGTAGACACATTCTGTCCTCACGGCGAGGCCTGTTCGAAGGCCTCCGGGCTGATGCCCCCCAGGTGGCTGTGACGCCGGGCTCGGTTGTAGAACACGTCAATGTAATCGAAGATATCGGCGCGGGCCAGATAGCGGGTTTCATATATACGCTTTCTGATACGCTTTTTTTTTCAGCGAACTGAAGAACGACTCTGCTACGGCATTATCCCAGCAGTTGCCACGCCAGCTCATGTTCGGCGCAAGGTTATTAGCCCGACAGAAACGTCGCCAGTCGTCTCTGCCATACTGGGTTGGCCTAAAAATCTTTTCCGATGCGTTTTGATTTATTCTTCTCGAATTCGTAAAAGACTGGAATCACTCACACTTCAAAATTTAGTTTTATTAGCAAAGATAAATTTTGGTATGTCTATAGGCATTATTAATATACCTATATACTTTATTTACAGTTGTCATCCTATAAGGATGAAATTACCGATAAAAATCATGGCTGCTTGACTTTCGCTTTAATCGTAAAATATTACACCACCCGCCTATCTCACTTTTCATTTAAACTCAGCAAAGCATACTTGAACAATAAAACCATCAAAATAAACTCGAAATACCATCAGATAGATCAAGCATAAAAATAACTAACATCATGTATCATTAAGCATTAAATCATCGTTTAATCGATGGGACTGTTCCTTCATCACAAGATAAAAACAATCATAGAGAAAAGTAATAATCAATATGATTATTTTCCTTTTTATCATTAAAATATCCTCATTTATAAAGTAACAAACGCTTTTAGCATCACCAATTCAAAAACTGTTTTCCTCATCGTTTTAGGATAACCATAGGACATATATTATGGCCGCCTTTTCATATTTTAAGAAAATCGCCACTTTGCACCCCACCGGTATCGCGGTAATACTACATAACCAAAACGTAACCTTGAGCGAATTGTTGGCTTTAAGTGAAAAATTAGCAGCGGGTTTGCAGCGAGAAGGAATAGAAAAAGGTGATCGTGTTTCTATCCATATGGATAACAAGGTTGAGCTACTCGCCATCTATTACGCTTGCTTAAAAATTGGCGCTGTTTTCGTTCCTCTTAATTTAAAACTATCGGCTAGTGAAGCAAAAAAATTGATACAANATAGTGCTTCCCGCCTCTATATTGGCGATGCCGCTCGATTTAATGAAATGGGTAAAGAGATTGATTTATGCCCGACCATTGAAAAGAAATGGATTATTAACCTCAATCATAACGATGAAAATCATCACACTCGCTCTTGGGATAACGTCGTTTCAAACGCAGAACCCCGGGATACTGACGACCGACTTCCTGACGAAATTGCATCCATATTTTATACATCTGGTACGACAGGGCAGCCCAAAGGGATAGTTTATTCACAACAAACATTAGTCAATGCACTTAATTTAACCCAGGCGACAATCAATCCCACGATTAAAAACTCAGACAACCAAAGAATCGTGATTATTAGCCTGGTGAACTTAATTAGTCCATGGAGCATACTGATTACGCTAGCCGCGATTCAAAAAGGCTATACGGTATTATTGCTTCCGGAATCCAACATCAATGAGTTTGTCGAGCTATTAAAAAAGAAAAATATCGCATGGATAGCGGGAACACCGTCGAATTATCAGGCAGTTATCAACACAGCGAAAAAACAACATTCTCCACTTAACCTTAGTGACACCGTTTGCGTTGTCGGTGGCGACGTATGTGGGACCGAACTCAGCCAACACTTTCTTGCATGATTTGATTCTCGATTACAAAGCTCGTATGGCCAAACGGAACTAGGCGGACCAGTGATGTATCATCACGATCTTTGTACACTCAACGAGCCATCTATTGGCTTCGCCCTTCCCTCCGTTAAATTCAGAATCGAAAGCACCTCATCAGAGGAAGGGGAACTCTTTATTCTCACCCCGGCAAAAGTATTAGGTATTTGGAATGGACATGATGTCGACCTATTCCCATCCGACCGATGGATCGCAACAGGCGATATTGTTCAACAAGCACCTGATGGTCATTTGATTTTTATTGGCAGAAAAAAAGAGCAAATAAAAATTGAAGGCTACCCTGTTTACCCGATAGAGATTGAGCAAGCGCTTATTCAACATCAAGATATTGCCGCAGCCATCGCCTTTAGTATTCCCGATACTTTTTCAGGTGAACGTATTATTGCATTGGTTCAAACAGCATCAGATAACGTCCCTAGCACAGAAAATTTATCAGAATTTTTATCTCATCATATTGCCCACTATAAACGGCCCTCAGAATATATTTTCGTTCAGGACATCGCGCTAGCGACGATGGGAAAAATCAGCAGGCGTAAGTTAACAAATCAATATGAACAACTCAAAAACCACGCCAAGAAACACATGATCGTATCAACACAAGGTTGACCAATAAACAGCCTAATCCGTTATCGCGCAATGCAAGCGCGAAAGAAAGCCAATGACATTCTCGTGAGCTTCTTTCTGCCACGCCCTGTTCTCATCTGCGCGGTGCTGGATGGCTGATAATGCCGCAGCGCTGATGAACAAATACGGAAACGTCTTCAGTCCCCCTAGTCGGGTTCTAAGTCTGAATTGTCTAACGCCATATCAACCAAGGAAGAAATGTCATGATGCACAGAGCTGACAACAGCATTAGGAAGAATATCGATCCGGCAGGAACCGGCGAAGACACTACAGAANCGCGTCTTGTTGATGCATTACGTCAAAGTCTTTTGCTTAACAAACAGTTGAAGCAGCAGAATCAGTATTTAACCCAGATTGCGCATGAACCCATTGCCATCATTTCTATGGGCTGTCGCCTCCCTGGCGGCATCCACTCCCCTGAACAGCTGTGGCAACAATTATCTGATGGAAAAGAAACCATAGGCCCCTTCCCCATCGATCGGGGATGGGACATTGATGCAATATTTGCACAGACGCCAGACCTTATGGCCATCGCGAAAACCTGGCGGGGAGGATTTCTGGCTGACGCAGTCGGATTTGACGCCAGTTTCTTTAAAATATCTGATCGTGAAGCTCTGGCGATGGATCCCCAGCAGCGAATATTACTCGAAATCAGTTGGGAAATTCTGGAGCGCGCAAGTATTGTTCCCGCGACACTAAAGAACAGCCAAACGGGCGTCTTTATCGGCACAACTCACAATGGCTATATCAGTGATATTGAACGGCGTAATCCCGCCACCGACGGCTATCGCTTACAGGGCAGCCTAAGCAGCATTAGTTCAGGACGTATTGCTTACGTGCTAGGATTAAACGGTCCGGCAGTCACATTGGATACAGCCTGTTCCTCCTCTCTTACGGCCATTCATCAAGCCATCAGTTCCCTAAGAAACAGAGAGTGTTCACTTGCCATCGCCGGCGGTGCGACCATTATGGCTTCGCCAGATGTGTTCGCCGAATTCACGCGTCAGGGCGGACTCGCCGCAGATGGAAGGTGCAAAGCCTTCTCCGACGCAGCGGATGGAACTGGCTTTTCCGAAGGGGCAGGCCTCATTTTGCTGGAAAGGCTGTCTGATGCGNTAAAATCAAATCATACCGTTTTAGCCGTGATCCGCGGGAGCGCGATCAACCAGGATGGCGCTAGCAACGGGCTGACCGCGCCTAGCAGCTCCGCGCAGGAACAGGTCATTCGCCAAGCGCTGAATAACGCAGAGCTGACTTTTTCCGATATCGATGTCGTCGAAGCTCACGGCACAGGCACTTCGCTCGGCGATCCCATAGAAGCCCATGCGCTGCTTAATACTTACGGTAAACATCGGACCGAGGATAAACCGCTGTGGCTGGGATCGTTAAAATCCAATATTGGTCACGTGCAACTCGCCGCTGGCGTCGCCAGTGTCATAAAAATGGTCATGGCTCTTCAAAATGAGCAACTCCCCAAAACGTTACATGCTGAGACACCATCTTCCAAAATCGACTGGTCACGCGGCGACATAAAATTGCTTGATGCTGCGATAAATTGGCCTGATAGCGGACGTCCAAAACGTGCAGCCATTTCGGCATTTGGCTTTTCGGGGACCAATGCGCATCTCATTTTGGAAGAAGCGCCTCTTATCTCGTCTTCGGAAAAACCCGCAGCGACCGAAAAGACGTTCCCGGTTCCTGGCATCTCACTACCGTTGTCAGCGGCGTCACCCAGTGGACTATGCGCACAGGCCAGGCAATTACAATCGTGGATTAGTCGGGAAAAAGTCTCTGACCTCAGTGCGGTAGCTTACTCGTTAGCCACCCACCGTACTCATTTTGATTACCGCGCCGTAGTCACTGCAGACGACCGCGACGGCATACTCGACGCTCTCGAGGGACTCGCCGATAACCGTTACGCTCCTGGCGTCATTCAAGGTGTCCGCTCCCGGTCGGGCAACGCCGCGTTTGTTTTTACCGGACAAGGTGCCCAGTGGCCAACGATGGGGCAAGGATTGTACCGTCTGTCGCCCGTGTTCGCCCAAACGCTCGACGAAGTCTGTCAGCACATCGATCCCTTGCTGCCGCAACCACTGAAAACCGTCATGTTTGCAGAAAAGGACACCACAGACGCCGCGCTGCTGAACAGAACCGATTTTACCCAAGCGGCTCTTTTCGCTTTCGAGGTCGCCTTATGCCGGACGGTCATGCATCTCGGCGTGCTTCCCGATGTGATGGTCGGTCACTCCATCGGCGAGATCGCCGCCGCCCATATCGCCGGAGTCTTCAATCTGTCTGATGCCGCAACTTTTGTTGCCACCCGGGGGAAACTGATGCAATCCATTACCGCCGACGGCGCAATGGTGGCGATTGAGGTCAGTGAAGCGGAAATCTTAACGTCACTGGAGGGATATGAAGACAGCGTCGCCGTTGCTGCGGTAAATACGCAATCCTCCGTCGTCATATCCGGCGATACGAATATTGTACTGAGCATCGCTGAACAGTGGCGCGATCGCGGTTGCCGTACTCACCGATTAAAAACCAGCCATGCGTTTCATTCTCCCCACATCGATAGCATGACTAGCGAGTTACAGCGCACACTCTCAACACTGGCGTTTCATACTCCCGCTATTCCAATCGTCTCCACGGTGACCGGCACGCTGCTTTCCAATGAACAAGCCTGCTCCGCTGAATATTGGGCAAATCAAGCCCGCAGCGCGGTACGTTTCGACGCCGCCATCCAATGGCTACAAATGCATAACACCGTCGTCTCGCTGGAAGTCGGCCCTGACGGTGTGCTCACGGCATTGGGGCGAGCCGCTACCGCCACAGATTCCCATGGCCTGCCCGGCATAGTTTGGGTTGCCTCCTTAAGGAAGGAACGGGATGAATCGCGTCCCTTTTTCGCCGCATTAGCGCAACTGTACGCGCAGGGACAACCGTTGGACTGGACGAAATTGCTTCCCCCAGCGCCGCCCGCTGCGCTGCCCNCTTATCCATTCCAGCGGCGCCGCTATTGGTTACAAGCCCCAGAAAGACGGCCGACATTCGACGGTGGACTCTTCACCGTTAACCATCCGTTCCTACACGCAGGTATCAGTCTCGCCAATCAGCAAGGCTGGATTTTCACCGGAAAACTAGATGCGGCGAAGCAACCGTGGTTGTTGGAACATGTGGTTGGCAATGTCGCCGCCGTCGCCGGCACCGTGACGGCTGAACTCATGTTATTCGTCGGGGAACTGATCGGTTGCCAGCGCATGGACGAACTTTCTCTGCACACCATTTTACCGCTGGAGAAACAAGCCCCCGCTCACATCCAATTGCGAATCGGCGAACTGGATGCAAGTGGAGCACGCCAGGCCGAAGCCTATTTCTATATTCCCGATCCCACACAGCCCGCTGAGCTGACGCCGGTGTGGCAACGCTATGCGACATGTCATCTCGTGCCGGATAACACGGCAACGCCTGAATGGCCGGATTTACATTCGCCAAACTGGCCCCCCTCAAATGCCGAACCGGTTGATTTTAGCCCACTGTATGAACAACTTGCCGAAAAAGGCGTCGTGCTCGGTGAATCTTTCCAACAGCTGACCCACGTCTGGGAATATAACGACAGTTTGTATGTCGAAGCGACGCTCCCCCCGATCCAAGGCGAACAGGGAGAGGATTTCATCCTGCATCCCACCATATTAGACGCGGGTATGCAGGCGGCATTAATCGAAAAGCTGAACGTAGAAACGGATAACAATCAGCCCCGTCTACTTTTTTTCCTGAGTGGGCTACGGACCTATGCCAAGAACGTACACCGCCTGAGAGGACACTTGGTGCGTAAGCCCTCAACGTCCAGCGCTTTAGGTTACCGTGAATATTCATTACGACTCGCTGATGATACCGGGAATGCTGTCGCTGTCGTTGACTCCATGGTCTTGAAATCATCCAGTGCACAGCAGACTCACTCAGCAGTGCGTCCAACTTTTTATCGTCTGCTTTGGCGCGAGGTCGAACCGATTGCGTCTCCTACCTCAATCAAACCGCTGTGGATTACTCAGCAGGATACGTTGCAGCCCTGGTTATCTGACATAACGAAGGAAGACTCATCCCTCATCGTCTATACGGATATAGATCATGCATTGGCGTGCTTCGCTCCCGAGCCGGAACATGTCGCGATGTTTATCGTACCCAACGCTGACAATGACGATACCTATATCGACCATAATCCAACACACCTTGTGCTCAGCACCCTGCAAACATGGCTTAACGATGTACGAACGACCAACACGCCTCTCATTGTAGTGACGCAAAACGCGGTAGCGACTCGTGAAGATGAGAGTGTCCCCAATCTAGCGCAATCTCCTATTTGGGGCTTAGTCCGCACGGCACAGCTTGAATATCCTGGCCGCTTCTTCCTGCTTGATATTGATGATATTGAAAACGCATCATGGTCATTGATAAGCATGGCTATTCATGCGCTTCCCCATACATTGCAACTCGCGTTGCGCGCTGGGAGAATACTCGCACCACGGTTGGTAAAAGCGGCTGGCGACGGTGATCTTTCCGCTCATGACGGCACCGACCAGCAGGAAAAGTTATGCCGCAACCTCAAGCCTGGGGGCACCGTGTTGATCACAGGCGGTACAGGCGCACTGGGCAGGACTGCCGCCAGACACTTGGTTGAGTGCCACGGTGTTCGCCATCTACTACTGGTGAGCCGGCGCGGAATAGAGGCTCCGGGAGCCGATGCATTACGTGAAGAACTCGCCGAGCTTGGCGCGCAAGCTACGTTCATCGCTTGCAATGTTGCCGACCCTCAGGCGGTGGAATCGTTGCTGAACGCGATACCTGAAGCGCATCCACTGACGGCGATTATCCACACGGCAGGCACCGTGGACNCCTCATTGCTGGACAGCATGACGGCTGAGCAAGTCGACAACGTTTTACAATCAAAAGCCGTTTCTGCATGGAACCTACACCAGCTCTCGCTGAATTACGATCTTTCAGCATTTGTGCTCTACTCTTCCGCCGTCAGCATTCTTCCGCAAAAGGCACAGGGTAACTACGCCGCCGCCAACGCTTTTCTGGATGCCCTCGCGCATTACCGGCGCCACCTCGGCTTGCCTGCATCGGCAATGGCTTGGGGAATGTGGGCCGAACGCTCGGAAATGGGCGAACAACTCGGCAGCGACGATATCCAACGTATTATCGACACCGGTCAAAATCCGCTTTCACGTACGCAAGGATTAGCATTCCTGGATACCGTTGTCGGCACGGAAGTCGTCGAACACGCACCGTTGCTGATACCGGCACGCTTGAATCTGGAAGCGCTACGCGATCAACACGCTCCCTCACTTCTCACGGAGGTGCTTCCACGTCGTTCTGCATCCCAGAGCGCCCCAGCGCCCTCACTGCAGCTCGCTGAAATGCCAGAGAAAGAAAGACTCCCTTATTTGCTTAACGTGATTATTCAATCCGCGGGAGAAGTACTGAATCATCCCGAACCGAAGTCCATAAGAAGCAACGAGGAATTCATCTCTCTTGGATTTGACTCTCTTACCTCGGTGGAAATGGGCAGTCGCCTGTCACTTGCGCTAGGGGTTCGTCTCCCAGCCACCGCGATTTTTGAGCATTCAACCCCACAAGCATTGGCCCAATTCTTACTTAGCTTGGTGTTCAAGAGCATGCAGGATCCTTCAGAAGAACCCCATATCGAACAGCAGAAAACCAAAGGAGGGTTGTTTCAACTTCTGCGAAAAGCCGTGGAACAAGGCATGACGAATGATGGGCTGAGTGTACTGGCAGGCGCTGCGCGACTGCGTAAGCATTTCTCACATCTGGAGCATAACCAATATGCCCCAGAGGGGGTGTGGCTGGGACGCGAACGAGAGAAACCGCTGCTAATCTGCCTGAACTCATTTATCCCGGCCGCCGCTAACTTAACCTACCAGCGCTTGAACTCAGCGTTGTGCGATCGATACAGTCTGTTGACCATACCTTTGCCCGGATACGATACATCTCCCCTACCGGCAACCGACTATGCAGCGGCAGCCGCGCTAGCGACGGCGGTGGAACGAGGCTCGGAAGGGCGTGAATTTACTCTGGTCGGCTTCTCAACAGGCGGGCTTGTCGCCCATGCAACAGCTCATCAGTTAGAAGCTCGAGGTCGACCGGCCAAATCCGTCGTGTTAATTGACAGCTTCCCGCCCTCGGCCATGAGCGAGGATGCGATGGGGGATGTGCTTAAAACTTGGTTCGCAGCAAAAGGCGAATTCTGGACAGGCGAGGACAATGCGATGATGGCGATGTCTTGGTATCTCGAACTATTCGGCCTTCAATGGACGCCCGCTCACTTGAAAACCCCGACATTTATGCTCCAGGCTGCGGATTACCCTGCTTCCGCACACCCAACGCAATGGGCTAATGAATGGCCCAATCTGGTGAAAAGCGTCATTACACCGGGAAGCCACTTCGAACTGCTGACAGAATATGTCGCCCAAACAGCAGGAAATTTATCCGCACTGCTAAACGAGACCGCCCCAAAAACCCCTATAAAAAAAGGAGCTTTTGGCCCCCAAAAAGATAGGAAATAACGGTGTAAAAAACTATCGAGGCCTTGTGATAGCTCGAAAAGAGATAAGTGCGGCAATGAGAGTTGCAGGACCATAATCATGATAGGAAGCGCCCTGTGTTACAGGGCGCATACCTTGAATACATCTCTACCGAATCAATAAAGAGGCGTCACTGACGATCCAATGACTTCACTTTATACATGGCTTACCACGTTATCGTATCTCATGAGGAGACGATGACAGTGCATCATCCAGAAATCGAACCGCGTTCCGCAGGGCCTGATCGGCCTCGAGCAGAAGTCCCGCAAACAGCGGCCAGACGTGGAACATGCCAGGCCAGATTTCAAGCGACGTCCTTACGCGACTGTCGCCGAGATGAGCCGCCAGTCGTGTGGCACCGCTCAGCATGACCTCGTTTTCACCAATTTGAATCAACGTAGGCGCAAGCCCCCTGACATCCGCAAAATTCGGCGAGGCATCAGGATGGATAGGTAGATCCCCGGCAAGAAAAATGCCTGCCAGCTGGTTGAGGAATTCGGCACTGCACAAAGGATCAATACCATTTATGACTTTCGCCGCGTCTCCGCTATGGGTCAGGTCTGCCCAGGTCGACATTGCCACCGCGGCGGCAGGAAGCGCGATATTGGCCTCTTTGGCTTCTCGCATGATCGTCACCACCATCGCTCCCCCAGCGGCATACCCGGCAATAACCAACGTTTGCGGGGATACGCCGCTCTCCAACAGAGAGCGATAGGCAAGAAAAGTATCATCGATAGGAATGGGGAAAGGAGACTCGGGCGCCGGTCGATAGTCCGGTACAAAGACGGTCGCCCGGAGAAGTTTGGCATAGTTCCCTGCCCGTCCCCGGTAGGCTGTTGTTCCCCCATGGACGTAGCCGCCCCCATGTATGTAAAACAGCCCCTTCAATTACGTTGTCGGGCGTTACCGTCATGGTTAGGCTCGCCGCCTAAATCAATAGGGACGAACGAGACGTCTTCAGGCGCAGGAAGAGGCTGTCGAGTCCGTCGACATCATCTGCCAGAGCATCTGGCCAGCTCTTATCACTCTCGCCCTTCATTTTTAGTAGTACGGGCGCAGCGGCCTGAATCCATACCTCTAAAGCATTTTACGCGTTAATAAGTAAGATTTAATTGGTCTCCCGGTGAATTATTTTCTACGCTGGTACTTCGATTGAACAATTCGGGGAAAGAGTTCGACAAAGAGTGTCCGCATATTCATCAATAACGATCATCCTGGCGGTGGTATTGAGCTTAATACCCTGCGTACATTCGTCGCGATTGTTGAGGCGGGAAGTTTTGCGCCCGCAGGCAAGGCCATTGGTCGACACGGTCTGCGGCAGGAAAAGCACTGGCGCGGCCCGAAGCGCACCTCGGTACGCGGTTATTGCGTCGTTCTGCTCACAGCGTGTCGGTGACCTTGGACGGGCGAGGAGGATGTCATCATGGACTTCTCCCACCCTGGAAACCGACAGATAATCCGTTTATCGAGTCATTTAACAGTAGTCTGGGGGATGAATGTCTGAACATTCCTGATTCCTGTTACTGGGCGATGCGCAGGACAGACTCGCCCCCTGGCGCAGGAAATACAATCTTGAGAGAACGCATTCATCATCAAATGACATGATTCCGGCTGAATTCATTCGAAGTCTTCAGAAAGACGAAGATCTCTAGTTTATGACTGCACTGATTTTGAACCAAGGTCAGTATTGAACCGTTTCTGCCCGGCTCATCAGGCTCCATTAACCGGCTTTCATTGGTATTTTAGTCATTCTGATACTGGAAGAATGCGCTTTCAGTGTTGTCGGGCATCAGACTGCCCCGAGGTAGAGGCTTTCAGACAATATCCAAATTCACTTCAGTCAATGCATTGATAGCGGAGATTATGTAATGGAAATAACAAATTTCGTGCTTACACCGAACACTGCCGTCGCGAATGGCACTGATAAAATCAGTGCCAGTGCCGATATAATGAATGGTAAAAATTATATATCAAATGAGCCTGTTGTTTTCAGCATTACAACTGGTTCAGCAATCTTCTCAAACGGTTTGTCATCCATCGTGGTTTCGAGTAATAGCCTCGGCGCAGTGTCTGCCAGCCTGGTTGACACTACGGCAGAAACCATTGTGATTGAGATTGCACTTCAGAGCGATACCGCCATTCATAACTCCCTGGCGGCAACGTTTACCCCATCGCATAATTCCGTCGATACCATAAATCTTCTGCTGACAATTGATGACGCCAAAGCTGACGGCGAGGACCAGAACCAAGTTGAGCTCCAGACGCTCAGCGGAACTGTTCCAGTTTCCGGAGCATCAGTTTCCCTTACGCTGACAAATGGTGCTGTCTTTATTAGCGGGGAAAATACGGCGAAGATTACAACAGACAGCAACGGGCGGGCCTCTCTGCCCTTCACCAGTACGACCGCCGGCCAATCGAAATTAACCGCTTATCTCGCTGAAAATATTGCCGTTTACAATTCGGTGACGGCAACATTTAAAGGGGGGGAAGTAGTCTTGCCTGCTCCCACAGTGGCTGAAGCGGATAACACGGCGATGACTATTGACCCGGCATCTTTAACAGGTGGCATCTCGATAGTCATCCCAGAAGTGGCAAACCTGGCAGAGGGGGATAGTGTGACGGCTTCGCTGAGGGACATGTCAGGTATTACGACCAGTGCCAAGCATACGGTGACATCGGCAGAGGCCGGTAAGGCGCTGACGATTATGCTGAACAATAACCTGGCAGGTGATACGGACGGAGAACAGATAGTTGTATGGTACCAGGTGACGCGTTCTCAGTCCGCGGTAGTTGAAACCTCCGCAGAATCAATTTATACCATTAAGATATCACCCTCCATGATATTCGAGGATTTTGAGGGAAATCAAAACATTACATTATATTTATGGCAGTCCGTACAACTGGTGAACTCTGGTGCTACTCTGACCAATCTCAGCTTGGACAGGATTGTTATAGCTGATGGGGTTGATGATGAGCTTGCACCCTATCTGGTGGGGACGGCCCTTAGTGCATATGGTGGAGCGACTGCTCTTAAATATAAAATCACGTTCCCTATTGAATTTAATTATTTTAAAGCTGGAGTACAAATGGGAAAGGGATATAAGAACCGTTTTGCTTTTTATGACAGCCAGGACAAAGAGGTTTATATGGAAGATATTACTGGCAGTGGTAACACTGTAGGCTGTTGGTTTGAGCATACATTTACGGGAACCAAGGCAAAAAGCCTTGTTATATCCGGCCCCGCTTTAAGTATCGACAATATCACGGTTAGTTCCTAATCGACTTTTTATCCTGCAATAACTACATTTAACAAAAGGGCACTATTGTAAAGTTCGTGATTAGGCAGCTTTTTGTATTACCGGAAGGCTTTCTTTTTAAAGACTCTGCTCACCAGACATCTCTTACCAAGGGGATGACCAAAGTAGAAGTTTTCTGCCTGTCCTTTACACTGTGCCCGCTGCCCCCCCTAAATGGTGGCATACGCCACCTTCATGAATTTAACGTGAGCGGTCAGCTCGTACCTGATTGATGCGTATAGTGATGTGGGTCAGTCCGTAAATGGACTCTGAAGTGTCCGTTAAACCCGTGGCGGTTCACACTACCTGCAACTTTAAGTATTCAAGAGATATAGAGAATACAATAGAACCATTAACAATATTGTTGCACTTAATATAAAGTATGGTAATATATATAAATCATTTATTCTAGAGAGAATATATTTCCCATTAAAATAGTTATCAGTTTATACATCCATAGAATATGATAAGATACTAGTTAGCTTAAGCTCTATTCCCCAATATAACTTATATAACCTTCTTTTGTATAAAACCGTTATCTATTGCTGATGATTATTTATTAAAGAGATAACAAATGAATAAAAAAGAATTTTTTGATGATAATCAAAAACCATTGTATCGGCAAATTTATGATCGATTTGTAAAAAGCATTCAGAGTAACGTTTTAATTCCTGGACAGAGAGTACCTTCTATCCGCACACTCGCAAGCGAATTACAATTATCCAGAAACACCGTAGAACTTGCCTACAGCCTATTAACAGAAGCGGGTTACCTCGAAGCCCGCGGTCCCGCAGGTACAATTGTTTCAAAAAAACTAGCCAAATTATCTATTCAGGAAAATGACATACCCCCTTCCCAAAAAGTATCTCACTCACTATATGACCCTCTGTCCGATTTTTCATCCAAAAGCCACTCACCCGCTCCCTACCAGCTAGGTCTACCTGGATTAGATCTTTTTCCATATAAGATTTGGGGTAATATATATACTCGCCAATTACGCCAACAAAATTACTTTTTCTCTTATCCTCAAGCTGCTGGATACCAACCCTTACGAGAAGCTATCGCTTCTTATCTCCGTGTATCTCGAGGACTTAACTGTACATCATCACAAATTTTCATTACTGCAGGTTATCGAGGAGCCTTAAATCTTATTAGTCGAACACTAATGCAGCCATTAGATCAAGTATGGATTGAAGACCCATGCTTTCCACNAAGCCGTCAATTACTTAATGAGTTCGGTGCGGAATTAATCCCTGTTCCTGTTGACAGGGATGGTATGAACATTTCTATCGGTAAAGAATTAGCCCCCGATGCTCGCTTCGCACTTGTCACACCAGCTCATCAAAGTCCGCTTGGTTCTGCGTTATCGACACTTCGTCGCGCTGAATTACTCGAATGGGCTCAAAAGAGCAATGCCTTTATTATCGAGGATGATTACGATAGTGAATATCGCTACAATAGCCGACCTTTACCCGTTCTCGCTAGTACTGAGTCACACGACAACGTATTATACGTTGGCACTTTTAGCAAAGTGCTTAGCCCCTCGCTACGCTTAGCTTATCTAGTCGTCCCTGAACCTCAATTGCCACGATTTAATGCTACTTGTCAAACCTGGCAAGATGGCTGCTCATTATTAACGCAAAGAGTATTAACTGATTTTATGCAAGAAAATCATTTCTCTCGTCATTTGCGTAAAACCAGAGCTATTTATGCAAAACGTCGAGTGATGACCATCAATGGACTTAAGGAAGTCTTTGGAGAAAGGCTGAAATTTGAAATGCCCGCCTGTGGACTACATATCCTGGCCAAGCTAGACGATGAAGAAAATGATATTGGAATCGCAACACGAGGAAGAATGCATAATCTTCTAATCGGAGCTTTATCGGCAAGATCTTCAAGAAAAGAATGCGGTAAGGGCCTGATTCTAGGATTTGCAAATGTGACAAGCCACGAACAAGCACTGAAACAGGCTAAAATGCTCTTTCAGTGCTTCGATTAGCTGTATTAAAATAATGTTGTTAACTAATCAGGCAACACGGCAGTCGCCTCAATCTGCACTTTGGCACCAGGAACCATTAGTGAGTTAACTTCAAATGCACTCATTACAGGGAAGTGGCCAATTATTTTTCTATATGCAACACCGACTAATTTCGCCTGATTAAGATATGCATCTTTATCTGCAATATACCAGGTTAATCGAACGATGTGTTCTGGTTTGGCGTTTGCCATTGCCAAAATTTTAACGATATTTTTTAATGCTTGAATCGCTTGTTCACCATAATTTTCACTCACTAGGTTTTCTTTTTCGTCCCAGCCAAATTGCCCAGAAGTAAATATCATGGTACCTCTACTTGCAATACCATTAGCATATCCTTTTGGTCTGACCCAGCTTGGTGGTTGGAGCAATGTAGTCATGAGGGAACCCCCTCACTTGATGCTGACAAGGCAGTGCGGATATGATCGGGGATCTCCACAGATTTGCTACTTATAAGACAAGTATAAACTAAAACCTGTCGGCTACGCATACGCAATTCTCCGCCGACAGAACCTTCAATTATTAGGGTTAAGGAACTTCGACCAATTTTTTCGACTTGTAAATTCATCAATAAACTGTCGCCCTGGCGTGAAGGTTGAAGAAATTCGCATTCTAATTTTACGATGGGTAATCCGTGCTTACGCTGGTTTATCAACACATTAAAATCTATATCTAACCCTTCCGTAAACCAGTCTTCAATAAGCCAATTTGTGATTACCAGATACTGCGGGAAATAGACAATTCCCGCCGGGTCGCAGTGGGAAAAACGCACTAAATATGATTTCGAAAAATGAGAGTGTTGCATTTGTTGTTGTATCCTGTTTCATGTAACCAACCTTACGGTGGAAGATCCTTCGATAACTGCTCACCAAGTTCACGGTCTTCTGGGAATCCACCGAAGATAATCAGCCCACCACAAGCGCGTTTTCCACTAAACGCAAGTAGTTTCCCAGCATCTTTAGCCCTTGCTCGGTAAGCACAGATTCCGGGTGAAATTGCAGTCCATAAATATCAAAATCACGATGACGCAATGCCATGATCTCACCGCGCCCGCCGTCAGGTCGCCGTGCCCAGGCTACAGGTTCTAACTCTGGCGGGAGGTTATCCACCACCAGCGAGTGGTAGCGCGCTATCCGCAAGTTATCCTCAAGCCCGATAAATAATCCTTGCCTATTGTGCTCCATCAAAGACACTTTTCCGTGCAGGACCTCATTCGCCCGGCGAATCTCACCGCCGAAGGCGGCGGCGACACACTGGTGTCCAAGACAAACTCCCAGAATGGGCAGATGCCCGGCAAAATACCGAATCGCTTCCATAGATATGCCAGCTTCTCTCGGCGAGCAAGGACCAGGTGAAATAATCAGCGATTCCGGCTGTAGCGAAGAAATATCCTCAATATCAATATCATCATTACGCCGCACCACGACCTCTGCACCTAAAATACTGAGATACTGCACGATATTCCAAGTGAAAGAGTCGTAATTATCGATGACTAAATGCATAACACCGCCTCCTCTGGTTGCTGCGGGTTTATGGCGGCAGCTTGTAGCATGGACTGGCTCTTCTCCTTGGTTTCCTGCCACTCGCGCTCGGGGCGTGAATCCTGGACCNCACCTGCGCCCGCCTGAACATACAGTTTCCCGTCAGTCAGAATGCCAGTCCGTATAACAATAGCCTGATCCGCATTACCATAAAAATCCAGGTAACCAATAGACCCGCCATAAACACCTCTCGCATGTGGCTCCAACTCGGCAATGACTTCCAAAGCCCGGATTTTCGATGCTCCACTCAGTGTGCCCGCAGGGAAAGTGCTCTTCAGTAAATCAAGAGCCTGCGTCCCTGTTGCGGCCTGCCCCGTCACGGTAGAGACGATATGCATCACATTTGGAAACTGCTCTACGGTGAGTAGCTCATCCACCTGCACACTGCCCGCTGCGGCAACCCGCCCTAAATCATTGCGCGCCAAATCAACCAGCATCATATGCTCAGCTATTTCTTTCGGATCGGCTAATAGATCCTCGTGCAAGGCATCATTCTCTTCAGCGGTGCATCCCCGACGGCGGGTACCCGCCATCGGCCGGCTCACCACGCGCGCTCCCCGCTTCTGAAACAGCATCTCAGGAGATGCGCCTACAATCTGGCTCTCTCCCATATTGAGCAGGTAGCGATAGGGTGCCGTTCCTTGCCGGGAAAGATTTCTGTAGAGCGTCGTGGCATCTTCGGCGTAGGGATGGCTCATCCGTCGAGAGAGAACCACCTGCATCACATCGCCCGCCTCGATATACTCTTTAATTCTTTCAACCGCCTGCCGAAAACACTCTTCAGGAAAGAATTGGTTGATTTCGCGGGCCGCGATGGGTGCTGATAAGGCCCCCTTGTCCGCGTCCGATGGTGTCAGCGAATCTTGTACCCGTTCAACTATCTGCTCGAGACGTGTACGTGATCTGACATAATCTCCCTCTACGCCAGTCTCGCCGTAGACGATGCAGTGCAACAGTCCACGCTGGTGATCGATGACCACCAGTTCCAGACTCAACCACAGTAGTGCGTCAGGTAGAGCAAAGCCTGATGGCTTCCGAGCGATTCGGCGCAGCCTCGGCTCGATCAAACGTGTCGTTTCGAAACCAAAATAGCCAAAAAGCCCTCCTGCAAATTCGGGCAGCGCTGATATTTCTGGAACAGACCAACGTTCCTGCAATATCTTCAGCACTTCCAAAGGATCATCTGTCTCCCACGTCTCACACAAATGCATATCGCGGTAGTGATGTAGATACCCTTCACCCAGTTCGAAGCGCTCACGGCACGGCAGCCCAATGACCGACAGCGCTGGCTCAACGCCATGCTGTCGGCGCACGCCCGTTTCAAACAAATAATCCTGCCCCTGGTTCGTTAGAGCCTGATACAAAGCCAGCGGTTCCACAGCGTCAGGTAACGTCAGGGTTTGCCATAGCGGAATATGGGTAAAGCCCTGACGACCATATTCATTAAACTCCTTTTCATTCAACATACGGTTTCCTCCTCGGCATGCTGCTCAACAGCCAGCTTCGCCATAGTCCGACGGTCCGGTTTATTGTTTTTATTTATAGGAATTTCAGCAAGGCAGACCACCCGCACAGGCCATTTGAACCGCTCGAGTTTTTGCTCCAGCGCCGTCCGGATCTCTGCTATTTGCGTATCATGGATACGGGAGTTGCCCAAGATGAGCGCTGGACGCACTTCCTCATTTTGGTCATAGACAGGAACTAGATAGGCCGAACCTAACTCCGGGAACAATCTCATTACGAGGTTTTCTATTTCAATGGGAACAACCCAACGTCCATTGACTTTAAAGCGATCGTCTTTCCGACCATGAAATATCAGATTCCCCAGCGCATCCTGGCTAAACAGGTCACCCGTGCAATACCATTCTCCCTGAAAGTTAGCTTGCTGCTCCTCCGGTCGGTCCCAGTAACCTGACGCACAGGTGGGTGATTTCACCATCAGAATGCCTCTTTCCCCTATAGCAACAACATTTCCTTGGTCATCAACAATGCGGGCTTCAGCACAGGGCAACATACGTCCTACGCTACCAGGGCACTCGGCTCCAGCCGGATAATTAGTGGCAAAAATATGCCCAAGCTCGGTGCAACCAATCCCATCATACAATTCGCTGCCAAACAGCTGTCTCCAACGAGCCGCGAGTGGTGCTGGCAATGCGGCTCCTGCACTAAATGCCAAGCGCAACGACGTGTCTTCCGGCCGTAGCCCATAATCCAGTAACGCCCGATAGAGGTTGGGGACAGCAAACATTACGCTAGGCTGGAACTGACGCAATAGCGTCACGACGTGCTGGGCATCGGGCCAGTCCGCGTCCAGGACGCTGCAAGCGCCGGTAAATAGCGGGAAAAAGAGACTGTTACCCATGCCATAGCCAAAGAAGGCTTTAGAGGGAGAATAGAGAATATCGCTGGTATGAATCCCTAATTGCTCTGTAGCGAAATGTTGGCAGATCGCCAGCATTGACTGCGCACTATGAACGACGCCTTTCGAGCTACCGGTACTACCTGAGGTACATTGAATTAGAGCCGGCGCGCTCCAGGGTTTGCGGATAAATCCATTCCAGGTGGCGTCCTCTTCTTGGCCCTGCACCCACTGCCGATAATCTCCAAAATCAACCATGCTTACGGCAATACTCTCTGGCCAAACGCCTTGCTGAGCAGGCTGTCTTATCGCCAGTATCGGCATAAAATCGTTGATAATTTGGAGCAAACTTGCCTTATCGAAGCGAGGGTTGATCACAACAGGCAATGCGCCAAGAGCCAGCACAGCATAAAATTCGATCACCAGCTCAGGGCCGTCATTCAACGCAATCAGCACACGTTCGTCCGCCTTCACCCCCTGACGTTCATGATGTGATGCGCGGCGACGTACGGCAATGTTCAGCTCACGATAGCTGAGGCTAAATCCCGGGCCGATATAGCAGAGGTTGTCATTCTCCGGACGCGCGGTTGCCAGGCACTCCGCAAGATTTATTGGCCCGGACTCTTCCTTGAGCGCAAGCGAAGATGGCGGAGAAGCGAGCATTGTTGCCAAGCGAGACACCAATGCCGCTCCCTGTTGTGGGTTAAGACGCGGATCGCAGCTACTCTGATACGCGCGCAATAAGCCACTTTCCTCAAGATTTTCAGGGCCTCCCAAGCATTCCGTCACCGCCTGAGCGCTTAACTCCAAGTGCACACCGCCTGCGCGCGATCCCGCGACCTTATGCGCCTCGAAGAACGCCTCCATTTCTACGGCAATATGCGCATAATGCCGAGTTTTAAGGCCACTCTCCGTCTGCATCCCGTTACCGTGCATCGGGTCGCATAGCCATATCACTTGGCGACCTTCACGCTGCACTCTCTCTAACAATGCTGGAAACCGCTGGATCTCATGATGTCCAAAGCGGGTAATCAACGTTAAACGGCCTGGAATATTTTCCGGATTCAGTCGATCAATCAGACGCAACAGCTCATCGTTGGTGCAAGCAGGACCAACTTTAACGCCAATTGGGTTCCCCACACCACGCAAAAACTCCACGTGCGCCCCCTCCAACTGGCGTGTGCGTTCCCCTATCCATAGGAAATGTCCAGAACCACAAAACCAGGTTCCATCTTCATCCTGCTGCAACTGAGTCTGCTCATAGGGCAGCAATAATGCTTCATGGCTGACGTAGTAATGACTATCATAAGCGACAGAGCCTGGCGCCAGACTGCGAAGATAATTCAGGCTCGCCGCGGCATGGAAATAGGCGGTTTCCAATCGCAATGGGTCTGGCTGACGAGCATCAGCAGAAAAAGCAAGGTCATTAATTATATCCCCGTAATAGCTCATAAAGACCTCGTCGCCCTGCGTTTCATAAGGCTGACTGCGAGGTTTAGCGTACTGGCCAGCTATTCGACCAATACGTATTACCGGAACAGCTAACGCGCTTTCCAGTGTTGAACCGAGTGTTTCCAGCAACTGGTAGTGCGCACGGAGCTTTTTTGGCTGCATATCGCTAAAACGTTCAGCGCAATCCCCTGCCTGCAAGACGAAACTTTTACCCTGCGCGACGTCCGCCAGCGCTTCGCGCAGTGAGCGAATTTCACTGACGGGGACCAACGCTGGATATTGGCTGAGCCGTGATAATGTTGAATCTAAAAGCGTACTGTCGACATATTCAGGAATGTGCTTATGAGGCTTTTCGCGCCAGCTATCAGGATCCCAGTGTTTAAGTAAGGATGGCAGCATCGTTTCGCTCGCTTAGTCTGTTTTAGAAACCGTGTTAAAAAGAATCAGGTGAACAAAGACCTGTGTTAGCTCTGACGTTCACTCAGCTCCTCACGTAGCGCTATACCGCCTAAATTCTGTAGTAGTGGAGCGTTTTCACAGGCCAGGTAGATAGCCTCTTTTGAGCCCGTATTAACATGTTGATGCTCTGCCCAAGCGGGCACATAAATGGCATCGCCAGCACGCCATGACACCTCACGCTTGCCAATGCGTGAATATCCTTCCCCTTGGGTGACATAAATCACCGTCTCGTAGTTGTGACGATGTAAACGCGTACGCTCATTCAGTTCCAGATGCCCCACGGTCATACTGATCGTGTGGCTTGGCAGATCCACTATGTTTACTTTGTGGTTACGTTCGGAAGAAAAGGATGGATGCGCCTGACTCATCACTTGTTCATGAATCAGTTTTTCGGGAAGACGAGCGTCAAGGCTACCGCCAACGCGCCAAAAATCGCCCGAAGAAAACCCGCCAGCTTTCTGCGCCGGTGGTGCTTCAGTTGGCAACGTCTGAATCTGCTCCCAAATAGCATCAAACATCGCCACGCGATTTGCGATCATTTCACGCCCAACTGCAACGGCGCGATTTCGACATGCGCCGCCCTGGGCGCGCAGCATGCGCTCCATGATAGCCAGCATGGCTAACGCATGATCTTCATCCTCTTCAATATGCAGGCTGAAAAACTCTGTCGCCTCTTCACCAAAACCATGGTGACGCAGAGCATGAAGAATGGGGCGATAGATGAGTGGTACGATCGCCTCGGCGCCAAGGCACATTGCAGCAAGGCCATTCAGTGTATCGGCAGACTGACAGTGGCTCATCATGGCATCGATCATCGTCTGAGTTTGCGGCAATGGTTCTTGAGAGGCTGGCTGAGCACCGATGTGGCGTAACGTCCGCTGAAATAGCTCAGCATGCGTAATCCGGCTGCTGCCATCCACCCCCATTTCTTCCTCTAGATTTTCCAGGAGTGCCGTCACATCTTCTGGATCCTGTAATTTGCCAATCAGAGCACACAGATAACGGGTAAAGTGGCGGGAATAAAGGCTGTGCTGGATCAGCAGTGTTCTGACGCCATCCAGACTAACGGCATTATTTTCTAATGCCTGTAGTAACGGATGGTTCNCTAATCCACTTAAATCATCCGCTTCGAACCATCCGTTCCAAATAGGGCTAATCCCTTCAATTAGTTGTGTTCGTGCTACATTTTTTTCAATTGTTAAATCCATTATTATCTCCTCACAAATACTCGATAGGATTAAGAGCTTTTAGCCCGGATGAGGCGTAATTCAGGATTACGCCAGCTGAGAAAAAAAAGTCCAATGGCCGCACAGGCGATAGTGAACAAGAACATGCCGCGCCATCCCATATGATGGATCGCAATGCTTCCAAGCCAGGATCCTGCTGCCGCGCCAAAGAAAAAAACAGTCATAAACAAGCTGTTAATCCGGGACGCCAAGGGCGGATCGATATCCAGCACGCGACTTTGTGCAATCGCTTGAATCGCACGAACACAAAAGTCGGCCAGTATCAAATAAATCAGCAGCAGCCCGATAGAGACACCGTTCCAGATCCCAATCAGCGGCGTCAATGCCATGACTAAAGCCAGTAGAATGATGATGCCTGGCCCGGACATTCGGCATTGCAGATACTGGGTAAACCAGGTCGCTCTCAGCGCGGCAAGAGAGGTAAAGGCTAAAAGNCCAATATGAGCCGCATCCCAGTGCAATGTGTCATGCATCAAAAAGGTGAGATTGGCCCAAATTCCGTTAGATGCAGCGAAAAAGCTGGCGGCCACCAGCGACAGGCGCCGTAGTTCGGGGTGAGTCCGCCATATTGTTCCCTGCAGTTTCAACACCTGGAAATACCGTAGATTCCCCGTCAGCGACACATCATCAATACGTTTAGACAGACCAATGCCAGTGAGTAGCGTTAATATTCCGGTAATNAGATAAATAGCGCGCCAGCCGATATACTCACCGCCAAATCCCCCCATTACTCGCGCCAGCAGCAAACCTGCAAATAGTGAAGTCAGAAGGCTGCCAACCACTTGGGCACGCTCTGTCCCCACCAGCACCTTTGCGCTATAGGCCAGTAACATCTGTCCGGCAATAGATAACAGACCGGCAAAGAAACACAGCGCCACCATCAACCACAGCGTCGGAGACAGGCCAATAAGCAACAGCGTTCCCCCTAACAACATCATAACGCTCGGGATAATCCGTTTTGGCGCGACCAAATCCCCTAGCGGCAACCCCAGGATTAGCCCGGCGCCATATCCCGCCTGTGTTGCAACAGAAAGCCCCCATAGCGCGTCAGCAGACAGGTGAAATGAATGAGCGATCAATGTTGTCATCGACTGATGATAAACAACGGTCGCAACAGAAAACCCGGTGGCCAGGCGATAGAGCACTAACCTCCAGCCAGAAACTGTATTCTGTGATGTCATAGTTAATTTTTCAGTTAAGGATTAGTCGAATAACAGCGACAGTCGGGATGTCAAAGGCCGGCTGCGACAACAGAGAACATAGCCAGAAGCCACCTCCTCCGGAGCCAGCGCATGCGGTTCTTCCATTTCAACTTCCCCCTCAAGCACGCGGCAGCGACAGGCTGCGCACACTCCGGCTTTGCAGGAATAGCGCGGGGTGACCCCGGCCTGTAACAATGCATCCAGCAAGTTTTCAGAGGTCTCAGAAAGTTCGACCTGGTATTGAGCGTTATCAATAACCGCCTTCACATCTACCATCCCGAACAGCTCGGATTTTTTTTGAGGTCGGAATGTCGATGCCCGCGAACCATAGCTCTCAGTACGAATACGCGCTCTGACAACCCCATGCTGGATAAGAGCGCGCATAACGTCACGCATCATCCCGTCAGGACCGCATATAAAGGCATAATCGATAGTGTCGGCAGGGAGGTAGCGTTTGAGCAACTCAGCGCAACGCTCGGTGTCCAGCCTGCCGTTAAACAAATCTATCTCTTGCTCTTCGCCGCTAAAGAGATAAATAAGGGAAAGCCGGCTCGGATAGAGGTCCTTTAAACCCGCCAGCACTTCACGTAACTGCATTGTCGCGACGTTGCGATTGCCATAGACCAGCGTAAAACGACTGCGTGGCTCCGACCTCAATACGCTCTGGACCATAGACAATATCGGCGTAATACCGCTACCTGCCGCAAACCCCGCGTAATGGCGAGCACCTTTCGGTTCCACCGGCAGGCCAAAGCTCCCCATCGGAGGTAGGGCCTCCAGTGTTATCCCCGTCTTAAGATGAGTATTGGCCCAGTGAGAAAACCGTCCCCCCTCGATTTTTTTTATCGCCACCTGTAAAGGCTTATCAGGGCTATTGCACAGCGAATAGCTACGGCGTAGCTCTTCGCCTGCTAAAAAGGTACGAAGGATAATGTGCTGCCCTGGCATATGATGAAACAGGGCGCGGTGTTCCTCCTGCGGGACCAGAGTCAGCACCACGCTATCCGGAGTATCGCGTTCGATGCGAGTCAGTTGCAGAGGATAAAACTGAGACATAGTGATCCTCATGGCTAAATTGAAGTTAAGAATATGTGGGGTCGCATACGTCAGCCCGTTACAAGCTTTTGAAATGCTCAAAGGGATTCATGCAGGCATTGCACTGCCAAAGTGATTTACACGCGGTACCGCTAAACTCCCCCTGTAAAGTAGTCTGCTCCGAACCGCAGCGCGGACAGCAGACGTCTCGTATTCCCACAGAGATGAATTTCAGCTCCTGCCAGACAGGCTCTACCGGCAGCGGCGGGGCGATTCCCGCAGCTTTTAATTTTTCCTTTCCACTTTGGCTCATCCAGTCCGTGTTCCAGGCCGGATAAAGGCGGTTTTCCAGGGTTATTGATTGCACGCCGCGATCTGCCAAAGTGCGGCGAATATTGTGCTCAATGACGGCCTTAGCAGGGCAACCGCTATACGTCGGAGTCATCACCACTTTCAGCGTTTGTTCCTGCCACTCCACGTCCCGAACAATGCCCAAATCCACAATAGAGATGTAGGGCATCTCAGGATCTGGAATACCCTTTAGCCACGCCCAGATATTCTCTGTGCCGCGCTTGATTTCCGGTTCCGTCATGGCAGTCACCACGTACCTCCCGGATAAGCGCGCGTCAGGTATTGCATATCAATGAGTAGTTCGACTAACTCTTCGCCGTGCACGCCTCTTTTCCCCCCGCTCAGAACATATTCCATGCGCAACGGCTCAAGAGTGGCTTCCTGAAGCACATCATTCACATACTCCAACCAATCGGGATACAGTTCAGTCAAGTCGCAGCCAATCCCTTGCGCATGCATCTCTTTATCCAGCGCATCCATCTCAAAAAGCTCGTAGAGATAAGATTCATAAAAAGCTAGCGCCTGGACACAAAGCTCACGACTTCTGGCACTGCCATCTCCCAGCCGTAAAACCCACCCCTTACTACGTCGCAAGTGATACGTTGTCTCTTTCAGCGCTTTCGTTGCAATCGCGGCAACCTCCTCATCGCTGGACTGGGAGAGTTTACGCAGCAGCAGGCAGTGCCAGCTGTCAAACAGGAACTGACGAATCTGGGTATCAGCAAAATTTCCCCGGACTTGCTCAACCAACAAGAGGTTGCGAAACGCCTGAACTTCACGCTTATACGCGAGATCGTCTTCGCTTTGTGCGGGAACCATTTGTCTGCCTGAAGCTTCCAGCCAGAGACGAGCCTGTCCCAGCAGATCTAGCGCGACATTGCTCAGCGCCAAGTCTTCTTCAATGGTCGGAGCATGGCCGCACCACTCACATAAGCGCTGGGATAAAATCAAGGCATTATCGCCAAGGCGCAACAGGTATTCCGCACGCATCTTTTTGAGTTCCGGCTTCAAGCTCATAGGTGCTTCACCCCTTCGGGTACTTCGTAGAATGTCGCATGGCGGTAGCGTTTATCCTCCGCCGTTTCAAACCACGGCCCCTGGGGCACGTCGCCGCTGGTCATCAGGTTTTCCGAAGCCACCACCCACAGGCTGACAAAATCGCCTCTGCGCGTAAAAATATCGCGCGCATGCGAGAGCGCCATCTCAGCGTCGCTAGCCTGAACGCTTCCCACGTGGCGATGGCTGACGCCCCGTTGTTGACGAGCAAACACTTCCCAAAATTTCCACTTATCCATACTGTTGCTGCTCCCGTTTGTTCTGCTTAACCGTATGACACAATGCCGCCTCACGAACCCATGCACCTTCTTCCCAGGCACGGCGTCGGCTGGCAATTCGCGCCTTGTTACACAGACCATTACCCTGGATTACCCGGTTAAATTCATCCCAGTCGATCTCACCCGTTTCGTAATGACAGGTTTCTGGGTTAAAACGTAAATCGGGATCGGGAACGGTGAGTCCTAAATACTGGATTTGCGGCACGGTCTGATCGATAAACTTCTGGCGCAGGGTATCGTTAGAGTAAAGTTTTATTCCCCAGCGCATCGCATTGCGGGAATGCACCGAGCGCTCATCCGGGGGGCCAAAAACCATTAGCACGGGCCACCACCAGCGATTCAGCGCCTCTTGCGCCATTTCTCTTTGCGCCTGCGTGCCTTCAACCAGTTTGCGAATCAGGTCAAACCCCTGACGATGATGAAAGCTTTCTTCCTGGCAAACACGCACCATTGCTCTGGCATAAGGCCCGTAAGAGCAGCGGGTCAGTGGCACCTGGTTGACTATGGCAGCGCCATCCGTCAGCCAGCCAATCATTCCGACATCAGCCCAGGTAAGCGCAGGATAGTTGAAAATATTCAGATATTTAGCTTCGCCGGACAGCAATTTACTGTACGCCTCGTCACGGCTGAGACGCAGGCTTTCCAGTGCACTGTAGAGGTATTGCGCGTGACCGGCTTCATCTTGTACTTTCGCAAGCAGGATACATTTTCGGCTCAGCGTTGGCGCACGTGTTATCCAACGTCCTTCTAACAGCATCCCTATATATTCTGAATGTGCATGCTGGGACATTTGTCGCTGTAGTGCCCGACGATAATCGTCAGGCATCCAGTCCTGCGGCTCTATCTTTTCGCCGCGCTCGATACGTTTCTGGAACTCATCCGTCAACACTTCAATATTCGGTGTCATGACCTCGTCCTTAGGCACTCAGATAGTCAAGGAGAGATACGGGCTCAGTCCGATTCATGGACTGACGCGTTACAAAATGATTCCAGCGTACATCTTTGAGTATGCCGCGGGCACCCTCGTCAAAATCACGTTGCCAAGTCCAGAAGTTGTCTCGAATTTCGCGCTTGAGCACTTTTCCCGTAGAACCAGTCGGCAGTGAAGCGCCATTAGCGAGAACCCCGACACATAGCGTGTAATCAGGGAGGTTACTGCGGCCCAGGAAGGGATAGCACTCCAATGCCAGTGCCAGAATTTCATCTGCGCTAACCGCTGTGCCCGGCTGATGTTGTACCAGTACCAGCACCGCTTCTTCTCGCGTAGGCCCGCGAGAAATACCCACAACACTGACATCCAGCAACGCCTCATGCTGCAATAGGTGCTCTTCGAGCAATAACGTATAAGCCTGAATGCCCATCGGCGTTGGGATGGCATCGACGATTCGATCTAAATGGACATATTCACCGTTTTGCAGACGCAGGCCGATATCACCAGTCAGCCAGTAACCATTTAGCGTAGTGAGGGAAGTCAGGTGCGGCTGACCATAATAGCCCGGAGTTACCGTTGGCGAACGCACGCCTAGATAGCCCGGTTCTCCGTCAGGCAGGCATTCCCCCTGCGGCGTGAGAATATCGCAATGCGCATAATCGGCTGGGGTCCCCACCCGGCGTTTGCTGCCAACATGCTTCGCTGTTGATACATTGAAAAATTGGGACATCCCCAACTCTGAAGCACCGAACATGTCGGTAAAACGCCCTTCTGGAGACAAACGCAGCAGCGCCCGAATATGTGCCTCGTGGGCCGTATCACCGGTGTTGTAGTAACGCTGTACGCTTTTCAGATATGCATCGGGTAGGTCTAAGCCAGCAAAAGAGGCATAAGTTTGCGAGAAAGCTGTAACGATAGTGGCATCGAAATCCGCGACACTCTTTGCCACCGATGCCCCCGTTTGGGTCGCCAGTGCCAGCGTCGGGAGTTGTAGCATCGTCGCCGTCATCAAATAACTGATTCCTGCTGCATGAGTAGGCGGCATCGCGGTCACCAGCCGATCGTCCTCACGCGCCATGAAGCCACGCAGGCGTTCCCTCTTACCATTGAAGAACTGCGCATGGCCAAACAGGACTGCTTTTGGGATTCCAGTCGTTCCAGAACTGTGGCAAATCATAACGATAGTGTCGTCATTCATCACCGCTGGCCATCCAGCTTCAAGCGGTGCCAGGGGGACTGGCAAAGAACGGCTAAATACGGCTCGTAATGTCGTTATTTTATTTAATGGACTATTTTCCCCATTAAGTTCCCAACGTGACTCTGTTTCCCGGTCATATACCAAAATATCAAAATTATTGCGTTTTACATATACTTCTGCAATATCAGCCCGCATATGCCCATTAATTAAAACAGGAATACACCCAAGGCTATTTAATGCCAAAAAATGGAGAAACGAGGGTATTCCATCACCCAGAAAAAGACAAATATGCTGACCAGATAAAACCCCTTGCTGGCGATACCATGCGGCTAGATTCTTAACCAATTGATACAGTGTATTTAGAGAAAGCTCGTTATAAACAGAACCATCCGCGCCCGTAAAAGGTTTTTCTAAAAACAGAAAACTTTCATCACCACCATTATAGGCAGCATAAGATTTAAACAAAAAGTTTCCCGCACCTAATTCCTTGTCACTAAATAAATCTTCCCATACTTTCTTTTTCTTCAGGTAATTCATATAGCGCACACTCCATTCAGAACAAATAGTCATCGCGGTAGTATTACCGCAATGACTATTTAATGACGGTTGGTTTTAAATGATATGAAATATTTCTTTTTTTATCCGGTATTATTGACGCATACCAACCGCCAAACGGTTCATACCATTCATTAATGCAATAGCGTAAGTTAAATCTGAGATCTCTTTATCCGTATAATATTCTTTTAATGGCAGATAAGCTTCATCGTCAGCGTGTGTTTCCGTGACGTAAGTTAGCGCCTCGGCCCATTCCAGTGCCGCTTTTTCACGCAAGGTAAACTGTGAACTAACACGCCAGCCCGCCAATTCAGCCAGACGGCGATCGGTTTCGCCTTTCTCGCGCAGTGCTTTGGTATGCATATTCAGGCAAAACGAGCAGCCGTTAATCTGAGAAATACGTAAATAGATTAGTTCAACCAAGGGCAATCCCAGGGAGCTATTTTCCAGCTCCTGCTTTACCAGCCGAAAGCCCTGTAATAGCTCCGCAGATAGTTCATAGTAAGGGAGACGTAAGCTTGACATAACAATACTCCAGCGTTAGTTATACAAATGAATAGAAATAGAATGCGTGTTTGATTACTTATATAAATTTACGGCACATCGGTTTTAGACTTTATCTCGCCCAGGAAATAGAGTAACGCTGCGCAGGCTGAACAGGGTAATACGCTAAAATTCAGCATTAACTTTACACTCTGAAAAGCCGCCATACTGATAGCAAAAATCAAAAATAACCCTGCCGTCGCTAAAGCAGTCATCTTGGGCTTAATACCAAGTAGCAGCGCTATCCCTAATACAAACTCCAATATATTAACCACCCATCCAACTACGGGGATAAATGCCGCTGGGGCCCATGGGGCCAATAAACTCACATGAAGGAAGAATTTATTCATATTCCCCCACGAAACCCCAAGCTCCCCAGCATTTCCCCAAAATCCGAATCGATCCGCCACAACTGAAAGAAAAGTCGCCGCAAGAGCTATACGTGAAAAATAAATAATAAATTTAAGGTTTTTTAATTGCAGCATGGTGTCCCTGTAATCTTACTGTCCAATCATCACATAACAATAGAAAAACAAAGTTTTCGAATATAATTGATACACACATTGCTTCCTACAAGATTGATTTTATTTTAATTGATTACCCCTCTCCTTTTAAGGGATAAGAAACAATTTATTAACCATGACATGGTGACAAACAATCTGACCTCGGCCCAAAATCCGGCTACTGTGAATTTAGGCGGTCATTGCAATTCAGCACCCGGTAATTAGACATAACCATTTGTATAGAAAGGAGTTTGTTAAACTTTCGTTCAATTTGAAAGCAATATCATTCAGTTCATACTGAGGGTAAACCTATCACGCTCGTTCCCTTGGGAAAGGTATTGTCGTAACAGGTCGCTGGTGTTTTCGTGGTTCCTCGCCGCCATAGGCAAATTCACTGAAAAATAAGAACAGTGTGCTTATTCATACTAAAGCGCTGGTAGATAGCACGATCCATGTCAGGCTGTTGTGTCACTGCGCGGTTATTTGCGCCAGCGATGAGAGCACTTTCCTGGTACCTGGATGGGGTTGGTTTCGTTTTCCTCGGGTTGGAAGCGAACGATGGCGTTTTAACCTGTATTGAGCGTGTCGGCGATCTCCCGCGTCGCCATGATGCCTGTGGCTGGCTCAGCCCGGAACAATGTGTAAACCAGGGCCTTGCTTAGCGCTATGTCCATTGTTCGTGGGCAAGAAAACGTACTCTTCATAATAGAAGAGAAGAAGCGTTTCTGTGCGTTCTTATCGGGGATTTGTCAATACAGGCCCTTTGCACGATGCGGCAATACCAATGAGTTCAGTGCCTTGAGGGGGAATACAGAGCAACCCACCACGACACCTAATTCATTGAGGTTCATGACTCAACCGGAATATTGAAACGCAAAGATGTTGCCAACAGTCCGCACCGAAAGTAAAACCGGTGACCAAGGCTGTTCGATAGCGGTGTGTCTAGCACCAGCTTACCGCAGCCTGAGGAACGAGCCAGCTCGCTCAGATACGACATCATGCTTTCACCATATCCACAACTACGTTGCTCTTCTGAGGTCACCAAATCCTCTACATAAAAAAAACGTCCATGCACAAGATTTTCCTGTATGCGGTAGCCAGCCAGGGCCACAAGTACATCGTCAATGAACAAGCCATCCAGAATATAGCCCTCTCCGGTCTGACGTTGCCAACGAAGCCAGAACTCATCTTCCGAACTCAGATGCGGCCTAAGTTGCTTTATCAGCCGAAAGCTGGCCCGAACATCTGACTCAGAAACAATGTGCCGAAAGGTTGAAACGCGTTGAGTAGACATTCTTGTTTCCTCTGCTGATTATTTTGCTTAGGGATCGGGGGAGTGAACTGTATAGCAGCGCGTTCACGTTCAGAATAAATGTCGGCATCGTGCCAGGCTGTAACCCATTCGATTTTGATAAAAACCAGTCCCGCCTCGCGCGTCATACTGAATGAAACTGAATACAACATTCACAACCATTGAGTTGAGAAATACGACGTTTAATCCATCCAGTAAGTCATTTATCTAGGCCGGCGTTGTCGATAGCTCTACCCAGCATTCCTGGAACGGCGACGACGTCTGGAGCTGCCAGCTCACAAGAGGACCCGTCACTTCGATGCTGACGATGAGGTGTCATGATTTCTCTCGTCTGATAATATAAGAACTCGAACAACAATATATGAGTTCTTATATTATGCACAAGTCAAGATCGCACGATATGTCGATTCCTGAGCTGGGGGAAGGAAAGCGGGGTGAGAAAGGCCATATAGGCTACCTACTGCGACAGGCTCATGCCGTACACAAAATCAGAATGGAAAAAGCTCTAAAAGAAACGGGTTTGACCCTGCCTCAGTTCTCAGTGATGACGATGCTCGAAGCCTATCCGGGTATCTCTGGTGCCGATCTGTCCCGTTTATCGCTGCTGACTCCACAGACAATGAGTGTCATTGTCGGAAATCTGGAGCGTGCGGGAATGATCCGCCGGCACCCACATAAAGAACACGGCAGAATTCAGGTCATTGAACTAACCGATTCAGGGCAGAGAACGCTCATGCTAAGCAAGTCAGTGGTCCAATCTGCAGAATCTGGTCTGCTTTCTGCTTTATCCTCTTCAGATGAAGCATCAGTGCGGCGATGGTTGGTTAGCGTGGCTAAATTAGCTACGTAGCGGGGTTTGAGGGCTTCTAAAGTTAATTCAATATCTTATTATCTCTAGAGAGTAATCATATAACATATACGACGTTTATATTATTACGATATGTATTTAAATAGGGAGTCAAACCCAGGAAACAGAACGAGTTTTTTATTTCACCCTTCCCTTACGAGCCATTTTTTCGCTATATGTTTTTCTTAACAAGTGAAAGAAAAATAAAGTGCACAGCCTTGTTTTTAAATTCCGCCCCCCCATTATGTTCTTTATGACAAGGCCTACCCCTCGCAAAAATAAACTAAAACCCCTTATAAATCAACATATTAAAGCACGAACTCATAATCACTGATGATATCCCTCACCAATGAATCATTTAATCCATTAAATGAATTGTTTTTTGTGATTGCTCGCCCTTGTTAATCATAATGGCACCCGCAACATTAATTAAACCGAGTTGATGGTCTTGCTCTGCGTTATATAGGCATGTGAATATCATCATTTCACTCACGGTCACAAAAACCGGATAGATATNATAAAACACGCCTAAATAACACGAGCACTTATCAAGCCAAAAATAAAATTCCTCTGATGATGGAGAAAATCGTGTCATGATTTTTTATTTGTGATTTTAACCGATGAAGTTTCCTGGCTCGTTTTTAAAAAATTCAGGCGAGATCCACCTGTAGCGTATATTCAGTTTTTCCTATTTTATTATTCTCCCGATGCAGTTAAAGAATTTCTCATGTCTTTACTCAGCGTTAAACAGACGTGATTAACTAAACAAATCTATAACGACAACGATAATTTTCTATATTTCAGTGAAAACTTTCTATGAAGTAGATTGTTTAACACGACACTATTAGCTTTTTACTTCGTCGCCTGAGGAAGGGACGCAGGAACGGCACACGGCATAAGTCTCGACCAAATCACACTAATGCGCCACGCAGACCTCGCAGGCTCAGAGAGGGTGCTGAATATCAGAGATGACCGGATTACGTTTGACGTCCTCGCGGACGGCGAGCAAAGAGTTAAAGCTCACCACGATAGGCTGGATATCAGCGGGACGGCACCACTCCCCTGAAATACGGATACGAACAATCTAATGCGTGTGGCATGACAGCATTATGCTTCCATTTCGACGGGAAGCTAATAGCCCACCAGTAACACACTGGTGATTAATCTAAGTGAAGTACTTTAAAAGGTAAATTTATGTCTATGATGAAAAAAACAATGCTGGCTACGGTCATTCTGGCTGGCGCAGGCATGGGGGTGGCTCAAGCCGGCGTGAATGGCAGCGGTATTAACGCGACAGCTGACCTGGTATTTTCCAATGCCACCAATGTCTCAAATGCGATTACGGCGCCCACTGGCTTAACCGCCAGAAAAAGTGCAGATAATAATGTTATTGCTACCGGTTTGATTCGTTCAATAGATGGTCTGGCTCATGCTTATGCGGTTAGATTTAGCCCAGACATCGATACCTCAACGGGCGGTACATCCATGCCTAGTGCGGTTGTAAGTGGTAAAAACGACAGCGCAAACAAAGTGACGCTGGTACTGAATGGCGTAGCGAGCGACAGCAGTGCCATGCCTAAGGACGGTTACTTGATCGTTGGACTGGGTAGCACGGCTAACGAGACGGTTAAATACTCAATCGTTATGCCTGCAGGTCAAACTGTAGCCGCAGATACTTATACTGTAGGGACTGTTGCATACACCTATACCTCATAAAAATATCGTTAGGGTAATCAAAAAAACCTATCATCAGCGCGACTAAGCCAACACCAAAATTCGGTAGGTTTCAGCCAGCGATAGAGAACGGTTAACAACACTGTTCTTTTCACAGCCTGCGGGGAATGTCTAAAGACATTCCCCGCAATCGTATTGCAATCATCCCAATACATAATAGCGGCATCAGTTCCGAAATCTTGCGACAGACTGATTATGCCCTCTGGTGAGTTCGCTATGCTTATCGCTTATTTACAAAACATCCCATCATCATCGTCCTGAAGGATATCGGAGGCGGCTGGATGGTGAAGAGAATCGGGAATTTGGAGAGTCTGTTAAATACGCCCGGGTATTTTCAATACGCAGGCCAGACGTTCATTCATCAAGATGCCGAATTTTCCATCATGCGGTTTTAGCTATATCCAGGGCAATTAGAGTCCCCAACATGCAAAAGTTGTAGCAACGGGCTAACTCGACCGCTTATAGGATATATTCAACAGGTATCAAGTACCGTGGATTTACCTCCCGGCGCTGACCGAATAGGCCGAAAGCCGGAGCGAAGCGGTGGAATGGGTATCTTTACAACAAAATGACGGTTTCGAATTACCCAATAAGTTCAGAATCACGTGGACGCCCCCATCCATCGCTTAACATTTACGACTAGAACATTTAGCCAGCTTAACGACCTAATTATCAGTAACAAACACCCCTCGCACTGTGAATTTATTGTTAATTTCTTATTTTATTTTTGTTTTATCAATGAAATCCAAACAAAGTGCATAAACCTATTTTTGAAATACCCCATCCTCTTAATTTTTATAGGACCGAGCCGACGTTTTATCACCGGCCGAATTATTACAACAATCCATAAATATCAATATCTTATGCAACAATTATAACACTTAACCTGATCGGATTTAGCGATCAAACATATATTTTTTGATTCATTAAATCTATCAAGACAAAATAGTTGCTCACTGTTGTCAATTATTAATAAGCATGTATTATTAGTCGGCGTGAGGGGGTTACAATATAGAGGAGCGTGAGGGAATACTGCTCTTTTAGTGGAAAGCAGTGAGTGTTTAGATATTCTGATCCCTCCCCCCCATAGGGTGTGGAATATAATCCACCTCAGGACTTGATTAGGGGATAAATTATCAAACAGTAATGTAAGTGATTCTCTGATTTTCTTGAAAGTGCCGAACTGCGAGATTTACTGGAACGCCCTAATGGGAAGCACGACATTAGATATGAAGATTTCATTACATATAAAAAAACTGAACACTTTCATTTGGGATATATACCTGAGATAAGCATAGGTGAAAATAATTATTTCAATCACATTCTTCAGAACACGGGGGGAGATTCCCAATTCGTGACAACAACAACGTAATTTTTATCCAAATATTCCTTTGGGCAAGATTGTTGTTTTGAAGAAAGGGGGTGATGATTTATTAGTTACCTTTCACTATTTGAATGATATTGACTCCACCGACTTAGCGTTTCCTGGTGGTGGCATGAGCGTGTCTGGATTTTGGATAATAGTTTTGAATCGATGGATAGCCAACTTAATTATATTCGAGATCCTCTGACGAGCCAGAACGGTACCGTATATATAGTTTTCCCTATTTTATTATCCCCCGATGGAGTCAAAGGAGGTCTTATGTCTTTATTTAGCATTAAACAGACGCATCTTATTAAACAAAAAAACAACGAAAACGATAAGTCTGTCTATCTTAGTAAAAACATTCTTGGTGGTGTACTGATTAGCACGACCTTATTAGCTTTTTCTCCATCGTCTTCTGCGGAAGGGGCGAAGGAACGGCAGACGATAGCCGCCACGACAAAAGTCTTTGAAATTAAGCTGGGCGCCAACCGGCTAATTTACCGTCCTAACTCTGCTGGCGCAGAAATTTCAGTGACTAATCCACAGGATTACCCGATTTTGATTCAGGGAAAGGTCTACAACGAAGACAAGAAAACCGCCGCGCCGTTTATTGTCACACCGCCCCTTTCCCGACTTGAAGCAAAGCAGCAGAGCCGCCTGCGGATCATTAGGACGGGCGGCAGCATAGACAACGACAAGGAAACCCTGCAGTGGTTCTGCGTAGGCGGCATTCCCCCAAAGGGTACCGATGTATGGGCGCAGGATAAAAATGGCAAATCGCTGGCACCGTCTTCTATACGTCTTCAGGTGGAGGTTAGCGCGCACCTGTGTATCAAAATGATGACCCGTCCCTCTGATGTGAAAGGAAGCCCGATGGACGGTGCTGATGCCCTTCAGTGGCACCAACAAGGTCACCAACTGAGCGTAACCAACCCGTCTCCGTTCTACATAAACCTATCTTCCGTTTACGTGGGCGGAAAAGCCGTACAAAACATCGAATATGTTGCTCCACGCGCTTCCCGCACCTTCCACCTGCCGGAAGGCGCTGGCGGACAAGTGAGTTGGAAAATCATTACTGACGAAGGTGGCGAAAGTCACCTCTTTCAGGCACCGCTGAGATGATCCCGGCGCCTTAGATAATGAAGGTTAGATCACCGAGTTTTATCGCCATCAGCATATGTTTGGCACTGCAGTCAACACTTGTACAGGCTGAAAAATGGGAGTTTAACGCCTCTGCCCTGGGCGTTAGCGATCAGGATGTCGCGCTGTTTAACCAAGGAGGCCAGCTTCCCGGTACCTATCGGGTGGGGGTACTCCTAAACGGAGAGTTAGTGGATTTACGCGATGTGACCTTTCGGCTGGAGAAAGACGCTGCCGGAAAGAATGTCCTGTCTCCCTGCCTGGATCGGGTACAGCTTTCACGGTACGGCATCAAAACAGATGATTATGCAGAACTAGCAGCGGGGGCAGACGGCTGCGCAGAACTCAGTGCCATACCGGGAGCCAGCGCGGAGTTCAGCTTCAGCGGACAGCAGCTTTTACTGAGCATACCTCAGATCGCGTTGCGCCCAGAGTTAACGGGAATTGCACCACAAGAGATGTGGGATGACGGGGTGCCCGCTTTCCTGATGAACTATCAGGCCAGCGTCAATCGCTCGGAAAACAGAGCCGGAACGGGTAACAGAGTCGAGTCAGGCTACCTCCAGTTGGAGCCTGGGGCGAATCTGGGTCCTTGGCGGCTACGTAATTCCGTCACCTGGGAGAGCAAACGGGGACAGTCGAGAGGCTGGCAAAGCGCATACACATACCTTGAGCGCGGCCTCTACAAAATGAAAAGTCGCCTGACGCTGGGGGAGCGTTTTACCCCCTCAGATGTGTTTGATAGCGTCCCCTTCCGCGGGGTGATGCTGGGGGCAGATGGAAACATGGTGCCGTCAAATATGCGCTCATTTGTCCCGATAATACGCGGCATTGCCCGTACTCAGGCCCGTGTGGAAGTGAGTCAGAAAGGTTATACGATTTACAGAACCACGGTAGCGCCAGGCCCATTCCAATTGGAAAGCCTGCCGGTCTTTGGCTCGGGTGGAGACCTGATGGTTACCGTCATTGAGGCGGACGGCAACAATCAGGTGTTTATCGCGCCATATCAGACGCCGGCGATAGCACTGCACAAGGGATATCTGGATTACAACCTGATGGCAGGAAAATACCGTTCGTCGTATGCCGGCGTAACTCGCGCGAACGTAGCACAGGCCGTAGTGATGTACGGGTTGCCCTGGAATCTGACCCTTTATGGGGGCTGGCAGGGGGCGACGCATTATCAGGCACTGTCTGCCGGGCTTGGTATCTCGCTGGGACGATGGGGAAGCCTCTCTCTGGATGCTACCCGCGAACGCGGCCAGCTGTATGAGCACAACGCGGAAGGCGGCGGAACCAGGCGGCTGCGCTACAGCAAGTTGATAGACGCAACGAATACCACGCTCGCACTGAGCAGCTACCAATATTCCTCATCCGGTTATATGGCGCTGTCAGATGTTTTGGACAGTTATCGCCAAAACTCCGGAACGTCGAATACGAATAGACGAAAATCCCGGAACGCTCTGACCTTGAGCCAGTCACTGGGTAACGCCGGAAGCCTTAGCCTGGGGGGTTATCAGGACCGCTACCGCAGCAGTCAGCAGGACACAACAGGATTAAGCGCCAGCTACAGCGTCGGTATACATGGGGTTTCCCTGTCGCTGAGCTGGTCGCAAAACCGCAGCGGAGGCCGTAACGATCAGCTGGTGAGCGCAGTAGTCAGTATGCCGCTATCCCGCTGGATGGGTGGCAATACGCGGGCCAGCGGACAAATAACCTCGCCCGTTCACGGATCAAGCACCGAGCAGTTGGGCCTCAGCGGAGATTCGTACGACCACCAACTGAGCTGGAACGTGATGCAGTGGCATCAGTCCGGCATGGGCGATCACAATAGTAGTGCCCTGCAGCTTGGTTGGAGAGGGACCTACGGACAGCTTGATGGAAGCTACAGCTACAGCCCGTCTTACCGACAGGCAGAGCTGGATGCGTCAGGTGGCCTGCTGATTACCCGCGATGGGCTGGTTGCAGGTCAAACGCTGGATGACACGGTGGTTCTGGCGGAAGCGCCAGGCGCTTCCGGAGTCCCGGTAGGCGGTATGACAGGCGTGAAGACAGATTTCAGAGGGTACGCAGTACTAGGGGGGCAGCAGCCCTATCAGAAGAGCGTGGTCAGCCTGGATCCAACATGGCTGCCAAATGACGTCGAAGTCACTCAGACCGACGTCACGGTGGTGCCAACCGGGGGGGCCGTCATCCCGGCCGCCTTTACCACCAGCCTCGGGGGAAGAGCACTGGTAACCCTGACCCGTCCAGACGGCAGGCCTGTGCCTTTCGGAACGCTGGTAACGCTGCTGGAGAAAAATTTATCCACCACCAGCGTGGCCGATGAAAGCGGACTGGTCTATCTGTCGGGCCTGCCGACTACAGGGCAGTTACAGGCAAAATGGGGCGCCTCTGCCGAGCAGCAGTGCCGGGCGGATTACCATCTGCCAGACAAGGTCGGCCCCGCTGGCGTGTATACAGTGACGGTGGCCTGTCATTGATGATTACACGGATGAAAATAAGGAAATCTTTCGGAGAAAGGCTGATGAAAGATATAGGCAAAGCGGTTGGCTGTCTGCTGGTGGGCATCCTGGGTGTAATGACCACCTACCCCGTACAGGCAGACGAGACTCCACGGCTGGGGCTGCGAATGAAGCATGGCCTGCAGGCGCATGTAGTAAAAGACGGAATGCGTCTCGGTCAGGGCACGCTGGTGAGCCATGAAGCCCACGCCGGCTTCCGGTTGTGGAGCGAGGTTCAGACTTCCTCCTTCCCGACAGGCCATTTTGTGCTGTCCGGGAAGCAGAATGATGCACATAAGCTGCGTATCCGGCTGGTGCCGAGAGGACTTACCGCCGAGGGTAGCCCTGGCAGCTCAGAGATGGTTCTGAATACCAAAGATGATCGGGTTGTGTTTGACGTCATCGCAGACGGCGAGCAAAGGGTTGAAGCTGACCATTATAGGCTGGATATCAGCGGGACGGCTCTGCCCCCCTGAAATAGGGGTACGAACTATCTGATGCGTGTGGCATGACGGAATTATGCTTCCATTTCGATCGGAAGCTAATGGCCCACCAGTAAATACTGGTGATTAATCTAAGTAAAATACTTTAAAGGGTAAATTTATGTCTATGATGAAAAAAACAATGCTGGCTGCGGTAATTCTGGCTGGCGCAGGTCTGGGCGTGGCTCACGCTGGCGTGAGTGGTAGCGGTATTAGCGCGACAGCTGATCTGGTATTTTCCAATGTCACCAACATCACCAATGCGATTACTGCATCCAGTAACTTGACCGCCGGAAAACATTCGGCAGACGATACTATCGCTACCGGTTCTATTCGTTCATTGGACGGGCTGGCTCATGCTTATGCGGTAAAATTTAGCCCAGACATCGACACTTCAAAGGGTGGCATGTCCATCCCTAGTGCGGTTGTCAAAGGTAAAAACGACAGCTCCAACCAAGTCACTCTGGCATTGACTGGTGTAATTGGCGAGAGCGCTGTACCTAAGGATGGTTACTTGATCGTCGGACAGAGTAGCGCTGCTAACGAGACGGTTAAATACTCAATCGTTATGCCTGCTGGTCAAACTGTAGCCGCAGACACCTACACTGTAGGTACTGTTGCATACACTTACACCGCTTAAAAAAGCATCATAGGGTTGTCAAGAAAACCCTATATTTAGCACAGCTAAGCCAACACCAAAATTCGGTAGATTTCAGCCGACGATAAAGAACGGTGTTTAACAACGTTCTTTTTGAAGCCAGCGGGGGTGTGTTTCAAGACACTCCCCCGCTTTCATGTATTTTGACATCTGGAAAACTAAATCCCGTTCTTCCCCAACAATAATCGACTCATCATTATATGTATAAGTGACATGTCCTGATAAGGTTGACACTTTTCGGCCTTACAATGCCCAATAAACTCCCTCGGGCGTTTTGTATTTTAACGACAGATGGGGACGCCGAGTGGTGTTGATTTTCACCGACTCTCTGACCATTTTTTGCCTGCGTGATATCTTTTGGTTTAACAGCAGATATTCCATTTATAAAATCTCATTTCCGCGTTCTGCCCATGCATTCTGATAGCAGTCATATCCGTTCGTCATTGAGCAGATGACGCCATGTCGTTCATGTTATTCCTGATATTTTGTAGAGCAGTATTGGATACCTCGATCGGAGTGATGCACCAGCGGTGCTCGCGTGCGCCTCTTCACCAAGGCCATTTTAAATGCTCTTATAACTTGATGCGTATGCACACTCTCATGCACACACTATTCTTCTGCCTTTCTCGACCAAAAAACCGGCACACGCGCGTGACGGTGAGTCCCGGCGCTTGTGCTTGCAACGAGGCGGGGTCGGCTCACCCCNCCTTAGACGCCCTCATCAGGCTGGCTAAAGTGTTGCATGTCTCGCTGGATGGACTGGTGTTTGATGACCACGAGCGTGGCCCGTCTGATGATTTGGCGTTGCAGTTTGAGGCCGTCAGCGGGATGCCCGAAGAAGAGCGCCGTATTATCAAGGCGTTACTGGATGGGATGATACTGAAGTACCAGGCTAAAAAGATTACTGAACGCGGTTGTAAGTCAGAACCCGCCATACCCCCAGCATTACGACGCCGGAAGGTCGGCTATGTCAGCCGCCGTCACGCCGACCGCAATGACATGACGCGCTATTACAGCCGCAGCCCCAGCCTGCACCTCAAGGGCCACTGGTTGGAAGCGGCAAGATTTGGGACCGATACACCGGTTGTTATCACCGTTGAACATGGCCAACTGCTGATACGCACTGTGGCTGAATGACGGATAAAAAAATCCCGGCCTTTTTAGGGGCCGGGGTTTTTATCCTTGATTTAATAATTTTTTTCTGGCTTCGTTTAATGCATTCTGAAGCCAGTCAAAATCCAATGCATTAATGTTGGACGAAAACTCAACTTTAATATCATTAATGCCATTTTCTTGTTGCAAAAGAGCAATGAACTCATCATTACAATAAATTTCAGCTATTAATTTTTCATAATCAATATCACTAGTGATTATGATCTTTAATTGATCTTTAAAATTCATAATTAAGGTTCCAAAAATCCACGGAAGTTACCTTGAGGATCGAATGTAGCTCCGCGCCCATCAGGAGCTATAACATCAAATCCACCAAAACGATTCCCTTCTTTTACTGAAGCATTCGGTGCATTAATTATTCCATCCAATATTTTTTCCCTTGCTCGTTGATTTTGTAGTCCCTCCGTTTTTTAGTACCACCGCCAGTGAGGATCTCCGGCCAGTTTTTGCCTCGCATAGATAACGGGTGGCATATCACCCAGTGTGCTATGCGGGCGTTCTTCGTTATATTCTGTGCGCCAGTCTTCTGTTAGCACGCGGACTTCTGACCGTGTTCTGAACAGATACCTATCGAGTATTTCTGTTCGTAGCGTTTTGTTAAATCGCTCAATAAATCCATTCTGCATCGGCCTGCCTGGCTGAATAAAATCGAGTTTCACACCATGTCATTCTGCCCATTCGGCTAAAGCAACGGCAGTGAGTTCTGGCCCATTGTCACTTCGTATAAAAGCCGGGTAGCCTCGTTCTGCGCTTAATCGTTCCAGAATACGCACAACACGATGAGCCGGTATATTCAAATCAACGTCGATGGCCAGCGCTTCCCGATTAAAGTCATCAATGACGTTAAATAACCTGAATCGCCGCCCGTCGATCAAGGCATCACTCATAAAATCAACTGACCAACAGTGGTTCATTTTAGGCGGAAAAACCAACGGTTGTGGATGCCTGTTAGGTAGGCGTTTTTTTCCTTTGCGTCGAAGATTGAGTTTTAATAGACAGTAGATCCGGTAAACCCGTTTTGCATTTCACGGTAATCCTGCCTGACGTAACTTATTGAACATCAGTCCAAAGCCATAGGCCGGATACTGATGCGCCAATTTTTGTAGTGCCTCGACCACCGGCAGATCCCGTGTCGTGTTCGGGCGGTAATGCAACAGACTTCGACTAATACCGATAATGCGGCACCCACGTCGCTCACTGGCCTGATGTTCCGTCATGACATAACGCACCAACTCACGCTTTTCAGGCACCGCTAGAGTTTTTTGCTACAACATCCTTAAGAATTTCATGATCTAAGCTGAGGGATGCGTACATTTGCTTTAATCGGCGATTGTCTTCTTCCAGCTCTTTCATTCGTTTAATATCGGAGGACACCATGCCGCCGTATTTGGCTTTCCAGTTATAATAGCTGGCTTTCGACACACCGTTTTCGCGGCAAACATCCTTCACGTGTCGACCCCCTTCAATCCCCAGGTTGCCGTTGGCCGTGATCACGCTGGCATCATTGAGCAACTGCCCGTTAATACGCAGCGTCATGTCGCCGCCCGCCAGAATTCGGGCGCCGGTCCCTTCCGAAATCAGTCTGTCACGCGTGAGCGAGCCGGTGACCGTACGCTCACGCAGGTTGTTGTAATCCGTGACGTTCGGCGCGCTGTAAATATCGATGTGTTTTTCCGGGTCCCATTGTTCCAGCCTGCCGCGGTTAAATTCGCGCCAGACGGTATTTTGGTAAGGCGTCGGCACCGCTCTCTGCCAGAATCCGGTGGTTTGATAAAACGTCATGGCATAGCTGCCGTCTGCATTCGGTTGCAGGGCGAGGTAATTCACCCACATGTCCGTTAACGTCCCGGACGTGTCTTTTACGCGAACCTGCGCCCGCTTGCCGGCCGCGTCAATCGCCAGAATGGTGCCGTACGGATTGCTTTGCGCCGCAGCCTCATCTTGGAACGTCAGCGACTGTGTGACGGGAGCCACGGTGTTCTTATCGGTGTTGACCGTTAAGTCGTATGTGTGATTACAATCGTTGGCGTCGTCACACTGCCTGCGGCGGTCTTAGCCCGGAACAATTTGAAAACCAGAACCTCGCTTAGGGCGGTGTCCACATTACGTGGGTAGGATCACAGTTCGAGGGGCTTAAGCAGATGGACAAAGAAGAACTGAAGTCAGTGACATCGATTCTGGATGCACTGATTTTAAAACATCAGGCCCGGCGAGTGCTGGGGTAAGCCTGATTTAGCGCGGCCTTAGCGTGGTGCAACAAGATAAGACTGCTGACCACAACAACTAGTTAGGATTAGTTATTATGGCTGAGCAGGATTGTATTTCAGAAGTGAAGATTTCCAAAGCGCAGCGGCGGCTAAAGGTGGGTTATACCAGTATTCGCCATGAGCAACGCGCCACTAAAATGACTAAATATCACAGCCGCCCCCCAGCCTGCACCTTAAAAACGACTGGCTAAAAGAGGCTGGGTTCACCACCGATACGCCAGTGATAGTGGTGGTTGGGTGGGAACAGCTGGTTATCAGACCAGTGACCGCTGAGTGACCGATAAAAATACCCCGGCTCGGTGACCGGGATTTATTTGAGATTATTATCATGAGTAAAAAAAACACAGATATAAGCAAGTTTTTGAGTTATGTATTACGCCATAAACCAGAAGCCATCGGTTTATCTCTGGATAATGAAGGATGGGCTATCATAAGCGATCTTATTCTTTGTTCAGTTAAAGAAGGCTATACACTTGATGATAACCTTCTTCATGATATTGTTGATAGCAGTGATAAAAAACGCTTTACGATTTCAGACGATGGGTTACGCATCCGGGCAGCTCAGGGGCACTCAACACAGCAGGTTAATATCGCTTATACAGAGAAAAAGCCGCCAGATATTTTATATCATGGAACAGCAAGCCGCTTTATATCTGCAATCAGGGAGCATGGTCTGATCCCTCTGTCACGCCAGTATGTACATCTTTCACCTGATGAAGATACTGCAATTCAAGTAGGACAACGTCATGGAAAACCGGTAGTACTAAAAATAAAAGCCCTGAACATGTACGAACAGGGCTTTAAATTCTTTCAGGCTGATAACGGGGTCTGGCTAACTGACACCGTTCCTTACCGGTTTATTCAGGAATAATTACTCTTCGTCTTCTGCTCGTTCAGCTTTATGACGGGCAGACTCAAGACGCGCCATTTTTAGCCATTCCTCGAAGTTATCTGTATAACCTTTGTCCTCCCAGCCTGCGGAAGCAAAAGCATGGACATAATATACTTTCGGATCGCCTGACGTATCTTCGCCGTCGAAACAGACAATATCATCCGTATAACGCCAGTTCGCAAAAGGTATCAAACTCCGTTCCGGATAAAGCTTTCTAATCTTGTCGCACCAAAAATCAACATAATTTTGAGCACAACAAAATAACCACCACGACTCGATATCTTCTAATTCAGCTCCTGAGACATAATCAATAAAACTTTCAGGTAAAGAAAAACCTGGAGATAAATAATTTTTATACATGCCTGCTCTGTTAGTCATTTATTTACCCTTACCAGTTATTCTTGGCGAATCGGATGATCCATTGGGATTATTTTTACTAAAACTACTGCTCTGGTTGTTAATTCTTCCAGTGATAGCTTCACCCCATGTTTTAGCAGAACCAAAACGTCCCGAGTCCACCATATCTTTTGGTAATGGATCGTCAAAACTCCTGACGTTAGCTTCAACTTTTATGCCTGCTTCTCTGGCAGCACTGATCCTTGTATTATCCATACTGGTCATTTTTCCATCAGGCATCTTGATAACATCAACTGGTTCACCTTTCCAGCCATCTTTTTTCATGCTGGAAACAAGATCATCGTAAGTGTATTTCACGCGTGTATCTCGATCTGTCTTATTGTAAGAAACGGTATTCTGTGAAAAGCGAATTTCGTTAGCATCAAATGAGGAAGTATTTCCTGTCGGTTTAACTGTGGTCTGCTCATTGATTCCTTTTTTCCCAATCCCTGCCGCTATTCCCGCAGCACTGGTTCCAGCCGCCTGGGCCAGTGAGTTGATCGCAAGCTGCTTCGCTTCCTCCGAATCCCCTGACATCAGTGCATTATGGATCGCCGTATTTCTGTCTGCCTCAAGCTGGATAGATGTTACCTGAAGAATAGATAATTCGTCCTGTTCTTCCGGCCTCAGACCACCTGTAGTACGTGCTTTCTCCAGCAACTCACTGGTTCGTTTGGCATAATCAGCCTGCAGCAGGCCAACTTCATTCGCTTTATCGACACAATCCTTAGCACCAGAGCAGTTCACAACGCTTTCATGCTGTTCTGCATTGATTTTCTTGTACTTATCAATAACGTCATTTTTACAAGCAGCATCCCCCTGGCACTGAGTCATTTCTTTGGCCCGGTCCTGGTTTTGCTGAACACTCAGCGCATTATTCTCAACCTCAACCCTGGCCGCATTACCCGCGCTCACTATCCCGCTCGTGTCGCCGGTGGCCAGTCCTCCGCCTGCCGCACCCAGTGCTGAAACCAGATTGAGGATAACCATTTTCTCATCCGGCGCCAATTCCTCCGCTTCTTTTCCATACAGTGCCTGCGCAAACGTTTTTGCACTCGCCGCTGCGATGAAGCCCCCCGCAGCACCCGCTGTCGCATTGCCTCCCTGCGCCTTCGCCAGGACCGCTGACGCCAGCGTATGCAGCGCTATACGCGCACCCTCATTATCATCTCCGCTCGCATCCTTTATCAGCTTTGCCAGCACCGGGGCGGCGCCCGCTGCCGCTCCGCTCTGTACATTGCCCCCCAGAACGCCGGCCAGAAGACCGCTCACCGATGTCCCTGCCGTCCAGAACGGACTGCCTACTCCGTACTCGCTTTCCGCCGCCTTGAACGTCTCCGACGCCAGCACGCGCTGTTCAATCTCCGCTTCGCTCAGTCCCTCAAGCTCGCCCGATGCCGCCATTTCATCACGCGCCTGCTGTTTCGCCGCATTCTGCTGGCTCTCTGCATACGCCGTCATCGCCTGCGTACCCAGCGACGTCGCCTGCTGCTGAATCTCCAGCTTGTCCCGGATGGCATTTCTGTCGAAATTATTCTCCAGCACGCTGTGCGCATGCTCCGTGTCACGACTCAACGTCGCCACATCCTGCTGCTGGTTGGCGTTGTCGCGGACCAGCACGTCACCCTCAGCGACCGCGCTGTGCGTCGTGCTGGTGACCCTTTGTGTGAAGTTCGCCATCGACATCGACGGCTTACCCCCCGACGAACCTTGATATCCCCCCGTCTGCGACTCGCCCGTGGTCGCGACCNCGCCACCCGAGTCCGTACTCTTTCCCACGCCGCCGGATACGCTCAAGGCATACTGGCTACCGCTGGACTCCGCCCAGTTCTCGATATCGCTCCAGCCCAACGTGTCCGTACTGAGCCGATTTTTCGCCGCCTCCGCATCCGAGGCGATGACCGCTCCCTCCAGCTGGGTATGCCCGCCGACAAAAATATCAAAGCCGCCTTTACCGGCGAACAACCCGCTTTGGTCTACCACCGCCCGATATTCGTTGTTCATCCTGCCGCTGCTGACGTCCATGCTGCCCTGAGCCGAGGACGCGGAAGAGGCCCCGGCGCAGATGGGAGGGACACAGATACTCAGGTTGAGTCCGGTAGAGTTCGAGCGACTATGGTACTCCGCACTGTCCTGCTGGCTGCTGATAGTCAGGTCCCGGCCAACATCGGCGACGACCCGCTCCCCATACAGCTCCGCGCCTTGTAAAGTGGTATCGCGGTCACTGTTCATCGTCAACGTGTCGGTGGCCCGGACTTCGCTGTTATGGTTAACCAACGAATGCCCCTCCATTTGGCTCCGCGAACGGCTGGCGCCTATCTCCACACTGAAGCCATTTTGCTGACCAATCAGCGAGAAACCCACGCCGAGAGAGAACTGATTGCCGCTGCTCCGGCTCTGCTCTTTCTCCGTATCTTGCGCCGAGTTCAGCGTGATATCACGTCCTGCATCCAGCGCCACATTCTTACCGGCGATGCTCACGCCCCGACCCGCGATATCCTTATCCGCATCGAGACGCACCGTCTCGCCCGCCACCAGATGAGTTCCTTGCTCCTCTTGGCTACGGTAGTCTTGCTGCTCTTTCGAGCTGCCAGCAGAAACGCCAACGGTCACTTTCACCAACGAACCGTTGTAAGCCTCCTGAGCCACGCCGGTGGCGGTAGTCAGCGCAGCCTGAGCGGCATAGATAGCTGTCAGACGCGAGTCACGGCCCTCTTCTTTCGAACGGGCCGCATTCTCCAGGGCCTTCGCGGCGGAAACTGCCCAGCCAGAGGCCGAGGCCGTGACGCCATACTGCGAAGAAGAGGACTTACTCGAGTTATGCAGGCTGTCTTCACTGACATCCAGATGGATATTGTCACCGCTCAGGAGCAGCGATTTACCAGCCCGGATATCCGCACCATCCACTGATACATCCTGCTTGGCCTGGAGGGCGATATTGCCCTGTTGGCTTGTTATCTGACTGTGCAGCGTGCTCTGCTGATTGCTGTCGAGCTGCGACGAATGTTTTGAGCTGCGGTAGCCTACCTTGCCGCTGTAGCCATCACCGCCAAGGCTGCCCACCATACTTTCTTTACCGTCCTGTCTATCGGATATCGTGTTAGTGCCGGTGGTGATGTTGATACCGCCGCTTTCAGCAGACAAGAGGAGATTGTTGATCGACGCCAGGGTGCTACCCTCAAGATTGATATGTCCGTCTTTGCTGGTAATAAAGATGTCATTCCCAGCCATCTGGCTACCGCTCTGGGCAATGGTCTGCCGCTCGCCTTCGCTGCTGGATTTTTCCATACCAAACGGTAGTACGCCACTGCCATGGTTCGGCCCGCCGTTCATCGTACGGGTGCCTGAACCCACCGTTGGCGCTGCGGAAGTCACACTCCAAGCGCTGCTAGCGGTGCGGGTGCTCAGGTTCTCTTGGTCCGTTGAGGTCGTGATATCGACACTGTTTTTAGCATCAATAATGATAGATTCTTCAGCCCCGAGGCGGCTACCGCTAATCAGGACATTACCCTGACCTTTTTCGCCGGTGGCATTAAGCTGAATATTACCCGCCGCCGTCAGGTTGCTGCCGCTCGAAAACGCCGCGTAGTACTGTGACTCACTTTTTGAAGATGAGCGCCCGTAACTGATGGGCAACGAGGCTCCACCGCCAATGTCGGCCGCCGCCGCCAATTCACTTGACAACTGCTTCGCTTTAGTTACGCCACTGTCGTTTTCCTTGTTGATGGCCTTAATGTTACGCACCGCCTCGACAAGCGGATCGGAGAGAGAGATACCTACGCCTTTGCTATTACTGGACTGTTTCGCCGTCTCCTGCACCACGTCCTTGCCGGGGATAATATCAATATCACTGGCGGTAATGTCGATATGACCAGTTTTACGTTCCGTATCACCTTCTTTACGTGCTGCCGTCACGTCCGACGCGCTCACCGTAGCCTTATTACCGGCGTTGATTATCACGTTGCCGCCACTCGTTCCAATTAGGCTACGCGCCTCGCTTTGCGTTACCTCATTCCCTTCACGTGATGCCTTAGATGATTGAGAACCGATGGTGATGCCGAGATTATTGCTTAAAACCCCGCTCTTTTTTGACTCCTTTATACTGAGAGATGAAGACGTTTCCGTCGCCGCCTCAATGGTGACATCGTTGACCGCTTTCAGACGAACATCCTCCTGAGCAACAACGGAAGAGCCTTTTACCACCAAATCATTTCCCGCATTCACGCTGATACTGTTACCACTCAGCAGCGAGCCGCGTTCCGTCGTCACACGGTCATGCTGTACCGTGAAACCGGTGCTTTTGTTCAAAAAGCCTTTATTCTGAGAACGCTCTTCACTATGTTCAGTCTCTTGTTCGGTGGCGCTATTCATCGTCACATCGTTTTTGGCCTGTAGCGCAATCTCGCCGAGTTCGCTGTGCAGCGTACTGCCGGTAACGGCAAGATCGCCTTCACGCGCAATCGCGGTCACGCCGCCCTGGCCGCTAAAGGTGCTGCCCACCACGGCATCGCTGGCCCTATCAATCATGCGCTGGCTTTTCGTCCGCCCATCCTGTTTGTCTTCGCTGTCAAAAGCATTCGTTAGCTGATGCGCTTCTTTAATCGTGACGTTTTTCGCGCTGACGCCGACCCGACCTTCCGTACTGTCGACCTGAGCGCCCTCTGCGAGCAAATCATTGCCTGCGATCAAGGTGACACCCTTGGCCCCGCTCATCGAGCTGAGCAGCAGACGATCTTCCTCCCGACTATTGCTCACCGACGACGTGCTGCTGTTGGCCTCAAGGTGCGTGGTGTGGGTGGATTTGTCCGCCAGCAAATTGATATCGCCGCCCGCTTGCACGCCTAGCAGCCCTCCCGCGCTGGCCTGACTGCCGCGCAGCGTAATATCTTGGCCAGCGTTGAGCGCCAGATTGCCCCCGGCCTTCAGTTCGCTTCCCAGTGACTGCTGCCACTCCCCGCTAAGGGTCGCCATGCGCTCGCCGGCTTCTTCCATGCCGTCGCTGGTTCGATTGCCCATCGCACCGGAAATGACCTGCAATCCATCAGACTTGAAGCTGCTTTTCGCCGCGCTGATGTCCAGATTATCGCGGGCGCTCAGGCTAAGGTTATTCGTCGCGTCAAGCTTGGCGCCCTGTAGATGGATGTCGTTGCCGCTGAGGCTAATGTCGCTGGCGCTCAGGGTGGCCTGACGCAAGGCGTCCTGAAGATTCGTACTCATAGTCAGGCTTTCCGCCTGAACGTTAATGCTGTCACCCTTGATATCGCCGCTCAGATGCGAAAATTGCCCCGCATCGATGCTCAGCGCCTGGTCGGCGAACAGATTGCCCGCATTCGCGATGCTCTCCGCAGAGAGATCCAGTTCGCCACCGGCAATCAGCGCGCCATCACCGGTCAGGCGCAGTGTGGACTGAGCGAGGTAAACCTTAGGCACGAGAACGGTTTGCGGACCTGAAGCCGTCTCGACCGTCTCGTCAACCATCCAGACGATATCCTGCTGAAGTGAGGCGATCTGCTCCGGCGTCAGCGCCACGCCCGTGACCAGATGAAAGTCCTGCGCCACTTTGATGCCGTTGTTCATCAAATTCTGGTACTGCGCCATGGCATCTTCACCCTGAACGGACTGACGTCCGGTCAGACTCAGCACCTGATCCCGCACCAATCGCTGTTCGTAGAATCCGTCACCCAGACGCTTATGCACCGTCGACGGGTCATACCCTACCTGCGACAGCAGATAATCGCTGCTGACAAACTTCGTGCGGCTGGTAAACCGTTCATCGGTGACCACCAGATAAGGGCTGCCCGTCGCCGGATTCTGGNGGAACAAGCCATTGTCCGGAATCGAGGTCGCGACGCTGCCGACATATTGCTTAGCCGTCAGCGCCACTTCGGCTGGCAGCAGCGGTCGGCCTAATGCCGATGGGCTTCCGGCCGTGGCTTTGGCGCCCGGGGCTAGCGCCACGTTAGCCTGCTGACCGTCGACACCCTCAACGCTAAACGCCAGCGGATTACGCTCCCACTCCGCCCTCTCCGCCTCGGCCGCTTTCAGCGCCGCTTCCACGCTGCTGATCTGCGCCTGATTCACCGTGGTATTAGTGATATTCGCCGCGGCGATCGCCACCTTCCCTTGACCGGAAATGATGCCATCAATGGTGGTCAGCGCCGTGGTGGCATCGTAGTTGGTGGTGGGATACCAGTGGCGCGTGTCTCTGTCATAGTGGTCGGCAATCACTTCGGTGCGGTGTTCGTTGACCGAGTATCCCCGGTTATCCACGTTGCCGCTCCCTTCAATCCCCAGGTTGCCGTTGGCCGTGATCACGCTGGCATCATTGAGCAACTGCCCGTTAATACGCAGCGTCATGTCGCCGCCCGCCAGAATTCGGGCGCCGGTCCCTTCCGAAATCAGTCTGTCACGCGTGAGCGAGCCGGTGACCGTACGCTCACGCAGGTTGTTGTAATCCGTGACATTCGGCGCGCTGTAAATATCGATGTGTTTTTCCGGGTCCCATTGTTCCAGCCTGCCGCGGTTAAATTCGCGCCAGACGGTATTTTGGTAAGGCGTCGGCACCGCTCTCTGCCAGAATCCGGTGGTTTGATAAAACGTCATGGCATAGCTGCCGTCTGCATTCGGTTGCAGGGCGAGGTAATTCACCCACATGTCCGTTAACGTCCCGGACGTGTCTTTTACGCGAACCTGCGCCCGCTTGCCGGCCGCGTCAATCGCCAGAATGGTGCCGTACGGATTGCTTTGCGCCGCAGCCTCATCTTGGAACGTCAGCGACTGTGTGACGGGAGCCACGGTGTTCTTATCGGTGTTGACCGTTAAGTCGTAGGAACGCCAGAAATAGTTGTAGCGCTGCCATTTGTAATCACTGGACTCCGCATCGCGCTCGATGTTCAGCCCCACGCGCTCGTTGACCAACCGCTGCGCATCAACCGTCACATTGCCGTCCGCCTCGATCGCGCTGGCCCGGTTTTCGATGAGATCGTCACTGCCCAACTGTAAGCTGCCGCCGCTGAAAATCAGGGCGCCGTCACGGTTAGTCAGACGTTCGTTACCGCGTAAATTGAGGGACTGAGCGGCCGCCAGCACCGCTCCCGAGCCGTAGTTATCAATGACGCGGCCACGAAGGGTCAGGTTGTCGCCCATCACCGCATTCGGGTTATCCAACGTGTCGACATCAAGCGTCATCGCATCGGCTTCAATCCGTCCACGGTTGGTCAATTGCCCGGTAGTGACCTGCATCGACTTGCCGACCAAAGCGCCTTGGTTATTGAAGTGAGCGCTGTTCAAGGTCAGGTCGCCGGGAAGCAGCCAGTCCGTCAGATTGGTTAATACGCCGGCGACAGAGAACGTGAGCGCGCCGTTGCTGCTCAACGTGTCGCCCGCGCGATGGGTATAGTCCTGCTGTACGCTGAGGCTTANCGCCTGCTGACTCTGCAACGTACCGCCCTGATTGTTCAGGGACAGGGCATCGAGAACCAGCGATGCCCCGCTCTGCATCAATCCGTTGGGGTTCAATACCGACAGCGCCGACGCCGAGCGCGCCAGACGACTGCTGAGAGCATTAATGCTGAGCGGTCCGTTCGCGACAACGCGCCCCTGAGTGTTGTCTAACTGGGTCAGTCCTGTCAGCGTCATGCTCCCGGCGCTTTGCAGGCGACCTGCCGTGTTATCCGCTTCACGCGCAGTCAAGCCTGTACGTGTTGTCCCTAAGATCAGTCCGCCATCACGGTTATTCAATGTATCGCTTTGGATATCCAGCGCGCCCTGACTGCTGATGATCCCTTGTCCGTTATTGTTCAACTGTGCGGCGTTAAGGAGCAGATCTTGTGTGGAAACCAGCTGCCCCGCCTGATTGTTGACCTGACTCCCGGTCAGCATCAGCGCATTACCGCTATGCAGTTTGCCCTGAGAGTTATTCAGCGTATCGACATGGTACGTCCCTAGGCCTTGACTGATGAGCGTTCCGCCCGCGTTGTCCAGCTGCGGAGCGTTGATCGTCAGGCCGCGTTGACTGCTGATCACCCCTTGCGCGTTATCAACACGATAGGCGGCAATGCGCTGATCGCCATTGCTGCGCAGCGCCCCGCCCTGATTGCTTAGCTCGCCCGACGTACTCAGCAGCATCTGTTGCTGGCTGTCTACTGTGCCGCCATCGTTTTGCAGTGATTGCGCATTCAGCGTCAGCGTTTCACCGCTTTGCAGTTTGCCGCGCTGATTGTCGATCTGTGTCCCAACATTCAAATCCAACTGCTTCTGGCTATACAACAGACCGTCCTGCGTATTATCCAGCCTCTGCGCCGTCAGACTTAAGCCCTCACCCGCCAGCCACTGTCCGCCCGCATTATTCACGGCGCCCGTATCGTCGTCCGCCGTGCGGCCCCGCACAGTCAACTGATGCTGAGCGCTGACCTTGCCCCCGCGGTTATCGATATCGCCCGCTACCCTTAAGGTCATATCGGCGGCGGACTGCAATCCCCCTTCCGCGTTGGTTAACGCGTCGGCCGTCAGCTGAGCGCCCTGTTGCGACTGCACGCTGCCCTTCGTATTGTCAAAACGGGTGGCGTTAGCGCGCCACTCGCCCTGACTGCCCATCCATCCTTGATTGTTCAGGATCTCTTGCGCAGCCAGCGTTTGCGTAGATTGACTGAAAATGCGGCCACTGCCGTTATCCAGCGTTTCTGTCAGTTGCATGTCCAGACTGCCCAGCGCGTTAACCGTTCCCTGCGCGTTGTACAGATTAGCGGCACGCAGCACGGCCGGCCCCTGACTGGTCAACTGACCGCCCTGGTTATCCCAGTCTGATGACAGATCGAATGAAAGTGCTTGCTGGCCCAGTACCACGCCCTGCTGACGGTTGCTCAGACGCCCGCCGTTCAGAACCAGATCGCCGCCGCTCTGTAACGAACCACCGTCATTATTTAGTAAGCTGGTCGATGCGCCTTGCCAGTTGAGGTGGTCCTGAGCCGTCAATTTCCCCGCTTGATTGTTGACGTCGGCCGTCGTGTTCAATGATAACCCGCCGCCTGACTGTAGCCGCCCCTGAGTGTTGTCGAGGNGGCGGGCCGTCGCGACCACCCGGCCGCCGCCTTGCGCGGTCCCACCCTGATTGTTCCAGTCTCCTTCGGTCTGAACTGTCAAAGTCTCGGCGGCTTCGAGCAGTCCGGCGGTATTATCCACGCCGTCCTGCACCCGCAGGTTCAGGTTTTGTCCGGCGATAACCCTACCCTGTACGTTATCGAGCTGTATGGCCGCGACGTCCAGCTCGGCCGCGCTGGCTTCTCCGTCGCGGTTAGTTAATAGGCCGTCGGTACGAAGAACCAGTTTCTCGCGGGCAGACAGTAGCCCCTGCGCATTATTCAGCGCCTGCGCCGCATTCACCTCCAGCGAGCGCTGACCGATGACCTTCCCTTTTTCATTTGAGAAATTCGCCGCGCCGAGTTCAACCGTCGTCGCGCTGATCTCACCCGCCTGGTTGTTGACGCCGCCAGCGGCATTGAGCGAGAGGTGGTCGCCTGACAACAGCTTGCCGCTCTCGTTATTCATCGTGTTCGCCGTGGCGCTAATCACGGTTTCACTCTGCGCGGTGCCGCCCTGGTTGTTCCAGTCGCCTTCGGTCTGAATAGCCAGATCCTGCCCGGCCCCAATAAAGCCCTGCTGGTTATCCAACCCCTGATGCGCGGTAAGCTGAAGATCTTGCTGACTGATGACCTGCCCAAGCGTGTTGTTCAAACCTTCAGCCGAGAGCTGGAGCTGTTCGCCGCCAAGAACTCCTGATGCGTTATCGACCTGTCCCGCATCCAGGCTCAGCGCAGCGCCCGCCAGGAGAGTGCCGCGGGTGTTATCCACGTCGCCTGCGCTGTTGATACGCAGCGCCTGCAAGCTTTTAACCGAGCCCGCCTGATTTTTCAGCGCGCCGACATTGAGCGCCAGGTCGCCGTTGCTGCCCAGCTCACCCTCGCTGTTATCCAGCAATCCCCCGACCTGCCACTCCCGTGCGTTGCTATCCAGCGACACCAGCCGACCACTCTGGTTATTCACCTCACCGGCAAACAGACTCAGGTTGTTCGCCTCAATATCGCCCTGCGTATTATCAAGCTTGCCGTTCAGTCTGAAGCGACTTTCCCCGGCATCAGTCTCTACCCAGACGGCCTGCTGGTTAAGCAGATTATTGCCGCCCACCGCCCAGGTTCCCGCCTTAACCTGCGCCTGACGGGCGTCGATATCCCCAGAGGTATCGACAGTGAACTGCTGAGCATCGACTTTAGCTTGCCGCAACCCGACACCGCCGCTCTGGGCGGAGACCGTCGCCTGCCTGGCGGCAAGCTGCGCCTGACCGATATCGACGCGCTTTCCGGTCAACGCCACGTTTTTCTGACTCAACAGGCTGCCGCTGCTGCGGACCTCGCCCTGACTGGTCAGGGTGAGATCGGCGTCATTTATCAACGTACTACGGGTATCACTCCCCGCCAGCAGATGCCCGGTATTTTCAATGCCCGCCGCAGCGGAGAGCTGGACGTCGCCGGCTGCCGCCAGGGTGCCGGACTGCTTAATCGACCCCGCACGACTCTGAACATTTAATGTGCCGCCGCTGTGTAATTTTCCATCGTGCTCAATATCATTATTGGCCGTCAGACTGATGGACTCTGCCGCCTGCGTCACGGCCTCCTGCTGGGCGGGCTGCCAGACCAGTCGACCTTCGCTGCTGACGGTCAGCGTTTTGCCCGCCTGTAGTTGTCCGCCCTGATTGCGCACCCCGACGCCCGCTTCAGTGCCGATCATGTGAATCTGGCCGCTGTACATCCCCCCCATCTGGCCCATATCAATGGCCAGCTCGGGTTTGGCTTCATCCGACGCCGCAGAAGGAACGACGGTTTCACCGTCTGCGCTGACGCGGTTGCGGCCTGCGACGACATTGACTTTCTCTTTGGCCCAAACGCCCGCATTCACCTCAACGGCCCGGGCAAGCACATCGACATACTCCGTATCATGGCGGGCGTCGCCGNTCAGCCCACCGCCTTCGATACGCACGACGCCCCGCTCAACCTGATATCCGGCCAGGCTGCCATCCGCATTGAGTTGGGGTTTGCCGGTGGTCAAGGTCATCCGCCCCGCATTGATCGTCCCGCAGCCGTCGCAGACAATCCCCGACGGGTTAGCCACAATCACCTGAGCGCGTCCGCCCGCCACTTCCATATAGCCGCGAAGCTGGCTGGGATTGCTGCTATTAACCTCATTCAGGATGACTTTGGCTGACGCGCTACCCACATTCAGATTGGGGTTGCCTTGAATCATCCCCGCCATCTGGGTAGAGGTCATCGCCGCCGAATTGTTCAGAATGGCCCCTTTCTGATCGACATCGAACTGGCTGTACTGGTTGTGTGAAATCCCGGCCTGATTCGGCGCGGTGATGTTGACCTGAGGAAGACCATTTTGCGTGGCAATAACATCGGGTCGTTGGCCCGCCGCCGCACCGCTATCCGCCACAATGCCCGCCGCCAGCGCCGGAGTGGCGAACAACGCCAGTCCCAGCATCCAGACCGCACGACGCACCGTCACCCACAAACGAACGGCCCCCGGACCTCGGGTCTGACCGGGTTCGCTGCTGCAACTACGCGCTAATTCGGAAACAACTCGTAACTCGCCGTGCGTGCGGCTAAAAATAAGACGGTAACAATGCTTGTTCATGACATCCTTCCGTGAAAAAGGTTAATCCCTGGGAAAACACAAAATGGCAGCGGACCTAATAGCGTGAATCAGATTTCAACGTTGATACTGAAACCGGCAGTCGCACCTGAGGTATGGAACGCATCCGGTTTTAAGAGCGGTACGCCGGCGAAAACGTCATAGCTAATGTGTTGCCAAAGAGCCCCGCGTAGTCCCAAGGCGGAACCCGCAAGTTGATGCCCGACCAAATAACGTGTTCCCGGTCCGCCCACTCGCCCATAATCCAGCGCCAGATAGAGTTCATGTCCCCGCGACCGGATGTTCCAGCCTAATTCGTTACGCCAGACAATCCCTCTTTCTCCTGACAGCATCTGCTCGCCATCGAAGCCTCGTACGGTGTAGCGACCGGCAATCGCCAAACGTTCCTGAGGGGTTAATGCGTTAGCGCTCCACTGCCCACGCAAGGTGGTGGAGTAACGCAGGGATTGGTCGACGAATGTGAAAGGTTGATGAATACTCACGTCCCCCAACAGCACGCCCGTGCGCGCACTGCCGCTGTGCGTCGCTTCTTCCGGCGCGCGCGTCGCGCCGAATGCGCCGGTCCCACGACGCCAGCTAACATTGGCATCTACCGTGGTATCGCCGAAGTAACTGCGCTGATTGACGCCCAACTCCCAGCCCGCGGTGCGGCGACGCTGCTGTTCGATCTCAATGCCATTAACGGAGTTTGTGGCGTGTTTGCGGTAGGTCCGCAGGTTGAGCGTGGTTTTATNGGACTGATTGCGAAACAGCAATCTGGAAACGGTCACCACGACGTTGTCGCTTTTTCCGTTGTAGCTCAGGACTTCATTCGCGTTGGGAATATTTTGATGGTACGTGTAGTCGCTATAGTTAGCCGAAAACGCCCAATAGCCTACGGGGAAGAAGTAGTTCAGCGTGTTAGAGCGGTTGCCGTACGGCCCCTGAGCAAACATATCTCTGCCGATATTGGCGTAAAACAAATCGTTTTGTGCGAAAGGCGCATCGATGGCCAGCGTGGCGGTGCCCAGATAACGTCCGGTGCTTTCAGAGCCGCTGTCATCCAGTCCCAGACTCAGACGAACCGGGCGCTTTTCTTGCCAATTGACCCGCAAATCACTGGCGCCCTCCTGTTCTCCGGGAACAATTTCAATATCCGCCGTCGCGCTGGAAACACGCTTGAGGTTCTCCAGCCCCTGCTCGACATCTCGCAAATTGAGAATATCGCCACGCGATGCCGGAATGGCATTCCACAACCGCCCACGCCACGACGTCGGTTGGCCGAAGCGAATATCGCTGATGCGCCCCGGCTGAAGGGTAAGCGTAAGAATCCCTTGAGTTAAGTCCTGTTCCTGCGCCATTACTCGGGTGGTCACATAACCTTTTGCAAGAATGGCATTTTGCACTTTGTTGATAGCGAGCGTGATGCCCTGAGCGCCCAGACAGCGGCCGTTGGCATCGGCGGCAGAGGCCAAAGCCCACTGGAATTGCTCGGAAGCCTCTCCCTGTAATGCGAGGTAATGAAGGGTGAAGCAGGGATTTTCCTCTGTCGGATACCCTGGCAACGCGGCGTCAGGCGTTTGGAGACGAACATCGGCCTGCGGGGTGTTTTGTTCTCTCAGCGCACGCGTTCGCTCTTGCTGACGCAGCTGCTCGCGAGCATCAATCGCGGCGGCCCCTTGCATCGGCGCATCAGGACTGTCTGCCGCCATCACCGAGGAAGCATAGGCAAGCACGGTTGCAGCTAACACAGGGGAGATCGACTTTGAATAAGAAAAACACATCAGAAAAATCCCTTTAATGAAAAGATTTCATCCATTAATCGTAAGATTGTGTAAATTTCCACGTATTATTCATTCGGTGGTATTAAAAGCAAGCATATTATGTGCACTCTACAAACAAATCCGCGTCGCCCTTTCCTCATCCCTGACATCACAAGATCGCTTACCTCCCCCCAACGCCTCCCCTCGCCCCGACTCCTTTCGCGCTTTANCCCAAATTAATGTGAAGAAAATCACAAAAGCAGCAGCCGTTTTCCTGTGCAAATCCGCCTCGCCTGTCCGTCAAACGTCCTATAACCAAAACATATGTAAAACAAATAATTACCTAGCGGCATTAGAAGAGTCAGGACAAAATAGTGTGATGCCAATCACAAAATCAGGTGCTAAAACAGCCTGTCAAGCCTCGCTGGCCGAATGAAATGTTGCATAAGTGTGACGTGCTCCAAAAAAATTAATCCCGCCATCTCTACTATCGATCCCATAGTCACTGAGGAGCCTTCATCCGAGGTTAACCATGAGAATAGGATTGGTACTAAGCGGCGGCGATGTCAGCGGAATGAATAATTTCCTTTTTCAGATCAACCGGATGACAGAATCTGACATGGTGATCTTCGACGGCGGCATTAATGGGCTGATTGAAAATCGCTGCAAAGACATCACGCGCCGCGATCTGGTCGATTTATCTCTCTCTTCCGTGCCGTTGCTCGCGTCAGGGAGAAAGGAGGATAAATGCCGGAAATCCGACTACGAGAGGATTGTTAAGAACATTCGTCATAAGAAACTGGATTGTCTGATCATGGGCGGCGGCGATGGTTCTTTTCAGTTTCTGAAGACACTGAGCAGCTACGGCATCTGCTGTTACGGCGTGGGAATGACGATTGATAACGATATTGACGGCGACAGTTATACCCTCGGATTTTCCACCGCCTGCGAACAGGTCATCAGTGAAGTCGCCAAATTACGCAATACCGGACGCGGCTTGCCGGGACGGATATTTATTATTGAATTGCTGGGAGGCTACTGCGGCGAACTGACATTACAGGCGGCGNTAAAAAGTAATGCGGATATTGCGCTCATTCCAGAAGCCCCCTGGGACATTGATGTCCTGGCGGACCAGATAAAACAGAAAATAAAAATACAGAACAGCGTCATTATTTTATGTTCTGAAGGATATACCAAAGAATATACCCCCGGATTTCAGGGGGCGATTGATACCATGATTGGAAAGATAGAGCACAAGATAGGCATCCGCATCCGAAAAACGATTCTGGGATACGGTTTAAGAAATGGCACGCCGACCGGAGAGGAGATCATTCAGGGCGCTATTCTCGCAGAAGAGCTAGTGAGATGTATTAACAGCGGCCTGACAAATAAAATTGTTGTCATCAACAATAATAATAAAGCCATACCGATAGATCTTGAAAACATTAAAAAACGATTGGTGGACAAAGATAGTTATCTCTACAAACTCGCTAAAGTAAATAACCTTATCTGAGGTAATATTATGCTTAATGTACTCTGCGTATGTGGCTGCGGTCTCGGTTCAAGTTTTGCTATTGAAATGAGCGCCAAGTCTGTATTACAAAAACTCGCCATTGATGCGAATATCGATCACACAACAGTATCGGAAGCGTCATCCTATCAATACGACATTATTCTTACCCAAAAAATGTTCGCTGACATTCTAACGTCGGATGCCAGCGAAGAGGATAAGAAAAAAGTCATCATCTTGAATAAACTCACCGACAAAAAAGAAATTGAAGAAAAAATCCTCGCATATCTGAAATCCATCTAAAAAATGAGGTAACCCGTGGACGCTATTATTCATTTTATTGTGACTGATTTTCTAGGCCAGGCTTCGATATTAATTGCGTTAATCGCAATGATCGGTCTTATTCTGCAAAAAAAATCCGTCGGTAAAACCGTGGAGGGAACGTTCAAAACCTTATTAGGGTTTCTCATCATGATGGCGGGGATTAATATTATTGTGGCCGCCCTGACCTTTCTTAACGATATTTTTACCCACGGATTCGGCATGCAGGGGTATATCACGGACGTGGCGGCGATTGCCGGCGTCGCTAACCGTGAACTGGGTTCCGAAGTCGCGCTGACGCTGTTGGTGATTTTTGCCGTCAACATCCTCATCGCCCGGATCACGCCGTTCAAATACATCTTTCTCACCGGCCAGGCGTTGCTATGGATGGCGACCATTGGCACCGTCATCGGCTACAAAGCGGGGCTGACGGGCGCGACGTTGATTTTGACCGGCGGGATCTTCGGCGGCGTGATGGCGGTGCTGATGCCGGCCATCGCCCAACCTATCGTCCGGAAAATCACGGACTCAGACGATGTAGCGCTCGGTCATTTCTGTACCATCGGCTACCTCGTTCAGGCCGCGGTAGCGCGAGCAATCGGCAAAAACTCGCGCTCTACCGAAGATCTGGAACTGCCCGATAACTTCAAATTTCTGCAAGACACCTACCTGTCGATGGCGGTCATCATGGTGCCGATGTACCTCATTCCGGCCATCTTTGCCGGGTCGGCGTACATCGCGCAGTTCGCGGGCGAAACCAACTACATCATGTATGCGTTTATGCAGTCCATGCAGTTCGTCGCCGGGGTCTTCGTACTCTATAGCGGCGTCCGCCTGCTGCTGAATGAGCTGGTGCCCGCCTTCCGCGGCATCGCCATGCGGCTGGTGCCTAACGCCAAACCCGCGCTCGACTGTCCGGTGCTGTTCCCGTACGCCCCGAATGCCGTCATCGTCGGCTTTTTGGCCACCACCGTCGGATCGATTATCGGAATGCTGGTCTTCCCGCTGTTCGGGCTGGCCATGATCCTGCCGGGCCTGCTGACCAACTTCTTCGCGGGCGGTGCCGCCGGGGTCTTCGGCAACGCAATGGGCGGCAGAAAAGGCGCCATCATCGGCGGCGTGGTTCACGGCCTGTTCATTACCTTTCTGCCCGCGATATTGGTGCCGCTGCTAGAAACCTTCGGCTTCAAAGGCGTGACGTTCAGCGACTCAGACGTCATCAGTACCGGTCTGGTCCTTGGCCATACCTTCCAGCATGACTGGCCGTTCGTCATCGGTTTCATCGCCTTCGTCATCCTGATTGTCTGGCTAGCGAATAGAAAATTGGGCAAATAAGGCGGCAGAACGCGCGGGTTATTCCATCACGACGTGAGGAGGAAATATGTTCGCGAAATTAAAGCATCTCTTTCAATTAGAAAAGACGCCAGGGAAGCCGGAAAATGAAAACAGCGAAGAGGCGGAAACGCTTCACTCGGAAATCATGCAGCTGGAATCCGGACTCAAGAAAAACCCGGCGGATACCACGATTCAAAAACGGCTGATGGTGAAATATACCCAGGCGGTAAAAGTATTCTCAGCCGCTAAGCCGTATCGACATCAGGTTGACGATATTTTCCTGAGAATGGATGAGTTAAGAAACACCATCCGCAAAAATATATGAGGCGATATGACGATTAAATCATTTCTTGCTCAAAATTCGTTTATTCAGGTCAGAGTCAGCGTTAACGCCTGGCAGGAAATTATCGAAAAAGCGGCAAGACCATTAATTAAAGGTGGTTTTGTCACCGCTGACTATCCGAAAGCCGTAATTGATAACACATTGGAATATGGCCCCTATTATGTTTTTGATGAAGGTATCGCCATTCCTCATGCCCGACCGGAATGCGGGGTCATCAAAGACTGTTTCAGTATGGTGACACTCGCAACGCCCATCTCAATTAACGGCAGTGAACCCGTCGATATTATTGTGATGTTTGGCGGCGTTAACGGGGACTCTCATATTACGGAAGGCATTGCTTCCATTGTTGGCCTTCTGGATCACGAGGACACGTTAAGTCGAATAAGACACGCCGCCACCGTTGATGAAATACTTGGATTATTATGAAAAAACTGATTTTGGTTAATGGAATACCGGCATCAGGAAAAAGTTACGTTGCCGGACAGATTGCCGACTTTTTCAATTTACCTGTCTTGAGCATCGACGAAATTAAAGAGCCTTTTATGGCGCAGTTCGCCGATATTATTGACAGGCCATTGAATCGCCAACTGGGCTATTCCGCTTATGCGGCTATGTTCAACATTGTAAAAAGTTCGCCGTCGAACACGGTATTTATTTTAGATGCCTGGTTTGGATTTCGGCATAAATCAGTCTTAGCCAATTACCTGTCGCAATGCGACTGCGAAACCGTGATTGAAATATGGAATCAGATTTCGCCCGAGCGGGTGGCGGAGCGTTATTCCCAGCGCTGCCACTGCCGGGTGAAAGGACATCCCGGCGAAGAGTATATCCCCGAATTAGTCGCATTAGCGGAAAAGGCGCAGCCCATGGCGTTAGGCCCGGTTTACACCGTGATTCAGGATAAGGAGATCGAGACAGAACGCCTTATTTCATGGGTCGCTCAGCACCTTAATCATTCAGAACCCTACATCTTATCTCCTGTACGAGGAATTAACCGATGAACAAAATGACAACAGCAGAACGTCGTGGCTATCAAATGATTTGCGACAATACCGGCGCTATGATGGTGGTCGCCTGCGATCAGCGCGGCGGAATGAGAACCCTATTGGCCGATACGCCGGAAGAACAGGCGAAAATCAGTAACGAGACGCTGGGGAAAACCAAATACGATATTACGCAATATCTGGCGTCGGAGGCGGGCTGCGTGCTGGTCGATCCGCTCTGCGCCGTCCCCGGCATCATTGATGAAGGCGTGGTACCACGCAATACCGGCCTGCTCGTCGGCCTGGATGCCTCCGGTTGGGACACCTCGCCCGAAGGCTACCGCATCTCAAAAATGGTCGAAGGCATCACCGCCCGCAAAGTGCGTGAACTGGGGGCGACCGGCGGCAAAATCATGATCTACCTGCGCATGGATACGCCGGAGGCCAATACCGCCAATCTGGCGACGCTGCGCAACGTCATTGCCGATTTCGCCCGAGAAGATCTGTTCTTGGTCGTCGAGTTCCTGACCTATCCGCTGGAAAATGAAAGCAAAGAAGACTACCAGCGTAAAATTCCCCAGCTGATCCTGGAAGGCTGCCGCGCCTGCATCGACTGCGGCTCTAAAGTGCTGAAGATCCCGTACCCCGGCTCGGAAGCAGCCTGCGCCGCCGTCACGGAAACCTGCGGAGACGTTCCGTGGGCAGTCTTGTCCGCCGGCGTCGACCACGAAACCTTCCTGCAACAGGTTGACGTCGCGCTTCGAAACGGCGCGTCCGGCGTGATCGCAGGCCGTTCACTGTGGAAAGACTGCATCTCTCTTGACCGCAGCGTCACACGCGAAAAATTGACCACCCTCGCCGTGCCCCGTTTACGGGACATCCAGCGGCTGCTGGTGAAATATCGCCAACAACGCATCAGCGCTTAATCTCCGATTTAACCAGGCTGGCCAGCGCAGGCAACGGCGCTCGGCCAGCCCTGCTGACAGGAAAATGAGATGACGGACAGAGTGGATTTAATTATTTTCGACTGTGACGGCGTGTTGGTCGACTCGGAGATCATCGGTATCGAGCTGACGGTGTCCTTGCTGAATCAGCATAGGGTCAATATCGGGCTTGATGAGTTCACGCATCGCTACAGCGGACTCACCTGGGATGAGCTGCTCGACCAGATCCGCGTTCACAAGGGGGTCACGATCCCGCCCCACATACGTCAGGCGTTTTATCCGCAGCTGATGGCCGCGTTCGCCGACAGGCTGGTCAGTATCGCCGGCGTGCGGGAGACCTTGTCCCAAATTCCCCTCCGTCGGTGTATCGGCTCCAATTCCAGCGCGGAACAGCTGGATTACATGCTGACGCGGGTGGGTTTGAAGTCCTTGTTCGCGCCGTATATCTTTTCCGCGGTCGATCTCGGTCCAGGCCGCGGCAAACCCCGTCCCGACATTTTTCTGCATGCGGCTCAGGTCATGAATACCGCGCCGAAACAGACGATTGTCATCGAGGATTCCGTTCATGGCGTCGCGGCGGCGAAAAGTGCGGGAATGTTTGTCGTGGGATTTACCGGCGGCGCGCATACCACGCCCAGCCACCGTACACGGCTGATTGACGCAGGCGCCGATCGCGTAATTGAAGCCATGCCGCAACTTATCGGGGAGATACGCCGTTTCGAGCATCGCTCGATGGAAAGCCCAAGCCGCCATCGATGACGAAAATCGCACTCCCCAAGATAAGCACGTCATTTCCTCACTGGACAGAACGTCGTCACCGTCGGTCAGAAGAGGTAGCTGACAATAGGGTTAATACGCTGATGACAGCGTCGATATCCACGCCTATCAATCAATATATTGAATGAATGCTAAACGCTCCTCCAATATTTCCTGTTTTAGGAAGCGATTGAGAGCAATTAACTTCTCACATTGCAGATTATTTCTTAGCCAGGAGAAGTGGTATCCATACCCCGTTTTTATTGCATATTTGAATGGCAGGACCAACGTACCGTTCTCGAGTTCTTTTTTCACCATATTAACATCAACAATGGCCATACCTAGCCCTTGGAGCGCAGCGCTGATCGCCAAATCCATCGAGTTGAAATCCTGACGGTTTAAGGGCGTAAGATAAATATCGGCGGGGACTTTTTCGTTCCACAACATCAGCTTGTCTTCGGGTGATTTATAACCCAGCAGATCAATCCCCACCCTTGAGGAACGTGTGTATTGCGTTAATAGACTGGGTGAACAAACGGGGATCACCCNCTCCTCTAATAATAAAGTCTTCTCTTGGTTATCGGGACTTTCATCCCTATGGAGATATTGAACTATCCCGTCGAAACCTTCTTTTTTGAGATCTTTGATATCGATAAAATCAGCCCCTACTCGCTGACTATCGAGAATAATACGGGGGTAGTTCTCGTCCGCATCCAATTTCCTTAATACGGCTATAAACCAACGGAGTGAAAATGTCACAGGTGCGCTGACTTTCAAAATTTCTTCAGTATTTGAAAATTGTTCACAAGCATGACAGAGCGAATAAAATGCCTCATGAACTTCTTTCGCGAAATCCATCCCGTCGGACGAGAGAACCACTTTAGGTCCATTACGTTCAAATAAACGGCGCCCAAAAAAACTTTCTATCGTTTGAATATGTTTACTAACAGCGCTTTGGCTGATGGACAGCTCGTCTGCGGCCAAGGTAAATGATTGATACCTGGCGGCGGATTCGAAGGCCTTCAAAGCGTATAAAGGAGGAGTTTTCAACCAATCCATAGTCTTATACCACCATTTTCACACTGGAAGAGTCAATCCCATCACAGGGATGGTATTGCACGCAAAAAATTTATTTCGAACATAGTAAAACGGCAATAATTATAATTTATAAAACGACACTAGTCATACAATACCAATTCATCCCTAAACGCCACGCGGTTCGCCCTAGTATGATTTAGAGTAATACTTTTATGACTATTTTCCCTTTTTAATAAATACACATTTACGATATAAAAGCCATCATTATCTACTAATGAAACTATCACATTATTGAGAGATGGTTTTGCCTATTTGTATCCTTATAGTATCACACAGCTTCGAGCCGCCTGGGGAATGCTGTATTTCGTCCTATCGATTTTAACCTTGAGTTAAAATTAGAACAGAAACAACACATTCACAATATAAATGGTTTATTTATAAGGAAAACACGCTCCTTCTTCATTATTAATACCATATTTGATATTGACTTAATGTGACTATCTAACACGGTATTAATAAATGGCAGGAGAGTGAATCACTAAATAGAGGAACTAAACCTAAAATACCATATCTTCTCGCACTGATTTTATCTGTAAAAATAGCTTGTCTTATTAAAAATAGGAAATCAAAACACCAGTCACAAAAAATTATTCCCTCAACGCTATATTGCTGTTCAAATTTTGCGCCATCACCATCGGAATATTCGCATTGATTTTTTTATCAGGAAGTCGCGGTGACGAACCGGTAATGACCCGAATCTTCATCTGTTAATCGACCCATAAGGAGATACCACATTGAACCTTCAAAACACCCTGTTAATGATTCTGGTCGACGCTCTTTTCATCGGCGCTCCCCCGCTTGGATATTGACCCATACATCAACCTTCGAGACGGTCTTGGATCTTTCCCACGCTGAATCAGGTCTTTGCCTTTGGCGATATTCCGCTCGCCCACCAGGCGATGAAAGACGGAAAGATCCACGGCAATGCGGCGATATTGGTCAATGCGCCCTCACCCGGGTTGGGCGCGATCAAGGAAAAAGGGCAAAGAAAGGGCGAGGCCAAACCGCAAACGGCGACGACGTAAAAGCAAGACGTTATTGGAAGAGAAAATGTCAATTTATGACGCGGTTCAAACTTAAGGAAAGTTTGCCGATTTTTGATAGTGGCATTCATTAAACGAACGCAACATGCCTGTAGCCCGCGGGCGATAACCGCGCTAACCACGGACAGATTCACGCCATTAATCTGTTCGCCGTGCGACCGCTGTAGGAGCGACCGCACAGGGGGGCGCCTGAACGCCCGCAGGGAAAGCTATTCCGCGTTTCGACATCCCTCGATTCGCGGATGGGGTCAGAACCTATCCTGGAGGATCCACGTATGGGACAGTCAATATTCGAATCCACCGCCCCGGCAAGTCCGGCGCCTAAATTCGATATGCAATACGGTGTTTTTGCCTCATTGGATGATGCGGTGAATGCGGCGGCGCAGGCGCAGAAACAGCTGGATAATGTGGTCTTGCGGCAAAGGGTGATTACGGCGATCCGTCAGGCCGGTGAGCGCTACGCGCAGGTGCTGGCGGAAATGGCCGTGGCCGAAACCGGCATGGGCCGCGTGACGGACAAATATGCCAAAAATGTCTCTCAGGCACGCCGGGCACGGAAAGCCTGGAGGCACAGGTGATCACCGGCGACAACGGGATGACGCTGATCGAAAACGCGCCCTGGGGCGTGGTGGCCTCGGTCACCCCCTCGACGAACCCGGCTGCTACCGTCATCAATAACGCCATCAGTATGATCGCCGCGGGCAACAGCATCGTGTTTGCGCCGCATCCTTCGGCGAAGAAGGTCTCCCTGCACGCCATCAGCCTGTTGAACAGGGCAATTATCGCCGTAGGCGGCCCCGATAATCTGCTGGTCACCGTCGAAGACCCAAATATTGAAACCGCTCAGCGCCTGTTTTGCCATCCGGGTATTAGTCTGCTGGTCGTGACCGGGGGCGAAGCGGTGGTGGAGGCCGCGCGTAAACATACGGATAAGCGCCTGATCGCCGCTGGCGCAGGCAACCCGCCCGTCGTGGTGGATGAAACCGCGGACATCGCTCGCGCCGCGCGTGACATTGTGCGCGGCGCGTCCTTCGACAACAACATTATCTGCGTCGATGAAAAAGTGGCGATCGTCGTCGACAGCGTGGCCGACGCGTTGCTGACCCACATGCAGCAGCATCAGGCGGTGTTGCTGACGAGCGAGCAGGTCGAACAGCTGCTGCCGCTGCTGCTGACCGATATCGACGAAAACGGGAAAGGCCGCCCCAACCGCGACTGGGTAGGGCGCGATGCGGCGAAGATCGCCGCGGCGATTGGCCTGGACGTCGGCGACAACACGCGGCTGCTGCTGGCGGAAACGCCTGCCGATCATCCCTTCGCCGTGACGGAGATGATGATGCCGGTGCTGCCCGTCGNGCGCGCGGCCGACGTGGAAGAAGCCATCGAGCTGGCGGTGCGGCTGGAGGGCGGATGTCGCCATACGGCGGCGATGCACTCGACCGACATCACCCATCTGCACAAGATGGCGAGCCGCATCAACACCAGTATTTTCGTTAAGAACGGTCCCTGTATCGCCGGGCTGGGATTCGGCGGCGAGGGCTGGACATCCATGACCATTTCCACACCGACCGGCGAAGGGGTGACATCGGGACGGACTTTCGTTCGAATCCGTCGTTGTGTGATGGTGGATATGTTCCGCATCGTCTAGTTTTCGTATGCTAAGCGTCCCTGCCGCCAGCACAGAGTGGCAGGGACCACGCCCCCCATCGGCTCATTGTGCGACACAGCGCAAAGGTTTTACCGGAGGAAACGACAGATGAAAACAGACCATCGCCTTCATCCGCATCAGCTTNCCGCCCAGCCGACACCTCCCGACGCCGTCCAGGCATTACAGAGTCAAACTCATCACCCGATGCATCAGCGTTACACGCAGGACGTTTACGCCCAGTCCCGCACCATCACCGCCTGGCAACAGCTTTACGATCAAGTCTCGCCCGGCCATTTCCGCGGCGAGCTACAGGAACTGCTGTTAGACGGCATGCAGCTCTGTCACGAATACACTAATCTGGCGTTGCGCCAATCCTGTATGGCCTGGGCAGGGTCGTTATGGTTCGGTATTCCTTCTACGCAGGAGAACATGGGGTTTATCAACGCGCAACCGCTGGACAAGTACGGCATTGCCGTCAGCCCCGGCGGGAAAGAGTTCGAGCTTTCAACGCCGGACGACTTTTCCATTTTGGGGGTCGTGATTTCACATGAGTTGCTGCATCAATACATCGGCGCGCTCAGCGACCCGCAGTGGCTGACCGAACGGCTGACCCGCGGCACCACGCTGCAAATGGATCTCAGCAACAAGGAACAGCTCTGCGATTACATCCGCCATGCACTGTGGTACAGCTGCCATTTCCCGCAGGTCATGAAAAAAGGCAATACGCAGAAACTGTTGAACCATAACCTTCTCACGATGCTGATGTCGTTTCTGGAAAACGTCCAGCCGCCGACGGAACCGGCGCAAAATCATCATCACCGCAAACTGATCGCCTTTGCACGAGAATATGTGTTGAGCCAAACCTCAGAACCGGTCACCGTGCTGGACCTGTGCAATCGACTCCACGTCAGCCGCCGCACCTTGCAAAATGCCTTCCAGAACATCTTAGGCATCGCCCCCAACGCCTGGCTCAAAATCATCCGGCTCAATGCGGTGCGGCGAGAGCTGATCGACCCCGAGACACCGCATCGCACGGNGCAAGACGCCGCGATGCAGTGGGGATTCTGGCATTTGAGCCAGTTCGCCATCGACTATCAGAAATTGTTCAACGAGAAGCCCTCGCTAACCCTACGGCGTCACTGTCCGCAGTGACGGTCGGACTGCGTCTCTCACCCGCCCTGACGCCACGTCGCTTCGGGCGGTTCCCCTCCATCGCGCCGTCGATGCCGCGACATTCACGACAAATCCAGCGTATTTCACTGCTTTTCGGCCGCCGAAAAGAGAAAAAACTGACATGAACTATACTGTAACGGCGTGAATGGTGACGCGCCTTCATCGGAAGTCCCTACCCGGCCTCAGGCTCCGCAGCGAGCTGATATCAAGCGCGGCAAAGCGACACGTCCGGCGTTTGCGCTGGGCATGAACGCAAGGCTTTTGGTTCCACGGCAGCTTTGCGATTGCATTAAGCCCTCAGCGTTAACCGCGCCATCCTCGCGCCATCTGCATAAAACCCTGGGCTAAACACGACTTGAAAACAACAGTACCAACACACGCACACTGTGAGGAAAGTTATTATGTTCAATGATTTACAGGATAAGGTGGCGATTGTCACTGGCGCATCGAAAGGCATTGGCGCGGCGATTGCCAAGCGTTTCGGGGCGGAGAAAGTCAACGTGGTGGTGTGTTACCGCTCGGACGATGACGGGGCGAATGAGGTGGCCAAATCGATTGAGCAAAGCGGCGGAAAAGCCGTCCTCTTCAAAGGCGACATCAGCCTCGAAGAACACACGCAAAAGGTGCTTCAAACGGCTATCGACACCTTCGGACGTCTCGATATTCTGGTGAATAACGCCGGCATCGAGAAACAGACCGCTTCCCACGAGGCGACGCTGGACGACTGGAATCAGGTCATCTCTGTTAACCTGACCAGCTATTTTCTGACCGCCAAACTCGCCATCAAGTATTTCCTGGAAAACAATATTCAGGGCACCATCATCAACATGTCTTCCGTGCACGAGCAGATCCCGTGGCCGACTTTCGCCAGTTACGCGGCCAGTAAAGGGGGCGTGAAACTGCTGACGCAGACGCTGGCGCTGGAATATGCGGACAAAGGTATTCGCATCAACGGTATCGGACCGGGCGCCATCAATACGCCCATCAACAAAGAAAAAATGAACGACCCTGAGAAACGCGCGGCGCTGGAAAAAATGATCCCGATGAAACGCGCCGGCGAACCCGAAGAGATCGCCAATGTCACGGCCTGGCTCGCCTCTGAGCAAGCCTCTTATGTCACCGGCATTACGCTATTCGCCGACGGCGGCATGACGCTCTACCCCTCTTTCCAGGGCGGTCAGGGATAACCCCCTCCCCTCAGCAACGCTTCCTTCCTTTCTCTTCGCGCCGTGGGCCGAAGGGAAGGGAGACGTCGTTAATCCGTTAAGAGATAAATAGGCATGAATATACTGATCGCGCTGATCCCGGCGCTGTTTTGGGGGATCCTCCCGCTCGTGGTGTCGTCTATCGGCGGCTCGCCCAATAATCAGATCATTGGCACCACGCTGGGCGCTTTCGTGGTCGCGCTTGTCGTCGCGATCTTCGTGCCAGCGAATCTGGTCTGGCCGGTTATCGTCGGGGGTGCCGGTTCGGGCATGTGTTGGGCCTTCGGTCAATATTTGCAATACGTCTCCTTTACGAAAATAGACGTGTCGAAAGCCATGCCCGTTTCCACCGGGTTGCAGCTGATCGGGACGTCACTGTTCAGCGTCTGCTTTTTTGGGGAGTGGAAAAGTACCAAAATGGTGGGCTTTTTCGCCATTTTGCTGGTGATAGTCGGCGTCTACCTGACCACGTACACCTCTAAGAAAAACACCTCGCGTGAGCAACACCTGCTCGCCGGGGTGGGCATTCTGATCGTCTCCATGTTCGGCTACATCGGCTATTCCGCCCTGCCCCGCATCTTTAATCTCAGCGGGNGGGACGCCTTCCTGCCGCAAACGGCGGGCATGGTGGCGATGTCGCTCCTGCTCTCCATCAAACAACTCGGCGGTACGCTCAAAGAGAAACGGACCTACTGGAGCATGCTGCCCGGCCTGATCTTTGCGGTGGCCGCGCTGGGTTATCTGATCTCCGCGCAGCGCAACGGCGTGGCGACCGGCTTTACCCTGTCTCAGATGAGCGTCATTATCTCCACGCTGGGCGGGATCTTTATTCTGAAGGAACATAAAACCCGCAAGGAACTGACCCTCACCCTGATTGGTCTGGCGCTGGTGTTGAGCGGCGGGATTATCATCAGTCAGATTTAACGCGGGCCGTTGCGTCTGCCCTCGCCGCCCCTGCGATTAGGCCAGACGGTGACCGGAAAAATTAAGCCGAAAAAAGAGGGGCGATGCCCCTCTGACGAATGAGTTACGGTTCCTGCGTGACGGCCTGTTCGCGCTGATGGCTGGGATAAAAACGCCCTTCCTTCAGAGAGGTTTCAATCTCTTCCAGACTGCGCCCTTTCGTTTCCGGCATCATGAAGTAGATGAAGATGAACCCCAGCAGATTCAGCAAAGCGTAGAACCACATGGCGCCGCCAATACCCAGCAAATTCACCATCGACAATGCGGTGGAAGTCAGCAGCAGGTTTGAGCCCCACAGCGTAGCCGCGTGCAGGCTGCTGGCCTTTTCACGGNCGCCCAGCGGGTAGACCTCCGATCCCACCAACCAGCCGATGACCTGAATCCCACCCGAGTTGAAGATCATAAAGGCAAACAGGCAAGCCACAATTAGCCAGCCGTGTTGACCGCCGCTGGCGTTCAATCTAAACATCAGCCCCAGCAGCGCCAGGCTGATGACCGCGCCGGGGATCATGTACAGCGTCAAGGTACGGCGGCCGATGCGGTCGNCCAACAGCTTGCCGACGATGGNCAGCACCAGATAAATGATCGCCACGCCCAGCGCGGAGTGTAGCGCCATATCCCGGCTGAAACCTGCGCCAGTCAGGAAGGTCGGTGTGTAGTAAATCATCATTTCGATGCCAGAGAGCTGAGTAAACGCGGCAATGCCCAACCCAACGACCAGCGCCGGACGTAGCCACGGCTGCTTCAGATCTTTCCAACTGCCGGTCGACTTGCGTTTGGCGCGCTCATGCACGCGCTGGATGGCCTTGATCTCGCGGCGCACTTCCCGGGCGGTTTCACGCACCGTATCCAGCGCCACATGCGCTTCCTTCATGCGCTTTTTACCCACCAGCCAGCGCGGGCTTTCCGGCAGCGGCAGCATGCCGAGCAGCAGAATTACCGCAGGGATCGCCGCGACGGCGAACATCACTCGCCAGGACCAGAGATCCTGCAAAAACGTCCCGACCAGCGCGGCGGTGAGAATACCGATCCCGATAGAGATATTAAAGAATGTCACCAGTCGGCCGCGTTTCTCCGGCGGCGCCAGCTCGGCAATATAGACCGGCACAATCTGCGATGCGCCCCCGACGGCGAAGCCCAGCACCAGCCGCGCGGCGCCGAGATAATAGGCGTTGGGGGACAGACCCGAGCCAATCACCCCCAGCGCGAAGATGGCGGCGACAATCATGACCGTGTACCGCCGCCCCAGCACGCTGGACAGCTTACCGCATGACAAGGCGCCGACTACGGCGCCGACCAGTATGGCGCTGGTGACCAGCTCCTGAGCATGGGAAGTGAGGGAAAAGTCATGGGTGATTTGCAGCAGAGCGCCGGAAATAATTCCGGTATCGTAGCCATATAAGAATCCCGCGATGGCGGCAATGGCCGTTGCTGTCAATAAAAAGGCATCAGCGCTTAAAAAGCTGTTATTTTCACTCTCGGATGTATCGGATGTCTTTTCATTGTCAGCCAGTGATATCACCGGTGGTTTATGACTGTATTTATCGCTGTCGTCGTGTACATCAGACATAATTTTCCTTTATTTCAAGTGAGTGTTAAACGTGGCATAGATAATTCTTCGAAAGGTGGTTATTGATGAAATATTTGGACATATCGTCTAATGACGATATTATCGACCGTTATATGCAGTATTTATAGATATAGCACAACATGTTGAAACTGTCACTCCTGAATAAAAACACACGCCACCCAAAATGTATTTGGCATCAGATCGGTATGCCATTGTCACTGAAACAGGAATAACCTTCGCGTGAAGCGCGGATATATAAAAACATAAGAAATAGTTATACCTAAAAGAAAAATATAACCATTGCCTGTAAACAACGGTCATTATCCCAAAAGGAACGATGCGTAAAATAAAATAAAATCATGCGGACACTCAGGCAATAAATATCGCTACAAAGCGGAATTGCATAACCGGGATAATGATAAAATAACTTTCTAGCGTTGGGGCGTGATGGCAGACCACCCGAAAACGGCGGCCTGCAAAGATGACACCGTGCTACGGAAGNCGTGGAGCCCGAATCCCGAAATTAAATCGGCGACAGTGGCCGCACAGCGTTTTCAAAGCCGCCGGACTATCCAAGTCTGACAGCCTGACTTCAATCAACGTGAGCGACTGAGCACGTTCGGCCTGCTCCAGCGCGGCGTCCAGTTGGGCGCTATTTTCCACCACCGCGCCGACAACGTCATCTCCGCCCTCCATGGCATGGAGCAGTTCGGTGTACCGCATGGCGGGTATCGTGTTGTAGGACGAGCGCTTCCCCAGGATGTAGCGCTCAATCGTGTAGCCGTTATTGTTGAGCAGAAAAATAACGGGAGCCAGACCGAGACGCATCAACGTCGCCAGCTCCTGACAAGAGATCTGAAACGCCCCGTCGCCGACAAACAGCACATGCCGGCGCTGCGGCGCCGCCAGCATCGTGCCCAGCAAGGCCGGTAATGAATAACCAATGGCTCCCCATAGCGGCTGCCCCACCACCGTGACGCCATCCGGCAGCGGCAGCCCCATCACGCCCGCGTTGCTGGTGCCGATATCCACGACCACAACGTCATCCGGCTGAATGAAGGTCTGTATGCGCTGCCAGAAGGCCTGCTGTCCCCAGGCTGCTTCGCTGACCTCCGTGGGCGCCCCCACCACAGGTCGCTCGCTCGTCCGCTCCGGAAGCGCCAGCATGACGGCGCGCAGCAGATCCCCCGTCGCCACGGCGGGATAGAAGTCCGCTTCCATCGTCAGAGAATAGGGCGCGATATGGATGACCTCTTTGAACAGCGGCGACGTGTAGAAAAAGTTGGTGTTGAGATCGATAGGTTTTACGCCGAAAGACAGCGTGCAATCCGTCTCTTCCAGTCGACGAAGCACGTCCGGGCGAGATAAATCGCCGTTATAGCTCCCCAGCCACAGCGGATCGTTTTCAGGAATAACCCCTTTAGCCGTGGACATCGAAACGATGGGAATAGAAAAGCGTCGGGCAAATGCGCACAGCCTTTCGGACAGACCAAAGCGCGCCACCGCATGATCAACCAGCATCACCGGTCTTTCGGCCTGTTGAAGGCGATGGGACAACGCGTCGGCGGCCATCTGCAATCGGCGTACGTCACTCTGCGGCATCACATAGTCGTAGGGCGTATCCGGCACCTCGATTTCCACATCGCTAATATCCGAAGGCAACTGCAAGTAGACCGGTTTCTTTTCAACCCAGGCGCGGGATATGACCCGGGGAATGGACTGCGCTGCGTTTTCAGGCGTGATGAGGAGTTGGTCGGCAGTGAATTGACGAAAACAGATCATGTCGTGGTCAAGCTGACCGTCCGCCAGTGAGTGATGCAGCAAAATCCGATACTCTCTGGCATATAAAGGCGGCGCGCCAGTCAGTAAAATAATCGGCACCGATTCCGCATACGCCCCGGCAATCGCCGACAGTACCGCCAAATCGCCGACGCCATACGTGGCCACCAACGCGGAAACGCCGTGAATGCGGGCGTATCCGTCCGCTGCATATCCTGCATTAAGCTCATTGCAACTCCCGACGAAATCGATCTGCTCGTCGTGCTCAATCAACTCCAATAACTCAAGATTATAATCGCCAGGAACGCCAAAAACCGTTCGAATGGATAAGGCTTTCAGTTGCGCCAGCACGAATGCGCCAATCGTCATTTTCATCTTGTATTCCTCCTTAAATTCAGATGTCCTCTTTGAGTAAAGCGTGTGCCTCTCTTCCTGTAAAACACCGCAAATGCGCCGCTCGCTCACATCGTGACGACAATCGTGCCTCTCCGCTATTTCATTCTTTGTCTTCGCCGAATAAGCCGTGCCCAACGCCCAGCGGCCTGTCAAATAAGGATATCCTGCTAAGCTGAGAAATAGCGTCTGCGTCGCCCGAACCGGCACCAAGCGAGCCGGGAGTACGCATTCATCTTCACATTCGCTACCTATCAGAGGTATTACGCATGAGCACATTCAGAACGAAAGACGGTACTCAGCTGTATTACAAGGATTGGGGGAAAGGTAAGCCGCTGTTGTTCAGTCACGGCTGGCCGCTGGATGCCGATATGTGGGACAGTCAGTTGTATTTCTTCGCCGAACACGGCTTCCGCGCCATCGCCTTCGACCGCCGCGGTTTTGGGCGTTCAGACCAGCCCTGGAATGGCTATCATTACGATACGCTGGCCGACGATATTCACGAATTGAGTGAACACCTGCAGTTAGACGAGATGACGCTGATCGGTTTTTCGATGGGCGGCGGCGACGTTTGCCGCTACCTCCACCGCCACAGCGCTGACCGCGTCAAGGCCCTGGCCCTGCTCAGCGCGGTCACCCCGAAGCTGATGAAGTCCGCCGACTATCCGAATGGGGTGGAGCAACAGGTTATCGACGGCATCCGCGAAGGGATTATGCAAGACCGTGCGCAGTTTATCAGCGATTTCGCCACGCCGTTTTACGGTCTTAATAAAGGGATGCAGGTCTCTGAGGGCGTGCTGACGCAAACGCTGAATATCGCGCTGCTGGCCTCTCTGAAAAGTACGCTCGACTGCGTCACGGCATTTTCTGAAACGGACTTCCGCCCGGATATGCACAGCATTAACGTTCCCACGCTGGTTATTCACGGCGACGCCGACCAGGTCGTGCCGTTCGAATCGACGGGCAAGGTGGCCGCAGAGATGATCAAAAACGCCCAACTTAAGGTCTATGCAGGTGCGCCACATGCTATCGCCCAGACGCACGGGGATCGATTGAATCAAGATCTGCTGGCGTTTATTCGGTCGGTCGACTAATTTGTTTTACTCGCCCGAGCCTCCGTCTAAGAGGCTCGCTTTCTTAGATGTAAAGTATCGTTAAATATTATTAATTCACTACATACAATCGATTATTTTGATCATTAATAATTGATACGCAAAAGAACTGATACTCACTCATCATTACTCCCCCCTCCAATAAGAATATATTTCCCTGGTGATGACAAAGAGGATACGACTCATCATTTCACTATAAGCGTATTTAACGCCTGGATTTTCTTGCATAAACTCGAAATAGACTAACCAAAGCAACCTAAAGATAAAGGAGTGAAAACCTCTCTTGTCTCAAAAAACAATTTATGCTAAAGATTAATATTCGCCTGGATGCGATATAAGTTACATAAAAATCAGGAGCATAAAAATAATGAAGTTGAATATTACCGACACCCCCGCCCCTCAGGATGAGGAATTTGTCATTCAAAGTTTATTGCAACACAATAAACAATTTCAGGAAGGTGATATTCACCCGCTCTTTCTAACTTTCACCAATGACAATAATGAAATTATTGCAGGACTGGTTGCGAGCACCTGGTGGGGAGCGCTGGAAATTAAATTTCTGTGGGTCGGCGAACCGTATCGGCATGCCGGTTTAGGCCGCCAAATGATGCAGCAGGCTGAGGCGGAAGCGCAAAAACGCGGCTGCCATATGGCGTATGTCGACACCTTCAGTTTTCAGGCCAAGGGATTTTACGAGAAACTTGGTTATCAGGAGTACGGCCACCTCGCCGGTTACGCTCACCGTTTTACGCGCCATTATCTCCGTAAGGAGTTCCAGTAAGTTATCTAACCGTCTTGAAAGGAGGCCAGGATGCCACAGGNCACCGAGGACATCAGCCGTTATATCGGCGGTCTGATTACCGTGATGGAAGCATTGCACGAACCCTGGGGTATCAAGGATCTGGCATCGCGGCATATTTATATGAACAAAGCCGCCCTAACGTATACCAATACGCCCGCCCATTTTGAGTTCGAGGGGAAACTGGACGCCGAATTCCCCGCCGAATGGGCGGAGATGTCGGAAGACTTCATCGAGCACGACAGACGAACGGAGCACAGCAAGAAAAGCGTCGCCGTCATTGAAACACACTATTGGAACGGCGAACCTTTTCTCTCGCCGTTCGTCAGTGAAAAAATCCCTATCTTCGATGTCAGGAAACGCTGTATCGGCNCTATGTGGAACGCCAAACCGCTGACGACGCTCTCCCCGCTGGTTTATATCGATAAGAAAGCGCCCTCTACGCTGATTACCCGCGTCGAAAACAGTTTATTTACGCCCTCGGAGCTGGAAATGATTTTTCTGATTTTGCAGGGCTTTTCGGGCAAGGAGATCGCCCAAAAAACCAACCTTGCCTATAAAACCGTCGAAAACAGAATATATAGCATTTACCAAAAAGCCGACGTGCATTCACTGCATCAATTTAAAGCGTTTTGTTATCACACCGGGCTGGATAAATACATACCGCCCACCCTGCTGGTGAAAGGCATTCAATATATTTAGCGCGGTGACCACGCCGGGCGAATTTACCGATCCATCCCGAGAGATTCCCGATTGTCTCGGGGCGCAAGGTGACCTCGCGTCCGCCCGACGACCGGGAATCGCGTTGGCTGTCAGCTGGCATTAAAACCGGCCGCGCCTGCAGGAATAGGCGATTAACCACAAGGACTCTGGAAAACATGGAAAAATTAGACGATTACCCGGTTAGCCGGGTTCCCCTCTCCGCGAGGCTGCCTTTTTTCAATATCGCGCTGGTGCACATCGGCATGCTGACCGCCCTGGATCAGTTCATGCTCGGTGCCGTGCTGGGGCATTCGATGACGCTTAGTCAGGCATTCGCCGCCATCGCCATCGGCAGCCTTATTTTCGGCATCGTGACCGTCGGTCTGGGCTATGCGGGCATGATGGAGGGACTGTCCGGCAGCCTGCTGGCGCGGTGGTGCGGCTTCGGCCGACTGGGCGCCGTGCTGATGGGCGTGGTGATCGCCATCAGCCTGCTCGGCTGGTTCGGCGTACAGAACGCGGTGTTTGCGCGAGCGCTCAACTACGCGCTTAACGACAAGTTGGGCTTCGCCGGCTCCGCCACGCTGTCGGGCGTGGCGCTGACCCTGCTGGTCGCCTCCGGTTTCAGAGCCTTGCGCTATACCGCCCGTATCGCCGTCCCGCTGTTCATCGGTATCGTCGCCTACATTTCGACGCAAACGCTGGCGGGGCACTCGTTCTACGCTCTGATCAACTCGATCCCGTCCGAGTCCGTCTCCATCAGCGCCGGGGCCACCATGGTCGTCGGCGGATGCATCGTCGCCAGCCTGATTACGCCGGATATGACCCGCTATTCGCAGAAAGGCCGCCACGTATTCTGGATGACACTGATGTCGATTATCGTCGGCGAATTCATCGTAAACGGTCTCGCTATCCTGATCGCGAGAGCGCTGAACACGGCGGATGTCGTCACCATTATGTCGCAGATGGCCGGGGGCATCGGGCTGATCGCCGTCGTATTCTCCACGTTGAGAATCAACGATATCAATCTCTACTCCTCCTCGCTGGGATTAGCTAACGCGATTGAAGGCATTACCGGTAAAAAGCTCAGCTACATGTCGATCACGCTGGTCATTGGTCTGATCGGCACGCTGCTGTCGGTGCTCGGTATTCTGGACCGGTTTGTCGATTTCCTGACGCTGTTGGGCGTGGTATTTCCGCCGATTATCGGGGTTATGTTGGTGGACTATTACCTGCTGCGCAGTCATAGAACGCTGCTGGACGCCAGCCGCAAGACGGGTCAGTTGCCGGATGCGGCCAACACCCCCGCGATCGGTTGGGCGGCCATTCTCGCCAGTATTGTCGGCAGCGTCGTGGGCCTGAACGTTGAGTGGGGCGTTCCCGCGTTTACTTCACTCGTCGTCGCCAGCGTGCTGTATATCGCGCTGAAAAAGACGACGCGTCTGCCTTAAGCGCGATAGCCTGCCTATTCTGCCGATGGTGACAATAACGTCATGCCATCGGCAGAATAACAATTTAATTATCATGAGATAAAAAGCATTTTATTTTATAGGCAGACATTGACTTCTGGCTTATTTAATAAAATCTCATCTCATTATCTTAGCGACAAATAATTTTCATTTTTTTGTCATGTCGCACCCCTATATTCGCAGCACTTTTAGCACAAACGGCGATTATTAATGTTATTACGTCAATTTTTATTCATCCTTTTATCCGTTTTGTCTTTTCAATCTCAGGCGGTTTCTCTTTTCTGGAAACATGAATTCAGCGATGTCTCCCATACCCACAGCGATAAATTCGGTATTGAACACCGCTTCAGTCAGGGACTGGGGCTGTCCGCAGAGTGGGAAACCTATTCACGCGAGTCATCGGATGGCTCGGCAGGCAAGGCTTTCAACCNCTTACGAAAAGATAAAACGGAGTTAGGCGTCGATGATGCGTTGGCGGTTTCCCCTTCCCTGACATTGACGCCCGGCATAACCACCAGCATTTACGATGAAAAGCAGACCTGGAAACCGTCTTTGAGCGCGGAATGGTTTATGGTTGATAATATTGCCCTTGCGACGCGTTATCGCTACGAAATAACCGATTACGACGATAAACCGACCAAACATACACACCGTATTGATGCCGGAGCAAAATATAAAGTCAGCCGCGCGACGCTATCTTATAAATACTCTCGTTATTTTAGCGACCAGCCTATTTTCGCTAAACGTGATACCGACTATGAACATCAGGTCGAAATGAAAATCAAATTCCTGACCCACTGGCAATATGTCCTTGAGGTCACCAACGAATCCGTTTCCAAAAGCAGCGATAAACGGCAAACGACTTACGCTACCGGATTTAAATACACGTTTTAATCATGAGGTTCGCTATCCGCTATGAACATGTTCAAACTGGGCGCCGCCACGCTGGCGCTGGTCACCACGTTCCCTTTGATGGCCGCGCCCGAGGCGCCATTCACGCTGGAAAATGTCGTTACCCTGAGCCGCCACGGTGTCCGTCCGCAGACGGACACCGACGCCTTGAACAAAGCGACCGGTAAAACGTGGCCCGCATGGACGGTACAAGACGGTTANCTCTCTGGTCACGGTTACGCCGGGATTATCCATCAGGGCGCCTATCAAATCGCCCGCTGGCGAGCGGCAGGTCTGCCCATCGGCGCGGGCTGTCCGCCGCCGGAACAGGTGTTTGTCTGGTCCAGCCCGTTGCAAAGAACCCGCGCCACGGCGCAAGCGCTCCTTGACGGGATGTTTCCGGGCTGCGGACTCGCGGCGGGCAGCACGCGTGAAAAGCGCGATCCGCTGTTTCAAAGCGTGGATATGGGCCTGAGCCAGCCGGACAAAGAGACGGTCAAACAGCAGGTCACGGCACGGACGGGCAGCGCAGAGGACCTGAATAAACGCTATCAGCCCGCCATCACGCTGCTGCGCGAGGCGGTCTGCGCCGATACGCCGTCGTCCTGCGAGTTCCTGAATGCGCCGTGGAAGCTGGTGGAAAAAAAGCACGGCGTATCGCTCAAAGGCCCGCTGTCGCCGGGGGCGACGATAGGCGAAACCATCCGCCTACAGTACAGCGAGGGACTGCCGCTGTCTCAGGTGGCTTTCGGCCATGCCCGTAATGCGCGCGAGGTGTCGGCGCTGATGGCGCTGCACGCGGCTAAATACGATTTGGTCAGCGATACCCCGGAGCTGGCGCGACACGGCGGTACGCTGCTGATGTCTCAGCTGGTCGCGGCGCTCACGGCCGGCACCACGGCGTCCGCCCTGGAAAACCGCAGATTCCAGGCACCGCTGGTGATGTTCGTCGGCCATGACACCAATATCGCGCAAATCCAGACCATGCTACAGATGAACTGGACGTTGGGAGAATATCCGCGTAACGATATCCCGCCGGGAGCCAGTCTGGCATTCGAACGCTATCGCGATACCCGCAGCGGCGAGCGCTACGTGCGCCTGACGTTTAGCGCCATGTCGCTGGACCAGTGGCGCAATCTCAGCCCGCTGNCGTCAGAGGCGCCGCCGCTGATCGAGGAGTATCACGACAGCCACTGCCAACAAACGGCCGTCGGCTGGCTCTGCCCGCTGGACGACATCGTTCAGAAGATGACGCGCTCTGAGGTCCCAGGCGTGACGTCCCCACAGCCTTTGTTCCACTAGCTCTCGCGCTCCCTCGGGCGTGTTCTGCGCCCGGGGGGAGATTCATCCCGGCTGTCGCTAATACGGCAACACGGGGAAAGACACGGCGACCTCGCTATTCGTCGCGCGGTGCGAGCTTGCGACGCAGCTTCGCCAGCTGGGTTCGAATGCGGTTACGTTTCAAAGCGGACAGGTTATCGATCAACGACAATCCATCGAGATGATCGATTTCATGCTGTAAACACACGGCCAGCGCTCCACCCGCTTCCAACGACTGTTGATTGCCGTCCCGATCGGTATACGCCACGCGCACGCGCTTGGCCCGCTCCGCAGGCAAGGGATGCTGCGGGATGGAGGAACATAGTTCGAGATGCGAGGTTGTTTCTTCAGATCGTTCCACCACCTCCGGGTTAATCAGCGCCAAACGCTGGCGCGTACCCTGTTCGTCGTCCATATCAATCACCACGATGCGCTGCGGGATCCCCAACTGGATCGCCGCCAGACCCGAATCATTCATACTCTCGATAAGGGCGAACATCCGTTCCACCAGCGCGTTGACGGAGTCATCAATCACCTCGACGTGCCGGGACACCGTTTTCATGCGCGGATCGTCAATCCACACCAGTTCATTTGCAGACATGGTTCTCTCCGTGGTTTGCCGCCTCATCCTGTAAGTGAAGCAGCTGGCGACGCAGTCCTGCGTCGTGAGCGTAAATATAGAGTCCATCAATCGCGCGGGTCATCAGCACGTTAATGGCATTGAGCATGATACGGACTTTCACCGCCTCGGCGTCGTCAAGACGCCCGGTCCCTTGAAACGCCGCGCCGTCCTCATAACGGGACGGGTCGATGAGGATTTCACCGCGCTCGGCGTCCCACGATACCGACGGCCCCAGAATCAACCCGACGTAGTTGAGGTCAAAGCCCTGCACCGTGTATACCGAGCCCNCTTCGTCGATAGTGTCTTCCCGCTCCGCCCACGGCAGGCGCTCGTTCGGCTTCGAGCGATCCCAGCGCAGCCGGAAGTCGCCCGCTTCAATAAAGTGATCCTGTCCGTCCAGCCGATAGGGGTAATCATAGGTCGACAGCATCCGCGACAGTCCGCTGTCGGCGTTGCGCCGCCGGATCGCCGTATACATGGCCTGCGCATCGTCGAAGATCTTCAGCTCAAACATCGGCTCGCCGGGTGCCGCGACCGGCAAGGGCAACAGTTGTCGCCGACAGAAGTGGTCAATCCAGCATTGCACCGACGTAGCGGCCTTCATCCTGAACTGATGCCGCAACAGATGGACTTCGTGCGGCCCGCGGGCGATCAATCGCTCAAGATCGCCTTTTCGCCACAGGCTTTTGGATTTCAGCACCTGCTGCTCATCGAAAATCAGCACCACACAGCGGGCGAGGCGCAAAATCTCTTCCAGATGATTGTCCTGAAAAAAATGGTTGTAGCGATCGCTACGGGTCAGCAGCAAGTGGGCTTCGTCCACCAGCACGATATCCACCTTGGCTTCACGTTTGCGCATGCGGTTAATGAACGTCGTCGGGCGTTCATAGTCTTTTTTACGGAGTGCGGCCTGCAAGTCCGACGCGTTTTTATAGGCTTTAAGCATTTCAGGATGGTTGACGAGCAACACGTTTTCGCTGCCGTACAGCGGATGATCCGGCCGCTGACGCGCGTCACGCTGTAAATCGGCGAACAACGCATGCAGGAACACGCTTTTGCCGGTGCCCGCCGCCCCTTGGATAACGAAACACGCCTGAGCGGCGTGACGATGTTGGCACAGAAAGGCTTCCACTCGCTGTTTGAGCGCTAGCTGTTCGTCCGACAGCGTTTTTTCTGGCGAGAGTTTGAAGCTCGCCTGGTTCATCTGAGACATGGCATTGGATTATCTGAGAGTGAGTCGGCTCTTCCGCCGCGCGAAAAGCGGCGAAGGAGCGCCCGTCGCCGACGTTGCCTCGCTTCCTAAAAAAACAACGTTCTGCCGCCGTCGACGCCCAATGAAAACACGCGGCCGCTGGGGTGACAACCTTGAATACGCCCCCGCCCCGTTCTCATTCCAGGCCTTTCATCGGGGTTTGCGCTTAACAGCCGTTGTTAAGCGCATCGCCCATCGCGTTCGCTGGCAAGGTGGAGGAGAACATCAGAAGGGCAAACAGGAACAGGAGCAGTCCCGAAGCCGACAGCAGCCAAGGACGCAGCGTGCCGAACACAGGGTGGCGCGTACGCTGCAACACAGACGATGCCCGGTCGCGCGAATGGATTACCCACGTTGCCAGCGCGCAGATCGCCAACGCCGTTCCCAGCGCCATCGCCATGACGGCGGCAATGCCCCAGTTGAAGCAGCCGACCGCGTTGGCGAACGCCAGGATCATTATCGCGCCGGTGCATGGCCGAATGCCGATAGCGGCAATCATCGCCAACGCGGACGACAGATCGCGTGGCACGGCCGCCGGGTTGAGGGCGTGATGTCCGCAGCAGGCCGCCGGCGCAATAGCCGTTTTCGCAAGAGATCGAGCCAATACCGCCGACGCACCGGCGACCACCGGCGTACAACGGCGGATGGCCGGACGGGTTTGCCCCGCGCGTGCGGCTCTGACAATCAACACGACGGCGAACGCCCCGATGTAGAGCGCGCTGATTTTTTCCATATACCAGCGACTTAGGCTCAAATCGCCTATTGAGACGTTCAGGAACACCACCAGCAGAGAGACGAACAGAATTGCCGCAAGACCCTGCGTCATCGCGCCCAGAAAGGCGAGGATTCTGGCGGAAGAGGCCGTCTCATGGGAGACGCTGAGGTAGGTCGTGATGATGAATTTGCCGTGTCCGGGGCCGATGGCGTGCAATACGCCGTAGATGAAGCTGGCGGCCAGCAGCCATGCCCCATAGCCCAGATGCGTGTGTCCAAGTTGAAGTTGGAGCAGGTATCCCACCAGATAGCGGTGGAGATCGATCTGTATTGCCAACATCACGGAGAGGAAATCGGGCCAATAGCGTACGACAGCCCCGATCAAAGCGATAAAAAGAAGTGCGGCAATACCGCATATAACCCGTTGTTTTCCTGACATCCTTATCAGCCTTCGCGTACATGTGTTCAGACTGGATGATAGGCCGATCGCCGCGAGAAATCACGCCGCAGACAGCCAAACGGCCGACGAGCAAGTCGGCGGACGGGCGATCTACGGCCGTTGCCCCGTCAGATCAGTGCGCATCGACGTGATTGCCGGGAATGTTGAGGTGGGAAACGTCAAAGCATGACGAGATAGCGCCCCCGACGAGGATAGCGCTTTATCGCCGAGGATAATTTTACTTATGGCACTCAATAGTTTTATCTTCAATGNCCTGTTTCAACGTACCGTCGTCGCCCTTGGTCCACCATTCGAAGACGTTGCCGACATAGCGGGAACCGCTGGCCGCAGGCACGTTAACCATCAACATTTTTCCTTTATCCGGAATGTTGACCAGCGCGGCATAGTTTGGCTCATTGTTGTAGTACATCACCCCCAGCTTTGAGCCATCATCACAGACATACATTTGCTTCGACACTTCCATCTTTTCATTGCCGGGCACCATAAACTCAGCGGGATCGTTAGAATGACAGGCAGTTAACGCCATACCGACGACCAGTGCGAAAATCAGTGATTTTTTCATCGTAAATTCCTTAGGAAGCCTGCAAAAAATATAGCCACTCCCAGGAAACATGCACAAAAAAGGCCGGATGACGAGAGANCCTGACGGACATTCGTCATCCGACCGGAGCTACCGCACACCAACGTGCGCGGCGAAGGCATTAGAAGCTGAAGATGGACGCGCCCTGTTCGGCGCTGGATACCATCTGGCGGAACACTGAGAACAGCTCACGGCCGGACCCCAGGTGCTCAGGCGCCAGTTCCGGATGCATTTCCGGGCGCGCGGACAGATCGGTCTGAACGTCGATACGACCGGCCTGCGCATCCACNCGAATGACGTCGCCGTCGTGGATCCGACACAGCGGACCTCCGCGTTGCGCTTCCGGCGAAAGGTGGATCACCGCAGGCACTTTGCCGGATGCGCCGGACAGACGTCCGTCCGTCACCAGCGCGACCCGCAGTCCGGATTTCATTAAGTTGCCCATTATCGGCATCAACTTATGCAGCTCCGGCATGCCGTTGGCGGCAGGGCCGTTATGGCGCACGACAATCACCACGTCTCGCGTAAACTCGCCGGCATGGTAAGCCGTCTCCACGTCGTGCTGAGATTCAAAGACGCGAGCCGGAGCTTCGATGAAGCGGTATTCCGGCGCGACGGCGCTGACTTTGATGACGCCGCGTCCCAGATTGCCGTCCAGCACTTTCAAGCCGCCCTGTTCACTGAACTGAGTGCCGGGCAAAGCGATGACGTTCGGGTTGGAGGAGTCGGCCGCAGGCTCGAAAACCAATACGCCATTTTGCAGTCGCGGCGTGAGGAGATAGTCTTCCATGCCGCCGTAAACCGGCGTGGCGTTCATATTCAGCAGACCGCGCTCCGCCAGCGCCTTCATCAGCGTCGGCACACCGCCCGCCCGCTGGAATTCATTGATGTCGGCTGGACCGTTCGGGTACATTTTCGCCAACAACGGCACCACCTGAGATAGCTCTTCGATGTCGTCCCAAGTCAGGACGTATCCCGCCGCCGCCGCGACCGCCACCAGATGGATAGAGTGATTGGTACTCCCGCCGGAGGCCAGCAGAGCGACCAGACCGTTAACAATGGATTTTTCATCCACCACGCGCGACAGCGGTCGGTATTGGGTACCGTTGTCGGCCAGAGTGGCGATATGCGCAGTAATTTTTTCGGTCAGAGCCGACCGCAGCGGATCGTTCGGTGCGACGAAAGAAGAACCGGGCAGCATCAGCCCCATCGCTTCAAAGACCAGCTGATTGGTGTTGGCCGTGCCGTAGAAGGTGCAGGTGCCCGGTGAGTGATACGCTTCGCACTCCATGTCCTGCAACGCCGCCTTGCCCACCTCACCCGCCGCATACTGCTGGCGCACTCTTACTTTCTCATCGTTGCTGATGCCGGCCGACATCGGGCCGGACGGCACGAAAGCGGAAGGCAGGTGGCCGAACGACAGCGCGCCGATCAGCTGTCCGGGCGCGATTTTGTCGCATATGCCCAGCAGCAGTGTCGCATCAAAGGTGTTGTGGCTCAGCGACACCGCCGTCGCCTGAGCGATCAGATCGCGCGAGAACAGGGACAGATCCATCCCATCTTGACCCTGGGTCACGCCATCGCACATCGCCGGAACACCGCCGGCAATCTGCGCGCTATGGCCCGATTCGGCCAGCGTTTTTTTAATCGTGTCGGGATAGGTGCCGTAAGGCTGATGGGCGCTCAACATGTCGTTGTAGGCGGTGATAATACCGACATTCACACGGGTAAAATCCAGAATCGTGCCTTTCTGACTGGATGAACAGGCGGCTACCGTATGCGCCAGATTGCCGCAGGACAGGTGACTGCGTGTTTTGCCTTGCGCCGCCTGGGCTTCCGTTTTAGCCAGATAGCGGCTACGAGAGGCTTGACTACGCTCCCGTATACGACGTGTGACTTGCTCAATGACTTTGTTGTTATTCATTCACTTCTCCGTTTAAGCACGGCACGCTCTCCCACGTACCGCCATGACGCAGCGTTTCACCACGTCATCAAAACTGCCATCAATACTGACCGTGACGACATCGGGTTCGTCGTTTGCCGGTACTTCTAATGTGTCGAACTGACTCTTTAGGAGTGCCGCAGGCATAAAGTGGCCTGCGCGCGCCATCATGCGAGCCAGAACCAATTCGAAAGAGCCGGAAAGATGGATAAAGGTGACATGCTCGTTGCCCGAGCGAATTTGATCACGATATTGCTTTTTCAGGGCTGAACAGACGATAACGCCGGTCTCATTCTTTCGTTCAAGGCTGAATGCCGCATCGCGGATGCGCTCCAGCCACGGTGCCCGGTCATCATCATTTAGCGGGTCCCCCCCCGCCATTTTCAGGATATTGTTGCGCGGGTGCAAATCGTCACCGTCGATAAACTTGGCGCCGATAGCCCTCGCCAACGCCTCGCCGACTGATGATTTACCCGTGCTGGACACGCCCATCAGAATAAAGCTTTGACCCGCCATACTTCTCTCTCCACCCATGGAATAAAAACGGTCATGTCAATAATCGTAGCACCGTTACCGGTAACATGTTACCGGTAACAATATAGAGTTGTGACAAAACACTCAAAATGATTTGGAGAGGAGCCGCGCGCCACAGAGGCGGTTCGCCGTAGCCAACGCGCTTGATTCTGTGGGTAATCGCTAGCATGACGGGCAACGCATAGCGCCGGGTGTTAGTGGTCTTTGTCCCGACGCGACAGTCGGTCCAAATACCCCATCACGAATGCGGACAACACAAAAGTCAGATGGATAATCACGTACCACATCAACTTGTTATCGGCGACATTGCGGGCATCCATAAATATGCGCAGTAAATGGATGGAGGAGATGGCGACGATAGAAGCCGCCACTTTGTTTTTCAACGAACCGGAGTCCATCTTGCCCAGCCAGCTCAGTTTCTCTTTGCCCTCGTCAATATCGAGAGCCGAGACGAAGTTTTCGTAGCCTGAAAACATCACCATGACCAGCAAGCCTCCCACCAAGGTCATATCCACGAGCGACAGCAGCGTCAGGACCAGTTCAGATTCCGCCACGGAAAAAATGTTGGGCAGAACATGCCAGATCTCCTGAAAAAACTTAATGGTCAGCGCGAGCATCCCCAGCGATAAACCAAGATAAACCGGAGCTAACAGCCACCGGGCGGCATACATCGTATTCTCAAGAAAACGTTCCATAGTACTCATCTGTCGCAGGTAGAAAGAAAGCATAATAGCGAAAATTCGCGTTTCGGTGTGACTTCCTTGTGAACGAATTGGCGCTGACAAGGCGCCTCATGAATCATTCTAGAGCGCGGTGCCGCCGGTATCCACTTCGGACATAAGCCGAACCAAGGATGACGGGGAAAGGTTGATATAAGGCGAGAATAGCAATGAGAGCCAAGCCATTATATTACCGCGCTGCCTGCTTCAAGACTGCGCGCCATATAATTTGCATTGCTAATAATTTCCGCCCAATAGATTTCGAATGAAATTTTCTTCATTTATTCTCACCTAAGTTCCCTGGTGTTGGAATTAGTATGACTCTGGTTCTAATCAAAAAATCACGGTAATAACTTTCTAATCAATCATTACCGTCAAAAGAGGCAACAACAGCATGCACCGTGTATATCCATCAGCGCTTTTCAGAACAGTAACGCAGCCAAAATCGTTTAGTCAACAGATAAGTTGACGCAAATAAAACTATAGTGTTCACTTATCGATAGGAGAATAATAATGACAAAGATAGTGAATGGGTGATGATTTTCGCAGGATGGTTTAACCGCCGAATTCGACAAGAAATTACGCCCCTCTGGATGCGGACAAACGTTGTTTTAGCGTAAGATAAACGGGTAAGAGGCGTTATTGCGTAAAGGATGTCTATGAAAACAACGAATGCTCAACGTAAAACAAACATCATCAAGAATATTGAATATTTGATGCGAACGCGCGGGGAAACGAAAGCGTCATTTTCAAACCGCACCGGTGTGACCCGCACGACTATCTACAAAATTCTTGATGGCCGCGTGAATAACGTACAGCAATCAACCGTGAATCGTATTTCCGATTTTTTCGGCCTGTCGTGTGAGGAAATAGAAGATTACGATCTGGAAAAGATCGAGCAGATTAATAATACCCTTTCCTATGAAGGTAATAAAAATCCGGCCGCGATCCCCATTATTCCTCAATCTGATTTATTAGCATCACAAGATAAGAAAATAGGTCAACTAGTCATTCAATATCCGCTCACCTATTTTTTCGGCGAAGAATCGAATATTTTAGCGATGAGAGTTGAATCGACTATTAGTGACCAATTTTCACCGAACGATGTCATTATTATTAAACGTCCGCCAGCCCTGGTAGTTGATACCCCTTTACTATGCTATTCGCAGGCTGAAGGTTTTATTATTCAGCCATCAGAAGGCAGCATCTCATTTGAAAGGAAAAGATCCAGCAATGTAGTACTGCTGGGCTATATCATAGAGGAAAGACTGTAAATGGAATCCAACAGAAAGTTCAAACTACTGGGCTTTAATCATAGCGGCGAATTATCAGCCAATATTATGGTACTGGCCACAGGAAAAACCATCAGTATGGATTTGAAAGAGCTAGTGGATAACGAAATCTCCGATGATTTCAGCCGCCATGAGCTCAATGCCTTATATAAAAAGCTCTACAACAGCAAAGACATCACTACCGTCTACGATATCAGCGACCGCAACGATCGTTCCTGGCACGCCTATCTTCTCATCAGCATTGCGCTGAGCGTTATTTACATTTTTTCGACCATTGCCGGGGTGAAGCCGGTATTCGTGCCCGCGCTGAACATGGTGGTGCCGCCCGCTGTTTTCGTCTACCCCATTACGTTTATTCTGGTGGATATCCTCAACGAATTTTATGGACTGAAGTTGGCGAGGCGAACGATCTTCATCACCTTTTTTGCCAATCTCGCCTTCGTCCTTGGCCTCTGGGTCACAAGCCTGATCCCAGGGCTGCCACAGTGGGAGTATGACCGTACCTATAACGGTATCGTGCACAGCATCATGGCGGTGCTGGTGGCGTCTTCGCTTGCCTATCTGGTTTCTGAAAACGTCAACGCTTATGTTCTATATAAAATTAAAATCATGACAAAGTCGCGTTATCTGTTCATTCGCGTCATCACCAGCACGATCACCGCATCAGCGGTAGACAGCGTTATTTTCTGTACCGTAGCGTTCTATAATGTGCTGAGTTTTGACGTCATTAAAACCATGATTCTGTCTCAATTCATGATCAAAGTCGTTTATGCTGTGCTGGGCGTCGGCCCGATTTACGGCACGCGAAAACTGTTCAGAAGATATATCAACGCCGCTCCGGCAAGGAAATGATCTTATGCATATCACGGAAAACGATAAAATCACACATCTTGGCGTTCGCTCCAACTATCCCGATCAATACGATCCGGAACTGCTGGAAGCGCTGCCTCGCGCCAATGGGCGCGAGCTGGTCGGCCTGACTGACGCCGATCTGCCTTTCACGGGCTATGACCTGTGGACGGCTTTTGAGTTGTCCTGGCTCAACAAGAAAGGCAAGCCAATGGTGGGGATTGCCGAATTTCAGGTTCCAGCCTCTTCAGTCAACCTGATCGAATCCAAGTCATTCAAGCTTTACCTCAACAGCTTTAACCAAACACGCATGCGCGATATTGAAACCCTGCTGTCCACGCTGGTCACCGACCTCTCGGCCGCCGCGCAAGGCCAGGTTAAAGTCAATATTTATCCCGGTCTGAGCGGCTATCCAGCGCAGATTGACGGCCTGCCAGGCACCGTTATCGATGACCTGGATATCGAAGTGAACGACTACTCGTTTAACCCGGAATATCTGAAATACGCCGTTTCCGAAAATGCACCGATAATTAGCGAGACGCTCAGCTCCAACCTGCTGAAATCCAACTGTCTGGTGACCTACCAACCAGACTGGGGCAGCGTGGTGATTAACTATGAAGGCAAAAAAATAGACCCGGAATGCCTGCTGCGCTATTTGATTTCGTTTCGCCAGCACAATGAGTTCCATGAGCAATGCGTCGAGCGCATCTTCAACGACATTCAACGCTACTGCCAGCCGCAGAAGCTGACGGNTTTCGCGCGTTATACGCGGCGTGGCGGTTTGGATATCAACCCATTCCGCAGTAACTTTGAAGACAGTCACGCAGTCGGCCGACTGGTTCGTCAGTAAGGCTTCACGCCGCCTGTTCTGACTGAAATGGCGGCGTAATCTTCCCCCTTCGTCTCTCCTCGGTTGCGCTTTTTTTTGCCTATTGGTTATCCTTTGATATACAAAAACCATTTCACGATGCGGGTAAAACGGCCATACTGATTATTCCCAGTCTAAGCCACTTCATGTCCTGACCTTATGGAAAAATGGAAACTTAACCTCTTCTCCGCTTGGGTAGGGTGCTTTTTTACCGGCATGGCCATGAGCCAGATCCTGCCTTTCTTGCCGCTGTATATCGAGCAACTCGGCGTTCGCGATCACGCGTCTCTCAACCTATGGTCCGGGCTGATTTTCAGTTCTTCGTTCATGATTTCAGCCATCGTCGCGCCTCTTTGGGGCAGCCTGGCCGACCGTAAAGGGCGCAGGCTGATGCTGCTGCGCGCCGCGCTTGGGATGTCGATCGTCATGGGGTTACAAGGAATGGCGACCAGCGTCTGGCATCTTTTCCTACTTCGCGCCTTGATGGGACTGACTTCCGGCTATATTCCCAACGCCATGGCGTTGATCGCCTCTCAGGTACCCCGCGCCCGTAGCGGTTGGGCATTGGGCACACTTTCCACCGGTCAAGTCTCCGGCGTGCTGATAGGCCCGATGCTGGGGGGGTTCATGGCGGACCACCTGGGTCTGCGAACGGTCTTTTTCGTGACGTCCGGCCTGCTGTTTATCTCCTTCCTGATTACGCTATTCGCGATTAAAGAGAATTTCGTTAAAGTCAGCAAAGCCGACCGGCTGTCCGGTAAGGCCGTCTTCGCGTCCCTGCCTTATCCGATGCTGATCGTCAGCCTCTGCATCACCACCATGATGATACAGATGGCCAACGGGTCCATTGGCCCGATACTGACACTGTTCATCCGCGAGCTTTCCCCCGACATCGAGAATATCGCTTTCATCAGCGGGGTCATTGCCGCGGTTCCCGGCGTGTCGGCGCTAATGTCCGCCCCCCGACTGGGCAAACTCGGCGACCGTATTGGCTCACAACGCATTCTCATCGTCGCGCTACTGTTCAGCGCACTGCTGTTTTTCCTGATGTCGACCATTCAAAGTGCGACCCAATTGGGGATACTGCGCTTTATCCTGGGTTTTGCCGACGGCGCATTATTGCCCGCCGTGCAGGCGCTTTTGGTGAAATACAGCAGTCAGCAGGTGACCGGACGCATCTTCGGGTATAACCAGTCCTGCATGTATCTGGGGAATGTCGTCGGTCCCCTGCTCGGCTCCGGTATTTCTGCCACGTTGGGGTACCGCTGGGTCTTTTTGGTGACATCGCTGCTCATCATCATCAACGCGGTTCAATTGATCTGCAGCTTTAAGCGCCTGCCCAAAAACGCGACGTCTTAACGGCCGACAGAATGAACGCACACCTGTGCGTTCATTCTGTTTTTTAACGCGATCCGTCACAAGCCTTCTGATCTATAGAGTCATTAGCTATAACCATGCCAATCATATGGTTTATTGTATTACTGAGCAGTAGGATCGTTCGCGTTGTAGGTCGTCAAAGCGATGGAGGCAAAAAATGTACACAGCGTATGATCGATATAGAAACCCGCTCAGCATCGGTTGTCGAGTCATGCAGGATGGCTCCCGCGCCGTAGGTACCGTCGCCGCTATCCATGTGGAAAACCTCAAACGTGAAGAGGTACGTAAGGCTAAATGCGTTGAACTGAAAGGCCTGAACGGCTTCTTTGCACCGGAAGAACTCATGCGCCTGGGGCAAGCCTAATCTCTCCGCATCGGGTGCATCCGACGCCCGATGCTTGTACCCGCTGACCCGCGCCATGCGCTCTCCCATGCTTTAGCGAACCTTGCGAAACGTCATGTTGAACCGATATTCCCCCGGCATGCCGCTGGGTAAAGGTCCCGATTTCAGCGGCTGAATACCGTGGTAAAACAACCGAGATTCCCCACCCCAAACGACCACATCGCCATGAGAAAGCAGTACACGCTGACACGGATCGCTACGTTCCCTTCCCCCAAAGAGAAAAATGGCATTCAAACCCAGAGAAAACGAAACGATAGGCTGCTCAAGATCGCGTTCATCCTTATCCTGATGAAGTGACAGACGCGCTCCCTGTGAATAGCGATTGATCAGGCAAGCATCGGGCTGAAATCTCGGAAATCCGGCCTCTTCAGCCGCAGCCGTCGCCAACTGATGGAAGAGAGGCGGCATCTCGGGCCAAGGGCGGCCGGAAAGCGGATCGCACGCGTCGTAACGATAGCCTCGCTCATCACTCACCCATCCTAATGGCCCACAGTTGCTCATGGCCACGGACATGCCATATCCGCCCGGTGTTGTCAGGTGCCGAAAAGGCGCTGAATCACTCACCCGCTTGATATCGTTTAATAACGTGTCAGCCTCGTCCCAGACATAGCCACGCATCACCACGGCTCCCGGCGCGAGAATCTCCGTACGGCGCTCGGGTTGCTCATCGGCAAACAGATCGAAGTTCATAGGTATTCCTCTCTGAGTGAAGGGGCGTTGCTCTGCCCGATCTTCCGAATGCAAACAGAGACATGTTTGAAATCAAGCCTAGACGCTGACGCAGAAGGCACATTTTCAAAACCGGGATCGAACTATTATGCGGATTTTATGGAATAAAATAGAGGGACATTTGTGGAAGAGTAATAATGAAAATGCATAACTCGCTTGCGCATTGATATTTTTTTGACGCGCGTTATCGCCCCTTATTTATATAAATTATATAAATTAATTAACTTAAATATTATTTAATGACGCGCATTAGACTGAATTCTCACCGAATGAAACAACCCTATCGTTATTTTCCATGAAAACATGACGGAGATTAATAATAATGTGCCTCTCATACGTAGCACTCGTGGAAATAAAACCATAACATTGTAGCGTCTATTATTTTTGTCGCAGCACGAAACGCACCGTTCTAATGATTAAGACTGCGCAAACACGCCGCCAGGGCGATAAAACTGAACGAATTCATAAACTATACGGCCTTAAGTGAGAAACCAATGTCGAATAAAACTTTTCATTACCAAGAGCCATTTCCCCTCGGTAAAGATAAAACCCAGTATCGCTTACTCTCCAGTGACTATGTTTCAGTAACCCAGTTCGACGGTCAGGACATGTTGAAAATCGCGCCGGAAGGACTGACGCTGCTCGCTCAGCAAGCCTTCCACGATGCGTCTTTCATGTTGCGTCCCGACCACCAGCAGCAGGTCGCCGACATTCTGAGCGATCCGGAAGCAAGTGAAAACGACAAATATGTCGCGCTACAATTCCTCCGCAACTCAGAGATCGCCGCCAAGGGCATTTTGCCGACCTGTCAGGATACCGGAACCGCCATTATCGTCGGCAAGAAAGGCCAGAACGTCTGGACCGGCGTTAACGATGCGGAAGCGCTGTCGCACGGCGTCTATAACACCTTCATCGAAGACAACCTGCGCTACTCGCAGAACGCACCGTTGGATATGTATAAAGAGGTCAACACTGGCACTAACCTGCCCGCTCAGATTGATCTCTACAGCACGGAAGGCGAAGAGTACAAATTCCTGTTCGTCACCAAGGGGGGCGGTTCTGCCAATAAAACCTATCTGTATCAAGAAACCAAAGCGCTGCTGACCCCGGGAAAACTGAAAAACTTCCTGGTGGAAAAAATGCGCACGCTGGGCACCGCAGCTTGCCCGCCGTACCACATTGCTTTCGTCGTCGGCGGCACCTCGGCGGAAACCACCCTGAAAACCGTCAAGTTGGCCTCAACGCATTATTACGATGAGCTGCCGACCGAAGGTAACGAACACGGTCAGGCTTTCCGTGACACCGCGCTGGAGCAGGAACTGTTGGAAGAAGCCCGTAATCTGGGCCTGGGCGCACAATTCGGCGGTAAATATTTCGCGCACGACATTCGTGTCATCCGCCTGCCGCGCCACGGCGCATCATGCCCGGTCGGTATGGGTGTATCGTGCTCCGCCGACCGTAACATCAAAGGCAAAATCAACCGTGACGGTATTTGGTTGGAACAGCTGGAGCAGAATCCCGGCAAATACATTCCGGAACATCTGCGTCAGGCTGGCGAAGGCGAGGCGGTCCGCATCGACCTCAACCGTCCGATGGATGATATCCTCACCGAGCTGTCTCAGTATCCGGTCTCTACTCGTCTGTCCCTGAGCGGCACCATCATCGTGGGACGCGACATAGCCCATGCGAAGCTGAAAGAACGTATCGACAATGGCGAAGGCCTGCCTCAGTACGTCAAAGATCATCCGATTTACTACGCAGGCCCGGCCAAAACGCCGACGGGGTTCGCCTCCGGCTCTCTGGGTCCGACTACTGCGGGTCGTATGGACTCCTACGTAGACCTGCTCCAGTCCCACGGCGGCAGCAAGATCATGCTGGCAAAAGGCAACCGCAGCCAGCAGGTGACCGACGCCTGTAAAAAACACGGTGGTTTCTACCTCGGCAGTATCGGCGGTCCTGCCGCGATCCTCGCGCAGAACAGCATTAAGAGTCTGACCTGCGTCGAATATCCGGAGCTGGGTATGGAAGCGATCTGGAAAATCGAGGTTGAAGACTTCCCGGCATTCATCCTGGTGGATGACAAGGGCAATGATTTCTTCCAGCAGATTCAGGCCAAGGCCTGCAACCGCTGCGGCTGATAGCACGTTATTCTGACACTAATACAGGTCAGGCACTCCGGGGCGGAAGCGATAGGCTTCCCCCCGATTCCTCATTTAGCGTTCGCACTTTCTCCCTGTATCATCCCTTTCTAGTTTTTTGACGCTTTCTCATCTGGCCTTAAATGACTTCCCAACCATTGATGCATTCAAAAAGTAACTTCGTGGTTTTCGACGTATCCTGCCGATACAATGATGAAATTGCTTTCGCTATGCTATTGAGATCATGATGAACGCATTGATGTGCTACAGACAGCTGCCGGTATGGGATTGCGGGACACTACAAACGGCGCTCCGAGAGGAAATCAACGCTCAGGATGCCACCTGGACCAAACTGGCGGTGTTAAAAGGAGAGTTAACGCTGACGATGCTCTCGGAACACGATGAGGCCCTCTCGACACACCGTCTTTCCCCACAGTACTCATCCCCTTATATTCAACCGCAGCAACGCTACCGCATTGAGACCTGCTCCGACGACATGCTCTGTCAACTAAGCTTATACTGCCATCCTGACGATTATTTCCATCAGAAGTATGGCCTGACTCGTACGCNCTCGGAGGTCGTTGATGCCCTGCGTAATCTTGGTAGCGGCAAGGCATTGGATCTCGGCTGCGGCCGCGGACGTAATGCACTTTACCTTCATCAGAAAGGCTGGAATGTCACCGCATGGGATAAAAGTCCTGAAAGTATCCACGCATTGAACAGCATCATTGAGCAAGAGCATCTCGAGGGTATTCGGGCACGTGAGCATGATATTAATCTCGCCGACATTGATGACGCCTACGACATGATTTTGTCTACCGTTGTATTGATGTTCCTCGAGCGTTCACGTATACCGGCCATTATCCAGAATATGCAGCACCAGACCGTCGACGGGGGGTACAACCTGATTGTCGCGGCGATGTCGACCGAGGATTCCCCCTGCCCGCTGCCCTTTTCGTTTACGTTCAAAGAGGACGAGCTGCGCCGCTATTACCAAGGGTGGGAGATTGTGAAATACAATCAGGATGTAGGGGAATTGCATAAAACAGATACGGATGGTAAGCGAATCAAACTGCGTTTCGCCACGCTGCTCGCGCGTAAACCGCGTTAAAACATAACCGGGGCACCGCCCCGGCATAAGGCACTGATCGGTAGCACGATTAGCTGGCTTTCAGTTCAACTGCCTTGCGATAAGCCACCAGATCCTCGATCGTCAGGACCGGCATATCATGCTGCTGACCAAAGGCGATCACCTCCGGCGCACGCGCCATGGAACCGTCGTCATTCGTCAGTTCGCACAGCACCCCAAACGGCTTCAGGCCAGCCAGCGTCATCAGATCGACCGTCGCTTCAGTGTGGCCGCCGCGAACCAGTACGCCGCCAGGCTGAGCACGCAGAGGGAAAACATGACCGGGACGATTCAGATCGCTGGCACGGGCATCGTCGGCCGTAGCTGCACGCACGGTAGTCAGGCGGTCCGCTGCGGACACGCCAGTCGTCACGCCTTCAGCCGCTTCGATTGTCACCGTAAAAGCCGTTTGATAGTGGCTGGAGTTATGCTCGACCATCATCGGCAATTCCNGTTTCTGTCTACGCTCTTCAGTCAGGCACAGACAAACAATCCCACTGCCGTGACGAATGGTCAGCGCCATCTGCTGGACAGTCATATGTTCGGCAGAAAAAATCATATCGCCTTCGTTTTCACGATTTTCATCGTCCAGCACCATGACGCCACGTCCCTGACGCAGCGCTTCAAGCGCGCGTTCAACACGCTCGGTCGGTGTACCAAATTGAGAAAGCAAAGTCTGATTCATGGTAAAAAACCCTCACTATTTTCTATGGATTACCAGAATCAGGGCTAACTTGAGGAGTGGCACTGACGGCATGGAAATGCGATCAATGCTAAAAAAATAACGCGGGCAGGCTCAGCCTGACGGATACCGTTACTCTCTCCCATCCGGACTTTAACCGTCGGCCCCGGAATTTCACCGGATCTGCTGACCTCAAACCTAATACGACAGTCTGAGCGCTCGCGGGCTTCCAACCTCATACCGTGTATGGACTGGTTTACCGCCGGTGGGGAATTACGCCCCGCCCTGAGAATAAGCGGGTTTACTATAACGCTAACGATTTGCAGGGGCAACGGGTATAAAGACTCTCATCATCAATAACCAGCTATGCTGGGCGGTTTAGGTTTATACAATGCCTGGGAGGCATTACACTTAGCCAATAGCAGCACTTTTTCCGTCTAACCCATCAGGAAAATCATTATGATTGACCCTAAAAAGATAGAGCAAATCGCCCGTCAGATGCACGAATCCATGCCCAAAGGGATTCGGGAACTCGGCGAGGATATGGAAAAAAAGATCCGTCAGGTTCTGCAGTCGCAGCTATCCCGTCTGGATCTGGTCAACCGGGAAGAATTTGACGTTCAAACGCAGGTTCTGCTGCGTACGCGTGAAAAACTGACTCGACTGGAACAACGACTGGACGAGCTGGAAGCCAAGTCAGCCTCGACCACAGACCCCAAAGCTGAGCCGCCGGCAACACAAGCGCAAGAATAACGGTTCACCGCCGTCGCTTAGGGAAAAGCGGGTTGGGCATTTATGTGCTTCAATGATGAAAACGGGTAGTCATGCAACTTAAGCGAATTCAAGCCTAAAGAAAAAGCCTCCGCAAGCGGAGGCTTTTTACTGTGTATCGTTAGAAAACACGATAACACTGAACGGTTAGCTGAGTACTTCGCGGATACGTGATTTGTATACCTCAACCTTTTGCGGCGTCATCATGCGGCGCTCATCGTCCAATACTACGCCCCCGACATCGTCGGCGATGCGCTGCGCTGATTGCAGCATGAGTTTGAAATTCTGGCCAGCGTCACCATAAGACGGCACCATCATGAAGATTGACACGCCCGGCGTCGAAAACTCCGACATGTCGTCAGGATTGAAAGAACCCGGTTTGACCATATTCGCCAAACTGAACAACACCGGACCGCCGCCAGCGGGATTAACGTGGCGATGGAAAATATTCATCTCACCGAACTGGAAACCCGACTGAAGAACGCTCTGCAGCAGCAGTTCCCCGCCGATGACGCCGCCTTGATGTGCAGCGACATGCACCACCAATACCGCCTCTTTCGCTGCCGGCGCTTCATTAGCGGGAGCCGCTTCTTCTTCCGCTTCCTGCAGGCTTGCCATTTTGGCTTCACGCTCCGCCACCGTTTCCGAATCGGAATGCGTGTCTGCCGCAAGCTCACGCTCGGCCTCATCGATGCGAGACTGTTCCGCAGAATCCGTTTCACCCAACAGCGGATCATAATTTGCTGAAGATGATGTCGGTTCATGAGACGTCAACGGAGGATCGTCCACGGCACGCCCTGAAGCGCTCGCTGGCGAACGAGTCGCAGGGGGCGTACTTTTTTGCGGGCGCACGGGCTTGACCCGTACTTCTCCAACGCCTTCATCCAGCGCCTCGAACGGCGTTTCTTCCGGATCCTGCTTCAAACGCTTCACAGGACGATCGCGAAAAAGGGACGAACGCTCTTTACGGCTGGTCCNCAAGCCGTGCAGCAGCAGTGCTATAATAGCGATCGCGCCAACAACGATTAATATCAGACGCAAGTCCTGCATCATTGCTATCCCAGTTATTCCAATACATTGCCACTATGGCATATACATATATCACTAACTGTATTTGCCCGTGTACACAAGTGCAAGTCTGGCCGACAGTTTATGACAATAAAGATAGGAAGTGCGCACTTTTTTGCTGTTTTTTCATGCAAAAGCGGGCTAGCCAGCACAATATCGTCTCGATATGATGCCGCCATCTTCAAAGAACAATGAGAACAAGAGTATGCCTTACGCCCAAGAAAGCCAGAACCTTCGCAGCGGTTTCCACTATTTCGTAAGAGGCTGGCAGTTGCTCTCGCTGCCGGGAATCCGGCGATTTGTCATCCTGCCTATGTTGGTCAATATTTTGCTGATGGGNGGCGCCTTTTGGTGGCTGTTCCAGCAACTAAACAGTTGGATTCCTCAACTGATGAGCCATATTCCTGATTGGCTGCAGTGGCTCAGCTATCTGCTCTGGCCTCTAGCAGTCATATCCATCCTCTTGGTCTTCGGCTATTTTTTCAGCACGTTGACCAATTTCATCGCGGCGCCTTTCAATGGACTGCTGGCTGAACAGTTAGAAGCACGGTTGACCGGCGTCGCTCTGCCGGACAGCGGTATATGGAGCATCGCTAGAGACACGCCGCGTATCATGCGACGTGAAGTACAGAAACTTGGCTATTATTTACCTCGAGCGCTGGTGCTGTTTTTACTCTATTTCGTACCGGGCATAGGTCAAACGGTCGCGCCTATCCTCTGGTTTATCTTCAGCGCCTGGATGCTGGCGGTGCAGTATTGCGATTATCCGTTCGATAATCATAAGGTCAGTTTCCCGGTCATGCGCCAGACTTTACGACAGCACAAAATGAGCAATCTGCAGTTCGGCGCGCTAGTCAATCTGTGCACGATCGTTCCTGTGCTGAACTTGATCATCATGCCCGTCGCCGTATGCGGCGCAACGGCGCTGTGGGTAGATCGTTACCAGCATTTATCCAACGTGTTGAAAGCCAAATAAACCTCGCTGACTCGGGTCGGGATATTATGAAAATATATTTCCTAAAAACATAACGATATAGCGATTGCTTACTTCACTGAAAGTGTTGAAAAGGTATTCTCTCTAGCGTTCACGAAAATTACACACAGCTATTTAAAGGACGGGCTATGAGCAAGATCTACGAAGACAATTCTTTCACAATCGGCCATACGCCGCTGGTTCGGCTGAATCGCATAGGTAATGGACGCATCCTCGCTAAGGTGGAGTCTCGCAACCCAAGTTTCAGTGTTAAATGCCGTATCGGTTCCAACCTGATTTGGGATGCCGAAAAACGCGGCGTTCTGAAGCCCGGCGTAGAACTGGTCGAACCGACTAGCGGCAACACTGGTATCGCTTTGGCCTACGTGGCTGCCGCCCGAGGTTACAAATTAACGCTGACGATGCCGGAAACCATGAGCATCGAACGACGTAAACTGTTGAAAGCGCTTGGAGCGAACCTGGTACTGACCGACGGCGCGAAAGGCATGAAAGGCGCTATCGCCAAAGCCGAAGAAATCGTCGCCAGCGATCCTCAGCGTTACCTGTTGCTGCAGCAGTTCAGTAACCCCGCCAACCCGGAAATTCATGAAAAGACCACCGGGCCGGAAATCTGGGAAGATACGGACGGCGAAGTCGATGTTTTCATCGCGGGCGTCGGCACAGGCGGTACTTTAACGGGCGTCAGCCGCTACATTAAAAATACCCAGGGCAAAGCTATCACGACAGTCGCGGTTGAACCCGTAGACTCTCCTGTCATTACTCAGGCCCTCGCGGGCGAAGAAATCAAGCCGGGTCCTCACAAGATTCAGGGCATTGGCGCAGGTTTCATTCCAGATAACCTGGATCTGAAACTGGTCGACCGCGTTGAACGTATTAGTAATGAAGATGCCATCAGCAACGCACGCCGCCTGATGGAGGAAGAAGGCATTCTGGCGGGAATTTCATCCGGAGCAGCCGTTGCCGCGGCACTTAACCTCCTGAAAGAAGAGGATTTTAAAGACAAAACCATCGTGGTCATCCTGCCCTCTTCCGGCGAGCGCTATTTGAGTACCGCTTTGTTCGCCGATGTATTCACCGAGCAAGAACTTCAGCAGTAACTAACAAGCCACGGATAAGTAATAAGCATGTTACAAAAAGCACTCTTCGGGGTGCTTTTTTTGTGGGCCATGTCAAAGTTTGCAAGTGTGGTGGATTGCATTTCCAGCCCAGGTTTAGTATTTAACCGGACAATTATTTTGATGCGTGAAATTAATATCTGTCTCCACCCTCTGAAAATTTTATGATTGAGCGCAACGCGAATCGAGTCTCCGAACGGTATTCTGATTCATCTGTGTGACGATGGTTGAACTCTCAGGGTGGTTTACTGATATTGTATTCAAGGTAATGCTTAGGCGTTCCTTGCCGCATCCCGGCCTGCCCCTGTAACATGCGCAGGGAGTTAACCAAACAGGCTAAAGTTCAGTCGATAAACTAGACTTTAGTTCCACAACATTTATCTAATCCAATAAGTTGGGGAAAACCGAATGTTCCAGCAAGAAGTAACTATTACCGCGCCGAATGGCCTCCATACCCGTCCCGCCGCTCAGTTTGTTAAAGAAGCCAAAGGCTTCGTTTCTGACATCACCGTCAACTCCAATGGTAAAAGCGCCAGCGCTAAGAGCCTGTTCAAATTACAGACCCTCGGCTTGACTCAGGGCACAGTCGTCACGATCTCCGCTGAAGGCGAAGACGAACAAAAAGCCGTTGAGCATCTGGTTAAACTGATGGCTGAGCTTGAGTAACAGCAGCCGGTCTCTTTAGTGCACATCAGTATTAAGTAAGGTAGGGTTATGATTTCAGGTATATTAGTATCACCCGGGATTGCTTTTGGTAAGGCGCTGTTACTGAAAGACGATGAGATCGTCATCAACCGGAAAAAAATCACTGCGGAACAGGTCGATCAGGAAGTCGAGCGTTTTCTGGCTGGCCGGGCGAAAGCCTCACAGCAGTTGGAAGCGATCAAAAACAAAGCAGCGGAAACACTGGGGCCAGAGAAAGAAGCTATTTTCGAAGGCCACATCATGCTGCTGGAAGATGAAGAGTTCGAGCAGGAAATCATATCCCTGATTAAAGATGACCACGCATCCGCAGACGCGGCGGCTTCTTCTGTTATTGAAAACCAGGCCAAAGCATTGGAAGAACTGGATGACGAATACCTGAAGGAGCGCGCTGCCGACATGCGTGACATCGGCAAGCGCCTGCTGAAAAACATTCTCGGCATGAATATTGTCGATTTGGGCGATATTCAGGATGAGGTGATTCTGGTTGCTAACGACCTGACCCCGTCTGAAACCGCTCAGTTGAATCTGAAAAAAGTGCTGGGCTTCATCACCGATATCGGCGGCCGGACATCCCACACATCCATCATGGCACGTTCTTTGGAACTGCCGGCTATTGTGGGTACCTCAGATGCGACTCAACAGGTTAAAACCGGTGATTTCCTGATCCTGGACGGCGTGAATAACACCATCTACCAGAATCCGAGCCAGGACATCATCGATAAGCTAAAAGAAGTTCAGCAGCAGTTCATCTCCGAAAAACAAGAGCTGGCTAAACTGAAAGATCTGCCAGCGGTCACGCTGGATGGACATCAGGTTGAAGTCTGCTCCAACATCGGTACCGTGCGCGACGTCGCTGGCGCTGAGCGTAACGGCGCGGAAGGCGTTGGTCTGTACCGTACCGAATTCCTGTTTATGGATCGTGATGCGCTGCCCACTGAAGAAGAACAGTTCCAGGCATACAAAGCCGTTGCGGAAGCGATGGGCGCTCAAGCAGTCATCGTTCGTACCATGGACATCGGCGGCGATAAAGATCTGCCGTATATGAACCTGCCGAAAGAAGACAACCCGTTCCTGGGCTGGCGCGCGATCCGTATCTGTCTGGACCGTAAAGAAATTCTGCATTCACAGCTGCGCGCTATCCTGCGTGCTTCCGCCTTCGGCAAACTGCGTATCATGTTCCCGATGATTATTTCCGTCGAGGAAGTACGTACGCTGAAAGCTGAACTGGAAATGCTGAAAGCGCAGCTGAAAGAAGAAGGTAAAGCCTTTGATGAAACCATCGAGGTCGGCGTCATGGTGGAAACACCGGCTGCAGCCACGATCGCCCATCATCTGGCCAAGGAAGTGGACTTCTTCAGTATTGGGACAAACGACTTAACCCAGTATACTCTGGCTGTAGATCGCGGTAATGAGCTGATTTCTCATCTCTACAATCCGATGTCCCCAGCAGTGTTAACCCTGATCAAGCAAGTGATTGACGCTTCTCACGCAGAAGGCAAATGGACAGGGATGTGTGGAGAGCTCGCCGGTGACGAACGTGCTACACTACTGTTATTGGGAATGGGTCTGGATGAATTCAGCATGAGTGCCATCTCAATCCCTCGTATCAAGAAAATCATCCGTAATGCCAATTACGGCGATGCGAAGGCGCTGGCGGAGCAGGCATTAGCCCAACCGACAGCGGAAGAGTTAAGCAATCTGGTAAACCGGTTCATTAAAGAAAAGACGCTTTGCTGATCCGCCATGCTGGCCCAATATTAAAGCTTAGGAGAGAATCATGGGTTTGTTCGATAAACTGAAGTCTCTGGTTTCTGATGATAAAAAAGATACCGGCAGCATTGAGATCATCGCCCCGTTGTCTGGCGAGATCGTGAACATTGAAGATGTGCCTGATGTTGTTTTCGCCGAGAAAATCGTCGGTGACGGTATTGCTATCAAACCAAACGGAAACAAGCTGGTTGCTCCGGTAGATGGCACCATCGGTAAAATTTTCGAAACCAACCATGCTTTTTCCATCGAATCCGACAGCGGTATCGAGCTGTTCGTTCACTTCGGTATTGATACCGTTGAACTGAAAGGCGAAGGNTTCAAACGCATCGCTGAAGAAGGTCAACGCGTCAAGAAAGGCGACACGATCATCGAATTCGATCTGCCGCTGCTGGAAGAAAAAGCCAAATCTACACTGACGCCCGTTGTGATCTCCAATATGGATGAAATCAAAGAGCTGACCAAACTGAGTGGTTCTGTTGTCGTCGGCGAAACGCCGGTTATTCGCATCAAAAAATAACAACGGCTTGGTTTGTACATCAACGGCGCTTAGGCGCCGTTTTTTATTGCCCCGTCCTCTATCATCTCCGCCAGCGCCCCACCTCGCTCATCCATATTCCATCACGCCTCCGCACCAATCTCCTGACTTCTCCGCCTGTACGAGACATCTGGCGCCCTGTTGGCGCACCGCATCAAGTTCAGAGCAAAGGGGGTGATGTCGATGAGGGTGAATGGGCACAACGGAAGACAAAGAATATGCCTTTCAAAGAGGCGATGGCGGGGAGATCGGCCCCCACAGAGAGCGGAGGGCCGATGGCCATAACAGCGGCGAAATGCCGCGGAAATAGGCAGGACGCCCCTATTTCCAACGTGGCAGGCTGATGCGAATCAGTAACCCTCTAGGCTCCCGATTCATCGCTTCAATACGCCCGCCGTGAGCCAGCACGGCTTTACGGGCAATGGCCAGTCCCAGCCCATAACCTTTGCCAGACTGGGGAGAATCTATGCGTATAAACGGATCGAAGATGCTGGAAAGTTTACCCTTTTCGACTCCGGGACCACTATCAGCGACATCGATAATCCACTCGCGTTCGCTTTTCCTCAAGGTCACTGTGACCTCCTCTCCCATAGAAGAAAAGCGGAGCGCATTTCTGATAATGTTATCCAGCGCGCGACGCATCAGCTCCGATACGCCCTTGAGGGTGTAGTCCTCGTAGTCACCGGCATTGAGGTTGATCTCAACACCCGGTATTTGCGCTTCGTACCTGGCATCATTCACCACCGCGTTTACCAGCCCCAGCAGGTCGAAATACTCCTCGTTAATTTCCTGGTTAATCTCCGCGTTATCGGTGCGAGACAAGGTCAGCAGCTCGCCTATCATCTTGTCCATCCGCTCCGCCTCGCGCTCGATACGCTGTAAGCAGCTTTCCACATTACTGTCGTTTTGCCGAGCCAGCCCTATAGCCAATTGCAGACGCGCCAACGGCGATCGCAACTCATGAGAAACATCGTGAAGCAGTTCCTCCCGCGCACTGNCCAGCACGTCCAGACGCTCCACCATCGAATCGAAGTCTCGCGCCACATCGCTGATCTCATCATGCCGGCGNCGCATCGCCGGCGGCAGCCGCACGGAAAGATTGCCTTGCGCGACCTGACCAAATCCCGCTCGCAGCTGGTTAAGGGGCCGGGCAAGATTCCAGGCCATCATCGCGCTAAACAGCAACCCGCTGATAGCACCAATCCACAGGATAGGACCGGGAATATGCAAAAATCGCTGCAATGCAGGAGGCCCAAAACGGAACTCTTGTCTCAGCTTATCCATATCGAAGCGCAGAAGATAATGCTGGTGATCTGGACCGGTGACCCGCTGTAAGGGCCTGGCAGGGTTATTGCCTTCAACCATATCGTCAGGCAGCAGAGGCTCACCATTGTCATCCTGCGGCTGTACGGTATCCGACGTATTCTGCGTGGAGACCGTAAGATAGTGCCGTTCACTTTCAGGCCAGCTCGACATCTCCTCATCCAGCGCAGCGATCCCACCGCGCTGCAAAGCCTGAGATGCCAGCGTCATCTGTAACGAGATGACGTGCCGCCCCAGTCTTATTTCAGGAGGAACATCGCGATCGCCATAAAAAGAAATGCCTACCCACAGCAGTTGCGAAATCACGATCAGCGTTAGCCACAGACCGATCAGGATCTTCCAGAAAAGTCTTCCCTGCATCATTATCGGATCCGGTAGCCGACGCTACGCACTGTCTCAATGGTTAACGTGCTACCTTCCAACGCGCTGAGTTTCTGTCGAATATTGCTGATGTGAACGTCTACGCTGCGATCGTACGCTTCGCGCCGGCGCCCTAGGCATTTCTCCGACAACTCATCTTTCGTCACCACCCTATCAGGTGAGCGCATCAACAGCTCCAGCAGATTAAACTCGGAAGCCGTAAGATCGAACGACTCACCGCGCCATTCGCTGTTGCGAGTAGAGGTATTCAGCATCAGCTCGCCATACGTGACCGTCCCCGTTTCACTGGTCTTTTCCGGTTTATCTTCATAACGACGCAACACCGCCCGCAGTCGCGCTACCAATTCCCGTGGGTAGCAAGGTTTAGGAACATAATCATCCGCGCCCATCTCCAGNCCGATAACGCGATCGATGTTGTCGCCTTTCGCCGTCAGCATGATAATCGGCAACTGTTGACTCCGCCTGACCTGACGTAACACATCGATTCCACTCATGTCCGGCAGCATGATGTCCAGAATCATGGCGGTGTACTGATTGGACATAGCCCCGTCAACACCCTCTTGACCGGTCAGCACCTGCTCGGCGTTGAACCCTTCGGCCGTCAGGTATTCGCACAGCATACTTCCCAGCTCTGCATCATCATCTACCAGTAAAATTTTCATCATTTGTTCCCGTATGTTCGTATGAAACCTATTCTCAATTGTGCCAGTATCTTACGCAGCTGTATTTACAGATTACTTACTTTTTATTTAGACAATTATGACGTGGCGCTTGCGATAAATAGAGTAAATTGGTGTCTTTACTATGCTTTATGTCTTCGGCCTTACTAAGGACACTGAAGTTTTGATGAAATTCCGTTTACGGCCCATCCGCTTAATTTTAATTATATTGTTCACTATTCTTCTTGCCCTGCTCTCGCTTTATTTACTGCGTCCAGAAAGCAAAGTTAACTATATTACTACCCCCGTCGCCATTCGGGATCTGGAAAAAACCGTGCTGGCCGACGGCACCATAGAAGCACAAAAGCTGGTCAGCGTGGGGGCGCAAGCCTCGGGGCAAATTAAGACACTGCCGATTTCATTGGGCGACAAGGTCACCAAAGGCCAGTTGCTGGCCGAAATCGACGACCTGACTCAGCAGAACGCGTTCAAAGATAGCCAGGCTGCGCTGAAAAACGTGCAGGCACAGCGCGCGGCCAAGCTCGCAGTACTGAAAAATAATCAGATTAGCTGGCAGCGCCAGAAAATGTTGATGCAAAAAGGCGTCGGCGCTCAATCGGATTACGACAGCGCCAAGGCGACGCTAGATGCGACACAGGCCGAGATTAACGCGCTGGACGCGCAAATCATCCAGGCTCAAATCGCCGTGAGCACGGCGCAGGTCAATTTAGGCTATACCCGCATCCTCTCTCCCATTGACGGCACCATCGTCGCCATTCCGGTCGAAGAGGGACAAACGGTGAATGCCGCGCAGAGCACGCCCACCATTACAAAAGTCGCGAACCTCAAGACCATGACGATCGAAGCTCAGATCTCGGAGGCGGATGTCATCAAAGTCAAGCCCGGCATGTCGGTCTGGTTCACCATTCTCGGCGATCCGGATAAACGCTATCAGGCTACGCTACGCGCCATCGAACCAGCGCCAGAATCGCTGAGTTCCGATACCACATCTACCGGCAGCAGTAGCGCCAGCAGCAGTAGCAGCTCGACTTCATCCACCACGGCGGTGTACTACAACGGCCTGTTCGATGTCGACAACCCCGAAGAGATCCTGCGAATCTCGATGACGGCACAGGTCTACATCCTGCTGGATACCGTCAAGAACGCGCTGGTTGTCCCGATGACCGCGCTGCATAACGACAACGGGAAGACATCCGTACAGGTGGTCGGCGCAAAGGGAGACATCCAATCACGGGCGGTGACGACAGGCATCAGCGACAACGTCTTCGTCCAGCTCACCTCCGGCGTCAACGCCGGCGAACAGGTGATTGTCAGCCAACAGGGCGGCACGACCGGCAGCCGTCCGGGCAGGCCGCCGATGGGGTTCTGAGCCATGACGACACCGTTGTTGCACCTGCGCCATGTCTTTCGCCGTTTCGCCAACGGAGAGAAGACCGTCGACGTCCTGAAAGACATTAATCTGACGATCCAATCGGGTGAGATGGTCGCCATCGTCGGGGCGTCAGGCTCGGGAAAATCCACCCTGATGAACATCCTGGGCTGTCTGGACAAACCCAGTGAGGGCGACTACCTCGTGGCGGGAACGTCCACGCTGGCGCTGGATAACGACAGTCTGGCCGCGCTGCGGCGGGAACNCTTCGGCTTTATTTTTCAGCGTTATCATCTGCTGGGCGACCTGACGGTACAAGACAACGTGGAGATCCCGGCCATCTATGCCGGTAAAGCACGCCATGAACGCCAGCAACGTTCGCTCGCGCTGTTGACCCGGCTGGGGCTGGAAGAACGTCTAAACTACTCGCCTAACCAGCTTTCCGGCGGCCAGCAGCAGCGTGTCAGCATTGCCCGCGCCCTGATGAACGGCGGCAACGTCATTCTGGCGGACGAACCGACCGGCGCGCTCGATAGCGCCAGTGGAAATGAAGTGCTGGCGATCCTGAAGGAGCTGCACCGGCAGGGGCAGACCATCATCATCGTCACACACGATATGCAGGTGGCTCGGCAGGCGGAGCGCATTATCGAAATCCGTGACGGTGAAATCATCGGCGACCATCAACACGAGGCACCACGAAGCGATCCCTCCCCGTCCTCACGCCCGGCGGTGACCGGCGCCCAAGGCGCCGTTCTGTCCGCCAGACCCACGATGTCCCAGTGGTGTGATCGCTTTATCAACGCGTTCAAAATGGCGCTGCGTGCAATGAACGCACAGAGAATGCGTACCTTTCTGACCATGCTGGGCATCATCATCGGCATCGCGTCGGTGGTGTCGGTCGTGGCGCTGGGTAAAGGCACTCAGCAGCAGGTGCTGGATAGCATCAACGCGATGGGGACCAGCACGCTGGAAATTTTTCCCGGCAAAGACTTTGGCGATATGCGGTCAGGCGCGATCCAAACGCTGAGGGCCAGCGACATCAAACCGCTGTCGGAACAGCCTTACGTCCACAGCATCACTCCCCTGCTTTCCTCCAGCGTAACGCTGCGCTATCGCAACGTGTCGGTCTCCTCCACCGTGAACGGCGTCGGCGAACAGTTTTTCACCGTGCGCGGCTATACCCTCTCGGAAGGGGTATCCTTCCCCTCCCGCAGTATCGACACACTGGCGCAAGAAGTGGTTATCGACCAGAACACGCGCGATAAGCTGTTCGCTCATGGGGAAAATCCACTGGGACAGGTCATTCTGCTCGGCACGTTGCCCTGCCGGATTATTGGCGTAGCGACCCGCCAGCAGAGTGGCTTCGGAAGTGATGAAAACCTGAATGTCTGGGTCCCTTACACGACCGCGATGTGGCGATTGGTCGGACAGTCCTATCTGCGCAGCATCACGGTTCGCGTCAAAGACAATATCGATCTGAGCGTGGCGGAGCAAGGCATCACGGAAGTCCTGACGCGCCAGCACGGCAATAAAGACTTCTTCGTGATGAACACCGACAGCATCCGGCAAACCATCCAGCAAACCAGCGCTACCCTGACGCTGCTGGTATCGCTGATTGCGGTGATTTCACTGATTGTCGGCGGGATTGGCGTGATGAATATCATGCTGGTTTCAGTCACGGAGCGAACGCGTGAAATCGGCGTACGGATGGCGGTGGGGGGGCGTACCAGCGATATTATGCAGCAATTCCTGATTGAAGCGGTGCTGGTCTGCCTGTGCGGCGGGCTGCTGGGCGTCGCGGTCTCGATGCTGGGCGGCTGGGTATTCGGCCTGCTGGTCAGCAGCTTCTCTCTCGTGTATTCCCCCGCCTCTATCGTCGCGGCTTTCGTTTGTTCCAGCCTGATCGGCGTCATTTTCGGCTTCTTCCCCGCCCGACGCGCCGCCAACATGCAGCCTATCTACGCATTGGAAAGGGAATAGTCCAAGGTGACACGGCGGTCAGTTAAAGACGCCGGTCGAGAGATAACGATCGCCGCGATCGCACACAATCGCGACGATATGGCTTCCCGGCTCAGCGGCGGCGATCTTCAGGGCGCCCGCCACGGCACCGCCTGAACTCACGCCGCACAACAGACCTTCCTGCTGCGCCAGCGAGCGCGTGGTGGACTCGGCCTCCTCCTGAGAAACATCCAGAACGCGGTCGACCAGCGTCGGCTCGTAAATCCCCGGCAGATAGCCGGGCGACCAACGTCGAATCCCCGGGATCTGACTGCCGGCCTGCGGTTGCAGTCCGACGGTGCAAATCGCGTCACGCTGACTTTTCAGATAACGGCTAACGCCCGTGATTGTCCCCGTCGTGCCCATACAGGAAACGAAGTGGGTCAGGCGACCCGCCGTTTGACGCCAGATTTCCGGGCCGGTGCCGACGAAATGGGCGTGAGCATTGTCCGGGTTGTTGAACTGGTCAAGCACGTAACCCACGCCCGCTTGCGCCATGCGGCGCGCCATGTCCCGCGCGCCTTCCATTCCCTTTTCCGCGCTCACCAGCTGCAGTTCGGCACCGTATGCGCGCATAGCGGCCTGACGTTCCAGACTCATGTTCTCCGGCATCAGCAACCGCAGGCGGTACCCCTTCAACGCCGCAACCATCGCCAACGCGATGCCGGTGTTGCCGCTGGTTGCTTCGATCAGCGTGTCGCCGGGGGAGATCATCCCCCGCAGCTCCGCCCGACAGATCATGCCGTAAGCGGCGCGATCCTTGATTGACCCCGCCGGGTTTTGCCCTTCCAGCTTGACCCAGATCTCGCTATCCGTGTGGCGAGCCAATCGCTGTAATTTGACCAGCGGCGTATTGCCGATGCAGTGTTCAAGCGCGTCTGTCTTCACGTCCTCTGCCTGCCTCCTCTCTGTCAGGATCGTCTCGTTTCGGCAGTTACAACGCCTGTAACCACGTCAGCGACGGAGCGAAATAGTAGCTCCCGCTCACNGCGCGGGTAAAGCGCAACATCTCGTCCCGCTTTCCGTCCCGGTCGCCGAACATACTTAGCAACTGCTGTTCGATATTATGCAGGCGAGAGCAGTAGGCCATGAAATAGAGTCCTTTTTTACCGCTGGCGGTGCCATAAGGCAGGCTTTGGCGCAAAATTTTCAGACCTTTGCCGTCTTCTTTGAGATCGACACGGCTAAGGTGGGAGGTCTCCGGACGCCGATCGGACGGCAGCTCTTCGTTCTCTTGCTTGGTGCGACCGATCATCTGTTCCTGTTTTTCCGTACTCATACGCTGTAGCTGACGCAGGTTATGCTCCCAGCGCTGTACAAAAACGTAGCTGCCGCCCGCGCCCGGCTGTCCGTCGGGTATAATGGCGACACGTTGGCGATCTTCGCCTTGTGGATTTTCGGTGCCGTCGACAAAACCGCTTAGGTCTCGGTCTTCCACCCCGCGGAAGCCATGAGTTTCTTCTTCGACGTGAATGGCGCTGCCGAAGGCGGCTATCGCCGCCTGAGCCAAGCTGAAGTTCACGTCATGACGTAGNGACTGGATATGGATCAACATATCTCGCTGCGTCGCCGGCGCCAGTCCTTTCCCGAGCGGCGTAAACGGCTTCAGTTCGGCGGCGCTGCCGTCACAATCCAGCTCGCGCCATACATCGTGACCAAAGGCGAGCGTCGCGCCCAGACCGGCCTCTGGAAACTGCTGCTGTAACTCATTCAGAGACTGACAAAATTTCTTGCATCCCTGCCGGATGGCATCAAATTCTCCCTGAACTCTGGCTTCCATATAAATGGCAAAACGGCGATGCTCCAGCAAAATACCGCTTTGAATGGGTGTCATCTCTCTCATTCCTCTAATTATTCAGTATGTTGTATTGTCGATCTTGCTCCGAAAATACCCAGCGCGCTTATGATACCGGATGCAATACTCATTTTGCTTTGCTTCAACGCAAAATGTTTCCCAGGCCGCAACGCGGCTGAGAGAAAGAGAGAAAGGTCATGCGGGAAATAACCGGCGAATAGATTGAAAAAATCAGAAAAAGCATGGGCGGCAGCGCCCATGCCGGATGCGGGAATCAGCTGCGCGGCTGGGCGTGCCAGATGATTTTGCTGACTTTCCAGCGCTGCAAGATATCGTCAGGCGGCATGAGCCCGTCCGGACCGCTCCAGCGACCGGTAAACAGATAGCTCACATGCTTGCTCTGCGGCGCGACACATTCCACGTCGCGAGCGCTGTCGCCCTGTCCCAGTTGGCAAGCCTCAAACGCCTTGCTATAGAGCGAGCTGAATTCGTCACCGATTTTAACGCCCCAGACGCTGGCGGCCGACGCGTCCATGACATCCACCTGACTGACGTGACGCTTCGGCTCACCGTTGATCGTCACTTTCACCTGGTCGTCCTTCAACCCTTCATAGAACGCCATTAGCTTACCGTTATGCATCGCCATTCCGCCGCGCAGCCGGTAATTTCCGTCCAAGGCGCGATCAAGCTCGGCTTCAGACATCGACGTTCCCGCGGTGATACCGCCGACGCCCGTCTCTGAGACTGTCAACGAAGAGCCGAACCAGTTCATTGGCGACAGGCTGGACAAGGAAAAATGGGAAAGCGTGCCGCAGCCGGTCAGCAGCAGCGGAAGAGCCAAATATAGCGGTCGAANAGTTATCACAACCAACTCCTTAACAAAAAACGGCACCTGCCTGCATGCAGATGGCTATTGGAGTCTTCTGTGAGCAGAAAGTGCCGTAAAAATCGTTGCGGGGGAATGCGGCCGTCAGACCGAATCCGTGGGAGATAGCATGCCGCGCCAACACATCATCCCGGGGTTAATACTCCTGATCTTCTATCAGGCGTTTGCCCAGCGTAATGCAGTCTGCGGTTTGATAATCCAGCTTCTCGTACATGCCGATCACCGCATCGTTATCTTCGCGGACCATCAGATTGATTTTTGGACAGCCGCGCGCAATCAATTTCTTTTCCAGCCGGCTGACCAGCGCATTGGCGATGCCGCGCCCGCGGAAGTCAGGATGAACGCCCAGATAGTAGGCCGAACCACGATGACCGTCATAACCGCCCATCACGGAGCCGACGATCTCTCCGCTGNCTTCCGCCACAAGAAACAGATCGGGATCGTGATTCATCTTACGTTCGATATCCATCTCCGGATCGTTCCACGGACGCAGGAGATCACAACGATCCCAAAGAGTGATCACTTCTTCAAAGTCATCTTGACTGAATATGCGGATGTCCATCGGTCACGACCCATTATCGACAAGTAAATGAGGTAAGTTCTGATTATCGCGTGATTCCCGTCAGACGCAACCGTAAATTGCGGTTGTCGCCTCATCGCCACGACGGCATTTATCGACGCGGAAATCTCGTTATACTGACGGCTTTGCCACAGATGCCAAAAGGATCACGATGAGTTCTCCCGATATCGACGCGATTAAACGTTTTCTGCTCTCGTTGCAGGACACCCTCTGCCAACAGCTGGAACAGATGGACGGTGCCGAAACCTTCAGGGAGGACGCCTGGGAATACGCAACCGGCGGCGGCGGACGAAGCCGGGTCCTGCGCCAGGGACAGGTCTTCGAGCAAGCTGGGGTCAACTTTTCCCACGTTTCAGGCGCGTCTTTGCCGCCTTCCGCCAGCATTCATCGGCCGGAGCTGGCCGGACGAAGTTTTCAGGCCATGGGCGTCTCACTGGTCATCCATCCGCTCAATCCGTACGTGCCCACCAGCCATGCCAACGTGCGCTTCTTTATTGCCGAAAAAGAGGGCGAGACGCCGGTGTGGTGGTTCGGCGGCGGCTTCGACCTGACGCCGTTCTACGGCTTTGAAGAAGATGCGGTTCATTGGCATCAGACGGCGCATGACCTCTGTCAGCCCTTCGGCGAAGACATCTACCCGCGCTACAAAGCCTGGTGCGACGAGTACTTCTTCCTGAAACATCGCAACGAAGCACGAGGCATTGGCGGCCTGTTCTTCGACGACCTGAATACGCCGAATTTCGCCACCAGCTTCGCATTTATGCAGGCCGTCGGCAGAGGGTTTGCAGAGGCTTACTTGCCGATTGTCCAACGCCGTAAAGATCTGCCCTGGGGCGAACGGGAGCGCGAATTCCAGCTTTATCGTCGCGGGCGCTATGTGGAGTTCAACCTGGTGTGGGACCGAGGCACGCTATTCGGCCTACAGAGCGGCGGGNGGACAGAATCCATTCTGATGTCGATGCCGCCGTTGGTACGCTGGGAATATCAGTACGCCCCGACGTCGGATAGCCCGGAAGCTGCACTGTATCGGGACTTTTTGCCGCCGCGCGACTGGCTGGCGCTCAAAGAGAACGAGGGGGATCGCTGATGGCCGTCATCTGGGTCGATGCCGACGCGTGTCCGGTCGTGATCAAGGAAGTCCTGTATCGTGCGGCAGAACGCACGGCGACCACCGTCACCTTCGTCGCGAATCAGCCGCTGAAAGNGCCGACCTCCCCCTATCTGCGCACGCTGCGCGTCGCGGCAGGCTTTGACGTCGCGGATAACGAAATCGTCCGCCGCGTTACGCCCGGCGATTTGGTGATCACCAGCGATATCCCGCTGGCGTCCGAAGTGCTGGAAAAACAGGGCGAGGCGCTAAACCCTCGCGGAGAGCGCTACACCCCAGACACTATCCGTGAGCGACTCACGCTGCGCGACTTTATGGATACCTTGCGTTCCAGCGGCATTCAGACCGGCGGCCCCAACGCATTGAGCCAGCGCGACCGCCAGCAGTTCGCCAATCAGTTGGATCAGTGGCTGCAACGACAGTCCCGCTAATCGCTCTTTCCCCGATCGCATCCCTTCGATCGGGGAAATCCATTGCCATATTGTCTTACTCCATCACAGTAATCAGAAAAACCGCATGTCATTCTGTCCGGTACTGATGCAGGGTATGTCATTACTACCCTGAGTTTTCGTCGATCCGTTCTTATCCCAGGAGTCATGCATGAACCAACTCGATGCCCTTAAACAGTTCACCGTCGTGGTGGCTGACAGCGGCGATATCGACTCAATCCGGCATTTCGCGCCGCAGGATGCCACGACCAATCCTTCGCTGATCTTGAAAGCCGCCAGCCTGCCCTCCTATCAGTCGCTGTTTACCGACGCGCTGGACTATGCCCGCCAGCAGGGCGGATCGCGCGAAACACAGCTGATTAACGCCAGCGACCAGTTGGCCGTCAACATTGGCGCCGAAGTGCTAAAAAGCATACCGGGGCGGATCTCCACCGAAGTGGACGCGCGCCTGTCATTCGACCGGGGTATGTGCGTCACCAAGGCCCGCAAGCTGATCGGGCTGTATGAACGCAAGGACATTCCCCGCTCACGTATTCTGATCAAGCTGGCGGCAACCTGGGAAGGCATTCAGGCCGCCGAAGCGCTGGAAAAGGAAGGGATCAACTGCAACCTGACGCTGCTGTTCTCATTTGCGCAGGCACGGGCCTGTGCGGAAGCGGGCGTGTATCTGATCTCACCGTTCGTCGGCCGCATCTACGACTGGTATCAGGCTCGGGAACCTAATGCGGACTATTCAGCGGAGCAGGATCCCGGCGTACAGTCCGTCAAACGCATCTATGACTACTACAAGCAGCATCGCTACGAGACCGTCATCATGGGTGCCAGCTTCCGCAAGGTCGAACAGGTGCTTGCGCTGGCTGGCTGCGACCGCCTGACCATCTCTCCGCATCTGCTGGAGCAGCTGAAAAACAGCGACGCGCCGGTAGAGCGCAAACTCAGTCCGGCAACGGAAGGGCTCTACCAGGCCTCGCCGCTTTCCGAAGCCGAATTCCGCTGGCTGCACAATCAGGACGCTATGGCGGTAGAGAAACTGGCGGAAGGGATACGTCTCTTCGCCGCCGATCAACAGAAGCTTGAAGACCTGCTGGCCGCACAGCTGTAACAGGAAAAGAGAGGTCGCGGGGCGAACTTCACCGCCCCGCCCTGACAGTCAATCCACTACGACTGACTAAACCACCCCTGTATCTGGGCGTACTGTAAGAGCATGATGGTCTTCGCGTCTTTGATTCGTCCGTCTTTCATCATGGCGACCGCCTCGGAAAAAGGCAGTTCGACCACTTCGATATCCTCATCGTCAATCCCGCCTCCGCTGTTTTCGCGCAAGGAGTCGTCGTACTGCGCGGCGAAGAAGTGGATGATCTCAGTCATTCCCCCCGGCGACATATAGGCTTCAAACAATTTTTCGACGTCTCTGACGACGTAGCCGGTCTCTTCTATGGCTTCATTGCGTACACAGGTTTCAGGCGAGTGATCGTCCAGCATCCCCGCACAGGCTTCCAGCAGCATGCCGCTCTCATTGCCGTTCAGGTATGTCGGCAACCGAAACTGACGCGTCAGAACCACGTTGCCGCGTTCCCGGTTGTACAACAGAATCGTTGCCCCATTCCCCCGGTCATAAACCTCGCGAACCTGCCGAACGGTTCCGCCGTTTTTCCTCTTCAGGTCATAAACATACTTATTCAGCACAAACCATTGGTCGGACAGCAGTTTCTTTTTAACGATGGTAATCGATGACGTCATGAAAGGTCCTCGGTCTCAAATCGGGNCAATCAACATCAGGATATTCTGATGAGCAGGATCGCCGGGCCATGTCGACCAGGCGACGCCGAGTCACTCATCATGCACCGAACCGTTATTGACCACAAATTGCCTGAATGCGGAAGAGCCCCAGCCCGACTCTCGGCTCTTGAGCCAAATCATCAGCGTATCGATTTCACCAATCGCAGGGTCGATAGTATGGCTACGGACAGCAAAGCTCTGCGCATAGCGCCTGACCACGCTTTCAGGGAGAAGANAAATTCCCATGCCTGACGCTACACAGCCGAGAATGGTCTGAAAAGATCCAAACTCCTGTAGCCCGGCGCCAGCCAGATTTTGCTGGCTAATCCACTGTTCGAAGCGGAAGCGGTAGTGGCTGCCTCGTGCAAACGCCAACGGTTTGGTGACCTGCAAATCGTCGGCGGTCACGACGTCGGCGTGATCCTTAGCCGTGACCAAAACCAACCTCTCCCGCCAGACGGGCATGCATCCGAGCAGATCGNACGGTAAGAGTCCATGGTCAGCGACAAAGGCGATATCTAATTGGCCATTTAGCACTTTTTCAACCAGTTGAGACGTTGGATAGGTTTCCAGACTCAGCTCGACCAGCGGCATCTCGAGGCTAAATGAGGACAACAGGGAAGGTAAGCGGATCGCCGCCGTGGTTTCCAATGACCCGAGGCGTAGCGGCCCGGAAGGCGTTCTGGCCTGCAAATTTCGCTGCGCCTCGTCCATCAACGCCAGAATTTGTTTGGCATACCCCAGCAAATATTCTCCCTCCGGCGTGATGTAGAGACGATTTTTCTCACGCCTGAACAGACAGACATTGAGGCTGGCTTCTAATCGCTTGAGCCGGGTAGTCACATTTGACGAAACACAGTGCAAACGCTTTGAAGCTTCTGTGACAGAGCCGGTCTCAGCTACGGCCTTGAAGAAACGCAATGAATTGCTGTTCATATCGTACGCTCCCTTTAAATGAATATTTAGCTAATAAATATTCACTTTTATTTATCCTAATAACCGTCAGGATAGCTCTAACACCATTCCTGCTACCTTCGGAAGAGAAAAATGAATCATGTGCGATATTCCCAGCAATTGTCGTCATCTATTAGCGCTGCGCTGTTTGGCATGGCGATTTTGGCGTTGGGAATGGGACTCGGCCGTTTTCTCTTCACCCCCATGTTGCCCATCATGCTCAGCGAGAAACTGTTTACCTTCGACCAGCTCTCGTACCTTGCCAGCGCCAACTATGCGGGGTATCTGTTTGGTAGCCTACTGTTTGCTTTCAGCCGCCTGATCCCCCCCGCTTATACCAGCGCGACGCTGTTTGCCGCCGCTATCGCCACCGCCGTGCTGACATTCGCCATGGCCCTGACTCATGATTTTACCCTGACGCTGTTGATTCGTTTCACCGCCGGTATTGCCAGCGCTGGCATGATGATTTTCGGCTCATTAAGCATCATGCGCCTCACGCATGACTTTGGGGCTATCGCTGCGTTATATGCGGGCGTTGGCGTGGGGATCATCATGGGGAATGAGTTTGTCGTCGTCGGCCAACGCTATGCGCTGGACGCAGAGACCCTATGGTGGGGCGCGGGCCTGCTGTCCGCTTTGCTATTGATGGGAATGTGGCTGCTGACGCCACGGCGTGCCACTGCGCCAGCCAGCGTCGCTCCCACGCCGGTCAAACAGGAAACCATACTCTGGTGGCAGTTGGCGCTGCTATATGGACTCGCCGGCTTCGGCTACATCATTATCGCCACCTATCTGCCTCTGATGGCCAAGACACTGGCATTCCCGCTGCTTGCCAGCCACCTGTGGTCGCTGGTCGGTCTCGGCATCGTTCCCGGCTGCTTCATTTGGCTATGGGCCGCGGGTCGTTGGGGAACGCAGCAATGTCTGACGGCAAATCTTTTCCTGCAGGGAGCGTGCGTCCTGTTGACCTTGGTCAGCGNCTCCCCCGTACTGTTAACCCTCAGCAGCATCGGCTTCGGCGCCACGTTCATGGGCACCACCTCGCTGGTGATGCCATTAGCCAAACGCATTCGCGTTCCGCGACATATCAATCTGCTCGGTCTCGTCACCTTGACTTACGGCATCGGGCAAATTGCCGGCCCCTTGCTGACCAGCGCGTTGAAATACGGTCCCCATGCGGTCGTCTCCGCCATTGTCTGCGGTGCCATCGCGTTATTTATTGCCTCTGGAATGAGTTATTTCACAACAGGAAATCGTCAATGTTCGATCAATCAAAGGAGATGAGTTATGGCTCGAACAACTATCGCAATATTGGGCGTAGGCCCAAGAGGGTTAAGTATTCTTGAACGTCTGATCACGCTTTATCAGCAATCACCACATTCAGATGGAATGGAAATCCTGCTCGTGGACCCCAATGAAATTGGCACGGGCGCTCACAGTCCTCAACAACCCGACCACCTGCTGGTCAACACCGTCGCCAGCCAAATTACGCTATTCGGTGACGAGTCGGTCAAAAATAGCGGCCCCATCCGCCGTGGGCTTAATTTTTGTGAGTGGGCCAGAGCACAGGGCTACCGAAACAAAAATGGCACTGAAGTTCAGGAAAACGACTACCTTCCCCGTCGGCTGCTGGGCGAATATCTCGGCTGGGGATACCACGAAATCACCCGCGGCCTGCCGCACGATCTCGTGATCCGCCATCGTCCGTACCGTGCCATCAACATGACCCTTCAGGACAACGGGAAAACCACCATTGCTCTGCAAGGCGGGACGTGCGTTACGGCCGATTTTGTTTTCCTCACCACCGGTCATGGGCACAATAGGCTGTCCATTGACGATCACGTGCTGCTGCAGTTCGTGGCCGCCAACCGCACGCAAAATCCCCGACTCCAGTATTTCAGCACGCCTTATCCAACCACGATGCTGGACGAGATATCGCCCCAGTCGCGTGTGCTGATTCAAGGTATGGGGCTTACCGCTTACGATGTGCTGTCGCAACTAACCTATGGCCGAGGAGGCATTTTCACAGAAGAGGGAGACCGATTGTTATACACGCCCAGCGGACGTGAACCGGATATCGCCCTGTTCTCCCGTCAGGCGCTGCCGTTTAGCAGCCGTGGCCGTAATCAAAAAGGCATCGGTGGGCAGTACCATCCCGCGTTCATCACTCTCGCCGTCATCGACAAACTTCGTCAGCAGACGCACTCCGACACGGGATCGTCGAAGTTGGATTTTGAAAAACAGATCCTGCCTCTGCTGGTGAAGGAGATGTGTTACGTCTATCGCAGCACTCTGGATAAGCACTGGCCGGATGCGGCGACGTATCAAGAAGATCCCGCGGATCGTCAACGTATCCTCGCACTGTTTTATCCACATCAGGGCATGTCATTCGCTTCTCTGCAGGCCTACACCGAGTTCTTTATGGCGCACCTGATTGACGATCTCCACGCCGCGGATCTAGGCAATATCGAGGGCGCGGTCAAAGCGGCTACCGATGTGATCCGAGATGTGCGCGACATTCTACGCTATGCGATCGATTTCGGCGGGCTGACGGGCGAATCCCATGAGCGTCTGTTAGAGCACTACGCGCCGGTGTTTAACCGCATCGCGGTGGGGCCGCCGTTAGTGCGCAATCGCGAACTGCTGGCGCTGATGGAAGCGGGAGTGGTCAAAGTTGCAGGGGGACCTGCGTCAACGCTGCTGCTCAACGCCCACTCGGGGTGTTTCGAGATTAACAGCACGTTTGCCGATACGAACAGCCGAACGGAATTCGATGTGCTGGTCAAAGCCAAGATCGACGGTTTCTCTGCGCTGCATGATGATTCTCCGTTTATCCACAACCTCATCACACAGGGAATTATCCGCCCCTTCATCAACCAGGGCTATCATCCCGGCGGGATAGATATCGATCGCAATCAGCATCCAATCTCCAGCGAAGGAGAAACGCAGAAATCACTATGGGCGCTGGGAGTCCTCGCAGAAGGACCGAACTTCTATACCTATGTGCTGCCGCGTCCGCAGGTTAACTCTCGCGCGCTGCAGGATGCCGGAAGATGCGTCACCGAAATGTATCAGCAGTTGGAACAGCTTTATTCCATGAATGATTCGAATGTGTTCTCGTAGTCCCATTACCTGAATAATTTTCAGGTCTACACCGGAGGAAACGATGCCATACGTCAATATCAAAGTGACACGGGAAGGCGTGACCGCTGACCAGAAAAAGCAATTGATCGAAGGCGCAACAAAATTGTTGGTAGACGTTTTAAACAAGAATCCCAGCACCACCGTCGTGGTGATTGAGGAGGTTGAAACGGATAACTGGGGCATCGGCGGCGTCCCCGTCACCGAATTGAGAAAAGGGAAATAAACTCGCGTAAAGATGCGGCGCAATAAGCGCCGCGCTTTGTACTAAAGACCGAACAGGCTGCCTATCAGCAGATAGAGGTTCAATGTCACCACCACGGCGACGATGATCCAGCCAATCAATTTCACCCACCGGCCGTTGACCAACTCGCCCATAAGTTCACGATCGTTGGTGAATAACAGCAGAGGAACCAGCGCCAGCGCAATGCCGAAGCTCAGCAGTACCTGACTCATGACGAGCACCCGCGTAGGGTCCATACCGCACAGGATGACGATAAACGATGGCAGCATGGTCACCGCTCTACGCAGCCACAGCGGTATTCTAAAGCGGACGAATCCCTGCATAACGACCTGCCCCGCCAGAGTTCCCACCACCGTCGAAGACAACCCCGCAATGACCAGACTGAGACCGAATATCGTCGCGGCTGCCTGTCCCAACAAGGGTTTAAGCGTTAAATACGCCTGATCCAGATCCGCAACGTGGGTGTTGCCGCTAAAGTGAAACGCCGCTGCGGCTGTCGCCATCATGGCGAGGTTGACGAATCCAGCGATGGTCATAGCCACGGCCACATCAAACTTCGTCGAAGCATAGCGATCGCTTCGAGTGTTGTCTTCCTCATGCTGCGTCAGCGACGAATGCAGATAAATGACGTGCGGCATAATAGTCGCACCCAGTACGCCTGCCGCCAGCAACACGGCGTCGGAGGTCGGCAGACTCGGGATAGCCATGCCGCGCGCAATCGATGCCAGCTCAGGACGAGAAAACATCAGCTCGACGATATAGGCCGCAGCGACAAACAGCAGCAGGCCGCCTATCACCATCTCAAGCGGCTTTTGCCCGCGCTGTTGCAGCATCAGTATCAGGAATGTAGCGATACCAGTCAGCACCGCACCTTCCAGCAAAGAGACGCCCAGCAGCAGTTTGAAGCCAATAGCGGCGCCAATGAACTCAGCCAGGTCGGTCGCCATAGCGATAATTTCAGCCTGTACCCAATAGGCCCAAACGGCAGGACGCGGAAAGCGGTCGCGAATATGCTCGGCAAGGTTTTTACCGGTCGCGATCCCCAACTTGGCGGAAAGCAGCTGAATCAGCATCGCCATGAGATTAGCCCATACGACCACCCACAATAGCTGATAGCCGTATGAAGCCCCGGCCTGAATATTGGTCGCGAAGTTACCAGGATCGATATAGCCGATCGCCGCGATAAACGCAGGCCCCATCAGGGAAAGTTTGATCTTCCTAGATGTACGGCTGACAGATGTGATAACGCGACTCTCCTGCATAAAATTGACCCTTCTAAACATACTGAAATTATACTCTCACAAATATGAGAATGATTATCAAGTGCATTTAGATCGGTAGAAATGATTATTCTGATAGGCAGAAATAATGATGTATGTCGACACAAAACCCTATGCGTTTCAGAAAACTAATATTAACAAAATATAAACAATGTGATGCTTCCAGCCTGAAAAAAAATCGGATCGGCATGAATCAGACGAGAATTGTTATCGAGTCGATACTTTGGAGGGGAGATAAAGGGGAAGAGAAAAAGCAGGTTCTCTTCGGAGCAGGTAGACATCCCACTGCTCCGAAGCAAAGCCAAAAGTATTACTCTTTCGCTTTTGATACCGCAACCATCGCCGGACGTAGCAGACGACCGTTCAGAGTGTAGCCTTTCTGCATGACCAGCATCACCTGATTAGGCTCGTGATCGGCAGATTCCATCATTNTCATAGCCTGATGAATTTCCGGGTTGAACGGGACATTCACATCCGCCACCACCTCAATGCCGAACTTGCGCACGACAGACAGCAGGGATTTCAACGTCAGTTCGACCCCTTCGATCATGGCTGTCAGCGCATCGTTGGACTTGTCTGCCGTTTCCAGCGCACGCTCCAGATTATCGATCACTGGCAACATCTCACCGGCAAATTTTTCCAGCGCAAACTTATGCGCTTTTTCAACGTCCAGCTCCGCACGGCGGCGAATATTCTCGCTCTCGGCGCGAGAACGCAGCACGCTTTCACGCTCACGTTGCTGTAACTCGCTCAGTTGCGCTTCCAGTTCGGCAATACGTTCATCTCGGGGATCAGCTGCTTCTGGCGTCTCAACAGAGGCGTCTGCTGCTTTCTTTTGATCCTGGACCTGTTCGTCCGGCGACTTCTGTTCTTTACTACTCATGAAATACTCCGCGGTTTTGGCATTCATCTCGCTTGTTCGCTTATTATGGGGATCATAACGGGGGTTTCAAGGGAACCCTGACATATTGCTCGGCTGAAAACACGGAACGCCTCTTCCCGTAAGGATTAACCGCCCAATGAATACAACATTTAACTGCATCGGTATCGTCGGTCATCCGCGGCATCCTTCCGCCCTGGCCACACACGAAATGCTCTATAAGTGGCTAACTGGTCAAGGATATTCCGTTATTCTTGAGCAACATATTGCCCAGGAACTGAACCTTACTGACGCCTTCACCGGCAGTCTGGCGGAAGTCGGGCAACAGGCCGACCTCGCCGTAGTGGTCGGTGGGGACGGCAACATGCTCGGCGCCGCGCGGGTGCTGTCCCGCTACGATATCAGCGTCATCGGCGTCAACCGAGGAAATCTCGGCTTTTTAACCGACCTGGACCCGGATCACGCCCAGCAACAGCTGAGCGACGTCCTCGCCGGACGCTATATTCGCGAAAGTCGCTTTATGCTGGAGGCTCAGGTGTGCCGGGCCAACCATATGAACAGCAGTAGCAGCGCCATCAACGAAGTCGTCCTTCATCCCGGCAAAGTTGCCCACATGATCGAGTTTGAAGTCTACATAGACGACAGTTTTGCCTTTTCACAGCGTTCAGACGGCTTGATTATCTCAACGCCCACCGGCTCCACCGCCTATTCCCTTTCCGGCGGCGGCCCAATCCTGAGTCCATCACTGGATGCCATCGCGCTGGTGCCCATGTTCCCTCATACGCTGTCCGCTCGGCCGCTCGTCATCAGCAACGACAGCACTATCAGACTAAAGTTTTCTCAAATTACCAATGACTTAGAGATAAGCTGCGACAGTCAAATCGCGCTACCTATACAGGAAGGCGAAGAGGTGTTGATTCGCCGCAGTCCTCACCACCTCAATCTGATCCATCCAGAAAATTATAATTACTTCAATACATTAAGCAGTAAATTAGGCTGGTCGAAAAAATTATTTTAATAAGTCAACCTAACTACTTTACTGTATAAAAAACCAGTTTATACTGTATGCATTAACACTTGTTTTTACATACAGGAAAAACATCATGCTGGCTCAACTCACTATCAGTAACTTCGCTATCGTGCGCGAACTGGAGATTGATTTTCAGGCAGGTATGAGCGTCATTACCGGAGAGACCGGGGCGGGCAAATCCATCGCGATTGATGCCTTGGGCCTTTGCCTCGGGAATCGCGCCGATGCCAGCATGGTTCGCCCCGGCGCGGCGCGCGCGGACATCTGCGCGCGGTTTTCTTTAGCAGATACGCCAGCCGCACTTGAGTGGCTGGAGCACAACCAGTTAGATGACAGCAACGAATGTCTTCTCCGCCGGGTAGTCGGAGCTGATGGGCGATCCCGCGGGTTCATCAACGGGACTGCCGTGCCGCTTTCCCAACTTCGTGAATTGGGTCAGCATTTAATTCAACTGCACGGTCAGCACGCCCATCAACTGCTGCTGAAACCCGAACATCAGCGATATCTGCTGGACGCTTATGCGGACGAACCGCAGCTACTGTCTGCGATGCGAGAAACTTGCCGTCAGTGGCACCATAGCTGCCGGGAGCTTGCTCAGCACCAGCAGGCCGCGATTGAGCGAGAGGCCCGACGCGAGCTGCTGCAGTACCAGTTAAAAGAATTGAACGAGTTTACGCCTCAAGCTGGCGAATACGAACAGATCGACGCCGAGTACAAACGTCTGGCCAATAGTGGGCAGTTACAGTCTTTGAGCCAACAGACGTTGCATATCCTCAGCGAAGGGGAAGAGCAAAACCTGCTCGGTATGTTACACAGCGCTCGTCAGACGCTGACCGAACTGGTTGGGCTGGACGAATCACTGTCTGGCATTCTGTCTTTACTCGACGAAGCCCATATTCAGATCAGCGAAGCCAGCGACGAGTTGCGTCACTACAGCGACCGCATGGAGCTTGATCCTGTCCGCCTGTATGAACTGGAGCAGCGGCTTTCCCGCCAGCTGTCGTTGTCTCGTAAACACCATGTCACGCCGGAAGAGCTACCTACGTTTTATCAGCAACTGCTGAACGAGCAGCAGTTGTTGGATCAGCAGGAAAGCGATCACGAGGCCTTGAGTCAGGCTGTACACGAATATCACCAACAGGCGCTGCATGCCGCTGAACAACTGCATACTCGTCGCTGCCAGCATGCTGAGGCGCTCTCCCTGTTGATTACAGAGAACATGCGCGAACTGGCAATGCCACACGGCCAATTCTCCATTCACGTCACCTTCGCGACCGAGCATCTCAGCATGACGGGGGCCGACCAAATCGAGTTTCGCGTCACAACCAACCCAGGACAGCCCCACCAACAATTGGCCAAGGTCGCATCAGGCGGGGAGCTGTCACGTATTGCATTGATTCTGCAAGTCATCACCGCACAGAAAATGGATACGCCGGCACTAATTTTCGATGAGGTGGATGTGGGAATTAGCGGTCCGACCGCGGCGATCGTAGGCAAAATGCTGCGCCAACTGGGTGAGTCCACGCAGGTGATGTGCGTGACCCATCTACCACAGGTCGCCGGTTGCGGGCACCATCATTACTTCGTCAGCAAACAGACTGACGGCGCAGAAACTGAAACACTGATGGAGCCTCTCGGCAAACGCGCTCGCCTTCAGGAGCTGGCCCGCCTGTTGGGAGGGAGCGCCGTGACCAAGAATACGCTGGCGAATGCCAAAGAGTTACTGGCCGCATAAAAACGTTCAACTTTTTCAGGTTCCTGAGGTCTTACATGGGCCTTGCCGGTTTTCAAGACAGGCAAGGTCTATTATCATCGGCAACCTATGCCCTTAAGGAATGAACTCACTATGCGCTGTAAAACGCTGACTGTCATCGCCGCGGTGGTCGCTGTTATGTTGACCGCCGGATGCTCCACTCTGGAGAAGGTGGTTTATCGCCCGGATATCAACCAGGGGAACTACTTAGCTCCGGCTGATGTCGCCAAGATCCATAATGGTATGACAAAACAACAGGTTGCTTATTCTCTGGGAACACCGATGTTGCAGGACCCGTTTGGTAGCGATACCTGGTTCTACGTATTCCGCCAGCAGCCAGGACATGAAGCCGTGAAACAGCAGACTTTGACGCTGAATTTCAACAGCCAAGGCATTCTGACCAGCATCGATAATAAGCCAGCGCTGAACTGATCGGCCAGTGTTGTCGGATAGGCTTTAGACTGTTGGGTTGAAGCCGAAGACGCCTGAAAAGCCTTCCTCTACGGGAAAGCTTTTCAGGTCATACCGAATTCTGGAAGCGTGCGATACGAGCGCGTGATTAAACGAGATACGCACAGTATGTCCATACGGGTGCGTCACGCAGCAGATGTCGGGAATAACGATTAAGTCAGTAGGTGGCTGTCGCTTCTTCGATTCTACGCTCGTGAAACTGCCACCCTTACTTTTTCCCTTTGACGGGGACTTTTCTGGCAACGAAATTAGTTAGGTTGGTTAGCTCGTTGGCCCACGTCGTCTAGCGTTTACTTTTTGAGTGTTCAGCCCTTTGTCGGCGCAACTCTTTGGGATCGGCAATCAAGGGTCGATAGATTTCAACGCGATCGCCTTCCTGCAACTTTTCATCCAGTTTGGCCGGGCGGCTAAAAATACCAATCTTATTAATATTGAGATCTATCTCGGGACGCAATGTCAGCAAACCCGACGCTTTGATCGCCTGCTCTACTGTACTACCCTCATTGAGCTGCAGCGGACGAAGAAACTGACGCTCCGGCAGCGCGTAAACCACCTCAACCCGTATCTCAGGCACTGTAAACCTCTTTGGCTCGTTCGGTAAAAGCCTGAACCATATTGTTCGCTAACTCTTTAAAGACTTTGCCGAAGGCCAGTTCAATCAGCGCATTTTTGAACTCAAAATCCAGGTCAAGCTCCACTTTACAAGCCTCTTCGCTCAGGGGGGTAAACCGCCAATCGCCTTTTAATTGCCGAAACGGGCCGTCAACCAGCTGCATTGAGATAGACTGGTTATCTGTCAGCGTATTTCGGGTTGTAAAGGTTTTACTAATGCCAGCTTTGGAAACATCAACCGCCGCAGTCATTTCCTCCGAAGAGGTGGATAAAACTCGGCTTCCTGAACATCCCGGTAAAAAAGCAGGGTAAGAAGGAACATCATTGACGAGTTTATACATTTGCTCGGCACTGTAGGGGACTAACGCAGAGCGATTGATTTTGGGCATACCATTTTCCAAGAGTCACAAATGCGCAAAATAATAGCACTTTCGGTCTTCGGATTAAAACGCCGGGAAAGTTGCCCCACGGCAGAACACAATGTCACTCTACACTTTGGCGGGGATTTCATTCCCTTAGACATCTAGTATAATGACGGCACTATGAAAAAGAAAAAAGCGTACAAACCCGGTTCCGCTACCATTGCGCAAAATAAGCGTGCTCGCCATGAGTATTTCATCGAAGAAGAATTTGAAGCTGGCCTTGAACTGCAAGGTTGGGAAGTCAAATCTCTGCGAGCGGGCAAAGCCAATATCAGCGACAGCTATGTGACCTTAAGAGACGGCGAAGCCTTTCTCTTTGGCGCCACCATTACACCGCTCAACGTTGCATCTTCACACGTTGTATGCGACCCCACTCGCACGCGCAAACTGTTGCTCAACAAACGTGAGATAGAATCGCTCATCGGCCGAGTCAGCCGCGAGGGTTATACCGTTGTCGCACTGTCGATGTACTGGAAAAATGCCTGGAGCAAAGTCAAAATCGGTGTAGCGAAAGGTAAACGAGATCACGATAAGCGCGACAATATCAAAGAACGTGAGTGGAAATTAGACAAAGCCCGTATCATGAAGAACGCAAACCGCTAAGCCGGTGGCTTAAGCGCGGTAAGTTCTGGTATAATAGCGAAAGTTTCTTGGGGCTGATTCTGGATTCGACGGGATTTGCAAAGCCCAAGGTGCATGCCGAGGGGCGGTTGGCCTCGTAAAAAGCCGCAAAAAAATAGTCGCAAACGACGAAAACTACGCTGTAGCAGCTTAATACCCTGCGTATAGCCCTCTCTCCCTAGCCTCCGCTCTTAGGACGGGGATCAAGAGAGGTCAAACCTAAAAGAGATCGCGTGGATGCCTTGCCTGGGGTTGAAGCGTTAAATCTAATCAGGCTAGTTTGTTAGTAGCGTGTCTGTCCGCAGCTACCAGGCGAATGTAAAGACTAGACTAAGCATGTAGTACCGACGGTAGAGTAATTCCGGACGGGGGTTCAAATCCCCCCAGCTCCACCAAAATTCTCCATCGGTGATTACCAGAGTCATCCGATGAAGTCCTAAGAGCCCGCACGGCGCAAGCCCTGCGGGCTTTTTTGTGTCTGCTGCTTGCTGTGGCAATCTTGTGGCTTCCACAACATTTAGGTGCCTTCAACATTTAGATACCTAGGCACGGTTACCCTGTTATCCTTTAACTAATACACATTGATGCGCGTGATATCATCATATTGCCCCCCCCTAATAAACTGGGCAACTCAGATCGCTTCATGCCAGAGCGGACATCATTGACTTCAATCCAAATACTTCAGGTCACAGGGAGCGAACAAGACTATTTTCTCACGCCAATTATCTGCGCTGTCAGATGCCGTGTTTTACCACCCTTTTAGCTGAAGTAATAATACCCATGGGCGACCTCCGGAACACTTAACCGATCATTAACTATTTTTAAATCACCAGCCAAACTTGCTCGTATATTGTTCAAGACAACAATGATTCACCATGTATGCCTGAGAGGTCTACGTGGGATCGCATTAAATATTTTAGCTAAACTCTCCTTTTATCTTAGTTACTTATGCCGAGCTATCTTTTCGCATCAGTTATGACTAATATGTTTCGTATTAGCCATGACTGATATGATAACTATGATCTCCCACCTAAACGCTAAGATGAAATTCCTGCGCGGNGTTGCCGAGAGAACGCGCCTCAATATCTTGCTTACACTTCGCGAAGGCGAGAAGACCGTCAACGATATCACCACACTGACCGGCGGAACCCAGTCCAATATCTCCCAACATCTCGCCTGCCTAAAGGGCTGCGGCATTATCAGCCGCCGTCAGGAGGGGAAATACTGTTATTACGCTCTGTCAGGGCCACACATGCTGGATTTTCTCAATATGCTTGACGTACTGATGGATGAAATTGGTTGCGACGTTGCCTGCTGCGGCATGAATGCCTCGCTGGTTCCGGGAGAAAAAGATGAACAAGAAGCCTGATTTAGGTGGCCGTAAAATCGGCCAGATCTCCGCTATAAAGCCGGGGCGACTTTGCGGCCGGGCTAACCTAACCATGAGCAAACAAAAATCCGCAAAACCAGCGCTAAGAGGGATATGGGAGGACACCTGTCAGAATGAGTGCAGTGCTCCAGCAACAGCCAAACCAGATAACACCTGTACAGATGCCTGTTGCATCCCGCCAGCAGAAGCGACGCCTATCGATTCCGGTTGCTGTATCTTCGGCGTATGTGATAGCCCCACTGTGACTTCAGCAAAAGCAACTGAACAACTGGATTACCGTATCGGCGGCATGGACTGCCCCTCCTGTGCGGCCACTATTGTACGCAAAGTGACGCAGATGAGTGGTGTAACAGCCTGTGATGTTAATTTCAGCGCTGGTACCATGCAGGTTGCACTGAGCCAGCCAGAGGTGCGTACAGTCATGGAAAGAGCCGTGCAGAAACTCGGCTTCACCCTCGATGCAGTAAACAAAGAGGAGGCGGATACCTATTTGATTGAGGGCATGGACTGCGGTGCCTGCGCTGTCACGATTGAAAAGCACCTGATGAAAACACCGGGCGTGAAAGCGGCAGAAGTCAGTTTTGCTACCGGCCGCATGTCAGTGCGACACCAATTGACGCCGGAGCAGATCATCAGTGAGCTCAAAAAAGCTGGTTATCAGGCACAGCGACTTTCTGATACCACGTCTGTCGCAGAGCCAGGACGCTTCAGTGGACTGAGAAGCGTGTTGATTTCCGGCGCAGCACTGGTTACCGGCTTTGTACTCTCGCATATGAGCGTGCCGCATATCATCCCGGTGATGTTGTATGCGTTATCCATTGTTGCCGGTGGGCTGAAGCCATTTCGCAGCGCTTGGTATGCGCTCCTCAGTCGATCGCTGGACATGAACGTATTGATGACGGCTGCCGCATTGGGTGCAGCCGTCATTGGACAGTGGATCGAAGGCGCAAGCGTAGTATTCCTGTTCTCGCTTGGCACCGCCCTCCAGAGCCGTAGCATTGAAAAAACGCGCAACTCCATTCGCAATCTTATGGCATTGGCACCTGAACAGGCCACGATTCGCCGCAATGGCGAGTGGGTCAGAGTTCCGGTTGCGCAGGNCCGCCCGGGCGAAATCATGCTGGNGAAACCAGCCGATCGTCTTGCGCTAGACGGCGAAGTGGTCACCGGAGAATCAGGGGTCAATCAGGCCCCCATTACCGGTGAGTCGATTCCGGTGGATAAGGCGCCGGGAGATAATGTTTACGCGGGCAGCATAAACCACAACGGCGTGCTGGAGGTGCGGGTCACCCGTCCTGCCTCCGATTCCGCGCTGGCGCGCATCATTCATATGGTTGAAGACGCGCAGAGCCGTAAATCCCCGACCGAGAGTTTTGTTGAGCGTTTCTCTGCCGTTTACACGCCGGTAGTGTTTGTGGTTGCACTGCTGGTTATGGTGCTGCCGCCGCTGCTGGGAGTGGGAAGCTGGACCACTTGGTTCTATCGCGGGCTTGAACTGCTGGTCGTCGCCTGTCCATGTGCCTTGGTCATCTCAACTCCAGTCGCCATTGTTTCGGCGATAGGCAACGCGGCGCGCCACGGTATCCTGGTTAAAGGGGGCATCACTCTGGAAAAACTCGGCAGCATCCGTGCGCTGGCGTTTGATAAGACCGGCACTTTGACCGAAGGTAAACCGCGCGTCACCGGCTGGCAGGTGTTCAGCGGTGACCCGGATCAACTGCTGAATATCGCTCTGAGCATTGAAGCGCACTCCTCGCATCCGCTGGCGGCAGCGGTGAGCACCTGGACGCGCGAACAGGGTGCGAAGAGTCTGGAAGCGTCTGCGCATCAGGCTATTCCCGGTAAAGGGGCTGTCGCCACTTTTGATGACACAGTCTGGCTGGCGGGCAATGAAAAGCTGTTTACGAGCATTTCCTTCTCAGCTGAAATCCGTTCGGCGCTTGATGAATTGAAAAATCAGGGGACATCATTGGTCCTTCTGGGTACGCAGCAGGCTGTTTACGGCGTGTTTACCATCGCTGATGCCATTCGTCCCACCACGCTGGACGCGCTAAACGCTCTGCGCGCGGACGGGATGACGCATACGCTAATGCTGACCGGTGATAATGAAGGCACGGCCCGCACCATCGCCGCGCAGGCTGGCGTGGACGCTTGGCGCGCTGAACTGCTTCCGGAAGACAAGGTCAGCGTGATTGAAGAGTGGCGACATAAAGGTACCCGTATTGCCATGGTAGGTGACGGTATCAATGATGCTCCCGCGCTGGCGGCTGCGGATATTGGCATCGCTATGGGCGGAGCCGGAACGGATTCCGCCATTGAAACCGCGGACGTGGTACTGATGTCTGATCGGCTTGAGCAGTTACCCCATGCGTTTGCACTCAGTAGACTGACCGCATCGATCATTCGTCAAAACATTATCTTTTCCCTTACCGTTAAAGTGCTGGCGCTGGCGCTGATTTTCCCCGGCTGGCTAACATTGTGGATGGCGGTACTCAGCGATACCGGTGCGGCACTTCTGGTCATTCTGAACAGTCTGCGGCTACTTCGCTTCCGTCACTGAACAAAACGTATTTTTCCCCGGCACTCCACCGGGTATTTCCTTTAAGAAAATAAACACAGAAAAAGCAAACAAAATAGCAGCGGTTAAAAGCTTAATCATTGCTATTCATGTGTTTATTAATGCGTCATGTTACTCATACACGAGTAGTTGTGAATTAAAAAAACGCAGGTTGAGTGTCATCGATACTTTCGCGTTTATCGGCTGTGGATGAGTAGCCAGAACAGAGCAACGGCAAGCCAGAATATTAGCAAATCGTCTGCTTATCGCTCATTGCCGCCTGACGCAACTCTTGCGGGCAACTGAGTGCCAGAACAAACACTACCGCATGTTAATCAATGGGGAGCCGATCACGTCAGGTATGTACTGAAGCAATAATGAAGCGAACCACCGAGTGAATAATTAACCGAACTATTCGCATTTCACTAACCGTTTTTCAACGTGATGAGCTAACATTCCAACATCCAATTTTCCTAAATTTTATGGATTTCCGATGCGTCGACTGGTTGCTTTATTGCCCCTTATCGTGTTGCTGCAAGCGTGTAGCAGCAAGCCAGCCTCTTCCCTCCCTTCAGACACTACGCTAAAGCCCTCTGGCGGTTTTTTTCACTCTTCGTCAGCGAGCTTCCTGAACGGGGACTTCGCAAATAATCCAGACGTCGATCGCTTCGTGGATCATATGGTGAAAGAGTACGGATTCGAGCGCGAAANCCTGCACCGTGTGCTTGGACAGGCGCAACGGCTGGACGGTGTGATCCGGCTGATGGATCGACAGGCNCCCNCCCCGTCAACCGCGCTGCCTTCCAATATCCCCAACGGCGCCTGGCTGCGTTATCGCAAGAAATTCATTACGCCGGACAACGTGCAAAATGGCGTGATGTTCTGGAACCAATACGAAGATGCCTTGAATCGAGCATGGCAGACCTATGGCGTGCCGCCGGAAATCATCGTGGGGATTATCGGCGTCGAAACCCGTTGGGGCCGCATCATGGGTAAAACCCGTATTTTGGATGCGCTGGCGACACTCTCATTCGCCTATCCGCGCCGCGCCGCCTATTTCAAAGGCGAGCTGGAGCAATTTATGTTAATGGCCCGAGAAGATGGTTTTGATCCGCTGACGCTGCGGGGTTCTTACGCCGGCGCGATGGGATATGGGCAATTCATGCCCTCCGCCTTTAAGCGCTATGCGGTAGATTTTAATGGCGATGGCATCCCCAATCTTTGGGACCCCGTCGACGCCATCGGCAGCGTCGCCAACTACTTCAAAGCTCACGGCTGGGTACGCGACGGGCAGGTCGCCGTCGCCGCTAATGGCCAAGCGTTGAGTCTGGACACCGGCTTCAATACCCGTTACTCGATGAGAACCCTGTCCGCCGCCGGCCTGTCGCCGCTCGAACCACTAGTCGGTAACCAGAACGTCAGCCTATTGCGTTTAGATATGGGGAACCGCTATCAATATTGGTACGGCCAACCCAACTTCTACACCATCACTCGCTATAACCACAGCACCCATTACGCCATGGTGGTCTGGCAGTTGGGCGAAGAGGTGAAAATCGCCCGGAAAAGTCAGCAGTGACGTCATGTCTACCCGTGTGAGAGGCTGATGGACCGGCGGGGAGTTAGGCGCTTAGGCGATAGTTTCTTCGCTTGCAACGTAAAATCGAATTTCCCGGAATGATTCCCTTGCGCCCGGTGTCGTTGGCTGTTTTAGTGAGAACTATCGATTAAGGCTGGGGCAAAGACCTCGCATAACGGAAAGAGTGATATGACTAAGATTCGAGTTGGCGTCGTGTTCGGTGGTAAATCGGCAGAACACGAAGTTTCGCTGCAGTCCGCCAAAAACATCGTGGAAGCCATTGATAAGGATAGATTCGACGTCGTGCTGCTGGGCATCGACAAGCAGGGTGAATGGCACATTAATGATGCCTCCAATTATCTGCTGAATGCAGAAAACCCGGCGAAGATAGCCCTTAACCGTTCAAGCCAGCATGTCGCGCTGATCCCCGGCCGGGCTGACCGCCAGTTAATCGATACGAAAAGTGCAAATGCCCTGTCCCAGATCGACGTGATCTTCCCGATCGTTCACGGCACGTTGGGCGAAGATGGTTCTCTGCAGGGACTGCTGCGGATGGCTAATATACCGTTCGTCGGCAGCAGCGTACTCGGCTCAGCAGNCAGCATGGATAAAGATGTCGCCAAGCGACTATTACGAGACGCCGGACTGCTGGTCGCACCGTTTGTGACGCTCACCCGCGCCAACCGCCGTCGATTCGATTTCACCACGATCACCGCCAAACTCGGCCTGCCCTTGTTTATCAAACCGGCCAATCAAGGATCTTCCGTCGGCGTCAGCAAAGTCAAAGACGAAGCGTCATTCCGACGCGCGGTCGATCTGGCGTTCAGCTATGACCATAAGGTGCTGGTAGAGTCCGCGATTGTCGGCCGTGAAATCGAATGCGCCGTACTGGGCAACGATTTTCCACAGGCCAGCGTATGCGGCGAGATCGTGCTGCACGACGAGTTCTACTCTTACGATACCAAATACATTGATGAAGACGGCGCAGGCGTCGCAATCCCGGCACCTCTGCCGGAAGTGACCGACGAGCGTATTCGCGCCGTTGCGCTGCGCGCTTTCCAGACGCTGGAGTGTCAAGGGATGGCGCGGGTCGATGTCTTCCTGACTCAGGACGACGAGATCGTCATCAACGAAGTCAATACGCTGCCCGGTTTCACCAATATCAGTATGTATCCGAAGCTTTGGCAGGCGAGCGGTATTGGCTATACCGCATTAATTACTCAGTTGATTGAGCTGGCGCTGGAGCGCTACAAACAGGACAACGCCCTGCAAAGCTCAGTACGCGACTGACGCTCATGGTCATCGGGCAAGGCGACTGAACCTCTTGCCCGGTTCGCCTTCTATTTCTCTCTCGATATCCGGATTTACCTCGAACGCGCCTTCCTTCACCTGTCCCCGATATTCACGACGCCTCAAGCGGCAGTTATTCCGCCAGCGCATCATCTTGCGCCAGCACCGTCTCCCCAGCGGCGACTCTCAAATAAAAAGCGACCCATTCATATCGCTGCAGCTCGGCGATATACAGATTCTGACTGCCCAGTCGCTGAAATCCGCTTTTCAGCAGCACCTTGCCTGACGCAATATTGCCGTCTTTGTGGCATGCATACAGCCGGTCCAAACCGAGTTGCTGAAACGCGAACTGGCATATCGCCAGACAGGCTTCCGTGCCATAGCCGCGCCCCCAATACTCCGGCCCCAACCAGTATCCGACTTCCGGGTAATGGCTATCCAGCGCCGACAGCGAAATCGCGCCCACGACTTCGCCTACCTGTCGCAGACACAGGGCGAACGTCACGCTTTTTCCGCTTAGCCAGTCACCCTGTAGAGAAGCAATCCACGATGAAATCCGGGATTGCGGACAGGGATAAGGAATATGCACGGCCATAGCGGCAATGCGCGGGTCGCTTTCCAGCAGTGCGAACAACGTTTCAGCGTCGGAATCCCGCAGCGGTCGCAGCGCCAGACGCGGTGTGTCAATGCTCGGCTGTTGTCGCTTTTCTTTTGTCATAACATCCNCCTTACGCGCGGTCCCCACATAAATGAACGGGGTGATGAGGATTCAGTGGCGGCGCAGGAAAAAACAGTTCCCGTATTCGTCGCAAGGATGAACGTTTTCGTCGGACCTGTTATGATCGAAAAACGATTCGTCTCGCTGTAACAAAATTGCTACATATTGGCTGCAGCGAGAAGTGAACAGATATTTAAGACAACTCCGCGCCCAAACGGCTGTATAACGATCAGTCCCAGCGGTGATAAAACCCGCCCCATAAGGTAATTCGCTCAGCAATTGAAGGTTAAGTCATGATCACCACCGACGGTAATAACGCAGTCGCATCCGTGGCCTGGCGAGCTAATGAAGTTATCGCCATTTACCCCATTACGCCCAGTTCCACCATGGCGGAGCAGGCCGCAGCCTGGTCCAGCGAAGGCCGCCGCAACCTGTGGGGAGACACGCCGCGTGTGATGGAAATGCAGTCCGAAGCCGGCGCCATCGCGNCCGTGCACGGTGCGCTGCAAACCGGGGCCTTGGCGACCTCGTTTACATCGTCGCAGGGACTGTTGTTGATGATCCCGACGCTGTACAAACTGGCCGGGCAGCTGACGCCCTTCGTCCTGCACGTGGCCGCCCGTACCGTAGCCACCCACGCGTTGTCCATTTTCTGCGACCATTCGGATGTGATGGCCGTACGTCAAACCGGCTGCGCCATGCTGTGCGCCAGCAACGTTCAGGAAGCGCAGGACTTCGCGCTGATCTCTCAGATGGCCAGTCTGAACAGCCGCCTGCCTTTTATTCATTTCTTTGATGGTTTCCGCACCTCGCACGAAATCAATAAGATCGAGCCGCTCAGCGATGAACACATTCTGCAGCTGTTGCCGCAGAAGTCGATTGATGAGCATCGTGAGCGAGCGCTCACACCAGAACGTCCCGTCATTCGCGGGACCGCGTCCAACCCGGATACCTTCTTCCAGGCGCGCGAAGCCACCAATACCTGGTACAACGATGCCTATCAGCATGTTGAACAGGCGATGAACGACTTCGCCGCCGCGACCGGTCGTCAGTACCACCCGTTTGAGTACTATGGACATCCGGAAGCGACCCGCATCATCATCCTGATGGGGTCCGGCGTCGGCACCAGCGAAGAAGTCATTGATACGCTGCTGACCCGTGGCGAAAAAGTCGGTGTGGTGAAAGTGCGTCTGTACCGCCCGTTCTCCGCCAAGCATCTGCTGGATGTCATCCCGCAGACCGCACAGAACATTGCCGTACTGGACCGCACCAAAGAGCCGGGCGCGCTGGCGGAGCCGCTGTATCTGGATGTCATGACCGCGGTGGCCGAGGCTTTCTCACGAGGNGAGCGCCCACTCATGCCCCGTGTGATCGGCGGCCGTTACGGCCTGTCGTCCAAAGAATTTACGCCTCAGTGCGTCGAGGCCATCTTTAAAGAGTTAGCGCTCGCCAACCCACGCCCGCGCTTCACGGTGGGTATCTACGATGACGTGACCCATTTGTCTCTGCCGCTGTCCAACCTGCCGATGCCGACGCAGGCGTCGCACGAAGCGCTGTTCTACGGTTTGGGCAGCGACGGCACCGTCTCCGCCACTAAAAACTCCATCAAAATCGTCGGTAATTCCACGCCGATGTTCGTGCAAGGCTACTTCGTGTATGACTCGAAGAAAGCCGGCAGCCTGACCGTATCCCACATGCGCGTCGGCCCGACGCCCATCAACGCGGCCTATCTGATCGAGCAGGCCGACTTCGTGGCCTGTCACCAGTGGCAGTTCATTGATAAATACAACATGGTCGAACGCCTGAAACCGGGCGGAGTCTTCCTGATTAACACGCCGTATAGCAGCGAAGACCTGTGGCACCGACTGCCGCAGGAAGTGCAGGCGGGACTGAATCAGCGTCAGGCGCGGGTCTACTGTATCAATGCCGCCAAGATCGCACGTGATTGCCAGCTGGGTGCGCGTATCAATACCGTCATGCAGATGGCCTTCTTCCACCTGTCGCAAATTTTGCCGGGTGAAGATGCGCGGGAGAAGCTGCGCGCCGCCATCAACAGCAGCTATGGCAGCAAGGGTGTGGAGCTGGTGGAACGTAACTGGCGCGCGCTGGACGCTACGCTGGAAGCGCTGGCCGCCGTTCCGCTGGAACCGGTCAACCCAGGCAGCCCGCAGCGCCCGCCGGTCGTCTCCGACGCCGCGCCCGNCTTCGTCAAGACCGTGACCGCCGCCATGCTGGCCGGATTAGGCGATACCCTTCCCGTCTCCGCGCTGCCGCCGGACGGCACCTGGCCGACGGGCACCACCCGTTGGGAAAAACGCAACATCGCGGAAGAAATCCCGCTGTGGAAACCCGACCTGTGCACCCAGTGCAACCATTGCGTCGCCGCCTGCCCGCACGCCGCCATCCGAGCCAAAGTCGTACCGGCGGAGGAGATGGATGCCGCGCCTGCGTCGCTGCAATCGCTGGACGTGAAGGCCCGCGACATGCGCGGCCAGAAATACGTATTGCAGGTTGCGCCTGAGGACTGCACCGGCTGTAACCTATGTGTGGAGGTATGCCCGGCGAAAGATCGTCAGAATCCAGAGATCAAGGCAATCAACATGAAGCCGCGTCTGGAACACGTTGAGGAAGAGAAGACACATTACGACTTCTTCCTGAATCTGCCGGAAATCGACCGCAACAAACTGGAACGTATCGATATTCGTACGTCTCAGCTGATTACCCCGCTGTTTGAATACTCCGGCGCCTGCTCCGGCTGCGGCGAAACGCCCTATATCAAGATACTGACCCAGCTGTACGGCGACCGTTTGCTGATCGCCAACGCCACGGGGTGTTCGTCGATTTACGGCGGCAACCTGCCAACGACGCCTTGGACTACCGACGCCAACGGCCGCGGTCCGGCATGGGCCAACTCGTTGTTTGAAGATAACGCCGAGTTCGGTCTGGGCTTCCGCCTGAGCGTAGATCATCATCGTCAGCGCGCGCAGCGCCTGCTGAACCAGCTGGCGCCTCAGTTGCCGACGGAACTGGTAGCCTCTCTGCTGGAAGAAAATATCAAAACCGACGATCGTCGCCAGCAGATCGAGCAGCTACGCGAGCAGCTTGCTTCNCTGACGAGCCACGAAGCGCGTCAATTATCGGAAGAGGCTGATCATCTGGTCGATAAATCCATCTGGCTGATCGGGGGCGATGGCTGGGCTTATGATATTGGCTACGGCGGTCTGGACCACGTGATGAGCCTGTCGGAAAACGTTAACGTTCTGGTGCTGGATACGCAGTGCTACTCCAACACCGGCGGCCAGCAGTCCAAAGCGACGCCGCTGGGTGCGGTGACCAAGTTCGGCGAGAACGGCAAACGCAAGGCGCGGAAAGATCTCGGCATCAACGTCATGATGTNCGGTCACGTCTACGTCGCGCAGATCTCGCTGGGCGCTCAGCTCAACCAGACGATGAAAGCGATTCAGGAAGCGGAAGCCTGGCCGGGTCCGTCACTGATTATCGCCTACAGCCCATGTGAAGAGCACGGCTACGATCTGGCGTTCAGTCACGATCAGATGCGTCAGTTGACGGCGACCGGCTTCTGGCCGCTGTACCGCTTCGACCCACGCCGCAGCGCGGAAGGCAAACCGGCGCTGATGACGGACTCTCGTCCACCGTCCGCCAGCCTGAGCGACACGCTGCTTAAAGAGCAACGGTTCCGACGCCTGAATACGCAGATGCCGGAGGAAACGGCCGTACTGTATGAAGAAGCCGAGCTGGATCTGCGCCGTCGCTATGACTTCCTGAATTTGATGGCCGGCAAGGCCGAGAAGAACACTCAGGAATAACAGCCGCCGCGGCAATCTCCACGCCCTGCGCCGTCACTCCGGCGCAGGGCGTTTTTTGTGGTGAGGTTGACTTGTATAAGCAGCGGCCAATGTGACGGTATCCCTGTCAGGACAACGTCCCCGGCACTTTTCCATGCCAAAAATGACAAACCACGCAAATGGGCTTCAAAAAGTGTGATTGGTTACACATGTTGTTTCCCAATTAAGTCGATCTGACCATATAATGCGCACAGGTCAATAATGACCACAATAACCATTTTCCGCCGGTATGGCTTCACACTCAATTAAGATACCCACATGAGTATTCGTGCGATTCTAACGTTCGTTTTGGCTGCTGCCAGCTTTAGCCAGGCAGCCCTGGCCGTAGTCTATCCTCTGCCTGCCGGTAAAAGTCGGTTGGTGGGTGAAAACATTCACTTTACTATCCCCAGCGATAGCACCCAGCCTCTAGAGCATTTTGCCGCCCAGTTCCAAATGGGGCTGAGCAATATGATGGAAGCGAATCCGGGGATTGATGTTTACCTGCCCAAACCCGGCAGCGATATCGTCATCCCCCAGCAGCTGATCCTACCGGATACGCCGCGTCAGGGCATTGTGATCAACAGCGCTGAAATGCGTCTGTATTACTACCCGAAAGGCACAAATACCGTCGTGGTGCTGCCGATCGGCATCGGCGAATTAGGCAAAGACACCCCGATTAACTGGGTCACCTCGGTACAGCGGAAGAAAGATGGCCCGACATGGACGCCGACCGCCGCTATGCATGCCGAATACGCCGCACGCGGCGAGACGCTGCCTGCGGTCTACCCGGCCGGTCCGGATAACCCGATGGGCCTGTATGCGCTGTATGTTGGACGCCTGTATGCCATTCACGGCACCAATGCCAACTTTGGCATCGGCCTGCGTGTCAGCCACGGCTGCGTGCGTCTGCGCGCCGACGATATCAAATACCTGTTCGATCATGTGCCGGTCGGCACGCGCGTTCAGTTCATCAATGAACCGGTAAAAGCAACGACGGAGCCTGACGGATCCCGCTATCTCGAGGTTCACCACCCACTGTCGCGCACCGTGGAAGAATTTAACGCCGACACGCCGGTGCCGCTGACGCTGACGCCTGCCGTGACCAAGATTCTGACTGATGCCAGCGTAAACGAAAGCACGGTTAATCAGGTGATTCACGATCGTCTCGGCATTCCGCTCAAGGTTAACGGCCCGGCCAATGACCCTGCGTCACCGACAGCGCCGCAGAATACCGCGCCGGTCGAGCCGCAGACCGTACAGCAGCCCGCACCGGAAGCGAACGCGCCTGCTGCGCCGGAGACCACTCAACCGGAAACTCCGCCGCAGTCTGATACCGCACAGCCGGAAACGACGNCGCCCGATGCCACAGCAGCGCCGGAAGAAACCGACACTGCGACGGCCCCTTCAGAGACACCTAGCCAGTCTTAAGTTCTTCGACAGGGCGGCGCTCAGCCGCCTTGTTGCAATTTCCATCCGCCCCTCTCACGCATTCACCTACGCTGATCTGCCCGGACTTGCGTAATAGACCGTGCGTCAGGCCGTCCCCACCTAGAACGGTAAACGCTTAGGAAAGTTAGATCAGCGCAGCCTGCTTTAGCTCGCTTTTCAGATAGGCGTAATAAATGGGCGCGGCGATCACGCCGGATAAACCAAAAGCCGCCTCAAACACCAGCATCGCCAGCAAAATCTCCCAGGCGTGGGCTTTGATTCTTGTCCCGACGATCTGCGCATTAAGGAAATATTCCAGCTTGTGGATCAACATCAGATAAAGAAGAGCGATCAGCGCCGTCGGCAGCGAGATGGAGAGTGCGGAGATGAAAACCATCGCGTTGGAGATCAAATTCCCGACCACCGGCAGCAGGCCAAAAACAAACGTCAGCACGACCAGCGTTTTCGAAAACGGNAGGTGAATGCCGAACGCCGGCAGAATGCCCAGTATAAAAATGGCGGACAGGATCGTGTTCACCAGCGAGATTTTCACCTGCGCGAAGACGATGTTGCGGAATGAAGCCGATAGCAACGCGACGCGGTTCAGCAGCTCCATTTTAAGCAACGGCTTGTCCACGCGATGATCGACGTTATACAGCGAAATGATCGCCCCCAGGATCATGCCTATCAGCATCGTAACGAAGCCGTGCAGGAAGCTTTTCCCCAGATTTTGCAAAATCGCAACATGCTGCTGTAGCCACTGGATAATCTCTTGCTGTAACTCTTCAACGCTAACCGGCAGGTAGCCCGGCAAAAAAGTCATGATCTGGGATTGCACATCACCCAGTATGTAGGCGATACGCGCGTTGAAAACGCGGGTGTCCCTCATTTCCTGCATCAATAGCCCTGCCAACGCGGCGAACATGAGGCTCAGCAGACTGACAACCAAAGCGCTGATCACGGCGACGACAGCCAGGCGAGCGCGTTTACCGCTAATGACCTTCTGAAAATGGGGCGTCAGTAGATTGATAATTTCGTACACCAAAAAACCGGCGATAAAACAAGCTAGTAAACGCAGCTGAATCAACAGCAGCAACCCTCCCATAACAAAGACAAAACTTAACAATCGGGCCTGTTTCAAATTCAACAACTGCATGATGGCATCCTGTGTCCGTAATGCTGCGTCAAAGCATCGCCTTCCCCTGTTCCCTGACATAGCGAAGCCCGCAGAAAGAGTGATGTTCTGACCATGAAATGCTTTTTCTGCAATTATTCTTAGCGTTTTACCTCGGAAACGCCAGCAGCAATTTACCGTAGATCTTTCATCAGCCTTCGATCGAGGCGAGCAACGTCGCCAGCGCCACAGGCGCCTAAGCCGAATAGATCGAATGATCATTTTACCAAACCGTTCATGCGCCAATTTAAGCCTGAAGGATAACGAATACCGCTGTAAATAATAGGTTCATTGGTTATTCGGGAAAAAGCGCAGTCATATAAATGTCAATAAGGTTAACGCGGTGTCATCGTTGTATTAGTACTAATACCGAAACGGAATTTCGTGGTGACATTTAATTTGACTCATTGGTCCGGGCATGGCTCCGCTTCCATAATGCACAAAAGCGAGGCCAAGATGAGGTTAGCTCAGCGAATATTACCCCATACGTCGATGAGGGAAAAAGAAGGATGAGAGAAATAATTTAATATTATTTATGAAATATGGCATGAGCGTGTGTAGAAGAAGGGCCGTCTATTCCCACCGCTTACTGATTAGATTCTCTAATTTGAGATAAAAGATTCATAAAACTTAGGTATAAACATCCAAAAGAGCGGACGACAGCGATACCAACAGTATGTCTGTCGTTCCCACAAAGAGACCAAGAGGATTGGATTCAGGAAGCCAGACCCGGTTTCAAGAACACACCGCCGTCATTAAGGATGATCAGCGACAACACACGGCTTTCGACATTCAACTTGGAAAAAGTCAGTGTGCTTATCGGTTTTTTCATAAAGCCATCCGCAAGCAGTTCGCAGCTGACATGTGTGCTCAGCACATTCTTGTCGGCGATAAAGTCCTGGAAAGCAAACCTCACATTAATAGGCAGTATCTCGTCGATAGATGCCGGTTTTCTGGAATTCGGGCATAGCCCAAAATGGGCGTTGAATGCAGAATTGGCGCAGAGTACCTGGCATTTTTCGTCAATGATGGCGACCGCCCGGCGGTCATTATGGATCGGGGTACTCAATATGCCGATGATGTCATTTCGCCCAAATATCAGACTCATTGTTTCCTCTGTTCTATATCAAGCTGTATAGAAAATGATAAAGCCAGACATCAGTTCGACCAGACAAAGATGGATCTTCTGATGATGGCAATCCTCACCCCGTCGGAAACGTTCCGACAGAAGAAAAACAAACCGTGCCATAAATAGCATCAACTCTCTAAGTTATGTCGAAATGCCGCTTTAATTCGCGCATTGATTCTTTATGCTTATTTATAATTAATTAACAAAGTGTTTGTGAGCTATTCCTTAAAAGGATGCTCATAGATTTCTTACTAAAGCGAATGGAATATAGTTCTGTTGAACAACGATACAACCTAATCTATATGCCCTTATCCAACGCACCTAATGCACGTCACATTCCGTTAACTCGAACCATTCATGAATCAAGACTGTGGCACTATACCTCATTTCGCTTAGATCTAATCGGCCAAATAAGCGCGATCTTTACGCCATTTGATCGCATACACCGATCAAATTCTTTTTAAGAATAGATTAAATCGATGATTGTTAGGCAATGTAGCTATTCAATTTCATGAGGACAAAAATCATCTGTCTATTCAATGAAATGTGATATTGGTCACTATTTTTAACCCCGATTAGGCTCCTCGTTTCTATTCCCGCTGCTCAATTCTGCCAGCTGAAAACATTACCCGTACTGGAGTAATCCGTGATCGTTCGCGCAAAAAACAAACAAACTCGCGCCTCAAAATGCAATTAACATTTTATTGACATAGTGTTAACCAAAATATAAAGGAGATGCACAATGAGCCAGCACACCCCCTATCCGGTCTCCGCCGCCATCGCGGATAAGGCGCTGATCACCGCCGAGCGCTACCGGCTACTTTATCAGCAGTCCATTGACGATCCCGATACGTTTTGGCGTCAGCAAGGAAGGATAGTCGATTGGATCACACCCTACCAGTCGGTTAAAAAAACCTCATTTTCTCCGGGTAATATCGATATCCGCTGGTTTGAAGACGGCACACTGAACGTGTCGGCCAACTGTCTGGATCGCCATTTGCCACATAACGCCAAGCAAAACGCCATTCTTTGGGAGAGCGATGACGGGCAACGCACCCGATGCCTGACCTATAGTGAGCTCCATCTAGCGGTCTGCCGATTCGCCAACGTGTTAAAAGCACAGGGGATGGGCAAAGGCGATGTTATTACTCTCTATATGCCGATGGTGCCGGAGGCAGCCATCGCCATGCTGGCGTGCGCCCGTATCGGAGCAATTCACTCCGTCATTTTCGGCGGCTTCTCGCCGGAGTCCATCGCAGGCCGGCTGCTCGACTCCGGCAGCCGGATGGTGATCACGGCGGATGAAGGCCAGCGAGCCGGAAAAACGATCCCCCTCAAACAAAACGTAACCGACGCGTTGAAAAACCCGCGACTCAGTCAGGTAGAACGGGTGATCGTGTTTCGGCATACCGGCAATGACGTGGTCTGGGAAGCAGATCGCGATTGCTGGTGGCACGCATTGATGGAACAGGCGGACGATCGCTGTCCGCCTGTAGAACTACAAGCCGAAGATCCGCTGTTTATTCTTTACACTTCCGGTTCAACCGGCACGCCCAAAGGCGTGCTGCACACCAGCGGCGGCTATCTGGTTTACGCGGCCCTCACCTTCAAATACGTGTTTGACTACCACCCCGGCGATATTTATTGGTGTACCGCCGACATCGGATGGATCACCGGTCACAGCTATCTGGTATATGGACCACTGGCCTGTGGCGCGACCTCACTGATGTTTGAAGGTATTCCCAACTGGCCGGACGCCAGCCGCTTGGGACAAATCGTAGACAGGCATCGGGTCAATATTCTGTATACCGCCCCCACGGCCATTCGCGCGCTCATGGCGGACGGCGATAAGGCGATTCAGGGATCGACTCGCCAAACGTTAAAGCTCATCGGATCCGTCGGCGAACCCATCAATCCGGAAGCCTGGGAGTGGTATTACCATAAGATCGGCAACGGCGACTGTCCGGTCGTGGATACTTGGTGGCAGACGGAGACCGGCGGCATCATGATCACCCCGTTACCGGGGGCCATTGCTCTCAAACCCGGCGCGGCCACGCTGCCTTTTTTCGGCGTCAACCCCGCATTGGTCGATGGCGAGGGCCGTCTATTGGAAGGGGAATGCGAGGGCAATCTGGTCATCACCGACGCCTGGCCGGGGCAGGCACGCACACTCTTCGGCGATCACGCCCGTTTCGAGGAAACCTACTTTTCAACCTTCAAAGGGCGCTATTTCAGCGGCGACGGCGCACGTCGTGACGCAGACGGCTATTACTGGATCACGGGCCGCGTGGATGATGTGTTGAACGTGTCCGGTCATCGGCTGGGGACGGCGGAAATCGAATCCGCATTGGTTTCCCNCCCCAAAATTGCCGAGGCCGCCGTCGTGGGAGTGGGACACGGCGTGAAAGGACAGGCCATTTATGCCTTCATCATGCTGAACCGCGGCGAAAAACCAACGGAGGAACTGCATGAGGAGGTGCGCGCGTGGGTGCGTAAAGAGATTGGCGCGATTGCCACTCCCGACATTTTACACTGGGCGGAGGCTCTGCCTAAGACGCGTTCCGGCAAGATCATGCGTCGGATCCTGCGAAAAATTGCCGCCGGCGAGGGCGATAATGTGGGAGATATCTCGACGCTGGCCAACCCAGGCGTCATCGCTCAGCTGCTGGAGGAAAAGCCGATCCCGAATGCTCCGCTCTGATGAAAATGCCCCGCAACGTCAGTATCGAGCAACGGGGCATAGCCTGACCTAGACCTTTTCGATCAGCACTGCTTCCAGCAGATCCAGCTCGCGCAGCATCTTTTGCAGCGTTTCATTGCTGATCTGCTGCGTCGCACGCAGGTGATAAAGTTCGGCGCGTTCCGCGTTGACGGCGGCCAGTCTGAAACGGCGNTCCAGGTTCTCAATCGCAATACTGGCTTCCAGCTCATCATTGCCGGTCACACGCCGACGCAACATCCCGATGACCTGCGCGCAGACCTCATTCAACACCTGTTCATCGATATTATCCTCACGGTCGGCCGCCAAACGCTCCTGCATTTTCAACAGGCTATCGATGGCGACTTTGGCCATGGCGGTACGGGCCAGTCGTTCCTCTTTTTTATGCGAACTTTTGTCCGTCATTACAATGCCTTTGAGCAACAGCGGTAGCGCAATCACCCCACACATCAATGAAAACAGGATGACGCCGGTCGCGATAAAGACCAATTGGTAGCGGGAGGGGAAATCACTGCCATCACTCAGCAACAGCGGGATGGACAACACGCCCGCCAGCGTGATGGCACCACGCACTCCGGCAAACGAGACGATCCACAGCTCGCGCGCGGAGTACTCCGCGAACACCATCGGGCGTTTGTTCTGAATGTGTAAACTGTAATGCTTCATCAGCCATACCCAGCAAAAACGCAGGAGCAGCAGCGCAAAGTAGATGATGCCGATATCGGTAAACAGCATCCAGGTCTCAATCGTCGGGTCTCTCTGCGCCTGAACGATCGACTCCTCCAGCACGCTCGGCAGCTGTAGCCCCAGCATCAGAAACACCATGCCGTTAAACACAAACTCCAGCATGGACCAGACGCTGTTGGCACGCAGGCGCATGTTCAACGGCGCGCTGCGCATCATGCCCGAGCGGCTAATCGTCATCCCCGACGCGACTGCCGCCAAAATGCCCGACACGCCCAAGTGTTCCGCAATCAGATAAGCGGCGAACGGCAGCAGGAGCAGCAGGACGATTTGCGTTGCGGCGTCGTCATCGCTCCAGCGACTGATCAACCCGAGCGATTTACTGTAGACCCAGGTGATGGCAATCCCCGCCAGCAAGCCGCCCAGAGCCACCTGCAGAAATTCCAGCGTGGCGCCATGCACGGTAAACACCATCGTGCCCATGGCGATAGCGATGGCGAACTTGAGCGATACCAGACCGGACGCGTCGTTCATCAGCGCTTCGCCCTGCAGGATCCCCATCAGTTTTTTCGGAATGCGATCCTCGCCGACAATCCCCGACAGCGCCACCGCATCCGTCGGCGACAACACCGCCGCCAGCGCGAAGGCGGCCACCAGCGGCATATCCGGCACCATCCAATGAATGAGATATCCCATGCCGACAACGGTGATAAGAACGAGCAGCAGAGCCAACCCGAGGATCTCTCGCATATGGCGAAGGAACTCTCTCGTCGGCGTCTTCCAGCCGTCGGCGAACAACAGCGGCGGGATGAACAACACCATGAACAGTTCAGGATTGAAATCGACGTGTAAACCGAACTTAGGCCAGGCCAACACCGCCCCCAGGCCAATCTGCATCAGTGGCAACGGTATCTGAAAGGGCAGAATACGTGTGATAACGCCGGACAAAGAAACCACCAGCGTCATAATCAAGATGGTAAAAAATATTTCCATGCTTTCCTTAGTTCTTGCTGTAACCGATCAACGCGCTTACACCGGTGAGGTGACGTGACATGTTTCTGGCTGGGCCGCGTAGGGCATTGACCTTAAGCGTCGTTCGAGCAATGTCGTCATCGACCTAAGAAAATAATAACAGAAGGAACGCGATGAAAAGGCAACGAAAAAAGAAAAAAGGAAATGAGTTGACAAAAAGGGGAACGATAACGTTCCCCTCTCGCTATTACAGTCTTTGCGACAGTATCACAGCGCCCAGCCGCCGGCGTAGAACACCACCAGCGCAACCGCGATGATGACCGTGCCCACATTCAGCTTGCGCCATTCGCCGGAGAAAACCCGACCCAGTACCAGCGAACCAAAACCGAGCATGATGCCGGTCACGATGTTGCACGTCAGCACGATAAAGACAGCGCAGACCAAACCGGCCATCGCGTCGACGAAATCGTTGAAGTCCAGCTTGGATACGTTGCTCAGCATCAACAGGCCGACGTACATCAGCGCGGGCGCGGTGGCGTAGTTCGGCACCAGATAGGAGAGCGGAGACAGGAATAGCATCAGCAGGAACAGTACGCCGACCACCGTCGCCGTCAGCCCCGTGCGCCCTCCGGCCGCCGTACCGGCTGCGGACTCGATGTAAACCGCCGCAGGCGAGGTCCCCATCAGACTGGAGAAAATGCTGCTCACGGAGTCGGCCGTCAGCGCACGACCGCCGCTGATGATCTGACCGTCTTTATCCAGCAAATTCGCCTGCCCCGCTACCGCGCGAATGGTCCCGGTCGCATCGAATACCGCCGTCATGACCAGCGCCAACACGCTCGGCAGGACGATAGGCTGCAGCGCGCCTTTGATATCCAGATTGAAGAACAACGACTGACCAGAGGCATCGCTCAGGCTCGGCAATGCGAACAAACCGTGGTAGGTCACGTTCGGATCAAAAATCAGGCCGAGTGCGGAAATGGCGATAATGACAATCAGAATGCCGCCGGGAACACGACGTTTTTCCAGACCGATTGTCGCCGCCAGCCCCAGCAGCGACATCATGACCGGGAACGCCGTAAACTCGCCCATCGCGACCGGCAGACCGGCGCCCGGGTTTTTCACCACCAGACCGATACCGTTAGCGGCAATGATCAACAAAAACAGACCAATACCGATACCCGCGCCATGCGCTACCCCTTGCGGCAGGTTACGCAAGATCCAGGAACGGATCCCCGTGGCGGAGATAATGGTAAACAGCACGCCCATCATGAAAATGGCGCCCAGCGCGACCGGCACGCTGATATTCTGCCCCAGCACCAGACTGAACGCCGTGAACGCGGTCAGAGAGATTGCGCAGCCGATAGCCATCGGCAGATTGGCCCACAGCCCCATCAGCAGAGAGCCGAAGCCCGCCACCAGACAGGTTGAAACAAAGACAGCCGCAGGCGGAAAGCCGGCTTTTCCCAACATGCTGGGAACGACGATAACCGAGTAAACCATCGCCAGAAACGTGGTGAGACCCGCCAGTATTTCCTGACGTACGCTGCTGCCTCGCTGAGCGATTTTGAAGAAAGCGTCGAGTGCGCCGCGAGGACGGGCAGCCTCATCAGCCTGACGAGTAGAATTGGACATGGTGGTATCCCTTGCTAAGTCATTATTATTAAGTCTCTGTTCATCTAATCCGGACGACACGCACGAGGTGACCGACCAGAGATGGGGTGAAGCAGAAACGGAGCCAAAATTCAGCTAACGCCACGCCGTTTATCCCTTGCCTAAGACAAACAACCTGGTTCATCACCCGCGACAGAAACGCCCCCTAAAGCCCCGACAACGTCGGGACAACGTTTGCTGCCGTAAAGTAAGCCTGCGATTATCCCGTTTTTAGGGCGGCAATTTCAAAAACTATTTATTTATTGCACCGACATTCCTTCATGATCAAAGACGGNCAATCCGCCATGAGCGGTTGCCCGTCTTTAAATTGAGGAAGCCTTTAGAGGTAAAGCGACGCTTCTCCTACCGGTCGAGTTTTGAACCGCCGGTGCAACCAGAGATACTGTTCCGGCGCGCGCATGATCTCCTGCTCGATCACGCGGTTCATATAGCTCGCCGCCTGCGTTTCGTCGTTTTGTGGATAGTCCTTTAACTCGGGTTGAATCACCAGTTGATAGCCCTTGCACTTCGGTTTGCGGATCAAGATGGTGGTCACCATCGCTGGCTGATTGGCCAGCTTGCTGATCGTGAACGTTCCACTGGTCGTCGCCGCCCGAGGGACGGCGAAGAACGGCGCGAATACGCTGCCGCGCGGGCCATAGTCCTGATCCGGCGCGAACCAGACCGCCTCGCCGCGTTTCAGCGCCTGCACCATGCCGCGTAAATCTTTGCGATCGATCATGGCTTTATTGGAGCGGGAACGCCCCCAGGTCTGCACCAGTTCCATCACTTTATTGTTGTGAGGCCGGTACATCGCCATCATCGGTCGGCATAATCCCATCGCTCTGCCGCCCAGCTCCAGCGACATGAAATGTACGCCGATCACCATAACGCCCCGCTGTTCGCTGCCTGCCTGCTCCAAATTCTCCAGCCCGACGACTTCGCACCAGGCGCGTACGCGGCGATCGGACCAAAACCAGGCCATGCCGGTTTCCATGAGCGCCATGCCCAGTGAAGCGAAGTTTTCTTTGACGATCGCCTCACGCTTTTGCGGCGACATGGTGGGAAAGCACAGTTCAAGGTTGCGGCGGGCGATGCTGACTCGGCGTTTCAGGAAAAAACGGGCGGCGTTACCCAGCCCGCGCCCGGTGTACATCAGCAGCGGATACGGCAACTGCACCAGGAGATATAAGAGGGCCAGTCCTGACCAGACGAGCCAATAACGGGGATGGAGTAAATCTTTGGTGAATTTTTTGGTGGTGCTCATTGCTATCATCTCGTAACGCCATGCTGGAATGACAGCAGCTATCAGCCGGACCATGCCAGAAATGACAAAAAAACCGTTAATTCCTTACCACGCAGGCCGGGAAAACCGACTAAAGCGGAATGGTAATGGCAGAGGAAACAATCGACCCCAGGCAGGCCAACAATTAATGGTAAAACTATATTACCTAAAATAGTCCACGCTGGCGCACAACTTAACGCGATAACAAAGCCTGAAACGATAGGGATATCGACTGTTAGAAAGAGAGTGCGCGCGTAGATGGCACACGCCCTGCGACTGCGGCGGGCAGTGTAACATGCTGAACAGACATGGCGCCGCCCATTCCTATCAGAATAATCCGCAACCTACGTAACACCTGAGGCCAAAACCGCGTTCTCTCCCTCTCATTTCCGCTCAGGTCATACGCTGAGTCTAGACAACCTGTGCCGCTGCTTTCCAACGTCATTCGCTGTTGTCCAATTCGACAACCTAGACCGTCCGGGGTTCTACTTTCTTTATTTTCATATTGCGGCGCTGCGTCAAGGGGGCAGTCACGCAGGATGCAGTCGCCGAGTAAGTTCACCAAAGAGACTCACCCGGCGTTGTGCCTGGCGATACGGACGGTCACGTCACGACCTCGTCACCAAACCGTCATGGTTCCGCCATGCGGATGCAGCATTTTCCCCTCAGGATAACCGCTCAATTTCATCGTTGACGACGGAAAACCTCACATGCGCAGTCACTGGTTGCCCTGGCTCATTCTGTTGCCTTCACTGCTGTTTCTCGCTCTGTTCACCTNCTTTCCCTTGCTACGGTCGGTCTACGACAGCCTGTTCGATACCCGTATGACCGGCGATAACGCGCCGTTCGTCGGTCTGAGCAATTTTGCGCGACTGCTGGACGACCCCGTATTCTGGCGCGCGCTCTGGAACAACCTGTTGTACATCCTGCTGACGGTCATCCCTGGCGTGATATTGGCATTGATGCTCGCGCTGGCCTTGTGGCAAAACACGGCGGTAAACCGCTGGTTACGCACCGCCTTTTTCTTTCCGATGATTATCCCGATGGTGAGCGCCGCCGCGCTGTGGCTGTTTATATTCATGCCGGGAATGGGGCTGCTGGACTATCATTTGGCCAAGATCTTCGGCCCCATGAACAACAACTATCTCGGACGCAGCCATAGCGCGCTGCTGGCCCTGAGCCTGATCGGCATTTGGAAATTCGCAGGCTACTACATGCTGTTTTTCTTGGCCGGTCTGCAAGGCATTCCCGCATCCGTGCGCGAAGCCGCCATCATGGAAGGCGCATCGCCGGTACAGGTGTTCTTCTACGTCACGCTGCCGCTGCTGCGCCCAACGCTGAGCTTTGTGCTCACTACCGCGCTGATTTACGCCATCACCCAGATAGACCACGTCGCCGTCATGACGCACGGGGGGCCGGATAACGCCACCACCGTACTGCTCTATTACATCCAGAATCTGGCATGGGACACTCATGACTTCGGCAAAGCCTCCGCCGCCACATTTATCACCCTGCTCGCCCTGTTCCTCTTCTCGCTCATCAATTTGAAAGTCTTGGAAAAAGGAGCGCACTATGAGCGTTGAATTAACGCCCGTCTGTCGGACTGAAACCGTCCCACGACCCACCTGGATACGCTGGCGCCAAAGCAGGCGCATCACCCTCGGCGCGCTGCTGATCTGCGCCGCGCTGCTGTGGGTGGCGCCGTTCATCTGGATGCTGTCGGCGGCATTCAGCCCCAGCACGTTCGGCCCCGGTATGGCTTCTCTGCTACCCCGTTGGCCGCTGACGCTGGATAACTTTCGTGACGCCTGGTACAGCGCCGACTGGATCCGCCTCTACGCCAATACCGCCTTCTTCGCCTTCGGCACCCTGTTGGTGCAACTGCTGACTATTTCCACGGCAGGCTATGTCTTTGCCTGCCACGAGTTCCGCGGCAAACAGACGCTGTTCATCCTGTTTTTGGTCCAGTTAATGATCATTCCGGTGATGATGATGGTGCCGAATATGATGACGTTGCAGCAGTTTGGTCTGCTTAACACGCTCACCGGCGTCATGATGCCCTACTTCACTTCAGCCTTCGGCGTCTTCCTGATGCGCCAGGCCTTTATGACTATTCCCAAAGAGATCGAAGAAGCGGCCCTGATGGAAGGTTGCCGCTGGTGGCAGGTCGTCTATCGCGTCCTGCTGCCGATGTCCTGGCCCTCCATGATGGCCTTCGCCACCGTTAGCCTGACCTACCACTGGAACGAGTATTTGTGGCCGCTGATGATGCTTAACGATCCGGACAAACAGGTCCTTACGGTCGGGCTGGTGTCCTTTGCGATGGGCGCGGAGTCCGGCGGTCAGTGGGGCGCCATCGGCACCGGTACGCTAATGGTCTGCCTGCCGCTGATGCTGGCTTTCATCCTGTTCCAAAAACAGTTCCTCAAAAGCTTCGGCTTCTCAGGAATAAAATAACGGAGTGACTCATGCTGTTAGCGCATATTTCAGATACGCATTTTCGTCACCAGGGACAAAACCTGTATGGATTCATTGATGTCAACGCGGCCAACGCGGACGTGGTGTCCCAGCTCAATGCACTGAAGGAACGCCCTGACGCGGTGGTCGTCAGCGGCGACATCGTCAACTGCGGCCAAGCGGCGGAATATCGCCTGGCGCGCCAGACGCTGGGGGCGCTGGACTACCCGCTCTATCTCATCCCCGGCAATCATGATGACAAAACCTATTTTCAGGAGTATCTACACGCCATCTGTCCGCAGATCGGCTTCGATCCACAAAATATCCGTTACGCCATCGACGATTACCCGCTGCGCCTGCTGTTTATCGNCTCAAGCCAGGCAGGATCGTCTAAAGGATGGCTGACGGAAGAGACGTTGAACTGGCTGGAAGGTCAGCTCCGCCTCGACGACAAGCCCGTCGCTATTTTCATGCACCNCCCGCCGCTGGCGCTAGGCTCCGCCCAAATGGATCACATTGCCTGTGAAAACGGGCACCGTCTGTTGGCGCTCATCGAGCGTTTCCCGGCCCTCATCCGTGTTTTCTGCGGCCATAATCACTGCATGATCTTCACCCAATATCGTCAGGCGATTATCGCAACCATTCCCGGGACCGTGCATCAGGTGCCTTATCACCATAAAGACGCGCGCCCTTATTACGATATGTCCCCCGCCGCCTGTCTGATGCACCGCCTGGTGGATAATCAGCTGGTGAGCTACCTGCATCCGCTGTCGCATTATCCCGGACCGTGGCTGTATAACGCGGCCATTAGCTGCCCGCTGGACGACGCGTGATGAGCCAGATACGACTACAGAATCTCGGCAAACGCTTCGAGGGCAAATCGGCGCTGACGTCGGTCTCGTTAGAGATCGCTTCCGGCGAGTTTCTGGTGCTGGTTGGCCCCTCCGGCTGCGGGAAGAGCACGCTCCTGCGGCTGTTGGCCGGTCTGGAAAGCCCCAGCGAGGGCCAGATTTGGCTTGAAGGAGAAGATGTCACGGCCACGTCGCCGCGCGAGCGCAATTTCGCCATGATTTTCCAGAACTACGCGCTATTTCCGCACTTAACGGTCAGGGACAACATCACTTTCGGCATGCGGATACGGCGGGAACCCAAAGCGACACGTCAGGCGCGACTGGAAGACGCGGTCCGCTTGCTACAGCTGGAAGCCCTGCTGGACCGGAAGCCGGGCCGACTGTCGGGCGGGCAACGTCAGCGGCTGGCCATGGCGCGCGCTATCGTACGCAACCCACGTCTGTTTCTGATGGATGAGCCGCTGTCGAATCTGGATGCGCGCCTGCGCACCGATGTTCGAGACGGCATCATGGCGTTGCACCGCCAGTTAAAGACCACCACGGTCTATGTCACCCATGATCAGATCGAAGCGATGACGATGGCCGATCGTATTGCGGTGATGGATCGCGGAGAGTTGCAACAGATCGGCACTCCGGAGCAGCTCTACGCGTATCCGGCTAACGTGTTTGTCGCGGGGTTTATCGGCTCCCCCGCCATGAATCTGGTCCGGCTTTCCTGTCGCAACGGCAGCGTCATGCTCGATGAAGACACGCTAATGCTCCCCACGCAGGCCACTCACATTCCCGAGATCGTTTTCGGCGTGCGGCCAGAACACCTCATCGATCAGCCCGAGCCGGGCGTACATACATTTCAGTTGGCTGGACGCGTCACGCAGCGAGAGCTGCTCGGTGGTGAGTACTTGCTACACGTAGAGACCGCCATCGGCATGCTCCGCTACTGCCGTAGAAATCGGGGCGACGTTCCCGATCGCGGCGATCCTGTACGTCTTGGCATCGAGTCCACGGATATTCATCTATTTGATGCGGCTACCGGTCATAACCTATTTCAGGAGATCCCTCATGCGTAGTATCAAACTGCTGGCGTTCGGACTGGCGATGTCATTCGCCGGCGGCGCGCTAGCCAAACAAAATATCGACTTCATGTTTCCGGCGCCGGTCGACGGCAAACTGACGATGGAGATGACTCGCGTCATCCGAGACTTTAACCAGTCACAGCAGGAGGTTGAGGTGCGCGGCATTTTCACCGGCAACTATGACACCACCAAAATCAAAGCGGAGGCGGCGGCCAAGGCCGGACAGCCGCCCGCGCTGGNCATCATGTCAGCCAACTTCACGACCGATCTGGCGCTGAAACAGGAAATCTTGCCCATGGACGAGCTGTTCAAATTTGGCGATCAAAAAGCCTCGGCATTCCTGCACAGCGAGTTCTGGCCCGCTATGCATCAAAACGCGCAGGTGATGGGTGTCACCTACGCCATTCCGTTCCATAACTCGACGCCGATCCTGTATTACAACAAAACCCTGTTCGACCAGGCCGGTATCAAACAGCCGCCGCAGACCTGGCGGGAGATGCGGGAGATCGCGCAGAAACTGACAGACCAGAGCAAAGGACAGTGGGGGATCATGCTGCCCTCCACCAACGACGATTATGGTGCCTGGCTACTCTCGGCGCTGACGCGCGCCAACGGCGGTCAGTACTTCAATCCAGACTACCCCGGCGAGGTTTACTACAATGCGCCCTCGACGATAGGTGCGCTGCGTTTCTGGCAGAACCTGATTTATCGCGACAAGGTGATGCCGTCCGGCGTGCTCAATTCCAAACAGATCGGTGCGGCATTTTTTTCCGGCAAATTGGGGATGGCGATGCTGAGCACCGGCGCGCTCGGCTTCATGCGGGAAAACAGTCAGAATTTCGAACTGGGCGTGGCGATGTTGCCGGCGCGCCTACAGCGCGCGGTGCCGATCGGCGGCGGTAGCCTGGTCAGTTTCAAAGGCATCTCGGAAGCGCAGAAAAAGGCAGCTTACCAGTTCCTGACCTATCTGGTCAGTCCGCAGGTCAACGGCAGTTGGAGCCGTTTTACCGGCTACTTCTCGCCGCGAAAAGCCGCCTATGAGACGCCGGAGATGAAGGCCTATCTGGCAGCCGATCCGCGCGCCGAAACGGCATTGCAGCAGTTGAGCTATGCCCACCCGTGGTACGCCACTTACGAAACGGTGGCGGTACGTAAAGCGATGGAAAACCAGCTGGCGGCCGTAGTGAACAGTGAAAAGGTGACGCCGCAGGAGGCCGCCAATGCCGCCCAGCGCGAAGCGGACAGCTTGATGAAGCCCTATGTGGACCAAACGGCATTAGAGGACGTGAGGTAAGCCTTTGGCGGCCAGGGAGTGGCTGCCTGGCCCCCCCGTGACCGTCGGCAGGCCGCGGGCGGGCAATCTCAGCGCACGCGGTCGCCCGCGCCTTTACCCACCACCGTAAGCAGCAGATAGCGAAAATAGCGTTTCACCGTCAGGGTCTGAATCATGCGCTGATCCCATTCCGCCAACTTCTGCGGCGTAGACATGTCGATGGCATTGATCTGCGCCAACCCGGTAATGCCCGGCAGAACGTCAAATACGCCACGAGACTGACGTTCCTCAATCAGTTCCCGCTGGTTGAACAGACAGGGGCGCGGCCCCACCAGACTCATTTCGCCCCGAACCACATTGATTAATTGCGGTAGCTCGTCCAGCTTGGTTTTACGCAAAAAAGCGCCCAGCGGGGTCACCGCATGGCGGTTGGCCAAATGCGTCGCCACCGACTCGGTCGCGACCGCCATGGNGCGGAATTTAATCAGTTTGAAAGGCCGTTGGTGACGCCCTACCCGCTGCTGAATGAACACCGGCGAGCCGGTATCGAACAGCCCGATGAGATAAATAACCCCCATCACGGGCCATAAACAAAAGAGTCCAATCAACGCGAGCGTGATATCTAAAAAACGATACATCATGTGTATTACACCTTGATCTTTATCGGTTAAATCAGGCGTTGCCCGTCAGGTCGCGCTCAGCCTGATAGGCGCTGGCGGTCAGCGCAAGCGCCTGAGGATAAGCCACAACGGGCCGCCACGCCAGACGATCGCAGGTGTGAGAAATATCGATCTGCAGCGACCCCAATAATCTTTCCGCGACGGGCGCTTTGCCCAGCGCCTTCGCCGCCCATAACAGACAGCGCGGCGGCATCGGCCAAATTCGACTGGCGACGCCCAACGCCGTCGCCATATCAGTGAGCAGCTCAGCGGTAGACACATCGTGATCGTCTGAGACCAGAAAGGTTTCGCCCGGGGCCTGCGGATGATGGGCGCATAGCAAGATAAGGTCCGCCAGATTATCGACAAAAACCAGGCTGCGTTTGTTCTTTACGGCCGCCAGCGGCAAGGGTAACCCTTTGCGGATCCAATTCATCATCGTACGGAAGTTAGCTTTTACGCCAGGCCCATAAACCAACGGCGGGCGAATCACCGTGACTTGAAGCCCGGNCTCACGCGCAATCCGCCACAGGCCCTGCTCAGCTTCATATTTACTCAGGCCGTAAGGATCTTGCGGAGGCTGCGTGACGTCAGGTGTGAAAGGATGATCGGGTGGGCTTACTTCTCCGTTGACCTTGATGGAGCTGAGAAACACGAAACGCTTCACCCCGGCCTCCGCCGCCTGGCGAGCCAGCGTTAACGTCCCGGCCACGTTGGTCTCGCGGTATAGCGACAGCGAATCGCGCTGCGCGTCCTGCATCTGGTGTACGCGAGCCGCACAGTGAATGACGGTATCGATACCATCAAGCGCCTCACGCCAGTTCGCATTGGCCGACAGATTTTTGTAGACGACGCCTTCCTGATTTGCAGCGCCCTGCTTCTCACTGCGATGGGACAGGCACGATATTCCCTGAGCTTGAGCCAGTTCAACGACGCGGCGCCCAATAAACCCAGTACTTCCTGTCACTAATAGTTTCAAAATGAATTACCTTTCCAAAGCCGACACTCGTAAGATAGCGGACGCCATCGTATACATATTAACCTCACACTATGAGGGGATATACTTCCCGCTAGCTAATAAAAAAAGGGGTGTCTACAATGGTTGTGGATAGTAACAACAAAACCCAATTTCATCATCTGACATCCAGGCTTTAGATGTTTAACCCCATTCATGCATTGCTTAACGCGCCAAGAAAAAACAAACGTATCGTTACCGTTCTGTATGATGTTGCCGCGATTATCTTTTCGCTCTATCTGGCGGTTGCCTTTCGTCTGGGCACTTACACCTTCCATGTTGGCCTTTCGGAAATAGCCAGCCTGTTGGTGACGTTGGTGATCACCATCGCCGTGTTTATTCGATGCGGGATGTACCGCGCCGTACTGCGCTACATGATGCTGCCAGCCTTGGGCAACGTGTTCTTCGCTGTCATCTTGTCGACTTTGACGCTTGCCCTGAGCAGCTTTTTCTTTCAGTCTTTCGTGCCGCGCAGCGTCCCCTTTATCTATGCGGGGTTAGCGATCCTGAGCCTGGGTAGTCCACGTGTTTTTATTCGCAGCTTCTACTATCACTATTACAAACGCCAAAAGCCTAACGTCTTTATCTACGGGGCCGGGGCTACTGGTCGCGATCTTGCCTATGCTTTAACGCAAGGCGACGAGTTCCATCCCGTCGTGATCCTGGATGATGATGTACGTAAAGCAGGCCAGATTATCTGCGGTATTCGCGTCCACCACAGCGGCGAATTCGATACGCTGCAAAAGCTGTATCAACCCGTCAAATTGCTCTTGGCCATCAACAACATCAAGAAAGGCCTTCGACTCAGGCTGTTGGAAAAATTGTCTCACTGGCCTATTGAAGTCCAGTCAGTGCCCTCCATGGAAGATATTGTCGCGGGACGCGCTCACGCGACAGAAGTCAGAGACCTGGAGGTAGCAGACCTTTTAGGGCGCGCGCCGGTCGACCCCGACCAAGCGCTGCTGACGAAAAACATCTTTCAGAAATCTGTGATGGTCACCGGAGCTGGCGGCTCCATCGGCGCTGAACTTTGCCGCCAAATTATTGCCCTGAAACCCAGCACGCTGGTGCTGTTTGAACTGAACGAATACAACCTCTATACCATCGATCAGGAGTTACAAAGCATCAAACAGCGGCTGGGACTCGAAACTCGGGTTGTCACCACTCTGGGTTCCGTTCAAAAACAGAACCGTCTGCTCAAAGTGATGCGCGATAACCACGTCGACACGGTATACCATGCGGCGGCATACAAACACGTACCGTTGGTTGAAGACAATGTTATCGAAGGCATTCGCAATAACGTTTTCGGAACACTCGCCTGTGCTGAAGCCGCCATCGAGGCGAACGTAAACAGCTTCACCCTCATTTCTACTGATAAAGCCGTACGTCCCACTAATATCATGGGGGCCAGTAAACGGCTGGCAGAGTTGGTCTTGCAAGCGCAGGCCGACAGGCAGGGACAAACCGTGTTCACCATGGTGCGTTTTGGCAACGTATTGGGATCTTCCGGTTCCGTTGTCCCATTATTTAAAAAACAAATTCGCCAGGGCGGACCGGTCACCGTTACCCACCCGGATATCATTCGCTACTTCATGCTGATCCCCGAAGCCGCCCAGCTGGTGATTCAGGCCGGCGCCATGGGCAACAACGGCCAGGTCTTCGTTCTGGATATGGGTGAACCAGTGAAAATTCTCGATCTCGCCCGTCGGATGATTCATTTGATGGGGATGAAAGAATATGTTGAAGGCTCTGGTGAGGAAGGCGATATCGCCATTAAGTTCACCGGTCTGCGCCCAGGAGAGAAACTCTATGAGGAGCTTTTGATCAGCGAAAATGTGGAAGGGACTTCTCACCCTAAAATCATGACGGCGCTAGAGGAAAAGTTAAGCTGGAAAGAGATGGAGGACTTGCTAAAAGAGTTAGATGAAGCCTGTCACCGTTTCAATGTCGAAGGCATTAAGAAAATTTTATTGGAAGCGCCAACAGGATATGTGGTGAATGCACTATAAAATATTTGGATGGTAATATTTAACCCCGCAGCGTTTGGGGCTAATTTCAGAGAAAATAAGATTATTTCTATTCATCTATTGGCGGTCGGAAACCGTTCTATTCTCCATCATCTCTTGGTAAAGCTCTATGTAACTTTGCGTCATTTTCTCGGAAGTGAACAAATGATTGAAGCGTGCAAGCGCTTTTTCGCCATAATCTTTTGCTAATAAAGGATTTTCCCAAAGAGTAGTCATTGCCAATTTGAGCGCGCCGGAATCTTCTGGAGGAACGACGATTCCGGTTTCCCCATCGACGTTAATATACGTTGTGCCTGTACCAATCTCGCACGAAATAAGAGGCTTGGCATACATAGCGCCTTCAAGCAACGTGATACCAAATGCTTCAGAACGAAGGTGAGAAGGGAATACCACGCCACAACAGAGTTGTAGTAGTGCAATTTTATCTTCTTCTGAAAGTAACCCGAGAAAATGTGTATTTTTCAATCTTAAATCTTCGGCTTGCTTTCTAAGTTCCGATTCCAATGAGCCAACTCCAACGATGGCTAATGGATAGTCTACGCCTTCCATTGCATTCAAAAGGACATCCAGTCCTTTGTAATATCGGAAAGCACCGACAAAAAGGAAGAAACGTTCACCGAGTCGTCCGCGCCAATAATCTAATCTTTCAGCACCGACGGATTGATAAAGGTTTCTATCCAGTCCATAAGGTATGACTTTCACCTTAGATGAAAATTTTTGCAAGGTAGAGCTTGAAGCCAAATAGTTAGGAGAGGATGCAACGATATAATCGACAGAACTTAAAAACTTATTCATTAATGGCGAGTAGATTTTTAGGGCGAACTTTTGTTTCACGATATCAGAATGATAACTCACAATACTGGGTTTTCTGACACCTGAAATAAAATGCAAAATATCCATAAATGGATAAGGGAAATGATAATGAATAATATCAGCCTGCTCTGCTAATTTTTTGAATTTTTTTATAGCGTTGAAAGAAAATGGCGTAGATGCCAGCTCAAAACTTGTTTTTGAATAATAGGATGAATGAGATCCAACTACTCCACCATCAATATTACCCCGTGGACTTAACGTTAGCGTTGTCACAGAAATATCACGACGACTAACTGTTTCACTCAATTGAAATATGACCTGTTCTACTCCTCCGAATGTATCCGGATAATAGGTTTTATAAAAGTGCAAAACTTTCAACATATAAAATCTCAAATTTTCTGGTAAGCGCGAATCGTCTCTTGAGCGCAACGTTGCCATGAAAACAGCGCAGCGCGTGCTAAACCATCTGCTTTAGCCTGATTGCGCCACATATCATCTTCGATACTTTTTTGAATCAACTCAGTTAGCGATTCCGTATCCAGAGGATCACACATCAACGCACAATCACCGACAACTTCAGGGAGAGATGAACTATTTGAGCATATGACAGGCACGCCAGATGCCATAGCCTCCAGGACAGGTAAACCGAATCCCTCATAAAGAGAAGGAAAGATAAAACTATGCGCACCTGCAAATAAGTAGGGAAGATCAGCAGACTTCATATAGCCTAAATAGTGCAACCATCCTGCACGTTGTCCCTTCTCGAAACGGTGATGTAAAGCATCACTGCTCCAGCCCTTAAAACCACAGATAACTAATGGATATCTCTGTCGCAGCGCTAATGGCAGTCGTTCATAAGCATCAAGAAGTGTTTCAATATTTTTACGGGGCTCGATAGAGCCAGTAAATAAGCAATAATTGCCCGCACTGAGTCCATACTCTGCAATCACTGTTGTGATAGCTTGAAACTCGCGTGGGTAAAAGTCCCCACTGCTTGCTAAATGCGCAGAATAAACTCTGTCCAAAGGGAAATTGAAATAATCCGCGAGCTCTCTACGCGTAAAATCCGAATCAGTGATCAGAATATCTGCTCGTTTGATCGTTAAGAGTAATTCTTTTTGCATAAATCTAATACGAGCTTTCGGATGGCATTGAGGCCAAGTAAAGATGGAAAGATCGTGAAATGTCGCCACACTTGGACCTACTTTGGGAGGCAAGTAAAAGTTAGGGCTATGGTAAATAGCATCACGATGTTTTTTTAATGTTTGCGACTTCAGTGAGGGTACAGTATGACGATAAATCTCTGAAATCAATCTACTTTTAAGCAATATTCTACGTAGACTGAACCCTGATGATATTGTTTCTTTAGCAACAGGAATGTTGTTAGATAATGTCCTTCCTCGAAGAAACAAAAGCTCAGAGATCTCTGAGCTTTTTTCTAAACAAGCCGCTAACTCGTAAGCATAACGACCAATTCCAGTTAAAGGGTACCTAATAGAATCTGTACCGAATATGACTTTCATTTATTCGCTTTCCAGCATCCAACGAAGAGTTTCTTCAAGGGCAGGCGTATCCCATGTACCAATGATTGAACGTAACTTTGTTGCATCTCCACAAAGTGTCTTAACTTCATTTGCCCTAACAAAGGCAGGATTGACTGAAATTGTTAAAGTGTGACCAGTTATTTTTTCGCACAGATGTATGACATCACGGATCGAGTATACCTTTCCTGAACAAACATTAACCGTTTCTCCTACGGGCTTGATCTTCAATAACCCTAAATAGGCACGGCACAGCGCCCGCACATCTGTAAAATCTCGCCAAACGTCAATATTTCCTAGCTCTAAAGTGGAAGCTCTTTGTTTAAAATGCTTAACGATTTTCGGCAAGAGAAAATTATCCGCCTGACCCACGCCGGTATAGTTAAATGGGCGAGCGATAATAATAGGTAATTTATCCCCCCATAAACTTGCCATATATTCCATGGCTAATTTACTGACAGCGTAGTCATTGGCTGGATTAACTCGCGTATTCTCACTGAGCGTCCCTTCAGTGCTATTGCCATAGACGTTAGCACTACTGGCAAGCAGTACTGCATCTAATTGACGGCCCGACGAATGCAAAGCCTGGAGCAAATTTCGCGTTCCCAACAGGTTAACGTTATAAAAGGCATTAACGTCCCCATGACCCACAAATGCAATAGCAGCAAGATGCACTACCACATCAGGCGCGATCTCGTCGACGGCTTTGGTTAAAGCATCAAGATCAAGCAAATCCACCTGATGGTAATCGGCTTCTTCCGATGGCATGGAACCCATCCCGAATACCCGGAATCCGGCAGCGGATAACTCCGCTGCCATATACTGGCCAGTGAACCCATTGATCCCGGTAATCAGGGCACGTTTGCCAGTAGCCAACATCAGAAAGAAAACCCTTGCTGATTACGGCGCAGATCTTCCTCAACCATCATCTGGCATAACTCTTCCAGAGACGTTTTTGGCTCCCAGCCTAACACTTCTTTTGCGCGCTCTGGGTTACCAATCAATAGCTCAACTTCTGCAGGACGGAAATATTTAGGATTAACCCGAACCAGTGTCTTGCCGGTGGCAACATCCACACCGATCTCGTTTTCGTCCTTACCTTCAAAGCGCAAGGTATAACCCGCCGCTTTGAACGCCATTTCAACGAAATCACGCACTGTTTCGGTACGATTAGTTGCAAGAACAAATGTATCCGGCTTGTCGGCTTGCAGCATACGCCACATACCTTCGACATACTCTTTGGCAAAGCCCCAATCGCGTTTAGCATCCATATTGCCAAGTTCTAAGACATCCAGTTTGCCTAGTTTGATTTTGGCCACAGAGTCAGTGATTTTACGCGTCACGAACTCACGTCCTCTCAACGGGGATTCGTGATTGAACAGAATCCCGCTAGACGCAAAAATATCGTAACTTTCGCGGTAGTTAATCGTCATCCAGTGTGCATACAACTTGGCAACACCATAAGGGCTACGAGGGTAGAAAGGCGTGTCCTCTTTTTGAGGAATAGCCTGAACCTTGCCAAACATTTCGGAAGTTGAGGCCTGATAGAATCGAATCTTCGGATTAACAATACGGATTGCTTCAAGCAGGTTAACCGGGCCAATCCCTGTGATTTCGGCTGTCGTCAGTGGCTGTTCAAACGAAACACCGACAAAACTTTGGGCTGCCAAGTTATAAACCTCTGTCGCCTGGGTTTGCTGCAGTAGACGAATGCTGGCAGAAAGGTCGGTCAGGTCATATTCGACCAGATGCAAGTTAGGATTTTTATCGATTCCCAGCTCTTCAATACGCCAGAAGTTGACTGAACTGGTGCGACGGTAAGTTCCGTATACTACATAGCCTTTATCCAACAACAGCTCAGCAAGATAAGCGCCGTCTTGGCCAGTGATGCCGGTAATTACTGCAGTTTTCATACTCAATCCTATATATTAAAAATTATTTTAATTTAGCAATGGGAAGTTGTTCCAGCAATTGTAGAGTACTTTCTTTCCACGTAAGCCAAGGAATAGCCTTCGACTGAATCGTCGTGCCGTTCTCATCCATCTTCATCCATTTTTGTATCGCCACANCAACATCTTCCGGTTCATCACCTCGGAAATAAAGGGCGTTTTCGGCAGCCACTTCTCTTAACACCGGAATGNCTCGACAAATGATCGGCAAACCGTTCTGAGCAGCTTCGATAACAGGTAATCCGAAGCCCTCAGCCAGTGACGCCACAATCAGTGCCTGCGCATTAGCATAAATTTCGCTCAAGAATTCATCACTAATCCCATTCAACCAAAAGAGTTTTTCGTTGAACTGCTGATGACTCGTTATTTTATTAATTAGAGCGTCAATGTCCCACCCTTTTTTACCGACAATGACAAGATTACAGTCAACGCCAAGTTCCCAAAGCTTGTCAAAAGCGGCAATGACCTGGGCATGACCTTTTCGGGGCTCGATAGTACTCACCATCAGAAAGGTCGTTCTCTTCCTAATCTTTGACAAAATTTCGTCAGAATCGGCTGGCAGTCCCATCGAAGGAAGGCTGGAGGAAAGATCCGCGCCTAAATGGAAATGTTTGATTTCGAGATAGGGATTGATAGTGTATTCATTAGCATGCTCAGATAGCCATTGTTTGACTTCATGAGCCACGCTTTTTGAAATGCAGACTAACCCATCTGTATGACCCGCTAACGATTCTAGCCACACGGGAAAAGCGGCTTGTATTCCTTCCGAACACCATTGAGGATTCAACAACGGGATAATATCGTAGACGACATAATAAACACGAGCTCCGGCTTTCCGTGCATCTTCCAACTGCCTGGCAAGAAATGGAAACAAATGAGCCGTAAGATCCAAACCTAAGAGAATATCATCCTTGGCAAATAAAACTGGGACGTCTCCTTCCTCATGGTTAATACCAAATTTCTCTGCAACAAAGGTATTCGCATAGCGAAATACACCACCGTAAGTGCAGTAAACCGGCCTGATACGATACCCGGGAATATCAAGCTGCAGTAGGTTCGACAATACACTACGTACCACTCGTTGAATGCCCGTAGCTGCATCCACCTCAACCAGAACGGATATATCGACCAAAAGCTCTTTTTGATGACGTTGATAACAGTTTCTGGCAATAGCCCAGGCAACACCCAATCGATCTACCTCATTCAATTCTTCATCTGTAAGATCATGAATACGGGCTAATGCCCGCTGGTATGCGCTTTCGGGAGTGATTGGCTGACGGTCTATTTGATTCTGAGAAAGGCTCTTTTCAAAAGCCTTCAGCGCTGTCTGCGCCGTTTTATCCCATGAGAACTCTTTCGCCTGACGCAATGCATTTTCGCGAAGCGCCTGATAGAACTCGCTATCCGTCAAAGCACGAGTCATCAGATGGGTCATATCGTCAACATCTCGAGGATCGAACATAGACTCCGACCATCCCATCACTTCGGGGAGACTGCTTGTGTTAGATGCAATGGTGGCGGCACCGCAGCTCATGGCTTCAAGGGGCGGTAAACCAAACCCTTCGTGAATGGAAGGGAAAACAAACAACTTACAAGTATTATAAAGCCCAACAAGATCGTCATCAGGAATAAACCCAGTAAAGACAATATGATGCTCAGGAAGACCGTATTTCGCAGCTATTCCCAGCAAATGTTCTTTGTCATGAGGTTTGATCTGACACGCGAGCAGAAGCACATATTTTTCTTTTAGCTCTGCAGGTAAAGCCGCATAAGCTTGGATCAGGGCCTCTATATTTTTTCGAGACTCGACGATACCAATCGTCATAATATATTCTGAAGGAATATGGTATTTATGCCAGAGTGCCCTTTTACTCTTATCAGAAACATCTATGACCTTAAAATTCGAGCTTGAAGCAGACGAAATATTCGTTACTTTTCCATGTTCAACCTGAGTATGGGCTTTAACCTCACTTGCGGCTGACTCAGAAATAGCTAACAAACCGTCTGCTTTTGGCAATTCGGCCAATAACCCCATATAAAAATTTTTATAATCGGGTGAGGTTAAATATCTCTCCGGGTACAAAAATGGGATGAGATCGTAAATAACAGTAAAATGACGGACTGCACTTGGGCTATCGGGATATGATACTATATAATCACCATGATATCCCTCAGTAAACCCCATATTACACACAACATCTGGGTTAATATTAGCGATAGCTAACTCTCGGCATATCTCCGCCGCTTTAACCCTTCCCTTATTGCCATAATTGATTTGAGCCGTTGGCCCATAAGCTGAAAAAGTATAAATATCTTTATCGGGTACTAAACCTAAAAATTCCTTTTTCACTGCATTAGTTAGATCATTAGAATAAAGACCACTTAATAACAGGCTAACTTTATGTCCGGAGGCATTATTTATAATAGATTTTGCTAGCATTAGGGAATAGCGACCAATCCCTCGTAACCTACTCTCTGTCTGGCAACTTTGTAGGTCAATAAGAATATGCACGTTTATTTCTCCATCAAAATTTATTTTTTTATTTTTTGGTAGATCTCATTCACTTCAGGAGGGAGATCGTCTCGAACTTCCAGTTGATGTTCCAAATGTGAATGCTGCTGTATAATATCTTGTTGGCTTGCTCTATGTGCTGGGTTTAGTCGTTGGTAAACTTTCAACGCATTGGGATATTGACCAGTCTTATGCATAAGATTAATAACAAATATTTTCATTCTGGGATGCGTTCGAAGAAATGAAAATGCTTTATTTAACACTCTGTTAACCAAATGCTTGCTGCGTTGAATCACTCCAAATTTGCTTAGCAGATGGATCTGTAATCCAATATAACGATAACCTGCTGTCATGCGCCAAGATCGGCTAGAAAGTATAGCCTGAGTTTGCTGTTGTAAGATCGTATTCTCTTCTGTCAACTTATTAATTTTTATCTCGGCTTCTCGCAGTAAAGCATTTTCAGCTGCCATCTTTTCTAATTGCTGTTCGATCCTTTGCAATTCGCACCGCTGAAGCTCAATGTTTTCTGATGTCAACCTTTGGACCTCTTCCTCGATTCGACGTAATTCACACTGCTGTAACTCTAAATTTTTTGAGGTTAAATTATTAATACGGGTCTCTATTTGCTGTAATTCGGCATTTTCCGAGGTGAGATTATCAACCGTTTTCTCAGTCAGATGTAATCGTTGCTCTAACTCTTCTTTTGCCTGCTCCAACGAGGATATTAATTGCTCATTTAAACTCGTAATTTGTTCTGGCACACTTTGTTTTAACAAAACAAGTTTATTCTTTAACTCATCACGATAAACGTCCAACTGCTGATTACTGTGTTCAAGTGCACTACTGAACCTATGATCCAGGTGCGTTACTGCATTGATTAGGTTATTAAGCTTAGACTCAACCTCCTTCAGTTTTTCTTGCTCGAATACCATCATTTGTTCTTGAGCAGTAATCCAGCGCTCAGAGCCAGAAGCCAATTCATCAAAGTCTGATAGATTCTCTTTATCATGAAACAATTTATTTAGCAGATCGAAACTCCACTCAGCTTGAGGCACTTTCCAAAATGCATAAAGCCAGTTGGCATACAGTCTTGGAAGCTTAAACGGACTAATCATTACAGGGCGAATAAAAGCAGTGCGAGCTTGTTCGGGAAGAAATATTTCATTCACTAAGATAAAAAACGACTGAAATATGTCACCTGGCCATGCACAATCTTTTTTTGCATTCGATATGGAACCATAATCAATTAGATTTACCTGTTGGTCATCTGAGATCATGATATTCCAACTTCTTACATCATCATGATACAAACCAATATTTTCTAATGCAACCAGCTGTTTTAATATTTGGATAAAGAAAGATTCAAAATCGATACTTTCTTTGTTTTTTAAGCGTTCCATCAATAAATTGCCTGGTAAACGCTCCATAACTAACCAACTTTCAGTCTCATTTTCATCACTGAGAAATAATTTCGGTGTTCTCATGTTGGGCAGTGAGGAACAGCTTAGGAATTCAGCTTCAGCTTTCAACTCTGCGGCGTTACGTTTACCCTCGATCTCTGTGAGTTGGCCATTAACAGATCTATGCTGAAATATTTTACATACATATTCATCTGAAAAATAATAACGACGACTGCCTTTATGAATGTTGCGGTCGGCCGAATAGGGGTTGTCGTACCATTGCAAAAAAGGTTGGCAAAAATCGCCCAATGCAACATAACTATTGCTAACAAAATACATTGGACGCGATATATCAGACAAATGAGTAGGAAAACTAGCGACCTGATGATAGAAGTGGCACTGTTCTATGAGTTCCCTGGGATCATCCGGTTGAGCTTCTCCCCAGTATAAAGGCTCTTCCTTTACTGCGAGCTCAAGAACCATTAATTTAACATTATCGGCCAGCTTAAACAGCCATTCTTTAACTTGTGGAATACCATGTTGATAAACGATATGGTGGAATACACTCAGTCCGATAACAAAATCGTACTCATCTGGATTTAGACTCTGGATCGTGTCTTCAATTCTTCCGATAGTAAAATTCACATTTAAATTTGAATTTTCTTGCGCTAATGCTTGGCATACATCAATATTTTCCTGTAAAAAGTCAATGCCAGTTACAGTCGCACCACGACTTGCTAAATTAAGACTAAAAAATCCCTGAGCGCAGCCAAGATCTAGTACACGCAAAGGGCGATCAAGTGTCTTCGCTAATGCATCATACTGCTTATTAATAATCATCAAACGTTCATTGCAATCGCGCGACGCTTCCTGGTTCCATTCAGCATGACCATAAATCGGTTGATAAACCTCTGGCAATGCCGATACAAGATCTTGCAAAGTCATACTCATAATACCTTTAATTACAACTTTCAAATTTAGATTTCAAATCGACAACACCCCAAAATTCCATGCCTTTATGTACATGAAGAATGATCGAGTCGTATCGGCGATCCAGAGGAATCATTTCTGATTGGGCGCTTCCCGAAGAAATACCGAAAGAGAGCAAATAGTCTCCTTGGTTTAAATTGAGGGGGAAGCTAAATTTGAAAATATGCATATCTCCTTGACGTACACTCATATTACTTCGGCCTTCAGATGCCAGAAATGAGTTTGTACCGTACAAGAATATGCCATCTAGTGTTTTAATTAGTATTCCAGGAACGACATTTTCGAAGTCGTTTTCAAATATTACTTTAAAGTAAAACTCAGTGAACTTATTACTTTCAATACTACTGGGGTAATGGGTTCCATCGACCAAAATATCATAGTCAATTATTTTTGCTCCCCCTTGCCCCCAACGATATTCTTCCGGACGATACCCCGGATGCGTACAAAACACATCCTCACTATTGCTTAATAGCAAATCGCTACCTGCTGAGGTTTGTTTATCTTGTGTTTCTGCTAACAACGATTTTTCAGATTTACCAAAAAGTTCATCGAGATACCGATTCGTCACATCGCGAGCCGTCCCGTCCATCTCCACAGAACCGTTTTTGAGAAATATTGCTCTGTCACAATGTTTTACTATGTCGCCCGCACTATGGGAAACCAAAAGTAAAGTGGTACCTTGTTTTTTAAATTCGGCAATTCTCGCATAACATTTAGCCTGAAAGCGCGTATCTCCTACGGAAAGCGCCTCATCGACAATCAAGATGTCCGGACGCGACGCTGTCGCAACAGCAAATGCTAACCGCATTTGCATACCGCTGGAGTAAATACGCACAGGCTGTTCGATATAGTCACCGATATCCGCAAACCTTTCGATATCAGGCATCAATTTCGTTATTTCTTCACGGCTTAATCCCATCATTAAGCCCGCCATGTAAACATTTTGGCGCCCCGTGAAATCAGGGTGAAACCCCATACCTAACTCAAGAAGCGCGGCGATGCGCCCGTGGACTTTTATTTCACCTTCCGTGGGCTTAGTGGTACCCGTTAATAACTTTAATAGAGTACTTTTCCCTGCGCCATTAACCCCAACAATACCGACTGACTCGCCTTTATTGATAGTAAAGTTGATGTCTTTTAATACCCATTTTTTCGTGTGTTTTACTGATGAGTCAGGAAGAAGCTTTTCCAGTAAACGAAGCCACTTGGAAGAATAATATTTATAACACTTACCAAGTTGGTTAACTGAGATACATGTCATTACAATTCATCCACAATATCAGCCGAGTGTTTTTTGAACATCTTCCACCCAAGTACGAATAAAACAATAGCAATCAAAGTTACCGGCCAAAGCGAATTCCAATCAGGCGCACGGTGGTAGAGCATCACACTCTGGTAGCCTTCAATCAGATTGGCCATCGGATTATATTTCAATGCATCGCGAGCCCATTCAGGGATGGTTGAGCTAACATAGACTATTGGCGTAAACCAAAACCAAAACTGCAGCAATATACTGACGAACTGACCAATATCCCGAACGAAAACATTCATAACGCCCAGAAAAACACCCAAACCTACGGAGAACAACATTTGTATAATTAGTAGAGGGATAATGCTAAAGAAAATCCACCCAGGAAAGTTTCCAGAGAAAACCAAAAATAATAAAAAGAGCGAAAATATGATCAAGAAGTTGATAAATGCGGAGCTAGCGACAATGATAGGAAGACATATTCTCGGGAAGCTCAGCTTTTTCAATATATTGGCATTAGCAATAAAAACATTCACTAATCCATTCAATGTCTCTGAAAACAGTCCCCACGTTAACACACCTGAGCAGAGATAAATGCTATAAGCGTAGGGTCCTGACATATCAGACATCCGCGCACGCATCAGCTCAGAAAATATTAATGTATAAACAGCGATCATCGCTATTGGTTGAAAAATCAGCCATAGCGCCCCAAGAAAACTACTTTGATAACGGGACTGAAAGTCACGTTTGATACTATCAAGAATAAAGCCGCGATAACGAGATATCGCCTTTAGAAGACCGAGTAACATGAATTATTCACCACCCAGAATATCGAGAATTTCATGTGTCTTTCGGTGCATCACAGAAGAGTCCTGCTTAGATTCAACGTTTAAACGCACAACAGGTTCTGTATTTGAAGTTCGCAGGTTAAAACGCCACTCAGGGTATTCAATGCTAATACCATCAGTGAGATCGATATTTTTAGCATCGGGTTCATAGATGGCACGAATTTTCTCAATCTTGCGTGTTGCATTTTCCAGCTTACGATTAATTTCCCCTGAAGCCGGATAGGCAAGTAAGCGATCTCCAACCAGTTGGCTCAGCGTTTTACCTTTAACCGCCACCAGCTCAGCCACCAGCAGCCACGGGATCATGCCGCTATCGCAGTAAGCGAAATCACGGAAATAGTGATGGGCGCTCATTTCTCCGCCGTAAATAGCATCTTCTTTACGCATACGTTCTTTAATGAAGGCATGCCCGGTCTTAGACATCACCGGAACCCCCCCGGCTTTGGTCACCACATCAATGGTGTTCCAGGTCAAACGCGGGTCATGAATGATCTTGGCACCCGGCTGCTTCTGCAAGAAAGCCTCAGCCAAGAGGCCAACGATGTAATACCCTTCGATAAACTCGGCATGCTCATCAAACAGGAAGCAACGGTCGAAGTCGCCATCAAAGGCGATGCCCATGTCTGCGCCATACTCACGTACGGCATCAGCCGTATCTTTACGGCACTCAGGCAGCAACGGGTTAGGGATACCATTGGGAAATGTGCCGTCAGCCTCATGATGAACCTTGATAAATTCTACCGGCGCGCCTGCCTGCTGGAAGCGCTTTTCAATCTCATCAACCACATGTCCCGCAGCCCCATTGCCTGAGTTGATCACCAGTTTCATCGGGCGCTTGAAGTTGGACAGGTTCACATACCCCATCAGGTGATCGACATACTCTTTCAACATCGAGATCTGCTTGTAGCTACCTCGTTTAGATTCATCGACCGGACCAAAGTTATTCTCTTCCGCCAATCGTTGAACGTCACGCAGGCCGGTATCGCCGCTAATCGGCTTCGCATTTTCACGCACCAGCTTCATACCGTTATAGTTCATTGGATTGTGGCTAGCAGTGACTTCAATACCGCCATCAATACCTAAATAAAAAGTAGCAAAGTAGATCTCTTCAGTACCGCTCATACCAATATCCAGTACGTCCGTACCCGCATCCCGCAAGCCTCGCGCCAGCGCCTGCTTCAGCGTTTCACTGGTTAGACGGACATCGCCGCCCACGGCAATGGTTTTCGGTTTTAAAAACTCACCATAGGCTCTGCCGATACGATACGCGATATCTTCATTCAGCTCAGGGCCTAATTCACCGCGAATATCGTAGGCTTTGAAACATGTTAATGCTGACATAAATCCCTTCTAAATGTTTCAGTTACTGGTTATTGGCTACATCAATAAAGTCGTCGTCACCCAGGTACGAACCGGATTGGATCTCAAGGAGTTCCAGCGGAATTTTACCTGGGTTTTCAAGCGTATGTTGTGACCCAATAGGAATAAAGGTCGACTGATTTTCCGTTAATAGCAGTGTCTTATCCTGAATAGTGACCTTCGCCGTCCCTGAAAGGATGACCCAGTGTTCCGTACGATGATAATGCATCTGTAGCGGGAAGGATTCGCCGGGCTTCACGGTGATACGGTTAACATTGAACCTGTCACTTTGCACAACCAGATCGCAACGTCCCCAAGGCCAATAAGTTTCGCGGTGGCGGCGATATTCGCTGCGGCTGTTCGCCTTCAGGAATTCAACGACGCGTTTGACGTCCTGCACTTCATTTTTATTGGCAACCAATACGGCATCTTTGGTGTTGACGATGACCAGGTTGTCTACGCCAATGGCCGCCACCAGCTGGTCGTCGGTATTGATGTAGCAATCTTGAGTGTTATGCAGGAAGGTATCTCCTTGAAGAGAATTGCCCTGCTCGTCTTTTTCATTAACTTCCCACAGGGCAGACCAAGAACCGACATCGCTCCAACCCGCGTCTAAGGGAATAACCACGGCGTCATCGGTCTTCTCCATGACTGCATAATCCACGGACTCATCCGCACAGTTCATGAAGCACTCTTTGTTGATTTTGATGAAATCGCTCTGTTTATCGATGCACGAAATCGCTGACTGGCAGACTTCCAGAATATCAGGGCGGAATTTCTCCAATTCCTGTAAATAGCGCTTGGCTCGGAACATGAACATACCGCTGTTCCAGTAATATTCACCGCAACGCAAATAAGCTTCCGCAGTTTCAAGGTCGGGTTTCTCCACGAAACGCTGCACACGGAAGGGCGCGTTTTCCGCGCCCGACAGCTGTTCGCCACGGTGAATATAGCCATAGCCCGTCTCTGGACCGGTAGGAATGATGCCGAAGGTGACCAGGCTTCCGTCTTTAGCATGCGGAATCGCATTTTCGACGGCCGTGTGAAACGCAGCCTCGTTTTCCATAATGTGGTCTGCGGCCAGAACCAGCAGGATAGGATCGTCGCCCGAAGAGACGGCATTCAACGCCGCCAATGCAATCGCTGGCGCCGTATTACGTCCTACGGGTTCCAGGATAATGTTGCTGGAGAGCTTGTTGACTTGTCGCAGCTGTTCTGCAACCAAGAATCGGTGTTCTTCGTTGCAGATAACCATTGGATCGCGCGTAGGAATACCATCGAGACGATTTACCGTCTCCTGCAGCATGGAGTTTTTCCCATGCAGGCAAATGAATTGTTTGGGATAAAGTTCACGAGAAAGTGGCCATAAACGGCTTCCGGTTCCACCGGCCATAATCACTGGAAGTAGCATTTTGCGTTGTAACCTTTTATATATCTTTGAATAATTTATATAATTTTATACAGAAAATAATTAAACAAGCTTTCCATTTGACCAACCTGTCTCTGCGAAAATCCTACCCCTTTGCTCTGAGCTTTGAGTTAACTTCCTGCTCAAGGTAGAAAGATTGCACGAACAAGCATAGTCACTACTCCCCAAGACCGACAACGTCGAAAGACATTATTGAACCCTGTTTTATCAATGAATACACGTTTATAGCTTAATCTCTCAACACAGGACACAAACAGTGCGATCTGAAGAGAGATTAAGGCTTGTTGGTGCTATATCCAGGCAAATATTTCACATTGAACCAGCGATATAGAAACAACCTACATATAAAAATTACAACAGAACGTTTTCCTGGAGCGTCTTTGCCTGTTTATCTTTTGCCGACAGCACGACGTTGCCATTCTGGATTGGCCATTGGATGCCGATAGCGCTGTCGTTCCACAAGATGGAATGTTCAGCGGCAGGATTGTAGTAATCGGTGCATTTATAGACGAACTCCGCTTCATCGCTGGTCACATAAAACCCGTGTGCGAACCCTTCAGGGACCCAGAGCTGGCGTTTGTTTTCAGCGGAAAGGAAAGTGCCGACCCATTGGCCGAACGTTGGCGAACCTTTACGAATATCAACCGCAACATCAAAGACTTCCCCTAATACCACGCGAACCAGCTTACCCTGAGTGTTTTCCGTCTGGTAATGCAATCCGCGCAGGATGCCCTGACGCGATTTAGAATGGTTGTCCTGCACAAACGAGCAAGGCCGCTTGGCGACCAGCTCTTCGAATTTTTTCTGCTGCCACGTCTCCATGAAGAATCCGCGCTCGTCACCAAATACCGCGGGCTCAATAATTTTCACATCAGGTATAGCCGTATCGATTATTTTCATAAGATCACTTATACGCTTGAATATTGTTGAGGGCGGATTGCCAGTCGCTGGGAGCGATACCAAACTGTCGTTGGATCTTCTGGCAATTAAGTCGAGAGTTGGCCGGTCTTTTGGCGCGGGTGGGATAGTCGGAGGTCGAAATAGAGGTCAATGTCGGCAGAGACGCCAGTAATGCCGTCTTGCCCGCCAGCTCGAAAATAGCCTGCGCAAACTCATACCAGCTGACATACGGCATACCGGAGAAATGATATACGCCCCACTCCGGCGTGTTGCCGGCTTCGATAAATTCCACCATCCGGATCAACGCCGCGGCAATATCGCCGGCGTAGGTGGGACCACCCACTTGATCGCCGACGATGCTGAGCGCATCGCGTGTTTCGCCCAAACGCAGCATTGTCTTGACGAAATTATTGCCGTATTCGCCGAACACCCAGGCGGTACGCAGGATCAAATAGCGGTCGGCCGATTCTGCAACCGCATACTCACCGGCGAGCTTGCTTTTACCATAGATCCCTTGCGGTCCTACGGGCATCTCCTCACTGTAGATCAGGTCGCTTTCACCGTCGAAAACATAATCGGTGGAGATATGCAGCATGACGGCACCGACCCCTTTCGCGGCCTCGGCCAGATAGGCCGGACCGTCGCGGTTGATGGTATAGGACGGCGCGATTTCATCTTCGGCCTTATCCACCGCCGTATGTGCTGCGGCGTTGATAATATAGTCCGGTTGAAACTGTTCCACTTTCCGCATCACGGCGTAATGGTCAGTGATATCCAATTCATCACGGTCGACGGCTAGCAGCTCAGCCTTCCCCTCCAGCTGAGCGACCAGGCTATGACCTACCTGTCCCCGACTGCCGGTAATCAAAATTTTCATTCTCGCTCCTGAATGTCCGGTCAGTTAAGTAGGTTCATGAGGTAGCGACCGTACTGATTTTTCATCATCGGATCCGCCAACGTCGCCAGCTGTTGATTGGAAAGCCAACCGTTGCGCCAGGCGATCTCTTCCAGACAGGCGACCTGTAGGCCCTGCACATTTTCGATGGTCTGCACAAAGGAAGAAGCGTCGTGCAAACTCTCATGCGTCCCCGTATCCAGCCAGGCGAAGCCGCGCCCGAACAGCTCGACATTTAGCGAATCATCCTCAAGATACATCTGGTTGATAGAGGTAATTTCCAGCTCGCCGCGATGAGACGGCTTCACCTGCTTGGCGAACTCCACCACGCGGTTGTCGTAGAAGTAGAGTCCGGTAATGGCATAGTTGGATTTGGGCTTGGTCGGTTTTTCTTCGATGGAGACGGCTTTCATATTCTTGTCAAACTCCACCACGCCGAAGCGTTCGGGGTCTTTCACCTGATAGCCGAACACGGTCGCGCCGTGCTCTTTGGCGGCGGCATTCGCCAACATGCGGCTGAAAGACTGACCGTAAAAGATATTGTCGCCCAGCACCAAAGCGCAGCGATCGTTTCCGATAAAGGATTCGCCGATGATAAACGCCTGCGCCAGGCCATCCGGACTAGGCTGTTCCGCATAGTCGATATTGATGCCGAAATTAGAGCCATCGCCCAACAAACGACGGAAGGCCTCATTATCTTCCGGCGTCGTGATAATCAGGATGTCCCGAATGCCAGCCAGCATCAGCGTGGAGAGCGGATAGTAGATCATCGGCTTGTTATAGACCGGTAGCAGTTGCTTCGACACGCCGCGCGTCAGGGGGTACAGACGCGTGCCGGACCCGCCGGCCAGAATAATGCCTTTCATGATGTCTCTCCCATACCCAGGCGCTCACGCGCATAGGAGCCATCCTGAACGCGGCTCCACCATTCCCGGTGAGTCAAATACCACTCCACGGTTTTACGAATCCCGGAATCGAACGTTTCCTGCGGTTTCCAGCCCAGCTCGCGGGCGATTTTACTGGCGTCGATGGCGTAGCGAACGTCATGGCCAGGACGATCTTTCACATAGGTGATCAGGTCCTGGTACTGGTTGACCCCATCGGGCTTTTTCGGCACCCGCTCTTCCAACAAGGCGCAGATGGTCTTCACGACGTCGATATTGGCTTTCTCGTTATGGCCGCCGATGTTGTAAGTCTCACCCACTTCGCCGGTGGTCACCACGGTATAGAGCGCTCGGGCGTGATCTTCGACGAACAGCCAGTCGCGGATCTGCATGCCGTTGCCATAGACCGGCAGCGGTTTACCCTCCAACGCGTTAAGAATGATCAGAGGGATCAGTTTCTCTGGGAAATGGTAGGGGCCATAATTGTTGGAACAGTTGGTGACGATCGTGGGTAGACCGTAGGTCCGCTGCCAGGCGCGCACCAGATGATCGCTGGACGCTTTCGAGGCGGAATAGGGGCTGCTGGGCGCATAGGATGTCGTTTCGGTAAACAGATCATCCACGCCTTCCAGATCGCCATAGACTTCATCGGTAGAGATATGGTGGAAACGGAAACGTGATTTTTCCGCCTCGTTGAGCGACAGCCAGTAAGCGCGAGTAGCCTCAAGCAGCGTGTACGTCCCGACAATATTCGTCTCGATAAACGCCGCCGGACCGTCGATGGAGCGGTCTACATGCGATTCCGCCGCCAGGTGCATGACCGCATCAGGGCGGTGGCTCTGGAAAATATCGTCCAGCGCGGCGCGATCGCAGATATCCGCTTGAACAAAGGCATAACGCTCGTGGTCTTCAACCTCTGTTAACGATTCCAGATTCCCAGCGTAGGTCAGCTTATCCACATTAACCACGGCATCCGAGGTGTTGCTGATGATGTGGCGAACGACGGCAGAACCGATAAAGCCTGCACCGCCTGTAACCAATATTTTCATAGTAAGAAATCCCAAAAAGAAATGACTAGCCTTAGCGATTGCAAGGCTATGAAGCCGACGATCCCTGAATTTTAGGCACGCTACCGCCCTTAGGCTTTCTCCTAAAAGACATCACTTGCCGCTAGACTGTTTTCTTCCTGGGACTCTTTTTCGCGCCGTCAGGCAAGTCAAAGAGTGGTCGCATTCTACATGCCCTAATACCCAAGGTGTAGTGACTCCTGCAGGAAGACCGCCAAAAACAGTCAATTTTTATCTCCTTCACATTCACTCTTCTGTTGGCAAGAATCGACTCTAACAATGAATTGCAAAGGCAATAAATAAGCATTCTCTGTAATTGCACACGAAAGGAAACTTAACGCGTCTCCGCCCTCTGCATGCTTCCGGCGTGGATGGGACACAATACAGCATAGTGGCTAGGGATAAAGGTTCGCTGAAAAGACAATTACGAGGGGAAACCGTGGGTTCGTCTGGTTGACAAAGTCGGATATCGGGGCAACGAAATGCGGGCTGACGCCCTGAAAAAGGCACAAAAGAGGGGCGTGAACAGGGAAGGCCCGCCCAAGGGAGAATCCCTTCAGGCGGGCAGGTCACCGTATAAGGACTATCGGCGTAATACCTCGCTTAAGGCCTGAACGCAGGGTGACGTCAGCAGTTCGATATGGTTGCCTTCGCCATAGACACCGCGCAACGTCGGCACCACCGCCTGCCAATCGGATAGCAGCTCAGGGGACGCTTCTTTCGCCATCACCAGAACCGGCGCCGTCGAAGGCAAAGCCGTCGGCCGGTAAGCGGTACGGATATTCGTAGAGAAAACTCGATATATCCCCGCCAGCGCCGACACCTTGGTCTGTTTCGGCAATACACCCTGATCGATCAGACGCTCCAGCATGACCTCCAACCGACGAGGCAAGGTCAGACTGGCAAGGATCTCTTCCGTGAGTGCCAGAGAACAACCTCTCATTTCGAAAAGCTCCGCCAACGACATCAACGCCTGAATATCCGTATACTCCCGGGGTTCTGGCTCGGGCGCATCGGAATCGACCAGCAGCAGCGATGCTGGCACGATCCCTGCTTTTTCCAGCCTGGACGCCAGCTCCAGTGCGACCCAACCGCCAAACGAGTGCCCCAGCAGGTGCACGGTTTTCGTCAGAGAGTAGCGGCTCAGCGCCTGCTGATAACACGCCGCGGCCGCCTCCACGCTGGAATGAGGCACTTCACTGCCCCACAACCCACGCGGTTGCAGCCCCAAAACCGTCCAGTCGTCGGGTAAGCTCTGCACTAACGCTTTGAACGCGAACACGTTATCGCCCGCGCCGGGAATGCAGAGCAGAGTCGGGCCTGCCCCGCTCCCGGCCTGCAGCGCCACCACAGGGTCATCGCTGCTTTCCCTTCCTGAGCGCCCCGTCTGCAACGCCTCACTAATCGCCTTACCGACCTCCTGCACATAAGGTTCCGAGACTAAGCGCCGATGGTCGCCGGGCACCGGAATACGACGAATGGACGACGTCGGCAGCACGCGTTCCCAGCCAAGATAGCGCCCACCCGCGTTCGGCTCATCCTGAGCAATAAACAGATCCAGCCTCAGCGGCAACGTCGGCGCCCGATACTGCACTCGCAGCAAGGCCAACCGGTGGCGCAGCCAGCCACGGTAATATGATGGCGACCACGCCTCTGGGAAAATGCCCGTTTCGCGCCCGATGTCATAGTGATCTTCCAGCCGTCCTCGCCGCGCCCGCGCAATCGCGTCCGGTTGTAGCGCCACCGCCCCGTTGGCCATAGCCTCTAAATCGCCGCGGACCAAAAACGCCAGCATCTCCTCCTCGTCGGTCATCGCCAACATCTCATCCAGCGGGACGGTGAACCCCTCCGGCGAGTCCGGCAGCCGCGTGTCCAGCATGCCCATGAATTCGACCTGTTGATCTTGTCCCAGCAGCTGCGCCGCGATTTCATAAACCATCGTCCCGCCAAACGACCAACCAATCAGCCGATACGGTCCTTCTGGCTGAGCCGCACGGATGATCCGGACATAACGCGCTGCGGCGGCCTCCAGCGTCGCGAAAGGCGGCTGGTGGCAATCCGGTCCTGGCAGCCCGTAGACCGGAATATCGTCGTTGATGCAACGGGTCAGCAATGGCCCATAAAACAGTTCGCCGCTGGCTTCCGGTACGATAAACAGCGGACGCTGTGCTCCCGTAGCGCGAAATACAATAGCCTGATCCGATCCACGTCCAACCTGCGGGCTTTGGGTCTGGATCTCCGCCGCCAGCGCCTGCAATTGCGGCTTAGAAAACAGCGAAGACAGCGTCAGTTGCACGCCTTGCTGCCGCGCCTCATTCACCAGCCTCAGAGCCAGCAGCGAATGGCCGCCCAACGCAAAAAAGTCGTCATGACGGCTGACCTGCTCCACGCCCAGCAAACGCTGCCAGATCTCCGCCAGCGTGCGTTCGATGCGCCCTTGGGGGGCCTCATAATCGCATCGCACTCGCGCGTTGTCGTCCGGCTCAGGCAGCGCCGCGCGGTTCACTTTGCCATTAGGCGTCAGAGGCATCTTCTCCAGCTGCACATAGGCGGAGGGCACCATGTAGGCGGGTAGACGCGCGCCGATCCCCGCCTGTAGCGATGCGATGTCGACATCCGGCTCGGATGCGGTGAAATAGGCCNCCAGCTGTTTTTCCTGAGTGACCGTCGTCCGGACTATCACCACGGCCTGCGACACCGCGTCCAGCGTCTGCAACGCCGCCGCAATCTCCTCAGGTTCGATGCGAAAACCGCGAATCTTCACCTGAAAGTCATTGCGTCCCATAAACTCGATATTGCCATCCGGCAGCCAGCGCCCCAGATCGCCGGTCTTGTACATCCGCGCACCCGGTTCGTTCGAGAAAGGATCGGGCAGGAAACGCTCGGTCGTCTGCTCGTCCAGATTCAGGTAGCCGCGCGCGACACCGGCCCCGCCGATATACAGCTCGCCGCTCACGCCGACAGGCACGGGTTGGCGATAGCGATCAAGGATGTAGAGCGTGGTGTTGGCGATCGGCCGGCCAATCGGCATACTTCCCGTTCCGGGGTCCGCGTCGTTCATGCGGAACGCGGTGGCATAGGTCGTCGTTTCCGTCGGCCCATACATATGCAGGAAGTTCTGCGGCGGCCCGACGCGCAGCACCCGCCGTATAAACGTCAGATCGAGCGATTCGCCGCCGACCATCAGGTAACGCAGGTTGGGAAGCACCGGTTGTAGCGTGTCGGCATATTGATTGAACAGTGCGATGGTCATAAAGACGGTATCGACCCGCTGCCGCTGAAGTTCGTCCGCGAAGCGCACAGGATCAAGCACCGTCTCCTGACTGAACAGCACGATACAGCCGCCGTTGAGCAAGGGTCCCCAAATCTCCATCGTACTGGCGTCGAACGCCGGATTGGCAAGGCAGGCCACGCGGTCGCTCTGCCGAAACTCGGCGTAGCCGTTGTTGATGACCAGCTTCACAATATTGCCGTGTTCAACCATCACGCCTTTCGGCTTACCGGTCGAACCGGAGGTGTACATGATATAAGCGAGCTGGGAAGCGTCGCACCGCACCGGCGCGGCGAGGACGTATTCATTCCTGTCAGTCTCGTTCGATAACGGACAATCCAGATTCAGAATCGCACACTCAAGCGGCACCCCGTCGAAGGTCTTGCCCGTGGTTGAATCCGTGATCAGCACCTCGGAGGCACTATCCGCCAGAATAAACTGCAGATGCGCCTGCGGATACCCGCCATCCACCGGAACATAGGCGCCGCCTGCCTTGAGCGTCGCCAATATCGCCACGATCAGCTCGCCGCCGCGCGCCAGCGCGATCGCCACCCGGCTGCCGGGCCGTACGCCCATTGCCACCAGCCGTCCGGCCAGTTGATTGGCTCTCGCATCCAGCTCGCCATAGCTCAGCCGCTGTTCACCGCACATGAATGCCTGCGCATCGGGATGCCGCCGCGCCCTCTCCTCAAACAGCGCAGGCAGGCTCTTCTGCGTCGGGTATTCCGTCCGGGTCTCGTTGAAATCACNCAACACCCGCTGCCGCTCGGAAGCAGAGAGCAACGGCACCGCCTGCACCGGTCGATTCGGTTCAGACGCCATGCCTTGCAGCAGCCGTACCCAATAGCGCAAATAGCGCCGTACGGTGACCTCGTCGAACAGAGCGACCGCATAATTCAGATGCCCCACCAGCCGATTGTCTTCCTCGCGCAGCTCCAGAATGAGATCGCACTGCGCGGTCTGGGTTTCGTGATGCAGCGGCGAGAGGGNCAGTCCAGGCAACTCGGCGGATTCTGCGGGAAGATTTTGCCACGCCAACATAGCCTGAAAGACCGGTCCGTGCGACAAACTGCGGGCCGGAGCCAATGCTTCCACGACCTGTTCGAAGGGAATATCCGCATGCGCCTGAGCGGCCAGTTGGGTTTCCCGAATCTGCGCGATCAGCGCGACGGCGTCGGGATCGGCGGACATATCAACGCGCAGCGCCTGAGTATTCACAAACATGCCGATCAGCGGTTCCAGCTCGCGCCGGTGACGACCGGCGACGGGGGTGCCAATAACCACGTCGTCTTGTCCCGACAGTCGGCTCAGCAGCGCCGACCAGCCCGCCAACAGCGTCATAAACAGCGTACCGCCGCAGCGCTGACTCAAGGCTTTCAGCGACTGAGTCAACTCGCGATCCAGTTCCACCGCCAGGCTCGCGCCGCGGTAATCCTGCACCGCAGGTCGGGGGCGGTCGCTCGGCAACGTCAGACACGCCGGGATCCCCTGCAACTGCGCCACCCAATACGCTTGCTGAGCCTGCAGGACTTCGCCCTGCGTATGCTCCCGTTGCCACTCGGCGTAGTCGCCGAACTGGATCGTCATCTCCGGCAACGAGTCGGGTTGGTCTTGTATGAATGCCGAATACAGCGTGCGCAGTTCATTCATCATCACGCCCAGCGACCAGCCGTCGGCGATGATGTGGTGCAACGCCAGACGCAGCCAATGCTCCTGCGCCGAAACCTGAACCAGCTGTCCCTGCGCCAAAGGACCGGCCGTCAGATCGAATTCAGGGGTAAAAGACGCGCGCTCGTCCTGCCGCTCGCTCGCTGTCGCTACCTGCAGCGGGAACCCCCGGTCCTCCGACTCCACCACCTGCACCGGCTCGCCGTCCCGGCACTCAATGTGAGTGCGCAAGGCGGCATGGCGAGCCACGATGCGATCGAGCGCGTGCTGTAGCGCCGACACATCGAGTATCCCCTCCAGTTTGATCCCGCCGGCGATGACGTAGGCCGCGCTGGCGTTGGCATCCCGCTGCGTCAGGAACCAGATGCGTCGTTGAGCCAAAGACAGCGGCGCTTCTTGAGTCTCACGCGGCATTATCGGCGCCAGATCGCTCTGCGTCGCCGCTTCCAGCACGGCGGCGACATCGTGCAGCGCAGAACGCGCAAACAGCGTCGCCAGAGACAGCTCGCGCCCCAGCTCGTCACGTAGTCGCGAAATCAGCTGCACAGCCAGCAGCGAGTGACCACCGAGCGCGAAGAAGTCGTCGTAACGGCTGACGTTTTCCACGCCCAGAAGCGACTGCCAAAGTGCCGCCAGCGTCGTTTCCATGTCGCCCTGCGGCGCGGCATAGGGTTGATGCGAGAAAGCAACCTGATCCGGGAGCGGCAAGGCTTTGCGATCGACCTTGCCGTTCGCGGTGAGCGGCATTTCCGCCAGCGCCATCCAGGCGACGGGCAGCATATAGGCTGGTAGCCGGGCGCTCAGTCGTTCACGCAGACCGTCAGCGCTGATCTCTTGAGGATCGTCGCTGGTGTAGTAGGCGACCAGCCGTTTTTCCTGCGTCAGATCCGTCAGGCTCCAGGCTTCAACCACCGCCTCGCGGATCCCCTCGCAGTCCAGCAGCGCGGACTCGATCTCGCCCAGTTCGATGCGGAAACCGCGGATCTTCAGCTGGAAGTCATTGCGTCCAAGATAGTCGATCGTCCCGTCGTCCCGCCAACGCCCCAAATCGCCGGTTTGATACATCCGCGCTTCGGCATCATGCACAAACGGATCCGGCAGGAAGCGTTCGGCGGTCAAATCCGGACGATTCACGTACCCGCGAGCCACCTGCACACCGCCAATGAACAATTCGCCGCACACGCCCGGCGGCACCGGTTCACCCTGAGCGTCCAAAATATAAACGCGGGTATTGGCGATAGGACGACCGATGTGGAGCGCCGTCTCATCGGCGCTAATGACGCCAGAGGTCGCTACGACGGTGTTTTCCGTCGGGCCGTAGTTGTTGAACAGGGTATAGCGCGCCCCGGCGGGCGGACGGCGTTTAAGCCTGTCGCCGCCGACCAGCAGCGCCCGCAGCGTTGACGGCGACATGTCACGGGCGAATGCCAGCTCAGCGACGGGCGTCGGCAAAAAGCTGACGTCCAGCGGCTGCGCCGCCCACCATGCCAGCAGCTGCTGCGGATCCCGTGATATCTCCGGCGTCGGCATCACCAACATGGCCCCGACCGACAGCGGCGGCCAGATCTCCCAGGCCGCGGCGTCGAATCCCAATCCCGCCACGCAGGACGAGATGTCTTCCGCCCGCAGATCGAACGCCTCCTGGTGCCAATGAACCAGATTCACGACATGTCGATGTTCGACCATGACGCCCTTCGGCTGGCCGGTCGAACCGGAGGTATAGATGAGATAGGCCGGGTGATGAGGCGTCAGCCCAAGCGCTTCTGTCGGAAGATTGTCCCGCGACAACTGCGCCCAAGGCCGGATCTCCCCCTCCATCAAGACCAGCGTCACCGCTGACGGCGGCGCCCCCAAACGCTCGCGCACGTCGCGGCTGGTTACCNCCGCCTGCGGCGCGCTGTCTTCCAGAATATAGGCCAGTCGTTTCGTCGGCAGCGCCGGGTCCAGCGGCACGTAGGCGGCCCCTGACTTCAACGCCGCCAGCAGCGCGACAATCAGATCGCCACCGCGATCCAGCGCGATAGCCACCCGATCGCCCGGTCTCACGCCCTGCGCCTTCAGCCAGTGCGCCAGCTGATTAGCCTGCGCATTCAATTCGCCATAGCGCAGGCTCCGGCCGCCGCACAGCACCGCCTGCGCATCCGGTTGACGGGCCGCCTGCGTCTCGAACAGCGAATGTAGACTGTACCCGGTTGGATAGTCGGCGTGCGTGGCATTGAAGTCGCACAGTACCTGACGGCGCTCCTCTTCCGACAATAGCGGCAACGCCGTCACCGGCGTTGCCGGCGAAGAGACCATGCCGGCGAGCAGCCGCTGCCAATAGCCCAAATAACGGCGCACCGTGCTTTCATTGAACAGCGCGCGGGCGTAATACAGCCCTCCGCTGAGCTCATCGCCCTGTTCGCTCAGGACCAGACTGAGATCGAACGGCGACACCGTCGCCTCGTCTTGCAGCTCCGTCACCGTCATGCCGGGCAGCGTCAGCGCCCCTTCCGGCGTATTCTGCAGCGTCATCATGACCTGAAAGATCGGGCTGTGAGACAGGCTTCGGGACGGCGCCAGCGTCTCCACGACCTGCTCGAACGGAATATCGGCGTGCGTCTGCGCCGCCTGTGCGGTCGCTTTCNCCTGTTCCAGCAGCGTCACGGCATCCGGTTGGGCCGACAGGTCAACGCGCAGCGCCTGCGTGTTGACGAACATGCCAATCAATGGCTCGACCTCGCGGCGATGACGGCCAGCGTTAGGAGAACCGATCACCACATCCTCCTGCCCGGACAACCGACTCATCAATGCCGCCCAGCCCGCCATCAGCGTCATATACAGCGTGGCATTCCCGCGCTGGCTCAGCGCCTTCAGCGACTGTGTGAGCGCGGCGTCCAGCGACACCGCCACGCGGCCGCCACGATAATCCTGCGTCTGCGGTCTGGGACGATCGGTCGGCAGCGTCAGACATTCGGGCGCGCCGCGCAGCTGTTCCGCCCAGTAGTGCTGCTGCGCCTGCATCCGCTCGCCGCACAGATAGTGCTGCTGCCAGGCGGCGTAATCGCCGTACTGGATCGGCAGCGCGGGCAGAGGATCGTCTCTGTGCTGATTGAACGCGGCATACAGCGTTCCGATCTCCTTCATCAGCACGCCGATAGACCAACCGTCGGCGATAATATGGTGCAGCGCCAGCCGCAGCCAGTGCGTTTGTTCAGATACCGTGACCAGCTGCGCCAGCGCCAGCGGCCCGGCCGTGAGATCGAACGTCGGCGGGAAGCTCAGTGGATCGCGCGGGTCGTCTCGCCCGACCACGCTGAGCGGAAAGCCGCGGTTCTCCGCCTCAATCACCTGAACCGGCGTGCCGTCGCGAACCTCGATATGCGTACGCAACACGTCATGCCGCGCATAAACGCGATCCAGCGCCTGGCGCAGCGCCGCCGTATTCAGCGGCCCTTCAAGCTTCAGACCGCCCGCCAGCACGTAGGCGTCTCCCGCCGCCGCGTCCATCTGGCTTAACACCCAGATTCGCCGTTGCGCCAAAGACAACGGAGCGTCTTCTCCTGCTTTCAGCGGAAGGATTTCGGTCAGCGTCTCCTGCGACGCGGCGTCCAGCGACGCGGCCAACCCGCTGATCGACGGATAGGCGAATAACGTCGCCAGCGGNAGCGCCCGATGCAGCGTTTCCTGCACCTGGGAAACGAGCTGCATCGCCAGCAGAGAGTGCCCGCCCAGCGCGAAGAAGTTGTCGTGACGACTCACCTTCTGCACGCCGAGCAGCGACTGCCAGATCGCCGCCAGCGCCATTTCCGTTTCCCCTTGCGGCGCTTCGTAGGGCTGCTGTGCATAGGCCGATTCATCCGGCGCAGGCAATGCCTTGCGGTCTACCTTGCCGTTCGGCGTTAACGGCACGTTCTCCAGCGCGACCCAGGCAGCAGGCACCATGTAGTCAGGAAGACGCTCGCTCAGCGCCGTCCGCAACCCCTCGCGGGTGATCGTCGCGTCAGCCTCCGCTACGTAATAAGCGACCAGCCGGGCTTCCTCATGTTCACCGCTCAGCGCCGTCACCACCGCCTCGCGCACGCCCGCGCAGGCCAACAGCGCCGTCTCGATCTCGCCCAGTTCGATACGGAAACCGCGGATCTTGACCTGGAAGTCGTTACGCCCCAGATATTCCAGCACGCCGTCGGGCCGTCTGCGCCCCAGATCGCCGGTTTGATACATACGGGCATCGGTATCGCGGCAGAAGGGGTCGGGCAGGAAGCGCTCCGCCGTCAGGTCAGGACGGTTGAAATACCCCAGACTGACGCCATCGCCACCGATGTAAATCTCGCCCGGCACGCCGGTCGGCACCGGCTGTCCTTCCGCGTCCAGCAGGTAGACCCGCGTATTGGCGACGGGATGACCGATGGGGATCGACACCTCTTCAGATCCGATGCGCCACGTCGTCGACCAAACCGTGGTCTCCGTGGGACCATACATATTCCACAGCGCGTCAACGCGCGGGATCAATGCCGCCGCTAACGTCGGCGAAAAAGCCTCACCGCCTATTAATCCCGTCAAGCCGGGCGCGCCTTCCCAACCGGCGGCCAGCAACAGTTTCCACGTCGCCGGCGTGGCCTGAAACAGCGAGATCGCCTGCGCGTTCAGATAATGCCCCAACCTTTTACCGTCCCGGCGCAGGNCGTCGCTCGCCAGATGCAGCTGACCGCCCGCGATCAACGGCAGGTAAATTTCCAGAACGTGAATATCAAAGGAGACGGTGGTGACCGCCAGCACTCGGGTATGCGACGCCGCCTGATGCTGATGCCGCTGACTGTGCAGGAAATTCACGACGGCCCGGTGCGGCACCGTCACGCCTTTGGGACGGCCGGTCGAGCCGGAGGTATAAATGAGATAAGCCGGATGCTTCGCCGTCAGCCCGCGCGACACAGGGGCCAGATTGGCCTCGGCGCACCGCGTCCACGGACCGGTTGCATCATCGCACTCCAGCAACGTGGCCGAGTCAGGCAGTTCGCCCAGCGCGGCACGTGTTGTTTGCGAGGCGATCACCGCGATAGGCGCGCAGTCATGCAGTAACGCGTTAAGTCGCGCCGACGGCTGGGCCGGGTCCAAGGGCACATAGGCCGCGCCCGCCTTAAGCACCGCCAGCAACGAGGCAATCAGCTCAGGACCGCGCGGCAGCGCCACGGCCACCCGGGTCTCCGGGCCGGCCCCGTGCGCCACGAGCCAGTGCGCCAGTTGGTTAGCCATGCGGTTAAGTTCGCCGTAGCTCAGCGTCCGTTCGTCGGAGACCACCGCCAGCGCCTCAGGCTGCGCGGCGGCCTGATATTCGACCCATTCGTGGACGCAGGCGTCGCGGGGGTAGTCCACCTGCGTCGCATTAACCTCGTCCAGAACCTGTCGCCGCTCATCGGCAGACAGTAGCGGCAGCGACTGCACCGCGCAGTCAGGCTGCTGCGCCATGCCGCGTAGTATCCGTAGCCAGTAGCTCAGATAACGCCGCACCGTATCCGCATCGAACAGGGCCTTCGCATAGCACAGCGTCCCTTCGCATCCCCCGTCGGTTTCCGTCAACGTCAGATTCAAATCGACCTGCGCCATCGTGGCTTCGCCCNCCAACGGCGAGGCCACGACGCCAGGCAGGGTAAACGGCTGCTGCGGCGTATTTTGCAGCGACAGCATCACCTGAAACAGCGGGCTGTGAGACAGGCTGCGGGTCGGCGCGACCGCTTCCNCCACCTGCTCCAAAGGGATGTCGGCGTAACGCTGGGCCGCCAGCGCCGTGTCTCGCACCTGCTTCAGCAGCGCGGGCGTGTCCAATGGTTCCGAGAGATCGATTCTCAGCGCCTGCGTATTGACGAACATGCCGATCAGCGACTCGACCTCGCGGCGGNGACGGCCGGCCGTCGGTACGCCGACGACGATGTCGTCCTGAGCCGACAGACGGCTNATCAACGCCGCCCACCCCGCCAACAGCGTCATGAACAGCGTACAACCGTGGCGCCGCGCCAGCGCTTTCATCTCGCTCAGCAACGTCGCGTCCAGCGTCACTGACGCGCAGGCGCCGTCGTAATCCTGTACCCGCGGACGCGGGCGATCGGTCGGCAGCGCCAGACACGTCGGCGCGCCCCGGAGTTGCGTCCGCCAGTAGTCGCGCTGCGTTTCCAGCGCCTCGCCGCTCAGTTGCGCATGCTGCCACGCCGCATAGTCGGCATATTGAATTGGCAGCGGCGGCAAAGGATCGGCCTGTCCCTGGCTAAACGCCGTATAAAGGGCGTTCAACTCATGCAGAAAAATCCCGAGCGACCATCCGTCGGCAATCAAGTGATGCAGCGCAATGCGCAGCAGGCACTCCCCTTCGCCCAGACATACCAGCTGTCCGCCCAGCAGCAGGCCAGCTTCCGGATCGGGCCGCAGCGTGAAATCCGGCAGCGGTTCCGAGGCATCCGATAACGTCCGGATTTCCAGCGCGAAGCCGCTGTCGGCGGAAGCGATGAGCTGACGCGGCGTCCCCGCCACGTTAACCACCCGCGTCCGTAGAATTTCATGACGGGCGACGATGCGGTCCAACGCCGCCTGCAGCGCCACCGTATTCACCTGGCCCCTGAGCCGATAGGCCATGCTCAGGAGATAACGCTCCGGCGCTTGCGACTCCATTTGCGACAGAAACCACAGCCCGCGCTGGACGGGCGCCAGCGGCATCCCGCCTTCGACGCGCGGCGCGCGAGGGATCGGTTGTCGACTGCCCGCGGCTTTCGGCTTAAGCCCTTTAGCTTTTGCCAGCGCCAGCAGTTTGGCCTTTTGCTCCCGCGTGAGGGGCTGGACAGAGGATGAGGTTTCTTCCGTGTTCTGCATTATTCTTCTCCTTCCATAGATGCCGCCATATCCAGCAGCTCTGCGATATCAAACTCTTCGATGCTCAGGTCCAGGATCCGCTCGCTGAGCGCGCTCAGACTCGGATGGGCAAAAATTTCCGCCAACGGCACGTCGACGTCCAGCTCAAGCCGGAGTCGGGACACCAGCTGCACCGCCAGCAGCGAGTGCCCGCCCAGTTCGAAAAAGTTGTCGTGCCGGCCGATGCGCTCGACGCCCAACAATGACAGCCAGATTGCCGCTACCGCCTGTTCGGTTTCATCCTGCGGCGCTTCAAACGCCGCATGCGCGAACGCATCGTCACCGGGTTCCGGCAACGCGTGGCGGTTCACCTTGCCGTTGGGCGACAGTGGGAACTCGGTCAATGCCACCCAGGCCGCGGGCACCATATAGGCAGGCAGCTGCGCCACGAGATGAGCGCGCATCGCCTCGATTTTCGCGCTCCCCCGGTAGTAAGCGACCAGCCGTTTTTCTCCTCCGCACTCACGCGGAACGACCACCGCCGCCTCAACGTACGGACATCCGCTCAGACAGGCTTCCACCTCGCCTGGCTCGATGCGGAATCCTCGGATCTTGACCTGATCGTCGTTGCGTCCCAGATAATCGAGGATGCCGTTTTTGCGCCAACGTCCCCGGTCGCCGGTTTTGTACATCCGCGCGTCCGCCTCAGAGGAGAAAGGATCTCGGATAAACCGCTCGGCGGTGAGCGCCGGCTGATTCAGGTAACCTCTCGCCACGCCGACGCCGCCGATATAGATCTCCCCCGCCACGCCGACTGGCACGGGTTCGCCTTTTTCATCCAGGATGTAGAGTCGGCTGTTGGCGATAGGACGCCCGATAGGCGGCTGGGGCACCCCGTTCGAAAATGTCGCCGGACAGACGAATTCACTCGCCACGTGCGTTTCCGCCGGGCCGTACTGGTTGTGAAGCCGGACATGCTCCGAGTGCTGGAACAACGCCCGCACATCAGGCCCGAGGCGCAACGCCTCGCCGCTGGCGATAATCTCCATCGACGGCGGCACGCGCCCCGAAGCGCGATACATCTGCGCCAGCGCAGGCAGGACTGACGGCGGAATAAAGGCCCGCTCGATGTGCTGCTCCAGCAGATCCGCCAGCCTGGGCATATCGAGCCGCACGTCGTCCGGGACGATGATCAACCGCCCTCCGCCGATCAACGCGCTGAGGATCTCCTGGCTCGCCACATCGAAGCCAAAAGAAGCAAACTGTAGCGTGGCACCCGCTGGGCGCTGGTTCTGCCAATGGATTAAATTGACCAGCGGCGCGTGCGGCATCGCCACGCCTTTGGGGCGTCCGGTCGAGCCGGAGGTATAGATGATGTAAGCCAGATGACGCGGGGTCAGCCCGATACGTTGCGGATCCGGATCGCTGCGCTCTGACTTGGCCCACAGCGGCTCATCCGCGCTCAGGTCGAGGATGGGCGGCAACGCGGAACAAGACGCCAGCGAAGAGCGGCCGACGTCGTCACACAGTACCGCCAGCGGCGTGCAGTCGGCGATCATGTGAGCCAGCCGCTCGGTAGGATAGAGAGGATCAAGCGGCACATAAGCGCCGCCGGCTTTCAGAATTCCCAGCAGCGCCACGACCATATCAGGCCCCCGCGCCACGCAGATCGCCACGCGATCGTCCGGACGCACGCCCTCAGCCATCAGCCAGTGCGCCAGTTGGTTGGCCCGCTCGTTCAGCTCGCCGTAGCTCAGCCGCCGTTCGCCGCTGACCAACGCCGTTGCCGTCGCCTGCCGATGCGCCTGCATCTCGAACAATTCATGCAGACAACGGTCTGCCGGATAGGCGGACTCCGTGGCGTTGAACGCCGTGAGCACCCGCTGCCGCTCATCGGCGGAGACCAGCGGCAGCGTGGCTACCGGCTGCGCGGCGGAGGCGACCATCCCCCGCAACAGACGCTGCCAGTAGTCCAGATAACGCTGGGCGGTATCCTCATCAAACAGCGCGGTCGCATAATACAGCGTGCCTTCCAGCAGCCCGTTCGCCTCACGTAATTCCAGATTCAAATCGAACTGACAGGTCGCCGTCTCGTTAGGCAACGGCGACACTTGAAGCTCAGGTAACTCAATCGCCATGTCAGGCAGATTGTGCAGCGCCATCATCACCTGGAAGATTGGACTGTGGGACAGCGTGCGCACCGGCGCGACGGCTTCAACCACCTGTTCGAACGGAATGTCAGCGTGGCTCTGCGCCGCCAGCGTGGTACGCCTGACCTGCGCCAGCAGCGCCGCCGTGTCCATCTCTGGCGTCACGGCAACCCGCAGCGCGAGCGTGTTGACGAACATCCCGATCAGCGGTTCGATTTCCTGTCGATCGCGCCCGGCGATAGGCGACCCGATCACGATGTCATCCTGCCCGGAAAGGCGGCTCATCAACGCAGACCAACCGGCTAACAGCGTCATATACAGCGTACAGCCGTGTTGCTGACCTAACGTCTTCAACGCCTGCGTCAGGTCGGCGTCCAGCGTCAGGGTTTTATACGCCCCGGCAAAGCTCTGCAACGGCGGACGGGGTCGGTCCGTCGGCAACATCAGATTGTCAGGCGCGCCGCGCAGCTGTTCGACCCAGTAACGTTGCTGCTCCTGCATTCGCTCGCCCTGCAAATGTTGTCGCTGCCAAGCGGCATAGTCGCCGTATTGGATAGGCAGCGGCGGCAGCGGGTCGGGTTGTCCCTGACTTAATGCGCTATAGAGGGTACCTAGCTCGCGCATCAGAATGCCGACCGACCAGCCGTCGGCGATAATGTGGTGCAGCGCCAACCTCAGCCAGTGTTCCTGCGGGGAAATACGGAGCAGTTGCCCCTGCGCCAGCGGGCCGGTCGTGATGGACACTGACGGCGTGAACGGTTCCGGGCGATCCTGGCTGCCGCTCATATCCAGCCGGTGCAGGGGGAAACCGCTCTCCGCAGGAGCAATCGCCTGCACGTCGACGCCGTCTCGGTGAACGATGTGCGTGCGCAGTGCCGCATGACGCAGCACGATACGATCCAACGCCTGTTGCAACGCGGCGAGGTTCAGATCGCCCTGTAGTCTAATCCCGCCGGTAATCATATAGGCCGCGCTTGCCGCCGGATCCATTTGCACCAATAACCAGAGGCGTTGCTGCGCCAGCGACAGCGGAGGCTCAGCCGCCGCCAGGCGAGAAATCGCCGGTAACGGCGGTACCGCCTTCTCGCCCAGCGCCNGCGCCATCTCGCATAGCGTGGGATGCATGAACAGCGNTTTCAGGNCCAGCTCCCGCTGCATTTCGCTGCGAATACGCGAGATCAACTGCACCGCCAGCAGCGAGTGCCCGCCCAACAGGAAGAAGTTATCCCGGCGCCCCACCGTCTCCACGCGCAGCAACGCTTGCCAGATGGCGGCTAACGCCAGCTCCACCTTGCCCTGCGGCGCTTCATAGTGTTGCCGTGCAAATGCGGAGTCATCCGGCTCAGGCAGCGCACGCCGGTCAACCTTGCCATTGGCCGTCAGAGGCAGGCTTTCCAGCGGCACCCAGGCCATCGGCACCATGTATTCAGGCAAGCGCGCCAGCAGCTGTTCACGCAGTACGTCGATAGAGGGTGCATTCGTGCCCTGCTCCGCCAGATAGTAGGCGATCAGACGTTTTTCTTGAGCGGCGCCCCCCTGCGCGACCACCACGGCCTGCTGGATCCCCTCGCAGTGCAACAGGGCATCTTCGATTTCGCCCAGCTCAATGCGAAAGCCGCGGATCTTCACCTGGAAGTCGCTGCGTCCCAGAAACTCGATCGTGCCGTTGGCGCGCCAGCGCCCCAAATCGCCGGTGCGGTACAGTCGCGCATGCGGCTCGGAGGAGAACGGGTCGGGAATAAAACGCTCGGTAGTGAGATCCGGGCGGTTGAGATACCCTCGCGCCACCTGCGCGCCGCCGATATACAGTTCTCCGCACACCCCCACCGGAACCGGCTGCATCCGCGCATCCAGAATATAGGTTTGGGTATTGGCGATGGGACGACCGATGTGCAGCAGCGCTTCATCGGCGCAGATGTCTCCGGAGGACGCCACCACCGTATTTTCGGTCGGTCCGTAGTTGTTTATCAGGGTGAAACGCGCCCCGGCAAACGGCTGACGAGTCAGACGATCACCGCCGACCAGCAGCGTGCGCAGCGTGGCAGGAGCCACCTCGCGGACAAACGCCAGTTCAGCGACGGGCGTCGGCAGGAAACTCACGTCAAGCGGCTGCGCGCTCCACCACGCCAGCAGTTGATCCGGATCGCGTGAGATTGCCGGCGACGGCAGCAGCAACCGCGCGCCGATCGACAGCGCAGACCAGATCTCCCAGGCGGCCGCGTCGAAGCCCAGACCCGCCACGCTGGAAACGCAGTCCCGTGAGCGCAGGGCGAAGGACTCGCAGTGCCAATGCACCAAATTGATGATATTGCGATGCTCGACCATGACGCCTTTCGGACGACCTGTCGACCCCGAGGTGTAAATGAGGTACGCCAGATGAAACGACGTCAGCCCTACCGCCGCAAGCGGAATATTGTCCTGCGGGCAGCGCGTCCACGGACGGGCGGCGCCATCAATGACGAACGTATGAGGATGGGGCGACAGTTCACCCATTCGGCTACGCAGCGCGCGTTCGGTGATGATGGCCTGCGGCCCGCTATCTTCCAGCAGATAGGCCAGACGTTCAGTAGGCGTCGACGGATCGATCGGCACATAGGCCCCGCCGGCCTTCAGCGTCGCCAGCATCGCGACGATCAGATCGCAGCCGCGTTCCAGCACTATCGCCACTCGGCCGTCCGGCCGGACGCCCTGCGTCATCAGCCAGTGGGCCAGTTGGTTAGCGCGCCGGTTCAGTTCGCCGTAGCTCAGGCGTTCTCCGTCGCACTCCACCGCCGCCGCGTTCGGCTGTCGCTCCGCCTGCACTTCGAACAGCGTATGCAGGGCATTTTCGGCCGGATAGTCAGCACGCGTGGCGTTGAAGCCAAACAACAGCTGACGGCGTTCGTCGTCGGGTAACAGCGGCAGCGTCTGCACCGGTTGATGCGGATCCGCCGTCATCCCGCGCAACAGCGCATGCCAATAGTCCAGATAGCGCCGGGCCGTCGCGGCGTCAAACAGTGCGGTGGCGTAGTAGAGCCGTCCGGTGATCCGACCATCGGCCTCACGGAGATCCAGGCTAAGATCGAATTGGGCCGTCTCCACGGGATCAGCCATCAGGGAGGTGTTCAGACCCGGCAACGTAAATGTCACCTCCGGCGTATTCTGCAACGCCAGCATCACCTGAAATACCGGGCTGTGAGACAGACTGCGGGCAGGCGCCAGCATCTCCACCACCTGCTCGAAGGGAAGATCCGGATGTTCCTGCGCCGCCAGCGTCATCGCCTTCACCTGCGCGAGCAGCGCGACGGTATCCGGCTGTTCCGACAAATTGACGCGCAGCGCCAGCGTATTGACGAACATGCCGATCAGCGGCTCCAGCTCCTGACGACCGCGGCCAGCGACCGGGCTGCCGATCACGACATCCTCCTGACCGGACAAACGGCTCATCAGCGCCGACCAGCCCGCCAGCAGTATCATGAACAGCGTCGCGCCATGACGCTGACTCAGCGACTTCAGATCCTGCGTCAACGACGGCTCCAGCTCAATATTCAGGCTGGCGCCGCGATAGTCCTGCATCGGCTGACGCGGCCGGTCGCTGGGCAGCGTCAGGCAATCCGGGATCCCGCTCAGCTGTTTTTCCCAATACGCCTGCTGGGCGCGCAGCTCCTCTCCCTGCATGTGTTGCTGCTGCCAGGCCGCGTAGTCACCGAATTGGATAGCCAGCGGAGGTAACGGATCGCCGCTGCCCTGACTGAACGCGGTGTACAGGCTTTGCAGTTCCTGAAGAAAAATGCCGACCGACCAACCGTCGGCGACCAGGTGATGCAACGACAAACGCAGTCGGTGCTCCTGCGCGCCGACGACGGTTAGCTCGCCGTACGCCAACGCGTCCGTGACTGGTTCAAATGCGGTATCGGACGAGGCCGTCGGATCGNCCGCCGTTATCTGTCGAAGCGGAAACCCACCATCGTCAGAGGCGATAACCTGCACCGGCGTGCCATCACACTCGGCAATACGGGTGCGCAGCGCGGCGTGACGAGCCACGATACGATCGAGCGCCTGCGTAAGCGCCGTGACGTTAAGCTCGCCCTCTATCTGGATCGTAAATGCGATGAGGTATGCCGCCCGCGCGCTGTCATCCATGCGCGACAGGAACCACAGTCGTTGCTGAGCCAAAGACAGCGGAGGATGAACGCCCTCCGCCAACGGCATGATGTCGGGCAGATGCCCGTTGGTCGGCGCGATGTCCAACGTGGCCGCCAGTTCATGCAGCACCGGACAGTCGAACAAGGNCGCGACCGACAGCTCCCGTTGAAGTTCGCTGCGCACGCGGGAAATCAGCTGCACCGCCAGCAGCGAATGCCCCCCCAGCGCAAAGAAGCTGTCGTGGCGCCCGACTTGCTCCACGCCCAAGACCGAGCGCCAGATCGCAGCCAGCGTCGTTTCCGTGTCGCCTTCCGGCGCCTCATACACCTGATGCTCGAAAGCCTCAAGATCCGGGGCTGGCAGCGCTCTGCTATCCACTTTACCGTTCGACGTCAGCGGTATGGAGTCCAATGCTACGTACGCCGCCGGCACCATAAAGGCCGGTAAACGTTTACCGAGCTGTGCCTTCAGCGCTTCCGTCGTCGGAGCCTGTCCGCGATCGTCCACCACGAAGTAGGCGACCAGCCGTTTATCCTGCTCCGTGCCTATAGCCGTCACTACGGCTTCTTTGACGCCGTCACAGGCCTGCAGGGCAGATCCGATCTCCCCGAGTTCGATGCGGAACCCGCGGATCTTGACCTGAGAATCGTTACGGCCGAGATACTCCACCGTGCCGTCTTCACGCCAACGGCCCAAATCGCCGGTGCGGTACATCCGCGCACCCGCCTCGCCATAAAATGGGTCGAGCGGGAATCGCGCTTCCGTCAGCGCAGGCTGATTCAGGTAGCCGCGCGTTACCCCGGCGCCGCCGACGTACAGCTCGCCCGGCACGCCTAACGGCACCGGCTCGCCATGACCGTCCAGGATGTACAGCCGCAGGTCCGGCAGCGGCCGGCCTATCGGGCTATCTCCCGTTGGCNTCCCCGCCGTTAACGGACAGTGCGTCACATGCACCGTCGTTTCGGTGATGCCGTACATATTCACCAGTTGCGTATCTACGTCCGGGTTCTGCTGGTACCACGGCGTCAACGCCGCCACGTCCAGCGCCTCTCCCCCGAAAATCACGTAGCGCAGCGCGTGACGCTCAGGGCTGTCCGCCTGCGCCGCCGTCAGTTGGCGGAAGACCCCCGGCGTCTGGTTCAGCACCGTCACGCCTTCGCGGCACACCAGCTGATACAGCGCCTGCGGCGAGCGCGTCACCGCCTGCGGCACCACCACCAGACGTCCGCCGTGCAGCAGGGCGCCCCAGATTTCCCATACCGAGAAGTCGAAGGCGTAAGAGTGGAATAGCGTCCAGATGTCCCGATGGTCGAAGTCGAAGAGTGCCTGCGTCGAGGTCAGAAGGCGGGTGACGTTGCGGTGCTCCACCATCACGCCCTTGGGCTGGCCGGTCGAGCCGGAAGTGTAAATGATGTAGGCCAGATGATGTGGTGTCAGGCCAAGCGAGGCGGCGGGAATATTTTCATCTGAATGATGCGTCCAGGTCGGGGCATCGCCGTCCAGTACCATCAGCGACAGCCTCTGCGGCAGCTCGCCCAGCGACGGCAGGCTGCTGCTGTGGGTAATCAATACGTCGGGCGCGCTGTCTTTCAGCATGTACTGCAAACGGGCCTGCGGGTAACTCGGGTCCAGCGGCACATAGCCCGCACCGGCCTTGAGTACCGCCAGAATGGCGACGATAAGTTCGCTGCCGCGCGGCAATGCAATCGCCACCCGACTGTCGGGCTGCACGCCCTGCGCTATCAACTGCCGGGCCAGCGGGTTAGCGCGACGGTTCAGCTCGTCGTAGCTCAGCGAATCGCCATCAAANCTCACCGCTACCGCATCGGGGCGCTCCTTGGCCTGCTGCTCGAACAGCTCGTGAAGACAGAATGGGGAGGACGACGCTGGCGCGGATGCGGAATGCCACTGGCGCATTAAAGCTCGTTCTTCAGGCAACAGCAGCGGCAGTTCTGCGACAGGCCGACTCAGCTCAGTCGCCGCCGAACTGAGAAAGTGGCTAATGCGTCGCAGATGCCATGCTAACTCTCGTTCGTGGTAGAGCGCGGCATTGGCATTCAAACATAGCTCAATGCCTTCGTTTACCCCCCGGTCGAACAGCGTAATGGAGAGATCGTCGACCGGTCCCAGCAAGAGATTGTGAACTTTGGCTTTCGCGCCCTCGAAAGTCAGCGAATCGTTATGGCAAGGAAGAATATTAATCAGTGTGGAAAACAGCGTTTCACGCCCGGCAGCCATTCCCAGATCGGCTTTCAACGTCTCATACCGATAGCGTTGATGCCGCGATACTTCCAGCACAGTACGTTTTGTCTGTTCGAGTCCTGCGGACAGCGTGGTTGTCGGATTCACGCGCAACCGCAACGGCAGCACATTGCTCATCATGCCGGGGTAACGCCGCAATGCCTTGCCGACACGGGCCGTCATCGGCATCCCCAGCAGCAGATCTTCCTGTCCCGTGATCCGGTGTAAGTAGAACGCGACCAGCGTGATTAACAATGCCGGCAACGAAGCGTTATGCTGCTCCGCTACCTGCCGCAGCAGCTGATGTGTTTGCTCGGGAAGATAACGCTGCCGATGCAGTATATCGGCGCAGCTGGCCTGTCTGCCGGAGATACTCACCGGATCCGGTCGATTCGCGAGCTGTTCCAGCCAGTATTCGCGATCACGGCATAAGCGGGATGAGGCGTCGTAGTCCTGCTCACCCCTCTTGGCTTGTGCAAGCCCGAGAAGGTCGTGGTCCGTAGCCACCNCCCCTGTTAAGAACACGGCGTAGCGCTCCGCGACCCGCTGAATAAATATCGAGACGCTGTAACCATCCATGACGATATGGTGGTGACACTGGTAAAAAAGAAAATGTTCCTCCGCTAGCTGAATCAGCGCGAACGAAAAAAGCGGCCCCTGTTCCAGGTCAAACGACCTGTTGCAAGCATCCTCCATCCACTGCTTCGCCTTCTCCAGCGGATCGCTTTCCTGACGAAAGTCGAGCACAGGGAAAGGCCAGGACGACGCCACATCCGTCGACTGCGTAATGTCAAAGGACGAAACGTGTAAACGCNCTCGCAGGGACTCTATTTCTTGAACGGTGGTTCTTACCGCCATTTCAAATCGCTGTGGGTTTAGCGCCACCGGTATCTCAAGATATTCGGCCACGTTAAAGACTTTAGCTTCCGCTTCAGGATTGAGATGCTGAGCAAACCAGATACCTTGCTGAGCGTGGTTGAGGGGATGAATGGACTGTGTTTCCCGTGTCAGACCGGGCTGCATATCAACATTTGACATAGGACTCCTTTCTTACATCATTAATTAGATCACAAACTAAAAACTGTCATTAATTCACTCATCCCTCATCATTTCGACGTTAACTATTCTCATGTCAAAGATTATTCTTATATTAATTAATGGTGATAGGTGAAAATACTATAAATAACAAAAATCGCCTCAATAATGAGACTTAGGAAAACGGTCACTGAGGACAACACAGAACTATTGGATAAAGCAAAAACAGGATCCGAGGACGAGGCTGTGATACATGTCATATAGCGCCTATCATAAAGCTGCCTTCTGTTTATATATAAACTCACCGCCAATAAAAAATGTTAAAAAGACAAGCTGAGATGACTGAATAAAAGGATGCCTCCACCCCGCGCAATTCTCATCATAACGACATCCTTACCACAACAATTAAAAATCCACAGAACAAAACAAAAACCAACAAAACCGATAAAAAACAATAAGTAAAAAACAACCCGCAAAGCAATGGGGCATATGCGGGGTTTTTTATTCTGTTTTTAAGAATATGAAATTCGGTCTGCGCCATTAGATAGCATGAAATTAATAAAAACAACCCCATTTCAAAACTTTCTATTTTAACAGGAAAGTTAAATTAGCTGGAACAAGGCTCACTCAATTAAAAATAGTCTTTATCCGAAACACGTATTTATGAAATACATAACTATAGATAACCATCTTTCATTATTTTATTTTTATTTTATTAGGGAAACATTTTAAGAAATAAACCCACAAATGTAACACCGGTTTGACAATCAACTTTCCCCCATTGATGTCCTTTGCCACCGTTATTGGTAACGTTAATGACAGAGTAAGCATCAAAAGGTTATGAAATTGTCCGCAAAAGGTATCCAAATTAAGAAACAAAACCACGAGTAAAAAAAGATGAGGACTGTCTATCTCTCTCATTAAGAGATCCGCTAACGCGGATTTTTGACGCATTTATGCAGCATACGCTCAACACTTTCCTCCGTGTTGCGCTAAGGCGTATTAACCACTTCTACGAGAAAGGCGCGTTGAGCATCGTTAACCTGGTGTCGCCATTCAGGCATGATCTTAATCTTCATCGAAAGCACATCTTATGAGCAGGAAGGCAATGATCTGAGTATCCCTGAAAAGCAAAACAACCCCGTAACGCGCAATCTCGGGTTATCACGGTCTTTTTAACGGCAGACAGATATCCGTTATCAATTCGTGTTCTGCCCCTTCATGGACAAAGTTAAGGTAGTGAAAAAACTGCGGGTAATCGCGTCATTCTTCGCCACAATGCGGCAGCCAGTTGTTGTAACGATTGCGGGCGCCAGTAGACAGAGCATAATGCGAACCACAGTGCCGCGCCGCGCCACAGCCTCCTGTGGGGATGACCGCATTCACGACGCCAAAGGGGTTATCCTCATCGACAGGCGCAACCACTGAACCACAGATATCAGAGCGAAAATCGGCTGTAGGCGTCATTATTGGAGCAACAGGAGCGACGCCATAGGTCTGGCGACTGCCGACGGGGGAAAGTCCGCTCGTGATCGATATCATTTAATTCAAGGCCCGCTTGAAACGATGGGTGTAATAATCGGACTTATCGTCAAACATGGCCGCCTCCGAGCGGATCAATATGCCCGGAGGCGGCGTTCCTTGCCTGACCGATCTTGCGTGAAACAGCCGCCGATGTGGCTGAACCCTACACCGTGGACCTATTCAAGGGGATGCCAAAGAAGAATGTGGATTATCTCGCCTATGGTTGGCGAGCTAGCCCTGCCCCATAGCAGTAAAAGCTGACAATGTTCGATTACCTCCTGCAGAGCCGTAGCATTACGATGTCTAACGTATTCTCCGCTCTAACCATAGAACTCTTCAGGCTGAAGCCATACGAATGCAAACGGATTCATTCCCGTGATTTTCCCCGCAGCTATCGACACAAATAAACAAGTTCGCTACTCATTTCAAACAAAGGTCAGGATTGAGAGCGTTTTACGCTTGCATTTTGGTTTTATTTATAAACCGCCGATCAATAAACCTCTTATTGATAGGTATAAACATATATAATTACCATGATTGATCGTTAAAAACGATCATATAATGCTTCCGTAGGTTTCTAATTAACCGTTTTTCTTTTTTGTCTAACTAAAACTTATGTATGGAGTAATTATCTTGAAAAAAAATCTACTGACCCTGTCCGTCCTCGTCGCATCTCTTGGGGTTACCGGACTGGCGCGGGCAACTGACGGAGTCATCAACTTCACAGCAACCATTTCATCTTCAGCCTGTTCAGTGAACAGCGTGGCGGATGCTTCCTCCACCACCGGGACAGTCAATTTCGGAACAGTCAGCAGCAGCACCTTTGGTACTGCTGGTGCGAGCACTGTCGGTACACCGTTTTCCATTGAACTGGCCGATTGTGCCGTCGCGACGGCACCGACTATTACCTTTGAAGGCACATCTGTGTCCACCAGCGGTTATACCGAACTGTTTGCCAGCGACATTAGCGGACTAGGTATTCGTATTGAGGATGCTGACAACACTGGCACCTATTACACCTCCGGCACACCAGCATCCAACACTGGCTTTAATGTCCTGACATCTACCGAAGTCACGTCCGCCACGGGTAATTTCAACGCCTATCTTGTCGACTACACCGGCTCCACAGCTTATAGCGGTAGTGTCGACACGGACGTCACCTTCACCATCAACTACAGCGATTCCTGATATTACCGGGCTGGCCAAAGGCCAGCCCTCCCTTGGTTCGGCTTTTTTCGCAAAGGTTATCTTATGAAATGTTCTATCGGATGCATCGGTGGTGCATGTCTGTTATCTGCATCGCTAGTCTGCCACGCAGACGGGCTTACCTTGGGAGGAACCCGTCTAATCTACGATGCTGCCAAAAAGGAGGCGAGTCTTTCCCTGAGTAACGCAGGGCAAAGCACGCCGTATCTCGTTCAGGTATGGGTCTCTGATATGCAGAGAAAGACCAAAAACATCCCCTTTATCGCCACGCCCCCCTTATTCAAACAAGCACTGAATGGGGAAAGCGCTATCCGTGTCGTCTACACCTCCTTACCGGCCCTACCGGAGGATCGGGAAAGCGTGTATCTGCTAAATGTCAGGGCGATACCAGCTGTTGAGAAAAAAACCGACCCGAAACGCCTAACCATCGCCACGCAGAACATCATCAAGCTGATCTACCGACCAAAAGGACTGTCGGCAAAAGAAGCCGGGCTGGCTTGGCAGAAGCTGAAAGTCNCGCCCGTGTCTGGCGGTATCTCGTTCAATAACCCGACGCCTTATGTTGTCACCCTGACAGGCATGTCGGTAAACGGTAAAAAAATCGATAGGCCGGGTACCATTATGCCTCGCGCGTCAAAAATCGTACCAGTGAATGAACATGCTGTCAGGCACGTGACGTATAGCACCATCAATGATTTTGGCGGAATGACGACGGCAAAAGAGGTGAATTTTTAGTGGGGATTCAGGGAGTGATACCTAAATATCGTTTTTGTTCTCGGGNGAAGATACTGGTGCTCTGCGGGTATGCGACTGCTTCCCTGTCGGCTCAAGCTGAGATGTATTTCAACGTCAATGCACTGCATCTGGAAGAAAACCAGAAAGCGCAGACCGACCTCTCTCTGCTCTCTCGCACGGATATTCAGATACCCGGTGAGTACGACGTCCAGGTCCGGGTGAACAAAACTCGCGTCGGTGAACATCACCTGCGTTTTGTGGTGTGTGATGGTCGCCGCCTATGTCCGCAACTGACGCCGTCTCTGTTACGTGAGCTGGGCGTAAAAATTCAAGTATTTCCCGCTATTGTCGCCATGGTTGCCGATGCTCCGATAGTGAAACTTGGGGACTATATTCGCGGCGCAAACAGCGACTTTGATTTTGACCGGAGGATACTGAACTTAAGTATTCCCCAGGCTGCTCTGGATAACCGCGCTCGTGGCGATGTTCCCCCCGAACAATGGGACAGCGGCGTTCCAATGCTGTTTGCCTCCTACAGCGCTACCGGATCCGAAGTGAAAAATCACCGTAATGGTCAGCAAACCAGCACGCAGTACCTCAGCCTACGCAGCGGCGCTAATCTGGGCGAGTGGCGGGNGCGTAACTACAGCTACTACACTCGAACCCGCCAGGGGCGGGCGAGCTGGAATAGCATGCAGACCTGGGTCGAACGGGATATCCGTTCGCTGCGTGCGCGTCTGGTGACCGGCGAAACATCCAGCCCAGGCCTGGTTTTTGACAGCTTTAGCTTCCGGGGTGCCAGCTTGTCCACTCAGAGTGAAATGCAGCCGGATAGCCTTCGGGGTTATGCACCAGAAATCCGCGGCGTAGCGATCACCAACGCCACGGTTGAGATACGTCAGAACGGCAACCTGCTCTACCAGACCTTTGTGTCGCCCGGGGCGTTCGTTATTAATGATCTGTATGCCACATCAACGTCCGGCGAATTGGTTGTGACCATAAAGGAAGAGGATGGGGAAATACGAACATTCACTCAGTCTTTCGCTTCACCACCGATTTCAGTCCGTAAGGGCGTTGTGAAATATTCCGTTACTGCCGGAGAATATGGTACTCGTTATTACAACGATAGCAGCAATGCCGTCAGTCAACGTTTCGCCCAGGCTGAAATTCTGTACGGCCTGCTGAATAGCACATCAGTCTATGGGGGGATCATTGTCGCGGAGCATTACCACTCGGGTATGCTGGGTATGGGGCAAAGTCTGGGAAGATTGGGGGCCGTGTCGCTAGATGTCACGCATGCCGAGTCAACCTTTAGCGATGGCACCATTCGCAGCGGCCAGTCCCTGCAAGCGAAGTACAGTAAACACTTCGATATTACCGGAACCTCAATGACACTGGCGGGTTATCGCTATGCCACCGACGGCTTCTTCAGCTTTGATGAAGCGAGCAACTACTACCACAGCAGTAGCCTGGCCTCGCGCTATAGCCTGAAAAGCAAGGCGCAGCTCACCCTAAGTCAGAACATCGGCTGGTTAGGGTCGGTCTCATTTTCAGCCTATCAGTCAGAGTATTGGAACCGTGGAAATTCAAAAACGCGTTCCATAACTGGGAGCTGGAGCAAAACCTTTGATGGGATATCGGTCAGTTTGAACCAGAGCCAAAGCAGAATTTGGCGGACCGAAAAAACGGACAACATTACCTCCGTCAGCCTAAGCCTTCCACTCGGCAAATGGCTATCGTCTTCCGGCAGCAGCGTACGAATGACCAACAGTTGGTCGCGATCAGACCAAGGGACAAGCAGCCTGACGTCCACATTATCGGGGACGGCACTGCCGGGTAACAACTTGTCTTGGTCGGTATCCCAGGCGCAATCTCGAAGCAGCGCCGGCAGCGCCACAGACAGTACTGCAATTAGCGGCAGCTATCGAGGCGGTCGGGCCACTGCGGGGTTGGGTTACTCGAACTACTATGGCCTGCGGGAGACGGTGAGCTGGAATCTGCGAGGTTCAGTGGTAGCGCATCCGTACGGCATCACACTGTCGCAGCAGCTATCCGAAGGGGCCGGGTATGCCTTAGTGAGGGCACCAGCGGCTGAAGGCGTAAAAATCAGGAACAGGACAGGTCTAGTAACGGACTGGCGAGGCTATGCGGTGGTGCCGTCGCTGACAGCTTATCGTGATAACAATGTCAGTCTAGATACATTCACGCTGCCGGATAACGTTGACGTGACAGATCCTATAGTGCACAAGGTACCGCAGAAAGAGGCGATGGTTTTGGCGGATTACCGTACCCGCGTAGGCTACCGGGTATTTCTGACACTGACGCATGACGGAAAACCTTTGCCGTTAGGCGCATCGGTATCGGCTGGCGAAGCGGCGGGTATGTCCAACGAACAGGGGCAGATATGGTTGACGGGAATGAAGGCGAACGGCGTGATAAAAGCCACGCTGGCCGGTGGCCGGGAGTGTCAGGCTCCGTTCAGGGTGGACCAAGCGGAGACGAGGAATGGGATCAAAATGGTCACACTCGAATGCAGGAGTTAGCAGTATGAGAAAGATTGATGAATTAGGTATTAAAAATANCCGCGGAAACTTAATTTTTTATTTTTGGTGTGCAGACGATGGTTATCAAGCCCCTCAAATGGCTGTATTTACTTCATCGGGATAATCTCTATACCTCCTCACATAAAAAAACGGCACGGTTATTTATAGTTCTAACTCATCTTTAATATCAATAATACCCGAACCAGAAATAAAAACCCTGTAATATAGGAGTGGTTAAAGTGATTAATAAAGTAACTTGGGATAATTTCATTATCGGAAAGATAATGTCCAAAACGGCTCTTTTCTTTATTGCTTTTGTAGCACAAGGAATAATCGGCTTAGTCTCTGCAGAGGGTGTTTATGATCCTACGTCATCAACTATTACATTGCCGTCGTCGTTAGTCATACCGGCCAACACTGAGATTGGAACGATAGTATACACATCAGATGCAATATCAACATCGATGAAAGATGGTAAGTCCAGCACATCAGCCTTTGCATCTGAATATGCCACATCTCCAACATTATCATCGTATGGTAACAACGTATACGAAACCGGTATAACAGGCTTGGGGTTTCGTTTGCGTGGAGTGTTTCAAACACCAGCTCAGTCGGGAATTGAGCAATATTATAGCGTATCAACTGCACAGCCATCTTATTATTGGCTCGGCTCACAGACAACCAGCTATGAACAATATACGTATCTTGAATTGGTTGTCATTGGGAATTCCGTAGAGTCGGGTTCACTTGACTTAAGTGGCGTCACAGCGCGGTTACGCTTTAATTATGACTCCACCAATTCAAGTAGCGAGAGTACCTGGCTTATTTACCTTAGTGGCACAACAGAAGTGACAAGCGCTTCCTGTGAGGTGAATACTTACGACACTTCAGTAGATTTAGGAACTATGTATACGCAAAACTTGAAGGCGGCTGGCAGTACATCAAACACAACAGATTTTACTATAAACTTGACCTGCTCGTCATCATTAGTCCCTAATATAACGTTTTCAGGCACGGTCGACAGTAACAACAATAATATTTTTGCCAATGACAGCGGCACAGCGACGGGCGTAGGTATTCAACTGCTCTATGATAATATCGCCATTACACCGGATACCGCAGTTTCTTTGGGGACGGTAACGTCCACCTCTGCGACCGACTATGATTTTAAAGCCCGGTTATACCAGACCACTAACACGGTGACGGCAGGAAGCGTGGATACTACGGTCAATTTCACCTTGGAGTATGAATAATATGACACATTCACCAGAGAAAATTTAATATACACTAGTCCATTTTTCCTAGCGGTTTATGATGGCCGCAAGTCTAGTGTTCTGATAAAGGAAACAGTACTTGTTTTTATCTTCTGGTAACTCATGATTGAAGCTATTAAAGTTATCAATCTGGAATATAAAAAACTGTCGTTTATTATGGTAGGAGTGACCATCAAATAAAAATTAAAATAAATTGGTGGCGATTATTTTCACTAACACTAATGAATAACGTGATGATTTATTTCGCAAAGAAAAACGCAACCACGTTAATTTTTAAAAACAATTTAATTTTCAAACTTATTTTTATGATCATTTTACCTTTTTATTACATGAAAATATGAAAAACACTTACACGAAAAAATATATGATAACGTGATAAGAAAAAGGTTTAATTTTAGTTATCAGCCCGTACATCATCGCAAGACACTCCCGACCCAAATTATCCACGGCAGTCAGCACTTGGAAACGCCGCCCGTTAAACAGATTATCCGACACGAAATCCAGACTCCAGCACTGATCGATGTGTGTCAGGGCCGGCCGCTGCTGGCGACGTGCTGCACAGGCATGCCTGCGAGGGCGCTTTCTGCGCAGATTGAGACCTTACAGGAAATAATGGATGCGGTGTGTTTTCTTGTGGTCAACCCACCAGCCCTCGCATCGCGNCCGAATAGGGTTACAGTAAGTAACTCTGTAAGGAGGCTTGAAGCCATATCCCTTAGGATTCAGTACATTAAGAAGGTCATGGAGCGGGCGAAGGGAATCGAACCCTCGTATAGAGCTTGGGAAGCTCTCGTTCTGCCATTGAACTACGCCCGCACGGAGAAGTGCCCGCATTATAGCGCTATCTGTTTGCCGGGCAAGATAAAAACCCGTCAAACTGACTGTGTTTTAAGCAATTAAATGCGCTAAAAAAAGAAATTAAGGTGCGAAGGCTTGCGCCAGAGGTCCAGCAACGATCATCAAGCCAGCAGCGTTTCTCTTCCTAGATTAGAGGCAAGCCCAATCGTTAGCCCGTGCGCGACAAAAATTATTCAGAACCCACAAAAAGAAAAAACCCCACGCAGAGCGTGAGGTGAAGTCGTTTATAACAGCACAGCATTCCTCATACCGTGCTGAACTGACGGCCTCACACCATGAGGCCGTCATCGTCATTATTTCTGCGGGCGCATGGCCGGGAACAGAATCACGTCGCGGATGGTGTGGCTGTTGGTGAACAGCATTACCATACGGTCGATACCGATGCCCAGACCCGCCGTCGGCGGCATGCCGTGCTCCAGCGCGGTGACATAGTCTTCGTCATAGAACATCGCTTCGTCGTCGCCGGCATCCTTCGCACTCACCTGCTGAGCGAAACGCTCCGCCTGATCTTCCGCATCGTTCAGCTCGGAGAAGCCGTTGCCGATCTCACGGCCGCCGATGAAGAATTCAAAGCGATCGGTGATCTCCGGATTTTCGTCGTTACGTCGCGCCAGCGGCGACACTTCCGCTGGATATTCGGTGATGAAGGTCGGCTGGATCAGGTTGCTTTCCGCCGTTTCTTCGAAGATCTCGGTCACGATGCGGCCCAGCCCCCAGCTTTTCTCGATCTTGATGCCCAGGGACTGTGCGATCGCCGTAGCTTTTTCCAGATCGTCCAGGTCCGCCACGTCAGTTTCAGGGCGGTATTTGCAGATCGCTTCACGCATCGTCAGCTTTTCAAACGGCTTGCCGAAATCGAAGGTCTGGTCGCCGTATTCCACCGTGGTGGTGCCCAGCACGTCCTGAGTCAGGGTGCGGAACAGCGTTTCCGTCAACACAATCAGGTCTTTATAGTCGGCGTAGGCCATATAAAGTTCCATCATGGTGAATTCAGGATTATGACGCGGTGAAATCCCTTCGTTACGGAAGTTACGGTTGATTTCGAATACGCGTTCGAACCCGCCGACCACCAGGCGTTTCAGGTACAGCTCAGGCGCGATACGCAGGTACATATCGATGTCCAGCGCGTTGTGATGCGTGATAAACGGACGCGCTGAGGCACCGCCCGGGATCACCTGCATCATCGGCGTTTCCACTTCCATGAAGCCTTTTTCGACCATGAAACGACGGATAGACGCCATCACCTGAGAGCGAATGCGGAATGTGTTGCGGGATTCATCGTTGGCGATCAGGTCCAGATAACGCTGGCGGTAACGCGTTTCCTGATCGGCCAGACCGTGGAATTTGTCCGGCAGCGGGCGCAGCGCTTTGGTCAACAAACGCAGTTCGGTACAGTGAATGGACAGCTCGCCGGTCTTGGTTTTGAACAGTTTTCCGCGCGCGCCCAGGATATCGCCCAGGTCCCACTTTTTGAACTGTGTGTTGTAAACGCCTTCCGGCAGGTCATCACGGGAGACGTACAGCTGAATGCGTCCGCCCACGTCCTGCAGCGTCACAAAAGAGGCTTTCCCCATGATGCGGCGGGTCATCATACGCCCGGCGACGGTCACTTCCAGACCCAGCGGCTCCAGCTCTTCGTTGTCTTTTTCATCGTAGCTGGCGTGCAGCAAATCGGAGGTCGTATCACGACGAAAATCGTTCGGGAAGGCCACGCCGTTTTCACGCAGAGCGGACAGCTTTTCGCGACGCGCCTTGAGTTCGTTATTAAGATCCTGCGCCTGTTCGGCACCCTGAGATTGTGGTTCAGACATGTGGATTCCTTATAGCCCCGCTTTTAAACTTGCTTCAATAAATTTGTCCAGATCGCCGTCGAGCNCCGCCTGGGTGTTGCGTGTTTCCACCCCGGTACGCAGGTCTTTAATGCGCGAATCATCCAGCACATAAGAGCGAATCTGGCTTCCCCAGCCAATGTCGGACTTGTTGTCTTCCAGCGCCTGTTTTTCAGCATTTTTCTTTTGCATCTCAAACTCGTACAGCTTGGCTTTCAGCTGTTTCATCGCCTGATCTTTGTTTTTATGCTGCGAACGGTCGTTCTGACACTGGGTAACGATGTTGGTCGGTATATGGGTGATACGCACCGCGGACTCGGTCCGGTTAACGTGCTGACCACCGGCGCCGGAGGCGCGATAGACGTCGATACGCAAGTCGGCCGGGTTGATTTCGATATCAATATCGTCGTCCACTTCGGGATAGACGAATGCCGAGCTGAAGGACGTGTGACGGCGGCCGCCGGAGTCGAACGGGCTTTTACGCACCAGGCGATGCACGCCGGTTTCCGTCCGCAGCCAGCCGAAGGCATAATCGCCGATGATTTTGAGGGTCGCGGATTTGATCCCGGCCACTTCACCATCTGATTCTTCAATGATTTCGGTTTTGAAGCCTTTAGCTTCCGCCCAGCGCAAGTACATACGCACCAGCATGCTGGCCCAGTCCTGCGCTTCCGTACCGCCTGAACCCGCCTGGATGTCGAGATAGCAGTCGGCGCTGTCGTACTCGCCGGAGAACATGCGGCGAAATTCCAACTGGCTGAGTTTATTTTCCAGACCGTCGAGTTCGGCGCAGGTTTCGTTGAAGGTGTCTTCGTCGTCTTCTTCCACCGCCAATTCCAGCAGACCGGAGACATCTTCCAGCCCCTGCGTCATTTGGTCGATGGTGTCGACGATCGCTTCCAGAGAGGAGCGTTCTTTACCCAGCGCCTGAGCGCGTTCTGGCTCGTTCCAAACGTCCGGCTGTTCCAGTTCGGCGTTTACTTCTTCAAGGCGTTCTTTCTTGGCATCGTAGTCAAAGATACCCCCTCAGAACTGCTGTCCGCTCAGACAGGTCCTGAATTCGGTTTTTTACCGGATTAATTTCAAACATGATGTTTAAGATCTTTTGTTGGTCAAAGGGACGACGTGTATTCAAACGGCGAATTGTAACGGATCCACGTCGGGGTTTATAGCAATCCGTTCAGTTTTTAGCAGCGGGCGGGCGTGTCGAAAAGATACCGCGACGCCCGCCCGGCTCGGCAGAAAGCTTGCATTACAGCGGCCACAAATGTTCGATTAGCAGCTGCACCGAACGCTTGCCGCGATACTCATTCACATCCAGCTTATAGGCCAGTTCCACCTGCCGGACACTGCTGTCCGGCCACTGCGTGGTATCCACGTTGAACGCGATGCCGTCCAGCAAAGGNCCGCCCGCCAGCGGTTCCACCATCACTTTGAGATGACGTTCTCCCACCAGACGCTGTTGCAACAGGCGGAAGCGGCCGTCAAATGTCGGCTCGGGGAATGTCTGCCCCCAGGGACCGGCTTCCCGCAGCAGCTGCGCGGTACTCAGCGTCAACTCGGGGGCGGCCAGTTCGCCGTCGGACCAGATGACGCCCTGTAGCTGAGAGGCATCCAGCCACTCGCCGACCAGTTCGCCGAAGCGCTGGCGAAACTCCTCAAAACGCGCTTCTTCCAGCGACAGCCCGGCGGCCATCGCATGCCCGCCGAACTTCATCATCAGGCCGGGACAGGTGGTGTCCAACCGCTCCAGCGCGTCGCGCAGGTGCAGGCCCGCAACCGAGCGGCCTGAGCCTTTCAGTATGCCGTCGCCCGCAGGGGCGAACGCAATGACCGGGCGATGGAAACGCTCTTTGATGCGAGACGCCAGAATGCCGACGACGCCCTGATGCCACTCCGGATGGTACATCGCCAGCCCGCAGGGCAGCGTCTCGCTGCTGCGTTCCAATTGTTCGCACAGTTGCAGCGCCTCGACCTGCATCCCCTGCTCGATCTCGCGCCGAGTCTGATTAAGCGCATCGAGATCGCTCGCCAGCATCCGCGCCTCTACGATGTCCTCACACAGCAACAGCGCCACGCCGACGGACATATCATCCAGCCGTCCGGCGGCGTTCAGGCGCGGCCCGAGGGCAAAGCCCAAATCGCTGGCGACGAGCTGAGTCGCCTCTCGGTTAGAAACTTCCAGCAACGCGCGAATGCCCGGTCTGCATTTACCCGCGCGGATGCGGTTCAGGCCCTGGGCCACCAGGATCCGATTGTTGGCATCCAGCGGCACCACGTCCGCCACCGTACCCAGCGCGACCAGATCCAGCAGCTCTGCCAGATTAGGCTCAGACAAGCCGTGCTGTTCAAACCAGCCGCCGTCGCGCAGCCGCGCCCGCAGCGCCATCATCAGATAGAACGCCACCCCCACGCCCGCGAGGGCCTTGGACGTGAAGGCGCAATCCGCCAGATTAGGGNTGATGATAGCCTCCGCCGCGGGCAGGGTTTCGCCCGGCAGATGATGATCCGTCACCAGCACATCAATCCCGCGCTGATGCGCATCGTCTACGCCTGCATGGGAAGAGATCCCATTGTCGACGGTGACGATCAGCTGCGCGCCTTTGGCCGCCGCCTGGGCGACCACCTCGGGGCTGAGGCCGTAGCCGTCTTCAAAACGGTTAGGCACTAGGAAGNCGATATGCTGACCGCCCATCCGACGCAGCGCCAGCACGGCCAGGGCTGTACTGGTCGCGCCGTCCGCGTCGAAGTCGCCGACGATCACGATACGGCGCTGCTCCGCCAGCGCCGCTTGCAGACAATCTACCGCCTTGTCGATCCCCGAAAGCTGTCGATAGTCCAGCAGGCCGCGCAGGCTGCGTTCCAGCTCCTGCGCAGCCTGAACGCCGCGCTGGGCGTAAAGCCGACGCAGCAGCGGCGGCAATGTGTCGGGAAGATGATGACTCTCTACCGCCGGACGGCGGCAGAGCTGAGTTACGAAAGTCACGGGGCGCTTAACCACCCGACTTCTGGGAGGCTTTATGCGCCTGCAGCATGGCGGCCATCTCTTTCGGATCCTGATAACCCGGGATTACAGAGCCGTCGTCCAGCACGATGGCTGGCGTTCCCTGAACGCCGAACAAGATGCCGAGCTGATAGTGCGCGGAGATATCGGTTTTGCAGGTCGCGGGCGAGATATCGTCGCCTTTCATCGCCGCATCAAACGCTTTTTTGCGGTCGGCTACGCACCAGATGGATTGCATATCCTTTTCCGTCTGAGAGCCTGCGCCCTGACGCGGGAAAGCCAGATAGCGGACGGTGATGCCCAGCGCATTGTAGTCGTTCATCTGCTCGTGCAGTTTGCGGCAGTAACCGCAGGTGATATCGGTAAACACCGTGATCACATGCTTTTCCTGCGCCGCCTTGTACACAATCATCTGATCCTTCAGCGCTTCCAGCTTACCCATCAGAATAGAATTGGTGACGTTGACCGGATTTTTACCGCTCACGTCATACAACGGGCCTTGCAACAGGTGTTTGCCGTCATCGGTGATGTATAGCACGCCATTATCGGTCAGGAGGGTCTTCATTCCTGGGATAGGCGCCGCCTGAATTTCCGCATTTTGCATACCCAGACGGGTCAGTGACTGTTGGATGGCGGCGTCGTCCGCGCTGGCGCTCATGGCGACGACAAGCAGAGAAAGCAGTAATGCACTCTTTTTCATAAATTGATCCTGTTATTGGATGAGGCCTCGTATGCAGCCGACATGGCTGACGCCGCCCCACCCCATGATTCATCTGTCAATCACGCCCGGGGATGATGCTGCTGGTGCAGCTGCTTCAGGCGTGCCGTGGCGACGTGCGTGTAGATCTGCGTGGTGGACAGGTCGCTGTGCCCCAACAGCATTTGTACTACGCGTAAATCCGCGCCATGGTTCAGTAAATGCGTGGCAAAAGCATGACGCAAAACATGCGGAGAAAGTTTGGCGCTGTCAATAGCGGCGATGACCGCATAATGTTTGATGCGATGCCAGAAGGTCTGGCGGGTCATCTGCTGCCCTCGGCTGCTGGGAAACATCACGTCGATCGGCTTATCGTTGATAAGCCAGGGGCGACCGTATTCCAGATACTGTTCCATCCAGTGCACCGCCTCTTCTCCCAGCGGCACCAGACGCTCTTTGTTGCCTTTGCCGATCACGCGCACCACGCCCTGACGCAGGCTGACATCGCTGATGGTCAGTCCCACCAGCTCCGAGACCCGCAGGCCGGTGGCGTACAGAACTTCCAGCATCGCTTTGTCGCGCAGTTCAAGAGGTTTGTCGACACAGGGGGCATTGAGCAACGCGTCGACCTGCGCCTCCGTTAAATCCTTCGGCAATCGCTGCGGCAGTTTGGGAGACGAGAGCGCCGCGCTGGGATCGTCCGAGCGTTGCTTTTCGCGGTAAAGATACTGAAAAAGTCGCCGGGTGGCGCTTAACAGACGCGCAGAGCTGGTCGCCTTGTAACCGCCCTCCAGTCGTTCAGCCAGAAAAGCCTGCAGGTCCACGGCTTCCGCCTGCAACAGGCTTTTATCATGGTGCGCCAGCCAGTCCGCCAAAGAGCGCAGATCCTGTCGGTAGGAAGCCAGCGTGTTTTCCGCCAGATTTCGTTCCAGCCACAATGCATCCAGAAACTGTTCGATCAGGGGGTGATCCGGTGTCTGCATGGCGGCCTCCTCTGTTTCATGCGGGGACTATTATGCCTGACAGCGCGTGAACGGGGTACAATTCGGTAATTGCTTTTATTTTTGTCATATCCTGCGGCAAAAAATGCGGCGCAAGGGATTATATCTTATGAATCGGGGGAAAAGCGGGACAGTTCCCAGCGCAGCCCGCGCCAGACGCGGCTTGGTGGTTTGAAAATAAGCATTTTCTATGCATAGAATACCCATTCTTGTTGTTAAAAAACTGAAAAAACTATGCAATCCTCCGTCGCATCCGCCGTTGATGACAATCAGAGACCAGACGCCCCCGTCAACTCCCGTAATAAGGTTGTGGTTGCTTCTCTGGTCGGCACTGCCATCGAATTCTTTGATTTCTATATCTATGCTACCGCCGCGGTGCTGATTTTCCCGCACATCTTTTTCCCACAGGGTGATAACGCTGCCGCAACACTCCAGTCACTGGCGACGTTCGCGATTGCTTTTATCGCTCGCCCCATCGGTTCCGCCCTATTCGGGCACTTTGGGGACCGGGTCGGACGAAAAGCTACGCTGGTGGCTTCGCTGCTGACGATGGGGATTTCCACCGTCGCCATCGGCCTGCTGCCGAGCTACCAAACGATTGGTATCCTGGCGCCAATGCTGCTGGCGCTGGCTCGCTTTGGTCAGGGTCTTGGTCTCGGCGGAGAATGGGGCGGCGCGGCGCTGCTTGCGACGGAAAATGCGCCGGCGCACAAGCGCGCCCTGTACGGCTCTTTCCCCCAGCTGGGCGCGCCGATTGGCTTCTTCTTCGCCAACGGCACTTTCCTGCTGCTGTCCTGGCTGCTGACCGAAGAACAGTTCATGCAGTGGGGCTGGCGCGTACCGTTTATTTTCTCTGCGATTCTGGTGCTGATCGGGCTGTATGTCCGCGTTTCCCTGCACGAATCGCCGGTCTTCGCCAAAGCCGAACAGGCGGGTAAGAAAGTGCGGATCCCGATGGGGACGCTGCTGAGCAAACATCTGAAAGCGACGATCCTCGGCACGTTCATCATGTTGGCGNCCTACACGCTGTTTTATATCATGACCGTTTACTCCATGACCTACGGTACCTCGCCGATTCCGGCCGGATTAGGTATTCCGCGCAACAATTTCCTGTGGATGCTGATGATAGCGGTGATTGGCTTCGGTCTGATGATCCCGGTCGCCGGCTATCTGGCCGACATCTACGGCCGACGTCGCACCATGATCGTCGTGACCTGCAGCATGCTGGTGTTCGCTTTCGTATTCCCCTTCCTGCTGGGTTCCGGCGAACAGGGGTTAGTGATGGCGTTTTTGGTACTGGGTCTGAGCATGATGGGCTTTACGTTCGGGCCAATGGGTGCGCTGCTGCCGGAACTCTTCCCGACGGAAGTCCGCTACACCGGCGCTTCCTTCTCCTATAACGTGTCCTCGATTCTGGGCGCCTCGGTCGCGCCTTATATCGCCGCCTGGCTGACCAGCAACTACGGGCTGTTCTACGTCGGCCTCTATCTGGCCGCCATGGCCACGTTGACGCTGATTGCGCTGCTGCTCGTCAAAGAAACACGTCACCAGTCCCTCGATTAAACATCACGGGCGAAGGCGCCTGTCTTCGCCCCGATGCTTTCCCCACGGTCATTTGTGCTTTACGGGCGTAGTATACTTCGCCAGACTAACGCCCTGACTGTGCGGTGCGGCGCTGCGGCATCGCCTTACATTCACTTTCCCAACACACTGACGGCTTATGAAGATAGGACTTTTTTACGGCTCCAGCACCTGCTACACCGAAATGGCGGCAGAGAAAATCCGCGACATCCTGGGTGCGGATATGATCGAACTGAACAACGTCAAAGACGTCGATCCCCAACGTATGGAAGACTATGAAGCGCTGATACTCGGCATTCCGACCTGGGACTTCGGCGAAATTCAGGAGGATTGGGAAGCCATTTGGCAGCACCTGCCGACGCTGAAACTACAGGGAAAGATCGTCGCACTTTATGGCATGGGCGATCAGTTGGGATACAGCGAGTGGTTTCTGGATGCGCTGGGTATGCTGCATGAGCAGCTACAACCGCTGGGCGTGCGCTTCATCGGCTACTGGCCGACCGACGAGTATGATTTCATCAGCACCAAGCCTCTGACGCCCGACGGCAAGCACTTCGTCGGGCTGGCGCTGGACGAGGTGAATCAGTACGACATGAGTGAAGACCGCATCCAGCAATGGTGTGAGCAGATCCTGCAGGAACTCAAAGCATTACGCCAATCCGAGCAGGCGTAACGTGCGCCGTCGGGCGATGGTTGTCTCGATAAACCGTCGCCCCGCGCTTTTGAGATAGTTAACGACGCTTCTGCGCCCACCNCTTGGCGCGAGCGGCTGGCGTGAAGAAACTCCAGGCGACGAAGCGGCTCTGCTTCTGTCCCTGCGCCATATCCACGGTTTTAACGCTCTCGGCACCGACCTCATCCAACACCCGATACAAATCGGGCAGATTCTCTTTGCGCGAAACCAGCGACGTAAACCATAGGCATTGACGTGAAAAGACCGCGCTTTCGCGGATCATTTGCGTGATAAACGCTTTCTCACCGCCTTCACACCACAGTTCCTCTTCCTGCCCGCCGAAATTGAGCGGCGATCGTTTGTCCAGACCGAGGTTATGCAGCTTCCGGCGTGACCCTTGCTTCGCCTCGTTGGCCGAAGCATGGAAAGGCGGATTGCACAGCGACGCGTCAAAAATCTCATTTTTGTGGATGATGCCGTTGAGGATGGCCTGATGGTCTTTCTGACGGCGCAGACGGATAGCCCGGCTTAGGCCGGGGTTGGCGGCAATGGTCGCGTTGGCCGCCTGCATGGCCTGCGCATTGATTTCACTGCCGGTGAAGCGCCAGTCGTATTCCCGGTGGCCGATCAGCGGGTAAATGCAGTTGGCGCCGCATCCGATATCCAGTATGGAGGCGTCGCGCGGCACCTGAGACTGATTATCCTCGGCCAGCAAATCCGCGAGGTGATGAACATAGTCCGCCCGTCCGGGGATCGGCGGGCAAAGGAACCCCTCGGGTAAATACCAGTGTTCAATCTGATAGAACTCATGCAACAGCGCCTGATTCAGCATTTTGACCGCGTCCGGATTGGCAAAATCGATCGACTCGTCGCCATAGTCGTTCACATGAACGAACGGGGTCAACGCAGGATGCGTAAGTTTCAGGGCGGTGAAATCGTAGCGGCCGCGATGGCGGTTGCGTGGATGCAGCATGTTTTTCTGCGCGGCGCGTTTTTGTGCAGGCGTGGTCATCAGCTTCTCTCTTGTTGAACGACGCGTAAGATACCCGCTGCGGCAAATGGCGTAAATCGCTGCGGGCATTTTTCTCGCCCCCAGACCTAATGGCTCCGATTTCTTCNCCCATCAGCGACGAGCGAGACTGTTCGAACCAAGTGCCAGAAGTGCTCAACGATTGAAGGGCGGCAAGATCGCCGGAGGAGAGTCGCTCAAAGGCCGAGTTTTTGGGTGGTCTGTGAATCAATGCGGCAAATTTCCGTACGGCGGCGGTCATTACGCTACGGAACAAAAGTCACAGTATGCGTAATTATCCTGCGCAGTTGTCCTTTTGCAGCAAAAGCTGGCGCAGGTGCCGCCACTCATCCCGCCCCATACTGTCCGATGAGATCCACAGACGCTGTTCCAGCGCCGCGCCGTCCGCCGCGCGCAGCGACAGCAGAATACCGTTTTTAAGCATCCACGGACGTTTGACGATACGCCACTCACGCTGCTGCCAGCGCAGATGCTGTTCGCCATACAGCGATATTGCGCCGTGTCGGGATTTGATATTGCGCTGACTGCGAATGAATCCGAACATCACCAGCGACACCAGCCCCAGCCATAGCGGCGCATATCCGCTCGGCCACGGGGCCAGCAGAATCAAGAACACCATAATGCCGTGCGCCAGCAGAGAGAGCAGCTGCATGCGCCAGGAAACTTTGAGATCACATTGCCACTGGGCCACGGTGTTTATTTCGCGTCTGAATAAGGGAAACCATGCGTTTAAGCGCCTGATCTGATGGCTCGCCGTGGTTCATCAGCCAGTTGAACAGATCGGGATCGTCGCATTGCAGCAGGCGGACAAAAGCGCTTTTGTCGCTATCGTTCAACGCATCGTAGTCATGCTCGAAAAACGGCATGATGGAAATATCCAGTTCACGCATGCCGCGCCGACAAGCCCAGTGGATGCGTGATTTATCATTGATATCCATATGATCGCTCACTTTGTTCAGTCATGGACTTCAGTGTAACCCTATTTTGTTCGATGATATTAAACCAATAGTAATACTTTGACATATTTTAGCGCAGGAATCGCATCGGCATCGCTCACTCTGCGTAGCGCTTCGCGCATTCGACATCTCCGCCCAATAAGCGCTTGCAAACCCTTGCCGCTCTTTTACCATTAGGCGATTGCTGAATCCCCCTCATAGCAGGACTGTAACCATGGCTAATACAATTCCATCACACCCGTTATTCCCGTCATCCGCCCTTCCCGCCACGCTAATGACGCTGGACGACTGGGGGCTGGTCACCCTGATTGGACCCGACACCGTGAGCTATGTTCAGGGGCAGGTGACCACCGACGTGACGGCGCTGCAGGCTAACCAGCATGTGCTGTGCGCCCATTGCGACGCCAAAGGTAAAATGTGGAGCGCGCTGCGCCTGTTTCACCACGGCGAGGGACTGGCCTACATCGAACGCCGCAGCGTGCGCGACGCACAGTTGACCGAGCTGAAAAAGTACGCGGTCTTCTCCAAAACCACGATTGCGGCGGACGACGATAGCGTACTGCTGGGCGCCGCCGGGCAAGGCATCCGGGAACAACTCGCCCCGCTGTTTCAGGCATTACCGGATGCCGACAACGCCGTGGTACAGGAGTCGGGCGCAACGCTCCTGCATTTCACGCATCCGGACGAGCGTTTCCTGTTGGTGCTGTCAGCCGAACGCGCGGCCATCTTAATGAACGCGCTGGATGCGAAAACGCCGCGTCATGACGGTGAACAGTGGCTGGCGCTCGATATCGAAGCGGGCTACCCCGTGATTGACACGGCGAATAGCGCGCAGTTCATTCCACAGGCAACTAATCTTCAGGCTTTACAAGGTATTAGTTTCCTGAAGGGGTGCTATGCAGGGCAGGAAATGGTGGCGCGCGCCAAGTATCGCGGCGCCAATAAGCGTGCGCTGTATTGGCTGGCCGGCACGTCGAACACTGAACCGGCGCCAGGAGACGATCTCGAGCTTAAGCTGGGAGACAACTGGCGTCGTACCGGGACCGTGCTGGCGTCCGCGCGTTTGCACGACGGCCAGCTGTGGGTGCAGGCGGTGTTGAACAAGGATTTGGAAGCCAACAGCGAGCTGCGCGTACGCGACGATAGCGCCAGCGCACTGTCAATTCAGCCGCTGCCCTACTCACTGGAAGAGTAACCGATCACACGTGCGGCCGCCGGGAAACGGCGCGCCGCTGAGATCGGGTGAAGGCATAGCCTTAGTTAGGGAATATCGCCGCGCGCCTGCGACTGGCCGCCATGCACTAAGGCAGAGCCGGCACGACATCGATATTTTCTGCGTTGTGGGTGTGACGGATTCAAGGCGATGTCCGTCGAGCGCGACCTCGACTCACGCCGAAAGGCACGCTCAAACCTTTATTTTCAAGCGTTGATGTCCGATATCAGCAAGGATGACCAGACATTCTCAGCTGCCGCCCGAAGCGGGCGGCATCGCCCCTGCGGGGTTAGACATAAAGATAAATCGCCAGAAAATGACACAAGCTGCCCCCCAGCACGAAGCCATGCCAGATGGCATGGTTAAAAGGGATCCGCTTGCTGGAATAGAAAATCACGCCCAGCGTATACACCGCCCCGCCAACCGCCAGCAGCACCACGCCGCCGAGGGAGAGCGTCACCGCCAGCTCATAAATCACAATCAGCGATAGCCAGCCCATGACCAAATACGTCACCAGGGAGAGGATCTCAAAACGATGCGCAAACACCATTTTGAAGATGACGCCCAATAGCGCCAGACTCCAGATGGCAATCATCAGTCCATACGCCAATGGCGTCTTCAGCCCCACCATCAGGAACGGCGTATAAGTGCCGGCTATCAGCAGGTAAATCGCACAGTGGTCGAATTTTTTCAGCCAGCGCTTGGCGTCCTGATTGGGAATGGCGTGGTATAGCGTAGAAGCCAGAAACAGCAGAATCACCGTGCCGCCATACAGGCTGTAACTGGCGATGGCCGTGGCATCTGCGCCGTTCTTTTCCGCCTGCGTCAGCAGTAAAACCAGCCCGATGATCCCCAACACCAAACCGACGCCGTGGCTGATGCTATTGGCGATTTCCTCCGCCAACGAATAACCCGAATCCAATACCTGCTGCTTCATGATTTACCTCTTGAATATCCTGTTCGCCGCTCAGCGGGGACTTTTATCATGCAAAAGCCTAAGCGGATGATGTCCTCGCAACCAGAGTAACGGAGAACTTTTTCAGTGTACACGCGTACGCTGAAATAATTATAGCCCTTACGGTATGAACCACCTGCCTCCAATTCCGCATTTCAATGTCGCCTGTGTTGCCCTACAATTGGGCACTTTCCCTTCTGGAGATTATTCAGATGTCCCTCGCCGTACTGGACTTTGGTCCGTTGACTGACGTCGTCGCATTCTTGATGGAAGTCGATAAGCTTAAAAGCGTGAAACGCCGTTCCAAAGTGATTGGCACTGACTGTCAGGAAGATTCTGCCGAGCACAGCTGGCACTTCGCGCTGGCGGCGATGAGCCTTGCGCCATACGCGGGAGAAGACGTCGATATTCAGCGTGTCATTCAGATGGCGCTGATCCACGATATCGTCGAGGTCGATGCAGGCGACGTGCTGGTTTACGATCTTCAGGGACGCGCCGATGCACACGATCGCGAAGTCGCGGCGGCCATACGGCTGTTCGGCCTGCTGCCGGAGCCGCAGCGCAGCCTCTTCCACCAGCTATGGCTGGAATATGAGGCAAGCAAAACGCCGGACGCCCGCTTCGCGCTGTTGATTGACCGCCTGATGCCGGTGCTGATGAACCTCCACAACGGCGGTCAGAGTTGGGTGGAGCACGGCATTCGTCTGGAACAGGTGCTGTCGCGCAATGCTTTCATCAGCGAAGTGTATCCAGAACTGTGGGGCTATCTCAGTCATCACCTGGAAGTCGCAAAGAGCAAAGGCTGGCTGAAGTAGCCCATTTGCTCTCCGGTCTGTTGTTTGTGACATCAAACGCGCAACAGACCGTTGCGCTTCTTAGTCTTTCAGCGGCTTATGGGCCGTTTCTCTCGCCGACCACACGGCCCATAGCGTAAAAAACAGCGCCAGCGTCACATACAGCGAAACCGACACCGACGTACCGTAAGACGCAAACAGGTACGTGATAATCAATGGCGCGAAACCGCCACCGACAATCCCCGCCAGCGTATAAGCCATCGACGATCCCGCATAGCGCACCTGCGTAGGAAATTGCTCGGTGATAAACGCCGCCTGCGGCCCATACATCGACGCATGGATCAGCAGGCCGACCACCACCGCCAGACATATCAGCAACGGCTGCGTGCTATCCAGCAAAGCGAAAAAGACAAATGCCCAAAGGATCGCCGCCAACGCGCCGCCCATACTGACAGGTCGTCGTCCAAAGCGATCGGACAGCATACCGAACAGCGGGACGGCGATGGCATTGCCGACCGCGCCCAGCATGGTGGCGGTTAACGCCAGCGGCCGCGGCAGATTCAGCACCGTCGTCACATAGGTCAGGGTAAACACCACCACCAGCGCATACAACACGTCGGAACCGATGCGCGAGCCACCGGCGATCAACAGCGAACGCAGATGCTGACTGAAGACCACGCGGACCGGCGCCTGCGTGATGTGTCGACTTTTCTCCAGCTTGAGAAAAGCGGGCGTTTCACCGACGCTGCTGCGCAGCCACAGGCCGAATACGACCAGCACCAGACTCAGCAGGAAAGGAATACGCCATCCCCACGCCTGAAAGCTGTCCGGCGACATGGCGAGCGTCACCAGCGTGATAAGCCCCGTGCCGATGAGCGTGCCGCAAGAAGGCCCCACCTGAGCAAACGAGGCGTTGCGCCCGCGCTGATGCGGCCTGCCGTGCTCCATCGACAGCAGCACCGCGCCGGCCCATTCACCGCCGAGCGCGATCCCTTGAATGAAACGCAACGTGACCAACAGCAGCGGGCTCCAGATCCCCCAGTGCGCATAGTCGGGCAGCAGGCCCATTAACGCCGTCGTCACTCCCATGATCACCAGCGTGGCAACGAGCACGAAACGCCGCCCCAGCACATCGCCCAGATGACCGAAGATGACCCCGCCGATTGGCCGCGAAATATACCCGACGGCATAGGTGGAAAAAGCCAGAATCGTCCCTACCAACGGGTCGAACGACGGGAAGAAAATATGGTTGAAAACGAGCGCCGCCATGATGTTGTAGACGGTAAAGTCATACCACTCCAGCGCGGTGCCTATAGAGCTGGCCGCCGCCAGCTTGCCGGTATTCGGCGTATCGGCGGCAATCGGCGTTGCCTGATCCGCCGTTTCGGTCGTCACGGTATTCATCATTTCAGCTCCTGTGCGGTGAGTTGCCAACTGAAGGCGTAATGCAAGAAATCGTGAGGAGACACCGTCAATGCCTGTGCCGCCAGCGCCGCCATCTGTTCTCCGGCGGACGCGGAGCTGCTTTCCAGCACCAGTAACGGGACAAGCGGCGCGGATGCGGGAGACGCATTCGGCAGCGTCGTACTTAATGCCGCATCCGGCAACAACAGGCTGCTGCTGACGAATCCCGCCGCCTTGGTCAGCGACTTGCCAAGATGAGTGATGCGATCGATCAGCGTACGCTTCTCACCGGGGACGAGGGACAGCAAACTCAAGTGACTGCCCGTACCGCAGCCGGTGACCGCCGTGATAGAGGACACCCGCCGCAGCGGATCGCGCATGCGCCGCAAATTGGTTTGCGACCACGCCGTCTGGTGGGAATAAGCCGCCTGATAAGACGGCGAGGTGAAGCAGTCCAACGACGCCGTTTTGTACAGTCCCAAATATTTGCGTCCGCCCTGCAAAGCCTGATAGCGCGTACCCGTGAGGAAGCCGGGAATCCGCACCCGCTCCTCCACGTGTTCGCAGTCGTACCACTGGTTAAAATCCGCCTCATCCTGCTCGGCGACGTCGGTGGCGACAAGCAACATCCCGTTCGGGGAAACCTTCATGATTTCTCTCCTGCTCATTCAAGTGAGGCGGTCAGGCCGCCGTTAAGGCATCGTTCAATCGACAACGTCCATCCTAATAGCGCGCTGTCCTTCATCGGCAAGAGCNCCGGCATCAGGCCGACCGACGCATCTCCTGGTTGGTGGCACGGCAGGGAACCCGCGCAGCCGTCCAGAAAGTTGATGACGGAAGGATTCCGCAACGCAATGCCGTCAACGCGAAAATCGGTCTCGCCATCGGCCTCCATCTGATCGATAGGCGGCGCGATAAAAAGAACGGTGGCTATCAGTAACGCGTCGTGACCTTGGATTTCGGCGGTCACTCGCTGCTGCCACTGGACACGCCGCCGCGCCAGCAAGACTCCATCATGTTCTTCCGCGGCGAATGCGCGACAATACGCGCGGGTCGTCCTCGGCGGCCGCTGTAATGTCAGCGCGCCCATCACGCCACCACCGGCAGCACAACGCTGGAGTAGCTGTGGCTAATGATGCGTCCCAGATGCTCATCGACCAACGCCATACGAAATGCCGCCGCTGGGCGAATGCCGCCAATCGCCGTCATCGTGCCGCAGCTCATGGCGAGTCCATCCACCCGCGTCGGAACGTCAGACGCCAGATAGCGTTCCAACAGCGCCATCGGCGGTTGCAGGCTGGATAACGCGCCTTCCTGATAGAGCCGATACTCCCCATTTTCGACGATCCATGAGCGCAAAATTAGCGAGTCCCAATGGGCGATCACTTCTCGCAGCGGCCAGGCATCCCGCGCCACCGGCTTAGCGCACAGTTGTTTTGACAGTGCTACGCTCTGCGCTTCCAACTGACGATCGGTATGATCCGACGCCAGCGAAACATAGAGTTTCCCACAGTAGGAAAAGATCAGCGGCTCGGCTTCGCCGGAACTGGCGTTGCCGACGACTTCAACGAGAGAGGACTGCGTCAGCTGGTTCGCCGCTACGCGATAGAACAGCGGAATTGCACTGGGTTGAGGCACGCCCAGCGCGGCCAGTTCCCGGATATGGTGCATCACAGCGTCACGATCGCGTCCGGNCCACCCGGCGATCACCAGACGATCAATGTCGACCTCAATTCGCTTTTCTGCTGATTTTTCCAGCACATTGAAGATCAGTTTCATGACGTTGCTCACCCCACACTAAAAATAACTGTGAAATTTCACACGGTTTTCAATCAGGGAATAAGCGATTTTCGTGCCATGTTCTGTGTACTATGGTGAAAGACTTTTCATTGCAGGAGCGATACGTGAAGCACGTCGATGAACAACGTCGGGTCTTGCCGACAGCGGAAGAGGCCGGACTCTCGCAGAACGAACTGGCCTATCGGCGATTCAAACAGTTGCTGGTCACTCTGAGCTATAAACCCGGCGAGTATGTGAACACGGCACAGGTCATGAATGAGCTAGATATGGGCAGGACCCCCGTCAACCAGGCCATTCATCGCCTGGCGAATGAGGGATTGCTACAGGTGATCCCACGCAAGGGCGTGGTGGTGTCTCCCCTTTCGATCAACGATGCGCTGGAACTGATCGAGGTCCGGCTTGCGAACGAAAACCTGTGCATCCGGCTTGCCTGCCAGCGCGCTACGGCGGTGCAGATTACCGAACTAAGCGAACTGAATCAGCAGATCGACGCCGCCTGTCAGGCCCGTGACCGAATACAAATGATGACGCTGGACTACGCATTCCATCAGATGCTGGCGCAGATTGCCGGCAACAGCACCTTGACGGACATGCTCAGCGTCCTGCACGCCAGAGCGCAGCGTTTTTGGGCCAGCACCTTGTCCAAAGAAAGGCACATGCAGGAAGTGGTTGAAGAGCATCGCGCCGTGATAGAGGCGCTCAAGAGGCAGGATGTAGCAGCAGCGGAAGCTGCGATGGAAGCGCACATCCTGTCGTTCCGCCACGCGCTGTTGCATACCTTTTAGTCGCGCGGGCCGCTCAAAACAGGACGGGGACTGACCTTACGGCAAGTCCCCGTCCTTCCCTCCAATTCAGCCCCTGAGCCGCGAAAGCGAGACGCCGTCAGACGTCGTCGCTGATAGGGACGCATGAGCAAAACAGGNTGCGGTCGCCGTACACGTCGTCCAGTCGTTTCACAGTCGGCNAGAACTTGTTCGCGGCGCCCGCCGGGAACACCGCCAGATCACGCCCGTAAGGGNGGGACCATTCGGTAACCAACTCGGTTTGGATATGCGGCGCGTTGACCAGCGGGTTATCGTCCAGCGGCCACTCCCCGCGCGCTACGCGGTCGATCTCTTCACGTATCGCCAGCATCGCGTCGATAAAGCGATCCAGCTCTATCTGACTTTCCGACTCCGTAGGTTCAATCATCAACGTCCCCGCGACCGGGAACGACATCGTTGGCGCATGAAAACCATAGTCGATCAGCCGTTTGGCGATATCCAGTTCGCCGATCCCGCTGATTTCCTTCAAGGGTCGGATGTCCAGAATGCATTCGTGCGCAACCCGGCCACCGAGGCCGCTGTAGAGCACCGGGAACGCCGACTGTAGCCGCGCCGCCACGTAGTTGGCGTTAAGAATGGCGATCTGGCTGGCCTGTTTCAGCCCTTCAGCGCCCATCATGCGGATGTACATCCAGCTGATAGGCAGGATCGAGGCGCTGCCGAACGGCGCGGCGGATACGGCGCCCTGCGCGGTCAGCACGTCAGCGATTTTTACGACCTGATGCCCCGGCACAAACGGCGCCAGATGCGCCTTCACCCCTATCGGCCCCATCCCCGGACCGCCGCCGCCGTGAGGGATACAGAAGGTTTTGTGCAGGTTGAGGTGAGACACGTCTGCACCGATAAAACCGGGCGAGGTGATGCCCACCTGCGCGTTCATATTGGCCCCGTCAAGATAGACCTGGCCGCCGTACTGGTGCACAACCTGACATACTTCACGGATGGTCTCTTCGTAGACGCCATGCGTCGNCGGATAGGTCACCATGATGCAGGCCAGCCGCTCTCCGGCCTGAGCCGCTTTCTCCCGCAGATCGTGCAGGTCGATGTTGCCCTGCTTGTCGCAGGCGACAACGACCACCTCCATGCCCGCCATGTGCGCGGAAGCCGGGTTGGTGCCGTGCGCGGAGCTGGGGATCAGGCAGATTTGGCGCTGCGGCTGATTGCGGCTTTCATGATACCGACGGATGGTCAGCAGACCGGCATATTCGCCCTGCGCACCGGAATTCGGCTGCATGCAGACGGCGTCATAGCCGGTCAGCAGCACCAGCCACTCGCTCAGCATAGCGATCATCTGGCGGTAACCCTGCGCTTGCACGGGCGGGCAAAACGGGTGCAACTCGGCAAATTCGGGCCAGGTGATCGGCAGCATTTCCGCCGCCGCGTTGAGTTTCATGGTGCAGGAGCCTAGCGGGATCATGGCCTGATTGAGCGCCAAATCCTGTCTCTCCAGACGATGCAGATAGCGCATCATCTCGGTTTCACTGTGATAGCGGTTAAACACCGGGTGCGTCAGGATGTCGTCCTTCCGCAGCAGCGCGGCAGGCAACGAGTCCGATCGCGCGCTGACCTCGCGATCCAGCGCATCGATATCCAGACCGTGCTCGTCCCCCAGCAGGATCGCGAACAGCGCCTGTATATCATCGCGCGTCGTGGTTTCATCCAGCGAGATCCCGACCGCGCCGTCCAGATCGCCGCGCAGATTTACGCCAAAACTTAACGCCCGGCTCAGCGTCGTTGCCTTATCCGCGACCGAGACGGTCAGCGTATCGAACCAGCGGGTATGCCATAAGGNGGCGCCGCGCTGCCGCAGCCCGGCGGCCAAAATATCGGTAAGGCGGTGAATGCGTCGGGCGATGCGTTTAAGCCCTTCCGGGCCGTGGTACACCGCATACATGCCCGCCAAATTCGCTAACAATACCTGGGATGTGCAAATGTTGGAGTTGGCCTTTTCACGGCGAATGTGCTGTTCGCGAGTCTGCATCGCCATACGCAGCGCTGTGTTGCCCGCGGCATCGCGAGAGACGCCGATAATGCGGCCCGGCGTCGCGCGTTTGTACTCTTCGCGACTGGCGAAAAATGCCGCATGCGGGCCGCCGTATCCCATTGGCACGCCGAAGCGCTGCGCGGAGCCAAAGACGATGTCGGCCCCCTGAGCGCCAGGCGCTTCGAGCAGTACCAGCGCCAGCAAATCCGCCGCAACGCAGGTGATCACTTTGCGTTGGCGCAGCTCGCTCAGCAGCGTCCGATAGTCGTGCAGTTCGCCGGTCGTACCCAGCTGCTGCACCAGAACGCCGAAGATGCCGTCATCCTCAAGCGCGTCCTGCGGATCTCCGGTCACGATGTCAAAGCCGAAGGTCGCGGCGCGCGTCCGCATGACATCCAGCGTTTGGGGGTGCACGTCGTTCGCGACGAAGAAACGGTGGGCTTGCTTCAGCTTGCTGACGCGTTTGGCCATCGCCATCGCTTCCGCCGCCGCAGTCGCCTCGTCCAGCAGCGAAGCGGACGCCACCGGCAGTCCAGTCAGATCCTGGGTTNCCTGCTGGAAATTGAGCAAGGCTTCGAGCCGTCCCTGAGACACTTCGGGTTGATAAGGCGTGTAAGCGGTGTACCATCCCGGATTTTCCAGCACGTTCCGCAGGATCACCGGCGGCATCTGTACGCCGTAGTAACCCATGCCGATATAACTTTTGTAGATCTGATTACGGCTGGCGATCGCCTTCAGCTCCGCCAGCGCCTGATGTTCCGTGACGGCATCCCCGACGGCGGGGGGACTGGGCAACTGGATATCCGGCGGGATGATCTGCTGAATCAGTCGATCCAGCGATTCTGCGCCGACCGACGCCAGCATATCCTGCTGCTGCGCGGCGGTGGGACCGATATGGCGTTCCACGAAAGCGCTAGGGTATTCAAGTTGACTGAGAGTCTGGGTCATTACGACATTCCTGCATCAAACCACATCAAGCGAGCGCCGCCTGCGGCGCCCCGAAAGATCACCCGTCCGGGCGCCAACGACGATTAGTGCCCGTCGTCTTCTTCATCCAGCAGCGTCTGATAAGCGGCGGCATCCAATAGATTGTCCCACTCTGCGCCATCGCCGGACTTAATACGAAATAACCATCCGCTGCCGTAGGGATCGCTGTTGACCTGTTCCGGTGCGCCTTCCAGCTCGCCGTTGACCTCAACCACTTCGCCGCTCAATGGAGTGTAGACATCCGATGCGGCCTTGACCGACTCCGCCACGGCGCATTCGCCCCCGGCGTTGAACTGGCTGCCCACATCGGGCAAGTCGATAAATACCATGTCGCCCAGCAGCGCCTGCGCGTGCTCGGTGATCCCAACACGATAGGTGCCGCCTTCGTCCGCCGCGACCCATTCATGGGACGAGGTATATTTCAATTCCGCCGGTACATTGCTCATTGCCACTTTCTCCTTTTAGACAAAACGGTTAAATCTCTATCAGGGCTTTTCCTGCACGGACAAAATTAGGCTTCGTCACCCGGACGGGGACTTCGCGCTGGCGGATACGCACCACCGCCTGTTCGCCGATGCCTTGCGGGACGCGAGCCAACGCGATGCTGACGCCCAAAGTGGGCGAGAACGAGCCGCTGGTGATCACGCCTTCGCGCACCGCGCCGCTGGCATCGGTGAAATGCACCGGCAAGCCGTTGCGCAATACGCCTTTTTCCGTCATGACCAGCCCGACCAGTTGCTCGGTGCCGTGGGCTCGTTGACGCTCCAAAGCTTCACGCCCGATAAACTGACGATCTTCCGGCTCCCAGACGATCGTCCNCCCCATATTCGCCGCCAGGGGAGAAACGCCTTCATCCATATCCTGTCCATACAAATTCATGCCGGATTCGAGACGCAGAGTATCGCGCGCCCCCAGCCCCGCAGGCTGAACGCCCTCCGCCAGCAGCTGTTGCCACAGGCCGACCGCGTGTGCTTTCGGCAGCGCGATTTCATAGCCGGCCTCGCCGGTATACCCGGTGGTGGCGATAAACCAGTCGCCGCTCTGTACGCCGAAAAACGGCTTCATGCCGGCCGTATCTTTGCGCTGCTGCGACGTCAGCAATCGCTGTACCTTTTCCTGCGCCAGCGGCCCCTGGATCGCGATCAGCGCCAGATCGTCACGCTCCTGAATTTGCACCATGAAAGGTTTCGCCTGCTCTTCTATCCAGGCCAGATCTTTTTCGCGAGTGGCCGAGTTGACCACCATCCGGAAAAAGTCTTCCTTGAGAAAGTAGACGATTAAATCGTCTATCACGCCGGCGGAGGGAGTCAGCATGGCGGTGTAGAGCGCTTTACCGGGCTGCTTCAGCCGGGCCACGTCGTTCGCCAGCAGATGGCGTAAAAACTCGCGTACGCGAGCGCCATGCAAATCGACGATAGTCATGTGCGAAACATCGAACATTCCGGCGCTCTTGCGCACCGCGTGATGTTCCTCCAGCTGTGAGCCGTAGTGCAGCGGCATCATCCAGCCATGAAAATCCACCATTTTGGCGCCGTCGGCCAAATGTTGTTCATACAGCGGGGTTTGCTTTGCCATCTTTTCCCTCTACGTTAACCGTGCTGGTTACAGCGGATGCGTCCAACGCAAACGTGATCTCTGCCTTTGAACTTACCACCGATGTGGGTTCTTAACCACACGCCCTGCCATAAGTAAATCTATATAATAACGCCTAATAAAAGTGTGATTACCCTTCCACCACATCCACTTTTTTCGCTATTAAAAAGGCATTAATCAGCAGATATAAGCGAAGATATTCGGCTTAATACTTAAAAATGATAAAAACCCCCGCATACTCCCTATTTCTCAACACACCACAGAAACAAAACGCATTAGGTAATCTAATGCGAAAAAGTAGGTAAAATTAGATTATTTCAGGCAAGAATGAGGCGGTGCAGAGTGGTCAGGCGACGGAGTTTCTATTCGCTATCAATCGCGATGCGATCCCTATCACGCTTTATTGCCATCCAGAATGAGAACGCCCGAACGCGATCGTGAATAAGGGGGAAGAAGNGAGTGGCGACAGGCAAATAAAAAGGCGGCGCACCGCCGGTCCGTCATGACCGTGATGTGCCGCCCGCAACGAACGCGACTGACTTAGATCAGATGCGCGATGTTGACGTTTTCCATCAGATAGTGGTTGTCGGAGTAGTCCACCGGAATTGCGATCACCGCAGGTCCGTCGACGTCCATCGCCTGATGCAGTTTTGGAATCAGCTCTTCAGACGACTCAACCGCGAAGCCTTTCGCGCCGAAGGCTTCCGCATACACTTTGAAATCAATCGGTCCGAACTTGACGCAAGATCCGCGGTTGTATTTCTTCTGTTCCTGGATTTCAACCATGTTGTAGGCATTATCCACCCAGATGATATGCAGGACATTACAGTTCAGACGAACCGCCGTTTCCAGTTCCATACTGGACTGCATGAAGCCACCGTCGCCAGATACCGACAGCACTTTCTGGTTCGGATTCACCAACGCGGCCGCAATCGCCCAGGGCAGCGCCACACCCATGGTCTGCTGACCGTTGGTCATTAGCACTTGGCGTGCGCGGAAGCTGTACAGGTAACGCGCAAGCCAGATATGGAAGCTGCCCATATCGACACACAGCGTGACATCTTTGTTCACCAGATCCTGCATCGCACGAACCAGACGCAACGGATGGATAGCGAAGCCGTTCATGTTGATGGCATGGGTCGCCAGTTGATGACGCAGTTCGCGACGCTCTTCCAAAATAGCGACGGCGTCGGAAGACAAGCTAATCGGCGAATTCAGCTGCTCGTTCAGCATATCGATGGTGATGCAGATGTCCCCCACCAGCTCCAGGTCCGGACGGTAGTCGCATTCCAGTTCGGATGGCAGCACATCGATATGCACCAGCGTCGCATTGCCGGTGTTCCACAGCGCCGGCGCATATTCGACCGGGCTATAACCGACGGTGATGATCAGGTCGGCTTGCTGCAACAGTTTGTCGCCTGCCTGGTTATTGAACAGACCGACACGGCCGGCAAAATGGTCAAAGTGCTGCTGATCGATAACGCCGGCAGCCTGATAGGTGCTGGTGACCGGCAGTTGGCTGCGGTGTAGCAGGCGGCGCAGCGCATCGGCATTTTTCGGCTGGCTGGCCATCAGACCTAGCAGCAAAATCGGGTTTTTTGCCTTTTCGATCATTTGCGCAACGCGTTTGACGTCCGCCAGAGGCGCGCTATTCAGCGTAGGCAGGTTTGTCGCGGCCAGCACAGGGCTTGTCNCCGGATCGTTGACAATGTCTTCCGGCAGACTAATAAACGAAGCGCCCGGACGACCGAACTCGGCGGCGCGGAACGCATTAGCCAGCACTTCAGAAATAGCGGAGGAAACAGGAATTTCCGCGCTGAACTTGGTGACCGGCTTGAACAGGCTGACAGTATCCAGGCTCTGGTGAGTCAGTTTTAGTCTGTCGGCGCGTTTCACGGCCCCCCCCAGCGCAACAATCGGGTCGCCTTCCGAGGTCGCCGTCGCCAGACCCGTCACCAGGTTGGAGCAGCCAGGACCGGAAGTCACCATCGTAACGCCCGCTTTCCCCGTCAGACGGCCGATTGCCGATGCCATGAAAGCCCCATTGGCTTCGTGACGTACGGGGATGGTCTGGATCGATGAGTCCACAAGTGAATCAAAAACGCGGTCGACTTTAGCGCCAGGAATACCGAAGACGTATTTGACCCCTTCCTGCTCCAGATGTTTTACGATCAGATCCGCACCGCAAGCCCAGTGCTGTTGACCATCCTTATTTTCCATAACATTTTTCCTATGCATTTTTGTGCTTTCTTTTCAGTACCTTGATGAACTTTAGCTTTCCACAGAGTGGATGAGGCTATCGAGATCTTCATGGGACAAGTTGGCTCGCAGAAAATCCTGATCCAGAGGCAGGTNGATGACTAATTTGGCGATGGTGCCAAATTGCAGCATGCCGTTCTCCAGGCGGTAATCAAGGATATGTCCGCCGCCTTGTCGGCTATCAGTGATAAAATGCTCGTGATAGCCGGCGACATTGATCCCTTGAACATAATTAGGGCTACGAAAACCGATTACGTTGCCCTTGCAGTTGTCGAAACGGAAAGTCGGTTGCTGGGCAATAGCTTCCAGCATCGGTTTATAAGGTCGTTCCTGGCGAGGTACCGTACGAGTCTCGACGTAGCTGAAGGAGCCATCGATTCGTAAAGCACAAAAAAGATTGTCTGTTGCAACAAAATCATCAATACGCTGATGAAGGTCCTCACGACTGAGCGCATGGTCAAACTGCATCTTTTCAGTCGGACGGAAGAAGGTCATTACGGCAAAAGGCGTTTTCTGATCGGGCTTGGCGGCGCGAGCGCTGCCATCGGAGCGCAATTGGAAAATACGGCTTTCCATTGCAACCAGCTCTCCATCAAGATCGTTAAACGTGCCTAATCCGAAATCACCATGTTCAAGCAGATCCGCCATGGTTGTACTGCCTTCGTACACGCCATTTATCAACCCGCTCATCAATGAGGTTTGATAGATCTGACACTCTGGGTGGTGTTTTTGATGCTGATGGACGAAGTTGGCAAGCTCTGCCATACAGGGGTCAACGCAGTTGGAATCTTTCATATCCCTTCTCTTCCGACGAGGTACGACATAAATTTAATTAATGTTTCCCTTGAATATTGCTCCCGTGAGATTCAAAGTTCCAATATAAAAACGTGACTATTTGGAGATCTAAAATATATGGAGTTACGTTATCTGCGCTATTTCGTCGCCGTTGCATCCACGCGGCACTTTACCCGCGCAGCTGAATCACTAGGGATATCGCANCCTCCGCTTAGCCAACAAATACAAAAGCTCGAACGTGAAATTGGCACCCCGTTGCTGAAGCGAATGACGCGCGGCGTGGAGATGACCGAAGCGGGAGAAGCCTTTTACCAGGATGCCAAGCAGATACTCGAACTGACCGACGCCGCCATGGAGAGGGTGCGTTGTATCGCTCGCGGAGAGAGTGGCGCCATTAATGTGGGGTTTTCTTGCGCGGTGACCTTCCACCCGCTGGTGCTGAAAATGTTGCGGCTTTTCCGCCAGCGCTTTCCGAGCGTGCAGATGCAGCCGCAGGAAGAGCATATCAATGAGATTTTGGAGAGCCTGCGCAATCGCAGCACGGATATCGCCTTTGTGCGCCTGCCCTGTGATATTGGCGACGAGTTCGACGGTGAAATCCTGGTAGAAGAGGATATGCGGCTGGTGTTNCCAGATAGTCATCCCCTCAGCGATCAGCAGGAAGTGCATCTCAGCCAGATGGAGTCTGAACCGCTAATTATTTTCCCGCGAGAACTCTGCCCCAGTTTGCACGACATGATCATTCGCGCCTGCTATCTCGCGGGTTACCAACCCAAAATCAACCCACTGGCGCCGCATATCACGGCGACGATCAGCATGGTCGCTTCCGGCTTCGGCATTACGTTCATTCCGGAGTCCCTGTCCTGCATTCAGACCGGAAATGTGACGTATCACGAAATCGACACGCCCCATCTCAACACGCAGATTGCGGTAATTTGGCGCAAGCACGATACGTCAGCCACCCTGCACAATATGGTGCAATTGCTGCACGGCCACGAACAGGAAAAGTAGCGAACTCGGTAGGTGAAACCGGTCAGGCGATATCAAGGCGAGTCAGAGATTCAGGCTCGCCCTCTTTTGCACGTCGATACGTCAGAAATCGTAGCCGACGATGACGGAACGTGCTGCCCCAGTAGCAGATTCTCAGCTCATCGCAGGGCGCGATGCAGTCACGGAATAAAGGAAAAGGAGACATGCGATAGTTTCGTACATAAGCGCCTGAACCGTTGGCTTCCTTTTCATTCACCGTGCGCGTTTAGCGAAAAACGCGTTACACCAGGCGGAAAGCTATCGATCAGAAAGCGCAAAAAATAGTTAAATCAAGTGATGATTATTTCATTTAACTGTTTTCACATCCAACCCTTAAGGTTCGCGATTATCCCATAATTCTATTGCTCTTTGTCCGATCTCCGCCCATCTCCTTTGATGCGAATAGTCAGGTCGCCGTCATAAGTGAGTTATGACGCTGTCCGGCAGAAGTTGTATTCAGCAAGGTTTTCTATATGATAGTAATTATCATTATCGTCATGGTAAGAGACTATGTTGACCGCGATGATTGCCGCCTGTGGGCTATGGGGAATCACCTGGTACTTCGGCAAACCGCTTTCCAGCGCCTGGGGGACTCTGGTTCCCGTGACGTTGATGCCCCTGCTGTTGCTGCCGGGTATCGACCTGCACTCTCTGAGATACATCGTGACGCTGGCCATGCTGGTGACGCTGGGAATGCTGTTTCATCAGCGGCTGCGCCACTATCTGCTGCTGCCGTCCTGTATTGCGCTGGCAGGCGGACTGACGGCGCTATCCGTGACGCTGCGCGGCATCTAGCGATAAGGCTATGGCATAGATAAAAATAAGGAAAAAGTTAGGGGGGGTAATCGGGAGGATAAAGCCGGGAGTAATACGTGGTGCGAAGAGAGGGACTTGAACCCTCACGNCCGTTAAGACACTAACACCTGAAGCTAGCGCGTCTACCAATTCCGCCACCTTCGCACATGAGATTTTCTACGTATTCAGTACTGCGCGATCTGCATCACCAGCGTGGTGCGAAGAGAGGGACTTGAACCCTCACGNCCGTTAAGACACTAACACCTGAAGCTAGCGCGTCTACCAATTCCGCCACCTTCGCAGGTACTGTGCAATACAAATCATTGTGGTGAGGTGGTGCGAAGAGAGGGACTTGAACCCTCACGNCCGTTAAGNCACTAACACCTGAAGCTAGCGCGTCTACCAATTCCGCCACCTTCGCAAACCAGGGACATAACGTCACGCAATGTCACCACGGAGGCGAATTCTAGAGATTTTACGGCCGAGGTCAATGATTATTTCCCCTCCTCGTGAGGGTTCGCTGTAAAAATCGGCATTTAATCGACCGGGGCAGGCGCAATACACGCGTGTAACCAGTCCACGACAACCTGAATACGCGGAGCCAGGAAACGTCCGGCGGGAAACATGATGTAAAGCGGCATGGGCGGAGGCGGCATATCTGGCAGGATCTCCACCAGTTCTCCCCGTTCAATCAACGGTCTGAGACTCCTGCGCGGCCCCTGAATCATACCCAGCCCGGCCTGCGCGGCGGCGATATACGCATCTACGCCGCTGACGTCCACCCATGTGGGCAGGCTCTGCGTGAGCAACTGTCCATCCTGAACGAACTCAAGGGGATAGCGGTGCAGGTTGCGCAAAGAAAAATAGCCGACCATCCGATGACCCGCCAGCTCGGCCAGAGAAGATGGTAACCCGTGCTCAGCGCAATACCCAGCAGAGGCGCAGGAGAGCTGCGGCAACGACGGCAATTGCCGGGCGGAGAGCGAATCATCCTCCAACTGCCATGCCCGCACCACGCAGTCTACGCCCTCGCGCTGGACGTTAATCGCCGCGTCGTTGGCGCTTAGCACCAACCGGATGCGCGGATACTGGCGATAAAACGCTGGCAGCGCGGGAATAACGAGTTCACGGGCCATCGAGTGCGGCATGTCGATACGCACCTGTCCGCTGGGTTGCTGTTGCTGCCGGGTGAACATGGCGTCGCTTTCATCGAAAGCGGATAACAGCTGCGTGCAGCGCTGATAGTAAAGCCGCCCTTCATCCGTGATGCGAACCTGACGCGTCGTCCGTTCCGCCAACCTGACGCCCAGCCGCAGCTCCAGCCGTTTCAGCGTCTGGCTAACCGTAGCTCGCGGAAGCCCTAGCCCTTCGGCCGTTCGACTGAAGTTTTCCGTTTCCACGATGCGGACGAACACGCGCATCGCCTGTATGTGATCCATGAACCCGTCCGCAGGATTGTTTGTGATTTACAAACAGTGTTGCATAAAACGTGTGATTTATCTTTATCGAGCAAACAACCACACTGGCATTCCCATCACCTATCGAGGACATCAGCATGCAACAGAGAACATTAGGGCCCCGGGGGCCGCAGGTTTCCGCTCTGGGACTGGGCTGTATGGGTATGAGCGATTTCTATTCCACCCATCAGGACGCCAACGAATCCCTTGCCACCCTACACCGCGCGCTCGAACGGGGTATCACTCTGCTGGATACCGCCGACATGTACGGTCCGTATACCAATGAGCAACTGGTGGGAACAGCGATCAAGGGCAAACGCGATCGTGTCTTTCTGGCGACCAAATTCGGGATCGTCCGCGATACCGCCAATCTGGATGAGCGTGGTATCTGCGGCAGACCGGAGTATGTGCGGCAGTCGGTGGAAGGCAGCCTGAAACGACTTGGGGTAGAGACCATTGATCTTTACTATCAGCACCGGGTCGACCCGACGGTGCCGATTGAAGACACCGTCGGTGCGATGGCCGACCTCGTGAAAGAGGGCAAGATTCGTTTTCTCGGATTAAGCGAGGCTTCCGCCGCCACGCTGGAGCGTGCGCACCGCGTTCATCCCATCACCGCGCTGCAAAGCGAATATTCGCTATGGACACGGGATGNGGAAACACAAATCCTGCCGACCTGCCGCAGGCTGGGGGTCGGTTTCGTTCCCTACAGTCCGTTGGGCCGCGGTTTTCTGACCGGCGCGATCCGGGATCTCGACACGCTGTCTGACGACGACTTCCGTCTCAAAAACCCGCGTTTTCACGGCGATAATTTCACCAGAAATCTGCGTCTGGTCGAACATGTGGAGGCGTTGGCGAAGGAGAAAGGGGTGACGTCCGCACAGCTGGCGCTGGCCTGGGTGTTGGCGCAAGGGGAACACATCGTGCCGATCCCCGGCACCAAACGACGCCGTTATCTGGAAGAGAACATCGGCGCGTTGGATGTGATATTGACTGCTGCGGAGCTGTCAGCCATCGACAGCCTGTTTCCGCGACAGGCCGCTGCGGGCGAGCGCTATGGCGTCGAAGGCATGAACACCATCGATAACGACTAGCCCCTCTACGCGATCCCCTGCGGCCTGCCGCCGCAGGGGATCATGCACATTTAGGCGCGCGACTTGGTTTTAGCGCCGCGTCCCATAATCGCCTGATACACTCGGAAACGGCCATTCTGCGCCAGCACTTCGTGGCTGCCGAACGTCTCATCCAGCAGCGCCGGATAAGGCAGGAAGGCGTTAGCGACAATACGCAGCTTGCCGCCGATGTTCAGATGCGCCGCCGCGCCGCGGATCAGCGCTTCCGCCGCGTGCAGACTGGTTTGCATCCCGTCATGGAAGGGCGGGTTGGAAATGATCATGTCGAAACGACCGGCGACATCCGAGTAGACGTTGCTGGCGATGACGGCGCCTTCCAGCTCGTTACGCGCCAGCGTCGCCCGGCTGGCTTCCAGCGCAGCGGCGTTCACATCGCTCAGCGTCAGACGGATTTTCGGCGCGCGCTGAGCAAATGCCACAGCCAGAACGCCCGCGCCGCAGGCGATATCCAGCACTTTACCTTTCGAATGCGGTTCCAACGTGCCAAGCAGCAGCTGGCTACCGTTATCCAGCCCATCGCGGCTGAACACGCCCGGCAGCGTACGTACCGGTACGCCGTCCACATCATATTCATGCCACCAGCGTTCCAACTCGAAGGTCGGCGTCTGTTCCAGACGACCGTNATACAAACCACAGCGACGCGCGCTGTCGATTTTGGCCAGCGCAGTGACGTCCGCCAGCAGCGTTTCCGCGCTGCGTACGCCGCAACGGTTCTCGCCCACCACGAAGATATCGCAGCCGACAGGCAGCAGCGATAGCAGGTTGGACAGTTGGAACTGGGCTTCCTGCTTGCTTTTCGGCCAGTAGTAAATCAGGGTGTCGCAGCCCGCCACCGTGTCAGCGTCGGCCAGCAGGGCGAAATGCGCCGCCTCGCCCATCGTCCGGTTTAGCTGCTGCCAGTGGTGGTACTGCATCGTGTGCACGCGGACGTCTTCCGCCTCAAACTGGGCGGGCAAGGTATCTTGCAAATCACCGGCAAACAGCACCCGGCGGGTGGAAAAATCATCGCTGTGACGCAGTATCACTTCACTGGCGGGGGTAAATGCGGACATCAGGCTTCAAACTCCTCAATTAACTGAGCGACGATTATAGAGGTTTGTTGCCGCATGTTCGATGGGTTTGCTAGCATAGCGGCGCATACTCGCGCTCCGGACAAGGTAAGGCATGACATCACATCGGGACAGGCTGCTACAGCAATTGGGCATTACGCAGTGGACATTGCGCCGCCCCGCCGCGCTGCAAGGCGAAATCGCCATCAGTCTGCCATCGACGGTTCGTCTGCTGATCGTCGCCGATCCGCTCCCTGCGACCGATGATCCGCTATTGCAGGATGTACTCAGAAGTCTGCAATTAACCCCCGAACAGATCTACAGCCTGCTGCCGCAGCAGGTAGAAATGTTGCCGGACACCCGCGATTGCCCGGCCTGGTGGCTGGGCGCCCCCCCCATGCAGCCGTCGCAAGGCGNGCAGCTTACCAGCCCGGCGTTGTCCGAGCTTGACCATAACCCGGACGCCAAGCGCGCGCTGTGGCGGCAAATTTGTCAATATGAACACGATCTCTACCCTGACCTCCGCCGATCTGACGACCGCCTTTCAGATTGAGCGCCTGAGCCACGCCTTTCCGTGGACGGAGAAGACCTTTCTCAGCAACCAAGGCGAACGCTACTTCAACCTGAAACTGAGCCATGACGAGCAGATGGTCGCCTTTGCGATCACGCAGATCGTGCTGGATGAAGCCACGCTGTTCAATATTGCGGTCCATCCCGAACATCAACGTCGCGGCTACGGCCGGGCGCTCATGGAACACCTGATCGCCGAGCTGGAGCAACGCGGCACTCTGACGCTGTGGCTCGAAGTCCGCGCGTCAAATCAACAGGCTATCGCGTTGTATCAGTTTTTGGGTTTTAATGAGGTCTCCATCAGGCGGAATTACTATCCCACGAAGGAAGGTCGTGAAGACGCCATCATTATGGCCCTGCCGCTGGGATAATCCCTGTCAGACACGCTCTGGCAGGCAAGTAGCGAATTCTTCCCAACTTGGCATAAAAATTGAAATGCAAATTATTCTCAATTAGAATGCCGACCTCTTTTTTACATTCAGGGACTGAAGGAACTCGATATTCATTATGTCTGCGGTTAACGTACCGACCTCGCCCGATTTTTGTCAGCTCTACCAGCAGCATCACGGTTGGCTGCAGAGCCTGCTGCGCAAACGCCTGGGAAACCTGTGCGACGCAGCCGATCTGGCGCAGGAAGTCTTTCTGCAGTTACTGATGAAACCCCGCGAGTTCGACAGTCACCACGGTACCCGCGCTTATTTAAGCGTCATGGCGCAGGGGATGTGCGTCGATCTCTGGCGACGCAAAGCGCTGGAGCAGGCTTGGCTGGAGTCGTTGCAGCACCATGCGACGGATGCCTCCCTGTCGGCCGAACAGCACTCCATCGTGCTGGAAACGCTGNTTCAAGTGGACAGCATGCTGCGTCATCTCCCTGAAAAAACACGTTCGGCATTCGTGATGTCGCAAATTCAGGGGAAGACCTACGCGCAGATCGCCTCCGTCCTGCACGTGTCTGAGCGTATGGTGAAAAAGTATATGGCGCAGGCCATGCTGCACTGCATTCTTCTCGAAACAGATACCGACGCCACGCCGCCGACCCGGCGCAGCTGAGTCAGTCAGGTCGATCTCCCATGCCTTTCTCCCCTTCCCCGCCACCCAAGCCCGGTTTCGAGTCTCTGCAAGAGGCGGCGGACTGGTATGCGCAATTGTTGGAGGACGACGGGGAGCACAGTGAGCTGCGCCAACGCTGGCAGAGGTGGCTGGATGAAAGCGTCGAACATCGGGAAGCCTGGATCTACGTGCAGACGATTAGCCAGCGCTTTCAGCCGCTGCGGGGCGAACTGCATCAGCCGAGCGCGGAGGCTCTCCTGCGCTCGCCGCGCGTCAGCCGCCGCCGGGCGCTGAAGCTGACGGCGTTGCTAACGTCCGGCGGGCTGCTGTCCTGGATGGGTTATCGCTATACCCCGCTGCGCGAGTCGCTGCTGGCGATGACCGCCGACAATCGCACCGTGACCGGTGAGATTAAACCCATGACGCTGACCGATGGTTCGCGTATCTGGCTGGATACCGCCAGCGCCATGGATATTCGCTATACGACAACGGAGCGGCAGTTGTTTCTGCGCGCCGGACAGATATTCATCGCCACCGCGCCTGACCCCCTGCGGCCTTTTGTGGTGGTCAGCGAGCAAGGCAGGATGCAGGCGCTGGGCACGCGCTTCAGCGTCAGCCAACAGGACGAAAGCACGCGGCTCAACGTCTACGACGGCATCGTCGCCGTCNCGCCCCGACAGGACAGCGTCACGCGCCGCGTCAACGCCGGTCAGCAATGGCGTTTCACCGCCGACGGTTTGGGTACGCTCGATCGCTTGGACAGCGCCGACGCCGACTGGCGTCGGGGTAAATTAAGCGCGGACAATACCCCGCTTGGCGAGGTGATCGCCCGTCTGTCCCGCTACAGACGCGGTTATCTCTCCTGCGATCCGGATATCGCCGCGCTCCGGCTGGTGGGAACCTTCCCGCTGGACAACACCGACAAGGCGCTGGATATGATGTCCCGGGCGCTGCCGATCCGCATTCATCGACGTTTTTCCTGGTGGGTGACGATCGAAAAAAAAGTGTAGCGATGGCTTCCGTTTTGGTTCCCTTTTTCACCGCTCGTTCGATTCAGTATAAAAACAGGCTTTATTTCTTTTGACTCTGGGTATTAAAGGCTATTCCTATGTTATTCACCGCACCACCTCGCGCTCTCCGGCCGTTGGCTCTGGCCGCCCGTCTTTTTGTTCTGGGCTCACCGGTTATCATTCTACCTACTGCGCCTGCCAGCGCGGCGGAAAACGCCGCCGTGCAGCACTATGCCATTGCCGCGGGTTCGCTAAGCGAACAGCTTAATCAGTTAGCGCGCCAGTCCGGCATCGACCTCGCGGCCGATGCGGCGCTGACCCAGGGTCTGAACGGCAAAGCGCTAAACGGCGATTATGACGTGGAGAGCGCTCTGGCAACGTTGCTGCAAAGCCACGGTTTGCAGGCGGTGAAACAGGCGGACGGCAGCTTCCTGCTGCAAAAGGCGCCGACAGAGGACGAATTAGTGGTGGTGGCGCAGGTGAACCATCAGGGAATGACGGAAGGCACCGGTTCCTATACCACTCGCAGCATGAGCACGGCGACGGAACTGGCCCTTTCGCCAAGAGAAACCCCCCAGTCGGTCAGCGTCGTTAGCCGCACTCGGATGAACCAGCAGCACATGACCTCGCTGGATGAAGCGATGAGTCAGACCACTGGCGTTAACGTGGTGAACAATAGTTCCTATCAGGTGCAATTTCAGTCACGCGGCTTCACGATGGACAACATCAAAGAGGATGGCGCGAACTCCTCTTCTCAGAATAGCGTGTCCGGCATGGGCTACTCCGAGGCGTCTTCCGAGTCGCCCGATTTGGCAATCTACGATCACGTCGAGGTCCTGCGCGGTGCCTCCGGCCTGACGCAAGGCAATGGAGAACCGGGCGGCACCGTTAATCTGGTGCGTAAAAAACCCACTTACAACTTTCAGGGCTACGTCAGCGCTGGCGCGGGTTCCTGGGACAATTACCGCAACGAGGNCGACGTCTCCGGCCCCCTGAACGATGATGCTTCCGTGCGCGGGCGCTTCGTCGGCGTTTATCAGGACAAGCAAAGCTCGGTAGATTATGTCGATAGCGACCGCAGCGTGCTGTATGGGACGCTAGCCTGGGATATCACCCCGGATACCACGCTGACGACCGGGGTTAATTGGCAGAAAACCCATACGGTTCCCGATCTGTACGGCATCCCAATGAGCAGCGATGGCAGCAGTCTCGGCCTTCCACACTCGACGTTCCTCGGCGCGAGCTGGAACCGCATCGAGNTTGATAAAATCAATCCCTTCATCGAATTTGAGCATCAATTCGAAAATGACTGGGCGCTGAAAAGCACGCTGAATTACACACACGCCGAAGCAAAAAGTAAAACCATCGGGGTTTACGGCAGCGTAACGCCGAAACTCAATAACGCGCTTCAGCGCGATAATCAATCCGNCCAGTGGAGCTATAACCTCAGCCTGAAAGGGCCTTTCGAATTGCTGGGCCGTTCCCACGAACTGGTGGTCGGCGGCGAGTATCAGAAAGAGAACTTTGACAACCTCTACGGCCGAATCATCAAAAACGACGCGGTAGATATTTACCACTGGAACGCCAGCGAACTGGCCGAGCCGGAATGGCCGGACTACACCAATCGCTACCGTTATAACCTCTACCAACGCGCGCTGTTCGCCACGACCCGACTGGAGCTGGCGGATCGCTGGAAGCTCATTCTGGGCAGCCGCTATAGCGCCTACAGCTATGACATGTACTCCACGAATCGTACTACTGACGTCACCAATCACAGCAGCGGTTACAAAGTGCGCGACAAACTGATCCCCTTCGGCGGGCTGCTGTGGGACTTCAGCGATCATTACACCTGGTATGCCAGTTATAGCGATATCTTTAAACCCCAGGAAGATATTGATCGCTCTGGCAACATGCTGCCTGCGGTGACAGGGAAAAACTACGAAACGGGAATTAAGGGTGAGTTCTTCGATGGTGATCTGAATACCTCCGTCGCGCTCTATCGCATTATTCAAGCCAATCGGGCCGTGGAGGACACCAACTGCCTCACCAGCGAATACTGCTATCGTTCACAAGGCAAAGTACGCAGCCAAGGGGTAGAACTGGAAGCCTCAGGCAAGCTGGCGGAAGGTTGGCAGCTTTTCGCAGGCTACACGCTGACCAACACCAAATATCTGGAAGGCGAAGAGGGCGAAAAAGGACAGACCTACAACCGCTATACGCCCCAGCACATGTTCAAACTGTACAGCAGCTACACGCTACCGGGCAGGCTAAACCAATGGAGTGTCGGCGTTGGGATGACCGCGCAAACCGACACCAGCTCCAACTACGATATCCATCAGGGCGGCTACACGCTGTACAACGCCAACGTCAGCTATCAGTACAACAAACACCTCAGCTTTAATCTGGTGGGCAACAACCTGACGAATAAAGAGTATTACCGGACCCTGAATAACCGCATCATCAACGGGAATAACTACTACGGCGATCCGCGTAACTTTATGCTGACGGCGAAGTGGGACTTCTAATGACGTTGATGACTCACTCTTTTAACGTGTTACGCCATGCAGACGCTTAAACGTTTTTATCAACTGGTCGCGCCGTTGTGGTTATCGGCGCAGGCGATAGTGCTGTGGCTGCTGTTGCTGGTCGTGGTGGCGCTGACGCTGTCCGTCGTCGGCATCAGCGTGCTTTACAACAACTGGAGCAAGGACTTTTACGATGCGCTGGCGGACTTCTTCCAGCACGCCTCGGTCGCCGATCTGATTTGGCGCTATCTTGGGTATACCGCGCTGTTCGTCCTGGTGATTATCAGCGGCAACTGGCTGAAAAAAGCGCTGATCTTGCGCTGGCGCGACATGATGACCCAGCACTATGAAACACAGTGGCTACGGGATCATGCGCATTATCGGCTGCAACAGGATCCCGCCGGCACGCCGGATAACCCGGACCAGCGTATTGCCGAAGATATCCGCCTGCTGTGCGAGCAAAGNCTGGAACTGCTGCTGTCGCTGCTGAAAAACGTGGTCGGCCTGCTGTCCTTTATCGCCATCCTGTGGGGCATCTCCGGGGTACAGACGTTCACGATCGGCGGGCATACCGTCACGATCCACGGTTATCTGGTGTGGATTGCTTTGATCTACGCCCTGGTCGGCAGCATTCTTACCCACGCACTGGGCTTTCCCCTGCATCGCACCAACCATCAGATGCAGAAAGTCGAGGCCGACTATCGCGCCAGCCTGATCCGGGTCAACAGCCACAGCGAACAAATCGCTTTTTATCAGGGCGATGAAATCGAAAACAGGCGGCTGCGCGNCCGCTTCCGCGCCGTGCTCGCCACCGGCTACCGTCTGATGGGGCAAGAGTTTCGATTGGAAAGCTTCACGGTCAGCTATTTTCGTTTCAGCCTGATCGTGCCGGTTTTCGCGGTGCTTCCGCTGTATCTCGCCCACAAGGTCTCGTTAGGCGCGATCATGCAGGCCAAAACCGCCTTCGGCTACGTGCTGGACGCTTTCGGCTGGTTCGTTGACAGTTATCGCCAGTTGGCGCGGTGGTCTGCCACGATCGAACGTCTCTGGCAGCTGCAACAGCGGTTGGAGGCGCTGCCGCCAGCGACCACGCGCACGCCGCAGGGCGAAGCACTGCAAATTCACCAACTGACCGTGCTGCGGCCGCAGGGTCGGGCGCTGCTCGCCCCCTGCTCCGCACGGGTGAAACCGGGCGAGTGGTGTAGCCTGCAAGGCGCCAGCGGGATCGGCAAAACCACGCTGCTGCGGGCGCTCGCGGGACTATGGCCTTATACGACCGGACGCTGGTATCTGCCGGCTGGGCGCGTGCTGTTTCTGCCGCAGAAGCCCTATCTGCCGCAGGGTACGCTGCGGCAGGCTTTGACCTATCCGCAAACAAAAGAGTTCAGCGATGCGGTGTTGCAGGAAGCGCTGATCGATATGCATCTGGGGCATCTGAGCACAGAGCTGGATGCCGATGAGCCTTGGGCGCAACGGCTGNCCGGCGGCGAGCAACAGCGGCTTTCGCTCATCCGGGCGATCCTGATGAAACCGACGCTGCTGTGTCTGGATGAGGCGACCAGCCAGTTGGATGAAGAGACCGCGATAGAGGTGATGAAACGGCTGCGGCGACATTTGCCGGGCACCATCGTGCTCTCCGTCACGCATCAGTCGGTGCTGAATCCGCTGTTCGAAACTCAGATCCATCTCCAACCTGCGTCCCAGCCGTAATCTGGCGAAGCCGGATAGCGATTCCGCTGTCCGGCTGTCAGCGGCAGAGTCAGCCTCTACGCGATAACCACCTCGAACCAGCATGCAAACGCACGCGATGATAGATTTTTTGCGTGCGGGCTTTCATAATCGGCAGTTAAATCATCCGGCTTCGCCAGGGACAGATCGTGCATTTTGCGGTCCAGCCCAGCACTTATGCACGCTTGCCGTTAGCGCATGCCCGGCAGCTTTTCTCCAGGAAACGAAGCTATGTCTCAGTCCCCTTCTGTGGGCGCTCAGCCATCGCGGCTGATCGTCTTTTTTATTCTGNCCCTCCCGCCGCTGCTGTGGGCTGGCAACTTCATCATCGGACGCGCGGTGCGCAACGAGATCCCACCGGTGACGCTGACTCTGGTGCGCTGGCTGATCGCGCTGATCTGCATCCTGCCCTTTGCATGGAAATATATCCGCCGCGATGCCGAGCGTTACCGGGCGTTTCCTCTCCGTATCGTCGCCATATCCCTCAGCGGGATCGTTTTCTTCAGTCTGCTGACCTATGTCGGACTGCATCACACTTCCGGCACGAATGCGCTGCTGCTCAACTCCTGTATTCCGGTGTTAATCATGCTGTTTGCCGGTCTGTTTTACGGTCAGCCGCTCAGGCTCTCGCAGGCGGCAGGTCTGCTGATTTCATTCTGCGGCGTGCTGACCATTATTTTCCACGGCGAACTGGCCGGTCTGCTGTCTTTGTCCTTTTCGTCCGGCGACCTGATGCTGCTGGGCGCGATGGCCAGCTTCTCGTTTTATACGCTGTGGCTGAAAAAAATCCCGCCCGAAGTCAGCCGTCTGGGGCTGCTGGGCGTACAGGTGATTATTTCGCTAATCGTTATATTTCCCCTCTGGCTGTGGGAGAGCCACAGCGGCGCGAGCGCGGTTTGGGATCGCATTACGCTGTCAGCCGTGCTCTATCTGGGGATCTTTCCGTCTTTTGTCGCCTACTTGCTGTTTGGTCGCGGCGTAACACTCGTCGGCGCGGCGCGAGCCGGGCTGACCATCCATCTGATTCCCGTGTTCGGCGTGGCCCTGTCGGTCCTGTTTCTGGGCGAACAAATCCATCTTTATCATCTGATGGGGATCGCCACCATTTTCGCAGGCATCACGCTGGCGAGCCGCCACTCGATAGCGCGTTAATCAGGTCAGAAAAACAGAGTGGGAGGAAGGATAAGGCGGGGAGTGCTGGCTAAAACACAGGCGCCCCGCCGAAACGGAGCGCCTGAAGGGAATGGGGGTCGGNGAAAGCCGGTCCCATTTCAAGACGACAAAATTAGTCTTTGTCGCCCAGCAGAACGGATTCGAGCGCGATTTCGATCATCTCATTGAACGTGGTCTGACGCTCTTCCGCCGTGGTGACTTCCTGAGTCCGAATATGGTCGGACACGGTGCAGATCGCCAGCGCCTTGGCGCCGAATTCAGCGGCAACACCGTAGATGCCCGCCGCTTCCATTTCCACGCCCAGTACGCCGTATTTTTCCATCACGTCGAACATCTGCGGGTCCGGCGTGTAGAACAGGTCCGCGGAGAACAGGTTGCCCACGCGTACTTTAACGCCGCGGGTGTTGGCCGCGTCTACCGCGTGACGCAGCAGATCGTAGTCGGCAATCGCCGCGAAGTCGTGATCCTTGAAACGCATGCGGTTCACTTTGGAGTCGGTGCAGGCGCCCATGCCGATCACCACATCGCGAACCTTCACGTTTTCGCTGACCGCGCCGCAGGAGCCGATGCGGATAATTTTTTCCACGCCGAACTCGGTGATCAGTTCTTTCGCGTAGATGGAGCAAGACGGGATACCCATGCCGTGTCCCATTACCGAGATACGGCGGCCTTTATAGGTGCCGGTGAAGCCCAACATGCCGCGCACGTTATTCACTTCCACCACGTCTTCCAAAAAGGTGTCGGCGATGTATTTTGCGCGCAACGGATCGCCCGGCATCAATACCACGTCCGCAAAATCACCCATTTCAGCATTAATGTGAGGCGTAGCCATCCTTATTGTTCCTTTTTCATCAGCATAAATAGTGGTTATTCCGTCAGCCTACTGGCTCACAGCATTGAGGTTCCATAGTCCATCGGCGACACGCCGAAATAGCTTGCCACCGTCTGCCCGATATCCGCGAAGGTCGTGCGATGACCGCGCGATCCCGGCTGAACCTGCGGACCATAAATCAGTACCGGTACGTGTTCACGCGTGTGATCCGTGCCTGGCCAGGTCGGATCGCAACCGTGGTCCGCCGTCAGGATCAGAATATCGCCTTCGCCGACCTTATCCATCAGCTCAGGCAACCGGCGGTCGAACAGCTCCAGCGCCGCGGCATAGCCTGACACGTCGCGGCGATGGCCGTAGGAGGAGTCGAAGTCGACAAAGTTGGTAAACACGATCGTCTCGTCGCCAGCGGCATCCATTTCTTTCAGCGTTGCATCAAACAGCGCGTCCAGACCGGTGGCTTTGACCTTTTTGGTGATGCCGACGTGGGCGTAAATATCGGCGATCTTGCCGACCGAGACGACGTGGCCGTTTTTCTCCTCCACCAGCTTTTTCAGCACGGTGGGCGCCGGCGGCTCGACAGCCAGGTCGTGACGGTTCCCCGTCCGCTGGAAGTTGCCCGCTTTATCCCCCACGAACGGGCGCGCAATCACGCGACCAATGTTGTAGCCGCCCTCGGTCAACGCTTCACGCGCGATTTCGCATAACGCGTACAGGTTGTCCAACCCGTAAGTTTCTTCATGGCAGGCGATTTGGAATACCGAATCCGCCGAGGTGTAGAAAATCGGCTTGCCGGTCTTCATGTGCTCTTCACCCAGCTCATCCAGAATCACCGTTCCGGAGGAGTGGCAGTTGCCGAGATAACCGGGCAGGTTGGCGCGCTCAACCAGCAGGTCCAGCAGCGGCTGAGGAAAACTGTTCTGCGTGTCGTGAAAATAGCCCCAGTCAAACAGGACCGGGACGCCCGCGATTTCCCAATGACCCGACGGCGTATCTTTTCCCGAGGAGATTTCGCTGGCGTGGGCATAAGCCCCAATGATGTCCGCTTGCGCATCCAGGCCGGCCGGGAAACGACCGGTTGATGCTTCCGCCGCCTTGCCCAACCCCAAGCGGCTCAGATTCGGTAAAGACAGCGGTCCCTGACGTCCTTGCTCGGCGCGGCCTTCCGCACAGGCCTGCGCGATGTGGCCCAGCGTATCCGAGCCGACGTCTCCGAACCGCTCGGCGTCGGCGGCGCTGCCGATGCCAAACGAATCCAGCACCATGATAAATGCACGTTTCATTTCACTCTCTCCTGCGTTCTTTTCTGGGGCCATGCGCCACCCACTATTCAGCGGCGTCGACATCTGAGATGTTCACCCGGCGATAAACCATCGGATGCGCCTCCGATGCTCGGTCGCTTACCGTCACCGCCGCCTGAATTCGCTGTGCGGCCTGCTGCCATTGCACTTCGGTATTGGCATGAATTATGGCCAGTGGACGCTGAGAATCCACCGGTTCGCCCAGGCTAATCATGTCGCTCAATCCCACGCTGTGGTCAATAGTATCATCTGGCCGCAGGCGACCACCACCCAGGGAGACCACTGCCATACCTATGGCGCGGGTGTCCATAGAGGCGATCACGCCCTCGCGTTCGGCGAAAACGGGTTTACTCAGCGTGGCAGGTTGCAGGTAGCGCTCATAGCGCTCAACGAAATCGCTCGGTCCCCCTTGTGCGGAGACCATGCGGCCGAAGACCTCCGCCGCCCGGCCGCTTTCCAGCACGGCCATGAGCTGACGCCGGGCATCTTGCGGCGAAGCGGCCAGATTCCCCGTCACCAGCATCTCTTCGCACAGCGCCATCGTGACGTCGAACAGTCGAGGATTTCGCTGCGCGCCGGTGAGGAAGCGCACGGCTTCCCTCACTTCAAGCGCATTTCCGGCGCTGGATGCCAGCACCTGATTCATATCGGTCAACAGCGCGCTGGTTCGGCACCCGGCGTGATTGGCGACGCCGACGATAGCCTGCGCCAGCTGTTCTGATGCCGAGTAGGTCGGCATGAAAGCTCCTGAGCCGACCTTGACATCCATCACCAGCGCATCCAGTCCTTCCGCCAGTTTTTTCGCCAGGATAGAGGCGGTGATGAGCGGGATCGTATCAACGGTGGCGGTCGTGTCGCGCGTGGCGTAGAAGCGCCGGTCCGCAGGCGCCAACGAATGGGTTTGCCCGATGATTGCGACCCCCACCTGCTGAATCATCTCGCGAAAGCGATCATCGTCGGGGTAGATATCCAGACCAGGAATGGACTCCAGCTTGTCGAGCGTACCGCCGGTATGCCCTAGTCCCCTGCCCGAAATCATCGGCACATAGCCGCCGCAGGCGGCCACCATCGGCCCCAGCATCAGCGAGGTGACGTCTCCCACGCCGCCGGTGGAATGTTTGTCCACCAGCGGTCCGTTCAGATGGAGGGATCGCCAGTCCAACACAGTGCCGGAATCGCGCATCGCCAGCGTCAGCGCCACACGTTCATCCATGGTCATATCATGGAAATAGATCGTCATCGCCAGCGCCGCAATCTGCCCCTCCGACACGGTATTGTCGCGAATACCGTTAACGAAATGGCGGATCTCGTCCTCGCTGAGCGGGTGTCCGTCACGTTTCTTACGAATAATTTCAGGGATTAGCAACAAGGTAACGCCTCCAACCTGCTCTGTCGCACTCTCTTCTGTACTGACAGAGGTACCGCCGGCGGCGATAGTTAATAATCGCCACGTGCGGTTTCAGTGCCGCGCCCCAACGTGTTCAGCAAGCTGCTTAACAGTCCGGAAGCCCCGAAGCGGAAGTGCCGCGCGTCCGCCCATCCCGCGCCCATAATGCTATCTGCCAGCTGCAAATAGCGTGCCGCCTCTTCGGCGGTGCGCACGCCGCCAGCCGCTTTGAATCCCACCCGATCGCCGACGTGCATGTCTTTGATCACGTTCAGCATGATCTCCGCGCTGTGCAAGGTGGCGTTGACAGGCACTTTGCCGGTCGACGTTTTGATGAAGTCGGCCCCCGCGTTAATTGCGATTTCGCTGGCCTGCCGAATGAACGCGTCCTCTTTAAGCTCACCGGTTTCGATAATGACCTTGAGCAGTACCTGACGTTCTACGCACGCCTGCTTACAGGCTTGCACCACATCGAAACCGCGCCGCGTTTCACCAGCCAGCATCGCGCGGTAAGGAAATACCACATCGNCTTCATCGGCGCCGTAGGCAATCGCGGCGCGGGTTTCCGCCAGCGCTATCGCCACATCATCGTTGCCGTGGGGAAAATTGGTCACCGTCGCGATACGGATCTCCGGCGTGCCCTGTTCACGCAGCGCCTTGCGCGCCAGCGGAATAAAACGGGGGTAAATACAGATTGCCGCCGTGTGACCGGCAGGGCTGTTAGCCTGCCGACAGAGATCGCTGACCTTTTCGTCCGTGTCGTCGTCGTTCAGGGTCGTCAGATCCATTAGCCCTAGTGCGCGCTGCGCGGCAGCGGTTATTTCAGTCATGTCGCCACTCCAATTGAAAGTCGACGGTGATCTTCAAGCCTCTCGTCCCCCCTGTAATGTTTACCTACAGAAAGAGATCAAACATCGCATCACCGATAAAAAAGGAAGCTTTGCTACTGCCGCTATTGGACCACAGTAACGTGAATAATTTGTGCTGACGCTTCCCAGAAATAACAATAAGCCACAAAACGAAGACTCGCTATCTCTGTTTGCGCAACAAAAAACGCGTGTCAAAGGTCTTATTAGGGGGGTTATCCACACCTTTTTCCGGATGATTTACCTCCACCGGGAACATGACCTATTTAGACCACATTTCTATCCACACGCGCGATGACATAAATACCAAGAGACCGGGGGTTTATGAACCCTGGAATCGCCGGTCATAAATCTTGACACCCCTTCAGATTAACAGTATTTAATAGTCGCTCCATTTTCCGGGATATTTCAATAAGGATGTTATTCGTGAAAAAAATCGCTCTCTCTATTTGTGGTTTATTGCTGCTTTCCACCGTCGCTGGTCCCGTTATAGCGGCCAAAAGTGGGCTAGTGATTAATAAACCCAAGGATGACTCGGCAATGTGCTGCATTGCTGATGAGTGCCTCCCCTGCTCTTGATTGACTAATAAGATAGAGAGGCCCATGCGGCCTCTTCATCCATTCCAGACCAGAGAACGCTTTATACCGCTTCGGATGACGCCGCATAAAACTTTGGCGCAGCGCCTCTTCTTATCCCCAGTGACAAAAGCTTATATCTTGATCGCGCTGTTCAAGAAAATGACAAAGTCAGGATAACGCGGTGAAGAAAAGTATTCATTGGAAACCCTCAATAACATTTATGTTTTCACTGGTACAGACAGAAAATATTCACCCCCCGCCTGATTTACTTTATATCTTCAAAATATTGATGACTCTGTCTATGTTTTATTGAACATTCCTAAAATGATCATGAAATTTCATTTTATCTGTCATGAAATTAATGTAAAAACGCCGATGTCGCGGCAATAAATAAACGATGACGTTTCTGCCATCATGAACTTTATTGGCAATTCATCATGATCCGTGACCCACATAGCGACAAGCATTCACCTTTAGACGCAGAACACCGTAAAATAGACGATGAGTTTATCTTTGAACGAGAAAGCCACGACGATGCAGGATTCCCCATCACCAGACTGGTTTGTCTATATGCTGCGTACCGCCGGCGGCATGCTGTATACCGGCATCACCACCGATNCCGCGCGGCGNTTGGCTCAGCATCAGGCGGGCAAAGGCGCCCGTTCGCTACGCGGCAAGGGCGAACTCTCATTAGTGTATTGGTGTAAGGCGAGCGACCGATCTGTCGCGCTGCGGTGGGAATATCGCATTAAACAGCTGAGTAAAACGCAGAAAGAGCGGCTGGTTCACGACCAGCCTGAGTCTGTCGCCCGCTTTTTAGCCGAATTTAAACGCAATTGAACGGATGGGCGAACTCCACTTTCCCACTAACACCCTGGAAATGATTGTCCGCCAACGGGTAGATCTGAAAGGTGGATGTGGGATCTTTCCGGCAGCAGCTGAGCTGATGTTCCGACGCCGCGACAAAGCCAAAACGGGAGAAGTAAGCCGGGTCGCCGAAAACAACCACCGCGGTGTAACCGAATTCATTGAGCGAATCCAGACCGCCATACACCAGTTGCTCGCCTAACCCTTCCTTTCTCAGGCGCTCATCGACCGCCAGCGGCGCCAGTCCGACCCACTGAAGATCTTCCCCTTCAATACTGACCGGACTAAACGCGGCATAAGCCACCACGCCGCCTTCGTCATCCGTCGCCACCATGCCCAGCGTCAGCTGAGCGCTTTCACGCAGCGCTTGCACCCGTTCAGCTTCTGCCGGGGTCGGAAATGACCGTCGTAGCAGGCGATCGATCCCCGGCGCATCGACGGGAATTTCAACACGGATTAGCATGACGCCGGCGCATGTGCCGGAGCCTGATCCGCGCCCTCCCGCAGTCCCGACTCGACAAAGTCCGCCAACTGCAGCAGCGCAACACGCAGTGGAGTCGGCATGCTTTCCAGCTCAACGGCATCCATCAGATTCTTCACGTAGAGGCCCAGCTCCGTATCCCCTTCGATACGCAGACGACGTTGAAAAAACAGCGTATCGGGATCTTCTTTACGCGCCGCGATCAGAATCAGATCGTTGGCATCGGCGCTGAAAGTCACTTCCGCGATTTCGTTGCGACTCACCAGCAGGCGCCCCTCGCGCTGCGTCATAAACCAACGCAGTCCCATGTCCCGGACTTCAATCTGCAACCAGCGATCTTCCAAAAATTCCAGATCGCCATCTTCCAGCGCCTGACGGAACTGCCACTTGAGCAGTTGCTCCAATATCCGGCGCTGCACGGAAAAGGGCGTTAACGCTAACGGTTTGCCCAAAAATCCCGGCCCCTGACGCACAATTTGCGCCCGTAGTTGTTCCAGCACTGGCGTACTCCTCTAAAGCTAAAGCGATACAGACGACACGATACTCTTGCATCATTTTGCCACATTGCAAACTCGCGACAGCGGCTTACATCAACAATGTAGCCGGTTATCGCTCAAATCACGAAATACGCGCGTCTGCTATATTAATTTCATCACACTATATACTGGTTTAAATCAAAGTGTTGCCACAGCGGGTTAACTAAGATGCCTTTTAGTCAGAATTTTTAATTGACTGATAACCTGCTTCATCAATCAGACAACATCATTGATCGCCTCCGTTTAAATATAACGAAGGCCTTGATGAGTGAAGGAATAGGTATGGAACTGCTTTGCCCTGCCGGTAACTTGCCGGCGCTAAAAGCCGCTATTGATAATGGTGCAGACGCGGTGTACATCGGGCTAAAAGATGATACCAACGCACGACATTTCGCCGGACTAAACTTTAACGATAAAAAACTGCAGGAAGCTCGTAGTTACGTGCATCAGCATAAGCGCAAACTGCATATCGCCATCAATACCTTCGCCCATCCAGACGGTTTCCAACGCTGGCAACGCGCCGTGGATAGCGCCGCAGACGCCGGCGCCGACGTCCTGATCCTGGCTGACCTGGCGACGTTGGAATACGCCGCGGAACGCTATCCGCATATCGAACGCCACGTTTCTGTGCAGGCTTCGGCAACGAACGAACAGGCTATCCGTTTTTATCAAAAACACTTCGACGTGGCGCGCGTCGTCCTGCCGCGCGTGCTGTCAATTCATCAAGTCAAACAGCTTGCTCGCACCAGCCCGGTGCCGCTGGAAGTCTTCGCCTTCGGCAGCCTGTGCATCATGGCGGAAGGACGCTGCTACCTCTCCTCTTATCTGACCGGCGAGTCGCCCAACACCGTAGGCGCCTGCTCTCCGGCGCGTTTCGTCCGTTGGCAGCAGACCGACAAAGGAATGGAATCTCGTCTGAACAACGTGCTGATCGACCGTTATCAGGATCACGAAAATGCCGGTTATCCCACGCTGTGCAAAGGGCGTTATCTGGTGGACGGCAAACGCTACCACGCGCTGGAAGAACCGACCAGCCTGAATACGCTCTCACTGCTGCCGGAGCTGATGGCTGCGAATATCGCCTCAGTGAAAATCGAAGGCCGCCAGCGCAGTCCAGCCTATGTCAGCCAAGTCACGCGGGTGTGGCGTGAAGCAATCGACCGCTGCAAGGCATCGCCAGAATGCTATGCCCCCAACCCTGAATGGATGGACGCCCTGGGCGCCGTAGCCGAAGGGACTCAAACCACGCTGGGCGCTTATCACCGTGAATGGCAGTAGTCAGGAGAACACTATGAAGTATGCATTGGGAGCCATCCTTTACTATTGGCCCAAAGCAGATATTGAGGCCTTTTATCAGGCGGCCATGTCCAGCAGCGCGGATATCGTCTATCTCGGGGAGACCGTTTGCAGCAAACGCCGAGGCATGAAGGTCAATGACTGGCTGGAGGTCGCCCGTCAGGTTTCCGCCAGCGGCAAACAGGTGGTCATTTCCACACTGGCGTTGCTGCAAGCACCCTCAGAGTTGAATGAACTCAAGCGTTATGTCGAAANCGGCGACTTTCTGCTTGAGGCCAACGATCTCGGCGCCGTCAACATGGCGGAGGAGCATCGTCTGCCGTTCGTCGCCGGGCATGCATTGAACTGCTACAACGCTTATACGTTGCGACTGTTGCACAAACAAGGGATGGTTCGCTGGTGTATGCCGGTAGAGCTATCGCGCGACTGGCTACAACATTTACTCAATCAGTGCGACGAACTCGGCTTCCGCGATAAATTCGACGTCGAGGTGCTGAGCTATGGTCATCTGCCGCTGGCCTACTCCGCCCGCTGTTTTACCGCGCGCTCCGAAAATCGGCCCAAGGATGAGTGTGAAACCTGCTGCATTCATTATCCACAGGGGCGTAAGGTGATGTCGCAAGAAAATCAGCAAGTATTCGTGCTCAATGGTATTCAGACCCAGAGCGGATATTGCTACAACCTCGGCAACGAGCTGACCTCGATGGAGGGCCTCGTGGATATCATCCGGCTCTCGCCGCTGGGGCTAGAAACGCTGGATGTACTGGAGCAGTTCCGCGCCAACGAACACGGCACACAGCCGCTGTCGCTTCATCAAGAGAAGGAGTGCAACGGCTACTGGCGCCGCCTGCCCGGCCTGGAGCTGGTAGATTGATCTTTCCGGATGCCCTACACTTTGGGCATCCGCACACCTCATCCGCTACTGCCGCTGAATATTGCGTACTATGATTATCCAATAATACTATTCTGCGGTTAGCCTGCTAACGGGTTGACCCTCAATCCGGTGAGCCAAGCCTATGTCACAACAGCCCGTCACTTTTTCCGTACTGGATCTGGCCCCCATTCCTGCTGGGGCAACCCCGCGCGACGCCTTTCACCGCTCTCTGGATTTGGTCAGACATGCTGAGCAATGGGGGTATCATCGCTACTGGCTCGCCGAGCATCACAATATGACCGGTATCGCCAGCGCAGCCACCTCCGTTCTGCTCGGCTATCTCGCGGCAGGTACCGAACATATCCGACTAGGCTCCGGCGGCGTTATGCTGCCCAACCACGCGCCGCTGGTCATCGCCGAGCAGTTCGGAACGCTGGAATCACTCTATCCGGGACGTATCGACCTGGGGCTGGGACGCGCGCCGGGCAGCGACCGTCGCACCATGATAGCGCTGCGCCGGCATTTAAACGGCGAAGAGGATGATTTCCCCGCGGATGTTCAGGAGTTACAGCGTTATCTGGCGCCTGCACAGCCGGATCAGGCGGTGCGGGCCATTCCGGGTCAGGGTCTTAACGTACCGATCTGGCTTCTTGGCTCCAGTCTGTACAGCGCGCAGCTCGCCGCTGCGCTGGGACTTCCGTATGCTTTCGCCGCCCATTTTGCGCCGGATATGCTCATTCAGGCACTGCAACTCTATCGCGATAAATTTCAACCTTCGGCGCAGCAGTCTCAGCCCTATGCGATGGTTTGCGTTAATGTCATCGCCGCAGAGAGCATCTCCCACGCGCGTTTCTTGTTCACGTCGCAGCAGCAACAATTCATCAATTTACGCCGTGGCATGCCGGGGCCGCTGCCCGCGCCGGTACAAGAGATGAATGACATCTGGACACCAGCCGAACAACTCTCGGTTGAACAGACACTACGACTTTCCATCGTGGGTGATCGCTCGCAGGTACGTCATGGATTACAGATGCTGTTGCGGCAAACTCAGGCGGATGAGCTAATGATCAACGCCTCAATTTTCGACCATGAGGCCAGACTGCGTTCATTCGAGATTGTGGGGAAGTTACAGCAGGAAGTGATTAGAGAAGCAAGAATCGACTGACAAAAAAAGCCAGCCCGAAGGCTGGCTTGATGCGTGTTACCACGTTAGTCCAAAGTGATTAGGAATTGGACGGCTGACGAGGTGCACGGTTACCGCGACGTTCACCACCGCCTTCACGACGTTCGCCGCTGAAGGAGCGACCACGACCGCCATTAGCGGGACGACCACCGGTAGGACGATCGCCGAATGAACGGCCACCACGCCCACCTTCACGACGCTCGTGCGGCTGAGCATCGCCCAGAAGCTGCATGTTCAACGGTTTGTTGAGAATACGCGTACGAGTGAAGTGTGACAGCAGATCGCCAGGCATCCCTTTCGGAAGCTCAATCGTGGAATGAGTACCGAACAGTTTGATGTTACCGATGTAACGGCTGCTGATGTCGCCTTCATTCGCAATCGCGCCCACGATGTGACGAACTTCAACGCCATCATCACGGCCAACTTCAATGCGATACAGTTCCATATCGCCAACATCACGACGTTCACGGCGCTGCGGACGTTCACCATCACGTCCCCCTTCACGGCGACGGTCGAAGCGGTCGTCACGATCGCGCATTTCACGACGCGGACGGCGATCAAATACCGGATCCGGCGGCAAAATCAGCGGACGTTCGCCCTGCGCCATCTTCAGCAGTGCGGCAGCCAACGTTTCCATATCCAGCTCTTCCTGCGGCTGTAGTTTAGCCAGCAGCGCGCGGTACATATCCAGATCGCTGCTTTCCAACTGGACCTGAACCTTGGCGGCAAACTTGGCCAGACGGCGTTCGCCCAGCAGTTCCGCGTTCGGTAGTTCCACTTCAGGAATAGTCAGCTTCATAGTGCGTTCGACGTTACGCAGCAGGCGACGTTCGCGGTTATCAACGAACAGGATCGCACGACCGGCGCGTCCCGCACGACCGGTACGGCCGATACGGTGAACATAAGATTCCGCATCCATCGGGATATCGTAGTTGACGACCAGGCTGATGCGGTCAACATCCAGACCACGTGCAGCAACGTCAGTTGCAATCAGGATATCCAAACGACCGTTCTTCAGACGCTCCAGCGTTTGTTCACGCAGAGCCTGGTTCATGTCGCCGTTAAGCGCTGCGCTGTTGTAACCACTGCGCTCCAGCGCTTCAGCTACTTCCAGCGTCGCGTTTTTAGTACGTACGAAAATAATCGCCGCATCGAAATCTTCCGCTTCAAGGAAACGGATCAGCGCTTCGTTTTTACGAACGCCGTGCACCATCCAGTAGCTCTGGCTGATATCCGGACGCGTCGTCAGACTTGACTGAATACGGACTTCCTGTGGATCTTTCATGAAACGACGAGTAATACGACGAATCGCTTCCGGCATCGTCGCGGAGAACAGCGCGGTCTGATGTTCAGCCGGGATCTGCGCCATGATGTTTTCTACGTCTTCGATGAAGCCCATACGCAGCATTTCATCGGCTTCATCCAGAACCAAACCGCTCAGATTGGACAGGTCCAGCGTGCCACGTTTCAGGTGGNCAAGCAGACGGCCCGGTGTACCGACCACGATCTGGGGTCCCTGACGCAAAGCGCGCAGCTGTACGTCATAACGCTGGCCGCCGTACAGGGCAACCACGTTGACGCCATGCATGTGTTTAGCGAAATCATTACAAGCTTCAGATACCTGAACCGCCAGCTCACGGGTCGGCGCCAGCACCAGAATCTGCGGTGCTTTCAATTCAGGTTTCAGGTTATTCAGTAACGGCACCGCAAATGCGGCGGTTTTACCGCTGCCTGTCTGTGCCATACCCAGCACATCACGGCCATTCAGCAGGTGAGGAATACATTCCGCCTGGATCGGCGAAGGCTTTTCGTAGCCCAGATCGGTCAGGGCATTAATAATCGGAGCAGACAGCCCCAAATCGGCAAAAGAGGTTTCAAGCTTAGTCATGTACACGTGCCTCGTAGATGGCGGCCAGTCTACATAACTCGTCGAGAAAATTTTCAGTCATTTTCATTGAAAAGTGTGAACCGGCTCAAATTGGATTAAAAAGCGAACAAAAAAGCCCTCACCAGTAAAGGCGATAGAAATCATTTTGATTCCAGGCTGAGTATTGTTCGTCAGCTATTGCTGGTCCGATCCTGATAGGTCGTCTTGCTCTTGGCCTAACTGCGCCAATTCCAACAATGCATAGCGGTGCTCAACAAAGTTATGAACATTGTTAGCCACCGTCAGCTTGAACAGCGCCGAAGCGGTGTCCTTGTCCCCCAGACTTAGGTAGTGCTTACCTAAATAGAAGTCAGTTTCACTGAGATGCTCAGCGAGCGAAGTGTTATCCTTTGCTTCTTCCTGCAAGCGCTGCATCAGTGTCTTTTCACTGATATCGCCCAGGTAGAATTCGACAATAGTCCATCCCCACACACCTTTCTTTGCTCCCTCGTAGCGCGTTCTTAATGCGCTTATGGCCTTATCAGGATCGATTTCTCTCTCGACCAGATACAGCCACAGGGAACGGAAAGGATCATTGGGATCGTCTCGATAAAACGCTAGCAGATCATCCTGCGCCAATTGGTACCGACCGCCGTAGTACAAGGCGATCCCCCTATTGAGACGCACATAATTATAAGTTGGATCAAGCTCTAGTACAGAATCAAACGCTTCATAGGCAGCATCAAAATTGCCTGCCTGCGTTAAGTAAATCCCCAGATAATTGAAGACCTCTGGGATGTCGGGACGGATAGAAAGCGCTTGTGAAAAATCATTCCGCGCCAATGCCCGTAACCCTAAGCTATCATACAGCACTCCGCGCTCATATAACAGCTGTGCTCGTTCATCAGGAGTAAGCGCTCGACTGGCCAGGATTTGCTCCATACGAGCCAGAATGACTTCCTGCTGCAGCGTGGGCTGCAACGGGACCGCCAAAACGGTATTTTTGCGCCAATCCATGCTACTGCATCCTGCAAGCATGAGTGCTGCCGCGACATAACACCAGCGCAAGAAAGGCTTCATTACCCACTCCCGAAGAAGACAAACAAAGGATGAACATCCTGTCCCGCGACGGTATCTATAAGGATATCCGATCCCCATCATACACGCAGCTCCCTAACTCGGTAAGGAGCTGCTAAATGATTATCCGTTATTCTACGTCGGGGGCTACCGCAGGTTCCTGAGACTGAGGAGTCGCTTCCTTCATGCTCAGGCGGACACGACCCTGACGGTCGACTTCCAATACCTTAACGGGAACTTCCTGACCCATCTCCAGATAATCAGTTACTTTCTCAACACGCTTGTCGGCGATCTGAGAGATGTGAACCAGACCTTCTTTACCGCCGCCGATGGCTACAAACGCGCCGAAGTCAACGATGCGGGTTACCTTACCCTGATAGATGCGGCCGACTTCGATTTCAGCCGTGATCTCTTCGATACGGCGAATCGCGTGTTTAGCTTTTTCACCGTCGGTAGAAGCAATCTTCACCGTACCATCATCTTCGATTTCGATCGTCGTGCCGGTTTCTTCGGTCAGAGCACGGATGACTGAGCCGCCTTTACCAATCACATCTTTGATCTTATCAGTGCTGATTTTGATGGTATGGATACGCGGTGCGAATTCAGAGATATCGCCACGCGGCGTACTGATCGCTTCTTCCATCACGCCCAGGATGTGCAAACGCGCACCTTTAGCCTGGTTCAGCGCCACCTGCATGATTTCGCGGGTAATGCCTTCGATCTTGATGTCCATCTGCAGCGCGGTGACGCCATCACGGCTACCCGCGACTTTGAAGTCCATGTCGCCCAGGTGGTCTTCATCACCCAGAATGTCAGACAGTACGACGAAGTTCTCGCCTTCTTTCACCAGGCCCATCGCGATACCGGCAACAGCCGCTTTGATCGGCACGCCTGCATCCATGAGCGCCAGAGAAGCACCACATACGGAAGCCATGGATGAAGAACCATTGGATTCTGTGATTTCAGAAACCACACGTACGGTGTACGGGAATTCGCTCGCCTTCGGCATAACGGCCAACACGCCGCGTTTCGCCAGACGACCGTGACCAATTTCACGACGCTTCGGCGATCCGACCATACCTGTTTCACCCACAGAGTAAGGAGGGAAGTTATAGTGTAGCAGGAAGCGGTCAGTGCGCTCGCCGGTCAGTTCGTCAATCGTCTGCGCGTCACGTTCGGTACCCAGAGTGGCTGTCACCAGCGCCTGAGTTTCACCGCGGGTGAACAGTGCGGAACCGTGCGTACGCGGCAGAACGCCAGTGCGAACGTCCAGACCACGGATCATGTCTTTTTCACGACCATCGATACGCGGCTCGCCGCTCAGAACACGGCTACGAACAACATTCTTCTCAATACTACCCAGGATGTCGCTGATTTCACCTTCATCCAGCGTTTCATCTTCGGCCAGCAGCGTGGCAACGACATCCGCTTTGATGACATCGACTTGAGCGTAACGCTCCTGCTTCTCGGTGATGCGGTAAGCGTCACCGAGACGGGATTCGGACAGCGCTTTAACACGGCTGTACAGCGTTTCATTCACTTCTGGCGCATGCCATTCCCATTTCGGCTTNCCAGCTTCAGCGACCAGAGAATTGATATTCTCGATCACAACCTGCTGCTGTTCGTGACCGAACACAACCGCGCCGAGCATCTGATCTTCGCTCAGCAGGTCAGCTTCTGATTCCACCATCAGCACAGCACCTTCGGTACCGGCGACAACCAGATCCAGACGGCTTTCTTTCAGCTCATCAGTGGTCGGGTTCAGCACGTACTGGTCGTTGATGTAACCGACGCGAGCGCAGCCGATTGGGCCGTTGAACGGAATGCCGGATAGGCTCAGCGCAGCAGACGCACCGATCATAGCGACGATGTCCGGGTTTACCTGCGGGTTCACAGAAACAACGGTAGCGATAACCTGAACTTCATTCAGGAAACCTTCCGGGAACAGAGGACGAATAGGACGGTCGATCAGGCGAGAAATCAACGTTTCGCCTTCGCTCGGACGGCCTTCACGACGGAAGAAACCACCCGGGAAACGGCCAGCAGCGTATGTACGCTCCTGATAGTTGACGGTCAGCGGGAAGAATCCCTGACCCGGTTTAGGCTGTTTAGCACCAACAACGGTAACGAATACTGCGGTGTCGTCCATGCTAACCATAACGGCAGCAGTAGCCTGACGAGCCATCATACCGGTTTCGATAGTGACGGTATGCTGACCATATTGGAATTTACGAATGATCGGATTTAGCAAAATTATATCCTTGTATCACGAAGGGTTGCCGCGCCACTTATCTCGGACGCCACAGACCAGTTTACACCCGATCCAGTCACTACATCCTCGCGACTAATGACAATCTTCAATCTGCTCTCCAGCAGAATAAAGTCTCTCATTAGCCGCGCGAATAGCTGTAATAACGGACCATTTTTCACTTCAACAATACATTACTCTGTTTCAGCAACGCATCCTAGAAGAAAGGGGCCATAATAGGCCCCTTTCTACTGAAACTCGTCGGATTAGCGACGCAGACCCAGACGCTCAATCAGGCTGGTGTAGCGCGCTACTTCTTTACGCTTCAGGTAGTCCAGCAGCTTACGACGCTGAGAGACCATGCGCAGCAGACCACGACGGCTGTGGTGATCTTTTTTGTGCTCAGCAAAGTGGCCCTGCAGGTGGTTGATCTGCGCAGTCAACAGTGCAACCTGAACTTCGGTAGAACCGCTGTCGTTAGCATCACGACCGAAATCTGCAACGATTTTTGCTTTAGCTTCAACGCTTAGAGACATAGTAGAACTCCAATAATATTATATAAGATAAAAAGGGTGCCGATCTCTAATTCAGCGACCCGGTACTTGAGCCGCGCTATTCTACCCGCAGTATAAGGGGATAGCAAGGCGGTCAAACGACCTCAGACTCGGGGTATTCGACCACCAGACGGCGAGGTGCAACGCGGCCTTCATCGTCGATAACGCCCATACCAATAAACTTCCGCGCGTCGCCTTCTGTGATGCGTACCATCCCCGAATCCGGGGCGTTGGCGGCACGTACCGCCTGTCCCAATTTCAGGTATCCGGCAACGACTTCCGGCAGATTAACCTCAGGAAATTCCTGAACAGCGCTGTCCATCGGCAGAAGTAAGGGATCAAGCAGCGCGCCGACTGGCTGCTCTTCTTCAGCGGCACGCTCGGCCAATACTTGCAGCTGTGCCAACGTGACCATACGTTCTATCGGATAAGTTGCCACCTGCAGACGGCGCAGATAAATTACATGAGCGCCACAACCGAGTTTTTCACCCAGATCGTCAATGATAGTACGGATATAGGTGCCTTTCGAACAATGGATCTCCAGTTCCAGCTCGTCCCCTTCCCAACGAATCTGCTGCAGCTCATAGACCGTAATTTCACGCGCTTCGCGTGGAACGGTCTGACCCTGACGGGCATATTCGTATAGCGGGCGCCCCTGATATTTCAGTGCAGAAAACATGGACGGGACCTGTGGGGTCGTACCGCGAAATGCATCCAACGCCTGCGCCAACGCTTCGGGGGTGAACGTAACGGGACGCTCTTCGACGACGTTACCATCGGCATCCGACGTATCAGTCCGCTGGCCCAACCGAGCAATGACGCGATAACGTTTGTCCGAGTCCAGCAAATATTGGGAAAACTTGGTCGCTTCACCCAGACAAATCGGCAGCATACCCGTCGCGAGCGGATCCAGNGCGCCAGTATGTCCGGCCTTGTTGGCATTGAAGAGACGTTTAACTTTTTGCAGCACATCGTTAGACGATGTTCCCTGCTGTTTATCCAGCAGCAGAACGCCATGAACGTCCCGGCCGCGACGACGAGGACGCCCCATCAGTCCTCCCGATCTTCATCCGAAGAGGAAGAAGAGCGACGCTCGGCATCTTTTCTAACGACATTGGTCACCAGATTCGACATCCGCATACCTTCAACCAACGAGTTGTCGTAGGAGAAGGTCAGCTCAGGCACCACGCGCAGGCGCATCGCTTTACCCAGCAGTACGCGAATAAATCCGGAAGCGTCTTGCAACGCTTTGATGCCGGTTTTCACCTGCTCTGGCTCGTTATCGTTCAGAAAGGTCACGAAAACTTTGGCGTAAGCCAGGTCGCGGGACATTTCAACCCCGGAGACGGTCGCCATACCCACGCGAGGATCTTTCACTTCGCGCTGAAGAATAATGGCGATCTCTTTTTGCATTTCCTGCGCCACACGCTGTGTGCGGCTATATTCTTTTGCCATGATAAACCTCACGGAAAAATGAGGGGGCACAAGGCCCCCTCATTGGAAAAGTAGAATGGTGCGGCGATGAAAGCATTACGCAATAGAGCGCTTAATCTCTATAATTTCAAATACTTCAATCATGTCGCCAGAACGAACATCGTTGTAGTTCTTAACGCCGATACCACATTCCATGCCGTTACGAACTTCGTTGACGTCATCTTTGAAGCGACGCAGGGATTCCAGCTCGCCTTCGTAGATAACGACGTTATCACGCAGTACACGGATCGGGTTATGACGTTTAACCACGCCCTCGGTCACCATACAGCCTGCGATTGCGCCAAATTTCGGTGATTTGAACACGTCGCGAACTTCAGCCAGACCAATGATTTCCTGCTTGTACTCAGGCGCCAGCATACCGCTCATCGCCTGCTTCACTTCATCAATCAGGTCATAGATGACTGAGTAATAGCGCAGATCCAGACTTTCTGCTTCGACGACTCGGCGAGCGGAAGCGTCTGCACGCACGTTGAAGCCCAACAGGATAGCGTTGGATGCCGCGGCCAGCGTAGCGTCCGTTTCAGTAATCCCACCCACGCCAGAGCCGACAATTTTGACTTTTACTTCATCGGTGGACAGCTTCATCAGAGAGTCGGAAATCGCTTCGCAAGAACCCTGTACGTCGGACTTCAACACGATGTTCAGTTCAGAAACTTCGCCTTCGCTCATGTTAGCAAACATGTTTTCCAGTTTAGATTTCTGCTGGCGAGCCAGTTTAACTTCGCGGAATTTACCCTGACGATACAGCGCAACTTCACGTGCTTTCTTCTCGTCGCGAACGACAGTGGCTTCGTCACCTGCTGCCGGCACGCCGGACAGGCCCAGGATTTCGACGGGAATAGAGGGGCCAGCAGAGGCGACTTCACGCCCCAACTCGTCACGCATCGCACGCACACGGCCGTACTCGAAGCCACACAGGACGATATCACCTTTGTTCAAGGTACCTTCACGGACCAGGACAGTCGCAACCGGACCACGGCCTTTATCCAGGAAGGATTCGATTACCGCTCCGCTTGCCATGCCGTTACGGATGGCCTTCAGCTCCAGGACTTCCGACTGCAGCAAGATAGCATCCAGTAGTTCATCAATACCCGTACCCGATTTGGCGGACACGTGTACGAACTGGCTTTCACCGCCCCAATCTTCCGGCATGATGCCGTGCTGAGACAGTTCGGTTTTAACGCGATCCGGGTCGGCTTCCAGCTTATCGATTTTGTTTACAGCAACGACAACCGGCACTTTGGCGGCTTTAGCATGCTGAATAGCTTCGATAGTCTGCGGCATCACGCCATCATCTGCGGCAACCACCAGAACGACGATATCTGTCGCCTGAGCACCACGTGCGCGCATTGCGGTAAACGCGGCGTGTCCCGGGGTATCCAGGAACGTGATCATGCCATTGTCGGTTTCTACGTGGTAGGCACCGATGTGCTGGGTAATGCCACCCGCTTCGCCGGAAGCGACTTTGGTAGAACGGATATAGTCGAGCAGAGAGGTTTTACCATGGTCAACGTGACCCATGATAGTGACGACAGGCGCGCGCGGTTCAGCAGCAGCACCGGTATCACGATCGCTCATCAGCGCTTCTTCCAGCTCATTTTCACGACGCAAGATCACTTTGTGNCCCATTTCTTCCGCCACGAGCTGAGCCGTTTCCTGATCGATAACCTGGTTGATAGTCGCCATTGCGCCCAGACGCATCATCGTTTTGATGACCTGAGAGCCTTTAACGGCCATCTTGTTCGCGAGTTCAGCCACCGTCACGGTTTCGCCAATCACTACATCGCGGTTAACCGCCTGGGCAGGCTTGTTGAAGCTCTGCTGCAGAGTGCTTGGTTTACGTTTGCCTTTACCGCCGCGAGTGACAGCGCGAGCCTCTTCGCGATCGGCTTTAGATTCAGACAGGCGGTTGCCTTTCTTCTGCTTGGTCGCTTTGCCGCCGCGAGTGCGAGCACGACGTTCGCCTTCGACCTTGCGATCGTTTTCATCTTCGGCTTCACGTGCGTGATGCGATGTGGTTACGTGATAGTCAGAAGTTTCGGTTTCGTCTTTCTGATTTTCCCAACGACCGGCGTTTTCCTCAGCCATGCGGCGAGCTTCTTCTGCCACGCGACGGGCTTCTTCTTCAACCTTCTGGCGTGCCGCTTCTTCCGCTTTTCGCTTGAGTTCAGCTGCTTCGGCTTCGCGACGCGCTTTCTCAGCCTGAGCTGGTTTGGTCATGGTGTTGTTTTGTTGATTGGTCACTTTTTCTTTTTCCGCTCCGTCGCGCTTAGCCTTGTCGGCGGCCTCACGTCTGGCTTGATCTTCAGCGGCACGCTTCGCTTTTTCAGCCGCTTCGCGCTGGGCTTTTTCTTCCGCCTCGCGTTTAGTCTGCTCTTCTGCAGCACGTTGTGCCTGTTCTTCCGCTTCACGCCGCGCCAACTCTTCTTCGGAGGTCTGCTGACCTTCCACAGAATCGCGTTTTACATAAGTACGTTTCTTGCGGACTTCGATCTGTACCGCTTTACTCTTACCACCGGTGCTTGGAACATTCAATGTGCTGCGCGTTTTGCGCTGCAGCGTCAGTTTTCCCGGCGCACTGCCGCGTTCACGGTTCAGGTGCGCCAGCAAGCTTTCTTTCTCGTGCTGGGTCACAGAGTCTGATGCGGACTTGGTTATACCGGCATCAGCAAACTGCTGTATCAGGCGGTCAACCGGAGTCTGAATCTCTGCGGCCAGCGATTTTACGGTTACATCTGTCATGCTGTTCCTTTCCTGCTACAGTTCGTTATTCGTTGTTGTCGCCAAACCAACAGATATTACGCGCGGCCATAATCAGCTCACCGGCTTGCTTCTCATCAAGCTCTTCAATATCTGTCAGGTCATCGACACCCTGCTCAGCAAGATCTTCCAGCGTACATACGCCGCGTGCAGCCAGAGCAAACGCCAGCTCACGGGACAAACCAGGCAGGTTTAGCAAATCATCGGCTGGCTGACCGTCACCAAGGCTTTCCTCGCGAGCCAGCGCCAATGTTGTCAACGCTGCCTTCGCACGGTCACGCAGCGCTTCAATCGTTTCTTCATCCAGCCCGTCAATCTCAAGCAGTTCTTTGATCGGCACATAGGCCAGCTCTTCTAAGGTGGAGAAGCCTTCTTCCACTAGAACAATGGCGAATTCTTCGTCGATGCTTAGATGCTTAGTAAAGACATCAATCGCCGCATGCGCTTCGGCCTGATGTTTGGCCTGCAGGTCTTCAATCGTCATCACGTTCAGTTCCCAGCCGCTGAGCTGTGATGCCAGGCGAACGTTCTGACCGTTACGGCCGATAGCCTGAGCCAGGTTTCCTGACTCTACGGCAATGTCCATGGTGTGATTGTCTTCATCTACCACGATAGAGGCAACATCTGCGGGCGCCATGGCGTTGATGACGAACTGAGCAGGATTGTCATCCCACAGGACGATATCGATACGCTCACCACCCAGTTCACTGGAAACGGCTTGAACGCGCGCGCCGCGCATACCCACACAAGCGCCGACGGGGTCGATGCGTTTGTCGTTAGTCTTAACGGCTATTTTAGCGCGTGAACCTGGATCGCGGGCCGCAGCTTTGATTTCGATGACTTCTTCGCCGATTTCCGGTACTTCAATGCGGAACAGTTCAATCAGCATTTCAGAACGAGAACGACTGACGAATAGCTGAGCACCACGCGCTTCAGGGCGAACCGCATACAGTACGCCGCGAATACGGTCGCCAGGGCGGAAGTTTTCACGCGGGAGCATATCTTCACGGCCAATCACCGCTTCGGCGTTGCTGCCGAGATCCAGAGAGATGTTATCGCGGGTGACTTTCTTAACAACGCCGGTAACGATTTCACCTTCTTGCTCGCGGAACTGATCGACCACCATGGCACGTTCAGCTTCACGCACTTTCTGTACGATAACCTGCTTGGCGGTTTGGGTGGTGATGCGGTCGAAAGTCACAGATTCGATCTGGTCTTCGACATAGCCGCCCAGCTCAATGCTTGGGTCTTCGAATTGCGCTGCTTCCAGCGTAATTTCACGGGTGGGCTGCGTCACTTCATTGACGGCTACCCAACGGCGGTAGGTGTCAAAATCGCCGGTTTTGCGGTCGATGCAGACACGGACGTCAATTTCCTGCTCGTATTTTTTCTTGGTTGCCGTTGCCAGTGCGATTTCCAATGCTTCGAAAATCTTTTCACGCGGAACAGCTTTCTCATTGGAAACTGCTTCAACAACAGCCAGAATCTCTTTGTTCATCCTAGTTGCCTCATCCAAACTTTAAAAGTGGGGTACCAGATTCGCTTTCTGGATGTTGCTCAGCGCGAACACTTCATCTTTGCCTTCCACCGTTACCGTGATCATCTCACCTTCAACGGCTTTGATTATTCCTTGCCATTTACGGCGGTTCTGGACAGCCATACGCAATACCAGACTCACTTCTTCACCGAGGAAACGCACGTAGTGTTCGGCCGTGAATAAAGGACGATCCAGACCTGGCGAAGATACTTCCAGGTTATAAGCCACGGTGATCGGATCTTCAACATCCAACACCGCACTGACCTGATGGCTGACATCAGCACAATCATCAACAGTGATCCCATCGTCACTATCAATATAGATACGCAGCGTCGATTGGCGACCCCGGACGAACTCAATGCCCACCAGCTCAAAGCCTAATGCTGCAACGGGTGCTGAAATCATCTCTGTTAACTTTTGCTCTAATGTGGACAAGCCCACCCCCAAGACATAAAAAAAGGGCTTAATAGCCCAGTAATTCTGTTGTCAGATAACAAAAAACCCCGATATACGGGGCTTTATGCAACTGGACCCTATTACCACGGATAACCGCGGTATAACTTACCATTAAGAATTCTTTCAAAACCGACTGTGGAATCAATTGAAACTTACTGAGCAGCTTTGAAAGAAAACCTAAAGGAAAGTTAATTGGTTGCGGGGGCCGGATTTGAACCGACGACCTTCGGGTTATGAGCCCGACGAGCTACCAGACTGCTCCACCCCGCGTCCGAAAACGTGGCAAATATTACGCTGATAACCGCAAAAAAGCAAGTTATCTATAGGATTGGTACCGAGGACGGGACTTGAACCCGTAAGCCCAATTTGGGCACTACCACCTCAAGGTAGCGTGTCTACCAATTCCACCACCTCGGCATCACTTCTTACTTCTATAACTGGCAACAATTTTTGTTGCCGATAACGCTGTATTACTTAGGAATATCGCTCGACGGCGTAGCTGGTGCCGTGTTCTGCTGAGTTTGCGCCGGCTCAGGCTGACTTAAACTTTCCCATTCACTGCCTTTTTGGCTGTGGTTAGAACTCATATTGCCCAGAATCAGACTGATGACAAAGAACAACGTTGCCAAAACAGCCGTCGTACGGGTCATGAAATTGCTTGAGCCGTTTGAGCCAAACAGGGTAGCTGACGCACCCGCTCCGAACGAGGCACCCATATCGGCACCTTTACCTTGCTGCAGCATGATCAACACAACCAGACCAATGGATACCAGCAGGAAAATAACTAAAAGCGCTTCGTACATAGATGTACCTATTACTTTATCCCCAACTTTTCATGAGGATGCTGAATTCTTGCGGCTTAACCGCTCGCCATCCGCAGTCGGAATACAAAAGCTATCCCTTATAAAGCGGGTTTGAATACTAACCAAAGCATTCTGTCTAAGCAAGGCTAATTTGGCTCGCAATGATTGATTGGGGAAAAAAACAGCGACGGAATTGACTTGTTCGAGAAGTCTTTAATTATCTAGCTGATTCTTCAGAAATTTAACGCCATCAGCGGACACTAGAATTTTGCCGATGACGTTTCCATTTTAGAGGAGATGTTATCCCACCGCTTTCACGGCATCGGCAATCGAATTGGCTAAAGCCGTCACCGTAGTCTCATCTTCACCTTCAACCATGACTCGGATCAGCGGTTCGGTGCCCGATTTACGTAACAGGACACGACCGCGACCGCCGAGCTGTGACTCCGCATCCAGCGCAGCCTGTTTAACCGCGTCGCTTTCCAGCGGATCATCTAGGCCGGCGAAGCGGACGTTGACCAGCACCTGTGGAAACAATTTCATGCCGCTACACAAATCGTGCAACGTCATGTGGTTGCGGGCCATTGCGGTCAAAACTTGCAACCCTGCGATAATACCGTCCCCCGTGGTCGTTTTATCCAGCAGGATAACGTGGCCTGAATTTTCAGCGCCAATACGCCAGCCTTTGGACTGCATCAGTTCTAACACATAACGGTCCCCGACCTTGGCTCTAGCGAACGGAATGCCAAGCTGTTTGAGAGCAAGCTCCAGACCCATATTGCTCATCAACGTACCGACAGCACCACCACGGAGCTGGCCTTGGCGTAAGCCTTCGCGTGCGATGATGTACAGAATTTGATCGCCATCGACCTTGTTACCCTGGTGGTCGACCATAATCAGACGATCGCCATCTCCGTCAAAGGCCAAGCCCACATCGGCTTTTTCAGCTAGCACCCGACTCTGAAGCTGCCTTACATCCGTTGCACCACACTCTTCATTGATGTTCATTCCGTTGGGGTTACAACCAATGGTGATCACCGTCGCGCCCAACTCTCTCAGCACGCTGGGCGCAATGTGATAAGTCGCGCCGTTGGCACAGTCCACCACGATTTTGAGGCCGTTAAGGTTAAGCTCGCTCGGGAAGGAGCCTTTGCAGAATTCGATGTAACGACCTGCCGCATCCACAATTCGGCTCGCTTTACCGAGTTCGGAAGACTCAACGCAGGTGATTGCCTTTTCCATTTCGGCTTCGATCGCTTCCTCAACTTCGTCAGGCAATTTGGTGCCGTCGATGGAAAAGAACTTGATGCCGTTATCGTAGAACGGGTTATGGGAAGCCGAGATCACGATGCCAGCTTCCGCCCTGAAGGTGCGAGTCAAATAGGCTACGGCGGGCGTTGGCATCGGCCCCGTGAAGGACGCCGATAACCCCGCGGCAGCCAAACCGGCTTCCAGCGCAGATTCAAGCATATAACCCGAAATTCGGGTGTCTTTACCAATGATGATCTTTCTGGAGCCATGTCGAGCCAAAACCTTCCCGGCCGCCCAGCCCAGCTTTAATACGAAATCGGGGGTAATGGGAGAGTCACCGACTTTGCCACGAATACCGTCAGTACCAAAATATTTACGGCTGCTCGTCATCTTTTATTCCTTAGCTGAAAGTGTAGCTTCAACAACACGCATAGCATCCACGGTTGCTTTTACGTCATGAACTCGAATGATCCTGGCTCCCTTTAGCGCAGCAATTACTGCGCAGGCGACACTGCCATAAACACGTTCTTTAGGCGGAACGTTAAGCAGTTGGCCAATCATTGATTTTCTGGACATCCCCACCAGCAGGGGCAAACCAAATTGATGCAGGCTTTCCATATGAGCCAGCAAGCTATAGTTGTGCTGCAGGTTTTTGCCGAATCCAAATCCGGGGTCGAGCAATATTTGCTCGCGAGGAATTCCTGCAGTGGTGCAGCGACTGAGATGATGCTCGAAAAAGGTGACAACATCCTTCATCAGGTCATCGTAGTGCGGAGCCTGTTGCATCGTTTGCGGCAATCCTTGCATATGCATTAGGCATACGGGAAGTTGAGTCTCGGCGGCGGCACTCAACGCGCCCGTTTCCTGCAAAGAGCGCACATCGTTGATCAGATGCGCTCCAGCGGCCGCCGCCTCAGCGATCACTTCCGGTTTTGAGGTGTCGACGGATATCCATACCTCAAAGCGTTGCGACAATGCTTCTACGACGGGGATTACGCGGTCCAGCTCTTCCGAGACGCTGACTTCATCCGCACCAGGCCGTGTTGACTCGCCGCCGACATCGATGAACGTTGCGCCAGCCATGACCATATCCTGTGCATGAAACAGCGCTTTATCGAGAGNATTGTGTTGGCCGCCATCGGAAAACGAATCCGGCGTCACATTCAAGATGCCCATCACCTGCGGGCAGGAGAGATCAATGACCGATCCCCGAGCGTTCAATTTCATTCCTTCTTCCTCAAAACCACAGCCCGCCCATGGCGCTATGCCTGGACGTAATCAGCAAAAAACCCCGGCAAGCCGGGGTTTATAAACTACTGGTGTCAGTTTCAACAACACGCTGTCACACCGCGCTTACTTGTCGCTCAATGGACCTGACATAGCATTGCCCGTGCCAGGCTTCTCCGGTTCATCAACCGGGGTCGGCGCATTAGGCGTTCCGCTATCATCAGAGTTGTTATTGTTGGACGAAGGTTCTTCCCAGCCAGCCGGCGGACGAACATCCTTGCGCCCCATTAGATCATCGATCTGCGGCGCATCGATGGTTTCATATTTCATCAATGCATCCTTCATGGAATGCAGGATATCCATATTCGCCATCAACAATTCGCGAGCACGTTGATAGTTACGTTCGATCAAGGCCTTAACTTCCTGATCGATGATGCGAGCCGTTTCGTCCGACATGTGTTTCGCTTTCGCCACGGAGCGACCGAGGAAAACTTCCCCTTCTTCTTCCGCATACAGCAAGGGTCCCAGCTTTTCTGAGAAGCCCCACTGCGTCACCATGTTACGAGCGATAGAGGTCGCAACCTTGATGTCATTGGAAGCCCCCGTAGAAACATGCTCAGAACCATAAATGATTTCTTCAGCCAGACGACCGCCGTACAGCGTTGAGATCTGACTTTCCAGCTTCTGACGACTGGCGCTAATCGCATCACCCTCCGGGAGGAAGAAAGTCACGCCCAGTGCGCGTCCACGCGGAATAATGGTCACTTTATGAACGGGATCATGCTCAGGCACCAGGCGTCCGATGATGGCGTGACCCGCTTCGTGATAAGCAGTCGACTCTTTTTGAGATTCCGTCATCACCATAGACCGGCGTTCTGCACCCATCATGATCTTATCTTTGGCTTTCTCAAACTCGACCATGGAGACGACACGCTTGCTGCCACGTGCGGCGAACAATGCTGCTTCATTGACCAGGTTAGCCAAGTCGGCGCCGGAGAACCCCGGCGTGCCGCGAGCAATGACAGAGGCATCAATATCCGGTGATAGTGGTACGCGACGCATGTGAACTTTCAGAATCTGCTCACGACCACGGACATCCGGCAGTCCTACAACAACCTGACGGTCAAAACGACCTGGACGCAGTAATGCGGGGTCCAGCACGTCAGGGCGGTTCGTTGCAGCAATGACGATGATACCTTCATTCCCCTCAAAACCATCCATTTCCACTAGCATCTGGTTCAGCGTCTGCTCACGTTCATCGTGACCGCCACCCAAACCAGCGCCACGCTGGCGACCGACAGCATCGATTTCATCGATAAAGATGATGCATGGCGCTGCTTTTTTCGCTTGTTCGAACATGTCACGAACACGAGATGCGCCCACGCCCACGAACATTTCGACAAAATCAGAACCGGAAATGGTGAAGAATGGGACTTTAGCTTCACCCGCGATAGCTTTCGCAAGCAAGGTTTTACCGGTACCAGGAGGGCCGACCATCAGCACGCCTTTCGGAATTTTACCGCCCAACTTTTGGAAACGGCTAGGCTCACGCAGATATTCGACCAGCTCGGCCACTTCTTCTTTGGCCTCATCACATCCGGCTACGTCCGCAAACGTCGTTTTGATCTGGTCTTCGGTGAGCATGCGTGCTTTGCTTTTGCCGAACGACATGGCGCCTTTGCCACCACCGCCCTGCATTTGACGCATGAAGAAAATCCAGACGCCGATCAAAAGAAGCATCGGGAACCATGAGATAAAGATCGAAGCCAACAGGCTCGGTTCTTCTGGCGGTTCGCCGACTACTTTTACGTTTTTAGTCAGAAGGTTATCCAGCAACTTGGGATCGTTGACAGGAATATAGGTCGTGTATCGGTTGCTGTCTTTTTTGACCACAGTGATCTCACGCCCATTGATTCGTGCTTCACGGACCTGATCCTGATTCACTTCAGTTAAAAAGGTTGAATAATCCACCCTACGGCCATTCGACTCGCTGGGCCCAAAGCTCTGGAATACAGACATCAGCACGACTGCGATGACTAACCAGAGAATCAGGTTTTTCGCCATGTCACTCAAGGGATTAACCTCATATTACAACTGTGTTAAAAAATAGCGTAAGGGTACTACAGTTTACGCCCTGTCGCTACAATGTACACCTCGCGGGACCTGGCCCGGGAGGATTCAGGCTTACGCGTCTTCACCGTCGTAAACAGGGATCGTACTTCACGCAAATACTCGTCAAAGCCTTCTCCCTGAAATACTTTAACGACGAAACTGCCGCCCGGAGCCAAGATATCTCGACACATCTCCAACGCAAGTTCCACCAGATACATGGAACGCGGAATATCGACTGCCGGAGTACCGCTCATGTTAGGGGCCATGTCGGACATCACCACCTGAACTTTCTGATCGCCAACCCTTTCGAGCAACGCTTTCAGTACCATTTCATCGCGAAAGTCGCCCTGAAGAAAGTCGACGCCCACGATAGGATCCATCGGTAAAAGATCGCAGGCAATAATCCGACCTTTGCCGCCGATTTGGCTGACGACATACTGCGACCAACCGCCTGGAGCGGCCCCCAGGTCCACCACGGTCATACCGGGTTTAAACAGTTTGTCGCTCTGTTGTATAGCATCAAGTTTAAACCAAGCGCGTGAGCGAAGCCCTTTTTTCTGCGCTTGCTGCACATATTTATCGCTAAAGTGTTCCTGCAACCAACGACTGGAACTCGCAGAACGCTTTTTGTTAGCCATCTATTTTCCAACTATTCTTAATTAAGGCGCTTTTGTCGTACCGAACGTCTCATTGGGTGCCAACCAACCACTCTACAATGGTGATAATGATGAGATGGCGGTAGAATGACCCGTTTTCAATCCCAACCTAAGCAAAAAAGACCATGAATCTGAGTAACAAACAAAAACAGCACCTGAAAGGCCTGGCACATCCGTTGAAACCGGTTGTCCTGTTAGGCAACAACGGCCTTACCGAGGGTGTACTGGCTGAGATCGAGCAGGCTTTAGAACATCACGAACTGATCAAAGTAAAAATCGCTGCTGAGGATCGTGAAACCAAAGGGTTAATCGTCGATGCGATCCTGCGCGAAGCCAAAGCCGTCAAAGTCCAGGTCATTGGCCACACCTTGGTGCTCTATCGTGCCGCTAAAGAACGGAAAATTGTATTGCCACGATAACATTTTTTACCTCAGGTTACTTTGCATTGACTGCAAAGTGCCATGACCTCTGGTAAGAGAAAAGGCCGCATGCGGCCTTTTTCTTTTCTTTACAAATACTGTCGATATCACGAGCAATCAAAGGTACTCGACCTTCAAAATCTCATATTCCACCAGCCCCCCTGGGGTGTTGATGGCGACGATATCGTCTTCTTCTTTGCCGATTAAGCCGCGCGCGATGGGCGAGTTAACCGAGATAAGGTTTTGTTTGAAGTCAGCCTCATCATCGCCAACGATGCGATAGGTCTGTTCTTCTTCTGTATCGACATTCATCACTGTAACAGTGGAGCCGAAAATAACACGACCGTTAGCGGCCATTTTAGTGACGTCGATCACCTGAGCGTTTGAAAGCTTCGCTTCAATTTCCTGAATGCGGCCTTCGCAGANCCCCTGCTGCTCACGGGCTGCGTGGTATTCCGCATTCTCCTTCAGGTCACCATGTTCGCGCGCGTCAGCAATCGCCGAAATGATTTCTGGTCGGCGAACCATTTTCAAATACTCAAGTTCTTCGCGTAACTTTTCAGCACCACGTAACGTCATCGGAAACTGTTTCATATTGTCTATACCTCTAAAAATCCATAGGACTTAAATCACCGTCTTCCTGACGCGATAGAATTAACGTGCGACGGGGTGTCTTTTTTCTGCAGCGTACCCCTGGCAATTCAAACAAAAGCGGCCCAGCCCGGAAATAATTTTTCCAGGGCAGGCTCGGTTTTGCATTTTGATACGTATTTTACCCCAGAGTTCCATGGGGATCATCGTTTACTTTAGCCTACTTAGGGCCGTAGTATTGCCACACGTTACCCTGTGCTAAACCGAGATTATGCGTTTTTTATCTATTGTTACCGGCCTTCTCTGCACCTGTATTCTGCATACTGCCTCGGCTGCCGCCCCGGTAGAGGACTATATACAATACCTGCCTCACGGCGCCAATCTGGCGTTAGTGGTGCAGAAAGTCGGGGCGCCATCTCCCGCGCTTGATTATCACAGCCAACAAATGGCGCTCCCGGCCAGCACGCAAAAAGNCATTACTGCATTGGCGGCATTGCTCCAGCTCGGTCCTGACTTTCGGTTTACGACCACAATGGAAAGCGCAGGCTCCGTCAGTAACGGCGTTTTGCGTGGAAATCTGATTGTGCGTTTCAGCGGCGATCCAACGTTGAAACGCCAGCAGATTCGTTCCATGGTACAGGGATTGAAAAAAAATGGTATCCACGAAATTACCGGCGATGTGCTAATCGATACCTCCGTATTCGCCAGTCATGACAAAGCACCCGGCTGGCCGTGGAACGATATGACACAGTGTTTTAGCGCGCCCCCTGCCGCTGCCATCGTCGATAGAAACTGCTTCTCGGTATCGCTCTACAGCGCTCCCAACGCCGGTGAGAATGCTTTCATTCGCGTAGCCTCTTATTACCCCGTTCAGATGTTTAGCGAAGTCAGAACGCTCGCGAAAGGCTCACCCGACGCGCAATATTGTGAACTTGATGTTGTTCCGGGAGAACTCAATCGCTTTACCCTTACCGGCTGCTTAACGCAGCGTTCAGACCCCCTCCCCCTGGCATTTGCCATTCAGGATGGCGGCAGTTATGCCGGCGCAATCGTAAAAGATGAATTGCTGGAAGCGGATGTCCGTATTGGCGGCAGCCTGCGCAGGCAAACCCGGCCGGGAATAACGGGAACAGTTTTGGCACAGACGCAGTCCGCCTCACTGCATGAACTCCTGACCATCATGCTGAAAAAATCAGACAACATGATTGCGGACACCGTTTTTCGCACCATCGGGCATGAACGATTCAATGTGCCCGGCACCTGGCGTGCAGGCTCGGATGCGGTGCGTCAGATCTTACGGCAGAAAGCAGGCGTCGATCTTGGCAACAGCGTCATCGTGGATGGTTCCGGCTTGTCGCGCCACAACCTCCTTGCGCCCGCTACCATGATGCAGGTGCTGCAATATATCGCTCAGCACGATAATGAGTTGAACTACATCAAGATGCTGCCGTTGGCGGGATATGACGGCACGCTTCGCTATCGAGGCGGATTACATGAAGCAGGCGTAGACGGCAAGGTTTCAGCAAAAACGGGAGCATTGCAGGGCGTGTACAATCTGGCTGGCTTTATCACGACGTCCAGCGGTCAGAGAATGGCCTTCGTACAGTATCTCTCTGGGTACTCCGCAGATGACGAGAAAACGCGTCGTGTTCCTCTGGTTCGCTTTGAGAGCAGACTCTACAAAGATATTTATCAGAACAATTAAAGCGCGTGGAAGCCTAGATAAAAAACACCCTTATCTGCATAAGCAGATAAGGGTAATTGATACAACAAGCAAACTTTTATTATTCGTGAACAACGTCAGGCTTAATGCTGGTAGATAATCTCCACGCCATCATCGTCTTCTTCGTCCCAGTCATCGTCCCACTCTTCTTCTGCTTCGTCTTTCACCGTTTCCAGCTGTTCACGATGATAGTCATCCCACATGAACTCCACTTTCTCTGGTGTCGATTTCTCGTCTTCCGCCTGCATTTTCGGCTGAGTTTTGAGGAAACTCATCACATCCCAACAGAGCGCATTGACGCCATCACGACTCGCGGCGGAAATCAGATAATAATGACCTTCCCNCGCCAACGCGGCCGCGATATCACGTGCGCGTTTTTCAGCTTCGTCTTTGTCCAGCAAATCGCTTTTGTTAAAGACCAGCCAGCGCGGCTTCTCAGCCAGAGTTTCACTGTACTGATGAAGTTCGTTGATGATGACTTTCGCGTTTTCGATCGGATCGGACTCGTCTATCGGCGCCAGATCAATCAGGTGAAGCAGCACGCGGCAACGTTCCAAATGTTTCAGGAACCGGATACCCAGACCTGCGCCTTCGGAGGCCCCTTCAATCAGGCCTGGGATATCAGCGACGACGAAGCTTTGTTCGCTATCCATACGCACAACACCCAGGCTCGGAACCAATGTTGTAAACGGATAGTCTGCCACTTTAGGTTTAGCCGCAGACACAGCACGAATAAACGTTGATTTACCCGCGTTCGGCAAACCCAACATCCCTACATCGGCCAACAGCAGCAGCTCCATCAGCAGTTCGCGTTCTTCACCCGGCGTGCCGTTCGTTTTTTGACGAGGCGCCCGGTTAACTGAGGATTTAAAGCGGGTGTTGCCCAGACCGTGCCATCCCCCTTTCGCTACCATCAGGCGTTGCTGATGACGGGTCATATCCCCCAAAATTTCCCCTGTGCCAGTATCTTTAATACGGGTCCCGACAGGAACTTTGATGGTGATATCCTTACCCCGTTTGCCGGTACAGTCGCGGCTTTGACCATTCTGACCACGTTCTGCGCGAAACGATTTTTCGAAGCGATAGTCGATCAGGGTGTTCAGGTTTTCATCGGCAACGAGATAAACGTCGCCACCATCGCCACCGTCCCCACCATCCGGGCCGCCGTTAGGGATATATTTTTCACGACGGAAGCTAACACAACCATTACCACCATCGCCAGCCACCACCAGAATGTTGGCTTCATCTACAAACTTCATGAACTCTCTCCGCAAAAAAACCAATAGAGAATAATTGACTTTTTTTGACTGTTATTGGTTCTCTTTGGCGTAACTCTTTGATTTTATTAAGGGCAGCTTTTGAAGCCATCCGTCACTGAAAACGACGCAGTCAGAACCATCACGGTAAAATGGGCGCTGATTGTACCTGCTTAGCGCGAAGATTTCACCTGTATTAAAAATAAACAGTCATCACGGCCNGTGAGGATTGACCGACAAGCCGAATCATTTACCGTCTGAATTGATGCCCGGGACTTCGCTTAACTGCTGTTTTATCGGAAAAAAACGATGCCCAATCGCTGAAAACATCGCCCCAGCCACGACCACGAACGCACCGATGTAACCGATAAAATTTAGCGAGAGAGGTGTAAAGACTAAAGGCCACCCTAATGCCAATAAATCGGAAAACATCAATGTAAACAGAGGGGTTAGAGTAATAATGGCGCTGACCTGAGCCGCCTGCCAACGTGCCATTGCCTCTGCCAGCGCACCATATCCTACAACTGTGTTTACGCCGCAAAAGACCAGGCACGCCAGTTGCCAACGACTCAGTTGAAACACGACGTCAGGTTTTGCTATCGGCGTGATAAAAATCACGCACAGTACGTAGAGCAGAAACAGGAGCTGTTGGGATGACAGTCGTCGTAGAAGGACTTTTTGAGCGACGCCATAAGTGACCCAAACCGCCGCGGCCCCCACACCTAATAGGACGCCCAACGTGTAATCACTCAGACGGGTAAAAATCTCAATTAGGCTGGTGTTGAAAAACATCAACAAACCGCTCAATAGCGTAATCGCGCCAATCACCTGAGTCACACGCATTTTTTCTTTCAGAATGAGAACGCTGGCAAACATCATCCCAACTGGGGAGAGTTGGCCGATAACTTGAGAAGCCGTGGGGCTAAGATACTTTAATGACGAGCTGAATAGGACAAAGTTGCCCAGCAGCCCGCACGTTGCGATAAGCAGCAATACCCACCAACGCCGACGCCGTAGCAAACGAAGTCGGGGCATCGTTCCTCTTAAGTAGAGAAGGATAAAAAGCCCGAACGAAGCCATCAGAAATCGATACCAAACAACGGTATATGGATCCATAACACTTAAAACTTGCTTCATGGCGATGGGCAAAGCGCCCCAGCAAACAGCCGTGGTTAAAGCCAGGCAGAGCCCCAAGCCAGCATTCTGTTTCATAGTGTTATCCGCAGCGGATGATATTTACAGTATCGCCAAACGAAAAAAGCCCTGCAACATGTGCAGGGCTTTTAAAAGGCTTAGAAACTGTAATTATTCAGCAACGATGCTGATAAATTTACGGTTTTTAGGACCTTTGATTTCGAACTGAACTTTACCGTTGGACAGTGCAAACAGCGTGTGGTCTTTACCACAACCAACGTTAGTACCAGCATGGAACTTGGTACCACGCTGACGGACGATGATGCTGCCTGCCAGAACGGATTCACCGCCGAAACGTTTTACGCCCAGGCGTTTACTTTCTGAGTCACGGCCGTTACGAGTGGAACCGCCAGCTTTTTTATGTGCCATTATTCGCTCTCCTAAAACTTAAGCGCTGATGCCGGTGATTTTCACCTCAGTGAACCACTGACGGTGACCAGCTTGTTTACGGTAGTGTTTACGGCGACGGAACTTAACGATTTTAACTTTCTCGCCACGACCGTGAGCAACAACTTCAGCCTTGATTTTACCGCCATCGACATAAGGAACGCCGATTTTGATGTCTTCACCATTAGCGATCATCAGAACCTGGTCAAACTCAACGGCTTCACCAGTTGCGATATCCAGCTTTTCCAAGCGAACGGTTTGACCTTCGCTTACTCGGTGTTGTTTACCACCACTTTGGAAAACTGCGTACATATAAAACTCCGCTTTCCGCGCACCCTATTGACTTTGGAAGTGCGCTATAAATATTCACAATAGGGCGCGAATTCTACGCAAAAATCCGAAGCATGACAAGTGCAGAATCGAGCAACATGAAGAAAAAGGATACAAGCCATTAACTGCCGTTTATCTGCGTCATTTTTCAAGTACAATCAACACAACCTTTTCTTATTTAACGCCGATCAAGAACATCAGTACGGCGATAGCGTTGAAGAAATCAGCTGGCAGATACAATGAATCTAGAACAAATTACAGCGTTGAGCTCCAAGGATATGTCCGCCGTTAATAAGATTATCCTGGAACATCTGTCCTCCGATGTCGCGCTTATCAATCAGTTGGGCCATTACATTGTCAGCGGCGGTGGGAAACGCATTCGGCCGATGATTGCTGTTCTGGCTGCCAGAGCTTTAGCCTACCAGGGCGACAAGCACGTTACCGTTGCGGCATTAATCGAATTCATCCACACCGCTACCCTCCTGCATGACGACGTGGTCGATGAATCCGACATGCGTCGGGGAAAAGCAACCGCAAATGCCGCCTTTGGCAACGCTGCCAGCGTCTTAGTCGGCGACTTTATCTATACACGCGCTTTTCAGATGATGACAGGGCTTGGTTCGTTGCAGGTTCTTACGGTGATGTCCGATGCGGTTAACGTCATCGCGGAAGGCGAGGTACTGCAGCTGATGAACTGTAACGATCCTAACATCACCGAAGACAGCTATATGCGCGTGATCTACAGCAAAACGGCACGCTTATTCGAAGCCGCCTCTCGGTCTTCCGCTATTTTGGCTGGCGCGACCGCAGAGCAAGAGAAAGCGTTGAAAGACTACGGACGTTATTTNGGAACCGCATTTCAGCTGATTGACGACTTGCTTGATTACAGCGCTGACGGCGAAACTCTGGGCAAAAACACCGGCGACGACCTGAATGAAGGCAAGCCTACCCTACCGCTGCTGCATGCCATGCGTCATGGTAACCCACAGCAAAGCGCTATGATCCGCGAGGCGATTGAACAAGGCAATGGTCGTCATTTACTGGCCCCGGTGCTGACGGCGATGCAGGAGTGCGGTTCGCTCGGCTATACACGCCAGCGAGCGGAAGAAGAAGCAGACAAAGCCATCAGCGCACTGCAATGTCTGCCAGAAACCCCTTATCGCCTAGCCTTAGAAGGGTTGGCGCACATGGCCGTTCAGCGAGAGTTCTGAACGTCCCCTTGGGTGTCGCTCGCTTGCGGCGAGCCGCCCAGTCGAGACAACATCGCCAGAGCACCTTCATGCAGAATGTGATTTATCAGTTGTGTGCGTTCGCTTCCTGTTAATTGGTGATAAACCTGAATCCACGTCGACAATAACTCAGTCTCTGCCGGCGTGGCATACTCTGGGACAGGTGACTCCTCCATCATCAGTGAATGCTTAACGCTGTCGGGTAAGCTCCAGATAGCGTATTCCACGCCTTTCCCCTGCACGCCTTTACGNCGCCGTTTCTCCCAGCCGTTTTCTTTGGCCTTCTTATTCAGCCCCTGTCGGGACGTCGGTAATCCGGCCACACCCAATAATTCTTTAGTCGCAAACCACTTTTTATCCATATTTCCCTCCAAGTTGGCCTGACATTCCATGCTTAGCAATTCCCAATAGAACGAGAATAGACAATAGGATTACATAAAGTTTCCACATAATAGATCAACATAAAGGAAAGCTCTAATCATTAAACATAAGAAGAGACGTAATGCGTTAACGTAATCTAATGCGAGGAATCAGGCGCGAGCAATGAGGGGATAAGCGCAGGAAGCGCTGCCATTCCTGTAACAGGAATGGCAGAAAGATCATTCAGAGGTCTCGTTTGTAATGGGTGAGGTAGAAGGTGAGCACAACCCTAACTGTTTAAGAGTCGCATAGACGCCTTCTCGCATAATGTAGCTAATCAACTTTTCGCGCTCAGAGACTGAAAGTTGTTGATATATCTGCATCCACACCGGTAGCATATCCGATGGCTTCGCTGAATATTCTCCGGGTGTTTCCTGCATCAGCAATAAGGACTGCTGTACAGATTCGGGCAAGCTGTGGATGGAATATTCAACACCTCGCCCTTGCACACCTTTTCTGCGACGTTTTTCCCAACCATCTTCTCGGGCACGTTTATTCAATCCTTGCCGTGATTTAGGGAGTCCGCCGATGCCAACCAACTCGCTGGTCGCAAACCACTCTTTTTTCATGTCCATTTCATCCCGATAGTGCTACTCATTACAAAAAAAGATTTATTGGGAAATTATTTTGGAAATAATTAGAAAACTGATGATATATTATTTCCAAATAATGGTTTTTTAGTTAATGAAACCATTTAACCCAATTCGTTAGTTATACCACTAATACACTGTCGTCTTATAGCACTAAGGGAAGGATTATGAATTCAAGGAAACATGACTGGCACCCTGCTGATATCATTGCGGCGTTAAAGAAAAAAGGGACTACCCTTGCCGCGGTATCACGGTCTGCTGGATTAAGTTCGTCCACGCTTGCTAATGCTATATCTCGCCCATGGCCGAAAGGAGAGNGGCTGATTGCGGATGCGTTAGGGATACATCCTGCCGAAATCTGGCCCAGCCGTTACTATGATCCGGAGACAAACGAACTGCTCGATCGCAAAAAACTGATTCGACCGCAATGAATAAAAAAACCGGAGAAAAGATTCTCCGGTTTATGTTCAAGTCTTAGACGTACAGTAACGGTTATTGTTCGACGAAGGCGACGCCCATCGCAATATCTTCTTTCAACGTCTCCAGCATCTCATCTAGGGAACGCTGCTCGAAGTCGCTAAGAGAGCCAATAGGCATATACTGGGCAACGCCTTCTTTGCCCAGTAACAAAGGCTGGGCGAAGAAGCGGGCATAATCGCCATCGCTTTCAACATAAGCACATTCAACAATATCGCTTTCGCCTTGCAACGCTCGAACCAAAGAGACGCCGAAACGCGCGGCGGCTTGGCCCATAGACAAGGNCGCAGAGCCGGCTCCGGCTTTAGCTTCAACCACCTCCGTGCCAGCGTGCTGAATGCGCTCTGTCAGCTCAGCCGCTTCCTGTTCGGTAAAGCTGACTCCAGGGATCTGCGATAACAGCGGCAAAATGGTCACGCCGGAGTGACCCCCAATCACGGGCACTTCGATGTCCTGGGGGTTCTTGCCTTTAAGCTCCGCGACAAAAACATTGGACCGAATGATATCCAGCGTTGTCACACCGAAGAGTTTGTTTCGATTATATACCCCTGCCTTTTTTAACACTTCTGCGGCAATAGCCACGATGGTGTTTACCGGATTCGTGATAATCCCAAGACAGGCGTTTGGGCAAACTCGAGCGACTTGTTCAACCAGATTGCGGACAATGCCGGCATTGACGTTAAACAGGTCGGAACGATCCATGCCCGGCTTGCGAGCAACACCGGCGCAGACCAGAACGACGTCAGCCCCATCCAATGCGGGAGTCGCATCCTCACCGCAGAAACCTTTGATGTTTACCGCTGTGGGTATGTGGCTCAAATCTACAGCAACACCTGGCGTTACGGACGCAATATCATAAAGCGATAACTCTGAGCCTGAAGGAAGCTGGGTTTTGAGAAGAAGTGCCAGAGACTGACCGATACCGCCGGCGGCTCCAAGAACAGCAACTTTCATCTTAAACTCCTTATTTTATTATCATTAGTTAAATATGCCGTGGATTTGTTTCGTTACAAACGTCCGTGCTCATAATAAAAAGTAGAATCAGGCAACCAATCAGCGCATCAAGGGCGCAGCGTGGCTCATAATAAATTAAAACGCACACAGGTTATAAAAATGTAACTAAGGTAACTAAAGTAACAGGCGCTGCTTCCACTCATTACCCAGGTAGATACAGATTAATCACGGCAAACAAACAACAACCCTAAGCAATTGCATAACATTCCAGTTACCTTTGTGTGAGCAGGCGCACATTCTCCAGTTTTATTTTCGACTAGCAACTATTTCCTCAACAAAGCCCGCCACATCGATTGACTAGGCGCCCAGATTGCATAAAAATTCATTCCACAGCATAATATCGTTATGACTAACAATGATGGACTGCAGCCAAATGCGTCATTCAACAAAGCAAGAAGATTTGGTGAAAGCGTTCAATGCGCTATTAAAAGAAGAAAAATTCAGTTCTCAGAGCGAGATCGTGCAAGCCCTGCAGGACGAGGGATTTGAAAATATTAACCAGTCCAAAGTATCGAGAATGCTCACCAAATTCGGCGCAGTTCGTACGCGTAATGCCAAGATGGAAATGGTGTACTGCCTCCCCGCTGAACTTGGCGTACCGACCACATCAAGTCCGTTAAAAAATCTGGTACGGGATGTGGACCTCAATGAATCCGTCGTCGTCATCCATACAAGCCCGGGTGCCGCTCAGCTCATCGCCAGGTTATTGGATTCATTGGGAAAATCAGAAGGGATACTGGGGACGATCGCCGGAGATGACACCATATTCACCACACCGGCCAAAGGGTTCAGCGTGGAGCAGCTCCACGAGGCTATTCTTAACTTGTTCGAACAAGAGCTATAAGCCGTCTTACAAAGACGGCAATTCAGCCAGCGGCCAACGCGGCCGCACCGTTACGCCTAATGACGTCACGCCACCTTGCTGCAAACGGATAGCGCCCGCGTAGGCGATCATCGCACCATTATCCGTACAGAACTCAGGACGGGCATAAAACACTTCGCCACCGCGTTTAACCATGACCTCAGCCAGTCTTTCCCGCAACGTACGGTTAGCGCTGACCCCGCCGGCGATGACGAGCCGTCTGAATCCGGTGTCATCGAGCGCTCGTCGGCATTTGATCGCGAGCGTATCCACCACCGCATCTTCAAATGCGCGCGCGATGTCCGCCTTAGTCTGCTCGTCTTTACCCTGTTTGCGGATAGTATTTGCAGCAAAAGTTTTCAGCCCAGAAAAACTGAAATCCAGTCCAGGCCGGTCGGTCATCGGACGTGGAAAAGTGAAGCGCTCCGCCTGTCCGGACTGAGCCATTTTTGACAACAGCGGACCTCCGGGATAATCGAGCCCCAGCAGCTTGGCCGTTTTATCAAACGCTTCTCCAGCCGCATCGTCGATTGACTCACCCAGCAAACGATATTCGCCGATCCCCGTTACGCTGATTAACTGAGTGTGGCCACCCGAAACCAATAAGGCGACAAAAGGAAATGCGGGTGGATTATCTTCCAGCATGGGAGCGAGCAGGTGCCCTTCCATGTGATGTACCGGGATGGCCGGCACATTACACGCGAACGCCAAGGAGCGCCCGACCGTCGCGCCGACCAGCAGCGCGCCGACCAGACCAGGACCAGCAGTGTAGGCGATTCCGTCGATATCTTTACGCTGCAGCCCGGCTTCCTGCAGTGCCGCCTGAATCAAGGGTACGGTTTTACGGACATGATCGCGGGACGCCAGCTCAGGAACGACACCGCCATAATCCGCGTGCAGCTTTACCTGACTATATAGCTGGTTTGCCAGCAGTCCGGCTTTCGTGTCATAAATCGCGACTCCCGTCTCATCACAGGACGTTTCAATACCCAATACGCGCATTGCTGTTTTTCACTCTCGGTTACGGTTAACAAGCGGCTTGCTTCAAGCGGCGAATAGTCTACCATAAGCGCTCCCATTTGAGCGTGGACATAAGACCGCGAGGTTTGTTATTGCCGCAGTGCTTTACAACGGCCTCGTAGTTGCAGTAGAATTCCGCACCATTTTGAAAAGGCTGGCACCAGGTCAGCGACAAACCGAATTTATTGAGGTGAGAGGCACATGCCGGTAATTAAAGTACGTGAAAACGAGCCGTTCGACGTAGCTCTGCGTCGCTTCAAGCGTTCCTGCGAGAAAGCAGGTGTTTTGGCCGAAGTTCGTCGTCGTGAGTTCTATGAAAAACCGACAACTGAACGTAAACGCGCTAAAGCATCTGCAGTAAAACGCCACGCGAAGAAACTGGCTCGAGAAAACGCACGCCGCACTCGTCTGTATTAATTTTAGGAGGTGCCGCCTCCGATCGCGTGATTAATCCGCAGACTTAGCAGTTGCATACGAAGGCCGTGCATTTCCGAAAGGAATGCGCGGCTTGTTGTCGTTTATAAGCTATGAATCAGGGGCTTATGGCTGGACGAATCCCNCGCGTATTTATTGGTGACCTGTTGGCTCGCACCGACATCGTCGACTTGATCGACGCACGCGTGAAGCTGAAGAAACAGGGCAAGAATTATCACGCGTGTTGTCCATTTCATCACGAGAAAACCCCTTCGTTCACCGTTAACGGCGACAAACAGTTCTACCATTGTTTTGGTTGCGGCGCCCATGGTAACGCCATCGATTTTTTGATGAATTTCGACAGGCTGGAATTTGTTGAGACCATTGAGGAACTGGCGACCATGCACGGCCTTGAAGTGCCTTACGAGGCGGGTTCGGGGCCCNCTCAGATTGAACGTCATCAGCGACAAAGCCTGTACGAGCTGATGGATCAATTAAGCACGTATTACCAACATACTCTACATCAGCCAGCCGGCACCCCAGCCAAAACCTATCTGGCGAAACGTGGTCTCAGTGACGACATCATCAGGCATTTTGCGATTGGATGTGCGCCGCCCGGTTGGGATAACGCGTTAAAACGTTTTGGCCGCAGCAGCGAAGATAAAAGAACGCTGAACGATGCGGGCATGTTGGTGACTAACGATCAAGGGCGCACTTACGATCGTTTTCGCGAGCGCGTTATGTTTCCTATTCGGGACAAACGAGGGCGCGTGATCGCCTTTGGCGGTCGAGTATTGGGGGACGGTGTTCCCAAATATCTTAACTCGCCGGAAACGGAAATCTTTCATAAGGGTCGCCAGCTTTACGGCCTGTATGAAGCCCAGCAAAAACACCCCGAGCTAAGACAGCTATTGGTGGTTGAAGGGTATATGGACGTCGTCGCTCTGGCTCAGTTCGGCATTGACTATGCCGTAGCTTCGCTGGGAACGTCAACGACTGCTGATCACATTCAGTTGCTCTTCCGCGCCACCGACCGTGTTGTCTGCTGTTACGACGGTGATAGAGCCGGACGGGATGCGGCATGGCGCGCGCTGGAAACCGCCTTGCCTTATCTGGACGATGGACGCCAGCTGCTGTTCATGTTTTTACCTGATGGCGAAGACCCGGACACGCTGGTGAGGCAGGAAGGGAAAGCCGCTTTTGAGCAGCGTATCGAACAGGCAATGCCGCTATCTTCATTCCTGTTCGACACGCTGTTGCAGCAGGTCGACATGAGCACGCCGGATGGCCGCGCCAAGCTGAGTACGTTGGCACTGCCGCTAATTGGTCAGGTGCCGGGCGAAACGCTGCGGTTGTACTTACGCCAGCAGTTGGGCAAAAAACTGGGATTGCTGGATGATTCCCAGCTTGATCGTTTGATGCCCAAGACGACGGAGCATTCATCGTCTTATCAGCCTCCACGGCTAAAAGTCACAACTATGCGTATACTGATAGGACTTTTAGTACAAAATCCCCGGCTGGCGGCCGAGGTACCGGCGCTGGCGCTGGAAGGTAGCGACGAAAGTAAAATGGCGGGATTGGGCTTATTCCTCGATCTGGTTCAGACCTGCAATGAAAGTCCAGGCATGAGCATGGGACTGTTGTTGGAAAAATATCGCGACAGTCAATATCGCAAACAGCTTGAAACCATGGCCGCCTGGAACCATATGATCGTAGATGAGGAGATCGAGGAAAAATTCAGGATCAGCCTGGCTGAACTTTACGATCAACTGCTGCAGCTTCGTCTGGACACGCTGATAGCCCGAGACAGAACACACGGGCTTAGTGCGGAAGAACGAAAGGAACTCTGGTCATTGCAGCTGGCCCTTACAAGAAAAAACTGATTACCGAGGCTTAATTGCCGATGAATAGTAGGGTTGAACCCTACAGAGTGCCGTGACGGGGGCTGCGGCGATAGCAAAAACCCCTACTGTTATTGTCAGCGATTACGCTGACCGACACCAACCCAAATACTCTGAAGTGTGGATACCGTCTTATGGAGCAAAACCCGCAGTCACAGCTCAAGCTTCTTGTCACCCGTGGTAAAGAGCAAGGCTACCTGACCTATGCTGAGGTCAATGACCATCTGCCGGAAGATATCATCGACTCCGACCAGATCGAAGACATCATCCAGATGATTAATGACATGGGCATCCAGGTGATGGAAGAAGCACCGGATGCAGATGACCTTCTGCTGGCAGAAAATACCAATGACGCAGACGAAGATGCGGCAGAGGCAGCTGCGCAGGTGTTATCCAGCGTTGAATCCGAAATTGGCCGCACGACCGACCCTGTGCGCATGTACATGCGCGAAATGGGTACCGTTGAACTTTTGACGCGTGAAGGTGAGATTGATATTGCCAAACGCATTGAAGATGGAATTAACCAAGTTCAGTGCTCTGTGGCCGAGTATCCGGAAGCCATTACCTATCTGCTGGATCAGTACGACCGCGTTGAAGCAGGCGAAAGCCGCTTGTCCGATTTGATTACCGGTTTTGTCGATCCCAATGCGGAAGAAGACATCGCACCCACCGCGACTCACGTGGGTTCCGAGCTTCCTAGCAAAGAACTCGATGATAACGATGACGATGATGACGATGACGACAGCGATGACGACAACAGCATCGATCCAGAACTGGCTCGCCAGAAATTTGCCGAGCTGCGCGATCAGTATGAAGTGACCCGTCAGACCATTAAGGCTAACGGTCGCAGTCATGCCAAGGCCGCACTGGAAATTCTGAATCTGTCCGAGGTTTTCAAACAGTTCCGTCTGGTGCCTAAACAGTTTGATTTCTTGGTCAACAGCATGCGCACCATGATGGATCGCGTGCGTACGCAGGAACGTCTGATCATGAAGTACTGCATCGAGCAGTGCAAAATGCCGAAGAAAAACTTTGTGACGCTGTTTGGCGGCAACGAAACCAACGATAAGNGGTTTGAAGCCGCTCTGGCCTTGAATAAACCGTGGTCTGAAAAGCTGCGCGAAGTGCAGGACGACGTTCATCGCAGCATGTTGAAACTGCAGCAAATCGAAGAAGAAACCGGACTGACGATCGAACAAGTCAAAGACATCAACCGTCGTATGTCGATAGGTGAAGCGAAGGCACGCCGTGCCAAGAAAGAGATGGTTGAGGCGAACCTGCGTCTGGTGATCTCTATCGCCAAGAAATACACCAATCGTGGCCTGCAGTTCCTGGATCTAATTCAGGAAGGGAACATCGGTCTGATGAAAGCCGTAGACAAATTCGAATACCGTCGTGGTTACAAGTTCTCAACTTACGCCACATGGTGGATTCGTCAGGCCATCACCCGTTCCATTGCAGACCAGGCGCGTACCATCCGTATCCCGGTGCATATGATTGAAACCATCAACAAACTCAATCGTATATCGCGTCAGATGCTGCAGGAGATGGGTCGTGAACCGACTCCGGAAGAGTTGGCGGAACGTATGCTGATGCCGGAAGACAAGATCCGTAAGGTGTTGAAAATCGCTAAAGAGCCGATCTCGATGGAAACACCGATCGGTGATGACGAAGATTCGCATCTGGGCGACTTCATCGAAGATACCACGCTGGAGCTGCCGCTGGACTCAGCCACGTCTGAAAGCCTGCGCTCCGCAACGCACGACGTTCTGGCGGGCCTGACGGCGCGCGAAGCGAAAGTGCTGCGTATGCGCTTCGGTATCGACATGAACACCGACCACACGCTGGAAGAGGTCGGCAAACAGTTTGACGTTACGCGCGAACGTATCCGTCAGATTGAAGCCAAAGCACTACGTAAACTGCGTCACCCCAGCCGTTCTGAAGTGCTTCGCAGCTTCCTGGACGACTAATTCTGTCTGTTTAAGTATAGGATCGGCTTGCCGGTCCTATACTTACCCTTCCCTTACCCTTCCAACAGACATACAGGCAAAAAAAATGAAAACCCACTACCTCAACGCAGGCATCGCTCTTGCGGCATTGCTCTCCTTTTCTTCCTTCGCCGCCAACCACGCACTGAGCGGTTGTCAGGCAAAAGAGCACAACATCGAGCAGGAAATCTCTCAGGCCAAAGCGCATGGTAATCAAANCCGTATTGCCGGACTGGAGAAAGCGCTGAAAGAAGCCAAAGCGAACTGCACGGATAGCGCGCTGCTTCAAAAGCGTCAGCAAAACGTCGATGAAAAACAGCGTAAGGTTCAGGTGCTAGAACGGGAAGTTCAGGAGGCTAAACAGTCTGGGAAAGCGGAAAAAGTGAGTAAGAAAAGCGCCAAACTGGAAGAGGCGCGCCATGACCTGAAGCAGGCTCAGAAAGAGCTTAACCACTAATTCAGCATCCCCCGGTTGCTTGCATATCATCCTCCCTTCGGCACGACCGGGTTTCTTTATTTCCTCTCCACCACTAGGCATGCAACGCTTGATATAGCTCTCGGTAAGATGCCGTTAGCGAGTCCAGCGTCGCGCGATTCAAGCCGCTTGGATTCGGCAAAACCCACACCTGAGTCTCTCCCAGAGAAGTGTCTTGCCGGCCCCAGCCCACTTGACTTCGACCAAATGCCTGAGAATAAGCCTGCTTCCCTAACACAGCGAGCGCTCGCGGCTGATATCGCATGATCTTTTCACGTAATAGCTCCCCACCCTGCTTTAGCTCGTGACGAGCCAACTCCGAGGCTTCTACGGTCGGTCGCTCTACTAGCATAGTGATTCCACAGCCATAATTCGGCAGGAGTCCCTCCTCTTCCGGCGCTAATTGACGTTCGGTAAATCCTGCCTTGTGAATCACCCGCCAGAAACGATTGTTGGCATTCGCGAAAGGATAGCCGTGATGAGCCGTAGAAAGCCCCGGGTTGATACCACAAAAAACCACCTGCAGATGTGAAGCCAGAATATCCGTAATCATCTCACCCTCGTCATGTTATCTCTGATGTTTAAGACAAATTCCAGCAGTAATAACAACAGGCTAGCCCTGTTTAGAAAACCGCCACCTAACTGTATGTCTATAGACCTACCTATAAAGGGTAACGTATAATCAGCACCCGCTGGCCCCTTAGCTCAGTGGTTAGAGCAGGCGACTCATAATCGCTTGGTCGTTGGTTCAAACCCAACAGGGGCCACCAATTTTTAGCTTTAGAATCACATATTTAAGCCACTCTCGCGAGTGGNTTTTTTGTTGCTTAAATATAAATTGCCAGCAAAATGGCAGCAGAGATTTTCATAAGCCCAATAAAAAACCCGCCGTAGCGAGTTTATTTGTCAAAAATTCATATGCCCCTGGCCATCATTTGATGGATGCGGAGCGGCATGTTCAATCACTCCTGAAGCAACGATGTAGCGCACGATGGTTTCATGAGTCATAAAGGTCGCGCCACAATTAATAGCCGGCACTGGTGATACAGTCTGCTCGTCTCACGAGAGATAGAGCGGCTGCTCTTGGCATAAGCGGCGGTTTGGCAAAGCAGGCAATATCCCGCAGCGGTGTTTAATCATGACACTGGCAGGACATAGGTAGCCGTGTAATAATTGATCATCGGTCTATGGTGCAATGCCGCCGGTTATATCAGGACGGCTCAAGCCTTTCCGACACGACACCCTATTCCATTGATATCGTTAATTTTATAGTAAAAGGATTATTACTATGCCGGGAGCCGCCCGTCTAAACGATATCGGCAGTGGTCACGCGTGTTTTCCAGCGACCCCCGTCGTCGCAGGTAGTCAGGACGTTATCATCAATGGNCAGCCCGCCGCACGACAAGGTGACGGCGTTCAGCTCCACGGTTGCCCCTGCCCCAACGTGCCCCACGGTCTTCATCCGCGTCAAATAGCCGCTGGCTCTTCTACCGTCATCATTAACGGTAAGCAAGCCGCCCGTATCGGCGACGAGATCAACTGCGGCGGCAATATCGTGAGCGGAAGCAGTAACGTCATTATCGGGAATATCCCTTATCAATCTCCGGTAGCGGGCTGTGCTCAACAATCCGCCCAGCGGCGTGATCCGCTCCTCGCTTTATCGCCTATGTTGACCACCCCGCCGGTTTTTGCGAAATCCTGCCTGCGCGGTGAAGGCTGCACAGACGCGGGAACGGAGAAAGAGACGGTTGATAACTTTGGGCAGATGGCGTTATTTGCTCAGCCTGTCGTCGACGATTGCTGTGGGTATCGTCCCCCTCACGCAAACAAACCGGTGGTGCAGCACGCACAAGCTGCGAAGAAGAAAAAGCCCTCTCAGTTCACTGAACCGGCCGCGGCATCAACCCCCGTTCAACTCACTGGCTCGGAGCCCTGGTATAAAACGCTTTATTACCTGATGTCCTCAAAGGAAATAGCAGTAACGCCGACGCCATTGGCTAAATCAGCCATCGAACCAGTTGCCGCAGCAGTCCCCGTCGCTACGATGTCTGCCGGAAATACGGNGGCAACCCGAGCCGCCGTCACCACGATGACACAGGTTTGGGGGCAAGTGACATTGACTGAAGGCACACTGGCAGCATCAACTACGGTGCCTTTACTCGGTGTGCTGTTTTCCGCGTTGTACAGCCCAGCCGTTGGCGAAGGGAGCGACAAGGTGCCGGGACGTGATGAGCACTGGCTGGAAGACACACTACGGCAGAAAGGCTGGGCAGGAGAAACCGCTACGACCCGCGTGCGCTTTTTCTGGCGTCCCGACATTCACGGCAATATGCAGGTCTACGGCGTACATACCGGCGAAGGCACGCCGTACGAAGGTGTGCGCGTCGCGAATATGGTGTGGAAACCCGAGCAAAGCCGCTATGAATTTACGCCCGCACCGGGCGTCGACGGCCCCAAAATCACCTGGACGCCCGCCAATCCGGAGGGCTCTGAGCCACTATCGCAGACAGAAACGCCGGTCGCCCCTATCGATCAACCGACCATCCTGGTACACCCGATCCCGGACGGCACAGAGGAGACCACAACGCCGCCGTTCCCGATGCCGGATGAGCGGGACTTCAATGACTGGATACTGGTATTCCCAGCGGACTCAGGCATAAAGCCGATTTATGTTTACCTGAAATCGACAGCAAGAGATGAGCCGGGCATCGTGACTGGACAAGGAGAAGTACTGACCGGCGAAGGGAAATGGCTGGACGCCGCCAGTTCAGGGCTGGGCGCACCAATACCGGCCCAAGTTGCCGATAAACTACGTGGAAGAGAATTTAAAACATTTGACGCATTCAGAGAAGCATTTTGGTTAGCAGTTTCAGAATGTCCTGAATTATTAGAACAATTCAAAAGATCTAATCAGGTTTTGATACAGGCAGGAAACGCNCCTTNCCCCATTCCGTTAGAGCAAGTCGGGGGAAGAAAAACATTCGAGCTCCATCATGTTAAGAACATACAACATGACGGCCCAGTGTATGACGTCGATAACCTGAGAGTTAATACACCTAGAAATCATATCAATATACATAAATGAGAGTAGAAACAAATGAAACTCAAAGAAAATATTAACGATTATACAGAGAATGAATTCATCGATTTTTTGAAAGAGTTTTTTGAAAACCCTAAAAATCTGAAAGGTAAAGAATTAAAAAATCACATAGAGAAATTAGTTTCTCACTTCGACAAAATTGTCGAGCACCCAGAAGGTAACGGTCTAATTTTCAACCCACCCGATGATCGAGATGACTCACCTGAAGGCGTGATCAACGAGATAAAGAGGTGGCGAAAGTCGCAAGGCCTTCCGTTATTTAAAGACTCAAAATGATCATGTAGGGCTGACAAATCACTGTCGGCCCCCATACACCCTAAGACTTTATATGTTGGTAGTCACCCCAGACAAGATATCACAGCGCCAAAAAGTGTAAACTCACTGGCTCGGAGCCCTGGTATAAAACGCTTTATTACCTGATGTCCTCAAAGGAAATAGCAGTCACGCCGACGCCATTGGCTAAATCAGCCATCACGCCAGTTGCCGCCGCAGCAGTCCCCGTCGCTGCGATGTCTGCCGGAAATACGGTGGCAACCCGAGCCGCCGTCACCACGATGACACAGGTTTGGGGGCAAGTGACATTGACTGAAGGCACACTGGCGGCATCAACTACGGTGCCTTTACTCGGTGTGCTGTTTTCCGCGTTGTACAGCCCAGCCGTTGGCGAAGGGAGCGACAAGGTTCCGGGACGTGATGAGCACTGGCTGGAAGACACACTACGGCAGAAAGGCTGGGCAGGAGAAACCGCTACGACCCGCGTGCGTTTTTTCTGGCGTCACGACATTCACGGCAATATGCAGGTCTACGGCGTACATACCGGCGAAGGCACGCCGTACGAAGGTGTGCGCGTCGCGAATATGGTGTGGAAACCCGAGCAAAGCCGCTATGAATTTACGCCCGCACCGGGCGTCGACGGCCCCAAAATTACCTGGACGCCCGCCAATCCGGAGGGCTCTGAGCCACTATCGCAGACAGAAACGCCGGTCGCCCCTATCGATCAACCGACCATCCTGGTACACCCAATCCCGGACGGCACAGAGGAGACAATTGTAATCCCCCCTGAATTTAGTCTTACCGCGTAATAGAGTTCTCTGGCTAAAATACAACCAATGGAGGCTCATCATGAAGAAAGCGCGTTTCACTGAAACTCAGATCCTGCGGGTTCTGAAAGAGGTTGAAGGGGGTCGACACGTGAAGGATGTTTGCCGCGAAAACGGTGTGTCGGAAGCCAGCTATTATAACTGGAAAGCCAAATACGGCGGCATGGTGTCCTCCGATATTAAACGAATGAAAGAGCTGGAAGAAGAGAATCGCCGATTAAAGCAAATGTATGCATCCCTCAGCTTAGATCATGTAATTCTTAAGGATGTTGTAGCAAAAAACTCTAGCGGTGCCTGAAAAGCGTGAGCTGGTGCGTTATGTCATGACGGAACATCAGGCCAGTGAGCGACGTGGGTGCCGCATTATCGGTATTAGTCGAAGTCTGTTGCATTACCGCCCGAACACGACACGGGATCTGCCGGTGGTCGAGGCACTACAAAAATTGGCGCATCAGTATCCGGCCTATGGCTTTGGACTAATGTTCAATAAGTTACGCCAAGCAGGATTACCGTGAAATGCAAAACAGGTTTACCTTATCTACTGTCTATTAAAACTCAATTTTCGACGCAAAGGAAAAAAACGCCTACCTAACAGGCATCCACAACCGTTGGTTTTTCCGCCTAAAATGAACCACTGTTGGTCAGTTGATTTTATGAGTGATGCCTTGATCGACGGGCGGCGATTCAGGTTATTTAACGTCATTGATGACTTTAATCGGGAAGCGCTGGCCATCGACGTTGATTTAAATATACCGGCTCATCGTGTTGTGCGTATTCTGGAACGATTAAGCGCAGAACGAGGCTACCCGGCTTTTATACGAAGTGACAATGGGCCAGAACTCACTGCCGTTGCTTTAGCCGAATGGGCAGAATGACATGGTGTGAAACTCGATTTTATTCAGCCAGGCAGGCCGATGCAGAATGGATTTATTGAGCGATTTAACAAAACGCTACGAACAGAAATACTCGATAGGTATCTGTTCAGAACACTGTCAGAAGTCCGCGTGCTAACAGAAGACTGGCGCACAGAATATAACGAAGAACGCCCGCATAGCTCACTGGGTGATATGCCACCCGTTATCTATGCGAGGCAAACATTGGCCGGAGATCCTCACTGGCGGTGGTACTAAAAAACGGAGGGACTACAGGATTATTTACGCATTAAGCGAAATGCTGCATTCGCTTAATGACATCACAGTAAGAGCGGCCATGTTCACTTCTACCAAGCCTTTCTTCTGTTTACCCTTCGGTTGATGAGCAATTTTCCATACTCAATCAGGTTTCAAGCGGTTTCTTTGTTGATTCCAGTGCGGCGGCAGTACTCATCTAACGGCAGGTACGGCTCAGGGAAGATAATTGTAATGTTAGGACACATAAGGCAAACTCTCGTTCAGCACCCACACGGCAACGTGGGGCAATAATTGGTACATCACGAAAACAGGAGAAAGGCCATTTTGTATTTTACTGATTTTCAATAAATTAATTTGTTAATTCGATATTGGGATTCGTGATGCAAAAAACCACCTTTGGCCTTAGCTTGGAAAGTGGCCCCATTCTAGACAGGGTGATCACTGCGTATGGCTTTACCTCAAAGATGATGCTTGTTGAGCATCTTGGCACGGCAGCCAGTAGCCTTTCAGGCCGTTACAAACGCGGTGGATTTCCTGCAGATAGAGTGGTGAGGTGTATGGCGGAGACAGGTGCAAGCCTTGAATGGCGTGTAACCGGAAAGGGTGAAAAGCTCGACCAAACAGAATCAAATCTTCTTGAGATACCACGGCAAAAAATTGTCGACGGCCAGCTTTATGAGGCGGGTGTTTACATGTTTGATAAAGCCTCTTTTTTACGCGGTAACCTGCTGCCGACCAAACCCGCTTGCGTAATTGAAGGCGATTCTCAATACATCATTGAGCAGCACTTCCCGGAAATTTATGACGATACCTGGCTGGTAAAGATCGAAGGTAAAGCAAGTATCCGCATATTGACGCGTATACCTGTTAAAAAAGTACGCGTCAGCGGCGTTGGGGTTTCTTTCAATTGCTTAATCGAAGATATAAACATTCTTGGCAGAGTTGCATTAACCATAAAATAATCAAGGAATGAAAATGATTGACTACAAAACAGCATCAAAAGAACAGCTGAAAGCAGAAATGAAACGACTGAGCTCTGTCGTATCGGATGTGCCGTTCGCTACCAAGAAAGAGTTTTTCCATCTTCCTGAAATACTAAGCGAAGGTGAAACACCTTTAGCGGTAGCAACTGGAATAATGGATGGCAACACATGGTTAATTACGCTGACAAATAAGCGTGTCATATTTTTAGATAAAGGCATGCTCTATGGGGTTAAGCAGATCGATGTCAACCTAAGTAATATCGTCAGTGTGGGAGGAAAGACAGGAATACTTCTAGGTGAAATTCTCATTTCTACTAGCGGCCAGAATTACACTATAAAAAACGTAATGAAAGCATCTGTTATCCCTTTTACAAACTTGATAAACGAAACCCGTAATAACCAAAGAGAACCATCACAAAAGCCGCAGCAGCCTACTGAATCATCGATTTCTTTTGATGAAAAAATAGAAAAAATCAAAAAATTGGCTGCAATGAAAGAAGACGGAATTTTGACTGACGAAGAATTTCAAATACAAAAACAGCGTATTCTGAACGATTAAATGCGTGTTGTCGCTGAGAATCCCGAGCTAATAGAGCAATTCGTGCCAGCTAACAAGGCCCTGATCGCAAAAGGGCGATCTCTCTATGCAATACCTTCAGAGCAGTTAGGGAAAAGAGCTGTATGTAGGTTCTTCATATTGAACGTATCGTTAACGGAGGGGCTGTTTACGACATGGATAAAATATTTATCGTTACGCAAAAACTGCCTGGCATGATTCATTCCAAGAGGGGAATATGACAACCATATATCAAAACTTGAATGACTATACGCAGGATGATTTCCTTCAATTCGTTAAGGATATTGTGGGGGCGAATTCATCAACTAAAGATGAACATTATGCTTGGGTTCGTCACTTCGAACTGCGTGATCCGGACTTTACCCCACCAATGCACACAACACCTCACCACGACGTTGCCGTAAAGAGAGCGTGAGAATAAGAACGTGGCGCGCAACCCTATGCCCTCCGAGTTAAATAAACATCTTCATAATAACAAGGGAAAGTTTCCGGCATAACGGAGAAAAAAACGGGCATAGACCTTGCGATACATTGAGGCCAATTATTAATTCGTCACCTCTCTCATCTTATTTAATTAAGGTATCTTTTGACACCGTTTCATTATTAACTGACTGATATATCGCAAGCCATCATGAATTAAATAATGGAGGGAACAGGATAATGTATCCTATAGTCATCCAGACGCATCAACGTCACATTATCTAAGCATATTGATTAATGAACTATCTTAACTATTTCCACCTCAATACTTTATAAAATAACATTCCCCCACCCTATGCAGAGCAGGAAAGCCGCCAGCCCGCGCATAACAAGAAACAATCGGAGGAAGTTGTAGCGCTAATTTCACACCTAAATCCAGTTTTTTCAACCAGAAAAAACCAGAAAACCAGCATCTAAAATCAAAAAAATAGACTTATACGATACATTAAAATTAATCATCTTCTAAATTTGGCTTAGGAGCCAAAGCCCCTATAATTTAAGTCAATATATCTAAATAAAACAGGAGAAGTGGGTAAATTCATTCAGCCAATAATGAATCCATGGTTATTAATAATCTGCCATTTAATTGATTAACGTCCATCATCGCTTGCCATTATTAATAACAAGCGCTGTAAATTTCAATTACCCTACCTATATATGTCTCTTTGTCATAAGGATACATATAAAGAAGTGGTCACCTATGACTGAGGAATAATATGAAAACAGTACGTTCTCTTGCTCTTTCCCTACTGAGCACTGCGCTGACTTTGTCTGTTGTTGGCGCAGCTCATGCGGCTACGGGGTCATTGACCGGTGAGATCGGCGTTCAGCTGNCCATTGGTGAAGGTTGTACGGTTTCCAACAATAATTCGTCCAGCGGAACGAACGAATGGGGAACCTTGAACTTTGGTGAATACGCCGACTTGACCAGCGCCGTCAACGGTACCGTTATTGGGAAAGATGGCAGTAGCACCGTGTCCATCACCTGCAGTAATGGCCTGTCCCCTTCCCTGGCTTTAGATGGCGGCCTGTATGGTACTTCCTCGGTACGTAATCTGTCATCCAACGGGGGCAGCACCGTCATTCCTTACCACCTGTACTCCGACAGCGGCCGTAGCTCCGAAATCGCGATTAACGGCTCTCTGTCCCTGAATGCCGACGGCAGCGCGCAAAGCATCCCGATTTATGGCCGTATTTCTCCTTCGGATCAATCGACTACCGCGCCCGCATCCGGTACCTATACAGATACAGTGACCGCGACACTGTCTTGGTAACACCTGTAACCAGGGAGAGACGCATTGAGATTCATTGTTGTAGCAAGTTTGGGAAAGCGTTTATGGCAGTGGATGCCACTTCTCACCAGCCTGTTCGTTTCTCCCTGTACCCCGGCCAGCAGCGTCAGCAAACAGTTTACGGTAGCGGCGGTCATTGATAGCGGTTGCGTCTTCGGTAACAGCGCCACAACTTCGACCACCAGTTTAGGCACCTTGAACTTCGGCGAAAGGGCCGTTTTGGATAGCAATATTGACGTTACCAGCACCAGCGGCGGCGGCTCCATTGTCGTAACTTGCACACCTGGGCTCGCCATCAGTATCGCGATGGACTACGGGGTTAATGGCGGAAACAGTTCGTCACGCTACATGGTAGGTAGCAACAGCAGCGACACCATTGCCTATCAGCTCTATCAAGATGCCGGACGCAGCGTCGTCTGGGGAACCGGCTCCCTGGCCTATGGTGTTTCCTCCTTTCCCAGCGGTACGCAAAGTTATCCGGTCTATGGCCGTCTGTTTTCATCCACGAACCAACCTGCGGCGGGCACATATACGGACACGGTGACTGTGACACTTACCTATTGAAAAAATTGAATAAAATGGAAAAAATACTTACAAAATGGCATGTGGCGCTCCTTGCAGTTTTACTCGGTTTATTCACCGCTTCCGCACTCGCAGCCAGCTCCGTACTGGTCTGGCCGATTTATCAGGTTATCGAGTCGGATGAAAAGGGATCCGCCCTCTGGCTGGAAAACCGCGGTTCATCTGCGGTGACGCTACAGATCCGCGTTCTGGCCTGGCAACAACAGGACAGCAAAGATCGCTACGCGAATCAGACCGATGCTATCGCCAGCCCACCGTTCGCCACCGTGCAGCCTAATCAACGTCAGATGATCCGGCTCATGAAAACGATCGCCGTCGCGCCGCAGACCGANCGCACCTATCGCATCGTGATTGATGAAATCCCGNCGCTCAACACCGCCGGTAAAACCCAGTCGGGGCTGAAGCTGCAGATGCGCTATTTGTTGCCGTTATTCATGACCGGCGACGGAGTCAAACTTAAACAGCCTAAAAATAAACATCCCGACGACTCGATGTTAACTCACCCTTTACTCAGCTGGCGCCTCATCCACAAAGGCGAACACACTGAGCTTGCGATCAAAAATAGCGGCATCGTCCATGCGCGGCTGAGTAATACCTTCTTTGGCGATAAGCCACGCGTGACCAAATCGTCGATTTCGCTGGCTCAGGGCTTTTTCACTTATGTGCTGCCGGGCCAGGAGGTTCGCTGGCCGCTGCCTGCCAATAAACGCCCCGCGATGAATAGCCATCTCTACGCTCAATTAGCCGATAACCACCAGCCAACGCTCATCAGCCCCGCGCCTTAATGAGGGAAGAGAATGCTTATTTTATGCCATGGATATCGGCTGCGGCGCCATATTGAGGTCATATCCTTCTTCATTTTAGCCTATGGTGCTCCGGCGATGGCGGCGCAAGAATATGGCGATTTGCCCAAACCGCCCCAGACTGCGCCCGCGGTCGAGAACACTACGTATTACCTGACGTTGATTGTGAACGGTGTATCGGACCGTCAGGTGGTTCCGGTGCAGTACATTCGCGGACATTTCTCTGTGGAGTCCGGCGTTTTGGCGAAAAACCACATACATACCGGAACGCAACGTTCCGGCTGGGTCGACGTTAACGCGCTTCCCGAGGTGAAGGTTTATTATGACGCCGGCAACCAGTCGCTGAATCTCACCGTCCCACTAGAGTGGCTGCCAGAGCAGTTGGCCAATAGTGGGGAAATGATTGAGGAGACGAAAGCGCAAAGCACGCCCGGCCTGGCGTTCAACTACGATGCGTATTACTTCAAGGGCTATCAGTCCTCGCAAAGCGTGACCACCTGGCTGGAACAGCGGCTGTTTAACGATTACGCCCTCATTTCCAACACGGGGACCTATTCTCACTATTTCGGCCACACTCAAACCGACGGCGGCAACAAAGGATATCTGCGCTACGACACCTTTTGGCGCTACAACGATATCGACGGTATGCATACCTTTCAGGCAGGGGATTTCATCAGCAACTCCCTGACCTGGAGCAATTCAGTGCGTATGGGAGGAGTGCGGTTTAGCCGCGATTTCGCAGTGCGCCCGGATATCGTCACTTACCCGTTGATTCAGTACGCCGGGGCGAATCCGTTGCCGAGTACGGTGGATCTGTTTATTAATGGCTACAAGGCCAGCAGTACCTCGCTGAATTCCGGGCCTTTTACGCTGACCAACGTCCCGTATATCAATGGCGCGGGCGAAGCGACGGTCATCACTACCGATGCGCTGGGACGACAGGTTTCCACCAGCGTCCCCTTTTACGTCTCCAATACCTTGTTACGTAAAGGGCTGGATGACTTCGATGTGTCCCTCGGGATTTTGCGCCGCAACTATGGCGTGAAAGATGCGGATTACGGTCAGTCGGCGGCCAGCGGCATTTATCGTCGCGGCCTGACTGACTGGCTGACGTTGTCTAGCCATCTGGAAACCTCGGAAAATCTGCTACTCGGCGGCGTTGGCGGCGATCTCGCCATCGGTCATTGGGGCACGTTGAGCAGCGCCTACAGCCATAGTCAAGACAATGGTCAGGGCGAGCAGTTCGTCGTTGGCTACTCCTATTATGCAAATACGGTGGGGATTGCGGCTCAACACGCCGAGCGCAGCGTCAACTACCAGGATTTAAGTGTGGCCTCCAGCGGTGGACATCTCAGCAAACAGTCCGATCAGATGACGTTCAGTACAACGCCTTTTGGGCTTGGCAACGGCACGCTAGGGTTAGGCTATTTCGATATTCGTGCGCATGACGACACCCGAACCCGTCTGGCTAACCTCTCCTACAGTTGGTCCATTTGGGACAAAGCCAGCATGTATTTCTCATTGAATAAAAACATCGGGGGTCACGGCTACGGCGCACTCCTGCAAATGATCGTTCCGCTGGACAACGGTATCTCAGCTACCGCCAGCGTTCAGAAAAACTCGATGGACGAATATACCGAACGCGTGTCGATGACGCGCACTACGCCGACAGAAGGCGGAGTGGGCTGGAACGTCGCCTACTCGGGCGGCGACAGCCACGATCAGCAGGCCAGCCTCACCTGGAAAACACAACGGGCGACCTATCAGGCGGGCCTGTACGGCGCAACCTCGGCTTACAACTACTGGGGCGATCTCAGCGGTTCTGTGTTGTATATGGACAACACGTTTTTCGCAGCCAACAGAATTAACGACGCCTTTATCGTCGTCAGCACCGACGGCTACCCCGATGTTCCGGTCAAATATGAAAACCAGCAGGTAGGCACGACCAGTAATACCGGTCATATCCTGGTTCCCTGGGTCAGCGCCTATTATCCGGCCCGAGTCGAAATCAACACGCTAGAACTGCCTTTGGGCATTGATGCCCCTGAGACCGAACGACGCGTGGCCGTTAAGGAAGGCAGCGGCGCGCTGGTCAGATTTAGCGTCCGACAGGTCCATTCGGTCAACCTTAATCTGGTGGACGATAAGAAAGCGGCGTTACCGGTGGGTTCTTACGTCACGGATATCGTCAGCGGACAAACCGCCATCGTCGGCTATGACGGTCAGGTATTCATGGAACAGGTCAAGCCGCACCTCAAACTGCGCGTTCAGCGTTCAGACAGCGGTACCTGTGTATTGAATATCGATTTGCCGGATAACAAACCCGGCATCGTTATTCTGGGAGAGAAAGTGTGTACAGCTACGGAAATGAGGGCGGCTACCGCGCCCTCGAGGGATAAATAACATGACTATGTTTCGGTTACTTATGATGCTGCTTTTAGGGACGTCGGGACTGTCCACCGCCTATGCGGGCTGCAGCTCGTCATCCAGCAGCTCGTCATTCGGCTCCATCAGTTCATTTACGCTCGCCAGCACCGCGCAGACGGTGGAATCCGGTAGCGGGTTTTCCTGCTCCGGCAGCCTGCTCTCGCTGATCAGCACCAACACCGTGACCGCCACTATTTCGTCGACCAGCAACGCCTCTGGCTCCACGCCGCAGATGTATAACGCCAGTACCGGCGAGTACATCCCCTACACTATTTGCCAAGACTCCGGATGCAGCGCCACCTACCCGATAGGGAATACCATCAAATGGAGCAGCACCACGCTGCTCGGGTTGCTGGGGCTGTTCAACTCTAGCGACGGGACGTTGCCCATCTATCTGAGGACGTCGACTGGCGCCAATGTGGCCGCCGGTACCTATACCGATAACATCACACTGTCCTGGTACTACAAAATTTGCTTTGTCGGAGTGCTGGGCATCTGCGCCTATACCACAGGGACGGACACATCGGTCGTCCCGGTCTCCATGGTCGTCACCAACGACTGCTATATCGACAGCGCGCCGGACGTTAACTTCGGCACCCAGGCGCTTCCCAGCAGTTTTTCCACCATCAACAATGCGCTTAGCGTACGGTGTACGCGCAACGCCACCTACACCGTCGGCCTCTCCAGCATTAACGCCGGCAGTGGTAATTGGCGCCAGATGAACGCGCTCATCAACGGCTCCNCCTACTCATTGCAATATCAGTTCTACCGATCGGACGGCACCGAATGGACCAGCGAGAATAATTACGGAGCGACGGGATCGGGGGATTCGCAAAACATCAGCTACACCGCGAAAATCAACCCGAATCAGAGCAATGTACCGGCGGGCGCGTACAGCGACACAGTTACCGTGACGGTGACCTATTAGCCAGGCAAAGACAGACGGACCCTGTCCGCCTGGCCTCATCAACTATTGGCCGGGGTGCTGCTCCAACCATTTTTGCATCTGTTCAATTTCCGGCTGTTGCGCCTTGATGATGTCTTCCGCCAATTTACGCAGCTCGGGATCTTTGCCGAATCGCAGCTGTGTTTTCGCCATCGCGATCGCGCCTTGATGGTGTGCGATCATGCCTTGCGCAAAGGCGGCATCCGGGTTCTGGGTCGACATGCTTTTCATCATATCGCGATGCATGTTTTCCATATCTTGCTGATAAGCCTGCTCAAAACCCGTTGAATCCGTGGAGTTGTGGTTACCGTCGTGCATGCTTTCAGCCGCCAACGCACTTAACGGAGCCAGAAGAAAACCCACTAACAGCCAGTGACGATGTTTCATGATCTAGGACCTCATCATAGTAGGAGAAAGAAAAACGTATCCCCTGTCTTCGGGGGAAAGGTCAAGGCGCACCGGGCGAAAATGTCGTCGGCAGCGCGAAAAAAACGCCGTCTCGCGGATCAAGCGTAAGACGACAGGCAAAAAAAACCGCCGAGTGACGAAAAAGTCACTCCGGCGGTTGACGAGCCGATGATTACTGTTCGGCTTTAGGCGCGTCATCAGGCTTAGGCGCGTGTTCGCCTTTAGCCAGACGTTTTTCAAAGTTCGCGTTGAACTGTTTTTTCTGTTCCGGCGTCAGCACGTTATAAATCTTGTTCTGCGTTTCGAGATGCTTCAGCGTACGCGCTTTGCTGGCCTCTTCCATCTTATCTNCCACGCTTTCTGCTTTGGCCGCATCGAAGCTGTCAGCAGCGATGACGTCGTGCATTGCGGTGCGGTCTTCCGGCGCCGGGCGAGGCGCATCCTTACGGGCGCTCTCCATGATCTCGTGAATTTTCTGCTTTTGATCTGCGGTCAGGTTCAGGCCTTTGAACATCATGCCATGTTCCATTCCCTTATCCGGGCCGTGATGCTTCATCATGTGCTCGCCATGCGGCTTCGCCGGTTTAGTCTCTTGTGCGTTAGCAAAGCCAGCCGCGCCAAAAGCCAGTGCGGAAGCAATCACGATAGCGGTTAATTTAGACATAGACTCCCCTCATATATGGTTTACCAGCATTAACGCTGTTCATCATTCGTTGTCAGGGATGAGTATAGGTCACAGAACTTAAGGTAATGAGAGCAAGGGTAAAACTTTGAAAGGAGAATCGGCGAGAAAACCGCCATTTGTGGGCAAAGCGATAAAATTACGTAAGAAAAAATGAAGATTAACAGAATGATGCAAGGATAAAGGAGAGTGCCTGACGCCTCTCCTGTTCCCGGTCAGGGCAAAGACTGGCAGAACGCCTCGGCGTCTTTGGCCAGCGCATCGATATGGGTACGGATCACATTGACCTTCTGTAGCAGAGGATTGCGCTCCGGCGACGCGCTAACCGAATTCATCCGCGCCACCAGCGTTTCTATCTGCTCTCTCAGTTCCGCTTCCTGCTCCTGGGCCAGCGTCAATTGCGCATTGAGCTGTTGAACGTGCTCGCGCCAATGCTGCTGCTGTTGCTGCACGCTGGACTCCAGCGCCTGCAGCGCGCTGTCCAGTCGCGCTTCCCACTCATCAATACACATAGAGATTCCTTTGCCTGAATATCCCGCGAATTATAATGACAGTCTCTCTTGACCACAAATCGCCCATTCAGGCTCAGGCATCGTTTACCGGGCTAGCGACGTTTGGCTGCGTTTTTCATGGCGCGCAACACAACGAATTTCGGATTGCTCGCGATAGTTTCGCAATTCCCAAACAGGCGCTTGAGCTTCTGGAAATAGTTCAGGTGGCGATTGCCGATAATCCGCAGTTCCCCNCCAACACTGAGACAACGCTTCGCATCCATGAACATCTGCCAGGCGATATCGCCCGAGATCGCCTGCTGCTGATGAAACGGCGGATTGCACAGCACGGCCTGAAGACTCCCGTCGGCGATACCGGACAGCGAATTATTAACCGCAAACCCGCAACGTTCGAGATCCTGCGGTCGGTTTAACTCCACATTTTTACGGCTGGAGGCCACCGCCATATAAGATTCATCCAGGAAGCTGATGGTGGCCTGCGGATTAAGATCAAGGGNGGTCAGACCCACCACGCCGTTGCCGCAACCCAGATCGACGATATTGCCTTCCAGCGCCTGCGGTAAATGCTGCATGAACAGTCGCGCGCCGATATCCAGACCGCCGCGCGCGAAGACGTTGGCGTGATTGGCTATCTGGAAACCGTGTTCGGGCACCGGCCATTCCGTTAGCGGCAAGGGCGAGCCGGCTTCCCGACCATCGGGCTGGCAATAAATCAAGCGCGCCTTCTTCCAGGCCAGAGAGGTCCGGGTCGGACCCAGGATCTGTTCGAACAACGCAAGCGTCGAGGTATGAATGTCGCGCGCCTTCGCCCCGGCGATGACGACCGTTTGTGGCGTCACCACTTTACTGAGCATTCGCAGTTGATGCTCCAGCAACGCCAACGTCTTTGGAACTTTGATGACCACCATCGCCGGAGCCGCAGGCAGTTCAGACAGGCTATCCAGCAAAGTTACCGCCTCGGCGTCAAAACCGTTCAGCGCCAGATTGTGCCGTGTCGCCAATTGGCTGAGATACGAATCGCTGATGCTGCAAGGCGATTGCGCCTGTAACCCACAGGCCAGCGCGCCGAACGCGTCGTTAAAAATCAGGCAGGGTCCGTCGCCCAACGGCATGTCCGCCAGTTCGCGCAACAGATATTCGTCGGCCGCTTCCCAGGCCTGCAGTGCGGTCTCGTGAGCCGAGAGGGGATAGCGCACCAGCGTCAAGGTGCTCGTTTCCAAATCGAGTTGGCTCATAGCCTCTCCTGTAAAAATGCAAATTTGCGCTGTTTATCCCCTAAAAGAACGCGTCAGTAAATGCTTTTCTCATCATTGTGTTTCCCTTGTTCGAGTACAACCTGCGGCACCCTGACCGAGGTTCCCCGCACTGTGGGCGAAGTCGGTTTGACCGTGGTCAAAATTTCACCTACCTTTAATCACGCAAAGGGGAGTAACTTCTTCGCCGGTCAGTCGTCATTACAGTGCGCTTGCACTCGGTTACCGGGCAACCTTAATGCGTACGCACATTAAGTTGTAAGTGAGACCTTGCCGGAAGGCGAGGTTCATTTGTGATTAATGCGCACAAACGGCCCACGCCTTACGTCGTGGGCCGTTTTGTTTTCACATATTAAGGATATGAGCTATGGCTTCCATAGGCACACCGTGGTTGTGGGGCAGCTTCGCTGCCATTGTAGTGGTCATGCTGGCTATCGACCTTTTCTCTCAGGGGAAAAAAGGATCGGCGGTCATGACGTTCAAGCAGGCGGCCAGCTGGTCCATCGTGTGGGTCACTATGGCCGTGCTGTTCAACGCCGGTTTTTGGTGGTATCTCACCAGCACGATGGGCCGGGAGATCGCCGACGCGCAGGCGCTGGCCTTCTTTACCGGGTATCTGATTGAAAAAGCGCTGGCGGTCGACAACGTCTTCGTCTGGTTGATGCTGTTTAGTTACTTCGCCATCCCGGCGCAGTATCAGCGCCGTGTGCTGATTTTCGGTGTGCTGGGCGCCATCGTGTTGCGCACTATCATGGTGTTCGCAGGAAGTTGGCTGGTGACGCAGTTCCAGTGGCTGCTGTATATTTTCGGCGCATTTCTGCTGTTTACCGGCGTCAAAATGGCAATGGCGAAAGACGATGGCGCGGCGGTCGGCGACAAGCCGGTGGTGCGCTGGCTTCGCAAGCATCTGCGGATGACGGACGCCCTGCAAGGCGAGCGTTTCTTTACCCGCCAAAACGGCCTGCTTTATGCCACGCCGCTGTTCCTGGTGTTGATCATGGTGGAAATCAGCGACGTTATTTTCGCAGTGGACAGTATTCCCGCCATCTTCGCGGTAACGACCGATCCCTTTATCGTACTGACTTCCAACCTCTTCGCTATTCTCGGTCTCCGGGCCATGTACTTCCTGCTGTCCGGCGTGGCCGAAAAGTTCTCACTGCTGAAATATGGTCTGGCGGTGATCCTGATCTTCATCGGCGTCAAAATGATGCTGATCGACCTCGTCCATATCCCCGTTTCGCTGTCGCTCGGCATCGTGGCGGCAATACTGATGGTGACCATACTGATCAATATTTGGATCAATCGACGAGCTGCACGCTGACTTCCGTGACGTCATTTTTGCGACACTGAATAAAACGCCCGGTAAAATACCTGACCGGGCGTTCTCTTTTCCATGTTATTCCGATGGTTGTCTATACTGTGCCTGTTTGTCGGCTTTTTGCCGGTCGGACATCATCAGGACAGTAGGAAAAAGGTCATAAAACGTCGATTTCTGTCAGTAAGTGTAAAATATGGGTATATCCACGATTCTCGCGGCTAAGACCTCGAATTTTCTGACTTTTATCGCTGATATTTCCCTATCTCAGCCCTACCTATTTTGTTACAGTTATGGCGTTTTTTTTATATTTATCGGTAGCAGATTGGGCAACCCCCCTGAAACAGGATGGCGGTCATTTTAACGCGCAATGACTCCACGCAGTCGTGGCCATCCGCTGTATTACCGTCGTCGTTTCCGGTATGCCGACCCGGGATCGTTCGAATATTAAAATCAATAAATAACGCATCATCGAGTCCCGTTTCATTGCCGATGCATCAGGCTAAACCTGCTTCTCGCCGAAAGAAGCCTTGTTGGCGCAAATTCACGCTATACCAGCAGGATTTGAACTTACCGTGACCTATTGCCGTTCATGGGGGGCAGAGAATTTATCCCCGTGCCGCAGTACAGGAATACCAGATGGAAATGATTAAAGAGCTTCTTAACGCACTCTGGCACCAAAACTTCGACATACTTGCCAACCCCAAGCTGGTTTGGACGATTTACGGGCTACTGTTCCTGATCCTCGTACTGGAAAATGGTTTGCTGCCCGCCGCCTTCCTGCCGGGCGACAGCCTGTTGATACTTGTCGGCGTGCTCATCGCCAAAGGCACAATGAACTATCCATTTACTATCGCTCTGCTGACCACCGCGGCCAGCCTGGGCTGCTGGATGAGCTATCTGCAAGGCAAATGGCTCGGCAATACGAGGCTAGTGCAGAGCTGGCTTTCTCACTTGCCCGTGCATTACCATCAAAGAGCGCACCAGTTGTTCCACCGTCACGGCCTGTCTGCGTTACTGATCGCGCGGTTCCTCGCATTTATCCGGACGCTGCTGCCCACCATCGCCGGGCTATCCGGGCTGAATAACGCACGCTTCCAGTTCTTCAACTGGATGAGCGCTTTCCTGTGGGTCATCATTTTGGTGTCGCTCGGCTATGCGCTGGGCAATACGCCAGTCTTTCGTAAATACGAAGGCCAGCTGATGTTTTTCCTCATGATGCTGCCCCTGGTATTGCTCTGCATCGGATTGGTGGGATCATTGGTTGTACTCTGGCGCAAGAAACGCGCCGTTAATCGTGGAAAAGGACATTAATACATGGTAAGCCGCTGGCTGAAAAACAAGCCCGTCTGGCGTCTACTGCTACTGCTGTTGCCCGTTATTATCATGGTGACGTCATCACGCCACACGCCCGATGAAGTCACCCTGCATATCAGCCCACAGCATCAGGGCGCCCCTCTTCCTGATGGGTTTTACATTTATCAGCGTCTCAACGAGCGCGGCATCGGCATTGAAAGCATCATCCCGGCGCAGGACAGCATTGTGGTAAGACTGTCTTGTCCGGAACAGAGCAGAGATGCGCGCGAGGTGCTGCGCATGGTGCTCCCGCAGGTCAAGGTCGTGACTCAGATAGCAAAAAGCGGTCAGCCCGCGCAGAAGTACTCCTCGCCGCCATCATCTCATTTGGGATAAGTCCTCGGGGTTACCTCACCGTACTTCCGTCACCGCCGTTGCGGCGTCTTTATCGCAATCTCCGCAAGGGTTTGCCGCGCGCAATTTGAAATATCGTCTATAGTTGAATATCAGTTTTCATCACATTAGGGAGTTTTGCTATGTCTCGTGAATCCAATTCAGAACAGCAGTTACGTGAAGAATTACGATCTCTTGGCGACACGCTGGAAGAAGTGCTGCGTAGCTCCAGCGAAAAGTCTAAGGGCGACCTGGAAAAACTGCGCGAAAAAGCGGAGGGCGTCCTGCAGGAATCCCGCTCCCGACTGAATGAAACCGGTGAACGTATCAAAGCTCACACGCGTGAAGCGACCGGACAGGCTGAAGATTACATTCGTGAAAAGCCTTGGGCTGGCGTTGGGATTGGCGCGGCCGTGGGCCTCGTCGTCGGCATTCTGCTCGCACGTCGTTAATCGCTATGAGTGATCAAGAACGACAAGGCCCCGCCATTGCCTGCGTCGCGACGGTGAAACGTATCATCACCTTGCTAGCAGGNATGGTTGAAACGCGGGTCAAGCTCGCCGTCGTCGAGCTTGAACAAGAGAAGAGCAATCTGGTTCAGTTGCTGCTGTTGGTTGGGCTAACCCTGATATTCACCACATTTGGTCTGATGTGCCTGATTGCGCTGGTGATTTGGAGCTTGCAACCTGAGTATCGCTTACTGGGACTGTGCTGGACAACCGGGATTCTGCTTGGACTGGCGGTCATCGGCGGCCTTTGGGCGCTGTTGCGCGCGCGCAGTGCGACCCTGCTCAAAGAGACCCGGAAAGAGCTGGCTAACGACCGGGCGTTGCTGGAGGAAAAGCTGAAGTGAGCCGTAAACGGTATCTGGCGCAGGAAAAAGCGCGGCTGGTGAGTTTAATCCACCAGCAACGTATTGAACTGGTCTCGGAAAAAAGGCAGTGGCTTGAAGCGACTAAATCGTGCGATCGCTATTGGCAAAAACTCGTCGGCATGCGTAATTATCTGATTGCTGGTGCGGGGTTTATCGCCGTCGTCAGCCTGCGACGCCCCGGCCGTCTGCTCAAAGTGGCTCGTAAAGCCGCAGGCGTTTGGGGTGCAATAAAACTGGTACGAAATATTCTCCCTCGCGCCTAGCTCACACAGACATAGCCATACCCCCGGACGTATGGCTATTCATTCCCCTACATTTAAATCAATTTAATTGAACAAAAAAGACAATTTTACTTGCTGTCTTACCTCTCCCTTCCCTTCTAACATCTCTCTCAACCGTAATGCGCGGCTAAAAACCGATTAATTATCGAGAGTTAATCGCCATTAGAGTGCTGAATCGCACTAGGTCGACCGGAGAGAGAATTGATGAAAAAATCAGACAGTATCCTGATATTAGTTGCCCGTATACTCATGCCGATACTGTTCATTTACGCCGGTTACGGCAAACTGGGCGACGCCTACGCCGGCACTCAGCAGTACATGCAGGCGATGGGCGTACCCGGCGCGTTGCTGCCCCTCACTATTCTTCTGGAGCTGGGCGGCGGGCTGGCAATCCTGTTCGGATTTCTCACTCGCATCGCCGCCGTCTCGACGGCAATTTTTACTCTTCTTACCGCGCTTATTTTCCACCACGATTTTGCGCAAGCGGGTAATGAACTGATGTTTATGAAAAACCTATCCATTTCGGGTGGTTACCTCCTGTTATTCGTCACTGGACCCGGCGCTTACAGTCTCGACCGCCTATTGAATAAGAGGTGGTAATACCCAGAACAGTCGTGCTGTACTTATTGCAACCGGCCGTGTGAAATGCCACACCACAGTTTTCAAGCTGTTTCACGCTGGCGGGTTGTGGCTCAAGAGATAGCCGATATAAGCTGGCGTTCAGCGCGATATCACTTTGGGGAGGAGAGCACGATGGGACAATTAGTTGAAGGGCAATGGCACGACACCTGGTATGACACCTCGTCAACAGGGGGGCATTTCCAACGTCCGCAAACCTCATTCCGCCATTGGGTGACGCCCGACGGTCGCCCCGGTCCCAGCGGCGAAGGCGGCTTTCGCGCAGAGTCCGGACGCTATCACCTATACGTTTCGCTCGCCTGCCCGTGGGCGCACAGGGCGCTGTTAATTCGCAAGCTGAAGGGGTTGGAAAAGTACATCGGCGTCTCCGTGGTGCACCCTTTGATGTTAGAACACGGATGGACGTTCGCGACCGATTTTCCAGAGGCTACCGGCGACAGACTCTATCAACACAGCTACCTTTATCAGCTCTACCTGCACGCCAAGCCGGACTATAGCGGCCGAGTGACCGTACCCGTATTGTGGGATACGCAGCAACAAACCATCGTCAGCAACGAGTCGGCGGATATTATCCGCATGTTGAATACGGCGTTTGACGAGGTAGGCGCGACACCGGGAGATTACTACCCGCTGGCGCTGCGTGAGGAGATTGATGAGTTGAACGGATGGATTTACCCTCAGGTTAACAATGGCGTCTACAAGGCGGGCTTCGCCACGCAGCAAAGCGCTTACGATGAGGCAGTCGCGCAACTGTTTGAAGCGCTGGACCGGCTGGAACAACGGCTGAGCCAACAGCGTTATCTGACCGGCTCACGTCTAACGGAAGCCGACCTGCGGCTATGGACCACGCTCGTTCGCTTCGACCCGGTCTACCACACCCATTTCAAGTGCGACCGCTGGCGTTTGACGGATTATGAAAATTTGTACGGTTTTACTCGGGATATCTATCAACTTCCAGGTATCGCTGACACGGTTAATATGGATCACATTCGCCACCACTATTACCGCAGCCATGCCACGATTAACCCCTGCGGCATTATCTCCATCGGCCCGGAGTTATCGTTAACAAAACCGCACGACCGAGAGAGCCGATTTCGCCTCTAATGCCCAGTAAAGGCTCAGNGTGACGGCAGAACCGGGGGGGGGCGCCCGCATTGCCGTCCTTTCAGTTGGCGCTCATCAGGAATCACGCAATACTTTGGGGATTTCCCGTAGCAGCCACGACTTGGCTTCGCCCATGTTGTCGCGGCGCCAGGCCATGATGATCTGGCTCTCGAAGGTGCTTTCCGGGCTGACTACCCGCAGCCGCCCTTCAGCAATATCCTGCGCCACCAGTTCGTAAGGGATCGTCGCAACGCCTAGCCCGGCGAGCAAAGCCCGGCGTTTATCGTCCATGGTACTCACCGTCAGCCGAGGCTGTTTATCCAACAATTGCACCGTGAGCACAGGGCGGTCGCGGGCGGTATCAGCAATGGCGATGCCTCGATATTTGACGCGAGTCACCTCTGACAGCGGTTCGGGTTCATGATGAATGGGATGATCCGGGCTAGCGACATAGACGCTTTTCACCGAATAGAGCTTGCGCGTATTAACCTCGGACGTTGCACGGAAATGCATATCCGGAGAGATCACGATGTCGGCACGGTCTTGTTCCAGCCGCTCCCAGGCGCCTGCCAGTACCTCGGTCAGAATAGAAACCTGCGTGTTGGCTTTTTGCGCCAACTTGTCCAGCAGNGGGAAAAGTCGCTCCGTCGGCACCAACGCTTCCGCGACAATGGTGACATGGGTTTCCCAACCGCGAGCCAGCGCTTCGGCATCCGTCGTCAGCTTATCGGCCGCTTCCAGCAGAACTCGCCCACGTTCCAGCAGCATCCTTCCCACATTGGTGAATTTAGTGCGATGACCCGAGCGGTCGAACAAAACCACGTCCAGTTCATCCTCTAACTTTTGCATGGTGTAGCTCAGCGCTGAAGGCACTCTTCCCAGCTCATCTGCCGCGGCGGCGAAGCTACCCCGACGATCAATAGCATCCATCACCCGCAACGCTTCCAATGTTAACGCCCGATCTTTCGACATAAATATTCTCATTCAGGATTTTTGAACGTCCTCACCAGATTAACTAGCTAACAATCAACCGTCCAGCCTATTACCTTTGTAAGGTCGAATAATTATGAGGGCCTGACACCATGATCATTAGCAGAGCAGCAGAGCAATGCGGCAAGGCTGACTACGGATGGCTGCAGGCACGATACACGTTCTCTTTCGGCCACTATTTTGACCCTGACCTGTTGGGATTCGGCTCGCTACGCGTGTTGAATCAGGAAGTCCTGGCGCCCAAGGCCGCCTTCCAGGCGCGGACCTATCCGCGCGTCGATATCCTGAATATTCTTCTGCAAGGCGAAGCCGAATATCGGGACAATAACGGCAGCCACACGCAGGCTAAAGCCGGCGACGTCATGTTGCTGGCGACCCAGCCCCACCTCAGCTATAGCGAACAGAATATTGCCAACGACATACCGCTGACCCGTATTCAGCTATGGTTGGATGCCTGTCCGACGCGCGAAAACCTCTCGCTACAGCGTATGTCTCTGAACGGCGAGCACTGTCAGTTGCTGGCTTCCCCAGATGATGAAAATGGCAGCCTACACCTAAGACAACAGGTCTGGGTTTACCATCTTGATCTGGCCGCAGGAGAATCGCTGACGCATGCCTTGAAGGGAAACCGCGCCTACGTTCAGTCTATTCACGGTGAGTTTGGCATCCGCTGCCAAGTCGATGAGGGCAAAATGCTGCGTTGCGGCGACGGGGCTTTTATCCAACAGGAAACGGCCATCGCCCTGCAGGCGAAAACGCCGGGGCGGGCCCTGCTGATCGATTTGGTGGTGTAGCGCTTTCCCTGCCTGACTCGGCGTTTTTGCGGAGTCATGGTAAGATAAACCATTATCCTCACCACTTTTCTTCAGGGTTACAGCAATGGATTCAACCGATCCGACCAAACTTCTTGCTCAGGCTGAACGACTATGTCAGCAACGCAACGTGCGACTTACGCCGCAGCGTCAGGAAGTACTGCGTCTGATGGCCCAACAGCCCGGCGCCATCAGCGCTTACGACTTGTTGGATCTGCTCCGTGTCGCTGAACCTCAGGCTAAGCCCCCCACCGTTTACCGCGCGTTGGATTTCCTGCTCGAACAAGGATTTATCCACCGAGTGGAATCCACCAACAGCTACGTGCTGTGCCACCATTTCGAAGAACACAGCCATACCTCGGCGCTATTTATCTGCGACCGTTGTCGCCAGGTAACGGAAAGCCCCACGGAAGGCATCGAAGAGATATTGCGGCAGATCGCGGTCCAGACGGGATTCTCCTTACGCCACAGTGTAGTCGAAGCGCACGGTATGTGCGTTGAGTGCAGGAAAATCGAAGCCTGCGACCATCGCGACAGCTGCAACCACGACCACAGTATCGTCATCAAAAAACGCTGAGCAGCGTATCGTTTTCAGAGTCGGCCTTATCAGTGTCGAACGGCGATACTGAGAATGGAATCTTAGGAAAAAATTAGAGGTGGGAGAAGGGACTGAGGCGGTGAATAATGTTTGGCTTTGCTTCGGTTTTGCCCGTTACGTTCAGCAAGAAAGACCAAACGTAACGGAAGATGCATAAACGGGGCGTTCAGCAAGCAGGCCTATCAACTCCAGTCGCTATTGCGAATGACGCCGACGGCTAGTCCTTCAATAGAAAAATTTTCCTTGCTCAGATCGACCACGATAGGTGAAAAATCTTTGTTTTCAGCTAACAGTTGCACTTTGTTGCCCTGCTGCTTCAATCGTTTTACCGTGACTTCGTCCTCAATGCGCGCCACAACAACCTGACCGTTGTGAACATCCTGCGTTTTATGCACAGCCAATAAATCGCCATCCAGAATACCGATGTCTTTCATCGACATACCGCTAACTCGCAGCAGGAAATCGGCATTTGGCTTAAACATGGTCGGATCGACCTGATAATGACATTCGATATGCTGTTCAGCCAGGAGAGGTTCCCCTGCTGCAACGCGACCAATCAAGGGAAGACCGAGCGACTCTTCTTCCATCAATAGACGGATACCGCGGGATGCACCGGTGACAATCTCAATCACGCCTTTACGGGATAGGGCTTTTAGGTGTTCTTCAGCGGCATTAGGAGAGCGGAATCCCAGCTGCTTAGCGATCTCTGCTCGGGTGGGTGGCATACCGGTTTGTGAAATATGATCGCGAATAAGATCATAAACCTCTTGTTGTCTGGTCGTTAAAGCTTTCATTCCGCCCCCTGGTTGTTTATACAGTTTCGCTGTGAGTATATACAGGGAAACTGCCTATGGGAACTGAGAAATCGCGTTATGCCTTGTTTTTTGGCGTCATTCATGAGAGCCATCACGCAAAATGGCCCCACAGCAAGACACCCCAGACCACGGCCGCCAACAGACAAGCCACCAGCACCGCAGCTGACCCAAAATCTTTCGCTCTCCCCGCAAGCTCATGATATTCCTTGCCAATTCTATCCACCACGGCTTCGATAGCACTATTCAGCAACTCGACGATCACAATCAGCACTACCGCGCCAATCAACAATAACCGTTCTAATATTGAAACTGGCAACCAACAGGCAATAATGATGCCTGCCAGAGTAAGAATGGTTTCCTGACGAAAGGCCGCTTCATGCCTCCATGCCTGTTTGAGTCCTTGCAACGAATAGCCCGTTGCCTTGACAAGGCGGGTAATCCCGGTCGCCTTATTCATGATCCTTGCTTACTCCCTTTTTATTTAGTTTCGAACGCAATTTTGGCGTTACCCCATTGTCTCATGACCACAGATATCCGATAAGGTTTCTGTTATCCTTGCGGCGCATTGCTAATAAGAGGTTCTCAGTTGTTATGTCAGGTTGGCGTAAAATATACTATAAGCTATTGAATTTCCCTCTAAAACTTTTGGTAAAGAGCAAAATTATTCCTCTGGATCCGATCGCTGAGCTGGATATCGATCCTACACGTCCTATTTTCTACGTTCTGCCCTACAATTCCAAAGCAGACTTACTGACGCTGCGTGAAAAGTGCCTCGCGCTGGGGCTGCAGGACCCACTCGAACCCTTGATTGTCGACGGGGAAGCGCTGCCGAGCTACGTATTCGTCAATAATGGCCCGCGCGTATTTCGCTACTATGTGCCCAAAGAGAAATCCATCAAGCTTTTCCACGACTATCTGGATCTGCATCGCGATAATCCGTCGCTGGATGTCCAGATGGTGCCGGTTTCAGTCATGTTCGGCCGCTCGCCTGGGCGCGAAGGGCATCAGCAGGAAGCGCCTCAGCTGCGCCTGCTGAACGGCATCGAAAAATTCTTTGCGGTTCTGTGGCTGGGACGCGACAGCTTCGTTCGTTTCTCAACGCCAGTATCCCTACGCTATATAGCGACAGAGCACGGCACGGATAACTCCATCGCCCACAAACTGGCTCGCGNGGCGCGTATGCATTTCGCTCGTCTGCGACTGGCCGCCGTCGGTCCGCGCCTGCCGGTCAGACAGGAGCTGTTCAAGAAACTGCTGTCATCGAAAGCCATCGCCAAAGCGGTGGATGACGAAGCCCGAGCCAAGAAAATCTCGCGTGAGAAAGCCCAGCAGAACGCAATTGCGATGCTGGAAGAGATCGCCGCCGACTTCTCCTATGAAGCGGTGCGTCTGACGGACCGCGTACTGGGCTGGACCTGGAACCGGCTGTATCAAGGGATTAACGTCCATAACGCTGAACGCGTTCGGCAGTTGGCTCAAGACGGCCATGAAATCGTTTATGTTCCCTGTCACCGCAGCCACATGGACTACCTGCTGCTTTCTTACGTGCTGTATCACCAGGGGCTGGTGCCGCCGCACATTGCCGCAGGAATCAACCTGAACTTCTGGCCGGCGGGTCCTATCTTCCGCCGCCTCGGCGCATTCTTCATCCGCCGAACCTTCAAAGGCAGCAAACTTTATTCCACCTTGTTCCGCGAGTATCTCGGCGAATTGTTCACCCGTGGTTATTCGGTAGAGTACTTCGTGGAAGGCGGACGCTCGCGCACCGGTCGCCTGCTGGATCCAAAAACAGGCACGCTGGCTATGACGCTTCAGGCCATGCTGCGCGGCGGCACGCGACCCATTACGCTGGTTCCGATTTACATCGGCTACGAGCATGTGATGGAAGTTGGCACTTACGCCAAAGAGCTGCGCGGCGCCACCAAGGAAAAAGAAGGGTTTCTCCAGATGGTGCGCGGACTTCGCAAGCTGCGTAATCTGGGACAGGGTTACGTCAACTTTGGCGAACCGCTGCCGCTGATGACTTATCTCAACAACAAGGTTCCGCAGTGGCGCGACGCCATCGACCCAATCGAAGCGCAGCGCCCCGCCTGGCTGACGCCTACCGTGCAGGACATTGCCTCCGACATCATGGTACGTATCAACAACGCTGCGGCGGCCAACGCCATGAATCTGTGTTCAACCGCCCTTCTGGTGTCGCCCCAGCGCGCAATGACCCGTACGCAGTTGGAAGAACAGCTAGAATGCTATCTGCAACTGATGCGCAACGTGCCGTATACCGAAAACACGACGACGCCGAACAAGACGCCTGCCGAACTGATCGACCATGCGTTGAAGATGGACAAATTTACGGTCGAAAACGACAAGCTGGGTACCATCATCAGCCTTCCTAGCGATCAGGCTGTGCTGATGACCTATTACCGCAACAATATTCAGCATCTGCTGATCCTGCCTTCTCTGGTCGCCAGCATTATCGTGCACCATCGGCGCATTACTCAGACCGAGTTGTTACGCCAGGTGACGTTGATTTATCCGTTGCTGAAAGCGGAGCTGTTCCTGCATTACGAAACGGCGCAATTGGCCGATGTCCTGCAGGCGTTGACGTCCGAGCTGGCGAATCAACGCTTGATCGAGTTAGACGGCGAAAACCTGACGCCGAATAGCGAGCGTAGCCGCCCATTGCAGCTGCTGGCCGCTGGCGTTATCGAAACGCTACAGCGATACGCCATCACCTTCCTGCTGCTGAAGGGCGACCCGACGATCAATCGCGGTACGCTGGAGAAAGAAAGCCGTGCGATGGCGCAGCGCCTGTCCCTCCTGCACGGTATCAACGCGCCGGAGTTCTTTGATAAAGCGGTCTTTTCTACGCTGGTCAATACGCTGCGCAGCGAAGGATATATCAGCGACAGCGGCGATGCCGTGCTGGAAAAAGTGCAGGCGATCTATGCGATTTTGGGCGACGTGATTACACCGGAAGTCAGGTTAACGATCGAAAGCCCCGCCGTAGTCGTAACGGCGCCGACGGTGCAACAGAATAAACAAGTGGAATAATACGGCATGTGCCTGCGGCAAGTCGGCCGCAGGCCTTTCTCTAGAGACTCAGCGCTATCCCGACGAACAGCGCCATCCCTACAAAGTTGTTATTGCGAAAAGCCTTGAAGCAATTATCGCGATCCCGCCCCGCTATCAGCGTCTGCTGATAAACAAACAGCCCCGCTACCGCCAGCAACGACCCATAGTACACTGCGCCGAGGTCGGAAATACGCCCTAAAATTACCATCGCCCCCAGCATCAACAGTTGCAGCACGCCGATGATAACGGTGTCGTAACGACCGAACAGGATAGCCGTCGACTTCACGCCGATCTTGAGGTCGTCATCGCGGTCGACCATCGCATACTCGGTGTCGTAGGCCACGGTCCAGCACAGATAAGCGAAAAACATCAGCCAGCAGCTGACAGGTAGCGACTCGCTAACGGCGGCATAGGCCATGGGGATCGACCAACCGAAAGCCGCGCCCAGCACAACCTGAGGCAGATGGCTGAACCGCTTCATAAAGGGATAAACCCAGGCCAAGGCCAGCCCGACGACCGACAGCCAGATCGTCGTGGAGTTTAACGTCAGCACCAGCCCAAAGGCGACCAGCGCCAGGATCACGAACAGCGTTTTCGCGGACTGCTCNCTGACCATGCCGCTGGGTAAGGGTCGCGATGCGGTACGCTTAACATGACCATCAAAATGGCGATCGGCGTAGTCGTTAATGACGCAACCCGCAGCTCTCATCAGGAATACGCCCAGCACAAACACACAGAGTGTCCAGCTTGCTGGCGCGCCGCGTCCCGCCAACCATAGCGCCCACAGCGTCGGCCACAGCAGCAACAGAGAGCCTATCGGCTTATCGATCCGCATCAGGCGACAATACACCATCCATCGTCCCGTCGTTAAAATTCGTTCCAACTCATCGTCTCCTCTCTACCGTTCAGCATCAGAACTGAGCGGAGAATAAATAGGGGAATCAGGCAAAAAAATTTCTGTCAGCAATAAAGGATGGCCCGCCAACCGCAGTCGTGAACGGCGAGCCCACAGATCGCCGCGATGTCCGGGATTGATAAAGTCGCGTTCCGGCGCGCCGTGTTGAAACAGATATCGTCCGAGAGGCACACGCCCAATCTGCGTCAACGCTTGGTTTGATTTCTGCAGCGTGCGCTCAGGGATCACCGTACGGCCAAATAACCAAGGTCTACCGTCACCATACAGCGTCACTTCCCGAAGCCAGAAGCGTTCGCTGACGGGCAATAGCGGCAACGCCTCCCCTAAGGCCGATGGCGAGATAAAACCTTCGTGGGAGACCTCCACGTCGAGACGCCGGCAATGGGTCTCCAATCGCGCAGTCATTGAGTCTCGATAGGCGAGCCATTCGGCGACTGCGGCAGGGACATCTGTGAACTCGCACCAGGTCACCGGGCGCAGGAGATCTACCGTCTCATCTGTCATTGCCCCCTCCTCGCCTTGGGTTTAGTAAATAAAGTAAACGGTTTCCATTGTAGCGTAGAATAGCGCATTGATGAGTTGTTATGCCCTTGGGATTAATGATCTGCATGATTTTCATACACTCGTTATGCTATTAAACGCGCCGGAAGCAAATATGGCGTTATCGAGCCAAAGAAGTCAGGATCAAGCGTTATCACCGGCCGCTCATCCGAATTTCATGATATTTCAATGCCATCACGCCATGGCATATTCACGCGCCATTGCCCGCCTTATGGGCTATTAATACAATAAAAATCCCGCTATTAATAGCGTGGCTTATTTTCACCTTTCGGGATTAGAGCAGTTTGCGATAAAAATTGCTAATTGTTTGATTATAGGGACAAAAAACCATACTTTCGCAATGGACAATCGCCCCCCTTAGAAATAGTTTTTGGTTTGTGGGCAACTGGGAAAGCATGAACTGTCTCCCTAAAGATTCTGCCGTTTCATTGATTAATTACCCTCTTCGCTATATTTCGCGCCGATGGTGATCCTCAAAAACAATTTAGCCTGCCATCTATTAGACAGTTTTTTTGCTCGCGACAGCCACGGCCTTTCATTTATNCCCCCCCCAATTGTAAGGGTTATTTAACCGCCTGTTTCGTAGCTTAAAAAATTGAATTTGAGTCAATAAAACTTAGTAGCCTGATGCAGCGCTGATCGTCGACTTGAGTTGAATGACAGCGTAAACAAGACGAACCGCGGCAAGACATAAAAAAACGACCGGGTAATGTTGACCCGGTCGTTCTTTATTGGCTATCAGGGCTTGGAGGGATGCTGGCGTTATAGGTGCCGTCAGCCGCCTCCTAAGCGATGATGCGATGCTTAACGCATCTTACATCATGCCGCCCATACCGCCCATGCCGCCCATACCAGCAGCGCCTAAGTCTGCTTTATCTTCTTTCGGCAGGTCTGTCACCATACATTCGGTGGTGATCATCAGGCCAGCGACAGAAGAAGCGTACTGCAGAGCAGAGCGCGTTACTTTGGTCGGATCCAAGATACCCATGTCGATCATGTTGCCGTACTGTTCGCTAGCGGCGTTGTAACCGTAGTTACCTTCGCCCGCTTTCACGTTGTTGGCAACAACAGATGGCTCTTCACCGGCGTTGGCGACGATCTGACGCAGAGGAGATTCCATCGCGCGCAGCGCAACACGGATACCCACGTTCTGATCTTCGTTTTCGCCAGTCAGTGAACGGATTGCATTCGCTACGCGAACCAGCGCAACACCACCACCGGCAACCACGCCTTCTTCAACCGCGGCACGGGTCGCGTGCAGGGCATCTTCAACGCGCGCTTTTTTCTCTTTCATTTCAACTTCGGTAGCCGCACCGACTTTGATGACCGCAACGCCGCCAGCCAGTTTCGCTACGCGTTCCTGCAGTTTTTCACGATCGTAATCAGAGGTCGCTTCTTCAATCTGCTGACGGATCTGAGAAACACGGCCCTGGATAGTCGCTTCTTCACCGATACCGTCAATTACAGTAGTGGTGTCTTTGTTGATGACGACGCGTTTAGCCTGCCCCAGATCTTCCAGCGTTGCTTTTTCCAGCTCCAGACCGATTTCTTCAGAGATCACGGTACCCGCAGTCAGCGTAGCGATGTCCTGCAGCATGGCTTTACGACGGTCGCCAAAGCCCGGTGCTTTCACAGCCGCGACTTTCACGATGCCGCGCATGGTGTTCACCACCAGAGTCGCCAGGGCTTCGCCTTCCACGTCTTCAGCAATGATCAGCAGCGGTTTGCCTGCTTTGGCAACAGCTTCCAGTACCGGCAGCAGTTCGCGGATGTTGGAGATTTTTTTATCAGCCAGCAGGATATACGGGCTTTCCAGCTCAACAGAACCGGTTTCCGGCTTGTTGATGAAGTAAGGAGACAGGTAACCACGGTCGAACTGCATACCTTCAACCACGTCCAGTTCGTCCTGCAGGCCGGTGCCTTCTTCAACGGTGATCACGCCTTCTTTACCGACTTTTTCCATCGCTTCGGCAATCAGCTTGCCCACGGTATCGTCGGCGTTAGCGGAGATGGTACCTACCTGAGCGATGGCTTTGGAGTCAGAGCAAGGCACAGACAGTTTTTTCAATTCTTCGACCGCGGCGATAACGGCTTTGTCGATTCCGCGTTTCAGATCCATCGGGTTCATACCCGCGGCAACGGCTTTCAGACCTTCGTTGACGATGGACTGCGCCAGTACGGTAGCGGTAGTCGTACCGTCCCCCGCAGCGTCGTTCGCTTTGGAAGCCACTTCTTTAACCATCTGAGCACCCATGTTTTCGAACTTGTCTTCCAGCTCGATTTCGCGGGCGACGGACACGCCGTCTTTGGTGATGGTCGGAGCGCCGAAGGATTTATCCAGCACTACGTTACGACCTTTCGGCCCCAGGGTGACTTTAACTGCATCAGCCAGTACATTCACGCCGCGAAGCATTTTTACTCGAGCGTCGTTACCGAAAATTACGTCTTTAGCTGCCATTGGTTGTTTCCCTTAAATTCGTTCAGTTCAGAGGATTACGCACGATTAGGCTTCAACGATTGCCAGGATGTCGCTTTCGGACATGATCAGTACTTCATCGTTGTCGATTTTTTCTGTCTTCACGCCATAACCATCATTGAAAATAACGGTATCGCCAACTTTCACATCCAGCGGTTTAACTTCACCGTTTTCCAGGATACGCCCATGACCTACAGCCAGGACTTCGCCACGGGTAGATTTCCCCGCTGCAGAACCGGTCAGAACGATGCCGCCAGCTGATTTTGATTCAACTTCTTTGCGCTTGACGATAACGCGGTCATGCAATGGACGAATTTTCATTGATAGCTCTCCTTTGAGAAAGTCCATGTCAGTTTAGGTAACATGCCGGATATGCTTTTATATCCGACCTGGTGCAAAAGTAAGTGGGGACGTTTCGACGGGCTTCAAGGGAGAAAGGTAAAATTTTTTCTCTTTGTTCGCACTTTTTCACGGTCTGTGAAAAAAACTCAACAGATCAAATAGCTAATAAAAAAAGACCGCCTGAATCAGCGGTCGTCATTTTCATCATGTTTTTCGATGCGTTCAGGGCGTTGATCTTTACGTTGATATTCGCCCTCGAAGACATCGCCCTGCGCTCCGTCCGGACCCGACGAGCGCGAACGCCAGAGATGCAAATGCGGCATCAGTTTCAGCGTCAGATGCTTTTGCAACGCTGGCAGCAACAGCAGCAGGCCGAGGAAGTCGGTGAAGAACCCCGGCACCAGCAGCAGAAATCCCGACATCACCAGCGAAACGCTTTTCACCATTTCCGCCGCCGGGCTTTCTCCCGCTTCGATTTTTCGCTGCATTTGAATAAAGGTTCTGATTCCCTGATTGCGGACCAGTGAAACGCCGAGGCAGGAGGTAAACNCCACCAGCAGCAGCGTAATGGCGATACCCAGCACATGGGCGACCTGGATGAAAATGAAAATTTCAATGTAGGCCAACAGGAAAATCAGTATTAAAGGTATCCAGCGCACCCGGTGCTCCTGTAATTGATATTTAACGTATTAATAAAAAGTATATTCCTAAAACCAGCGCTCGTAATATGCTATCGGCGCAGTCATAAACAGCTCTCGGTGCGCATTCAACGCGCCCATCATCTCGTTACATTACGGTTGAAATGGTAGCTCATACGCTACTTTTCAACCTATGCGCGTGTTTTTTTTGGCTGCTAACGTTTTTACCTATAGTCACACGGCGTGACTATTCGTTACGATTCACTCAGGAGACAGACAATGGAATGCCCAGATGTGATCAAGGCGACTATTTCACGTACAGGTTAAGAATATAATAATGCGATAGCCGTTAGTATCGGTCAAATACACCATCCCGAATGGGAAAATGCATTACGATAAGCTGTATAAATGCTAACTTATAGAAGAGTAAGAGAAGGCTCTTTATGTCAGACAATATCCGTATCGAAGAAGATCTGTTAGGCAGCCGAGAAGTACCCGCCGATGCTTATTACGGCATCCATACCCTTCGCGCTATTGAAAACTTTTACATCAGCAATCAGAAAATCAGCGACGTCCCCGATTTCGTCCGCGGCATGGTGATGGTGAAAAAGGCGGCGGCAATGGCCAACCGCGAACTGCAGACCATCCCGCGTAGAATCGCCGACGTGATCATTCGCGCCTGCGACGAAGTGCTCAACAACGGCAAATGTTTGGATCAATTCCCGGTGGACGTCTTCCAGGGCGGAGCAGGCACCTCGTTGAATATGAACACCAACGAAGTACTGGCTAACATCGGTCTCGAACTGATGGGACACCAAAAGGGCGAATACCAATACCTCAATCCCAACGATCACGTGAACAAGTGCCAGTCGACCAACGATGCCTATCCGACCGGTTTCCGTATCGCCCTCTACAACGCGATCCTGAAACTGGTTGATGCCAACACGCATCTGGGAGAAGGGTTCGAGCGCAAAGCTAAAGAGTTTGAAAACATCCTGAAAATGGGACGGACCCAGTTGCAAGACGCCGTGCCGATGAGCCTGGGCCAGGAGTTTCACGCCTTCAACATTCTGCTGCAGGAAGAGAACAAAAACCTGCTGCGCACCGCAGAACTGCTGCTGGAGGTAAACCTGGGCGCGACGGCGATCGGCACCCGGCTGAACACGCCGGACGGCTACCAACAATTGGCTGTGCAAAAACTGTCCGAAGTGAGCCACCTGCCCTGCGTTTCCGCGGAAGACCTGATTGAAGCCACATCTGACTGCGGCGCTTATGTCATGGTGCATAGCGCGCTCAAACGCCTGGCGGTCAAACTGTCGAAAATTTGTAACGACCTGCGCCTGCTCTCCTCCGGGCCGCGCGCCGGTCTTAATGAAATCAACCTGCCGCAGTTGCAGGCCGGGTCATCCATCATGCCGGCGAAGGTCAATCCGGTTGTTCCTGAAGTAGTCAATCAGGTGTGCTTCAAGGTGATCGGCAACGATACCTGCGTCACGATGGCGGCCGAAGCAGGCCAGCTACAGCTGAACGTGATGGAGCCGGTGATCGGACAGGCCATGTTTGAGTCCACCCACATTCTGACCAACGCTTGCTACAACCTGTTGGAAAAATGCGTGAACGGCATCACCGCCAATCAGTCTGTCTGTGAGTCCTACGTATTCAACTCTATCGGCATCGTCACCTACCTTAACCCGTTTATCGGTCATCATAACGGCGACATCGTCGGTAAGATCTGCGCCGAAACCGGAAAAAGCGTACGTGAAGTCGTGTTGGAACGCGGCCTGCTGACCGAAGCTGAGCTGGACGATATTTTCTCCGTACAGAACCTGATGCACCCGGCCTACAAAGCAAAACGTTACACTGACGAAAACGAACCGCAGTAACCTTCTCCGCTCCCTTCGCCCCGACACTCGGCGGCGAAGGGAGATTCTGTGACCTTCCCCCNCTTCCTGAAGCGTCTATTTTCAACACGATCCGCGCTTACGCTCACGCTGGCCTCAAGGTATAGTGTGGCGACATTTCACGTTTCCGCTGCTGAGGTCATTATGTCTGAACCCAATGCCTGCGACGCCGTGGTGGTACTGTGTACGGCTCCCGACGACGCCAGCGCCAGAGAGTTAGCCGCCGCCGCGCTGGAAGCCGAACTGGCGGCCTGCGTCACGCTATTGCCAGGCGCCACGTCGCTTTATCGCTGGGAAAGTAAACTGGAGCAACAGCAGGAAATCCAGCTGATGCTGAAAAGCGATCAGGCGCACCTTCAAGACCTGTTTACGTTGCTGAAACAGCAGCATCCCTACCAAACGCCGGAATTATTGGCGCTCCCGGTTCACGACGGCGATAACGATTATCTCTCATGGCTCAACGCTTCTTTACGCTGATTATCCTATTCGGCACATTGCTTTTTACCGCTGTCGCACCTGCCGACAACCCCTTCGGACGTGCGCAAACGTCTCGTTTTCTACCCGCCGCGCAGGCGTTTGTCTTCGACTTCCAGCAACAGGGGAAGCAGTTAAAACTTCAGTGGATCATCCACTCCGGCTATTACTTGTATCGCCAAAAAATAGTGATTCACTCAGGCGGCACAAGGCTCACACAGGTTGATTTTCCGGCGGCCGAACGTCATCAGGACGCTTTTTTCGGCATGGTCGATATTTTCCGAAACCGCCTGCAACTGAATATTCCTTTGGACGGGATCCCACAGGGCAGCACCTTAACGGTCAGCTATCAGGGCTGCGCCGATGCCGGATTCTGCTATCCGCCGGAGCAGCACAGCATCCCGCTTAGCCAATGGGATACGGGGGAAAAGTTGTCTACCGCGCCACCGCTGCCGTTTTCGCCGTGGTGGGCCATATTGATTGGTATCGGGATCGCCTTTACACCCTGCGTGCTGCCGATGTACCCACTGATCTCCAGCTTGATTCTGGGACGGCGGGAACGCCTTTCCGCTCGACGCACTCTGCTGCTGGCCTTCGCCTATGTGCAAGGCATGGCGCTCACCTATACGCTGCTGGGATTGGTCGTGGCGGCGGCGGGTCTGCGCTTTCAGGCGGCGTTACAGCATCCTTACGTGTTAATAGGGTTGGCGTTGATGTTCACTCTGTTGGCGCTTTCCATGTTCGGGCTCTTTAACCTGCAGTTACCTTCCGCCATGCAAACGCGACTCGTTGACTGGAGTAACCGACAGGAAAGCGGTTCGTTGTATGGCGTCTTTTTGATGGGGGCGCTCGCTGGTCTGATTTGCTCGCCCTGCACCACCGCCCCACTCAGCGCGCTGCTGCTGTATATCGCCCAAAGCGGCCATATGCTGGCAGGCGGCGGTACGCTATACCTGTATGCGCTGGGGATGGGGCTGCCGCTAATCGGCGTCACCCTGTTCGGCAACCGCATCCTCCCGAAGAGCGGCCCCTGGATGAACCACATTAAAGAGGCCTGTGGCTTCGCGATGCTGGCGCTACCCGTATTCCTGCTGACGCGTCTGCTCGGCGACGATTGGGCCTGGCGACTATGGGGACTCCTCGGCGTCGCCTTCTTCGGCTGGGCGTTCGCCCTCAGTCTCCGTGGGCGAGGCGGATGGATTCGGGGTCTACAGGTCTTATTACTGCTCGGCGCGCTTATCTCCGTACGACCAATACAAGACTGGGTGTTCACCTCGGCCACATCGCCTACCGAATCCTCTTCCGGCACCGCTTTCTCGCCGATTAATACTGTGGATGAGTTGAATGCCGCGCTTCGCGACAGCAACAAGATAACTATGCTGGATCTCTATGCCGACTGGTGCGCGGCCTGTAAGTCGTTCGAGAGGGTCACATTCAGCGACGGCGAAGTTAAGCGTCAAATGTCGCGCCTGCGGCTACTGCAAGCCGACGTGACGGCGAATACGCCCGAGCAGAACGCCCTACTGACGCGGTTGCAGGTACTGGGCCTGCCAAGCATTCTGTTTTTCGACGCCTCTGGCAAAGAAATTCCGGGGTCGCGCATTACTGGTTTTATGGACGCGGCGCAGTTCCGATCGCATTTGCAGAAACTATCTCCGTCAACGACACTTGTTGATTAACGGTCACGCACTGAGAGGGGGCCCCATGCAACGGGAAAAAGTTTTGGAGCATGCGCTGACCTTGCTGGAACAGCATGGTTTCACCGCCATGACACGGGAAAAACTGGCCGACAGTCTGCACATTTCTGTGGACGAGCTGGCTCCCTTCTGGCCGGATGACGAAGCGGTGCTGTATGACAGCCTGCGCTATCACAGCCAGCAAATCGATGGTTGGCGCAGACGACTGATGCTGGACGAATCGCGTGATGTCGAGCAAAAGCTCTTGGCGCGTTATCACGTCCTGCACGAAGCGGTTAAACAAGGGCGCTACCCGGGCTGTTTATTCATCGCAGCCTGCAGTTTTTACCCTGACGTTCACCACCCTATCCACCAACTGGCCGAGCAACAAAAACAGGCGTCTTACCACTACACTAAGGCGCTGCTGGTCGAATTGGAAACAGACGATCCTGCGATGGTCGCACAGCAGATGGAGCTGATTTTGGAGGGTTGCCTGAGCAAACTGCTGGTGAAGCGTCAAATAACCGATATTGCCGTCGCCAAACGGTTGGCGGAAGACGTGTTGCGCATCGCGTGTTGCCGCCAAAACGGCGCGTTGAGTTAAGCCAGTCCTTTGATATATATCAGATAGCGTGTCTTTGACTGAAAAGTCACCAGTCAGCGCTGTTTTCCCATAAAGCCGTTGACGGCGCGGAACCAATACGGTTTAATGCGCCCCGTTGCCCGGATAGCTCAGTCGGTAGAGCAGAGGATTGAAAATCCTCGTGTCCTTGGTTCGATTCCGAGTCCGGGCACCACTTATTAAAGAAACCAGCCTGATGGCTGGTTTTTTGCTATCTGGAGTATGGACTCTCCATCGAACTCCGTTCGATTATTCGCCGCAAGCGGCTCACCCCTTTGGGGCCAGCGCGTAAACCGCGCTGTTCAACGCCTACGGCGTAGTCCGAGTCCGGGCACCACATTTCCTTTTTTATGCCTCCTTATCAATCCCTATGTTGTTGCGATTCAATAAGTTGGCGTGAAAATCTTTTCCGATGCGTTTTGATTTATNCCTTCGTATCGGGGAATTTGTGGGTCAGATTGCGGGTCATTCAGTTCGATGAACGAACGAGGCCCTATAGGGCAGGATCGTCTACCGGGGTGGGGTCAGTCCACTTCGGGTGCAGCATTACATCGATCGGAATTGATGAAGCTGCTACAGGATACAGAGCCAGGGGCTGCGATTCTCATCGAACAAGTAGACCGGACTTTCACGTTTGGATGATAGCGAGCGTTGCTGCTTTTTATTGCCAACAAATGACCACATTTCATCAACTTCGCAGATAAGCTGAATCTGGAGATTATCCAGTGGAAGTGTGGTTACATATCGCGGCGCGAGTTTTTTAAGGTGCGAACAACAGCATTAATACTGATATAACGCCCTGGCAGTATCACGAATGCCGGCCTTGTTCATTGCAAGGTCAACACTTTTACAAGAATATCCACGAATTGAACAAATGATCCTTTTAGGCTTAAATAAGGTTTTATACATAATGATATATCCTTTTTATGGCGTTATATTTAATAATAAATACAGTTACAGTCTATGCTCCGAATAATTCTCGTTGCAGACAGGTCGTCAGGAATTCGAGTGATGAGGCGCAGCCAGCGCACAAGCAACTTGAAGTATAAAGAATATAGCGACTTATCATTAATTAATTGTGTGATTTAAATCATCCCGCCTATTTTTGTTGTTGCTATTTAATCGAAGGTTTTTGATTAAATGTAGAAACAAGCGAGAATCATTCGTTCACAATGAATCGACTCGTAATCAATGCGCAAACTTTATTGTCAATAAAGTCGATCACGTTAAATATAAAATATTCTATTTTTATTTTTAGTACGGGGAGAGATAGCGATAGTTAATTTATTCCTCTGTCGAGTCACTTAATAAAAATAATTCGTTTTTTATAAAAATACATTGGCCGACGAATGATATTGAGTTATTCGCCGCTATTCCGACCGACGGATTTTCGCCGACCGATGTGCACCAACATGGATCGAACCTGCACAAATTTTGCGCTTTCAACACCGTATTCTTGGCCGAAAAGGCGAACAACTACCGCTGCAAGGCGGTTTTAGCGCCGGGAAAAAATTGGCACGCCCCCTGCATTGTTATTCGTATAACAAAAGTTCTATTGATGACAACAAGATAACATCGGGGCGGGAAATGGCGGAAAAAACGGAGTTAATCGCAAAGATTGAGGCAAGTTTTAGTCAGCAAACGCCAAGCGGCAAGCGTATCGCCGCCTGGCTGCTCACGCATGTTGAACAGATTCCGTTTGAAACTGCGGACAGCATCGCCAAAGCCACGGGAACCACCGGCATTACCGTGGGCAGATATTTACGCAAGCTGGGCTACCGTAATCTGGAGGATGCCAAAAGCTGTTTGCGCACGGTGCCGGAGATTCCCTACCGGCCCTGGGGCGTAACCGATCGTCTTGATTCATGGCAACAACAGCCCGCGTCCTCCGAACGTTTTTCCCAGTCGCTTCAGCTTGAGCTGGATGCCATCACCCGCGTTTATCAGCTGGCCCGAAGCGAAACCTTTGCTCGCGTGAGCCAGCAGCTTGCCGAGGCGGAAGCGGTCTTTGTGCTGGGGATCCAATCCACTCGCGGCATCGCCAACGTGTTTTTCAGTCACCTTGAATACCTGCGCCCGCGCGTCAGCTATGTCGACGGATTATCCGGCACCTGGGTGGAGTCGCTCAACTCGGAGTTCTCCCGACCCTATCTGGTGGTGACCGATACGCGCGCCTATTCCGCGGTGGCCCGCCGGTACTGCCGGGCCGCCAGCGAGCGCAACCTGCCGCTGGCGCTGGTGACGGATATCTGGTGTCCGTGGGCGCGGGATTACCCGATGGATTTATTACAGGTGCACACCGATACCGGCCATTTCTGGGATTCACTGGCTCCGCTGAGCTGCCTGTTTAACCTGCTGCTTTCGGCCGTGGTGGAACGGCTTGGCGAGCGTTTAGGCCCGCGCCTGGCGTTGAACCGCCAATTGCAGGAGGAGTTTGGGCAATTTGAACGTTAAACAAGGTCTGTATATGACGCAACAAATTGAATTAGTTGATGTTTTCTCTTCCATATCACAGGTGGAAGTCGATATGAAGTATGCAACGCCGGACAATATTACGGGCCAGATCATTTATAGCGAAAATCGCTGTTTACTCCATCCCGACGCGGCAAGCGCCTTGATGCGCTGCGTGGAGATCGCCGCGCTGGCGAATTTCACGCTGTTAATTTACGACGCCTACCGTCCAAAGCAGGCGCAAGAGTATCTGTGGCTGGCCTGTCCGGACCCGAAGTATGTGATGGAAGTTCCACTCGGTTCCAATCACAGCCGCGGCACCGCGGTTGACGTCACCCTGATTGATGCCGACGGCCGAGTTCTGGATATGGGCACCGGCTTTGATGAAATGCATGAATGCTCTCACCCTTATCACCCTGATGTGCTGCCTGCGGCGCAACGTAATCGTCTATTGCTGAACGCCATCATGTTTGCCGGCGGTTTTGTCGGTATCAGCAGCGAATGGTGGCACTTTGAACTGCCCGACTCCGCGGCCTATCCGTTATTAAGCGACCGTTTTAGCTGTATCGCGCCGCAAAAGGCCACGGCACCCTACCTATCTTGACACCAGGAGTACAGCCATGAAGATGACCAACACTGTTGTTTCGCTGTTTCGGCCGGNGCTGATTGCCGTGGCGATTGCCATGAGTATCACGCCTACTCTGGCGGCGGTGCCGAAAGATATGCTGGTGATTGGCAAGGCCGCCGATCCGCAAACGCTCGATCCGGCGGTGACCATCGATAATAATGACTGGACGGTTACCTATCCGGCCTATCAGCGTCTGGTGCAGTATAAAACGGTGGATGGAAAAGGTGCGACGGAGGTGGAAGGCGATTTGGCCGACAGCTGGCAAGCATCCGACGACCAGAAAGTCTGGACGTTTAAGCTGAAAAGCGGCGCCAGCTTTGCCGACGGTACGCCCGTTACGGCCGACGCGGTGAAATTCTCGTTTGAGCGGTTGCTGAAAATCGGCCAAGGGCCGTCGGAAGCCTATCCGAAAGATTTAAGCGTGGAGGTGGTCGATCCCCTGACGGTTCGTTTTACCCTCAGCGCGCCTTTCGCGCCGTTCCTGTATACCCTGGCTAACGACGGCGCCGCGATTATTAACCCGACGATGTTGAAAGAACATGGCGCCGATGACGCCAAAGGCTGGTTGGCCGAGAATACGGCCGGCTCCGGGCCTTATATGTTGCAGCGCTGGCAGAAAGGGCAGCAGCTGGTGCTGGTACCCAACCCGCATTACGGCGGCGCGAAACCTGCCTTTAAACGGGTATCCATCAAGATTATCGGCGAGAGCGCGTCCCGTCGCCTGCAGCTTTCCCGCGGCGATATCGATATCGCCGAGTCGCTTCCGGTCGACCAGCTGGCGGCGCTGAAAAAAGAAGGGAAAGTCGCGGTGGAAGAGCATCCGTCCCTGCGCGTCACCTATCTCTATCTGAATAACGGTAAAGCGCCGCTGAATCAGGTCGATTTACGGCGCGCCGTCTCATGGGCGACGGATTATCAGGGCATGGTGAACGGCATCCTCGGCGGCAACGGCAAGCAGATGCGCGGCGCCATTCCGGATGGGCTATGGGGCTACGATCCGCAGGCCATGCAGTACAGCCTCGATGCGGAGAAAGCCAAAGCCGCTTACGCCAAGGTGGCGGATAAGCCCGCCGGCCTGACGTTCCTCTATTCGGACAGCGATCCCAGCTGGGAACCGATCGCCATCTCCACGCAGGCAAGCCTCAAAACCCTGGGCATTAACGTCAGGCTGGAAAAACTGGCCAACGCCACCATGCGCGATCGCGTAGGCAAAGGAGATTACGACATCGCCATCGGCAACTGGAGTCCTGATTTTGCCGATCCCTACATGTTTATGAACTACTGGTTCGAGTCGGATAAGAAAGGTCTGCCGGGCAACCGCTCATTCTATGACAACAAAACCGTCGACGGTCTGTTGAAGAAAGCCGTCGCCACCGTCGATCAGGGGGAACGCATCAAAGATTATCAGGCGGCGCAGAAGATCGTGATCGACGAAGCGGCGTATGTCTATCTGTTCCAGAAAAACTATCAGGTGGCGATGAATAAAGACGTAAAAGGCTTTGTGTACAACCCGATGCTGGAGCAGGTGTTTAATGTGGCGGCCATGAGCAAATAACCGGCGCCGCTAATAAAAAGCCCGGCGTCGCTATTTCCCGCGCAGGCGGGGAATCCCGGTAATAACGAACAAGGATAAATAAACGGATGCGAAGGCCTTGGGGAATATCGTTTCTTTCGTCAGGACGTTGACAGCAAACGTTAAGCGACAATCGCCGGGTCAGACGCCTGNCCCTTCTTTTTCGGGGAATGCGGATCAGCGACACGACAGGGTGCGCGTCCAGACGCCACTGAACGGCGTTACTTTTTTACTGGGGGCTTCAATATGACCTTCTGGAGTATTTTACGCCAGCGCTGTTGGGGGCTAATACTCGTGGTGGCGGGGGTTTGCGTCATCACCTTTATTATTTCCCACCTTATCCCCGGCGATCCGGCCCGTCTGTTGGCCGGCGATCGCGCCAGCGATGAGATGGTGCGACATATTCGCCAGCAACTGGGATTGGACCAGCCGCTGTATGTGCAGTTTATCCGCTATGTCGGCGATTTGCTGCATGGCGATTTGGGCACGTCCATCCGCACCGGCCGTCTGGTGCTTGACGATCTGCGGACTTTCTTTCCCGCCACGCTGGAACTGGCCTTTTTCGCCCTGCTGCTGGCACTGGCGCTCGGGATTCCGCTCGGGGTGCTTTCCGCGGTGTACCGCAATCGCTGGCTCGACCACATGGTGCGTTTGCTGGCGCTCACCGGTATCTCAACCCCCGCATTTTGGCTGGGGCTGGGGGTTATCGTGCTGTTTTACGGCCAACTTAACCTACTGCCGGGCGGCGGTCGTCTGGATGACTGGCTGGACCCGCCGGCGCACGTCACCGGGTTTTATACTATCGACGCGCTGCTGGCGAAGGATGGCGAGGCGTTCTGGAATAGCCTGCAGCATTTGATTTTGCCTGCGGTGACGCTGGCCTTCGTGCATTTGGGCATTGTGGCGCGCCAGATCCGTTCCGCCATGCTGGAGCAGCTCAGCGAGGATTATATTCGCACCGCGCGCGCCAGCGGCCTGCCCGCCTGGCGCGTCATTCTTGGCTATGCGCTGCCGAATGCGCTGATCCCGTCGGTCACGGTGCTGGGGCTGGCATTGGGAGACCTGCTGTACGGCGCCGTTTTGACCGAAACCGTTTTTTCCTGGCCGGGCATGGGCGCTTATGTGGTGTCTTCTATTCAGGCGCTTGATTTCCCTGCGGTAATGGGCTTCGCGGTAGTGGTTTCACTGGCGTATGTTGCGGTGAACTTGGTGGTGGATCTCCTTTATTTATGGATTGATCCCCGTATTGCGCGTGGAGGGGCAGAATGATGTTGACCAATGAGGCGACTGCCGCGCCGGTTAAAAGCGAGCGCCAGCAACGCTGGGGTAAACGCTTCTGGCTGTTGAAAAGCAGTCCGCTGACGCTGATAGGCGGCGTCATTATGCTGGTCATGCTTTTTTTGATGATTTTCTCGCCCTGGCTAACGCCGGCGGACCCGAACGCCATCGATCTGGCGAGCCGCCTGCAGCCGCCATCGGCGCAGCACTGGTTCGGCACCGACGAGGTCGGGCGCGATCTGTTCAGCCGTGTGATGATCGGTAGCCAGCAATCGGTGGCCGCCGGGCTGGCGGTCGTGCTGTTCTCCGGCATTATTGGTTCGCTGCTGGGCTGCTTTTCCGGCGTTTTGGGCGGCTGGGCCGATGCGCTGATTATGCGCGTGATGGACATCATGCTATCGATTCCCTCCCTGGTGCTGACGATGGCGCTGGCGGCCGCGCTTGGCCCCAGTCTATTTAATGCGATGTTGGCCATCGCCATCGTGCGCATTCCGTTTTATGTTCGCCTGTCGCGCGGACAAACGCTGGTGGTGCGCCAGTTGGCCTACATTCAGGCGGCCAAAATCTTCGGCGCCACCCGTTGGCATCTGGTCAGCTGGCATGTGCTGCGCAATGCGCTGCCGCCGCTGATTGTGCAGGCTTCGTTGGATATCGGCACCGCCATCCTGATGGCCGCGACGCTGGGATTCATCGGTCTCGGCGCCCAGCAGCCAACGGCGGAATGGGGCGCGATGGTGGCTAACGGCCGCAACTATGTGCTCGACCAGTGGTGGTATTGCACCTTTCCCGGCTTGGCGATTTTGATTACCGCCGTCGGTTTCAATCTGTTCGGCGACGGTTTGCGCGATTTGCTCGATCCGAAAAGCGGGGGACGACACTAATGCACGACGACGTTCTGAATATCGATAATTTGCAGCTGAGTTTCCCCATCTATAACGGCGAAGTTCAGGCGCTTAATGAGGTTTCGCTGCATGTGAAGCGCGGCGAAATCGTCGGCGTGGTGGGGGAGTCGGGATCCGGCAAGTCGGTGACCGCGATGTTGGCGATGCGCTTGCTGCCGCCCAATAGCTATCGCATCAACGGCGGCAGCCTGACCTTGCTGGGTCAGGATGTGCTCAACGCCGACGAGAAACAGATGCGTCGGTTGCGCGGCGCCAAAGTGGCGATGATTTTTCAGGAGCCGATGACCGCGCTGAACCCGACGCGTCGTATCGGACGGCAGATGACCGACGTGATCCGTCAGCATCAGCCCCTGTCCCGCAAAGCGGCGCTGGAGAAAGCCGTCAGCCTGCTGAGCGATATGCAAATTTCCGACGCGGCGCAGGTGATGGATCGCTATCCCTTTGAACTCTCCGGCGGCATGCGGCAGCGGGTCGTGATCGCGCTGGCGTTCTCCTGCGATCCGGCGCTGATTATCGCCGATGAACCGACCACGGCGCTGGACGTCACCGTACAGCGCCAGGTGCTGCGTCTGTTGCAGCAAAAGGCGCGCGCCAGCGGCACCTCGGTATTATTTATCAGTCACGACATGGCGGTGGTATCCCAGCTTTGCGATCGGTTGTATGTGATGTACGCCGGCAGGGTGATAGAGAGCGGCGTGACGCAGGATGTGATTAAGCGTCCTGTGCACCCTTACTCAATCGGCCTGCTGCGCTGCGCGCCGGAGACATCGGCGCCCCGCGCCGTATTGCCCGCCATTCCGGGCACGGTGCCCAACCTGGCGTCGATGCCGGCCGGCTGCGCCTTTCGCGAACGCTGTTGCGCCGCAGACGAACGCTGCCTGCAACAGCCGGCATTAACATCTTGCGGCGCCAGCGGACAACGCGCCGCCTGCTGGCATCCGCAACGGGAGGTGGCGTATGTCTGAAATCTTGCTGGAGTTACAGGATGTTCACGTCAATTTTCCCGCCCGCAAAAACTGGCGCGGCAAAGTCACCGAGCGGGTACATGCGCTCAACGGTCTGGATTTACGCATTGTTCGCGGCGAAACCTTAGGCATCGTCGGGGAATCCGGCTGCGGTAAAAGCACCCTCGCCCAACTGCTGATGGGGATATTATCGCCCGCCAGCGGTGAGTGTTTTCGCGCCCGAAGCCCTTATTCGTGGCTGGGCAGCGGCATGCAGATGGTGTTTCAGGACCCGCTCTCCTCGCTCGATCCGCGTTTACCGGTATGGCGCATCATCNCCGAACCTGTCTGGCTACAGGAACATAACCGTGAACGCGAGCGCCGCGCACTGGCCGTGGAGCTGGCCGAGTTGGTCGGTATTCGCCCGGAGTATCTCGATCGGCTGCCCCATGCTTTTTCCGGTGGACAGCGGCAGCGGATTTCCATCGCCCGCGCGCTCTCTTCGCAGCCTGACATTATCGTGCTGGATGAACCGACGTCGGCGCTGGATATTTCCGTACAGGCGCAAATCCTCAACCTGCTGGTGAAATTACAGCGTCAGCGCCAACTGACCTATGTGCTGATTTCGCACAACGTGTCGGTGGTGCGGCATATGAGCGATCGGGTGGCGGTGATGTATCTCGGACAGATTGTCGAACTGGGCGATGCGCAGCAGGTGCTCTTTGCGCCGCAGCATCCCTATACCAAACTGCTGCTTGATTCGGTGCCGCGCGTCGACGGTTCGCTGGACAGCGAAGTGAAGGATCGGAAAGGGGAGCTGCCGAGCAATCGCGTATTACCGCAGGGCTGTTTTTTCCGCGAACGCTGCCCGCTGGCGGCCGCGGGATGCGAGCGGCAACAGCCGATGCAGTCGACGGCCCAGGGCAGTGAGGTTCGCTGCTGGCGCGCAGGCTAGTTTTTGTGCGCATGGCGGCGGCTTTATCCCACCCCATGACGGAATCAAAATCGGATGCAAGCCGGGACCACGCAGAGAACGCCGATTACGCTCCGCGAAATCGGCGATGATTGAGTTTTTAGGGCGGCAAGCCGCCCGCTACGCCCCTGTTCCCGCCGACGCCCGCCGCAACAATCGTCCCTGCCGCTGCTGTACGCGGCCCTGTTCATAACTCACCACACCGTTGACCACCACCAGGTCGATGCCTGGCGCAATCTGGCACGGATCGCGGTAGGTCGCCACGTCCTGAATCGTCATCATATTCACCAGCGTCACGTCGGCGAAAGCGCCTTCGCGCAACACCCCACGCTCCTCCAGACGAAAGCGCGCGGCGGACAGCCCCGTCATTTTTCGTACGGCCTCGGCAAGGCCGAACAGCTTCAGATCCCGGCAGTAATGCGCCAGCACGCGCGGAAAGGTCCCCCACAGTCGCGGATGCGGATTGGGGTCGTTAGGCAGCCCGTCGGAGCCAACCATCGACAGCGGATGCGCCAGGATCTGGCGCACGTCGTCTTCGCTCATCATGTGATAGATCGCCCCCGCAGGGCGCAGCCGCTCCGTCGCCTGCCACTGATCCACGCCCCACTGTTCAGCAATCGCTTTGAGCGTCTGTCGGGCCATCTCCGGATGGGGATCGGACCAGGTAATGAAGATCTCCATCTTGCCGTCGACGCGCCAGGCATCCAGCGTGGTGGAACTGGCTGAATAGGGATAACAGTCGCAGTTGCAGGATTGTTCGCTGGCCGCCTTTTCCAGCGCGGCCAGCGCCAGCGGCGCACGTCCCCAGTTGCCCGCACCGGCGCACTTAAGATGGGAAATCACCAAATCGGCGCCCGCCCGTCGAGCGGTGCTGAACGACTCTTGCAGCGAATCCAGCAGGCCATCATGTTCGTTGCGCATATGCGTGGTGTAGAGCGCGCCGTGTGCGCCGACGATGTCCACCAGTCGCTGCATCTCCGCCGTTGGCGCCTGCTTCGCATTGGTGTATGCCAGCCCAGAGCTGAGGCCGATAGCGCCCGCGTTGAGCGCTTTTTCCAGCGTCTCGCACATCCGTTCTAGCTCTGAAACCGTCGCCGGTCGATCGAAGCGATCCATGACGTTGGCCCGCAGCGCCGTATGGCCGATCAACGCCGCTACGTTGACGCTGGGACGGGCGTTTTCGACGGCGTCGGCATAGTCACAGAAGGNCGGATAAATGAACGCGTCTTCACCCCCCAATAAATTCATCGGATCCGGCGGCGCTCCCGGCAGCGTCACTGGCGACGCGCTGATCCCGCAGTTGCCGACGATCACCGTGGTCACGCCCTGCGAGATCTTCGCCAGCATGTCCGGTGTGCGGATGACGTGCGTATCGTCATGCGTATGGACATCGATGAATCCCGGCGTCAGACAACGGCCATCTCCTTCGATCGAACGGCCTGCGGCGTGTCCGGCCAGTTGACCGATGGCGGCGATCCGATCGCCGCGGATCGCAACGTCGGCGACATAGGGATCGGCGCCCGTCCCATCGACCACGGTGACGTTCAGGAACAGCAGATCGTAGGTCATGGTCATATCATAGCCTCCGTCCGGCGGCGAAGTCCCACTCCTTACCGGGGACCGCCTCCATCAGCTGCTGGGTATAAGGCTGCTGGGGATGGGCCAGCACATCGCTCGCAGGCCCATATTCGATCACCTGACCGTGCTGCATCACCAGCACGTCGTCGCAGATCTGCGCGGCCACACGTAAATCGTGGGTAATGAACAAGATGGCGACCTGCATACGCCCCTGAATATCCGCCAGCAGTTGCAGCACCTGCGCCTGCACCGAAACATCGAGCGCAGACACAGCCTCATCGGCGACGATGACATCCGGCTCCATCGCCAGCGCGCGGGCAATCGCGATACGCTGCCGCTGCCCGCCGGAAAACTGGTGCGGAAAGCGGTCGATAGCGTCCGCCGGCAACCCGACCAGCTCCAGCAGCTCCTGACCTCGCGACCAGGCCTGCGCGAACGGCATACCGAAATTCATCGGCCCTTCCACCAGGCTCCGGCCGATACTCATGCGTGGATTCAGCGATCGGTTAGGATCCTGAAACACCATCTGAATGCGCTTGCGGTGCGGCTTCAGCCCCACCGGCGTCAGCTCGGAAATATCTTTGCCGGTCACCCGCACCGCGCCGCAGGTGGGCGTCAGCAACCGCATCACGCAGCGCGCCAGCGTCGACTTGCCGGAACCGCTCTCCCCGACGATGCCCAGCGTACGGCCGCGCTTGAGCATAAACGACACGTCGTGCACGGCCCGCGTGCCTTGCCGCCGTTTCCGAAAGAGTGACCACGCGCTGCCCGCTGCCGAATAGGTTTTACCCAGCTCGACGACGTCCAGCACCACCTGTGCGCTGGCGGCCTCGCGCCGTGCCGCTCGGGGAGCCAGACTCGGCACCGCCGACAGCAGGGCCTGGGTATACGCTTCTTTCGGCGCTGAAAGCACCTGCTGTACGGTGCCGGACTCCACAATATGTCCTTGGCGCATCACGCACACGCGGTCGGCGATATCCACCACCACGCCCATATCGTGCGTGATAAACAGCACTGCCGTACCGTGCTTCTGTTGCAACTCGCGGATCAGTTTGAGGATCTGCTGCTGGGTCGTGACATCCAACGCGGTGGTCGGCTCGTCGGCGATGAGCAGGCGCGGCTCCAGCACCAGCGCCATCGCAATCATGATGCGCTGGCGCTGACCGCCGCTCAGCTGATGCGGATAGGCCTCGTACACCCGCTCAATATCCGGCAGGTGCACCTGCGACAGCGCGTTCATCACCCGCGCCTTACGCGCCTGAGCGTTCAGAGCCGTATGGGTCTGCAACACCTCGTCAATCTGCCGCCCGACCGTCAGCACCGGGTTAAGCGCGGTCATCGGCTCCTGAAAGATCATCGCCATGCGGCTGCCGCGCAGCGCCTTGAGACGCGCGTTGCTGACCTGCAACACATCTTCGCCGTCCAGCAGGATGCGCCCGCCGGTCGCGCTCAGCGCGCCTTTGGGCAACAGCCCGAGCGTCGCCAGCGACGTCACCGACTTGCCCGATCCGCTCTCTCCCACCAGACAGACCGTCTCTCCCGGCTGGATCTCGAAGGAGATGTCTTGCAGGATGGGCACGCCCTGCGCCGTACTCACACAGAGGTTTTCTACGCGCAAAATGTCCTTCCGGTGTTCGCTCATGCGGCTCCCCTTTTCTTCAGGCGCGGGTCGAGCGCATCGCTCACCGCATCGCCCAGCAGGTTGATCGACAAAATACACAGCGACAGCGCCAGCCCGGCCCNCAGCACCAGCGAAGGCTTGAGCTGAAAATAAACGCGCCCTTCGGAAATGATGTTGCCCCAGGTTGGGATCTCCGTGCCGATGCCCGCGCCAAGGAACGACAGGATCGCCTCGGTGAGGATGGCGGAGGCGCAAATATAGGTGCTTTGCACGATAAGCGGCGCCAGCGTGTTCGGCATCAGATGCCGGGTGAGCACCTTGAACGTCGAGGTGCCCATCAGCACCGCCGCCTCGACATACGGCTCTTCGCGCGTCGACAGCACCCGGGAACGCACCAGCCGCACCACCTGCGGGATCTCCGGCACCATGATCGCCACCATGACGGTCCAGATCCCGGCGCTGCTCAGGGAGACGATCGCAATCGCCAGCAGGATACCGGGGATCGCCATCAGGCCGTCCATCACCCGCATCATCAGCGCATCAATGCCGCGGAAATAACCGGCCAGTAGGCCCAGCGGCAGGCCAATCAACACGCTCATCACCGTCACGCCCACACCGACAATCAGGGAAATGCGCGCGCCGTAGACAATGCGCGAAAACAGGTCGCGTCCGTAGGCGTCCGTCCCCAGCCAAAATTCCGCGCCGGGCGGTTTCAGACGTATCGCGGGCGACAACGCGACCGGATCGTGGTTGGCGATCCAGGGCGCAAAGATCGCCATCGCGACGATAATCGTCAGGATCGCCAGCGCGATCGCCGAGGTCAGCGGCATGCGTGGCAGTGTGATCCATCGATGCCGGGGCGCGGGCAGGGTCAGAGAATCGGGTTTGCTCATAGCCTTGCCCTCAGTAACGAATGCGTGGATCGCTGATCGCATAGGACAGATCGATCAGCAAGTTGATGATGACATACACCCCGCTGGTCAGCAGGATCATGCCCTGAATCACGGGATAGTCGCGCGCCAGTACGGCGTCGACGATCAGCCGTCCCAGACCCGGAATATTGAATACGCTTTCGGTCACCACCACGCCGGAGATCATCAGGGCGAAACCGGTGCCGATCACGGTGAGGATCGGGATCATCGCGTTGCGCAGCGCGNGCCGGAACAGCACGTGGATCTCCGACAGCCCCTTGGCGCGCGCGGTGCGGATATAGTCTTCTCCCAACACTTCCAGCACGCTGGCCCGGGTCATGCGCGCCACCAGTGCAATGTAGACTGACGACAGCGTCAGCGCCGGCAGCACGATGCGCTGGGCGAAAGGCCCCACGCCGCGGGTGATGCTGCTAAATCCCTGCACCGGCAACCATCTCAGCTCCAGCGAAAACACGGTGATCAACACATAGCCGATGACGAAAACCGGCACCGAAAAACCCAGCACCGACGTCGACATCACCAGATTGTCGATCCAGGTGCCGTGCTTCCACGCCGCCAGTACGCCGAGCGGCACGGAGATGAAAATGGTGAAGACGATGGCCACCAGCGCCAGACTCAGGGTCGGTTCCAGCCGCTGGCCGATCATCGTCAGCACCGGCGTGTGGGCCATCAGAGAAGTACTGAAGTCCCCACGCAGCAGCTGTGAAATCCACACGAAAAACTGCTGATATAGCGGCTGATTCAGACCCAAACTTTCGCGGATCGCCTCCAGTTGCTGCGGGGTCGCCATGTCGCCGGCGATAATCGCCGCCGGATCGCCCGGTGACAGCCGCAACAGCAGGAAAACAAACAACGCGACCACCAGCATCACCGGGATCGCCGCCAGGACGCGGCGAATGAAGTAACCAAGCATAGGGACCTCCGAAGGCATTAATCACACAATAATCAGTCGCTTTTCTCGACGTTCCAGAACACCGTGGACGGCCCTGTCATCAGGTGGCTGATGCGACTGCTCCAGACCGCCACGTCATAGAACTGGCCAAGCGGGATGTAGCTGACCTGGTCCATCGCGTGTTTCTGGATTTCCACCGCAATCGCTTTCTGTTTGGCTGGCTCGGTGGCGGTCGCGAACGCTACGCGCAGCTCATCCATCTTCGGATCGGTCGGCCAGCCGAACCAGGCGCCCTGTCGTCCGCCGCCATCCAGCATCGGGTTCACCACCGGGTTCCAGATGGTTTCCGCGTTCCAGTAGGTAAAGAACAGGTTCCATCCGCCCTGAGCCGGGGCGTTCTGATTCGCCCGGCGCGACACCAGCGTCTGCCAGTCCATCGGCTGCAAAGCGACGTTAAATCCGGCCTTGCGCAGCGCCTGCGCCACGACCACCGGCTGCGGCGCCTGGCTGGGCACGTCGGTCGGCTGCATGATCACCACCGGCGTGCCGTCATAGCCCGCTTTCTTCAGCAGTGCCTTGGCCGCGTCGATGTCGCCGCCTTTCAGCAGCGATTCGCCGCCCTCCTGCGTCTCCAGCGCGGTGCCGCAGCCAAAGACGGAGGCGCACAGCTTGAAGTATTCCGGATTGCCCACCAGCGCATCGAGCACATCTTTCTGGCTCATCGCCAGCAGCGCGGCGCGGCGAATATCCGGGTTATCAAACGGCGGATAGAGGAAGTTCATGCGTCCGCCGGTCAGCGATCCCAGCTTGCTGAGCACCCCGGACTTCAGATCCGGATTGGCCTGCACCATCGGCAACAGATCGATCGGCAGCTGTTCGATAAAGTCGATATCGCCGGAGGAGAGCGCGTTAATCGCCGTCATGCGATCCGGCATGTTGATCCACTCCACCCGATCGACCTTGACCNCCTTGCCGCCCGCGCTGCCGCTGGCCGGCTCTTTGCGTGGGACGTATTGCTGGAACTTCTCGTAGACCACGCGATTGCCGGGATCGAATTCGCCGGCGACGAACTTGTACGGGCCGGAACCGGTGTAATCGGTGATCATCTTGCCGTCAGGCGTATTGGCGACACGCTCCGGCATCATGAATGCCGCGACGGAGGAAGGCTTGGCTAACAGTTGCAACACATAGCCAAACGGTTTGGATAGCGTCAGGACGATCGTTTTGTCATTAGTGGCGGAGATCCCCGCGGTGTACTTCATCATCAGCTGACCGCCCACGTCGTAACGCGCCCAGCGCTTGAGAGAAGCAACGCAGTCCGCGGCGGTCACCGGTTTGCCGTCATGCCACAGCAGACCGTCGCGTAGCGTAAAGGTATAGGTCAGACCGTCGGGAGACACGGTCCAGTCGGCCATCTGCGGTTTCGGAACCTGATGTTCATCCATCCCGATCAGCGTGTCGTAGATCATATAGCCGTGGTTACGGGTGATTTGCGCGGTGGTCGCAATCGGATCCAGCACGCGCAAAGAGGATGACATGACCGCGTGCAGCGTTTTCTCCGCAGCCAGCGCAGAGGGGGAAAGCAGCGCGGCGCTCAGGCCGATCGGCAACAGCAGAGAGGCAATCAAGGAACGGGATGGAGACTTTTTCATTCTCAACACTCCTTAAAAAGGCAACAAATGGTGTCGGGGCTTGCTGTGTGGTCGCGTTAAAAGAAAGCGGTATGCCGGAAGCCGTGGCCTGCCGCCCGGTTATGTCAATGCGCTCAGCGCGTGGTCGATATAGAGGCGGCGTAACCGCGGGGCCAACGGCCCAGGTTTACCGTTGCCGACAGGCTGGCCATCCAGCTTCACCACCGGGTACACAAACGAGGTGGAAGAGGTAATAAACGCTTCAGCGGCCTGTTTGACTTCATCCAGCGCAAAGGCGCGTTCCTCAAAACGCAGACCTTGCGCCTTTAACAACGCGAGCAGGGAACCGCGCGTGATGCCGGGCAGCAGCGCATGCGACAGCGCCCGCGTGACCACTGCGCCATCGCGGGTCACGATGAACGCATTGTTGGACGTGCCTTCGGTAATCCAGCCGTCTTTCACCAGCCAGGCGTCGTCCGCGCCCTGCGCGCGCGCCTGTTCTTTCGCCAGACAGGGATACAGCAGCTGCGTGGTTTTGATGTCGCAACGTCCCCAGCGCAGATCCGGCAGGCTGATGATGCTCATGCCGCGTTCCGCCATCGGGCTGTGGATCACGGCTTTCGCCTGCGTATACAGCACCACCGTCGGCGGCGTTCCCGCCGGCGGAAACTGAAAGTTGCGATCTTCCGCGCCGCGGCTGACCTGCAAATAGATGAGGCCCTCCTGCAGATGGTTGCGGGCGATCAGCGTGCGGTGGATCGCCAACAGCGCGTCATTATCCAGCGGGAGCGACAACGACAACTCGCTCAGCGACCGGCGCAAGCGGGCCAGATGCCGTTCAACGTCCACCAATCGGCCTTGCAGCACGGCGGTCACCTCGTAGATCGCATCGGCGAACGTGAAACCACGGTCGAAGACCGAGATCCTGGCTTCGTTCTCCGGCACAAATTCCCCATTCAGGTATACGGTGCGCATGGCTTGCTCTCCAGGTCAGGAACGCTCAACGCCGGTTTGGCGGGTGATGATGCCGTAGTGCTCAATACGCCGGTGACGGGCAAAATCGAAGATCGTGGTCTTGCCGAACTGGCACAGATCCATATCGCAGCGATGCACGATCAGCTCGTCGTCCTGCCCTTTGGCGCGGGCCACGACAAACCCGTTCGGATCGATGATGACGCTGCCGCCCATCAGCGGAAAACCATCTTCCACCCCGGCCTTGGCGACGCCGACCACCCAGGTGGCGTTCTGGTAAGCGCCGGCCTGCATGCACAGCTCGGAGTGGAACAGACGGTGTTCCTCGCCCTCGCCGCGATTCTGCGAATTGACCGACGGCGTGTTGTAGCCCAGCGTGACCAGTTCAACGCCCTGCAATCCCATGACGCGATAGGTTTCAGGCCAGCGGCGGTCGTTACAGATGCACATGCCCATGATCGTGTCCTGCGTTTCCCAGGTCGGAAAACCCAGATCGCCCGGCTCGAAATAGCGTTTTTCCAGATGCTGGAAGTCGCGCTGAGTATCGAACTCCACGTGCCCCGGCAGATGGACTTTGCGGTATTTGCCGACAATGTTGCCCTGGCGATCCGTCAGGATCGACGTGTTGTAGTGGTGGCCGTCCGGGGTCAGCTCCGCATAACCGAAGGTGATCGCGATGCCGTGTTCGCGGGAAAAATCAAACAGCGGACGAGTCGCATCGTTCGGCATTTCACGTTCGAACCAGCGATCAACCTCCTGCTGATCTTCCATGAACCAACGGGGAAAGAAGGTGGTCAGCGCCAGCTCGGGGAAAACGACCAGCTCACAGCCTTGCTGCCGGGCCTGCTCCAGTAGCGCCAGCATGCGCTGGACCACGCTTTCTCTTGAGTCGCTTTTTTGGATCGCCCCCAACTGGGCGCCGCCGATAACGATATCTCGCATGCCGTCTTCCTCCACAAGACCGACCCGATGTCGGTCAATCATTTACCGTGTGTAAGGCCATTGTGGGAGCTACGGCTGCCCCTGTCGTATGCCTATTTGTCGGTCAGGATTAACCTGATGTTAATCCAGGTTGAACAGATGAAAACCGCCCTCGTCCAGCGTACCGCGCAGGGTGTCGACAAAGACCTGCGCAAACTGGGCCAACGGTTCACGCCGCAAGTGAACCAGGCTGATCGTCAGCCGTTCTTCGTTGAGGATCGGCAGCACCGCCATGCGCTCAGAGCCGGAGGCGCGGAAAGAGATCTCATCGACGACGGAAAAGCCGGTGCCGTTCTTCACTAGCGCGCAGGCGTGATGCGGGGAGTCAACGTCGATGCTGGGCCGATACGGCAACCCCACGCGTTCGAACGCCTGCTTCATAAAGCTGTGGAAAGGGGTGTCGGCGGCATAACCGATGAACGGCGTTTCGGCCAGCGCGTCGGGCAGCGCGTCTGCCGACACGCGCGTTAAAGGGTGATCCGCCGGGCACACCACCATCACCCGGATATAGCTCAGCGGCACCGCGCGCAGATTGGGGTGATCGATAGGGAACAGAGAAATACCGAGATCCGCCTGCTGGTCGAGCAACCTGTCGCGCAGCAGAACATGACGCAGACATTCCAGGCTGACAAGGATGTCTTCGTTGCACCGTCGGAAGGCAGCAATGGCGTCAGGCACCAGCTGATGCCCCAGACTGGGGCTGCTGGCGATGCGCAATACGCCGTGACGCTGCTGGACCAGATTGTGCAGCGTGGTGTTGACCCGCTGAATATCGCGGTAGACCGACTCGACGTCACTGAAGAGGCTGCGCGCTTCAGGCGAGGGGTACAGCCGCCCTTTGACCCGTTCGAATAGCTGGAAGCCGATCCTGGCCTCGGTATGAGACAACATGCGGCTGACGGCGGGTTGGGAGACGTATAAAAGTTGAGCGGCACCGTTGATTGAACCGGTGATCATCACCGCCCGAAAGACTTCGATCTGACGCAGGTTGAGCGACGGCATAGGGGGACCCCGTTGGCATTTTGGCGTCGTCGTCCCATCAAACGCTTAACAATAGGTTATATAACGTTAGCAATTTGTATGCCAATGGCCCGAACGGGCCGAAAGTCACGCTGACATCTAAGGTCAGAATCGCTATTAATAGCCTTCCGCCATTTTTCACAGGAGGTTTCCGCCGTGGCGATTCCACAAACGATCCTGCCGATCTTCCTCTTGATCCTGCTCGGCTACGCGCTGGCCCGCCGTGGGACGCTCGATCCTCATGCCAACAAGGCGTTGGGCGTGCTGGCTTTCAAGCTGTTCATGCCGATGGTCCTGTTTACCGGCATGATCGCGGCGCCGCTGCACGATGGCCTGAACACCACGCTGCTGGCTGCCTACTTCGTTCCCGCACTGCTGATCTTCGCGGCGGTCAATGTCTTCGCTCACCGCAGCCTGGGTCGCCCGACGCCCTTCGGATTGACCGCCTCCTTCGGCAACAATGCCTTGATCGGCCTGGCGATGGTGGCCGGGCTGTATGGCAGCCAAGGACTGGTACTGCTGTTTACCGTCCTCGCCGTACACAGCCTGCTGCTGTTTAGCGCCCAGAGTTTCTATGACAGCCTCGCGGGCAACGAACCGTTCAAGCCAGGCATTCTCATCGCCAGCCTCGCTAACCCGATGATTATCGGCCTGCTGTTGGGAACGGCGGTCAATATGTCGAATCTGACGCTGCCCGGCTGGAGCCTGAAACTGGCGACCTGGCTGGCGCAGGCGGCGCTGCCCTGCGCGCTCATCGTGCTGGGGGCCAATCTCTCCGGCTACCGGCTGCGTCCCAGCGCCCACGCCGTCGGCATCGCCGCCGCTAAACTGGTGTTCATGCCGTTACTGGTGCTACTAACCTGTTTACTGCTCCACATCGACGGCATTCCGCGCGGCGTGCTGGTGCTGATGGCGGCGAATCCTTCCGGCGTCAACGTGCTCGGCTTTGCCCGCACGCAGGAGGATACCCAGATCGGCAGCGCCGCCATTTGCCTCACGACGCTGCTGTCGATGGCGACATTGCCGCTGTGGATGTGGGTAGCCAGCCTGGGGTGAGTCCCCCGCCATGCGCGGAAAATAAAGGCAGTGAAATTCGCAGGCCACCCGGTATGGAAGAATCCGTGAAGTCCAAACCGGGAAAGCGTCACCCCAGACACAAGCAGGGCGGCGGCTCTCCGTATCGTCGCCCCCTGCTCCCGTAATATCACGAGAAAGAATCCTGATACGTGGGACGCTCTCCCGACAAATCCCTTTGTTGATGGGAGAGGCCGAGAGGGTTATGCAGGGGTGTCTATACGTCCGCTTTCCTGAACGGCAGCGACGGTCATGACGGTTCATCGCTTGGATCGCGCAGACCGGAGAGAAAAGCTCCGTGGCCGTTTCTCGCTGGCGCCGTTTTTTATTTGTCGGTCATTCAATATTTTTACCCGCGTCAGACTATTTCTTTTTATTAATGACTTTCAACCATATGATTTAAATAGATTTAAATGCGAAATTCTCCCGTGTTGCGTGCGATAAATAAAACGATTTTCACGGTGCTCACCGGCGAAAAGTTCGGGCGCAAAACGATAGCGCGAAGCCTGCATTCATGTTTTCATACCCATCCTGACTTTTTTTTACCTTCTATTACATGCCACTTACACTATGGATGGGTGGTCTACGTCTGGGGATCAGAGTTTGAAAGNGAAGCACTTACGGAAAGCCGCCGTTCTCGCCATGATTGTCTCCCTAACTTCCAGCTGTTCCAGCCTTCACAATATGGGTCAGTCCTACGGTACGGCGATTGGCTGTATCGGTGGCGCCGCATTGGGCGGCGGCTTAGCCTACCTCGCCACACATAATGCGCAAAAAGCCGTCGCGGGGGGCATCATCGGGGGGATCGCGGGCTGTGCCGTCGGCAATGTCTGGCAAAACAGAGAAAAAGCGCTGGCGCAGATCGCCGCCGATGAAAACATCGCGATCTATACGGAAACGCTGAAAACCGATCGTTCATCCGGCGGTGAGACGGTAGGGATCGTCGCACAGGTGGAAGATAGCGCCATGTTCCCAACAGGGAGCGCGGATTTGACGCCCGACGGGCTGCGTCAGGTGAAAAAGCTGGCCGCCGCGATGAAGACCGGGGAAGGCAACGATGCCGGACTGTTGCTGGTTGTAGGCCATACTGACGCAACCGGCAGCGCCAGCCTGAATCAGCGGTTATCCGAACGCCGGGCGCGCAACGTCGGCCACATACTGGAACAGGCGGGCATCAGCGCCAGCCGCCTGTATTTTCAGGGCGCGGGGTCATCACGGCCTATCGCTGACAACGACACGGACAAAGGACGTGCCGCTAACCGCCGGGTTGAACTGGTCGGACTCGCGAGCGAAGCCCTGCTGAAACAACGTTTGCAGCAGGAAGGCAACAACCCCCGTTACCTGGAGCACGGCACCGCTGGCACGGCGACTGTCGTAGCGAAGCGTCCCTCGGACAGTACNAAGACGGCTCCCCGTAAGGCAGAACCCGCCGTATCCATTCCCGCAACGCCGTCCAGCTCAGCCGCCGCCCCTCGGCCAGCAAAAGCAACCGAGAGCAAACATTACGTCGATTTCGGCGGCGATGCGGTCAACGCCAGCCTGCCGAGTCTGGCGGCCAATCTAACCCCTCAGCATCGCGGCTTCAGCCTGATCGGCGAAGCCCATGCCAGCGTGGTCGCCAAAAGCTGCATCGCCGACACGGTACGCGTCAGCGGCGAGGCGCGGAATCTGGCCAGCGGCCAACCGGTCGGCGTCCATGAAACGCGGGAATATCTGCCGGGAATGAACGGCCGCGCCTGGGCCGGGCTGGTGAACGGCCATCTGGTCACACTGTCTCCGGTACGCGTATTGCGGGAAAACGCCAGCGTGACGGAAGACCCCAGGGTCTATGTCACGCGCAACTATGAGGATAACAACCGTAAATCCGATGCGCCGCTGAAGGCGGTCGCTAACGCGTGGGAAGGTGAAGACAACATTCTTTATCGCGTTTACATCCAGGACGGACAGCAGCAAAACCTGTCCTGTATCGACCTGCTGGTCGCGAAAGACCAGCCTAAAAGTCAGCAGGGCCAACTGTTCTACTTCGGCAACGGCGACAACAAAAAATATATGGCGGCCTACACGCCAGCACGCAGCTAATTTAAGGATAATGATATGGAGTTATTTCAGACTATCGCCGAGGCCATTGCGGCCTACGGCTACATTTTCTGGCCCCTATTCGGATTGATGGTGCTCACGCTGGTGGTGATCCGCTGGTGGAACACCGTCAGCTATTTTTTCCTCAATCTGGCCGCCAGCTTTCCGCTTATCGGCCATATCGCTCGCCTGTCGCGCAGCCACGAACCCCGTCGGCCTGGCACCGGGAATAAAGAGTGGTATCCGTCGGAAGAAGCCCTGTGCGCCAAATATTACGCCTATCACCAGACCACCAGCCGTGATGCGAGCTTTTATCGGCGCTGCGTCGATTATCTCGATAAAGTCGAGGAGCGCGGACGCAAACCCNCCGGCATCGTTCTGTGGCTGTGCAGCATCGCGCTGGTGATTCTGGAAGCCTTTATTTTTGCGCTGGTACTGTCGCCCTTTATCGCCAACAACATCTCTGCCAATCAGGCTGAATTTTCCGCGTTGGTCATCTCGGTCTTGATCGGGGTCATTTTGGTGCCGGCCACCCATCTGATGGGGGCGGAGCTGCACAAAAACACGCTGCTGAAAAAAATCCGCTACTGGCACTCCGAAGCGCGACACAACAAAAGCGCCAAAGAGCTGATGAGCAGCCACCGGATCACGCTGGAAAATAGCCGCGACGACGACGGCGAGCCGAACTACATCCAGATCCTGAACCGCATCAATCACGGTGTTCAGGTCAAGCCGCAATACTGGTGCACCTTCGTCGCGTTGGTCCTGATCACCACGTTCGCCTTTGGCGCCTACTTTATTCGCGCCGCCACGATTAATGCGATGGAGACCCAGGCCGTCAACGCCTCCCCGTTTAGTCAGAGCGGCGCAGAAAGCGGCGGTTCGCCGTTCGAGCTGCCTGCCGCCGCGGTCGAGGACAACCATGCCGCAGACAAACAGGCCGTCGCCGAAGTCGCCAGCAATCGCGTTTTCGCCTCGAAGCTGACCTTCATCATCCTCTCTGTGATTTTTGTGGGCGTGCAGCTGATCGGTATTCTTATCGGAATTTTCCGTTCCTTCGCCGGCATTGACTCCGCCAAGGCCGCCAAATATATCGGTAACTTCAGCGGGTCGGATGAGTTCGCCGCCTACCATGCCGCCCGCCGCGAACGCGTAGAGCGCGATGCGCAGCAGAAGCTCGCCTCGTTGCAAAACCGGCTCATGATGCAGCGGCAAAACGGCCGCAGCGAACCGCTGTCGCAGATGCCGACCTTCGACGACTACGTGCTCGGCAAGCAGTCGGATCGCGAAAAGAACCAACGTCACCAGAACCATGAACAGGCTCCGACAAAAACGCCGCAGGCTGCGCAGGTCGTCGCCTCTCCGGCTCCGGAAACCGTCAGCCCGGTCGCATCGGCAACGCCTGACGTGTCGCCCGCGGCCCCCGTCGCTGCCGATCGCGATGACACCGCACGGATTGAATCCCTCGGCGATCTGACCACGCTGAGCGCAGAAGAGCTGGCGCAGGTGGCGAAAGCGCTGGGACTGTCTCTGGATGCGCTGGCGAGCCGCCAACGTGTGCAGGCGATCCTCAACAAAGCGCGCGCCTAGAAGAGAGAAGAAAAAAAGGAACCGGTCATGAAATATTGCCTTGCCCTGCTGCTGTGGGGGATCAGCACGGCGGTCGCCGCCGCGCCGCGTAACGATATCCCCAGTTGCTATGACTATGCGCACATGGCGCAGTATCGCCCGGCGGAAACGGGCCGGGAGCTGGTCATCATCGTAGACCAGACGGTCACGGTCCCGCTCGACCTGAAAAAATCCACCTGGAATCAGGTACTACGTTTCGTGCAGCCGGGCGACCACGTCATGCTGTACCAGTTCTCGGCGCTGCTACAGGATAACTACATGAAGCGCGTCTTCGACGGACGGCTGGAAATGCCGTTCATTGACAAAAAGACGCGTAATGGCATCGGGATGGACAGCCTCAAATCGCTGGATGCTTGTCTGGTTCAGCAACAGCAGTTCTTTGCTAAGACCCTCGGCGGACACATGGCCGCAAGCTTCGCGGATAGTCAAACCCGTATCGCCAAAAGCGAAATTCTCGATAGCCTGAAGCATATCGCCAGCGATCTGCAACACAGCCCCTCTTCGCAGACCACGATTTTGCTAATTTCGGATATGCTGGAAAACAGCGATTTTGATAGCTTCTATCGTCAGCAGGCTATCCGTGAACTCTCGCCGCAGAATGAGCTACAGCGCGTCACGCGACAAGGGCTGCTGGCGGACTTTGGCGGCGCTAACGTGTATGTGGCGGGTGCCGGCCTGATCGNTATCAATGCGAAAAACAGCTATCGTTCGGGGAAAGTGTTGCGACAGCTGAAAACCTTCTGGCAAGATTATTTTGAGGCGTCGAATGCCAAACTCATTAGCTTCGGCACGCCGGAACTGACGGTGGATTTGCGTTAACCGCCGCACTCAAAGACGGCAGGGCGCTCCCCCCGCCGTCTTTTTCCTTCCCCAACGCGATATCATTTATCCCGGCGATAAATTATGCTTTTCACTACCGCTGACTCGTTGCTCCCCTTAACCACAAAAAAAAACGCTATGACGCCATCTTCCGATACCGCAGTAAAAACCCCGGCCGGACCCGCTTCCGTGGCCGCGGTATTTCGTTCCCCCTCAGCACTCATCCGTGAATGTCTGGCCGGAGTCATCACCGCACTCGCGCTCATTCCCGAGGTCATCTCGTTTTCCGTTATCGCCGGCGTGGACCCGAAAGTGAGTCTCATCGCCTCCGTCGTGCTGTGCCTCACTCTCTCCGTGCTAGGCGGCCGCCCTGCGATGGTGACCGCCGCCGCCGGTTCGGTCGCGCTGGTCATCGGCCCGATGGTGCATGCTCACGGCGNGGGTTATATCCTTCCCGCCGTCATTCTGGCGGGCATCATTCAGATAGTGTTCGGCCTGGTCGGCCTATCGCGCATGATGCGCTATATTCCGCGCTCGGTGATGCTCGGCTTCGTCAACGCGCTGGGGATACTGATTTTTGCCGCGCAGGTGCCGCACGTCCTGGGCCAGTCGCCTGCCGTCTGGCTGCTGTTTGTGGCGACAATCACGATTGTCATCCTGCTGCCTTATTTGCTCAAAAGCGTGCCGTCGCCGCTGATTGCGATTGTGGTCATCACCGCCGCCGCGCTGATGCTCGGCCTGCACGTCCCGACCGTCGGCGATGCGGGGCCGATGCAGGCCGGACTGCCAGGGTTCACCCAACTGACCCAGCCGCTCAATCTGGAAACGCTGTCCATTATCTGGCCGACGGCGCTCAGCGTGGCGTTTGTCGGGCTGATGGAGTCGCTGCTAACGGCCAAAATGGTGGACGACATGACCGATACGCACTCCAGCAAACAGCGCGAATGCTGGGGGCTGGGCATCGGCAATATCTTTGCAGGCTTTTACGGCGGCATTGCAGGCTGCGCGATGATCGGTCAAACGGTCGTCAACGTCGAAATGGGTAAAGCCCGTAGCCGGGTTTCCACCGTGGCGGCAGGGTTAGTTTTGCTCATTCTTGTGACGAGTCTAAGCCATATCATGGCGCAAATCCCGATGGTAGCGCTGGCCGGTATCATGATGATCGTCGCGTTGAAAACGGTTAACTGGCACAGTTTGCAGCCCGCGACGCTGAGGAGGATGCCCCTGTCTGAAACCCTGATTATGGTCATCACCGTCATTGCCACCGTGTGGACCGGCAATCTGGCGATCGGCGTCGCGGGCGGCGTCATCTTCGCCATTCTGCTGTTCGCCCGGCGCGTCGCTCACGTCATCGATGCCGAGCGGGAACTCAGCGCAGACGGAAAGTCAGTGTGTTATCGCGTGAAAGGCCCACTGTTTTTCGGCAGCAGCAACGATCTGTTCGAACATTTTCAGTATGCCGAAGATCCGCAGCAGGTGACCATCGATCTCACTCTCGCCCAGATCTGGGACGCGTCCAGCGTGGCCGCTTTGGACGCCATCGAAAATCGCTATCGGCGCTACAGCACCCGCGTGTCGATCGTCGGGCTGGATGCCCACAGCACCCACATGCATCAGCGTTTGTCCGGTCATCTGTAAGCGACGCTGCCGGGGCAGGAGGCATGGCGCTGGTGCGCCTGCTCCAGCGCGTGCCTGACATTCTCCAAACAGTGATTTTTGTCGCCGTATTTCTCCTGAATACGGCGGCATCGCTCACGCATGTTTTCATCGGTCATCACCCGATCGAGGGCGTCTGAAAATTTCTCCGGCAGGCGGCTCTTGGCCTGAATGCCGCAACCTAGCTGTTCAACCCGGTAAGCATTATCAAATTGATCGAACGCGCTAGGGAAAATCAACTGTGGCACACTTTGGTAGAAGCAGTGCGAGATAGTGCCGATGCCGCCGTGGTGTACCGCAGCCACGCAGTGACGCAGGCAGGCCGCCAGATCGACCTCCTTTTTGACTAAAACGCCCGGCCGTACGGGGACATCCTCCGGATTCACCCCGACGACCAGACACTGCCGCCGCTGACGTGTGACTTCGGCGACAATGGCATTAAAGAAATATTCATCGAACTGCAGCGACCAGCCGGGAGAGAACAACACCGTTTCACGTTCAAGGAAGCGGCCCAGTTCTTCGTCGACGGGCGCATTCTCAGCTTCAAACAAGGGCAGCCCCACAAGGTTGGCATTGCGCGGCCAGTCTGGCTGCGGATGGGCGAACCACTCGGGAAACAGGCAGATCAAACCATCGGCAGACGTATGCACCCACTGCGACAGGATCCGTTTGACGGGCGCCAGACCCACGCGCGATCTCAGCGTGTTGACCTCGGCGCAGAACCGTTTATCGAGCACCTGTTTTTCAAACAGTGACACTATTCCTTTGCGCAGCGTCATCGGAAGCGTGTTCGCCAGCGCCAGTTTTCCATGCTGAGGCAGGTTGTAGCACGACAAAAACGTCGATGGCCCCACACGTACCGGAAGAGTGCAGCAGCCTTTCCGCTCTCCCAACGTTTTGGCGGAAAAAGACCAGAGCGACGTCAGCAGCACCGAGGAGCCGTCTACAACGCGCTCCAACTGCTGGTACATCTCATCCTGCTGTTTCAACATATAGCGGCACAGAGTATCCAATGCCGTTTCACTGTCCCACAGCGCTCTTGAATGTACCCCAGCAATATATTCCTGCGCTGAACCCACGCTGATAAATTCCAGCCCGCGAGACTCGGCCAAACATTTAAAATAAGGGTTAGTACACAAAAAGACCTTATGGCCACGTTTGGCCATGTGCTCACCAATTATAATAAAAGGAAATACATCGCCGGACGATCCAAGGGTCGCCAAAAACAAATTCATACACACTCCTGTTGGTTAATAAAAATCTCTTCGAATATCGATTTCACCCCCAAAGAAGCCGCTTTNCTCTCCAGGTCAAGAAAATGACCGGCATCCTTCAACGTATAGAATCGAGCATCATCAAGATAACGACCGAGATTTTTTACCTCTTTAGAAGTCGTGTATTCATCCTTTTCACCATTAATAAATATGACTGGAATGGATATCTTGCTAATAAATTTTTCATAATCATAATCCCTCAACGTCAAAATTTGTTCAAGATGAAAACAAGCCTGACGATATTCATGCTCATCCAGATGAGCCACGTGATTAAAATTAGTTCTCTTAAATAATCTCGGCAGGTATTTTCCCACCTCATTGTTTAACAGGTTAGCGACTGCTTCGAACTCTTTCTGATAAACATAGTCACGGGCTTTGAGAATATAGCGTTCCATTTTTTCATTGATTGTCATGGAGAAGGCCCCGATAACCGCCATCTCCAGGATGTCGTTGTTTTGCGAGGCAGCCATCAGCGCCCCCAACCCGCCCCAGGAAACGGACATGATGATCTCAGGCCGATAACGTCTTATCAGGAAGTTGATGATATCCACTTCCTGTTCTTTCGTGATGATATCCAATGAGTCATTCAACGGCTTGGATTTACCCGCAAAAGGGAAATCGAAAAGAATCGTATTTACCTTTCCTTTTAGGTGTTTTACCCAAATAAGAAATGAAGACGATGTGGCTAAAGCCCCATTTATAAAGATGGCCGTTTTTAGTTCAGGGTCGTATATGTTTTTGTCGACATGGATTTTATAGCCATTATAAATCACAACCTCACTCTCAGTTGCCATAGTTCTCTCCTCGCTATGTGTGAAAAAATGTCAATAAAATTATTGTTTTTAATCCGTAATGTAACGGTTATATTTTAATAATATACAATACTATTTTTAATTTCGCGCTAGTCGTGACGAAATAATTTAATATACCGGCGCGCCAAATAAGACCAATCAAAATAAATTACCAAAAATAAATCATTTTATAAAAAAATAAGGAAGCTAATAAACAGAGTTTATAGGTAATATATTCCCATAAAATAACAATCTTTCATTAGAATGAATAAGGTGAAAATAAGCATGTTATTTAAGCAGGAGACAGAGAGAAAATAGATTCACTTTAACTATCTTTTTCTTGTCGCTGGGTCGAATAACCTGTCATAGAAAAGCGTTGTGTCTTTCCCATGCCAAAAGCTGTGGCAACCGNCGATTCAACACCCCGTCGTCGTCAGCCATGACCGCTTAGCGAGAGAGCGCCTTAACGAGACAAGACGACAAGGTCTCGACCGGTCTCACCGTACCATCGCAACGCAACGCCTCTCCGGGGACGTCCCGATGAAGGAGAAGTGAGGATAAGAAGAAGGGAGGCCGGCATGAATTAACCGGCAGAACGTCGCTGTGATGAGTTTATGAAAAAAAAACCGTCACGCATCTCAGTTTCACCGTGAGCTGCGGCGGTCAAAGTTTAATTATCAATGGTAATAATTTGCGTGCGATGTAATGAATAAAATAGCAGGTTTTAGGTTATTTAGATGAGGGGTTTTAATAACTAAAATTGGAACATGATGATTAATAGGGGATAAATGTCGTCCCTGACAGTTTTATTATTAGAGTAAGATTTTTATTATTAAAATAGCCAGTAGGCATCCGATTTTTTAACTCAACAAATCAGTTGTAATTAATGACCATAGACTTCACGCCCGGCTGAAGCGTTATCGTTTTTACAGAACCAATATTCTGAGGCAAAATATTGGACTGTGATTGGTTATTTACCTGAATTGCCTGGCTTTTTCCGTTACGAAAGCAGCTAACCGCGATGTGCTGGGCATTTGGAGTCACATCACAAGGAGACTCAACAAACGCTCCGGTAAAATGAATAACGCCGGATGCGGCAAATGCTTTCGGAAGAATCATGGTAAAGATAATGGGTAATGCGATTTTCAAAAAAGAATAATTATGTTTCATAGTGAATTCCCTAGTTGTATTGGCGAATATATATTAACGGTTTTATCTTATAAAACTTTAGTCCTTAAATCGTTATTTTGTGGAATTATTATCACATTTACACTCTGCTGACACTAATAGGTTAAATTGGTAAAAAATTACATTATTTGATGTCCAAAAAACCATGCATATCCCAAAAACCTATAAAAAATAGTACTTGAAAATATTATTTATTCTATCCGCTGGATTTTTAAAAAATAACAGTAGAGGTGAGTCATTTTTTAAATAGCGACTTAGTTATTACAAAGGCGAGCCAATAGAAGAAAAAGGAGCAATGAAAAGTATCCCCCTCAAGCTCGATGAACAAACTCGTTGAGGGCGCTCCCCCCTACGGCGTGTGAAAGCGCTCGTGTTAAGAGGCTTTATCAACACGCCGACACCTGTCAGGAGGCCGAGGCGCCGTTGCTGCCGGGCAAATTCAAGCCCGCCTCGATCCTCGTACATTTTTTCCCGTTTCCTACCCGATCCCCTCGTCATTCTGCATTTCACCGTGTAGGAATAACAAGATGGTGACCTTTCATCGCATAACGGCTTATTCAGGTCGAAACAATACCTCCTCGCGCCTCAAACTCGCCTAAATGCGTTCAAGGCGTGAGAGCAGATTTATTACAGGTCAAAACGCCTGAAAAGGCCTGTAGGCGTTTTTACAGACCGGATTTGTGGAGCCAAGGATCAGGATGAATATCAAAGCCATGACACAGATATTGGGCGAAGAATTCGCCTACCCTATCCAGACGCGTGAAGCCACAATACGTTCGCGGTTGACCCTTTCATCGCACGTGGGAGATAGACGAAAAACAACCGCTCAGCAAAAGCCGAGCGGTTTTCCAGACACAGACACAACAAGAGAGATATTTTCACGGCGCCCCAGCGCCGTATCGGCAGTTATGCCGACTGCGTTCTGATCAGATAATCAAACGCGCTCAGCGAAGCTTTCGCCCCTTCGCCGGTGGCAATGATGATCTGCTTGTACGGCACCGTGGTGCAATCGCCAGCCGCGAAGATGCCTTTAACGCTCGTTTCGCATTTCGCGTCGATCTCGATTTCGCCGATACGGTTTCTAGCCACCGTCCCTTCCAGCCATTGGGTGTTCGGCAGCAGACCGATTTGCACAAAGATCCCTTCCAACGCCAGCTCGTGCTCAGTTTCGCTGACGCGATCTTTATAAGACAGTCCGGTCACTTTCTGGCCGTCGCCTTTCNCTTCCGTCGTCTGCGCATTAACAATAATGTCGACGTTCGGCAGGCTGCGGACTTTATCTTGCAGCACGGAGTCGGCTTTCAGCTCTGGAGCAAACTCCAGCAGCGTGACGTGTTTTACCACGCCAGCGAGGNCGATGGCCGCTTCGACGCCAGAGTTACCGCCGCCGATGACTGCGACGTGCTTGCCTTTAAACAGAGGGCCGTCGCAGTGCGGGCAATAGGTGACCCCTCGGGTACGGTACTGGTCTTCACCTGGCACATTCATGTTTCTCCAGCGTGCGCCGGTAGAAATGATGACCGTGCGGGACTTCAATACCGCGCCGGAGGCGGTTTCAATCTGGTGCGGCATGCCCGGTTCAGCGGCTGGGATCAGCGCCGTAGCGGTCTGCGCGTCGATCACGTCCACATCGTAATCGTCTACGTGGCTCTTCAGCGCGGTCGCCAGCTTGGCGCCCTCTGTTTTCGGCACGGAGATGTAGTTTTCAATGTCGACGGTATCCAGAATCTGGCCGCCGAAACGTTCGCCCATCAGGCCGGTACGGATGCCTTTACGCGCAGAGTAAACCGCAGACGCCGCCCCGGCAGGACCGCTGCCGATGATCAGGACGTCGTAGACCGAACGCTGATTCAGCTGTTCAACCTGCTTGGCGCTGGCGCCGGTATCGATCTTGTTGACGATTTCGCTCAGCGTCATACGACCCTGGCTGAAGTGTTCGCCATTCAGGAACACGGTTGGCACGCCCATGACGTTTCGGCTTTCGATTTCGTCCTGGAACACACCGCCATCAATCGCGCTGTGGGTGATGTTCGGGTTCAGCACTGACATCAGATTCAGCGCCTGAACGACGTCGGGGCAGTTGTGACACGACAGCGAGTAGTAAGTTTCAAAATGGAACTCGCCGTCCAGACCACGAATCTGGTCGAGCAATTCCTGAGATTCTTTAGACGGGTGTCCGCCGACCTGCAACAGTGCCAGCACCAACGAAGTAAATTCGTGGCCCATCGGGACACCGGCGAAACGCGGACCGCTCTGAGAACCCGGATTGGTGATCAGGAAAGAGGGCTTACGCACTGGCAGGTCATTGTTTTCGGTGAAACTGACCTGTTCAGATAATCCTGCGATCTCAGTCAGCAATTCTCTGACTTCAGAAGATTTTGCTGAGTCATCCAGCGTCGCGACTAACTCAACAGGTTTGGTTAATTTTTCCAGGTAGGCTTTCAACTGGACTTTCATTGTGTTGTCGAGCATTGATTATCCCTCAGTGCGAAAAAAATCGGGTGCTATGCACCCGATAAAAGTATCAATAGATGATTAGCGAAAGCAGGCTTAGATTTTGCCGACCAGGTCCAGAGATGGAGCCAGAGTCGCTTCACCTTCTTTCCATTTTGCCGGGCAAACTTCACCTGGGTGAGCGGCAACGTACTGAGCGGCTTTCACTTTGCGCAGCAGGTCGGAAGCGTCACGGCCGATGCCTTCAGCGGTGATCTCAACCGCCTGGATAATGCCCTGCGGGTCAACGATGAAGGTACCACGGTCTGCCAGGCCTTCGGCTTCACGCAGGTTTTCGAAGTTACGGCTCAGCTGGCCTGTCGGGTCGCCGATCATGGTGTATTTGATCTTGCCGATGGTATCTGAGCTGCCGTGCCATGCTTTGTGCGTAAAGTGGGTATCGGTAGACACAGAGTAGATTTCTACGCCACGCTCCTGGAATTCATCGTAGTAGTCAGCCACGTCGCCCAATTCGGTCGGGCAGACAAACGTAAAGTCAGCCGGGTAAAAGAAGAACACACTCCACTTACCTTCAATGTCTTTTTCGGTAACTTCGATGAATTCACCGTTCTTGAAAGCCGTGTTTTTGAATGGTTTAACTTTGGTGTTAATTACTGACATCACTTTATCCTCATGCGTGTTGGTATGGGGTTAAAGTACAGAAATGCGCGGCGGCGGGCTAATGCGTTGTCATTATCGAATCAATAAGCGATACCTTGCATAATAACGATAGGTGGCGATGGGCGGGACGGGATACCGCGGCGCAGAGCTTCTTCGGCGCGGTATGCAGGCATTGGTTCGCGCATCTCGCCGCGACGAGATGCGCGCGGCTTAGGATTTCGCCAGTTCGGTGGTGCGTTTGACCGCCGCCAGCACGCTGCGTTGCAGTCCGGCGGCGAAGTCACTATTGTTCAACTCATACAGGCCATGCATACCGACGCCCGCTGGCGAATTATTGATGTCCAGCAGCTGTCGCGGATGTTTGCCGCTGATATTGAGCATCGCGACCGCGCCGACCAGATTCTCATAGGCGACCTGCGTCGCCTGTTGCCGCGGTAGCCCGGCCAAAACGCCAGCATCCACCAGCGACTCGATGAAATAGTAGACGTAGTTGGGGCCAGCGACACCAAAGCCGGTAAAAATATCCAGCAGCCGCTCCTCCAGTACCATGACCTTGCCGAAACTTTCCAAAAACGCCCGCAACGGCGCCTCTTCTACCCGATCATTCAGCACCGCGCCGCTGTAGCCATATCCGGTATCGGTTAACGTGTTCGGGATGACGCGCGCGATGGGACGCGTTTCGCCCAGCTGTTCGGTCAGCGTCGCTAGCGTGACGCCCGCGATGATGGAGACCACCGTCGCCTCGGGGGCCGCATGCTGACGGATGCGGGCAGACACCGCCGCGATGTCATCCTGCGGTCGAACGCCCATCACAATGTAGTCGGCGTTTTTCAGCGCGGCATCCTCGCTCAGAGCCGACGTCAGCTGATAACGCTCCGTGAGTGTCGAAATTCGTGAGGCGTCGATATCTTCCAGCGTCACGGCATCGTGCGCCAGCTTACCGCTGTTCAACGCCGCCCGAATAATGGCCTCCGCCATTTGCCCTGCCCCGATAAAGTGAATTTGACTCATGATATTCCCCTGAAATGACGTAACTAATTCTATTTGATGACTGGGAGCATGACCTACGGCGGCGCCCAATCTCCTCATCCGACCGCAGACATTGCACGCGAAAATAAACACAAAATTTCATCATCGTCGTCTAACGGCCGATAACGTGGCGTCTTCGTGCGGTCATTTGATGGTTTAGCCAGCGGCGTTTTCTTGACGCGATCTCCCTACCTGCGGCACGCCGCATTATCGACAGAGAGATCCGAGCGTCAGAGACACTGGCCGTCAATAACGCAAAAAAAACCTTTGCTTTACTCTCAATCGCTATTTCAGTGATGCGATGGAATAAAGAAAAAGAGCGCAACGATTTATTTTTTCCACCTATGAGCATCCAGGAAGCGTTATTCAGAATGCCCCCAGATGGGTTATTTAAGACGGTCTCGTTTGCCGAAATAAATACGCGCCAGCCCTTCTTTTGTCACGGCAATAGCATGATCGGCGCTGAGCGAAACATGTTTTTCCATTAACGCCGCACCGCGTTCGATATCACGCTGACGCATTGCATCGATAATATCGATATGTTCATCGTACGCATTATTACGACGGCTGGGTGTTTCCAGATCGATTCGGCGGAAAAAACGAATCAGGGAGTTCAGACTCTCCAGCGTTTCGTACAGTCGACTATTCCGCGTTATGCGGGCGATGGCCAGATGAAAAGCCTCGTCGTCCTCCGCCACTTTCGTCCAATCCGAAATGGTTTCCGGGTCTGGAAGCGCCCGGCAACTCTCCTCCCAAATTGCCGCCGTTTGTTCAATCTCTTCGTCGCTGGCCCGCTGACAGGCCAGACGAAATGCGGCCTGTTCAACAATGGCGCGCATCTCATAGAGGTCGTGTACGCCTTCTGGCGTGATGTCTCGAGAGTAGAAACCGCGGTTAGGTACGAAGCTCATGAAGCCGTCCTGCGCCAGACGATTCAGCGCCTCGCGAACCGGCGTGCGGGACACGCCCAGACGCGCAGCCAGCTCAACTTCGTTAATTCTTTCGCCCGGCTTGAAGTGATAATCAATCGCCAGCGCCTTCACCGCTTCATAGACTTTTTCCACACTGTCTGCGCTGCGCACTGTTTTCGAACTCACCGGCACGTTATTTCCTCTCGAAAGCCGACACGGGGTTGGCGCGGGATTTAAAATGATGATTACCGTATTCTGGGGGATGAGCGCCCTATATAAGTACGGCGTAAATGAGCTTAATTAAATTGATAACACGCCTGAATTCATAACACAACGACGATGTGCATACACCTCTATCCACACATTAAACCGAGAATGAAAATACAATCCCAACCTTGTTTATAACGAGAATCAGAAAATAAGGCGATAATGATAAAACAATGAAAACCTTGCACAACGGTGAATCCAAATGCACCAATCTGAAGCAATTTCGTACAAAACAGCGGTTATATTCCATCTATTTATTATCTATTCGTATTCCGTATAAATAATCAAAGTCGCGTTTTCCAACTTCGCCTGTATCACGTTATTGCTTGTTATTACTGTGAATAGTCGTCAATCGAGAGAAATATTAACGCGCGCCGTTTCCATTAAAGTGCGTTTTTTGACCAGGGTGGCATAGCAATTGCTCCAACGTTTCTGGCAAAGTGTATTCACTTCATCATTCACTCTGTCATTCAGTTGGTGAAGCCCCGGATTGCGGGGTTTTCCGCCCTGACGGTGGCATTCTCAACGATTAATAACAACGCCAGGGATGAAGCCCGCTACGGCTCCGCTTTTTTGATGATTCCGACCAGGAGAAACAGGTATGACCGTGCATTTTCGTCAGGCTCTTTTAGCTTCAGCGCTGCTTGGCGGCGCACTCTTTGGCGCGACCCTGCCCGCACAGGCGGATGTGACCGTCGGCGCCATTCTGCCACTGACTGGCGTCAGCGCCACCATCGGCGAAGACATGCGCCGGGGAATCGAATTAGCCGTGGATGAGGTCAACGCGCACGGCGGCGTCAACGGTCAGAAGCTGGCCGTGATGATTGAAGACTCCGCGGGTAGCCCGGTCACCGCGCTTGATGCCGTACGCAAACTGACGCAGGTCAACAACGTACCGCTGGTCGCCGGGGAATTTTCCTCCAGCGTGACCATCCCCGTCGGACAATATCTGGTAAAAAATCAGCGAGTTCACATCAACATCACCTCTTCCAGCACCGATATGCGCAACGTCGGTAAATACTCCTACAGCGTGATCGGCCTTGCCGATCTGGCGACGCGATTCTCCGCCAAAGACGTTTATGAGATGGGCTATCGCAAAGTGGCATTCGTCGCCCCCAACGGCGCTTACGGCCAAAGCATGCTGGATCAGTTCAGTAAAGATTTTCAGGCGCTGGGCGGCAAAGTCGCCGCCAAAATGCTCTACACTGGCGGCCAATCCTCCTACCGCCGCGAGCTAAGCCAGCTTTCCCGCGTCAAGCCTGACGCCTACGTCTACACCACCTACGGTCAGGATGCGGTGGTACTCAACCGCGAATCCTATGAGCTAGGTCTGAACAAAACGCCGTGGTACGGCATGTATCTGACCATGAGCACCGCCAACACGCCGGCAGAATACATCGAAGGTCGTGTAGGGATGGAAGTCGCCGGTACTGGCGATCAAGGACAAGGGTACATCGACCGGTTCAAACAGCGCTATGGCACCGCCCCGCAGTCCGCCTACAGCAGCTATGCCTACGACAGCATTACGCTGGCCGCCGCCGCGATCAACAAGGCAGGCAGCGCCGACCCGGCAGCATTGCAAGTGGCTATGCTGAACGTGGCGCCGCACTTCGACGGCGTGACCGGCCCGCTCAATCTGGGCGCCGACAATCAGCGCCAGACCCAGCCTTATAAGAAGGTCAAAATCGTTAACGGAATTCAGGAACTGCGCTAAGCGGTCGTGGGCGTTCGCGCCCCGTTTCCCTTTCAGGAAGAGTCTATGCTTCAGTTCATTCTCGATACTCTGCTTCGCACCGCGGACCTGGCGCCCATCGCGCTCGGCCTCAGTCTGGTCTACGGGCTGGTGCGGTTCGCCAACGTGGCGCACGTGCAATATGCCATGGTGGGTTCCTTCATGACGGCCGCGCTGCTAGGGATTGGCAGTCCGTTCCTGCTGGCTATTTTGCTGGCCAGCGTGCTGACCGGCGCGATGGCGACGCTGCTGCATCATGGGATCTTTCGCCGCCTGGCGCAGTCCGGGCCGGCGAGCGCCATGATCGGATCGCTGGCCGTCTCGATGATCCTGATCGCCCTGATTCTGGGGATCGCCGGATCGTCGCCCGTTAGCTACAACCTGCCGCTCAGTCCAACGCTTTCGCTGGCCGATAGCTTCGTCTCTCGTCACCAGCTGTGGACGCTCGGCGTCACGCTGGCACTGCTGGTCGCCTTCGGCGCGCTGCTGTTCTATACCTCGCTCGGGCGTTCCATTCGGGCGCTGGCCAGCAACCGCGATCTGGCTGCCGCGTCGGGCCTGAACGCCGATGCGCTGGTACATACCGTCAACTTCATCGCCGGTACGCTGGCAGGCCTCGGCGGCTCCATGCTGGCGCTCAACTCCAGCGCCTACGTCAATCAGGGCAGCGATCTGCTGTTGCCGATTCTGGCCGCCGCCATCCTCGGCGGATTGGGGAATCCGCTGGGGGCTATTTTCGGCGCGCTGCTGATTGCGGTCACCGAAACGCTGGTCACCAATCTGGACTTCGGCTGGCTATTCGGCAGCGAACTGGTGTTTATTCCCGTCACCTATATCAATGCAGCGTCGTTCGTCATTCTGCTGCTGGCGCTACTGCTGCGTCCTTACGGACTGTTTAACCGGGAGGTGCGCCGTGTCTGAGTTTCTGCTCCATCTGATTAGCATCACCGGCATCTATGCCCTGATCGCGCTCGCGCTGAATATTCAGGCCGGCTATGCCGGACTGCTGAACTTCGGCCATATCGCCTTTGTCGGTATCGGCGCTTATTCCGCCGGAATTGGCGCTCGGCTGGGACTTTCCTTTGTCGAAGCCAGCGCATTCGGCCTGGCGCTTTCCATGCTGATTGGCGCAGGCATGTCAGTGCTGGGCCGTCAGCTGGCGGCGGATTACTGGGGGATCGCCACGCTGGCCGTCGCCGAGATCATTCGCACGATTGCGATCAACGAAGACCATCTAACCGGCGGCGCGCAAGGGCTGGGCAATATCGTCCCGTTGTGGTCGACCGGTTCAACGCGAGGGGACGGCATGGTTTTCGCCGTTGTGATCTTGTTGGCTGTGGCGCTAGTCGCGCTGATCACCCATCGGTTGGGTCAAAGCCGCTTCGGCCGGGCGCTGCGCCTGATGCGCGAGCAGCCTCAGCTGGCGACGTGCATGGGCTATCACCTGCAATGGCTGAAATGCCGCACGCTGATGTGCAGCGCGGCAATCGCTACCGCCGCGGGCATTCTGATGGCCTATTACACCAGCTATGTCAGCCCCGATTACCTTCTGCCCTCCGAAACCTTCCTGATCTGGAGCATGGTGATGATCGGCGGCATCGGCAATGTCGCGGGCGTGCTGTTGGGCGTTCTGGTCGTTGAATGCCTGTACACCTTCATTCCTTTCGCCAAAGACCTGTTCCAAATCGGTTCCGATATCACCGGCGCACTGCGTCTGGGCACCGTCGGCGTGATCCTGCTGGCCTGCCTGCTCTGGCGTTCCGGCGGACTGCTGCCCGAAAAATTGAGGAGAATGCCGTCATGACGCCACTGATGCAGATCGAAAATGTCAGCAAGGCCTTCGGCGGCAACCGCGTGCTGGAGGACGTGAGCGTCACTCTAAATCAAGGGGAGATCCTCGGTTTACTCGGGCCGAACGGGTCAGGAAAAAGTACGCTGCTGAATGCGATCTCGGGATTCACCCCCGTAGACGGCGGCGCCATTCGCGTGGCGGGGAAACGGATTGATAAGCTGCCGACGCATCGCATCATTCAGTCCGGCGTCGCACGGACGTTCCAGCTCCCGGCGATGCCGCAAAAGATGACGGTAATGGAAGTGGTGATGGCGGCGGGAACCCGCCACCACGGTTTCTGGAGCAGTCTGCTGTCGCTCCCGGCGACTCGCCGCGTCGAACGGGAAGATAGCGCCAAGGCGCAGGCGCTGATTGACGCGCTGCTGCTCAACCCCGTTCGTGACCTGCCCGCCGCCGCGCTGTCCGGCGGCCAAAAGAAATTGCTGGGCATCGCCTGTGCGCTGATGGGCGATCCGCAAATTCTGATGCTGGANGAGCCGATGGCCGGCGTTCACCCCAACCTGCGACGGGACATTGTGGAGACGCTATTGCGTCTGAATCGCGAAGGGCTATCGCTGGTGATTATCGAACACGACATGCACTTTATCCGCGAGCTATGCCAGCGCTGCATCGTGCTGGACCGCGGGCACATCGTCGCCAGTTGCCATCCGGACGAGCTGGCGAATAATCAGCAGGTGCTGGACGCCTATCTGGGCCGCAGCGCCCAAACACAGCAGGAGGCCGTATGATTACGTTGCACGACGTCGTGGCGGGTTACACCCCCGGCATCGACATCCTTCAGGGCATCTCCCTGCACGTGAATAACGCGGAGATCGTCACGCTGCTCGGCCCCAATGGCTGCGGCAAGTCGACCTTGTTGAAATGCATTGCGGGCTATCTGACGCCCCGCAGCGGACAGATCCTGCTGGACGAACGCGACGTGGGCCGAATCCCGATCCACAGAAAAGTTCGTGAGTGCTCACTTGGCTTTGTGCCCCAGACGGACAACGTATTCAATAACCTGACTATCAAGGAAAATTTGCAAACCGGCGGTCAGTTTCTGCCGGACAGACAGCGCCGACAACGTATGGAAGCGCTGTGCGAACGCTATCCGTTGCTGCGCAAAAAATGGCGCGCGACGGCGTCGGCACTTTCCGGCGGAGAGCGCCAGATACTGGCGTTGACGCGCGCCCTGATGCCCCGGCCCGCAACCCTGCTGTTGGACGAGCCTTCCGCCGGACTATCGCCCAAGATGCTGGCGGATGTCTTCGACGCCATACAGTCAATTCGCCGGGAAGAGAACGTGGCGATATTGATGGTGGAACAGAATGCGATGGAAGCCCTGCACATCTCAGACCGAGCCTATGTGCTGGCGCTGGGTAAAGTCGCGCTCACCGGCCAGGCGAATGAACTTTTGAACGATCCGCGCATGCGTGAGCTGTATCTCGGCGGACGCGCGGCTTAAACCCACGCGCAAGCCACGCCATCAATCGCGCCTGTACGTATACGCAACCGCGCCTACAGGCCCCGATAATGAAGCGTCGAGGCGCCGCGCCACGTGTTCCAACCGCGGCGCGGCGACGCTTGCCGTCAGACGCGGTTCACCCACTCCACGACCGCGTTGTCATCATTCCTTTTTCTTATACCCGCCACCATCATGGTGCTTCGGCTGCACTATGAAACATCAACAGGGTGAGCCGGGAAATCGTGTCACTATTTTTTATTAGCCAAATCATTATGTTGATGATTGGCATGCAAGTTGCTTTATGGATTCCATGTTGTATACAAGTTGGAATTCATCATGACATCGACACTGGGTTTGACGCTTCAGGCATGGCGACGCTGCTACCAACACGATCCCCAACGGATCGAAACGCTGCTGGCAGCACACCTCGCAGCGCTCGATAAACAAGATAACGCCTGGCTGTATCTCGCCACTCCGCAACAGTTGCGGCAGCAAATCGAACCGCTGCTGCCGCGCTACCGGCGCGATCCCGCATCGCTGCCGCTGTTCGGCGTTCCCTTTGCGGTGAAGGACAACATCGACGTCGCGGGCTGGCCGACGACCGCCGCCTGTCCGGCCTTCACGTACACCGCCGAAAACGACGCCGTGGTCGTCGCACGCTTGAAAGCCGCAGGCGCGGTGGCGATCGGCAAGACCAATCTCGATCAGTACGCCACCGGACTGGTCGGCACGCGTTCACCGTTCGGCGCGGTGCATAACCCCTTTAATCCCGACTACGTCAGCGGCGGCNCCAGCTCCGGTTCGGCGTCAGTGGTGGCTCGCGGGCTGGTCGGCTTCGCGCTCGGCACCGATACCGCCGGGTCCGGACGTGTACCCGCCGGCTTCAACAATATCGTGGGTCTGAAACCGACCAAGGGCTGGCTCTCCGCCCGCGGCGTCGTACCGGCCTGCCGCCTCAATGACACCGTGTCCGTGTTCGCGCTCACCGTCGAAGACGCTTTTACCGTCGCGACGATCGCGGGCGGTTACGATGCCGACGACGCCTATTCACGCCGCGCGCCGTGCTTCGCGCCGGCGGGGATGAAAGCGCAGCCCGATTTTGCCATTCCCGCCGTCCCGNCCTTTTTCGGCGACCGCCTGGCCGAAGCGGCATGGCACCACGCGCTGGAACTTCTGACGCAAAGCGGCGCCACGCTGCATCCGATCGACTTCACGCCGTTCCATCAGTTGGCGGAACAGCTTTATTCCGGGCCGTGGGTGGCCGAACGCACCGCGGCGGTCGGAGAGATGCTGGCCCATCCGGAAGCGATGGATCCGGTGGTGTACGGCATTATCCACAGCGGACGGCAATACAGCGCGGTGGAAGCCTATCAGGCCGAGTATTTACGCGCTGATCTCGCCCGCCGTATTCAACGGGCGCTGGCCCCATTCGACGCCCTCGTGGTGCCCACCTCTCCGACCATCCGCACGCTGCAAGACATCACGCAGGAGCCGGTGCGCTACAACTCGCAATTCGGCACTTACACCAACTTCACCAACCTGGCCGATCTCGCCGCGCTGGCGCTGCCCGGCCCATTTCGTGACGACGGGTTGCCCGCGGGCATCACGCTGATCGCCCCCGCCTGGCACGATCGCGCGCTGGCCGGGNTCGGCCTGCGCTGGCAGCAACAACTCGGGCTGCCGCTCGGCGCCACCGGCAAGGCTTCTCCCGAAGAGCGCGCCGCGCTGCCGCCGTCGGTCGAACACGTTCGCGTGGCGGTAGTGGGCGCTCACCTCACCGGCATGCCGCTCAACCATCAGCTCACCACGCGTCAGGCGGTCCTGATCGAAGAGACGCAAACCGCCGCCGAGTACCGCCTGTTCGCCCTGCTTGACGGGCCGGTCAAGAAGCCGGGGCTGCTGCGCGACGCCAACGGCGGCGCCATCGCCGTCGAACTGTGGGATATCCCGCTGGCGCGCTTCGGCGAGTTCGTGGCGGAACTCCCCCCGCCGCTCGGCATCGGCTCGCTCACGCTGGCCGACGGCCGCGTGGTGAAAGGTTTTATTTGTGAACCGGCCGCGCTGGAGCACGCGCTGGAGATTACCGAATTCGGCGGCTGGCGCAGCTGGCTGGCGACGCAGAGGAGCGAATAATCATGTTCAGCACGGTACTCATAGCCAACCGCGGCGAAATCGCCTGCCGCGCCATAAAGACGCTGAAGCGTCTGGGCGTCACCAGCGTGGCCGTTTACTCCGACGCCGATCGCAACGCCAGACATGTCAAAGAGGCCGATGTGGCGATCGCCCTCGGCGGCGACAAACCCGCCGAAAGCTACCTGCGCATCGACAAAATCCTCGCGGCCGCGCGCGAGACCAGCGCAGAAGCCATCTGGCCGGGCTACGGCTTTCTCTCCGAGAGCCTGCCGTTCGCCGCCGCCTGCGAAGAAGCGGGCATCGTCTTCGTCGGCCCGACCGCTCAACAAATCGGCGAGTTCGGGCTGAAACACCGCGCGCGTGAGCTGGCGGCGAGCGCCGGCGTACCAATGACGCCCGGCACGCCGCTGCTGAACTCGCAGGAAGACGCGCTGAGCGCCGCGGACAGTATCGGTTATCCGGTGATGCTGAAAAGCACCGCGGGCGGCGGCGGCATCGGCCTGACGCGCTGCGCCGACGCGGAGGCGTTGCGNCAGGCCTGGGAAAGCGTGCGTCGCCTCGGCGAGCAGTTCTTCAGCGATGCGGGCGTATTTCTGGAGCGCTGCATCGACCGCGCGCGCCATGTCGAAGTCCAGATCTTCGGCGACGGCCACGGTCAGGTCGTCGCCCTCGGTGAGCGGGACTGTTCGTTGCAGCGCCGCAATCAGAAGGTGGTGGAAGAGACCCCCGCGCCCCATTTGCCACAGGCCACGCGCGACGCGCTGCTGAATTCCGCAGTACGGCTCGGCGAACGGGTGAATTACCGCAGCGCCGGGACGGTAGAGTACATCTACGACGCCGAACATGACGCGTTCTACTTCCTTGAAGTGAACACCCGTTTGCAGGTGGAGCATCCGGTGACCGAATGCGTGACCGGCCTCGATCTGGTGGAGTGCATGTTGCGGGTCGCGGCGGGCGACCCGCTCGACTGGGCGCGGATGCGGCAGGCGCCGCACGGGACCGCGATCGAGGTGCGCCTCTACGCGGAGGACCCGCTGAGAAACTTCCAGCCGAGTCCAGGCGTGCTGACCCACGTTCATTTTCCCGACGGCGTGCGCATCGATAGCGCGATCGATGCCGGGACCGAGGTCTCCGCCCATTACGACCCGATGATCGCCAAGCTGATCGTCCACGCCGACACGCGCGACGCGGCGCTGGAGAAAATGCAGCAGGCGCTCGCGGCCACGCAGTTGCACGGCATTGCCAGCAACCTTGACTATCTTCGCCAAATCGTCGCGACCTCCGCTTTCCGCCGCGGCGAAGTGTGGACCCGCTTCCTCGACGGCTTTACCCCGACCGCCTCCATGATCGAAGTGCTGCAACCCGGCACCTTCAGCACCGTGCAGGATTATCCCGGCCGTCTCGGTTATTGGGATATCGGCGTGCCGCCGTCCGGCCCGATGGACGATTTCGCCTTCCGCCTCGCCAACCGCATCGTCGGCAACCATGAGGCCGCCGCAGGGCTTGAATTCACCCTGCAGGGTCCGTCGATGCGCTTTCACTGCGACGCCGTGATCGCACTAACCGGCGCGGATTGCCCGGCGGAACTGGACGGCGCGCCGGTAGCCTACTGGCGGCCGATCGACGTCAGCGCGGGACAGACCCTAACCCTCGGCCGCGCGCAGTCGGGCTGCCGCACCTATCTCGCCGTCCGCAACGGTATCGACGTGCCGGAGTATCTCGGCAGCCGTTCCACCTTCGCCCTTGGCCAGTTCGGCGGACACGCGGGCCGCCCCCTGCGCATTGCCGACATGCTGCCGATCTCGCAGCCGCAGCTGGCCGCCTGCGCCACGCCAGCGCCGGTCAGCAAACCGCAACCGCTGGATCACGCGCTGGTGCCGCAATACGGCACTAAATGGCGCATCGGCGTGCTGTATGGCCCGCACGGCGCGCCCGACTTTTTCACCCAGGACGCGATTGACGAGTTCTTCGCCAGCGAGTGGCAGGTCCACTACAACTCCAACCGCCTCGGCGTACGTTTGGTCGGTCCCAAGCCCACCTGGACGCGCGCCGACGGCGGCGAGGCGGGCTTGCATCCGTCCAACGTGCATNACTGCGAATACGCCGTCGGTGCCGTCAACTTCACCGGCGACTTCCCGGTGATCCTGACCCGGGACGGACCGAGCCTCGGTGGTTTCGTCTGTCCGGTGACCATCGCCAAAGCGGAGCTATGGAAAGTCGGTCAGGTGAAACCGGGCGATCGCATCCGCTTCCATCCCATCGGCATTGAGGAAGCCGTCGCGTTGGAGCAGGCGCAGGCGCAAAGCATCAGCACGCTGCGCGCCTGCCCTGTCCCGACATTTGCGCCGCCCTCGCTGGCGGCGAGCGAGGCGGGTTCCGCCACCCTGCTGGCGGCGCTGCCCGCCACGCGAACCACGCCGGCGGTCGCCTATCGTCAGGCGGGCGACGGCTATGTGCTGGTGGAGTACGGAGACAACGTGCTGGATCTGGCGCTGCGCCTGCGCGTGCATTTGCTGATGAACCAGCTGCGCGAACGCGCGACGCCCGGCATCGAAGAGCTGTCACCCGGCGTGCGCTCGTTGCAGGTGCGTTACGACGGCAGGCTCCTCAGCCAGCAACGGGCGATCGCCCTGCTGCTTGAGCTGGAGGCCGGACTCGGCGACGTCTCGCAGTTGAAGGTGCCATCGCGCATCGTCTGGCTGCCGATGGCCTTTGAAGACAGCGCCACGCTCGGTGCGGTGGACCGCTACCGAGAAACTGTGCGCGCCAGCGCGCCCTGGCTGCCGAACAACGTCGACTTTATTCAACGCATCAACGGGTTGGATCATCGCGACGCCGTCCGCGACGTACTGTTCGACGCCAGCTACCTGATCCTCGGCCTCGGCGACGTTTATCTCGGCGCGCCCTGCGCGGTGCCGATCGATCCCCGTCATCGCCTGCTGAGTTCTAAATACAGTCCGGCCCGCACCTTCACCCATGAGGGCACCGTCGGCATCGGCGGCATGTACATGTGCATCTACGGCATGGATTCACCCGGCGGCTATCAGTTGGTCGGCCGCACCCTGCCCATTTGGAACAAATTTCTGAAAANCGATCAGTTCGCCGCCGACGCGCCGTGGCTGCTGCGTTTCTTCGATCAGGTGCGTTTTTATCCGGTGACCGAAGACGCGTTAACGCAGCTGCGCGACGATTTCCGCGAAGGCCGCGCGCGCATCCGTATTGAAGAGACCGTGTTCGACTTCGCGGCGCATCAGCATTTTCTCGCCGACAACGCCGCATCCATCGCGGCGTTCCGGAAACGACAGGCCGAGGCTTTCACGCGCGAGGTGGCGCTTTGGCAAGAGGAAGAAGCAGATAACGCCGCCGGTCCGGCTTTCGAGGAAATAGCCGAGGAGGATGAGAGCGCNTTCTCGGTCTGCGCCGACGTCAGCGGCAATATCTGGAAAATACAGGTACAGCCGGGCGACAAGGTCGAAGCCGGACAGACGCTCATCATCGTCGAGGCGATGAAGATGGAATTAGCGATCGCCGCTCCCCGCAGCGGCACGGTTAAACGCATAGCCTGCCAGGCGGGCCGTCCGGTGAATCCGGGCGACGTTCTGCTGTGGCTGGAATAAGGAGCGACGATGACTCTTCCCACACAACGCGGCAAAGGCCGCCCGGAACCACTGGCTGAAAAGGTCTATCAGGCGCTGAAGCAGGACATTTTCGAGTTCCGCCTGATGCCCGGCGACCGTTTCAGCGAGAACGAAATCGCCGAACGCATGGCGGTGAGCCGCACCCCGGTGCGTCAGGCCCTGTTCCGGCTGGAGCGCGAAGGTTATGTCGAGGTGTGGTTCCGCAGCGGCTGGCAGGTTAAGCCCTTCGATTTCGAGTATTTCGAGGANCTGTACGACCTGCGCATCTTGCTGGAGCGCGAGGCGGTGCGCCGCTTGTGCGCGCTACCGCCAGCGCAATGCGCGACGACGCTCGCCGCGCTGAAAGCCTTCTGGATCGACGAGGCGCGTGAGGAGGACGGCAAGGCGGTTTCGCTACAGGACGAACGCTTCCACATCACGCTGGTCAGCGCCACCGGCAACCGGGAGATGACACGCATTCACACCGAGCTGACCGAAAAAATCCGCATCATCCGCCGTCTCGACTTCACGCGCGAAGACCGCATCGATGCCACCTACCGCGAGCACGCCCAGATCTTACAGGCGATTTTCCGGCAACAGACCGAGGAGGCGCAGCACACGCTGACCACCCACATCGCCGAGAGCAAGGCGGAGGTCAGAAAGATCACCTTGCACCGGCTACAGCAAGCCAGGCTCCACCCCGTTGAATAAACGAACACCTATTGAGAGGGTTAGACGATGAAAAGACGTTCGCTGCTTAAGGGTTTCGCACTCTCCGCCACCGTGATCGGCATGGGCCTGTCCTGGGGAGTTCAGGCCGCCGACACCATCAAGGTGGGGATCATGCATTCGCTTTCCGGCACCATGGCGATCTCGGAGACGCCGCTGAAGGACGTGGCGCTGATGACCATTGATGAAATCAACGCCAAAGGCGGCGTGCTGGGCAAGAAGCTGGAGCCGGTAGNGGTCGACCCGGCCTCGAACTGGCCGCTGTTCGCCGAGAAAGCCCGCCAGCTGCTGACGCAGGATAAGGCGGCGGTGGTCTTCGGCTGCTGGACCTCGGTGTCGCGCAAGTCGGTGCTGCCGGTATTCGAGGAGCTGAACGGCCTGCTGTTCTACCCGGTACAGTATGAGGGCGAGGAGATGTCGCCGAACGTGTTCTATACCGGCGCCGCGCCGAACCAGCAGGCGATTCCAGCCGTGGAATACCTGATGAGCGAAGACGGCGGCGGCGCCAGGCGCTTCTTCCTGCTGGGCACGGACTATGTCTACCCACGCACCACCAACAAGATCCTGCGCGCTTTCCTGCAGGCAAAAGGCATTCAGGACAAAGATATCCAGGAAGTCTATACCCCGTTCGGCTATAGCGACTACCAGACCATCGTGTCCGACATCAAGAAATTCGCGGCCGGGGGCAAGACGGCGGTGGTCTCCACCATTAACGGCGACTCCAACGTCCCGTTCTATAAAGAACTGGCCAATCAAGGCATTAAGGCGACCGATATTCCCGTCGTGGCATTCTCGGTCGGCGAAGAGGAGCTGCGCGGCATCGACACCACACCGCTGGNCGGTCAGTTGGCCGCCTGGAACTATTTCCAGTCCGTCGATAACCCGACCAACGCCAAGTTCGTGGCGGACTATCGCGCCTACGCCACAGCCCGTCGCCTGCCGAACGCCGACAGTGTGGTGACCAATGACCCGATGGAAGCCACCTACGTCGGCATCCATATGTGGGCGCAGGCCGTCGAGAAAGCCGGCACCACCGATGTGGACAAAGTCCGGGCGGCGATGGCGGGACAGACCTTCTCTGCACCCAGCGGCTTCACCCTGACCATGGATGCGAACAATCATCATCTGCATAAACCGGTGATGATTGGCGAAGTGACAGAGAACGGCCAGTTCGACGTGGTATGGCAGACCGATAAACCGGTCCGCGCCCAGCCGTGGAGCCCCTATATCGCGGGCAACGACCAGAAACCCGACCATCCGGTGAAATCAACGAAGTAAGCGGCACGGCCTTTCTCCCGCTGTCGGAGCCAAGGCCGTTCTCCCGCGCCACAAAACGGGAACACCATCATGAAAATTCACCGCTCTTTCTGCGCTCTGCTGTTACTGCTGCCCTGGCTGGCGCTGGCGGGAGACGGCGCGGAGTTCGCCGCCGCCGGCCGCGCCCAGCAGGCCGCGCTGCTTGAACAGTGGGCCGCCGCGCCGCAGGCCGCCCGCCTGCCGTTGCTGGAGGCGCTGCGTCGCGAATCCGTGGTCATCGACCAGAACAAACAGCCTTTCAGCAGGCAGGACGACGTCTTCACGCCTCTCGACAGCGCGCGGCAGCCGAGCGGCGATACCAAAAAGTTGTTTATGAACAACCGTCTTCGCGTAATGATCGCCAGCGCGCTCGCCGCACACCAACTGGTCAGCGATGACCCGGCGACCCGCCTGCACGCCGCGCAGCAGCTGCAAAGCACGGACGCGGCCGCTCTGCTCCCGGTGATCGAACGGCAGCTCGCCGGCGAAACCGNCGACCCAGTGCGGGCCTCGCTGGCGTTGGCGGCCGCCAATCTCCAGCTCGCCAGCCCCGATGCCGCAGTACGGTTGCAGGCGGTAAAACAGCTGGGCGAGTCGAGCCATCCCGCCACGCAGGCGCGGCTACAGCGCCTGACGCAGGCCGCCGACGAGCCTGAACCCGCCGTCCGGGACGCCGCCGCAGAGAGCCTGCGGCAAATCGAACAGCGCCTGATGTGGGGCGAACTGCTCGGTCAGGCGTTTACCGGGCTGTCGCTTGGTTCAATCCTGCTGCTTGCCGCTCTCGGCCTCGCGATCACCTACGGCCTGCTCGGAGTGATTAATATGGCGCACGGCGAGATGCTGATGCTGGGGGCTTACGCCGCCTGGCTGGTGCAGTCGCTGTTCCAGCAGTTCGCGCCCGAGTGGCTGGCCTGGTATCCGCTGCTGGCGCTGCCCGCGGCCTTTTCGATCACGGCGGCGATAGGCATGGCGCTGGAACGCGTCGTCATCCGCCATTTGTACGGCCGACCACTGGAAACCCTGCTCGCCACCTGGGGCATCAGCCTGATGCTGATCCAACTGGNGCGCGCGCTGTTCGGCGCACAGAATCTGGAAGTCGCCAACCCCGCCTGGCTCTCGGGGGGTCTACAGGTACTGCCCAATCTGGTGCTGCCGTTCAACCGCATCGCGGTGATCCTGTTCGCATTTGCGGTGCTGAGCCTCATCTGGCTGCTGCTGAACAAAACTCGTCTCGGGCTGAACGTACGCGCCGTGACGCAGAATCGCGCCATGGCGGACTGCTGCGGGGTTCCCACCGGCCGTGTCGACATGTTGGCGTTCGGCCTCGGCTCCGGCATCGCCGGACTCGGCGGCGTGGCGCTGTCGCAGCTGGGTAACGTCGGCCCGGAACTGGGGCAGGGTTATATCATCGACTCCTTCCTGGTGGTGGTGCTGGGCGGCATCGGCCAGTTGGCGGGCACCGTGGCGGCCGCCTTCGGTCTCGGCATCCTCAACAAAGTGCTGGAACCGCAGATCGGCGCGGTGCTCGGCAAGATTCTGATCCTGGCGCTGATCGTTCTGTTTATCCAGAAACGTCCGCAGGGTCTGTTCGCCGTGAAAGGGAGAGTGATTGACTGATGANCCTGCCGCTGACTTTAACCCTGGCGCGCAAAGCGCCGCGCCTGACCTTCAGCCTTGGCATCCTGGCAACGCTGGCGCTGCTGACCCTGCCGTTCTGTGCGCTGCTGCCCGCCGACCATCCGCTGGCGATCTCCACCTATACCCTGACGCTGATCGGCAAAATCCTGTGCTATGCCGTCGTTGCCGTGGCGCTCGACCTGGTATGGGGCTACGCCGGATTGCTGTCACTCGGCCACGGGCTGTTCTTTGCGCTGGGCGGTTACGCCATGGGCATGTACCTGATGCGTCAGGCTGCGGGAGACGATCTGCCGGCGTTTATGTCGTTTCTGTCGTGGAACGAGCTGCCGTGGTTCTGGGCCGGCACACAACATTTCGCCTGGGCGCTGTGCCTGATTATGCTGNCGCCCGGTCTGCTGGCGCTGGTGTTCGGCTTCTTCGCCTTCCGTTCGAAAATTAAAGGCGTCTACTTCTCGATCATGACGCAGGCGCTGACCTACGCCGGGATGCTGCTGTTTTTCCGCAACGAAACCGGCTTCGGCGGCAACAACGGGTTTACCGGCTTCACCACCTTGCTCGGCTTTAACGTCAGCGCCACCGGCACGCGCATCGGCCTGTTCATCGCCNCCGTGCTGTTGCTGCTGACCAGCCTCGGCATCGGCTTCGCGCTGGCGCGCAGCAAATTCGGCCGCGTGCTGACGGCGGTGCGCGACGCGGAAAACCGGCTGATGTTCGTCGGGTACGATCCCTGTGGCTTCAAGCTGTTGGTCTGGACGCTCTCAGCGGTACTGTGCGGGCTGGCGGGCGCGCTGTATGTGCCGCAGGTCGGCATCATCAACCCCAGCGAGATGTCGCCGACCAACTCTATCGAGGCCGCCATCTGGGTGGCGCTCGGCGGACGCGGCACGCTGATCGGCCCGCTGCTCGGCGCCGGTATCGTTAACGGCGCCAAGAGCTGGTTCACCATGGCGTTTCCCGAATACTGGCTGTTCTTCCTGGGCCTGATGTTCATCCTGGTCACGCTGTTTCTGCCGCGTGGCGTCATTGGCCTGTTGCGCGGGAGGCGTGATGACTGAATCCCTGTTGACCCAATCGCTTCCGGCGGATCGCTACCGCCATCAACACGATCCGGTCCTGCTGCTGGAGAAGATCAACGTCTCGTTCGACGGCTTCCGCGCGCTGACGGATCTGTCATTGCAGATTNGCGTAGGTGAACTGCGCTGCGTTATCGGTCCCAATGGCGCGGGAAAAACCACGTTGATGGATGTGATCACCGGCAAAACGCGGCCGGACGCCGGTCAGGCGATCTTCGATCAGCACACCGATCTGACCCGTCTGTCGCCGGTGGAGATCGCGCGTTTAGGCATTGGCCGCAAATTTCAGAAACCCACGGTGTTTGAAGCGTTGACGGTGTTTGAAAACCTCGAAATCGCGCTGAAAAACGATAAGTCCGTTTGGGCCAGCCTGTGCGCGCGGCTGGACGGCGAACAGCGGGACCGCATTGACGAGACGCTGACGCTGTTGCGGCTCGNCGCGGCGCGCGGTCACAAAGCCGGGTTGCTGTCGCACGGACAAAAACAGTTTCTCGAAATTGGCATGCTGCTGGTGCAGGAGCCGCATCTGCTGCTGCTCGACGAACCGGCGGCCGGCATGACGGATGCCGAAACCGAGTACACCGCTGAACTGTTCCGCGGTCTGGCCGGCAAGCATTCACTGATGGTGGTGGAGCACGATATGGGCTTCGTCGAAACCATTGCCGACCGCGTCACCGTGCTGCATCAGGGCCAGGTACTGGCCGAGGGGTCGTTGCGCGAAGTGCAGGCGGACGATCGGGTTATCGACGTTTATCTGGGGCGCTGACATGTTACAGGTATCGGAACTGAATCAATATTACGGCGGCAGCCACATCCTGCGCGGCCTGTCATTCGAGGCCCGGCCCGGCGAAATCACCTGTCTGTTGGGACGCAACGGGGTAGGGAAAACGACGCTGCTCAAATGCCTGATGGGCCTGATTCCGGCTAAATCCGGCGAGATCCGCTGGCAGGATCGCGTCATCAATCACCGAAAACCGCATCAGCGAGTCCAGGCCGGTATTGCCTATGTGCCGCAGGGCCGGGAGATATTTCCACGCCTGACGGTGGAAGAAAATCTGCTGATGGGTTTGGCGCGTTTTTCCGGCGCGCAGGCCAGATCGGCGCCGGAAGAGATCTATCGGCTGTTTCCCGTCCTGAAGGAAATGAAAGCGCGGCGCGGCGGCGACCTATCCGGTGGCCANCAGCAGCAGTTGGCGATCGGCCGCGCCCTCGCCTGCCGGCCGCAGTTGCTGATCCTCGATGAACCCACCGAGGGTATCCAACCTTCCGTGATCAAAGAGATCGGCGCCGTGATCCGACAGTTGTCCCTGCGGGGAGATATGGGTATTTTGTTGGTCGAGCAATTCTACGACTTCGCGGCGGCGCTGGCCGACCGTTATCTGGTCATGTCCCGGGGCGAAATCGTCCAACGCGGTCTGGGGCCAGACATGGAGAAAGAGGGCGTGCGCCATCTGGTCGCGATATAGTCGCGCAAGGGGCGTTGCTGGCGGTAGACAACGTCAGCCGGGGATGGCGGGAGAAAAAGCATTTGCCGCTCCGCAGACGTTTCAGTTGCGTTCGGGTGGCGGGCACAGGAAAGCCCCTAAGACGCACGCCTGACTCTAGAGTCCTCTCGAAACAGGCTATCCATCATTGATGTTGAGTTCGGCTTTTCCTTCATCAGGGAAGAGGGATCGTTCTCATCACCCTAATCAGGAAGATTTAATGAAAAAATCGATGCTTTCTCATACCGGCTATTCTGACGTGGATCCCGGTGCAGCCCTCATGGCTGAGCGCCAGCGCATAGCCGACCGTGGTGATCTTGACGATGCGCCGGTCAGCGAACTCCTGTGCCTGTTTGACCAGCTGTGTGAATTCCCCCTGGGCAGATTTTTAATCCTCAACAAAGGGTTAGATGCTTTCTGGACGAACGAACTGGTGACGTGGACGCCGGAGAATCCACGCGTGATGCATCCGCTGGAACGCATTATCTTTGAGCAGCTGCCCGCCACGCTGGCGACCCGGGAGCGTTACGGCATCTTTTGCCGGGAACTGAAAAAGCGGACGATGTCCGGCGGCGCGATGGCCTCCGTACCCTGCGGCCTGATGACGGATTTGCTTCATCTCGCCGGCACGCCGGACATCCGTCTGGTCGGGATTGATTTGGACGAAGCCGCGCTGTCGCAGGCCCGCGCCCTGGCGGAGCAAAAAGGCGTTCTGGCGAACACGACGCTGATTGAAGGCGATGCCTGGCAGATGACATTCTCGGAGGAGTTCGACGTGCTGACCAGCAATGGATTAACGATTTATGAATCCAGCGATGACAGAGTGACGGAGCTTTACCGCCTTTTTTATCGCGCGCTGAAGAAAGGTGGCACCCTGGTCNCCAGCTTCATGACGCCCCCACCCTCGATGGCGAATGACTCCAGCTGGAAAATGGAACGACTGGACCCGGCGTTGCTGCGCCTGCAAAAGTGTCTTTTCATGCAGGTCATCGGAACACAATGGAACGCGATGCGCACTGAAAAGAACACGGTGCAGCAACTGACCCAGGCAGGGTTCAGGAATATACGCGTCATTAACGACCACGCCGGTCTGTTCCCCACGGTGCTGGCCGAAAAAGGCTAACGGACCTGCCTGAGAAGACGGTGCCCGGCACGTGTAAACGGTGCCAGGGCACGTCAACCCGCGTCGTCGGGCGACTCCGGCTCCGGCGCGTTGAACGCACGAAACAGCGCGTGGTAATCGTCGCGTCGGGGCGCATCGCGCAGGCGTTGAGCGCGGGCGACCACGATCTCCTCCGCCTCCGGCCGATCCCGCAGCAATGCCATCGTTTCACGGATAAACGCGTTGAGCGGCATCGCCCGCGGATCGTGACCCTGCTCGCCCTGCAAATCCGTCTGCACCCAGGGCGGGATGATCTCGATGACTTGCACCGCGCTATTGCGCAGCTGAAAACGCAGCGATTGCGTATAAGAGTGCAGCGCGGCTTTGCTGGCGCAGTAGGTCGGCGTGGCCGCCTGAGGCAGAAACGCCAGTTCGGATGTCACGTTGAGGATCGCCGCACGGGGTTGCTGAAGCAAATGCGGCAACAACGCGGTGGTCAGATAAATCGGCCCCAACAGATTGGTGGCAACCGTCTCCTGCACCGTCTGCCAGTCACATTCAGTCACGTCTTCCTGCCGCTGAATTCCTGCGTTGTTGATCACGCCATTCAACGTTGGAAAACGCGCCGTCAGCTGCTGGACGAAAGCCGCTACGCCGTCCGGAGAACAAAGATCGAGCGCGAGATAAGCCATGCCCGGATGGGCAGAGGCCATTTCGCGCAGACGGGCAACGTCGCGTCCAGCAATGACGATCTGGTTCCCCGCGCGATGAAAGGCTTCCGCCAGTCCGCGACCGATTCCCGAGCCGCCGCCGGTAATGAGCAACGTGTTTCCCGTCATCTGCATGATGAGTTCTCCGCCCCCCGATTCATCACTGGTGGTAGATGAATGTTGTCACGTCGTTATCACGCAGTTGATATGTCCCGCTGAAGCGGCGTCCTCGCAGGAAGTCCGGCGACAGGTCGCACAGCAGTTCCAACGTGAAAGAGTGACTCGCGCGATCCAGCTCCAATATCTTGACATCCAGAAAATCAAAATAGTGTTTTACCTGCGGATACAGTGCTTTATACAAACTTTCCTTGGCGGAAAACGTCAGCGTCAACAACGTGGAAAAGCGACCGGGGAAAACCTCATGCATCCAGTCGAACTCTTCATCGTTGATGATGCCCGGCCATAGGCTATTCGCCCGCTCTTCGCTCATGACCGTTTCTACATCCAATCCGACGTAGGAGGCCGTATCCTGACGCATGTGCGCCGCGCAGAGCGCGGAGTCTGCGTTGTGGCTCAGTGATCCGACGATAAAGTCCGGCCACTGCGGCGAACGATCCTCGCCGTTTTTCAGCGTGTATCGTTCAACCCCCAGGCGCTCAAGCACCCTGCGGGCGAGATAACGTCCAGCCAGATACTCAGCCCGACGCTTAGGCACTGAGCGGGCAATTTCTGCTGTGAAAGGAATCCCTGCTCGAAAGAACAAATCATCACGATAAGTCCGCAGAGAAAAATGACAGCGAGCCCCTACCCCAGGGTAAATAGCTTCGCTGTCAGCCTGGTGGAACGTAACCCACTCTATATCTTCTATAAAAACAGAAAGCATATTCGTTAACTCTTCAAGCGGAACCTAGTGCACATGCCACTAGTTCACAGTACAGAGATGCAGCAGCGCTACCTCCCTGTAAAACACGACTCACAAAGCCAGAAAGAAACCGGCGATACTGGCGCTCATCAGATTCGATAACGTTCCTGCCGCAATGGCTTTCATTCCGAAGCGGGCAATGTCCTGACGTCTGTTCGGGGCCATGCTGCCCAGACCGCCAATGAGAATGGCGATAGAGGACAAATTGGCGAAGCCGCATAGAGCAAACGAGACAATCGCTTTCGTGTGTGTAGACAGCACCTGTAAACCGGAGGCAGCCACAACATCGTCAGGCTTGAGGTAGGAGCTCAAATTCAAATAGGCCACAAATTCATTAACAACCAGTTTCTGTCCAATGAACGAACCGGCCACGGTCGCTTCACTCCACGGCACGCCGATCAGGAATGCCACAGGTGCAAAAATCCAGCCCAGAACCAGCTCCAGGGACAGCTGAGGATAATCGAACCAGCCTCCAACGCCGCTGAGGATACCGTTAAGTAAAGCAATCAGAGCGATAAAAGCCAGTAACATTGCGCCAACATTTAACGCCAGTTGCAAACCCGATGCCGCTCCGCTTGCCGCCGCATCAATAACGTTGCCTGGTCTTTGTTCTTCGCCGTCGAAATTTCGAACGGTATCACGGTCATGCGTCTGTTCCGTTTCCGGCATAATCAGTTTGGCAAAGAGCAGACTCCCAGGCGCGGCCATAAAGGAAGCAGCAATCAGATACTCCAGCGGCACGCCCATCTGCGCATAGCCCGCCAGAACGGAGACGGAGATGGAAGCCAGCCCGCCGCACATGACGGCGAACAGTTCAGACTGCGTCATGCCTGCGATGTAAGGGCGCACCACCAGCGGCGCCTCCGTCATGCCGACGAAGATATTCGCGGTGGCGGAGAGAGATTCGGTGCGGGAGGTCCGCAACAGCAGCTGTAAACTGCCGCCCAGCAGGCGTACCACCCATTGCATGATGCCGAGGTAGTACAGCACTGCGATCAGCGAGGAAAAGAAAACAATCATCGGCAATACCCGCAGCGCAAAGACAAAGCCGCCGCCGCCGAAGAGGTCGAACATTTTGTCCGAGGCCAGACCGCCGAACATAAAAGCAATCCCGTCATTGCCGTAGGCGATGACGTTACCTACACCGGAAGTGATACTGGCAAGGACCTGACGCCCTAAGGGCACATATAGGGCCAATACACCAATACAGACTTGGATCAAAAAAGCGCCGATGACCGTACGAACGTTTATTGCGCTACGGTTATGAGACAGCATGATTCCGACCAGGATCAGTACAGCCATTCCCACCAGACTCATCAACATTTCCATGAAAAATCCCTTTAGTAGAGAAAGTAATGAATTAGAAACTAAGAGCTACCGCCAGGGCGCATCCCTTCTCTTTAAAAAACTTAACAAACTGAGAAGCCGAGCGACAAAAGACATATCGGCAGCAACCAACGATGCATACAACATTAAATGAATAAAAACGTCAAATATTCTTAAATATTGTATATTTTGGGACAAAAGTGCATTATTCCTCATCTTTCTACTCACTATTCATCACGTTACCTATTGTCATAAAACAAAAAAACTATCGGAAGACGGAAGATAAAGTGATACAGAAGGGAGAAATGGACGAGTTAGGCGGAAAGAAAAAAGGAACTATTCCGGCATTGTCGAACCAGATGTTAAATTTTCCAGCATTGATAACATATGATTAGGATTTACTCNCTTCCGCAGGAACCGAGTCTTCAGCAGCAAGATCGAACACACGCCGCGTATTAGCCAATAAGGCCGCAACAATTTGCGTCGGGCTTTCGTCCCGCAGTTCACATAATGTTGATAAGACGTTGCGAATGCGCTCAGGCCGATTGGGCGTACCCTGATGCCCATATACCGGCATATCCGGCGCGTCCGTCTCCAACAAAAGACACTCCAGCGGCAATTGCGCGATGGCTTTGCGCGTTTTACTGGCGCGCGGGTAAGTGATCGTCCCTCCAACGCCGATAGAAAAACCCAGCCGGATGAACGCCATCGCCTGCTCATAACTGCCTGAAAAACCGTGTACAACGCCCGTGCGCGGCACCGAGCATCGCCGAAGTATCGCCGCCAGACGGTCATGTGTACGCCGAGAGTGCAGTATCACCGGCAGATCGTGACGGCGCGCCAGCGCCAGCTGTTCGCCGAGAAAATAGCACTGACGATCGAACTGCGGATCGTCCATGTAGAGATCCAATCCTATCTCACCCACCGCGACCACGTCGTTGCGATGAGACAGCAACCGTGCATCCAGCAACGCCAAATCCTCTTCGCCATGATGGGCAATGTACAACGGGTGCAATCCCAGCGCCGCATGCAGACCAGGCCATCGACGGGCGAGTTGCAAGATGAGATCGAAATGAGGGGAGTTCACCGCGGGGATGATGATGTCGGTAATGCCCGCGTCCTGAGCGCGCCGCACGCTGTCCGCTTCATCGTCCAGAAACAGTGGAACGTCAAAATGACAGTGGGTATCTATCAGCGGACCCGGCGCGTTGGAGCGCCGCTCGGTCCGGCTGGCGGTTTGTTCGCAATCCGGCATGAGTAATGTGCGACCCCTTTGCTGAATAAGAGGATGTGAGGATAGCAGTTACCGAGCTTAAGCGTCATGCCTCTACAGCATGGCTAACCAGCAGCGGCGCCCATTCATTCCCCTCTCGATTCACCGACGAAGGCCGACAAAAGGGACGCCACCCTATCGAAGTATCGAGCATGACAAAAAGCCCAGGCCGCCTGACGTAGAACCGGCCCGCGCATCCTGAGGGATGCCGGGCCGGCGTTAACAGACGTGATGGAGAACAGACCGAAACTCACATCCTTTGCGGCGAACTCTAGCCGCGATCCCTAGGGTCGCTTACGTCCCATAAAGAGACTGATCAGGAACAGAATGATGCCGATCACAAAGACAATTTTAGCGGCACTCGCCGCTACGCCCGCCAGTCCGCCAAAGCCCAGCGCCGCAGCGATCAGCGCAACAATCAAAAATATAATACCCCAACGAAACATACGCTCTCCTTCAATATCGGATGATTAAAGTGATGTTGTTGCAGCCTGCGTTATAAGACGCACCGCGGCTGTCCGACGGGACAGCGTCACAAGCCCGAAACCGCGCTCATTTGTCGGATGGCGCCAAAACCGCCCTGAGCAATGATACCGTCGGTGAGTCGTCCTGACAGGCGCGGTGGAGAAATGACCGCCGCGCTGGTGTGATCGCGGGTTACCCGTTGAACGGCATAACCCGGAGTCGAAGCTGAATTAGGATTTCACCGTCAGATCGTTCTTGACGCTTTTGACCCCTTCAACAGCCTTGGCCAAACTTTCCGCCTGAGCGGATTGTGCCGCCGTCGACACCTGACCGGTTAGCTGCACGATACCGTCATGCGTTTCAACTTTGATGTGGCGAGACGGAACGACGCTGTCTGCCAGGAGTTTCGCTTTAACTTTGCTGGTGGTTACCGTGTCTCCGGCATAAGCGCCGACGGTCTGGGAACCTTTCTCATCTTTAACCTGTAGCTTATCGCTCACGGACTTCACACCCTCGGTCTTACTCGCGATGCTGACCGCGTGTGCAGAGAGATCCTGGCTGGCGACAAAACCGCTCAGGGTCACGATGCCCTTGGACGTTGCGACGGAGATATCGCCGCTGTCGATGGTTTTGTCTTCCAGCAGCGCGCTTTTCACCTTGGCGGTAATTGTGCTGTCATCCAGATAGTTTCCTGCAGAAGTCATGGAGCTATCGNCTTTCTGTCCGGTGGTGTCGGCCACGTTCTTCACCTTCTGGCTGAACGTTTCTTGTGCCATCGCCTGACCGCCCAGCAACATAGTACCCAGAACAACGGCCATTACTGATTGTGCAATCTTGGTCTTCTTCATCTAGATCTTCCTTTTTGTTGCCACTATTTCACTGCACGGAATGTGCTCATAAAGAGTCAATCACGAGGCCAGCGCGTCGTAGCCGCCATCGGCAACTAAATAGATTGTCATGCCGTGAATTNCTTTCACTCCAATACAACCCACTACTTCTCGTTAAATTAACAGTGAAACAAACTAGAAATGTCGTACACCTAGTTAACTATAGTCCACTGTGGATAAAAACCCAGGTAAGCGGAGGAAAAAGGCCGCAGATTCGAGAGATTCAGATTTGTCTGTGCGGTCAAACGCCGCCTGATGGTGAGGGGGATGTCGTTAATCAAATGAAATATATCGATAAAAAAAAAGAAACCAGGCATTTGCCTGGCTTGCTTCATCTGCGCAAATATTAAGCAGAGGATTAATGTTCCCGCGTTTTATGGAACTGCACATCCGGGTAGCGTTCCTGCGTCAGGTTCAGGTTCACCATCGTCGGGGCCACATAGGTGAGGTTGTCGCCGCCATCCAGCGCCAGATGCTGCTCGTTCTTGCGCTTGAATTCTTCCAGTTTTTTGACGTCCTCGCATTCGACCCAGCGGGCCGTCGAAACGTTGACCGACTCATAAACCGCTTCCACGTTGTACTCCGTCTTCAGGCGGGCAACGACCACATCAAACTGCAGCACCCCCACCGCGCCCACGATCAGATCGTTATTGATCAACGGACGGAATACCTGCACCGCGCCCTCTTCGGACAATTGCACCAACCCTTTCAGCAGCTGTTTCTGCCTCAGCGGATCGCGCAGGCGAATGCGGCGGAACAGTTCAGGGGCGAAGTTCGGAATACCGGTGAACTTCATGTCTTCACCCTGCGTAAACGTATCGCCAATCTGAATGGTGCCGTGGTTATGCAAACCGATAATGTCGCCGGGATAAGCCTCTTCTACATGAGAACGGTCGCCCGCCATGAAAGTCAGCGCATCCGCAATCGNCACATCTTTACCGGTCCGCACCTGACGCAGCTTCATCCCTTTTTCATATTTACCCGACACGACGCGCATGAAAGCCACGCGGTCACGGTGTTTCGGGTCCATATTGGCCTGGATCTTGAAGACGAAACCGGAGAATTTCTCTTCCGACGCGACCACTTCGCGCACGTTGGTGTTACGCGGCATCGGCGTCGGCGCCCAGTCGACCAATCCATCCAGCATGTGATCCACGCCGAAGTTACCCAACGCGGTGCCGAAGAAGACCGGCGTCAGATCGCCGCTCAGGAAAGCGTCTTCGTCGAATTCGTTGGAAGCACCCTGCACTAATTCCAGTTCTTCGCGCAGCTGAGCCACCAGCTCTTCGCCGACTACACTATCCAGCTCAGGGTTATTCAGTCCTTTAATCACGCGCAGTTCCTGAATGGTGTGCCCCATTCCGCGCTGATACAGGTAGATTTCATCTTTATAGAGGTGATAGACCCCTTTGAACAGCTTGCCGCAACCGATAGGCCAGGTGATGGGCGAACAGGCAATGTTCAGCTCACTTTCCACTTCGTCCAGCAGTTCCATCGGATCGCGGATGTCGCGGTCGAGCTTATTCATAAAGGTGAGAATCGGGGTATCGCGCAGGCGGGTGACGTCCATCAGTTTACGAGTGCGATCTTCCACCCCTTTCGCGGCATCAATGACCATCAGACAACAGTCGACGGCGGTCAGCGTACGGTAGGTATCTTCTGAGAAGTCCTCATGCCCCGGGGTATCCAGCAAGTTGACCAGGCTATCCCTATATGGGAACTGCATCACGGACGTCGTGATGGAGATACCACGCTGTTTTTCCATTTCCATCCAGTCGGATTTGGCGTGCTGGTTAGAGCCGCGGCCTTTTACCGTACCGGCAGTCTGGATCGCCTGTCCGAACAGCAAAACCTTTTCCGTGATGGTGGTTTTACCGGCGTCAGGGTGGGAAATAATGGCAAAAGTCCGTCGTTTCGAGACTTCGCGGGCAAATTCACTTGGAGACATGTTGTTCAGGCTTCTTCAGGTTAGCACCCGGCGTCGGCATCAGATCGCAGCGATGTCACGTCAGGCAGAGCGGAAATCAATCGTTAAGCCGGGCATTTTCTCTGATTTACCGGTCATAAACAATCGGTGACTGAAAGAGGCGCCTTTTCTTCACCGTTTATCGCCCCACATCGGCAAACGATCCTCACGTCAGCGCCGTGTCCGCCGCGGAACCCGTTTTTGATCCAGGCAACACTGAGCGTTCAGCGGCGTGAGTCGGGCTTTCGCGGAGNCTCGCTGTTTTCGTCGTCGCTGTCTGGCTCGTCATCTTCGACCGGCGTGTTGGCGGTCAGCAGATAGGGAGACTGCTGCCATCGGGAGCGGCGGTGCTGCAACAACGTACGCGCGAGAATGATGCCGATGGCCAGCGCCAGCAAAATCATCAGCCGAAGAATGTTGGTCGTGTTGTCCACCTGCTTGGCTTCGGTCGCCAGAACATGGGTGTCCAGCGTCACGCGGAGAAAGCCAATCGGCCCATCCTTGCCGTTAATCTGCTCCACCAGTTGATGGTTGAAGTAACTCCCGGCCCGATTGCCATCGAGCGCCAGCCGGTCACGCAAAGGGATCTGCTCGCCGGCCCGCGATATCAGCGTGCCGTCCAGCGCATAGATGCCGGCATCCAGAATCCGGCTACGATCGGTCAGATTTAACAACACGTCGTGGATTCGCTGGCTGTTGTCGTCATTATCTTCCAGCAACGGGGTCAGGCTGAACGCGACCTGACGGGTCAACGTCCGCGTCAGCTCCTCAACCTGTTCAGAACGAGCCATCTGATGACTGAGGCTGAAGTACGACGATCCCTGCATAAGGATCACCAGAAGCGCCAGACAGATCAGCACAATAGCCGTACGATGTAAGCGAAATTTCAACCGAGCCCGAACCATGGGAACACCTGCGCGATTTGGAGAGTTTAATGTTGCCAGAAGCGTTGACGATAGGATAGCTTGTTCCGTTGTTTTATCATTGTCCTCTTTATGACCGTTCTACGTCGTCAACACAACACCCGCAGGAAAGGATTTACCCCATGTCGAACCGTTTGACCTATCGCGATCTGCCCGTCGAGATCAATTGCTGGCCCAATTTACCGCTGTCGCTCAGCGGTGACGAAGTCATGCCTCTGGACTATCGGGCGGGCAATACCGGCTGGTTGCTCTACGGCGACACCCTCGACAAAAACGCGTTGTCTCGCATGCAGCGTCTGCTGGACGAACCCATGGTCATCGTCAGCGCCTGGAGTGTGGGCGACTATCAGGTCGTTCGACTGGCGGGGATTCTGACGCCGCATATCGCCGAGTCGGCGCACACGCTGGGGCTGGACGTGGCAGCGATGGGCAATCATCCGACGCTGAGATCGCCCGGTTTGCTGGTCATGGATATGGACTCCACCGCGATCCAGATCGAGTGTATTGATGAAATTGCGCGTCTGGCGGGCGTGGGCGATCAGGTGGCGGCGATCACCGAGCGCGCCATGCAAGGCGATCTGGATTTCTCTTCCAGCCTGCGCGAGCGCGTGGGCACGCTGAAAGGCGCGGACGCGAATATCCTGTTGCAGGTACGCGACGCTCTCCCGCTGATGCCCGGTCTGGAACAGATGGTGAAACAGCTGCAGGAAGCCGGTTGGCATCTGGCGATCGCCTCCGGTGGTTTTACCTTTTTCGCCGATCATCTGCGCTCGAAACTGGATCTGGTCGCCGCCGTCGCCAATTCCTTGGGCATGCGCGACGGCAAACTGACGGGCGAAGTGGAAGGCCCGATCGTCGACGCCCAATATAAGGCGGATACCCTGCGGCAGTTGGCCGACAAACTGGAGATACCTTTGGAACAGACGATCGCCATCGGCGACGGCGCCAACGATCTTCTGATGATAAAAGCCGCGGGGCTTGGGATTGCCTATCACGCGAAGCCCAAGGTCTATGCCCAAACGTCAACCAGCATCCGCTATGCGGACTTGACCGGCGTGCTGTGTATTCTCAGCGGCAGCCTGCGACATGAACAACGTTAAATAAAGAAGTGAGGTAAACCGTGGCAAAAGCCGCTAAACGCGCCTTCGTCTGCAACGAGNGCGGCGCTGATTATCCGCGCTGGCAGGGACAATGCAGCGCCTGTCAGGCCTGGAATACCATCACGGAGGTTCGTCTGGCGGCCGCTTCGTCGTCAGCGCGCAGCGACCGCTTCGCCAGTTATGCGGGCGACAGCGCCGGGGTCAGCCGGGTACAGAAACTCTCCGAAATCAGTCTTGAAGCGCTGCCGCGCTTCTCTACCGGCTTTCAGGAGTTCGACCGGGTGCTGGGCGGCGGCGTCGTGCCCGGCAGCGCCATTTTGATCGGCGGCAACCCCGGCGCGGGTAAAAGTACCCTGCTGTTGCAAACGCTGTGCAAACTGTCCGAACAGATGAAAACTCTGTACGTCACAGGCGAAGAGTCGTTGCAGCAGGTCGCGATGCGCGCGCACCGGCTCGGCCTTCCCGCACAGAATCTCAACATGCTGTCGGAAACCAGCATCGAGCAAATCTGCCTGATCGCCGAGCAGGAACAGCCGAAGCTGATGGTCATCGACTCCATTCAGGTGATGCATCTGTCCGATATCCAGTCCTCGCCGGGCAGCGTGTCTCAGGTGCGTGAAACCGCTGCCTACCTGACCCGTTTCGCGAAAACCCGCGGAGTGGCGATCGTGATGGTCGGCCACGTCACCAAAGACGGTTCGCTGGCGGGTCCCAAGGTGCTGGAGCACTGCATCGACTGTTCCGTACTGCTGGACGGCGACGCGGACTCCCGTTTCCGCACGCTGCGCAGCCATAAAAACCGTTTCGGCGCCGTCAATGAACTGGGCGTTTTCGCCATGACGGAACAGGGACTGCGTGAAATCAGCAACCCGTCCGCCATTTTCCTGAGCCGGGGCGATGAGATCACCTCCGGCAGCTCGGTGATGGTGGTATGGGAAGGCACCCGGCCGCTGCTGGTGGAGATTCAGGCGCTGGTCGATCATTCGATGATGGCGAATCCCCGCCGGGTCGCGGTCGGACTGGAGCAAAATCGTCTGGCGATCCTGCTGGCGGTTCTGCATCGCCACGGCGGCCTGCAAATGTCGGATCAAGACGTGTTCGTCAACGTCGTAGGCGGTGTGAAAGNGACGGAAACCAGCGCCGATCTGGCGCTGCTGCTATCGTTGGTCTCCAGCCTGCGCGATCGCCCGCTGCCGCAGGATCTGGTGGTCTTCGGCGAAGTCGGATTGGCCGGCGAGATCCGACCGGTGCCAAGCGGACAGGAGCGGATCACCGAAGCGGCCAAGCATGGCTTTAAGCGCGCGATCGTACCCTTTGCCAACATGCCCAAGAAGCCGCCGGCCAACATGCAGGTGTTCGGCGTCAAGAAGCTGGCGGACGCGCTGGCCATTCTGGACGATCTGTAACGGCAGATAGCTTTGGATTCTGACCCGGCCACTGTGGTATTTTGTTTAGTAAGCTAAACAAGGAGCGCCGGATCATGTCACCATTCGATTACCTCAAATCGGCTATCAGGCAACAGGGCTGTACCTTACAGCAGGTTGCCGACGCCACCGGGATGACGAAAGGCTACCTTAGCCAACTGCTGAACGCCAAAATCAAAAGCCCCAGCGCGCAGAAGCTGGAAGCGCTGCATCGATTCCTGGGGCTGGAGTTCCCCTACCACCAGAAAAGCATTGGGGTCGTGTTCGGTAAATTTTACCCACTGCATACCGGCCACATCTATCTCATCCAGCGCGCCTGCAGCCAGGTGGATGAACTGCATGTCATCATGGGATTTGACGAGGAAAGGGACCGCACCCTCTTCGAGCACAGCTCCATGTCGCAGCAGCCGACCGTCAGCGACCGCTTGCGCTGGCTACTGCAAACCTTTAAGTATCAGAAAAATATTCATATTCACGCCTTTAACGAAGAAGGCATGGAACCCTACCCGCACGGCTGGGACGTTTGGAGCCAGGGCATTAAAAATTTCATGGCGGAAAAAGGCATCGAACCCAACTTCGTCTACACCAGCGAAGAGCAGGATGCGCCACAGTACGCACCACATCTGGGGATTGACGCCGTGTTGGTCGACCCAAAGCGCTCGTTTATGAATATCAGCGGCTCGCAGATCCGCCAGAACCCGTTCCGTTACTGGGAATATATTCCTACGGAAGTGAAACCCTTCTTCGTGCGCACCGTCGCGATTCTGGGGGGCGAGTCCAGCGGAAAATCGACGCTGGTCAATAAGTTGTCCAATATCTTCAACACCACCAGCGCCTGGGAATACGGTCGTGACTACGTGTTTTCACATCTGGGCGGCGACGAAATGGCATTGCAATATTCCGATTACGACAAAATCGCGCTTGGACAGGCTAAGTACATTGATTTTTCAGTGAAATATGCCAATAAAGTGGCGTTTATCGATACCGATTTCATCACCACGCAGGCCTTTTGTAAAAAATATGAAGGGCGCGAGCACCCGTTCGTGCAGGCGCTGATTGAGGAGTACCGCTTCGATCTGGTGATTTTGCTGGAAAACAACACGCCATGGGTGGCGGACGGTCTGAGAAGCCTGGGCAGCACAGCGGACCGCTCGGAATTCCAAAACCTCCTGAAAGAGATGCTGGCGCAAAATAACGTCGACTATGTCTATGTCACCGAATCAGACTACGACAGTCGCTTTCTGCGCTGCGTGGAGCTGGTTCAGAACATGCTGGGACATGACGGTCGCAGCATAAACTAAACCAAGCACGCTTCACGCCGGCCACCGCCATTCACGGGACGGCGTGAGGATTTCCGGCAGCGGTACGTCCCAGTGGGCGGCCGGCACCCGCTCAACCTGCTGGCAATCATGAGCCAGACCCATCGGATAAGGCCCGCGCTCCTGCCAATGTTCCAGCGTACGATCGTAAAATCCGCCCCCCATCCCCAGTCGTTGTCCCCGGTCGTCAAACGCCACCAGCGGCGTAAACAGGATATCGAGCTGGTCAGTCGGCAGCACCTGACGCACGTCTAATCGGGGCTGCAAGATATTCAGCCGGTTGAGCGTCAGCTCCGTGTCACGTTCATAGCGCAGAAACAGCAGCTGACCGGCGCTGAACGGATGCAGAACCGGCAGGTAGACCTGTTTGCCCAGCCGCCAGAGCGCGACAATTAACGGAGCGGTATCCAGCTCGCCGTCAAATGAGAGATACGCCGCCACATGTCGGGCCTGCTGAATGCGAGGGTGAGCGATAATGCGTTGCGCCGCCTGTTGAGAAAAGCTCGCCTGCTGTTCGGCACTGAGCGCCCGGCGCCGTTGGCGTATACGCTGGCGGAGAGTTTGACGGTCAAGATCGGCGGAGAGATCGGCAGAAGAATCGGTCGTCTGCATATCGGTTATCAGCCTGTAGGAAAAGGATATAAAGAGGAAGGAATCTCCGAGATGCCGCCGCAGGCTGTAACCCTTGAACCCTTGGTTCAAGGTGAACGTCACGTCGCAGTTTTTAGGCTTCTCGGACGGACCGAGCATGCGCACCAACCACAAGCATAACATTCTGTTGGTTGTAAATATCGGCTCAGGGGACTGGCCCGCTGGCAAACATCTCAGAGAAATTTTATTCGTTACTCGCTGTTACCCTAACATGTCTAACAGCGTTTTGTTACCCGAAATCCACGACCTTTTTTACCAAAATGCGCGCTCATTCAAACTGGGCATCCTGATGGTCGGTGATACGGCCTTGCTCCAACAGCGCCTGTTCGATGGTCTGCTGCAGCATGCGAATTCGTTGTTCCATATTGGAGGCATAGTCACGGGTTTTTGTCCGTTCCTGCGCCAGCTCATGGCACACATTGAGCGCGGCGATAAAGACCAGTTGCTCTGTGTTTGTGACTCTAGTGCGAACTTTGAGATCTTGCAACCGCTGGTTAAGATCTTCCGCAGCCTGATTCAACGCATCCTGTTGTTCTGGCGGACAATTGACTCTTAACGAACGGCCAAAAATTTGAATATCTACCGGTTGTGCAGACATGCCACCTTCCTGCCCTTGTGTCGTTTCGCGCCCGCGCAGGTTTTACCTAGCGCTGCCTGGCAGCCCGTCCAGGTAAAAAAGCGGGCGCTACTATATATACCCCAAATAGAAGATACAAGCCCTTTCTGGTATAGCAACGGAGCTTGGTGGTAGCATAACACGAACTCCCCGCAACGACGATGAATGCGCATGTCTATAGAGAACAAACTCCCTGGCTATGAGGCCACTGAACAACTACTGCAACAGCACCAGGTCGCCCTGACGACGGCGGAAATGCACGGCCTAATCAGCGGTATGTTGTGCGGCGGCAATCATGACGACAGCTGGAAAACGCTGGTGTCGGAACTGACCAACGACGGTCTGTCTTTCCCCCAGGCGCTGGCGCAGCCGCTGCTGGAAATTTATCAGATCACCCGCGATACGCTGGAAGATGAAGGCTTCATGTTCCAGTTGTTCCTGCCGGACGATACGCAAGATAACGTGACCGTGTTCGAACGCGCCGACGGTCTGGCAGGCTGGGTCAACCACTTCCTACTCGGATTGGGCGTGGTGCAGCCGCGTTTGGATAAAACGCAGGGCGAATTGAAAGAAGCGATTGACGATCTGCGCAATATCGCTCAACTGGGCTATGACGAAGACGAAGATCAGGACCAGTTGGCCCAGTCGCTGGAAGAAGTCGTCGAATATGTGCGGGTTGCTGCCATAATGTGTCATAACGAGTTCACGCATCCGGTGGTAACCGCCCCCGAACAAAAGCCGACGCTGCACTAACGTTCGGCTATCCGCCTTACAGGTCAGCGCCCGGCGCTGACAATTCAGGAGCAGGTGATGAATCAACAAGAATATCTCCGTCGACGGCAGGCTCTGCTGGAAAAAATGGCGCCTGCCAGCGCCGCGATTATTTTTGCGGCCCCCGAAGCGCAACGTAATGCCGACAGCGACTACCCCTATCGGCAAAGCAGCGATTTCTGGTACTTCACCGGCTTCAATGAACCAGAAGCCGCGCTGTTGCTGATCAAGAGCGACGAAAATCATCATCACAGCGTCCTGTTCAACCGGGTACGCGATATCAACGCCGAGATCTGGTTCGGACGCCGTCTGGGACAAGATGCCGCACCCGCCAGACTGGGCGTGGATCGCGCGTTGCCGTTTGACGAAATGGGCGAACAGCTGCATCTGTTGCTGAACGGTCTGGACGTGGTTTACCACGCGCAGGGCCAGTACCGTTACGCCGACAAGCTGGTATTCAGCGCGCTGGAAACACTGCGCGAGGGCGCCCGTAGAGGCTATTCCGCTCCGTCGACGCTCACGGACTGGCGCCCATGGGTGCACGAAATGCGCCTGACCAAGTCACCGGTCGAAATCGACCTGATGCGACGCGCCGGAGAAATTACCGCGCTGGCTCATACCCGGGCAATGCAAACCTGCCGTCCCGGCCTGTATGAGTACCAGTTGGAAGGGGAAATTCACTACGAGTTCACCCGCCACGGCGCTCGCTACCCGTCTTACAACACGATTGTGGGCAGCGGTGAAAACGGCTGCATACTTCATTACACCGAGAACGAGAGCCAGATGCAGGATGGCGATTTGGTGCTGATCGACGCTGGCTGCGAGTATCAAGGATATGCCGGCGATATCACTCGAACCTTCCCGGTCAACGGAAAATTCACGGCGCCCCAGCGCGAGATTTACAACATCGTACTTGCCGCCGAAGAACGTGCCATCGAGCTGTACGGTCCTGGGCGCAGCATCCGCGAAGTGAATGAAGAAGTAGTCCTCATCATGCTGCAAGGGCTGCTGGACCTCGGTATTTTGCAAGGCGATATTGACGAACTTTACGCCGCAGAAGCGCATCGCGACTTCTATATGCACGGACTGAGCCACTGGCTGGGGCTGGACGTCCATGACGTCGGCGACTACGGGTCGGGCGATCGCGATCGCATCCTTGCGCCGGGCATGGTGCTGACGGTCGAACCGGGCCTTTATATCGCCCCGGACGCCGACGTTCCGCCGGAATACCGCGGCATCGGCATACGTATTGAAGACGACATCGTCATTACCGCCAGCGGCAACGAGGTGCTGACCGCAGGCGTGGTCAAAGATCCGGACGATATCGAAGCGCTGATGGCCGCCGCGGCGAGCAACGCTTCATGAGTATCCTGATCGTCGGCGGAGGCATGGCCGGCGCAACGCTGGCGCTCGCGATCTCCNCCCTGTCTCAGGGGAAGATCGCCGTCGATCTGATCGAATCCCGCGACCCGCAGGATCGCCAGCATCCCGGATTCGACGCTCGCGCCATTGCCCTATCGGAAGGCACCCGCCAGCAGTTGGAGACGATTGGTATCTGGCCTGCTCTGGCGGATGCCGCCACGCCGATCACCACTGTCCACGTCAGCGATCGCGGGCACGCGGGCTACGTCTATTTGCACGCCCGGGACTATCACGTTGATGCTTTAGGCCATGTCGTTGAGCTGCATGAAGCCGGCAAACGCCTGTTTTCACTTCTGGAGCACGCGCCGGGCGTACGGCTCCACTGCCCGGCAACGGTGGTCAACGTCGAACGCGACGCTGACGGCGCCACGCTGACGCTGGACAACGGCGACGCGTTACGCGGCCAGCTGCTGATCGCTGCCGACGGCTCCCACTCTCAGCTCGCCTTTGCGGCGGGGATACGCTGGCAAGAACATCCTTACGATCAGGTGGCGGTCATTGCCAACGTCGTCACCTCGGAACCTCACTGCGGACGCGCCTACGAACGCTTCACGCCGCATGGCCCGTTGGCGCTGTTGCCAATGAGTCAGGGGCGCAGCTCCCTGGTCTGGTGCCACCCGCAGGCGCATCAGGCCGAGGTGGATGGTTGGAACGACGACACGTTCCGGCGTCAGCTTCAGCTCGCCTTCGGTTGGCGACTGGGCGCAATAACGCACGTCGGTGAACGCCACAGCTATCCACTCGCGCTGCGCACCGCAGAGCGCCACATCAGCCACCGACTCGCGCTGGTCGGTAACGCGGCACAGACGCTCCATCCTATCGCCGGTCAGGGTTTCAACCTTGGGCTACGCGATGTGATGACGTTGGCGGAAACGCTGGTAGACGCCGTGTCTCGCGGAGAGGATCCCGGCAGCTATCCGGTGCTGGATCGCTACGAGCAACGGCGTCAGCCGGATCGCCAAACGACCGTCGCCATCACCGACGGACTGGTGCGGATCTTCGCCAACGCGTATCTCTCAATGGAAGTGGCGCGCAATCTGGGCTTAATGGCCATGAACAGTTTACCCGTGCTACGGGATAGTCTGGCCCGCAGAACGCTGGGCTGGGTGGAACGATAACCGTCGCCGACGGCAACAACAGGAATTCACGCTTTATGCAATCATTCGACGTGGTCATTGCCGGCGGAGGCATGGTCGGTCTGGCGCTCGCCTGCGGGCTGCAGGGCAGCGGGTTGAGTATCGCCGTGCTGGAAAAACAGCCGGTCAATGCGCCCTCTTCCCTGCGGGGACTGGCGCCGCGCGTTTCAGCGATCAACGCCGCCAGCGAACAGCTGTTGCGAAGGATCGGCGTGTGGCAAACCATCGCGGCCCAGCGCATCAGCCCCTATAACGCGATGTCGGTGTGGGATCGGGATAGCTTCGGAAGCATCAGCTTCAACGGCGAAGAAACCGGGTTTTCCCATCTTGGCCACATCATTGAGAACGACGTTATCCAACAGTCGCTGTGGCAACATGCGGAACGCGCGCGCGACATCACCCTCATCGCCCCCGCCGCCTTAAAACAGGTAGCGTGGGGCGAAAACGAAGCCTTTATCACGCTCGAAGACGGCAACATGCTGACGGCAAGGCTGGTCGTGGGCGCGGATGGCGCGCACTCATGGCTGCGGCAGCATGCCGATATTCCGCTGACCTTCTGGGATTACGGCCATCATGCATTGGTCGCCAATATCCGCACCCAACGCCCGCATGAGTCCGTGGCGCGTCAGGTGTTTCACGGCGACGGCATGCTGGCGTTCTTGCCGCTCAGCGATCCGCATCTCTGCTCCATTGTCTGGTCTCTGCCGCCGGAACGCGCGCAGAGCCTGTTAGAAGCCCCCGCGGCGACGTTCAATTCGCAGCTGGCCGCCGAGTTTGATATGCGATTGGGATTGTGCGAACTGGAGAGCGTGCGACAGAGTTTTCCTCTGACAGCCCGCTACGCACGCAGCTTTGCCGCGCACCGCCTGGTGTTGATGGGCGATGCGGCGCACACCATTCATCCGCTGGCGGGTCAGGGCGTGAATCTGGGCTTTATGGACGTCGCCGAGCTGATTGCCGAGCTGAAACGCCTACAGACTCAGGGTAAAGACATCGGCCATTATCTTTATCTGCGTCGTTACGAACGTCGTCGCAAACATAGCGCTGCGGTGATGCTCGCCAGTATGCAAGGCTTCCGCGATCTGTTCGCCGGTTCGCATCCGGTTAAAAAAGTGCTGCGCGACGTGGGGCTGAAGCTGGCGGATACCCTGCCCGGCATCAAACCCNCGCTGGTGCGCCAGGCAATGGGTTTCCATGACATGCCCGAGTGGCTGGAGGAGCAACGCTAACCCGCCGCCTCATCAACGGGAGCGTCCTCGGCGCTCCTGATAACTTTCCCTCTCGCAATTTATCCTCCAGCCGACGCTAAGCGCCTCAGTACACCTTTTCGTCGCGAGTCCTTGCTACCTCACGTTGAACGACTGAGAACCAATAAATTATTTATCTGAGAAGCATTCGAAGATAAACGCAGGATAAATATACTGCACAATAAAACGACGAACTTTTCTGACATCATGTTAAAAGTGATATCGTTTATTTCTCATTACCGAAATAAGATAAAAGTGCTATTTACATGATATTTATGACTTAAAATATTCGTCTATAAAATAATAGTGGCTCTATTTCTCAAGTGCTGCATTGCACTAACCCTCTTGCGCCCTTTTATTAGCATTTCCGCTACACTATTCAGGCGTGACGGTAAGCAGATCATGTCGACACCTTTCATAGGTAGGTATATGATTACAACCACATATAATCACAGATCTTCAGTTTCTGCCGGATATTACCAGCGGGGGGATCTGCCGTTTCCGTTCCCTGTTTTTTGCGTCGTTATTAAGGAGAAAATAACATGCTGCAAGCGCGCACTATTAAAGAGAAAGTATTACTGGCTATATTGGTCGGTATTATTGCAGGCATTATTTGTGCCATTACAAAATTCGGTTGGGAAATTCCTTTTCCGCCCCGAACGCCCGCACGCGATCTCACTAACCCGCCTCAAGAATTGCTGCAACAACTGGGCATGTCTTTTCAGCTTTCTCATATTAGCTACATGTTCAACGGCAACCCGCGCCCGATCATGAGCTTCATTATGCACTTCGGTTTCTCCATCACCTTCACCGTGCTGTACTGCATCGCTGCCGAATTCTGCACCAAAATTAAACTGTGGCAGGGCGCATTTTACGGCCTGGTACTGTGGGTGGTTTTCCACGTCGTGCTGCTGCCGCTGTTCGGTACCGTGCCTGCGCCGTGGGATCAACCGTTCGCTGAACACTTCTCCGAACTGTTTGGTCATATGTTCTGCTTCTGGGTGGCCGAGCTTGCCCGCCGCGACCTGCGCAACCGTATGACTCACCTGCCAGACGCCGGCGAAACGCGCTAATTCGCCGTTAAAAACCCGCACGATTCTGCCGCTGCCTGCNCTGGGTAGCGGCATTTTTTTACCTCGCCCCTTTCAACGTCTTCCTTTCGACCTTCATACGCTGTGTTAAAGCCGCCGCTATTCTATGGCCGATGACCATTGGCCTTGGCCGGCTTGACTCACGCAAAGCGACCACAGCAGCACGTTCGATATCGCTAACGCTCAAACTTATTGAAAAAAATTGACGCTAATTTACATAAAAAGGGCCACCGACTGCATGACGGTCCCCAATAATTACCCTATCGTCGAAAAAACCGCGGTCAGAAGCGCTCCATTTTGTCGATTTCCGCTGTTCGGCCGCTGAATATCCGTCATTATGTATTTTGATTTTCATGATATTTTTATTTCATTTTTATTACACAAAACCCAACTTATTGTCAGGGTATTTTCCGTGTCTTATTAAACTGGCAAAACTGCGGGACATTGCTATAGATATATTAATACCGAATGCATTTTTCCGTCATGGGGAAAAACGGGACTCGTCCTCTAGCCATTAAAAAATGGAGCAAATTTAAAAAATAATTGAGATATCAGGATTCGCAGACTCGACAGGGAGTTGACATCTCGATGTAATAATAAAAACAATAAAAATCAATCAATTAAAATAAAATNAATCCATAAAAACGGTCTCCACACCCTACATCGGCGTATACAGCCCTTTTCCGCACACAGCAATAGAATAATGACAATATCATTCACCTTAATTAAGTAAATTAATAGCCACTGTCTGAGGCACAACGCTACGTTACGTTATAGCCGTTAAGGTAATTAATCTGATTTATGTTTTTTCAACTGGTGAATAATTCTTTTTTTCTTACAATCACAACACGTTATTTATTTTCACCCGTGCCGCCCCCTGAGTTCAGACGATATTCATAATCAGTCATTTAACCCATTTTTTTTGGATCGCTATTATCGGGGAAAGTGAAAGTGNGTCCACAAGCTCAACTGATCTTCAATTTTTTTCACAGGAGAGACCTATTTTGACGACTTTAAAACCGTTACTCGCCAAAAATCGCAGTTGGGCGCTGCAACGCCGCCAACGACACCCGCATTACTTCAAGCAGCATGTCTCTGTCCAGAAGCCACACTCGCTGTGGATCGGCTGCTCAGACAGCCGCGTTCCCGCCGAAGTGCTGACGGGTTCCAGTCCCGGAGAGCTGTTTGTTCATCGCAACATTGCCAATATGGTGAGTCATGAAGACGACAACTTCATGAGCGTGCTGCAATATGCCCTGGAGTACCTTCGCGTTTCGCGCATCGTGTTGTGCGGCCACTACTGCTGCGGCGGCGTGCAGGCCGCCATCGAACTACCGACGATGGCGCTGGATCAGGAGAATTCAGCGTTGTCTCGACGGATTACGTCGCTGCGCTCGACGCTGCTCCCCCATCTGTCCTTTCATCAGCGTCAGGACAGCGAGGAAACGCCGGATGAACAAAGAAACCGGCTGGTCGAAGCCAACGTTCGTGAACAGTTCACCCGGCTGGTCCATGCTCCCCCGGTTATCAAAGCCTGGGAGGACGGTATGGAACTGAGCGTGTTCGGCTGCGTCTACGACCTGCATAACGGTCATCTGAAGGAGTTGATTCATCAAAGCAACAGGGAGGGCGCCGCATGAACCTCTCAACGCTTCGCCAAGATATTCCCGCCGGGATTGTCGTCTTTCTCGTCGCATTGCCGCTCTGTCTGGGGATTGCGCAGGCCAGCGGGTTGTCTCCGTTTGTCGGCCTGGTCACCGGCGTCATCGGCGGTCTGGTGGTGACGCTGCTAAGCCCGTCGCGCTATGCCGTTAGCGGCCCGGCCGCGGGACTGGTCACGATTGTCTCCGGAGCCATTGAATCGCTGGGGTCTTTTGCCGCTCTGCTGTTCGCCATCATGCTGTCGGGCGTACTGCAATACCTGATGGGCATGGCCCGTGTCGGTCGTTTCATTTCGGTGGTGCCCGGCAGCGTGATCCGCGGCATGCTAGCCGCCATCGGACTCCTGTTGATCATGCAACAGATCCCATTGGCGCTGGGGTTAGCCGATTCGAAACAGATCAGTTCCCTATGGCGCGGTCTCGGTTCGCTGCCATCCTTCAGCGCGCCCTTTGTCGCTATCTCGGGACTGCTGCTGCTTTGGTGCTGGGACCATCCCGCCATCAAACGGCATAAAATCTTGAGCTGGTTCCCCGGACCGCTGGTTGCCGTTCTCTTTGGCGGGCTGTGCGCGCTTTTTGGAGATCGCATCATCCCCGATTTCGCCGACACGCTGCCGCGCATTCAGCTACCGGAATTCGATAACCTTGGTCAGTTGGCTGCTGAAGTCATCCGCCCCGACTGGCAGGTCTGGAACAATCCCGCCGTTTATATCGTCGCCGTCACGCTGGCACTGGTCGCCAGTCTGGAAACGCTGCTCAGTCAGGAAGCTCTGAAGAAAATCAAGCCGCAGACACCGCCGCCATCGCCGGATAAAGAGCTGCGCGCTCAGGGCGTCGGAAACTTGCTGAGCGGATTTGTCGGCGGCCTTCCCATTACGGCCGTGATCGTACGCAGCTCCGTCAACGTGAACGCCGGCGGTCGCAGTAAAATCTCCATTTTGCTGCACGCCGTCCTGCTGTTGCTGAGCGTGCGTTATATGAGTCAGCTGCTGAACATCATTCCTCTGGCCAGCCTGGCGGCAGTATTGCTGTATACCGGATACAAGCTGGCGGCACCCGCCCTATTTGTTTCTCAGTGGAAAAATGGCTGGCAGCAATTTGCCCCGTTCATCATCACCATCACCGGTATTATCGTATTCGGTATGTTGGCGGGGATTGGGTTGGGGATAGCGTCTCAACTCGCCATTAGCAGCTATAAAAGCCATCGCAATGCGCTGCAACTCACGCGCTACGGCAACCATTTCGTGCTGCGCTTCCAGAAGAACCTGACGTTCGTGCACAATCCGCACCTACAGTCGTTGCTCAACAAGATCCCCGCTCACAGCGTGGTCATCGTCGAGCATGACAATGCAGACTACATTGATGCGGATGTCAAAAACATGCTGCTAGAGTTTCGAGAGGAGGCAACGCAGCGCGGCATTCGTCTGGCGCAGTGGCCGCTGTAATACGATACGGTTTTATGCCGTGCCACGTCTATCCCGCCTAACATTCTAAAACCCGGGCCAATGTGACGGCCCGGTATCCGCCTACTCACCGCCGCTTTAAACCCAACAGCAGAGCTAAATAGAGCAAAAACAATAAGTCCGCAAATTATTCCCAAACAAATTGACAACGAGAGGGGAAAAATAGATTAGGGTTTACTTTATGTCGACCACATCATTATATTGGTGCGACATAGGCTTTAGGCTTATTTATCATTGCGCTTCGGCACGGATTCCCCCACGGGTGTTTTAATAAAAATTTTTTAATTTAAAAAACGTCCGTAATATTATTCAGGATGAAGTAATAAATGAATCCTATTCCACTTTTTTTTGTTAATTTAGCCTTTATTGCAGACGGTCTGATGGTGTTTTTGATCCCCATCCTGGTCTACGCGGAAACCCAAAGTCTGACCTATTCGGGGCTGGCCTACGCATTGTGGTGGTTGCCCCGGATCATATTGACCCCGTTACTGGGAACAGGCATCGACCGCTGGGGCGTGCGAACGCTTTCCATTGCCTCAGATTCAGTCAAAGCGCTGTCTTGCCTGCTGCTGTGTCTGGTGCTTCACTTTACGCGAGACCCTCTGGTCCTGTCCCTTTGCGCTGGCCTGTTCGGCACCGTCGTGTCTGCGGGCAATACGCAAACAACATTGGCTATTGAGAAACTGATCGCCGCTTATAGCCAGGATGTGAATAAAGACGCCAACCTGCTGACCCGTGCGGATTTAACAGGCTTTATTGTGGGTCCGTTGATGGGCATCCTATTTTACGACTCGGGCTACATGACGATTTTATTCATTGCGGCCACCGGTTATTTAATCAATGCCTATTATTTTCTGACGACTCAGCATCTCACTCTCGACACAAAATCCGCCAGTTTTACTCCGCCCGGTTTAATTTCCTCATGGGGCCTATTAAAAAGCCCGCTTATTATTTTTATGATACTTCTGGCGGCGGGAAATAATTTCTTTGCTGGATTAATTGCCTCAAGCGGTCCGGCTATTATCGAAACCAATATGGCGTTGCCCATCGAATATTTCGGGCTGATTCAGATTTTTGCCGGGGCCGCCGGCATGTTCACAACGTTCATTTATAGCGCAGGGAGGCAACGTTTCGGGAAAGAGGCGCAGCTGGCGTTCGGTATTCTTATTATCATGCTGTCGTCGCTTGCGCTTTCCCATGCAATGGACAGGTTGATACCGTTCCTGATCTTTTATTCCCTGTGCATTGCAGGAAAAGTTTTCACCGATAACGTCATGCGAACGCTGCGTATCACTCTGCTCCCATCCCGACAACTGGCTGGCGCCTCTTCGCTGATCGTGATGCTAAACCAGTCTATCCTGCCGTTCATGTGGCTGTTTCTGTTTATCGCCGAACATTATCACCTGCCGCTTCAGCGTTTTATGTATATCGCCGTGGCAATCTCTCTGTTTTCGGGGTTGGGGATCGTGCTGGGAATGCGTAAAATACAGCAACATGCACACCTCTCGTCATCATAGACCGAATAGCGCCACCGAGTTCTCGTGACGAGGGTATGGACCTCACCAGATAAACCTAGCAAGGAGCCGCCATGTTACGGAAAACGATGCTTCTCACCCTCGTCATTTGTTGCAACGCCATCGCTGCGGAGACATCGCCGGTCGCCAACCTCATCAATCAACGCCTCAGTTACATGAAGGACGTCGCTGCCGATAAGATGGCGCATCAGCGACCGATTGAAGAGTCGAACCAAGAGCACAGCGTCCTTGAAATCAGCCTGCGTCAGGCGGAAAAATCTGGCCTGGACTGCGCCTCTACCGCCCCTTTCGTACAGGCGCAGATGGACGCGGCCAAAGCGGTGCAGTACCGCTATCGCGCGGACTGGCTCTCCTCTCCCGAGCTGAACTACCAACCTCTTCCACTGGAAACGGTACGCGCGCGTTTAACCGACATCAACATGCAGTTGCTGCAACAAATTGCCGTCATTTTGCAGCGGGAAGGTAATCTGCATCGGTTGTCCTATGCCCAGTTCGCGCAGTCCCTCACGGATAAAAAACTGAGCGTCGGCGATAAAAAACGCCTCTACACCACCCTACAGCAAATCCACCTGCATCACTGACGGTCAGGCGCGTGGCAACACATCGGCGCGCTATTTCCCCTCTCTTCGTCACTCTGTCGCGTAGCGATCACACGCCCAGAACGCGAAACCAGCGGGACCGCCCGCTGATATTCCCCCAGACAACAAAACAGCGCCCCCGCAGAAGAAAATGGGGCGGGAAACCGCTTTGCCATTTCTCTACGGGGGCGCTGCATCACGCGCTGACGCTATGCCGTCGGCGACGTTCTATAACCTCGGCAAGATCAAACGAGGACGTCCGATCATCGCCGCCCGCCGGGACGACGTCGACCTCGATCAGAGGCCGCCCGGCAGGCTTCGGCAGTCGCTCGGATCAGACCGCTTTTTTCACGTTATCCTGATTCTGCGCNCGCAGGAACGGCAGCAGGAACAGTGCGGACAGGCAAGCCGCGATGGAGATCACGACGAAGAAACCCGACCAGTGCCATTTTTCCATTACCTGCGCAACCGGATAACCGGACAACGCCGCGCCCAAATAGGCGAACAGGCCGACAAAACCGGTCGCCGCACCGGCAGCATCTTTATGAGAGCACTCAGCCGCCGCCATACCGATCAGCATCTGCGGACCAAAGATGAAGAAGCCGATGGAGAAGAAGCAGCCCGCCTGCAGCACATAGCTGATGCCCGGCATCAGCCACAGCGCGGCCACGGACAGGAAGATGCCGATGGCGAAGATCAGGTTCATCGGCCCCCGGTTGCCGCGGAACAGTCTGTCGGAACCCCAGCCCGCAACCAGTGAACCGATAAATCCGCCCACTTCAAACAGCGACAGCGCCGAGTTAGCCGTCAACAGGGAGTAGCCTTTCTCCTGAGTCAGGTAAAGGTTACCCCAGTCATTCAAGGCCGTACGGACGATATACACCAGCACGTAGGACACGGCCAACAACCAGATGTACTTGTTGGTGAGCACGTAGCGTTTGACGATCTGACGGTTGGTGAGACCCTGTCCTTCGGACTCCTGCACCAGCTCCATCTCGTCATTACGCCATTTCCCGACGCTGGGCAGGCCCATCGTGTTCGGTTTGTCACGCAACCGCCAGCACACAAGCAGACCCAGCACAATCCCGATGATACCGGGGATGATCATGCCGTAACGCCAGCTGAAATGCAGGGAAATAAAGCCCACCAACAGGGGGATCAACGCGCCACCGAAATTGTGAGAGGTGTTCCAGATAGCCCACCAGCTTCCACGCTCAGAGCGGGAGTACCAACTGGTCAGGATTTTGGAGCACGGCGGCCATCCCCAGCCCTGGAAGAAGGCATTGACCATCCATAGCGCACCGAACACCAGCAGCGAGGAGCTGAGTCCGAATACGATGTTGATAATCCCGGTCATAATCAGGCCAATCCCCATGAAATAGCGCGGATTGGAACGATCGCTCATCATACCGGAGATGAATTTGGAACAGCCGTAAGTGATATAAAACAGCGTGCCCAGGATACCGATGTCCGACATGCTCAGGCCGAGATCCGCCACCATGGCTGGCATGATGAAGGTGAAGCTCTTGCGTGTGAAATAGAAAGCGGCGTAGCCGACGTACATAACCCACATCAATTGGATGCGCCAATATTTGTAGGCCGCATCGATCTGGGCGCTGTCCTGCACCTGAGGGGCGTCAGGACGGCTTTTTAAAATGAACCACATGAAAACCTCGTTATACTGCTGTAGCGTTAGTGGCGCTTATGGTGCCTCGCGCGCGCCCAATCCGACCAAGCCAATGGCGCATTAAAACTAAGACTTTTTCCTAGTTTTGAGTGTTTTTTCCGAAAATTGCGGGGAGGATCACAACCAGACGCGTTCCACCTTCATTACGCAGGGCGCATTCGCCGCCGATGGCGCGCACACGATCCTGAATCCCGCGTAGCCCATAGCCCGGTTTGACGCTCTCCACATCCACGCCCCGCCCGTTGTCCTGAATACTGACGCAGTACTGCCCGGCCGCATTGCGCTGGCCGCAGACGCTAATGTGCGACGCATCCGCATGACGGCATGCGTTGGTCACACCTTCCTGACACAGCCGGTAGAGAATGATCTTCAGCGTATCGTCCAGATGCGCATCCGGAATTTGCCAGTCCAGCGACGTCGTTATCCCCTGATCGGGCGGCACCAGATCGCGCAGCAACGCCGCCAGCGCCCCCGACAGGGGAAGCGCACTTAGCGCCGCGGGCCACAACTGTGCCAGCAGATCGTGAATGCCGTCGTACACCCGCAGGGCGTAGGACTCGATCGCCGATGCGCTGGAGAGCACCCGAGGCTCCTGCGTCAATTTGCTGATGATGCCCGAGTGGGTCCGGATCACGGTGATTGTCTGCCCAACTTCGTCATGCAGCTCGCGGGCAATCTTGCGGCGGGTGTCCTCTTCCGCCGTCACCAGCGAACGAGCCAGCTGTCGGTTCTCCTCCAGCCGGAGCGCCAGCTGATGATTCAGATGGCGCTGACGTTCGATACCCGCGCCCAGCAGCATCCCGGTCAGGCTTTGCGCCAGCAGCGACAACAGCAGGTCGCGGTGGGGTCCCATGCCGTGAGGTTCGGACGCAATCAGCACCACGCCGTTAAGCAGCGTCGCCAGCAGCGCGCCCTGCCAGCCATAGCGGTAAGACATGAAAACAATGGGGATCGCCAAACAAAATGGCGCAAAGCGCCGCAGTTCGACGTCGTCCGCCTGGCGTTGCAGCCAGACGCTAAAGGCGAACAGCACCAGATATCCGCCCAGATGGTGCAACCGCATATTTAGCGGCTGGTGAATCAACCCCGGCTCCAGCGGCGCCCAACGCTGCCGGGACAAATATTGCCAGATCAACAGGCAGGTCGGCGCGACCGNCAGTCCGCCGCTCAGCCCCAGCAGCAGCGGTTGTACGGGGGCGACGCCCGTGACCAGCGACCAGATCGCCGCCTGCAACGACGCCGCCAGTACGACGACGGCCCCCTGCTGCAAAGGCCACTGCCACTCGGCTTCGCTTTGCAAGGATCGCTGCAGCCACCCGGCCGTCAGATGCAATAGCACCAGACACGACGGCAGAGCACACAATAGCGCCCCGAGTTCGGCGCTGGTGCCAAACTGCTGATACAGCATCCACAGCATGACGGCTTCCGCGCACAAGATCCCGTTCCAGCACCAGCGCGGCGTTTGCAACAGCACGCCGACCCGCAGCCCGAACGGAAACAACATCACGGCCTCGAGCGGATTAGCGACCAGCGCGGTGCCGATCCCCCACAGGCAAAACCAGGCGGCGGCATACAGGAAGAAAATAGATAGGGCAAACACGACCCGCTGCATCAGTACCCCAGCATGCGGTGCGCCAGCTCGACGTTATTGCTCACGCCCAGTTTGGCGAACAGATTGGCGCGATGGACATGTACGGTTTTCGGGGAGAGNCCCAGCTGCAACGCGACCTCGCGCACGTCGTGTCCCTGCGCCAGCAGCATGGCGNCTTCGCCTTCGCGCCGCGTCAGCGGATCGACCTGCGAACGCGTCAACTGACGGGCGATCTCCGGCATCAGATAGACACCGCCCTGCCCCACCGTGCGCACCGCCGTCACCAGATCTTCCGGATGACAACGCTTGGACAGGAATCCGCGCGCACCACGCTCCAGCGCCAGTTCTACCATGGCCGGGTTGTCGTGCATCGACAGCATAATCACCGCCAGCCCGTAGGGCAGGTCGGCCAACAGATCCAGCCCGTTTTCGTCGGGCATGGAGATATCGCAAATACAGATGTGTGCTTGTAGCCCCGGCAATCCTTTGCGCGCTTCGGCGGCCGAGCTGAACTCGCCCACGACGTCGATATCCTCTTCCAGCGCCAACAGCTGCACAAATCCTGAACGCACGATGTAGTGGTCATCAATGAAGACTACACGGTAAGTCATATCAGGCTCCGGGGAATGAACGGTAAGGCGGGGATTATACATAATGCCCGGCGCAGGCCACAGTCCCCGACTTCGGCACTGATCTTACCCCCGAGAACAGTGCGTCTGACAACTCATCTCGCGGGTCAGCCCGTTGGCGATATCGTAGTCGTAGTGTAGTGGGTACAGCGCCAGCTCATCCTTTTGCCTTTGTCTTGAAAAGCGATCAATTCAATCCACTTAGAGGCTGAGAAGATGATAACAGCACTCTATTTCAAGAGGCTCCTATGTCATACCCTAAATATCCCATCCCAATATATGAACGGCTATACGTTAATAGTGCTTTGCGAGGCTATCAGTTCGGCACCGCAGGCCGTTTTCATCCCTTCGGTGGCAAGGTCTTTTCCTTGATATTTGACGGTCCCCGAAGATGGCAATATGGGGTAAATTCCTAAGCATAGCGGACAACTGACCTTATCATTAACGCAAGCGACAGCCGTCCCGGAAATTGTCAATGGAGATGGTCCCGCAATCACCGTCCCACCATGCGTAGTGGTATCGTTAAGCAATATGACAGGTTTAGGCATCGTCTCTATCCTTTAAAAATAGTACGATACGTGGGAAGAATTTCATGCTCGACAAGTGCTATTTCCAGCGCATTAGCTATTTTAATATCTTCTTTATTTTCACCATCAAAGAGGCCTCGTTTGCTAATGAACAGCGATCCTATTGGCATACCATCGTTATTAACCGCCACCATATGCTCATCCAAATTTAATGTATTTTTATCAAATATTTCATCGATATAAAACATCCAACCAACCGGAAGGCGGTCGGGAAATGTTTGGGATTGATTGAAACCATAATCATTAGTTTCGATAGTAACGATATGGGGAGTAAGATCTCTAATTAATGCACTTAGATATTTCACCACTAACTCAAAATTCGGTTCTATATTTGGTGAGCGTACTGTTATTTGGTATGAAATATTGTTGTAGCTTTCGCAAATGTAGTTAGATGCAGTGATAATATCATCGAAATTATTCCAAATAGTCTCCGTGATACTAGGTAAAGACTTTATCTTCTTATCCAGAAGCGATAAAGCTTCATCTGCCATCTTATTTTCATGAAAAATTTTTTTCTTCAGCGCCTCCGCTTTACTTTTACCCGTCAAAAACCACTCAACTGCCCCTCCTCGCAAATAACTGGTTATGTTTGATAAATACAGAAACCGTTCAAGGAGATTTTCGATAGCGATCGTATCTTCTTTTTTATATATAGTCAGCTTTAGTTCTTCCACGTTATTTCCTCCTTCAGGGGGTATAATTTATTGTCAGATCAAAATAAATTAAAAATCTTTTTTGGAAATGGCCAGCGCTTACTGGCTCCATAAAATGCCAATGGCACTTAGGGATTCTCATACAAATATCAATAACATTTTGTTGCCGCTTAGCCTGTTCTTCTATTTCATTTTGACCGCTAAACCATGCAAAAGGTCTATTTTCTTTGTTGAAAAATTGATCATAATGTCCTTTGGTTTCCAAAAATAAACACTGCTCTGGTTTCCAGCCATCAAACTTAACTTTTTTTCACTATTAAGCAAAAAAATATCCCTGAATGCATATTCAGTTATTTTTTTTGCCATCATTGTTTTTTATTATTGATGACGCTTGTTCAATTTTTATTTGATTTTAACTGTCCGAAATGGAACCGATCCGGGCAATAAAAATAATATGGCCTGAATTAAATTTACCTGCAAAATCTGCTGCTTTTCCTATAAGCGATAAAAATCAAGAAGGGCCATATTAATGAGATTCTAGAATTAATCCTTTTATTTAAAGTGGATTGATTAAAAATGCGAGTCCGGCCTTCGCGCCGTCACCCGCCCTCGTGCCTATCCCCTGGCCTGAAAGATATGCTGTCGATGGTAGGCCATTTGCGCCATGTCCGGCGGAAACTCGCTGGGGAGGCGGAGCGGGCGCCCCTCATACTGCGCGAAGTAGATCTCGCTGACCGGGCTTTTCAGCTTTTTGATTCTGGGGGAAAGCTGCAACTCTAATGCCTCGTTAAAGGTGATCAGCCCGGTATCGAAGGCTTTGTCGTGCAGATTGGACAGGCACAGGCCGTTGCTAGGATTCAGCCGGTGCTCCTCCGCCGTTTTCCACGGCCGAATATGGCTGGCGACCAGCAGCATCGGTTCGTCCAGACCGGTGACGCAACAGCGTTCGCCGTAGGCGCCCAGCACACGCTTGCGAAACAGCTGTTGGCCGATACGCGTTTTCACCGGCGTCCAACGTTCCCCGCCCCGGAAATCCTCCGCCGCTTCCTGCGCCTGTGGCGTAATCGCCGGCAATGCAATGCGTGCCATCGCCTGCTCACACTGCTGTTCGAAGCGCGCCGGATCGGCGTTCATTTCCTGCCACATCGCCCGGTCAGCATTGGACGCGCCGCGCAGGCCGATACGCCCGGAGGCGATAATAAACGGATCGAGACTCGCCAGATTGACCAGCTTCATCGCCAACGCCGAAGGGGTGCGATTCAGCAGTGTGGCATAGTGGATGATGTCAGGATTGCGCGAATGCAGCTTGCCGAACGGCAATTGACTATACAGTGTGAAGGCGACCAGCAGTTGGTCTCGGGTCCAGGGTTGGGCAGCAGCCATCGGCGTTCCGTCAGGTCGTGAAAGTATCAAGTTACGCGTAACGCCAACTATGCCAGGTCAAACGAGAAAAAGCATGCGTCGCCGCGCTGGATCATCATCGTGCGCTGCGCTAACGTCATGTCAGCCCTTTACCTGTCGACCCGAGATAACATGCCGAATCTGCACCGTTTTTCATTTCGCTCCCCGCTGCACGCGCTGGGCCTGCTCGCCGTACTGGCGCTGGCCGGCTGCGCCGATAAAGTCGCCCAAACGCCTGCGCCGCGCCCGGCGGATGTCCGCGCGCAACTGCTGACGCTGCTGCCTGCCAACGTTAGCGATCGACAAGGCTGGGCGGAAGATATCGCCGCCGCCTTTACCGCACAGCAGCTCGACCCCAGCCCGGAAAATCTCTGTTCCGTCCTCGCCGTCACCGAGCAGGAGTCAACATTCAAAGCCGACCCGCAGGTGCCCGGTTTATCAAAAATCGCCTGGCAGGAGATTAATCGCCGCGCCGAACCGCTGCACATTCCTTTGTTTCTGGTACGTACGGCGTTGTCGATCACCTCGCCCAACGGCAAAACCTATAGCGAACGCTTAGATAAGGTACGCAGCGAGAAAGAGTTGAGCGCGATCTTTGACGACTTCATCGAGATGGTGCCGATGGGACAGCAACTGTTCGGCCGCCTGAACCCAGTGCGCACCGGCGGCCCGATGCAGGTCAGCATCGCGTTCGCCGAAGCCCACGCCAAAGGCTACCCCTATCCCATCGACGGCACCGTGCGTCGGGAAGTCTTCAGCCGTCGCGGCGGCATGTACTTCGGCATCATGCATCTGCTGGGCTATCCGGCCAGCTATACCCAGTCGATTTACCGTTTCGCCGACTTTAACGCGGGCTGGTACGCCAGCCGTAACGCGGCATTTCAACAGGCCGTCAGTCGCCTGAGCGGCATTGCTCTGGCGCGGGACGGCGATCTGATCAACTACGGTTCAAACCAGGCGGGCGCAACCGAACTCGCGGTACGCTCCCTCGGCAAACGGCTCAAACTAAGCGACAGCGCGATCCGTCGGGATCTGGAGAAAGGCGATACGGCGGCTTTCGAAAAAACCGACCTGTACCAGAAGGTCTATGCGCTGGCGGACCGCTCGGCGGGCGGAAAATCGCCNCGCGAGATGCTGCCGGGCATTTCGCTGGAAAGCCCCAAAATCACCCGCAAGCTGACCACGGCGTGGTTCGCCAAACGGGTGGATGAGCGACGCCGGCAGTGTCTTCGTCGGGTGAAATGAGTCGGGAAACAGAAACAGTGAACGTAGCCGGAGCCAAGAGACGGCATCGCNCCCATCGCCATGGGGTCATCCAACCCGGCGATGGGCGCGATCGGGGAGATCCGCGCGAAAACTCAGTCAGCTATCGAGAAGCGACATCGCCGTCCGCCTTCGACTGCCTTCACCTACGCTCAGGCTGATGGAAAATGCCCCAGCCCTCTGCTTGCCGGGGCCTGACGCGACGTCAAGTGTTGGCGGGGAAGGTTACTGGCTGTCCCGCTCGCTGGCCATACCTTTGCCGGAGGACCAGNGCATCGCCAGCTTCTGCGCCGCCTTCACCTCATCCGGCTGCATGCCCTCTTCAAGCGCGTTACGGGCATTGATGGCGTTCACCATACCTTCGGTGGCCGCCAGCGAGAACCAGGCGTAAGCATGAATGCGGTTGCGCGGCACGCCCAGCCCTTCCTGACGCATCGTGCCCATACGATACTGGGCCATGCGGTTATTGGCGGAAGATGCCTGACGATACTGTTTAACGGCCTCAGCGTAGTCCTCCTTGCCGCCCAGCCCCAAACGCAGCATCTCGCCATAGGCGAGCTGCGCCAGAACATCGCCTTGCGCGGCCGCTTTACCGAACTCGATCCGAGCGTGAACCAGATCGCCCGTTTGCTGATAATAAAGACCCAGCTCGTACTGCGCTTTGAGAAAACTTTTCGCCGAGGCGGTCTGCAAGTACGCCACCTTCTCGTCTGCGGTCTGTGACAAAAGACCGAGCTGGTAGTTGGCTTCCGCCGAACCGCCCGCCGCCGCCTTTTTCAGCAGCGTCTCGCCCTGAGGTTTATCAAGCGGTAGTTTGTCGCCGGTCAAATACGCCATTCCCAGCCACAGCTGCGCCTGTGGTTCGCCGCCCTCCGACGCCTTGCGATACCATTCGATAGACTCCGGAGCTTGCGTGTGTTGCGCCATCCAATACTGCGCCTGCGGCTGGCCTGCCAACGCCGCTTTATAGTACCCGCGCTCGGCCATGTCGCTACGCTGCGTGACGCCCAGCCCTTTCTCATAACGCAGCGCCAGCTGATACTGCGCATCCCGGTTGCCCTGTTCGGCCGAGCGTTCAAACCAACGGATCGCCTCTTTGGCGGAGTCCGCATGCGCCGCGTACCACTCCGCCATTGCAAGCTGAGCGCCCGCATGACGCTTCCCGGCGGCCGCTTCGAACGCGTCCATGCACTCCGGCGCCAACGTGTTTTGATGACGTAATTTGCACTGCATCCCCAGGCGGTAATTGGCCTCGCTATTGCCGAAATACGCCGATTTATGCCACCAGCGTTCAGCTAACGGGACATTTTTCGGTTCGCCCAGCCCTTCCTGATACCAGTCGGCGACCTGTAGCGCCGCGGTGCCGCGCAGGTCGCTGCTCGCGCTCAGTCTCCCCCCTTGCTCCGCCGCCTTCTGCATCCAGCGCATCGCGGCCGGATAGTCCGGTTTGGCGGCCAGTCGTCTCGCCAGCTGATATTGCGCCGTCCCGTTGCCCTCGGAGGCGACGCGCGTCAGGTCTTGCTCGGACAGCGACGACACAGGGGTGCCGCACGCCGTAAGACACCCGGCTGTCAGGAGTAGAACCGCTGTTTTACGCATCATCATTTCATCTTTACCGTCAATAGATCGCCGCGTCTCTTGCATCCGCCACGCGGTTCGCAGGCGACGCGGCCTCGATACCTGTGGGCCGTCAGCTGCCCGTATTTTTCTGCTTGAGTTTGAATAACCGAATACTCAGCGCATCCAGCTCGTTCTCCATCCGCTCCAGTTCGCCGGGGTTGACCGAACCTCGCTCCGCCTTCTGCGTTTCCAGCTGCTTTAACCTCTGGGTGAACGGCGTGCCGGAAAGCAGGCTTTTCTGGATCTCGTAAAACTGGGATTTCAGATAGGAGATGCTGACCGTTTTTCTCTGCTGCTCCAGTTCCTGCAACTGCCTGAGCATCCCGTCCACGCGAGCCTGCGCCTCCAGATACGCAGGNGAAGACGTCGGTACATCCTGACGCAACGACAGCGACTCCTGCCACTGTCGTCCCATCTCTTTGACGGCCAGCGAGTCGGGATAGAGCATCTGCAACGAGTTCTTGAGATCCTCGCCATACTGGTAAACCGCGAGCGGCGAAGCGTGTTTGACCTGATCCAGCTGCGCCTGATAGCGCGCGATGACCCGGCCTTCCATTCCCTGCAACGTCTGTTCGCCCAGCGAGATGCGGACCTGGCGGATATCGTTGTAATCCAGCGTGTCCGGCAGCGCCTGAGCAGGCTGCATCAGCAGCTCGACCGCGGCGTTTTCNCGCGCCTGCATCGTCTGCCAGCCGAAGACCGTCGCGACAGGCAGCGCGCAGGACAGCAAACCACAGGCAAACCAAAACCACGCCGGTTTATGCTTACGACGCGCCTCGATTTTCAGCACGGTGGGTTTGACCTCGCCCTTTTCTCGCCCGNCCAGAATGCTGCCGGTCGGCAACGCAGGCTGATCGGGCGCGCTCGTCGAAGCATCCCCGTCCGACTTGAAGTACACCATCGGCGGGATCTGCATGTCCTNCTTTTTAATCTCTTGGTCGTCAGAGACGATCACGATTTCCGTCTCGTCGAACAGGTGGGTATACCCTTCGATAAAGNGAACCAGATTCTCGATGCGCGGCACGCGGCTCAGGCCGACGTTGTGTAGCTTTTCGCTAATCAGCTGCAGCGAGCGTTCACAGCGGTAGATCAACCGGCGATCGTCCTGACTGATGGCATAGCCGCGGATCACCTCGCTGACGCGGGCGATAAACCAGTCGATCATTTCGATGCGAGCGCGATCCTGGTGCACCGGCGGCCAGAAGTTGTCCCACTGGGTCACGATCAGGTTGGCGAGAAATTCGCAGCCTTCGGTAAAACCGTTCAGCCCCTGTAGCCGTGACCGGGCAAGGACGAAATACACGGCGGTCTGCAAATCCACCCCGTGCTTTTCAAAAATGATGCCCGCCATTTTATGGATCAAGGCCCAGTCCACTTCCGGCCGTGAGGCATGGCTCAGCTTGTTGATTTCGATGCGTAAGGTTTCATATTCGGGCAGCATTCGCGGATCGCGACCGACTGTCAGAGCCTGCTGTGCGTCTTGCATAGTGATGAAATCCATTCAATGGGGGCGCCATCAGCGCCCCCTTTACATTAATACAGTGATTCAGGCAGTTGGAACTGGCTGAACAGACCACCGGCGAACGGGTTGTGGCTGGCGTCGGTGTAAACGCGATAGGACATCGATCCCTGGTCGACGGCGAATTGCACGTCGAATGTGTTCTCGTTGACCTGCCTCAACTCGCCCGTATTGATCAGGCGGAACATCGCCCACGGTCCGATGTAGCCCAGACTACGCGGCGAACGCTCGCGGTTGTCCGGTACCAGCGTGATTTTGCTTTCCGCGCCGTCCCGCATGTTGTTCGGCCACACCAGCGGCGTTTTCTGACGGCGGCCGTGAGAGTACTCCAGCAGCTGTCCGTCGAGATTGAGTACGCTGCGGCGCTTATTCGCGGTTAGCTCGATAGGCTCCAGCACGAAGTGCACCTCCAGTCCGCCCTGCGCATTGAACAGGGTTTTACGGATGCGATCGGCGCGATCCAGCTGCTTGACCAGCTCCGTCTGCAACGTCGAGCTCACATCGCCGCTCCCCTGACTATCGTTCAGGATGGACTTCAGGTTGGCCTGATAGAAGCTGTCCAGCGTGCCGCCGGGAGCGAAGAAGCGCTCCATCTCCGACAGCGCCACGTCCCTGTCCGACTCAGGATTGAACGGGTAGCGATCCGCCAGCTGATCGTTGAACGGCGTCACCACTTTGTCCTGCCATTCCTGATTCAGCGAAGACATCGCCAGATCCATCACCAAATGCGAACTCTGCTCGGCGATCTGCCCGACCCAGCGGTCCAGCGGCGTCGGCAGGCTGCGCGCGTACTGTTGCAGTGCGAACGCCGGATCGGCGAAGCGGTTGGTCTGGCGCAGCTGCATCGCTTTGAGCGCCGCCTGCCCCGGATCGCCCGCATTCACGATCTGTTCCAGACTGTGGTAGAACTCCGTCAGCTTTTGGTTCACTTCCTGGATCAGCGCGACCTGATCGCCACGACCACTCAGCGTCGNGTTGGTGGTCATAAACGTGCGGCTGATGCGCGCATTCATGAGCTGCGCCGGGTCGTTGTCGTTATCCGACAGCTTACGGGCGCGAGTATTATCGTTAAGGGCGGCGATCACACGCTGGAAAGGCTGATCGTTACCGGTGATGGCCGTCAGCACGTCCAGCGCCTGCTCCGGCGTTTCCAGCGGCTGCACGTCCAGACCGGCGAGCACTTTCTGCCACTGGTTGACGTAGTCGGTGATATAGCGATCGTTGACCTGACGCTGGATCTCCCTTCGGTCTTCCTCGCTCAGATAGACTTTCTCACGCTGGCCCAGCACCCACGCGTCAAGCGCGGCCAGATCGAACAGCGTCTTATCCTGTTTAACGAAATATTCACTGAAGCCCGCATTGGTCAGCAGCCGAGGCACCGTGCCCGCTTTGTCGTTGCGCAGCGCGAAGACGGTATCGAACACCGGCCCGACTTCATCGCGCATCATCATATCCGGCGGCAGCACGTCCAGCGACTTGGTCACCAGACTCTGGTAGATACGTTGGAACATCGGCAGTTTACTCAGCTCACGCTGCGCGTCGGCGATCGGCATCCGGAACGGTTCGAAGGCGGCGATCGCCTGCGCGTCCTTCTGCTGACGGGCCTGGTGCCAGTCGGTGTGCTCCAGCGCATAGTCCAGATGCTGCATCAGATGTTCCTGCACCTTGCCCTGNCCGGGGAACGCCCGCTGCCAACGCTGTCCCATATACTGCTCGACCNCCGACTTGTTGCGGCCGGACGCATCGTCGATCATCCGCATGATGCGCAGGATCGCCAGCTTCTGCTCGCTGCCTTTGGGGGCCTGATTCAGATCGTCCTGCAACCCCTGCATCACCGCCGGCAGGAAACGCTGACTCAGCAGCTGAAGATAAGTGCCTTCCACGAAAGGACCGATCTTATCGCCCTGATATAGCCCCATTTCCGACAGCACCGGCGTTTTTTCGCGATAGTCGCCGAACGACAGCGTGGCCTCGCGGATCAGGTTAAGACGCGGCAGCTGTCCATAGCCAAAGCCCTGATTCTGCTGCCCTGCCAGTTCGGNGGTGTCCGTAAACGCCTGCGCCTTGTTAAGTACGTTGCGCCCGGCCTCTTCGTTCAGCCGGTAGTAGTGATGCCAGCCGATCACCAACAGCGCGGCGAGCACGCCCATGCAGCCCATACCGATGCCGATCCGGCGGCGGCGGTAAAGACTGTGCAAACGGTTCTCCCCGGCCAGATGCGCTTCGGGGAAGATGACGCCGGAAAACAGGCGTTTCACGAAGAAGGTGTTGGACTCGCCCTTCAGGGCCGAATTGACCGGCTCCGGCAGTTGATAACGGAAGGTGGCCGCCTGCGCGAAGGCGTCGAACGGCACGCCCTGCTGATAGACAGAGCACGCGTAAACGCCGCGTACCAGCAGTGGTTTGTACTCTTCCGGCGTAATGGCGGCGGCGAGGATCTCCTCAACATAGTCCTTCAAACCGGCTAGCTGGCGCGTAAAGCTGAACAGAGCGCTGCGCTGCTCGCTAGTGAGATTGGAGAGCATCTTGCCAGGCAGATTGTCGTTGAGCACGGAAACCCATTTATCCCAAAAGGCATCCAGCTCTTCCTGCCAGCCTTTCCCGGCGCTGGCCTTCAGGTCAAAGGTCACCCCCAGAATGGACTGACGGGTCTCCTTGTCCAGCTGACGGTAGGCGATATCGAAGCCGCGCAGCATATCCAGCTTGGTGAGCGCGACATAGATAGGCAGGCGGGTGTTCAGCGTAGTGGCGATTTCCTGAATCCGGCCGCGGATCAGCTGCGCATAGGCTTGACGTTCCGGCACGCTGGCATGAGATAACCAGGCCAGATCCAACGTCAGCACCAGACCGTTCAGCGGCTGACGCTTACGGTTTTGGCTCAGCCACTGCAACAAATGCGTCCACAGACGTTCATGTTTGCGTTCATCCGGAGCGTGATCGGGATTCGACGGTGCCATCATCTGACCGTCGGGATCGAAGATAATGGCGCTTTCGCCCACCCAGCAGTCCACTTCCTGACCCGCCGCGAAGTCTCGCAGTTCGGCATCCAGATGCGGATTGAGCTTGTTGGCCTCGTTGGCGCGGTGGATCAGGCTGCTTTTACCGCTGCCCGGCAAACCGATCGTCAGGTACCACGGCATCTTGTAGAGGATGTTCGTTCCCAGATTTTCGCGCAACGCCAGCAGCCAACGATCCAGAAACGCCTGCTGCTTGTCGACGAAGATCTGTTGAGGATCATGCTCGGCGATCTTCTGCTTCTGCTGCTCCGCCCGGATATGACGTACGCGACGCCATAGTCGCCAGGCGCTGATGCTGAAACCCAGCCAGAGCCACAGCAACGTAAAGACGATGCGCGACCAAATCGTATCCAGCGGCCGCGTGTCGAACACGGTCAGTCGCGGGCCGAGCCACCAGGCCAGCGGCAACACGACAATCCAGAGCACGATCCCCAGCATGACCCAGGAGAGCTTTAGCTTCGGCAACTGTTGCCGCAAAAAGGTAATGATTGTTTTAAACATAAGTGACCATTCACTCCGAATGTCTTATTTTGACCACGAGGTTGCAAAGCGCTCAAGGCGGCTAACCAGTCCCGGCTCCCACTGCGACAGTCCCAATCGCTGGGTTTCTTGCCACAAAGCGTGGTAATGCTGTGTTGCTAACGTCTTCATTCCTTCCTCCGCCAGCAGATCCGCTAAGATCAGCTGGGCGTAGAAACGGCCTCTGGGCTCTTTCATCTTGGCCATCTTCTCATCCAGCAGCGTCATGGCGGCGTTCAGGCCCTTCTCCGCCCGACATTTCGCCGCCTCGCCCGCCAGATCGTCGGATTGCCCGGACGACGACGCGCTGTTCGCCTGTCCGGCATCCACCCACTCTCGGCAGGCGTCGGTCAGGAACGGCGTCCCATCGTTGAACGTAAGTTCCCGCAGGGTCGGCAGACGCGTCAGGAAGGCGTGCAGCTCATCAGCGATGGCCGAAGCCGTCGCTTTACAGTCCAGCGATGTGGCGATCTGCGCCGATAACATGTGCCCTTCAAACCAGTACGGCGCCAATACCAGACTCTGCTCCACCCGCGCCCACAGGGCCTTGTCCGCCTGCCCCATCGCCGCCTTGTACTCGTCCACCCTATCCACCGACATGGGAGCCAGTTGCGTGGCGTTGCCTTTTGCGGTCAACGGCGGCGTGGTGATGCCGGACCAGATAGCGTGCCGACGCAGACGGTATCCCACCGGGGTATCCACCTGCTGTTCCACCAGCAGTTCCGCCACTTTGAGCTGCGTTTGCCGCCAGGCGCGGTCATCCGAATGATTGATGTCGACGGACGGTTTCGGTTCCGCCTGACCGGACGAAGCCGATGCGACGCTGGCGCTCGCCTGCGCGCGCGGAGGCGGTTCATTTGCCTTGTTCTGCTCTGCGCGCCGNCTCTGCGCGCGACGCAGGCTGACCGTCAAATCGTCAAACAGCGTGTTGTCGGGCGCGATGGCGGACCAACGCTGGGCGAACTGCTCCGACAATGTCAACAACTGACCCAGTTCGGCCACCGAGGCACTCTCGGCGACGCGCGGCAACACGCTGTCGAAACGCTTGGCGGCCTGCGTCATCAACCGGGTTTTCTGCAACGAGTTCTGCGGCCATGCCGTGGTCCAGTAGACGTTCACCCAGTCGTCCAGCAGCATCATTGCAGTCGCGAATGGCGTCGCCTTCGCCGGATGCTGCAAGCAGCGCAGCAGTTGGACGACGACGCGCATGTCTTTGGTACGGCTTTCCAGCAGCGTCATGCACTGCTCCGCCACCGCGTTGATATCCACCTGGCTGTGGGCGAGCGATCCCAGCTTCACCATCTCGGTTTCGATGTCTTCCCAGAGCGGATCGTCCGACGGAACCGCGCCGCTGACCCGGTCTACCGGCAGGGGCGTCAGCAGCCGCTGACACCAAGGATGAGAGTGGATTGCCATCGACTGTTCTCCTACCAACGACATTGCTGACGCAGCGGCTTCAGGGCGTCCCCCAGACCAGTGAGGTCGACCTGCACCGTCCTGCCGCGATCGTCCGACAGCAGCAGCTCACGATGGCCGATCCAGCGTTTAAGCTCTTCGATGGCGGGCAGACCGCGCCCGAATTCCAACAGCATCCCCCGGTTGCGGACGAACCAGTTGTCTGCGGTCGGTTCGCCATCGATGCGAGCCTGAATCTGCTCACCTGGCCACGCGTTATCCAGCTGTAAGCGCAAATGCGTAATGGCGCTGGAGCAGGAGATGGTCAACGTGCCCCCCTCGACGGCGCGGCGCGTCAGTGTCTGGCTGTCCGAGGCATCATCGCGATTGAGGACGAACCCGTCGCGGCCGCGAGCGGAATGATTCGCCACGAGATCGTGCCAGTCCGCCGGACGCGCAGACGTGCCGGCAGTCGGGGCCGACGCTCTGCCGATGGCGTCGTAGCAGGCTAACCGCACCTGCGGCACGGTTTCCTGGCCGCACTGCTGCAATAGCCGCTCCCAGTGGGGGGCAGGCGCCGTCGACGCCGAAACCAGCAATGGCAACAGGGATAAAATACTCATCATTTCACCTCCAGCTTCTGGCACTTGTGGTCCAACGTCCGTTTGGGGATGTTGAGACTTTCCGCCACCAGTAAGCGATTTCCCTGGAAATAGCGCATACGCTCGGCGATCACCGCCGCTTCGTACTGCTGCGTCGCCAGACGCAAATCCCGGATATGGTTGTAGCCGTCTTCCAGCACGATAGACTGGTCGTCGAGGCGATTTTTCAGCTCCGGAGGCAACGCGTCCAGACTGATTTCCTGTCCCGCTGGGGTATTGGCGCAGGCCACTTCCAGCAGGTTCTTGAGTTCACGGACGTTGCCGGGGAAGTCGTAATCGATCAAATGCTTGAGAACGGCGCGCGGCAATGCCCCGAACGTTTTGCCTTCCTGACGTTCGAACAGCGCGATGAAATGTTCGCACAGCAACGCGATGTCATCCGGCCGTTCCCGCAACGGAGAGACCTGGATCGCGCACTGGCAGAGCCGGTGGTACAGATCCTGCCGGAAGCGTCCTTCGCTGACGTACTGCTCCAGCGGCTGATGCGTCGCCGCGATGATGCGAAAGTCGGAGTGGCACTCCTTATCGCCGCCCAACGGACGGAAGGCATGCGTTTCCAGCACGCGCAGCAGCTTGGCCTGCATAATCATCGGCATATCGCCGACCTCATCCAGGAACAGCGNCCCCCCGTTGGCCTGCGCCACCAGTCCGTCTTTGTTGCACTGCGCGCCGGAAAAAGCCCCTTTTTGATAGCCAAACAGCTCGCTTTCAATCAGATTTTCGGGGATGGCCGCGCAATTGATGGCGATAAACGGCTTGTCGGCGCGGACCGAACACTGATGCAGCAGACGCGCCACCACGTCTTTGCCCGCACCAGTTTCGCCCTGGATCAGCACCGCCAGATGATGTTGAGCCGCCTGACCGATTTGCTGATGCAGTCGGCGGATCGCCGCCGACTGCCCGACGAGCGAGGTCTCCAACAGTTTCTCTTGCTGGCGCAGCCGCGCGTCCTTACCCTTGATCTGNCGCAGCGAGTCTCGCAGCACGGTCTGCTCACGGCGGCTGCGGCCCAAATCCCGCAACAGGGCAAGCTGATGCGNGAAAATGCGCGCCAGCAGCGGCAGCTCATCTTGCTCATGCCACATCCGCAGCCGGACGCCGCTGTCGAACAGCGCCAGAACGCCGACCGACTTGCCGTTCTCACCGTTGACCGGCAAGGCATGCAGACCGCACTGCGCCCCGGCTTCCGCCAGCAGTCCGCGAAACGCGGCGTGTTCTATGCGCGCGCCGCCGTACAGAGAGTCCCAGGTTCTCACCTGATTTTTGTGCAATACGTAAGCCAGGGGATGGCTGAAGTCATCGACGTCCAGCGTCAATAACACCGGTTTGCCGTGAATCCATCCCTCACAGGTAAATTGCCGCCCGCTGATATCCACCAAGCCCAGAACTGCACCGCTCGGCCGCCAGTGGTCCCGCAGGGTATCCAGCAACCAGTCGCAGAGTTCGGCCTCGTCATGAGGCCGGGTCAGCGAAAGCGTGAATTCAAGGGCTTGCTGCATCCTCAGCCCTCCACCTCTGAAACAAACTGGCCGTCGTTCACGCTGAAGCGAATGCGCGCAATGGCATCGCCTGCGGAGATCCGTTGCAGCAGCTGCAACGACACCGGCGGCAACAGATGACCGTCGATCACGGACTCCAGCATGCGCGCGCCGTTTTCGCTGCGGTTAGCCAACCGCAAGATCTCTACCGGCACGTCGTCGTCGATAACCACTTCAGCGTCGAAGCGGGCCTTCAGCAGATTGACCAGACGAGAGAGCTTGCCGTGGACGATATCGACCAGCGTATCCTGAGCCAACGGCAGGTAAGGAATGACTTCCATACGCGCCAGCAGCGCCGGTTTGAAAAAGCCCGCCAGTTCGGGATAGAGCGCATCCAGCAGATCGTCCTGCCGGTCGGCGTAATCCACGATGGTCTGGAAGCCCAGGTTGGACGTCAGGAAGAAGACGACGTTCTTACAGTCGATTAGACGACCTTCGCCATCCGCCAGCTCCCCTTTATCAAAAGCCTGGTAGAACAGGTTCAGTACGTCGGGATGCGCTTTTTCGACTTCGTCCAGCAGCACCACCGAGTACGGCTTCTGGCGGATGGCTTCCGTCAGGATGCCGCCCTCGCCGAAGCCGACGTAGCCCGGAGGAGAGCCGATCAGGCGAGACACCGTGTGTTTCTCCTGATATTCCGACATATTGATGGTGGTCAGGTAGTTGCGGCCGCCGAACATGAGGTCGGCGATCTGTAGCACGGTTTCGGTCTTGCCGACGCCGCTCGGACCGACCAGCAGGAACGCCCCTAGAGGACGGCCCGGACGACGCAGATCGGCGCGGGCGGTCAGCAGATGNTTGTGCAGTTGGGCTATCGCCAGATCCTGCCCTTTGATCGTGTCGCCGAGGTGCGTCGGCAACTGGGTGACAACGTCCAGCTCGCCCTGCGAAATGCGGTTCAGCGGCACGCCGGTCCACTCGGCGATCACCGCAGCGATCTGCGCTTTATCCACGTGCGCGGAGACCAGAATGGCGTCTTCCTGCAAGGCGGCCAGCGCCTGTTCGCGCTCGNCCAGACGCTGCGTGGCGTCCGCCAGCGACAGGGTTTCCTCGCCCAGCGTGACCTCGTCGGTGAGTTCATCGGCCAACAGCGCCGCGCGCAGTGCGATCACCTCGCTGACCAACGCCTGCTGCGCCTGCCAATCCGCGTTCACAGCGGTAAGCTCCGCTTCATCGGCCTGCTGAGCGTCACGCAGCAACGCCAGTCGTTCCGCATTATCCCCCAGACCGATCCGGGTCTGACGCTCAAGCTGAAGAATTTCCTGCTCGCGCTGGTGCAGCTGATTTTGCACATGGCTGATGGCGCGCGGCGGCGTGGTCAGATTGATGGCGACGCGAGCGCAGGCGGTATCGAGCACGTCGATGGCTTTATCCGGCAGCTGTCGGCCCGAGATATAGCGTGATGACAGTTGGGCCGCGGCATGCAGCGCCGCTTCGTCGATCAGAACGCCGTGCGCCTTCTCGTAAATGCTGCGCAGGCCGCGCAGGATGACGGTGGCCTCTTCCGCGTCCGGCTCACCCACTTTGACCATTTGGAAACGGCGCGACAGGGCGGCGTCTTTCTCGACGTATTTCTTGTATTCGCTCCAGGTCGTGGCGGCGATGGTACGCAGCTCGCCGCGCGCCAGCGCCGGTTTAATCAGGTTGGAAACGTCCAGCCCGCCGGCCTGATTGCCCGCGCCGATCAGCGTGTGGGCTTCATCAATGAACAGAATGATGGGCTGAGGCGAGGTTTTCACCTCCTGCATCACCCCTTTGAATCGTTTTTCGAATTCGCCTTTGACAGCGGCGCCAGCCTGCATCGCGCCTAAGTCCAGCGATAGCAGCTCGACGTTGCGCATTTTCTCAGGCACCAGATCCGCCACGATGCGCAGCGCCAGACCTTCGATCAGCGCGCTTTTACCGACGCCGGCTTCACCCACTACAATCGGGTTGTTCTTACGGCGGCGCGACAGGATATCGATCATCAGATCGATCTCTTTATCGCGACACAGCACCGGGNCCAGCCTGCCCGCGCGGGCCTGCTCGGTGATGTTGTCGGTGAAGCGAGCCAACAACGACGCATCGCCCTGAGACGCCGCCGCGCCGCCGCCCGCGTTGCCGGCGGCCGTAGACGAGACGTCCGTTTCCGCAGAGTCTTTCACCCACTCGTCGAACTGCTGACGCAGCAGCTCACGGTTCACTTTCGCCAGAGAGCGCGTAACCGCTCCGGCGAGGTAGCGATTGGGGGTCATCAGCAGGACCAGCAGCAGCACCCCGCTGCGCAACGTGGCGTGCTGCATCTCCGCGGACGCCAACAGCCAGCTGTCCTGCAACCACTCAATCAGCAACGGCGAAAACGAGGGGTAGCCCTGATCGTACTCTTTATCCACGCCGGATGGCTGGAGCAGTTGCGTCAGCTCATCCACATCCACCTCAGCGCGCTTGAGGATCTGACGCACGTCGCTGAGCGGCGTGTCCAACATTTTCAGCAGCAAGTGTTCGACCCGGATTTCCGCGCCCTGGCAATTCACACACAGGGCCGCAGCCTCTTCCAGCATGTGTCGACAAATAGGATTAAGCCGTTCAACCAACACCGGCAGTTCTATTCGAATCATCGTGTGATCTCCTATCTTATTGTAATAATTCCCCCAGTTGACGAAGCACGTCCTGGGTCTGATTGCTGAGCTGATAGTGATAAAGACCGAAGATCGCCGCTAACACCACGCTGACGCATAAAAACAGCGTGAAGAGCGAAATCTGCCGGCGCATCCGGTAGCCGGAGGACTGCTGTCCCAGATCGAGATGGAAGACGGAGGGTGTCTCCGCCGATTCCGGATGCAGAATGTTGTGAAGCTTGCGGACAATACCTTCGAATTCGTCGCGGCCCTGCGTCATCACGCGGTAGCGCCCCTCAAATCCCAGGCACAGACAGAGATAGATGAACTCCAGAATGTCCCGATAATGGACCGGATCGGTCTGCAATTTGCCCAGCAGGACAAACACCTTCTCTCCACCCCAGGTTTCGTTGTGGAATCGGGTCAGCAGCGAATGCTCCGACCACACGCTCTGGCTGCCCCATTCGCGGCCCATGACGGCCTCGTCGATATAGGTGCAGAGGATGTAGCGAAACGACAAAATGACGCCGTTTTCATAGCCGTGCGTAATCAGCTCCTGCTCAATGGCCTGAATTTCCGACACCACTTTTTGGTACAGATCGGGCACCTGGTCATACGCCGTCAGATGACGCACGCGCTCCACCATGCCCAGCAGCGGCGTCACGGCGTCAATCATGGGGTTGATGCTTTGGCCGCGTAGCCGAAACCAATAGTCTGAGTCCATATCCAGCTGTTGGGCGTGGTCGTACAACAAGTCGCCCAGCAGCTCATTGCGGATAACATCGATCGTCATCTAGCTCTTCCCCCGGTAATTAGCTACGAATAGCCCAAAGCTGCATATCCAGATCCGGGAAGTCCCCGGCAATATGGAACGCCAGCGTGTTGTCGCCCACCAGCATCTGCCAGGCGGCGCTCTGTCGATCCAGCTGGAAATAGCTGTAGCCCGCGTGGTACGGCAGCTGACGAGGCGCTACCGGCAGCGGCAGCAGCGGAACGCCCGGCAGCTGCAGGCTGATCAGTTCGCGGATCTTGTCGCTGGACGCCACTTTGGTCTGCTGCAACAGCTGTTTGCGCAACTGCTCCTGCGGCATTCTGGCGCGTACGGCCAGGACGAAGTCGGCGCTGGCCATCAGCTCGCTGTCGCCGACCATCGCAATCATCACGCCGTACTGGTGCTTACGCAGCTGCAACGAGACGGCGCGCGGCGACAGCACGGTGCTCAGCGCCTGACGGAACGCCATCATCAGCGGCTCAAAACTGCTCTGCTGGTCGTCGTGGCGATAGGCGGGAAACTCCGGCGGCAGGCGGGATTCATCCGTGAACGTCATCAGTTCGCCGCAGACCTGCACCAGCGCTTCATGCAGACGCTCGGGGTGCAGCGTCCCCATCCGCGCCAAATGCGACAGCAGCGGCTGCGCGCGGTTGAGCAACTGCAACATCATGAATTCGGCGACGTCGGCGACCCCCTGCTGTCCCGGCGCGGCGATGCGCTGCGCCAGACTGCGGGCGCGTTCGGCCACCAGTCCGGCGGACTCGCCGAGGAAACGCTTAAGCGTTGGGATCGCGGAAATGCTGATGCTGCACGGCATGAAGTTCGGGTCCAGCACCAGACCGCCATCCGGCCGTTTATCCAGAATCTGGGCAATCGCCAGCGAGGCGTAGGCGCTGCGATCGTCGCGCTCCAGCATCAGACGCAGGCTGACCTGCCCCACTTCCAGCGACACCACATCGCCGCCTTCGCTGTGCAGATCGCGCACGTCGTGGCGGTGTGCATGCAGTCGCGTCGCAATCTGCTGACCGCCGTGATTGACCTCGCTCACGCCGCTGACGGACAGCGGGATCGCCAGATAGACCTTCTGATTGACGACCGACGCATCGGTGATCTCCAGCGGCTGCGGCAACATGTCATCGCTCGGAATGTTAAAGACGGTGCCGTCCGGCATGATCCCGGTAGCGGACACCAGCGCGATGCGCCCAAAGTTCAGGTACTCTTCGTTAATGGTCAGCGACTGAAGGCCGTAGAAAAAATCGCCCATCGCGCTCAGACGCGCGTGCAGAGTGTAATCCGTATGCCTTTGCTGCTGTTGAAAATGCTGAGGTTTGATGAATAAACCTTCACGCCAAATAATCCGATTTCGGCTCGACATAGCTATTCTTCTTCTTTTTGGAGTTCGACTTCATCCAGACGCAGATGCACGAGAATCTGATAGGCCCGTCCGGTATTTTTCACTTTGATGACCTTGCGCCATTCGGCGCTGTCGGGATCCGCATAGCGCGCAACGACGCCGATATAACGTATCTTCTCATCCAGCTTGACCGGCGGCAGATACTTGAACTGTCCCGGCAGCAAGGTGTAGTCCTGGTGGTCGATGTAATTCTTGCCCAGCGATTTCTCCAGATCGGCCGTCACCTGGTCGTAGTCCGTCGCCAGCAGCTTGGAGTCTTCCGACAGCATGACGATCTGAAACTCAATCGGCGCCGCTTCCCCACTCTCGTTGGGGTTCACGTCCGGCTCGGCAAGCAGGCTGAACCCGGCGGTCGAGGGTTGGCTATCGTTGCTCCCCACCTGAATATCCGGGTTCATTGCAACGTCAGCCATCTTGCCCATAGTGGTACAGCCTGAAAGCAGCAGTAATACCCCGGAAAGCAAGAATGTCCGCAGCATCAGATTAACTCCTGTTGCTCACGAACGACGCGGTCGTAGGCCTGGGAATACACCTGCTGGAACAGCTTCTGGAATCCCTGCTGGCGTTCGGACGTCAGCTCGCGGAAGTAGTGCTGGTACATGGACCAGGCCCAGCCATCGTCCATGGGATTCTGCTCGCCGGCACGGCGATAATGTTCGAAGCGCTTGAGCAACACGTCGGGGGAGAACGCCTGCAAAATGCTGTCCAGCGCGGTCGCGATGGCCTGCTCGTTGGCAATGTGGTGGATACGCACGTTGCGCAGGACTTCATCGACGGCGGCAGGTGCGGAAAGGTGCACCGGGCTTTTCTCTTCAGCGAACAGCAACGACAGCGTGTCGTGGTAGTCCAGACTCAGACGCAGCGGATTGTCTTCAATCGGACGCAAATGCTTGTCCGACAGCGCCGCCTGGTCGGCCTGCAGCTTCAACAGCCCTTCAATCATGGCGCGCAGCGTTTTTCCCATGTCCTCAAGGAAATTGCTGAGATGCTGATTGTTGCCGATGTCCAGCGTCTGACCGAGGCCGCGCATCAGCGGGGCCAGCGCGTTTTGTTCGATGTTGTCGCCGGCTGTCAGCGAATCAAAACGGTCCTGTATAGCGGGTAGCTCGAGAAATTCCTGGTCCATGGTGCCCTCAACGGCTGAAGAAGAAGTAGATGAAACACGAGTCGTAGTGGAGAATTCGGGCGTTGCCCGCGTCTCCTGAGTAAGGAATGCGTTTGCGCCGGTTTGTTCTTGCTGTAGCGCCAGTAGCGGGTCGCTGGCCGGGGATGGCGTAGACGTTTNTTCGTTATTCTCCGTGGCTTTTTCCTGCGCAAGCCAGTCATCCAGCTCATTTTCCGAGCGGTTGCCAATGATCTGCGCCAGTTCCGGCTCCGCGCTGACCTTGCCCATATACACTCGCAGCCTGAACGGTCCGACCGTCAGTTCGTCGCCCTGATCCAAAAAAACTTTTCTTGAGCGCCCGATGGGCGAGGTCGCACCATTGATGAAGGTTTGGCCGCTGAGATCACACAGGCAAAAGCGCCCATCATGCAGTTCGATGCGCGCATGTTCAGGCAGCACCGCGCCTAGCCGATCTTTCAGCTTCCAACTATCCTGCTCCGAGGAGCCCAGCGTGCCGCCACTTTGATGAAACTGGTATTGAACCTGGGAGTTGCCTTCCAGCTGTTCACTGTTCAGCACCACCAAAGAAAGTTGTTGATTAAGTTCGTTCACGATTACTCCTGCACGCAAATAGTCACATCAGGCTCGCTCGGCGGCTCGCCGAGAAAGCTGCTCCATCCCAAACGAGCGCTCTGCTCATGTCCCAGGCGAAGCCCTTTCGCTTCTCCCAAACCGAACCCCAGCCGCAGGTCCCACGCGCATTGGTCGCGCAGGATGAAGGAAACGAAGCGCACCAGTGGCTCGAAATGTTCGCCGTTGGGCAAAAACTGTAAAAACTGCGCAAAGCTCAGGTTATTGATTTTCAGCAAAAATTTTCCCGCGCAGTCGTTAACCTTGTCGCCGATAACGAAGTCGTTGCCCATCATGGAGTTGGCCCTTCCCAACCGATTCTGCTGGTCCGTATGAATCGGCACTTTGCGCGCCTGCCACGCGATAACATCGACCATGTCCAGGNCAAAGCAGTGCGCGACCAGCCCGGCCACCACTTCCGGCGAGCGACTCGGACTCGCCAGCATTCCGGCGTAGGACAGCATCTTGGCCCGGTTGACCGGCAGGCTCTCGCGCACGGCGTCATTGCCCAGGCCCACCAGCGCGAACATCAGCCGCGAGAATCCATCTTCCCCTTCGTCCTGAAAGCGGACGTGGTAACGGTATTTGCGCCAGAGGCGGTGTAACAACGTCAGCAGGCGGTGGTGGAAGAAATCCAGAAACGCGCCCAGTTTCTGTTCGCCCTGCGCATACTCCCAGGCCAGATCGTCCAGGTAGTAGCCGGGCATAGGCGATTGACTGCCGTGCAGGCCCATGAAGGCGACTTCCAGCACATGGCCCTGCGTTTCGTCCTGCGTAATGCCTTGTATATCGCTGCTATGAAAACCCAGGGACGCGGTGGATTTGAACCGTATGCGTTCCTGTTCAGGCCGGTAGTCCAGCCCCCGCTCCTGATCCACGCCTTCCAACCGGTTGACAAGCTCGACCAGCTGGAAAAAATTAAAGCGCGGCGCATCATCCCGAAACATCACATCATGGAGTGCTGACCTATCTGGACTGGCCATTTGTAGCGCTCCTTGTTATCAAGGTTGATGATTTCCAATAAATGGAAGGCGTTGACGCTGGCGTAAAGCGAGAAGAAATGCGCCAGTACGGTGCCGAATAGATACAGCTCGCCTTCGCTGGCGAAGGCGGACTGATACACGGACAGCACCGACTTCAGCCCACGTACCGGCATCCCGCGAATCAGCCGGTCTATCGGCGTGGTTTCTATTGATTCGATCCCGGCCAGACGCTTGCGGGACGCCTGCTCGGCCTGTTTGTCATGCAGCGCCGGGAAGTCGTACGTCCGCAGGATCTGCACCAGCGCGTCGCGACGCAGCAACGAAACATAGTTCAGCGACAGGTTGGAGATCAGCGTCCAATGCAGGCTGCCGTCCAGTGCGGGACGCAGCGGCCGCGTCGGCCGGATAATATTTCTGAACTTCGCGAACGACGGCGAGCTGCCGGTCGGCATGCAGACGGCGCCGACTGGCAACTGAGACGCTTTGGAGCGGTTCGTGCAGGTCAGCGATACCGAAATGGACTCGTCCATATCAACCGCTTCGGTTTCATCACCGCGCACGAACGATAGCGCATGGTCGAAACCGTCGCCGCTGACCGCCTCGCGCACGCGGCTGCGGTAGTACAACGCCAGACGGCCTTTGGCGCGCTCAATCTGGTGCTGGAAGCTTTCAAACGGCTGATACTGTCGCGGCTCGCCGCGAGCGCGCCCGATATGGCCTTCAATCCATCCCTCGACTTTGTCCACCGAGAAAATTTCGTAGGCATCCGCATGTCGGTAACTGGCTTTGAGCGGATACTCCGTCTGGCGGCCGTTGAGGTTGATCGGCTCGCTGTCATGCTGGAACAGGTTGATCGCCGGTACGCAGTTCAACATGAAAGAGTCAGGACGGATTTTGAGTTCCGCAGGCAGCGGGCAGGCAAAACAGAAGTGGATTTTGAAATCAGTGACCGACAACGGCTGGTTAGGCCAGTCCGCACCGGAAAGCTGAAAGAACAGGAAGGCTTCCGGGAAGCAGAAAAATTCCTGCAAAATTCGGTAGCCGGAATAGACGTTGCTCGGATAAGGCAGCAGTGCATCTTCCCGTTCGAAGCCGATCGTTTTTAACGTACTGGCTTCTTGTCTGAATCGTGTCCCATCGATTTCAAGCTCGATGTGGGAAAGCTTACTGGAGAGCCAGAAATAGAGTTCGTAGGCGGTGTAGCTGTCGCCTCCCAAATAAAACCGCAGCTTGTCCAACTGCAACTCGTTGAGCAGCATCGGTCCGTGCAGGTTGAAGTCCAGACTAATTTTGGAGAGGTCGTTACCGCTTTGTACGCTGATGTCGCGGATATCCGCAGGATACACCCAGGCGTCATGACAGGTCTGGAAATGGCATACGACGTCGTCGACTGGCTGGCTATCCAGCATACAGCCGCGGCTAATTAAAGCAGGCCGTGCAATGGCTCCAGGGATCACTGAGAACTGCATAATCGTCATGCTGGGAACCGGACGTAAATAGTTCGGCCACAGCATGCCCAGCAGCCCGTGGGTCAATTCAGGAAATTCATCCTCAATTTTTGCCCGCAAACTTCCCGTCAGAAAAGCAAACCCTTCCAGCAGCCTCTCGACGTCCGGATCGGTGGTTTGTTCTGATAGAAAACGGGTCAGTTCAGGGTGGGCATCGGCAAACTGGCGTCCTTGCAAACGCAGGNAAGCTATTTCATCCCTGAAGTAGTGTTCCAGAAGCATAGTTACGTCATTCTATAGTGTCGGTGACTGTCCATATGGATATTGAAGGAAGTGACCTGCTCCAGCTGTTCCAACCGTACGTGAGCTGTCACCTGAAACGCCATTTCGAGCGGGCTAGATGGATAGTCGTTGGAACTGACTTCGACATGAACGATGCGCGGCTCATACTGACAAATGCATTGCCGTATCGCCTCACGTATCCGACCACGTATATCTGCTCCGCCCTGCGTCGCGTCATTAAAATCAATGACGCCGAGATCAGGCGCACTGCGACAACTTCCCGGACGCGTATTGAGCACCTGGTCGAGTTTGCGTTTTACCGACTCAATCAGACACTCCAGCTCGTCCTGAGGCGAAGAACTGCGACGTTCTTCGCCCCGGATACGATCGAACAAACTGGCGGCACTCCCTCTATCCCACGAAGAGAGAGAGGCCATCAGAGATTATTCCTTGTCCAAACGTCCCACCAACGACAGTTCAAAATTCGCCCCCATATACTTGAAATGAGGACGTACGGACATTGCGACCTGATACCAACCCGGTTCACCTTCAACATCCAGAACCTTGATCTGAGCGGCACGCAACGGGCGACGGCTACGAACGTCTGCCGGCGGGTTTTCCTGATCGGCAACGTACTGTTTGATCCAGCCGTTCAGTTCACGTTCCAGATCCTGACGCTCTTTCCAGGAACCAATCTGTTCGCGCTGCAGCACTTTGATGTAGTGAGCAAGACGGTTGATAATGAACATGTATGGGAGCTGTGTGCCCAATTTGTAATTGGTTTCCGCTTCTTTCCCTTCTTTGGTGTTCGGGAACACCTTCGGTTTTTGCACCGAATTGGCAGAGAAAAATGCAGCATTATCACTGTCTTTACGCATGGTCAGAGTAATGAAGCCTTCCTCTGCCATTTCGTATTCGCGACGATCGGTGATCAGAACTTCCGTCGGGATCTTGGCCTGCAATTGACCCATCGCTTCATAAACGTGTACCGGCAGGTCGGTAATCGCGCCACCGCTCTGCGGACCGATGATGTTCGGACACCAGCGATATTTCGCAAAGCTGTCTGTCAGCGCCGTTCCCATCAGATAGGCCGTGTTACCCCACAGGTAGTGATCGTGGTCGACGCTGATATCTTCTTTGTAGTTGAACCCTTTGATCGGGTTTTCGACCGGATCGTACGGCAGACGCGCCAGGAAACGCGGTGCCGTCAGGCCCAGATAGCGGGAATCTTCAGATTCGCGCAGAGAGCGCCATTTGGTATAAGCCGGGCCTTCGAAGACGGATTTGAGGTCTTTGATGGTCGGCAATTCGGTGAAGCTGTCAACGCCAAAAAACGTCGGGTCAACCGAGGAAATGAAAGGTGAATGGGCCATCGCGCCCACCGCGCTCGTGTATTGCAGCAGCTTGATATCCGGAGAACTTTGCGTGAAAGCATAGTCACCGATGACCGCGCCGATCGGCTGTCCGCCGAACTGGCCGTAACCGCTGGAGTAGACGTGTTTGTAAAAACCGGACTGGGTGATTTCGGGCGCGAACTCAAAGTCATCCAACAGCTCCTGCTTGGTGGCATGGAGCAATAGAATCTTGATGTTTTCACGGAAATCAGTGCGATCGACCATCAGCTTCAGCGAACGCCAGGAAGATTCCAGTTCCTGAACTTCCTCGGCGTGCAAAATGACATCGACCTGCTTGCTGAGCTTTTTATCCAGCTCAACAATCATGCTATCTACCAGCGCCTTGTTGACCGGCTCGCTCGTATCGCCACTGTCCAGAATATTTGAGATCAGTGCGGCGATCCCCTGCTTGGCGACGCTATAGCCTTCATCGACAGGCGTAAGCCGGGCTTGGGCCATGATCTCATCAAGCAAGGAAGGAGCGGCACTTTCTGCGCCCGCCTGTACTTTCTCTTCTACTACTGACATGTTTGTTTCCCTTCTCGTCAATCCAACGTATTACTCAGCTGGTTTCACCAGATCCAGCTCTTTCAGCAGCTGTTCCCGCGCATCTTCGCTTGCCAGCAAATCCTGCAGACGATTACGGAATGCAGGGATGTTGCCAAGCGGGCCCTTCAGCGCAACCAGCGCTTCACGGAGCTCCAGAAGCTTTTGCAATTCAGGTACTTGTTCAGCAATACGGTCGGGGGAGAAATCAGCTAAAGATTCGATATTGAGTTTTACAGGCAGGTCATCCTGGCTCTCTTCTTCCAGGCGATTAGGCACGCTGAAATTGAGTTCCAGTTTGGATTCTTTCATAACGGAAGAAAAATTGTTTTTATCGATCGATACAGTAGAACGTTCCTCAATCGGCGTTTCTTCCGTACGACCTTTCATATTACCAACGACCATCAGAGTCAGCGGCAATTCAACTTCGCTTTGCTGTCCCCCAGTCGCGGGTACATATTTGATATTAATACGTTCCTTTGGTGCAACGGATGCACCGTCAATTCCTTTTCCCATATTCGCATACCAGGTTTAGGCCCTGACTGGCCAGAAAACACATGGTCGATTCCTTCCAGGGTACGTCCGAGGTTAATTAGAACAACACTGTTCGGATAAGAAAAATAAATTACTTTTCGTTTATCGACCGTTGATATTACCTAAGCAACTGGATATAACCAATATTACTTCCTCTTGGTATATCCATTACCAAATAGTAAAAAAGCAGTTAACTTCGAGCTAATTGAGCGATATAACGCTAAATACTGACGAGGCGATGATACACACACCTGTTATAAGTGGTCAATAATAATATCATTCTGTATTGCTAAAACAAAAATATCTATAGAATCATAGATATAAAAAGAAATCCAAAATCAAAAAAGAGAATAAATCAACAAAAAACCAAGTTTTTCAAACATAAAAAAACGGCACAATAATGGCGCTTAAATTTTGATTAATGACCAAATAGTCACCATAGTTACTGTAACCATCGTGTCGATAGCACGCCGGTTTATCACAGATAAATGCACACATTGAACTGTAAAAAGTAGTTTTTGTCAGGTTGTCGCGGGGTTTGAGGCATCGTTATTCACTTTACATGTGCTGTATCGATTGTTAACAAAATAACTTCTGAATAAGAAATCAGATAAAACCATTGGACTCAGCAAATACGGTGTACCGTCGTCATCATGCCCGTTATCTAATAATAGCAGTTGTGTTCCCAAGCTTAACGATCCTATTAAACATGACATTCCTGGCAACACAATTAACATCTCTATCACTCATTTCAAGCGAATAACAAAGAATCGACCACTCACTGAAAACCGATTATGTCCTGACAATATGACTTAAGGTGGTTCTAACTCCCATCTTACAAACCCCAGTTATTTTAATACCATTAAGGAACAGGAAATTAGATGTGCCATATAATCTATTTGCAATTTGGGATAAATAATTTTTTGAGACTGATAACCAGCTGGTATAAAAACAAAAACGATAATGGCGCAAAAGTCAAACAACGAGATAACATAGCAAGACGGACGACAAGTTCGAGCACATTGTTGGTATGTGGTGAAGAGAAGATAAGGAAGTTATTTGTGAAACGTTCTTTGGCAGGATGTATGACAAAATCGTGCCGCTCGCCGCAACAACATAATGCATCCGTTAACGTGATGTTTGGAATTCGCCTCGGCTCATCCATCAAAACGTCACCGATGATATCAATCCGTTCATCAATAAAACTCAAGACTATGGAATTTCCGGTAATAAGGCGTTATTGACTCTCCGGATCCAGAGTAATGAACCGATCGTGCGAGATGAGTGTTTAGCGCTGAAATGTCTTGATTTGAAGACGGATCAATCGCCCTTACCTATCAACATGACGGACTCTGGCGATCGCTAAGTCAAATTATCAGAACAATTGCCAAATCTGCGCAACTTCTTGCGCACTTTCCAGCACAAATCACTTTTTGCGCAATGTTTGCAAACGATCTGCGCATTCTGCGCAACTTTTTGCGCAGATTTTGAATAGGCTGAAATGTATATTTTAAATTCCATTATAAAACAATAGGATAAAAGTTGGCATAGCCATTGCATTGTCAAGCGGGCGAAAGTAAAAACCGTTCAACAACAAGGAGCAAGACTATGCCAACCCCATGTTATATCAGCATTGAAGGGAAAACTNAGGGCAACATCACCGCCGGTGCCTTCACGTCCGACTCCGTCGGCAACATCTACGTGCAGGGCCACGAAGATGAAATGCTGGTGCAGGAATTCAAACACATCGTGACCGTCCCGACCGACCCGCAGTCCGGTCAGCCGTCCGGCCAGCGTGTGNACAAGCCGTTCAAATTCACCGTGGCGCTGAACAAAGCCGTTCCGCTGATGTACAACGCCCTGGCGTCCGGCGAAATGCTGCCGACCGTGACCCTGAAATGGTACCGCACCTCGGTTGAAGGCAAGCAGGAGCACTTCTTCTCCACCACGCTGACCGACGCCACCATCGTGGATATCGACTGCCAGATGCCGCACTGCCAGGNCCCGTCCAAACTGGACTACACCCAGCTGATCCAGGTGTCCATGTCCTACCGCAAAATCGACTGGGAACACACCGTCGCCGGAACTTCAGGCTCCGACGACTGGCGTGCGCCGGTCGAAGCGTAATACCGACCACCCGGGCTGCGGCCCGGGTTTTTCCGTTGTATTCGGGTGTTGCGGCGTGGGCAGACCCAGGCCACAGCAAAAGCAAAAAGATAAAAGCACACAAGAGTACCGACCACCATTACGGCGGCATCGCAGGCGCACGGAGCCACACTCCGGGGCGTGCGGTAGCCGTGGCGTCAGGGAAAAAGGAGAGGGATAACGTGGCAAGCATGACCGGGCTTCAGTTTACCGTAACGATAGGCGCACTGCCGGAGAGCACCTTCTCGGTAGTGGATTTTCAGCTGGACGAGGAGCTGAACCAGCCCTTTGCGCTGGGGTTGTCGCTGGCGAGCGCGCTGCCGGCGGTGGACTTCGGNGCGGTGCTGGACCAGCCGTGCGAGCTGCGGGTGTGGTACGAAGGCGAGCTGCAACGGCGGGTGAGCGGTATCGTCAGCGAGTTCGGTCAGGGCGACACCGGCTTTCGGCGTACGCGTTATCAGGCGGTGGTGCGTCCGGCGCTGTGGCGGCTGGGCCTGCGCACCAACGCCCGCATCTTCCAGGCGCAGAAGCCGGAAGAGATTATCAGCGTCCTGTTGCAGGAGGCCGGTATCACCGACTTCGCCTTTGCCCTGCGCAACGAGCACGCCCAGCGGGAATACTGCGTGCAGTACCGGGAGAGCGACCTGGCGTTTATCAACCGGCTGGCGGCGGAGGAAGGGCTGTTCTACTTCCNCGAATTCGAGGCGGGCAAACACCGGGNGGNGTTCGCGGACGACGCGGTGGCGCTGGGCAAAGGCCCGGACCTGTTCTTCAACCTCGCCAGTCAGGGATTATCAGAAGGCGCGTACGTGCGCCAGTTCAGCTACCGGGAAGCGGTGCGCACGGCGGAAGTGGAGCTAAAAGACTACAGCTTCAAGACCCCGGCCTACGGCCTGTCGCACAAGAAGCTGGGCGAGGCGCTGGACCATCAGCGTGAAAGCTACCAGCACTACGACTACCCGGGACGTTTCAAGAAAGACCCGAGCGGCAAGGCGTTCAGCGGCCACCGGCTGGATGCGCTGCGCGCCGACGCGGTCNCCGGACAAGGCGCGTCGAACTGCGCGACGCTGATGCCCGGCAGCGCGTTTACCCTGACGGAGCACCCGAACCTGACGCTGAACATCGGCTGGCAGGTGGTGACCGTCAGCCACACCGGCACCCAGCCGCAGGCGCTGGAAGAGGAAGGCGGCGGCGAGCCGACGACGCTGACCAACNCGTTTGGGGTGGTGAAGGCCAGCACCACGTGGCGAGCGAAAATGCCGCATCGCCCGATGGTCGACGGCCCGCAGATTGCGACGGTGGTCGGTCCGGCAGGGGAAGAAATTTACTGCGACGAATACGGCCGGGTGAAGCTGCAGTTCCCGTGGGACCGCTACGGTTCGAGCGACGACCAGAGCTCGTGCTGGGTACGCGTCAGTCAGGGCTGGGCGGGCGGTCAGTACGGCATGATAGCCATCCCGCGCATCGGTCATGAGGTGGNGGTAAGTTTTCTGGAGGGCGACCCGGACCAGCCGATCGTCACCGGGCGCACCTATCACGCCACCCATCCCGCGCCGTATGAACTGCCGGCGCACAAGACCCGCATGAGCATCAAGAGTGCGACCCACAAAGGGGTCGGCTTCAACGAGCTGCGCTTTGAAGATCAGGCCGGGCAGGAAGAGCTGTTCCTGCATGCCCAGAAAGACATGAACACCGTGGTGCTGAATAACCGCAGCACCTCGGTCAACGTTGACCACAGCGAGAACGTCGGGCGCGACCAGACGCAGGTGGTGCAGCGCAATCAGACGGTGTCGGTACAGGGCGACCAGGTGACGGAAATTCAGGGGCAGCAGACCATCGCCGTGACCCGAAACCGCAGCACGGTGGTGAACGAGGCCGAGACGCTGCACGTCAAGGGCAACATCACCATTCAGTCGCGGGAAGGCAGCATCCAGATTGGCACCGGCAGCGGCTATATCCTCATCACTCAGGATGGCGACATCAATATCGTGGGCAAGCACATCGTACTCAACGGTACCCGCATCGATTTGAACTAAAGGACGGCAACAGCATGTATCAGATGAATGAAGGCACACTGGCGATCCCGGCGGACTGGCGCGACGAATCTCTCCATGT
>NZ_JIBO01000003.1 GCF_000688655.1 Lonsdalea quercina subsp. quercina | reverse complement strand
CGGTAGTGGTCACTTCCGCGTGGATCTGGCTGTTACCGGCCAGCACCTCGCCCGGTACAGAGACGCTCCACACGTTGCCGCTATCGGAGGCGGTCACCGTAGTCTGGTAAGCCTGATCGCCGATAGTCACGGTCACCGTATCACCCACCTGCACGTCGTTGCCGACGCGACCGGTCACGTTCTGGCTCTGACCCGCTTCCGAGATATTGACGGTGTTGTCGGCCGTCACATCGTCGATGGTGATCGAAGCTTCCGGCGCGGCGGTATCGACCGCGTAGCTGTGGTCAGCACCGGCAGTCGTGGCGTTGCCTGCACCGTCGGTAGTGGTCACTTCCGCGTGGATCTGGCTGTTACCGGCCAGCACGTCGCCCGGCACGCTGACACTCCACACATTGCCGTTATCGGAGGCCGTCACGGTGGTCTGGTAATCCTGATCGCCGATGGTCACGGTGACCGTATCGCCCACCTGCACGTCGTTGCCGACGCGGCCAGTCACATTCTGATTCTGACCGGCTTCGGCGATATTCACCGTGTTATCACCGGTGACGTTATCGATAGTGATGCTCGCTTCCGGTGCCGCCGTATCAACGGAATAACCGTGGTCGGCCGTGGCAGTCGTTGGGTTACCCGCCGCATCGGTGGTAGTGACTTCGGCATGGATCTGCGAATTACCGGCCAGCACGTCGCCCGGCACGCTCACGCTCCACACGTTGCCGTTGTCCGACGCGGTGACGGTAGTCTGGTATGCCTGATCGCCAATGGTCACGGTCACCGTATCGCCGACCTGCACGTCGTTGCCAACGCGGCCGGTGATAGCCTGCGGCTGACCGGCTTCAGCGATATTCACCGTGTTGTCACCGGTGACGTTATCGATAGTGATGGACGCTTCCGGCGCGGCGGTATCTACCGCGTAGCTGTGGTCAGCACCGGCAGTCGTGGCGTTGCCAGCACTATCGGTAGTGGTCACTTCCGCGTGGATCTGGCTGTTACCGGCCAATACCTCGCCCGGTACAGAGACGCTCCATACGTTGCCGCTATCGGAGGCGGTCACCGNAGTCTGGTATGCCTGCTCGCCGATGGTCACGGTGACCGTATCGCCGACCTGCACGTCGTTGCCGACGCGGCCAGTCACATTCTGGCTCTGACCTGCTTCGGCAATGTTCACCGTGTTGTCAGCGGTCACATCGTCGATGGTGATGGACGCTTCCGGCGCGGCGGTATCTACCGCGTAGCTGTGGTCAGCACCGGCGGTAGTGGCGTTGCCTGCNCCATCGGTAGTGGTCACTTCCGCGTGGATCTGGCTGTTACCGGCCAGCACCTCGCCCGGCACGCTGACGCTCCACACGTTGCCGCTATCGGAGGCGGTGACGGTAGTCTGGTAAGCCTGATCGCCGATGGTCACGGTCACCGTGTCGCCCACCTGCACGTCGTTGCCGACGCGGCCGGTGATGGCCTGCGGCTGTCCGGCTTCGGCGATATTGACGGTGTTGTCACCGGTGACGTTATCGATAGTGATCGACGCTTCCGGCGCGACGGTATCAACGGAGTAACCGTGGTCTGCCGTGGCAGTGGTCGGGTTACCGGCCGCATCCGTGGTGGTGACTTCAGCATGAATGTCATTGTTACCGGCCAGCACCTCGCCCGGNACGCTGACGCTCCACACGTTGCCGTTATCCGACGCGGTCACCGTAGTCTGGTAAGCCTGATCGCCGATGGTCACGGTCACCGTGTCGCCGACCTGCACGTCATTGCCGACGCGACCGGTCACATTCTGGTTCTGACCCGCTTCGGCAATGTTCACCGTGTTGTCTGCCGTCACATCGTCGATGGTAATGGACGCTTCCGGCGCGGCGGTATCGACCGCGTAGCTGTGGTCAGCACCGGCAGTCGTGGCGTTGCCTGCATCATCGGTAGTGGTCACTTCCGCGTGGATCTGGCTGTTACCGGCCAGCACCTCGCCCGGCACGCTGACACTCCACACATTGCCGTTATCGGAGGCCGTCACGGTGGTCTGGTAAGCCTGATCGCCGATGGTCACGGTCACCGTATCGCCCACCTGCACGTCGTTGCCGACGCGGCCAGTCACGTTCTGGTTCTGACCCGATTCGGCGATATTGACGGTGTTATCACCGGTGACGTTATCGATAGTGATCGATGCTTCCGGCGCCGCCGTATCGACCGCGTAGCCATGATCGGCAGATGCCGTGGTCGGGTTACCGGCTGCATCCGTGGTGGTGACTTCAGCATGAATTTCATTATTACCGGCCAGTACCTCGCCCGGTACGCTGACACTCCACACGTTGCCGCTATCAGACGCTGTCACGGTGGTCTGGTAAGCCTGATCGCCGATGGTCACGGTGACCGTATCGCCCACCTGCACGTCGTTGCCGACGCGGCCAGTCACATTCTGGCTCTGACCCGCTTCGGCGATATTGACGGTGTTATCTGCCGTCACGTCATCGATAGTGATGCTCGCTTCCGGTGCCGCCGTATCAACGGAATAACCGTGGTCGGCCGTGGCAGTCGTTGGGTTACCCGCCGCATCGGTGGTGGTGACTTCGGCATGAATTTCATTATTACCGGCCAGCACCTCGCCCGGCACGCTCACGCTCCATACGTTGCCGTTATCGGAGGCCGTCACGGTGGTCTGGTACGACTGATCGCCGATGGTCACGGTGACCGTATCGCCCACCTGCACGTCGTTGCCGACGCGACCGGTCACATTCTGGCTCTGACCCGCTTCGGCGATATTGACGGTGTTATCTGCCGTCACGTCATCGATAGTGATGCTCGCTTCCGGCGCCGCCGTATCAACGGAATAACCGTGGTCGGCCGTGGCAGTCGTTGGGTTACCCGCCGCATCGGTGGTAGTGACTTCGGCATGGATCTGCGAATTACCGGCCAGTACATCGCCCGGCACGCTGACGCTCCACACGTTGCCGCTATCGGAGGCGGTCACCGTGGTCTGGTAAGCCTGATCGCCGATGGTCACGGTGACCGTATCGCCCACCTGCACGTCATTACCGACGCGACCGGTGATGGCCTGCGGCTGTCCCGCTTCCGCGATATTGACAGTGTTGTCACCGGTCACATCGTCGATAGTGATGGAGGCTTCCGGCGCGGCGAGGTCCACCGTATAGCCGCGATCGACCGATGCCGTGGTGGCATTGCCCGCGTCATCGGTGGTGGTGACCTCCGCATGGATCTGTGAGTTATCGGCCAGCGTGCTGCCCGCAACATCCACACTCCAGACGTTGTTGCCATCGTCATCATCAACAACGGAGGTTTTGTAAGTGTTGCCACCAATGGTCACCGTCACGGTGTCGCCGATCTTAACCTCACCACCGACACGCCCTGTAATAGTTTGCGTCTCGCCGGATTCGGCCAGGTTGATGCGATCGTCAGCAGTAATCGGATCAATGGTGATGGTCGCTTCCGGCGCTAGGGTATCAACGGACACGGTACCTTCCGCGCCCTGACCGGCGTTGCCTGCGTCATCCGTATAGCTGCCGTCAGGCACAGTAACAGATACCGAACCTTCGTAATCGCTATCCGGCGTCAAAATCGCAACCCAATGCGTAGGATCATTAGGGTCCTGTGTCAGGCTCGTAATGGAGCCGTGATCAACTGCGATGTCCGTGAGGTCAAAACCATTCGGCGTTTCCGAAAATTTGAACTCGACCTTTCCATCTTCAGCGAAGGAGATGACAAGCGACGGAGCCGTAGTATCGGCAGAAGCCGCTTCAGAAGAAGTATCAGTCGACACAGCTGAACTACGAGTGCCGCCGGAAGTGTCTTCGGAAGAAACATCTGATGCAGAAGTCAGCGTTCCGGTCTCATAACCAGAAGTGGGATCCACCACGTTGCCCGTCAGGTCCAATACGACGTTTTCACGGTGACCGCCGCCATCGCCGGCTTCACCAATGTCAGTACTGGTATTGCCGCCGGCGGCGGTTGCCTCCAGTGACTGCGTCGGGTCCAGACCTTTCTCGATGGCCTCCTGAACGCTAGCGACATCCTGTGACTCTGACGCACGATGCTCTGTTGTCGTCCCCATGCTCTGGGACTCGCTCCACTGGCTATCTCGTCCCAAGTCCAGAGTCCGTCCATCCGGCAGTGAAATGGAAACGGCGCCAGCATTGCCTGTGGCCACTTGCTCGCCGCGATAGATATGGTCGCCAGCAGATACCTGACGTTGAGTACCATCCTGCGCTATGACAAATACTTGTCCAATGACGAATTTGATGGTACCGATAACGCTACTCACAATGGCATCTCCTCAATATTTCCGATGGAATCCACCGAATGAAAAAACCGATTAAATTTATATGTAAAGCCTTTCCATAACTCAGGCTTTAAAGGATGATTTCAATCTCTTGTTATTACTTTATTATTGCACCTGAAAGTATTTAGCTGACGTCAATGACTTGACTCAGCCCCTAATATAATAAAAAATTTGGAACATTCTTACCAAAATTTTTACTCGATTAGAGCAAAGAATTTGCGGTAATGCGCCAGTTTTTTCGATAAGCGACTAATGGATTGACAGCTATCTTTTTTTACCGGGGTGTTGTTTCCTTAGGTCATTATTGAAAAAGAAATAACTCATTATTAATGGCATTCAGGAAAAAGCGTTATATGAAGCGTAAAAATCCATTTGTTTCTTTACTTTTATTAATCACGGTTTCCCCTATTTCATTTGCTGATACTTTAAAGGATGCAATTGAAAACACGCTAAATACTCACCCAGAAATAAGTGCGGCAAGTAACAGCCGCTATTCAGCGGAGAGAAATGTGCGTGCCGCCCAAGGGGGCTATCTTCCGAGTATTTCTCTCAATGCCGGCATCGGTAAAGAGAACCTCGACACACCTTCCACCCGAGCGCAGAACAGCAACAACGACATTCTTACGCGTAGAGAAACATCAATCAACCTTAGTCAGAGGGTCTTTGATGGTTTCGAGACGTCGAATACCGTTGCGCAGCAAAAAGCGACCGTCAATTCCAGAGCCTACAAAATGCTGAATACCAGCGAGGCTCGCGCGCTCGATGCGGTCCAGGCCTATCTTGACGTCTTACAGCGTCATGAATTTCTGCGTCTGGCTGAAGAGAACCTAAGTACTAACCAGCGCATTTACGATCAAATCAAACTGCGTTCCGATCAGGGCGTCGGTCGTCTGGCTGACCTGGAGCAAGCAGAAGCACGTGTTGCGCAAGCGCGTAACAACGTGCTGACCGAACAAACCAACCTGACCGATGCGGAAAGCAACTATTTCAGCGTCGTTGGTAAAGAACCGGTGGGGTTGCAGATCCCGAGCAACGAGTCGTTGAACGTTCCCGCCACGTTGGTCGATGCCAAACGCGTGATGGTCGCAAATAGCCCGATTCTGAAGTCTGCTGAATCGGACATCGAAGCCACCCGGAAACAATATGAAGCGCAAAAATCAGGATTCTATCCTAAATTTAACGTTGAGCTTGCCCGTACGTTAAACGAAAATATCGACGGTACGCGTGGTAAGTACAACGAATGGCAGGCAATGCTACGCATGCGCTATAACCTGTATGAGGGCGGCAGCACCAAAGCGACCCTGGAATCGAAAGCTTTCCAGGTCAAGGAAGCGGAAGATGTGCGTAACAATACGCTCCGTCAGTTAAACGAAGAGTTGCGTCTTTCCTGGTCTGCGATGAATAATGCGCGCCAGCAGCTACCTATCGCGCAAGAATATGCAGAACGCAGCCGCCGCGTGCGCGACGCCTACCAGAAGCAGTTTAGTCTGGGCGAACGCACCCTGTTGGACGTGCTGGACAGTGAGAACGAACGCTTTACGGCACAGCGCCGAATGGTGGAAATTCGCTTCCTGTCTCTGTATAGCGAATATCGACTGAAAGCCCGCATGGGCGACCTATTGAACAGCCTGTCTATTCCTGCGCCATCCGCAGGTCAAAGCCTGAGCGCTGTCAATACGCAGGTAGATTTGCCTGACTTACAATAATGTTTTAGTCAGCCTATGCCTTTTCCGTCCGCGGGAAAGGCATTCTTAGTTAAGGAATGTTTGGTTACATGATGCCACAGCATGAACAACCACCAGGCAGCGCCGACGTCGCTGCCGCTTCCGTAAACCACGATCCACGCAATCGTCACGACGACCCTTTACTCGACAGCCTGTTGATACTCTGCAAACTTCAAGGCAAAACCGCCAGCCGAACCACGTTGACCGCCGGATTACCTCTCGCAGAGCAAAGATTGACGGTTGAACTGTTGCCGCGTGCCGCGGCGCGCGCAGGCCTGCAGGCTCGGGTGCTTAAGCGACCACTGAATGCGATCTCCGGCATGTCACTACCCGCCATGCTCCTGATGCGAGAAGGCCGTTCCGTCATCCTGCTGGGGTGGAACAATGACGGCAGCGCCCGCATCATGCCCAGTGAAACCGAGGGCGGCGAGATCGTCGTCGATCACAGTACGTTGCAGCAAAACTATCTGGGCCTAGTGATGTTCGCGCAGCCACGACATTCGTTCGATCTGCAGCAAACCTCGTTGATCCCCCGGACAAAATCCTGGTTTAAGGACACGCTGAAGCTGTCCCGCTTCCTGTATATGGATGCGATCCTCGCCAGCCTCCTGATCAATCTCATCGCGCTCGCCACCCCACTGTTCGTGATGAACGTTTACGATCGCGTCGTCCCCAATCAGGCGACGTCTACGCTGTGGGTTCTGGCCCTCGGCGTCAGCGGCGCTTTCTTGTTCGATTTGATATTACGCACGCTGCGCAGCATCTGCCTGGATATTGCGGGTAAAAAAACCGACCTTATTCTTTCCGCCACGCTGTTTGAACGCATCACAGGAATGGCGATGAAAGCGCGTCCTGCCCGCGTGGGCAGCTTCGCGCAGAATATTCATGAATTTCAGCTACTGCGGGACTTTCTCTCCTCGCTGACATTGACCACGCTGATTGACTTTCCCTTTACCCTGCTGCTGTTGCTGGTCATTGGCATCATCGGCGGCCCGCTGGTATGGATCCCTATCCTCGCCTTCCCGCTGGCCTTGCTGGTGAGCTGGGCGCTGCAAAAACCGCTCACCTCAACCATTGAAAAATCGCTGCATCTGGCGAGTGAACGTCAGGCGACGTTGATTGAAACGCTGACTGGGCTTGATGCGATTAAGGTCAATAACGCGGAAAGCGAACGACAGCATCAGTGGGAGCAGACGATCGGGAGCCTGAGCCGTTTGGAGATGCGGGCGAAAACGCTCTCTGCACTAGCGGTCAACCTGACCCAGTGGTTCCAGCAGTTGGCGGGCGTCATCATGATCGTCGTCGGCGTTTATTTGTTGATTGACGGCAAACTGAGTATGGGGGCGCTGATCGCCTGCTACATGCTGAACGGACGCGCCTTGATTCCGATGGGGCAGCTTTCGGGTCTGGTCACTCGCTATCAGCAGGCCAAACTGACGATGGTGACGACCGAGCAAATGATGGAGCTGCCTCAGGAGCGCAAGGAGGACGAACGCCCTCTGAAACGCGAAAGCATCGTCGGCGGTATTGAGTTTCGCGATGTCACCTTTGATTACCCGGAACAGAAGATTCATTCGCTGTCTAACATCAACCTGGTCATCAAGCCAGGCGAGAAAGTCGGCATCATCGGACGTACCGGGTCGGGCAAAAGCTCGCTGGAAAAATTGCTCGTCAATCTGTATCAGCCTACCAGCGGCAATCTGCTGATCGATGGGGTCGACTCGCGGCAGCTGGACGTCAGCGATCTGCGCCACAACATCGGTTACGTTCCGCAGGATATCCAGCTGTTTAGCGGCTCGCTGCGCGATAACCTGATTTGCGGCGCGCGCTATGTGGAAGACGAAGCCATGTTGCGCGCCGCCGAAATCGCAGGCGTCAGTGAGTTTGCCCGCCTTCATCCCGACGGCTACAACCTGCAGGTCGGCGAACGCGGTCAACAGCTCTCGGGCGGCCAACGCCAAGCGGTGGCCATTGCACGGTCCCTGCTACTAGAGCCGCCCATTCTGGTGATGGATGAGCCTACCAGCTCGATGGATAACAGCAACGAAGATCGCCTCAAGCAGGCACTGCAAACCACATTGATCAACAAGACGCTGCTGCTGGTGACGCACCGTGTGTCCATGCTGTCGCTGGTTGACCGCCTGATCATCATGGATAAAGGCCGCATTATTGCCGACGGTCCGAAAGCCATCGTGATGGATGCATTAAAGAAGGGGCAGATCAATGCGTCTCGTTGAAACGACTAAAAAAATACTGGCCTATTTTCAGGCCTCCCGTAAAAACAGCGACGCGCAGACCATGCCCGAAGTCAGCCAGGCCATGGTGGAAGATGCGCCCCGCATTATTCGCGTCACCCTGTGGGTGATTCTGGCGTGCATCGGTTTTTTCCTGCTGTGGGCGGCCTTCGCCGAAATTGACGAGGTAACACACGGAGAAGGAAAGGCCATTCCCTCGACTCGGCTGCAAAAAATTCAGAACCTTGAAGGGGGGATCGTCAGCCAGATTTTCGTCCATGAAGGGCAAATCGTTAAGGCGGGCGAACCGTTGTTGCGTCTGGACGACACTCGCTTTGCGTCCAACGTCGGTGAAACCGAGGCTGACCGGTTGTCTCTGCTGGCGCGCATCGCTCGCCTGAATGCGGAGATCAACGACACGCCGTTCACGCTGCCCCCCGAAGTAGAAAAGCAGGCCCCGACCATCGCCTCGGGCGAACGGGATCTCTACAATAACCGCAAGCGACAGTTCAACAATGAAATCTCCGGCCTGAAAGAACAGCTGGTGCAACGACGCCAGGAGCTGCGCGACTATGTTTCCAGACAAGAGCAGTACCGTAACAGTCTGAATTTGCTCCAGCAGGAAATCAGAATGTCCGAGCCGTTGATCAAGGAAGGCGCTATTTCGAAGGTCGAAATTCTTCGTTTGCGTCGTTCGGAAGTGGAAACTCGCGGTCAGATGGATTCTGTTTCGCTGTCAATCCCGCGCGCCGAGGCGGCATTGAAGGAGATCGATAATAAGATCGAAGAGACTCATGGCCGTTATAAAAGCGAAGCCTTGGCGCAATTAAATGAAGCACAGAACAACCTCAACAAGATCACGGCGACGGGCAAAGCGCTGGAAGACCGGGTCAACCGTACGTTGGTGGTGTCGCCCGTCCGTGGCATCGTGCAACAAATTCTTGTAAATACCATTGGCGGCGTTATCCAGCCGGGTAACGATCTGGTCGAGATCGTGCCGTTAGACGACAACCTGCTCATCGAAGCCCGTATTCGACCACAGGACATTGCCTTTTTGCACCCCGGTCAGCAGGCTGTGATCAAATTCACCGCCTACGACTACACAATTTATGGCGGGTTAAAAGGACATCTCGAGCAAATCAGTCCGGATACCGTGACGGATAAAGAAGGACACAGCTACTACGTGATCCGCCTGCGCACCGAGAAAAATCATCTGGGCAACGAAGACAAACCGCTGATCGTCATCCCCGGTATGGTCGCGACCGTCGATATCATGACGGGTAAGAAAACCATTCTGCGTTACCTGCTCAAACCTATCCTGCGAGCCAAGGCAGAAGCGCTACGGGAAAGATAATTTCCTGTTATTCACAATCGGTAATTGTCGATTGGGATATCTACGTAAGNCGGGCAACCTCGCGAGGGTTGCCCGTTTTTTTTGCATCGCTCGCAGCCCCGCTAGTTTCGAGCGCCTGCCACCTCTACTGAACACAGGGGCGCTGAAGTGAGTATGTATTCACGTCGAGAGTCGGCTGGAATCGCATGCGTGCTAAAGTCTGGCGACACAAAAACGAGCAAGCGCCGTCGCGTTGCCCGTTATTCACCCCTGCCCTTTTCTTCTTTCGTTCAATGCGCCGACGCCCCTCAGCCGGTAGCGCAGTACGACAGGAATTAGTGAGTATTGACATCGTGATAAATCATCGTCTGGCTACGTCCCAACGTTTTGGCCTGATACATGGCGGCGTCTGCGTTGATAGCCAGCGATAGCGCGTCAGCGCCGTGCTCCGGATAAAGCGCAATCCCAATACTGCAGGATATATCCAACGTTTTACCTTCAATTTCGAAAGGCTCATTCAGCGCATAGTGGATCTTGTCCGCCACATACAGCGTGTTCTCCTGCGCCTTAATGCCTTGAAGGAGGATGATAAACTCGTCGCCGCTGCGGCGATACACCGTATCGCTATCGCGAACGGCAAGGCGCATTCGAGCAGCCGCTTCCTTCAATAACAGGTCGCCCACGGCATGCCCGAAGGTGTCATTGATCTGTTTGAATTTGTCCAAATCCAGGAACATCAGAGCAATCTTGCGCCCCGTCTGTTTAGAAAGCTGAATCGCCTGTTCCATTTGCTCGGCAAAAGTCAGACCGTTGGCCAGAGACGTAAGTGAGTCGTAATGCGCCAGCTGGCGGTAGTGTTCCTCGCTACGACGCAGCATATCGATGGCGCGATAGCGTTCAATGGCGACGGAAACCAACTGAGCAGACTTCTCGATGGATTCGATTTCATCTTCAGCCGGAGAGTAGACTTTGCGATGATAAACACTAAGCACTGCTAATACTTCATCATTCTGGCCGAACACAGGTTCTGACCAACAAGAACGTAATCCGGCATATAGTGCCAGACCTTTATAAAGCGACCAGCTTGGATCAGTGGAGATATCTTCTGCGATAACGCGTTTACCGGTATATGCTGCCGTTCCGAACGATGCGGCCCCATCAGCAATCTTCACATTATGAATGGCATTTTTATAAAAGCCCGGCAGACTGGGGGCGGAACCGAGGGTTAAACATTCCTTATCCTTATCAATAAGCAGGACAGAGCAGACAATCCTTCCTGGATTTTTTTCTTCTACGCTGAAAATAATGGCATCAAGAATATCTTTAAGAGGCGCCCCGCTAGACAACAATTCCAGCGCGCGATTGTAGGAATTATCGTGATACTCTTTTGTCTTTCTCTCCGTAATATCCATTTTAATGCCGACATACTGAATAGCGTTACTCGCCTTATTATATATTTTTACTATGCTGGCTTTTTCCCAATATAACTGACCATTCTTTTTGCGGTTAATAAACTCCCCACTCCAAATTTCGCCTTTATTGAGCGCATCCCAAAGCTCCTCATAAACGCTGGCGTTGGTCATCCCCGAACTAAGAACACGGGGATTTTTTCCAATCACCTCTTCGGCTTCATAGCCGGACATGGAGACGAACTGTCTGTTGACATAGATGATTTCGCAATTTTCGTTGGCAATCAGGAGCGCGGCAGGGCTATATTCCGCAGCAAACAGAACCATGTTCAAAAAATCCAGTTTTTTATTTTCGATACTGAACTTTTCCTGGTGTTTACGGTTCCGGAATGAAGAGACACCCAAGAGAATAATCAATAGAGTTATTATAATTTCATACACAATTATACTCTCCTCAGGGCCTCAGGGTCCTGAACGAACACAGCACATTACTAAAGACGCAGGAACCCGGTAATAACATCCCCCTATTCAGTTTTTCAGCGTTGGAAGATTTCCGGAGAGCAAAAGGGGTAAATGGAAGAAATATCCGGTCAGGCTGAGAGTTCAGAAACATAGAAACGTAAGCATAAAGCCCCCCAAATATCACTGCGTGAAGATAGAAACAATCAAATAAAAAGATTCAGCTTATTTGTTATATATATCACTAACACTGTCATAAGATTTACTAATAATCTAAAGCTAATCTTTATGCCTTTAGCATGCGCTGTATTTTGACTATCAATTGCGCTGAAGCAAATCAATTATACCAATAATTAATACCCTTTTAATCATAAAAACCTATCATAAAGAAATTATCGATCGTTGTAAGCAAACATTAAGATTTTTATTGTTTATAATCAGCAAGTTAAAAATCAATCTTTGGCCAATGATGACACAGGCAACAAGCACCATTTCGTATGGCGGAAATCATCAAACCGCAGCATTATTAGCCGCAGAATTAAAAAAGTTAACTATTATTAATTAAAACTAAAGAATTAAACTTCATTAGATTAATATTTATTAATCAAATATTTTGTTTTGAGCGTTGTCATTCTCACGTCATGTTGATCCGAATAGCCCACTATTTCAGGCTATCCGAACACTGTCTTGCCAGGCGTGGAATTAAAAGGAAGGGTAACGTTAAAAAGAGATAGGAATGACTATCGGCGCCGTTAGAATTCGAGTTTTAATGACTCGAAATATTCAAATGACTGAGGACGAGAGAGGAAATAGCCTTGTGCTGCCGTCGCGCTGGATGCTTTAACCATGCCCCATTCTTTTTCCGTTTCCACGCCTTCAACGACAATGTAATTGCAGTAACGGGTCATCAATGTGATTAGTAGATGAAAAATCTGGCGTCCTTCTTCAGTTTGCTGAAGCATGACGAACAGCTCTCGAGCGACTTTGATGCAATCGTGCCGCACCATCAACAGCGATGAAAAGTTGGCTACGCCGCAGCCGAAATCATCCAGCCATAGCCGGCTGGCTTCAGGCAACGCGTTTAGCAGCTCTTTAGACAGACCTTCATGACACTCCACCAGCTCAAAACGCAACCAGGGCATACTGGCAATCAGCTTTTTGGCCTGCAGATTTTTCTGCAATGCCATCAGCACCGGTCCATCAATATTGACGGAGGCCAGCAGGTTGTCCCGAACAAAACGATCATTCAGTCGACGCAACAACTGCATCTGCTCGATGACGATTTTCAGGCGCATGCCAACATCAATGCGAGCAAAGTAGACTTCGGGGGAAAGCGCTTGATGAGGGATGGTCGGATGTGAAATGGCCGTTAATAACTCAATGCCCAGCAATCGTCCGGATGTTCGATAAATCGGCTGAAAAGTGTACTTTCGGCGGCAACTGAGCAAAAAATCAACGTCATCTTTTGTCTCCGGCCCACAATCGGGTGGAATAGGCCCAAACTGATTAAGCTGACTGATTTGCTGCACTCTATATTCCGCCGTTAGACATACGCTGAATGACTAAAATAATCCCACAGCTCCTGAAAACAGCCCTGACCGCGATGAAAGTGAATTCGGGGCAGTTAACGTAATGTGGGCTACATTACGTTGTAAACGTGACGGACACATTGCTGTGTTGCGAATTTGACCGGTTTATCAATGGGCTGTGGGAATCGTAATTTTTAGCACTTTATGATAAAGACTAATTCACATACCGCCTAGGGCCTCAATCCAAAGAGTAAGCGATGATTTTACGCTGTACTCCACCGGATGCTCTACACAGTAAAATGCCGCCCCACGAATAAGGCTGGTTATTGATTATTTCCTATACAACCAGTCAGTTAGCATCGTTCGCTCTCTCCTGGTGCGCGGTATAATACAGCACATAATTGAACGGTATATAATAATGATAAAAACAATTACCCCACTTATGGTAAGCGCGCTAATGGCGATAATCTCAGCAGCGACCCATGCTTAACTGCAAATTGTTGATCAACTCAATCGCAACGTTCCCCTTCCCGACGACGTCAAGCGCGTCGTCGTTTTACAACATCAAACACTCAACCGACTGGTCAAACTCAACGCGAGCGAAAAAATTATTGGTGTTCTACGCAATTGGGAACGACAGCGGGGCCATCACTATGCGCACCTTGTCCCGCCGTTAGTCGGCAAACCTAAAGTGGTCAACCTGGAAAGTCTTGCCGAGCACCATCCTCCGGTCGTTTTCGTCATAAACTATGGGCCGCAGGAGATGATCGATCAGATGACCCAGCTCGGTATCGCCGTCGCAGCTGTTTCTCTACGTCATGACGCATTTGGTCAGGAAAGATAGCTGAATCCCAATCTATTAGCCTTGATAGATAGCACCAAAGGGGCTAGCATTAGAATCAATAACATAATAAATAATTTGCAACCCTCCCTTATCACACAAGAGGTTTTGCAGGTGCAATGATGCGACTAATTAAAGAGTATTCACCACCAACAACTGATGATCTGCTCCGTCTCAAGAAGCAGTTAAGCCATACAGGTAATCAAATGGCCGATTTAGCCGGAGTAGCAAGCAACAGTCAGTGGAGAAAATACACTGGTGGAGAGTCCCCACGTACACTTAGCCTACACATTTTATTTTACATAGCAGCTCAGTTATCATTATCCGATCAACAAATAAATATAGTTGTTAATAAAATGCGAGAAATGGGTGCGGAGATAAATAGTGCGAACTGAGAAGATAATATTTGCCGACCAACTAAGATCTCTCGCTTTTTTGAGTGTAGTTATTGTTCATTGGATTGGTGTATATTCAATACATAAAGACACAGTGTCTCGTTTGACATTTTCTCCAGTATCTGAGAGTGACTTTGGATATATTTATAGAGCCATAACATTACCACTGCCTGAATTTAATTACGGGCCATTTGGTGTCTCTATATTTTTTCTTATTAGCGGTTTCGTTGTCTCATTTTCGTTAAAAAATCGCGATTCTAAAAAATTTTTGACCGCGAGATTAATGAGGATCTACCCCACATACATTATATGTCTTATCGTAATGTTGGCAGTCCTTTATTCAACTTCATATTTTTATTGGAATGTAATACCCTCTCTAGGTTTTGGTAATATCCTTTCAAATGCGTTTTTGATTAACAATCTTATTGGGGTACCGTCTATAGATGCAGTAAACTGGACACTAGCAATAGAAGTTAAATTCTATATAATTTGCGCAATCTTTAGACACTTCATAATAACAAGAGGCCTTACCTCTGCTTTTCTATTTTCAGTGCTATCTTCTTTGCTTTCATTTTTGGCGCGTGAGGTCAGGTTTCCTTCGTGGCTCGTTGAATTATCACATGAATTTTCTTTTATATCATACATGTTTATAGGGTTATGTTTCTATCTCGCTTTATCTGGAAAAGCTAGCAAGTTCAGCGCAGCAGCTACAGCATTAATATGTTTTACATCATTCTCATATTTTATATATGCAAACCATCCGATTAAGTTATTTTTTGTTTTGTTTTGCAATTACTCTTATTCTATATTGTTATTCTTAGCATGCTACATCATCAAAAACAAGTTCAAGAAGATAGGAGTAATTTCATACTTATCGAAAATAAGTTATCCATTTTATGCATTACATTCCGTAATTGGATACGCTATCCTTAGAATATTAGAAGATATAGGTATTAATTTCTACATATCTCTTGCGTTAACTTTTACTTTTGTTCTTATGACATCATCGATAGTATGTTTAACAATTGAAAGGCGCACTATGACAATGCGACAGGGTTAATCAGTTAAGTCACTATTCAACCATGAAACGCCCCTATTTTATCAATAGATAAAAATCGGTTAGAGTTTTTTATTTCAACTCATCATAAAAAGCATCTTTATAAAACTTTCTGACGTAGCGATTTTCATAATTTATCTGGCTGGAGGTCAACCACTATTTTTAGATATATTCGTCGGTAAAAATGTGGGTATGGTGTCGTTGTCGATGACCATGGTCCACATCTGATCCAGTCATAATCGGAATTCACCGGTTTCAGGTTCGCTGCATATTCTGGCAACCCACAAATTGTTCGGCAAGTTCAGAAGGGATACCCCGCCAGCGTTCAATAACTCTCATCGTTGGGCTTTTCGGGGTTCTGTGCTAAAGTGCGCGCCGCCGCCGATGCCTCTTTTAATAAAGCGCGCAGCCTCCCCTGTCTACCGACTGATGCGGAGACCGCGTCGAAAGTGGTGGCTAAGGCGAAGATGACTTCATCGGGTGCGATGGTTGCGGACAGGCCGCTGAATAGCGGCAAGAAATGGGAAAGACCTCTAAATGGCGCTGTTAATTACCAAACGATGCATCAACTGCGATATGTGCGAGCCAGAGTGCCCGAATCAGGCTATATCAATGGGGATTGAGACGTACGAAATCGATTCCGAGCGCTGCACAGAGTGCGTCGGTCACTACGAGACCCCAACCTGCCAGAAAGTGTGCCCGATCGATAACACCATCATCATCGATCCGGCGCACGTGGAAAGTCAGGAGCGGCTGTGGGAAAAATACGTTCAGCTACACCACGCCGACCAGCTCTAAAACTGAATCAGCTTTCCACAATGACGGTGGCGCACGCGTAGCGCCGCTCATCCGCCAGTGATACATGCACATGCCGCACGCCAAGCGCTTGCGCAAACTCAGCCGCTCTCCCCAGAAAACGCAGGCATGGCTTGCCCAAATCGTTATTGAACACCTCGAATTGGGCGAACGCCAGCCCCTGACGAATCCCCGTACCAAACGCTTTCGACGCCGCTTCCTTTACTGCAAAACGTTTTGCCAAAAAACGAATCGGCTGTTGATGCTCCCGGTAAATCCCCCATTCGGCGTCGCTCAGAATGCGCCGCGCGAGACGATCGCCGGAGCGTTCAACTGTCGCTTCAATGCGGGCGATTTCTACGATGTCGGTGCCCAGACCCAAGATCGCCATTAACGACGCGCTTCCCGCATTAAGGATTTCATTTCGGCGACGGCGGCCGTCAAGCCGCTCATGACGGCGCGTCCGATGATCGAGTGACCAATATTCAGCTCATGCATTTCCGGCAGAGCGGCAATGGGCTGAACGTTATGATAGGTCAGACCGTGACCGGCATTGACGAGGAGCCCTTTTGCTGCTGCATAGGTCGCGGCATCACGGATGCGCTCGAATTCATGTTGGCGCGCCTCATCACCGTCGGCATCCGCGTAAGCGCCGGTATGCAGTTCGATGTAGGGGGCGGCACAGGCGACGGCGGCATCAATTTGGGTGCGAGCGGGATCGATAAACAAAGAAACGTTAATCCCGGCAGCCTTCAACCTCTTCACGGCATCCTGCATCTTGTTTAGCTGTCCGGCGACGTCCAGACCGCCTTCCGTCGTCACTTCCTGCCGTTTTTCCGGCACCAGGCAGCAGAAGTGTGGCTGTAGCTCACAGGCGATAGCCACCATCTCATCCGTGACCGCCATTTCCAGGTTCATACGCGTCTGAATAGTCTGGCGCAGGAGGCTCACATCGCGATCTGTGATGTGGCGACGGTCTTCACGCAGATGCACGGTAATGCCGTCCGCCCCCGCTTGTTCAGCGATAAAAGCGGCCTGAACCGGGTCGGGATACGCTGTACCCCGAGCGTTACGCAAGGTCGCGATATGATCGATATTTACACCTAACAACAGCTCAGCCATGATCCATCCTTACTCTCTGTCTCATCAATGACGTCAGTTTACACCGCCGCCGATCCTGTTGGGTACTCCCACGCCTATTCTTCAGGCGGCGCAGGCTTAGGGGGTTTGATCACAAACTGCCGGAACAGCTCTCGGCTTTTGAGGGGTTTACCACCAAGGTAGGGCTTGAGCGCCATGCGGGTAAACCGTTTGGCTGCGCGCAGCGTGTCCGTATCAGGAAACTCCCGAGCCGCCAGCGAACGTAGTTCGCGTCCGGTAAAACTGAGGCGGTCCACCACCAGACTGGCAATAAACCCTTTCTCTTCCCGATAGCGATAGGTCATGCCGTCCGCGACACTCTCGCCGCTGCCTGCGCAGTGAAGAAAGTCGACGCCATAGCCAAGATGCCCCAGCAAGGCCAGCTCAAAGCGGCGCAGCGCAGGTTCAGGCGAACCGTCGAGCGCGGCCAACTGTTGTAGGCAGTGCAGATAATCGAAGAAGAGCGCGGAGAAGTTGGTTTCGAACTCGAGAACCCGAGTCAGCAATTCATTGACATACAAACCGCTGTAAAGGGTGCTGCCGCTGATGGGAAGAGCCAGCGAAACCGGCTCGGCGTTACGAAGCGTTTTGACATCGCCCCGGCCGCTCCAGCGCACCAGCAGCGGCGTGAACGGCTGAAGGCACCCTTTCAGGCTGGAACGCCGTGCCCGAGCGCCTTTCGCCAACATCCGGACACGCCCCTGATTTTCCGTGAACAGATCCAGCAGCAGGCTGGTTTCGCTATAGGGGCGCCCATGCAAGACAAATGCGCGCTGCCAGCCTTCCATAGGCCGACCCCTTAGAGGTCGTCGTTGTAACCCAGACTGCGTAGCGCACGTTCGTCGTCCGCCCAGCCGGATTTCACTTTAACCCACAGTTCCAGATGCACTTTTGCCTCGAACATCTGTTCCATATCCTGACGGGCTTCAATGCCGATGGTTTTGATCTTGGAGCCTTTGTTACCGATTACCATTTTTTTCTGGCCTTCACGCTCGACCAGAATCAGACCGTTGATATCATATCCCCCGCGTTCATTCGTCACAAAACGCTCGATTTCCACAGTCACCGAATATGGCAGCTCTTCCCCCAGAAAACGCATCAGCTTTTCACGGATAATCTCGGAAGCCATGAAGCGCTGAGAACGATCGGTGATGTAGTCTTCCGGGAAGTGGTGTTCCGCCTGCGTCAGGTGCTTACGGACGATGCTGGCGATAGTGTCGACATTCATGCCTTTCTCGGCGCTCATCGGCACGACATCCAAAAACTTCATCTTCTGGCTAATCATCTGAATGTGCGGCAGCAGTTTGCTTTTGTCCGTCACGTTATCGACTTTATTGATAGCCAGCAGCACGGGATGTTTCTGATCGCGAAGTTTGTTGACCACCATTTCGTCGTCTTCGGTCCAGTGCGTCCCTTCAACAACAAAAATAACCAGTTCTACGTCGCCGATGGAACTGCTGGCGGCGCGGTTCATTAACCGGTTGATCGCCCGTTTTTCTTCGATATGCAGCCCCGGGGTATCCACGTAGATCGCCTGATAAGGCCCTTCGGTGTGAATACCCATAATACGGTGGCGCGTCGTCTGCGGTTTACGGGAGGTAATTGAAACCTTCTGACCCAGCAGCTGGTTCAGCAATGTGGATTTACCGACGTTAGGTCGGCCTACAATCGCGACAAAGCCGCAGTAATTCTGTTCTTCGCTCATTCAAGCTCCAGCTGTATTAACGCTTGTTCTGCCGCAGCCTGCTCGGCTTTACGACGGCTCGACCCCGTGCCAACCACCGGTTCGTTAAACCCGCTGACCAGACAGTGTATGGTGAACTCTTGATCGTGCGCTTCACCACGCACCTGCACCACCAGATAGGTAGGCAGCGGTAAATGCCGTCCTTGCAGGAACTCCTGCAAACGGGTTTTGGGATCTTTCTGCTTGTCGCCTGGGCTAATTTCGTTCAGTCGGCTCTGATACCACTCGAGGATCAGCTTCTCTACCATTTGGATATCGCTGTCCAGAAAGATGCCGCCGATCAGCGCTTCGACCGTGTCCGCCAGAATGGACTCACGGCGGAAACCGCCGCTTTTCAACTCTCCCGGCCCCAGACGCAGGCACTCGCCCAGCTCGAACTCGCGCGCAATCTCCGCCAATGTATTGCCGCGTACCAGCGTGGCGCGCATTCGGCTCATATCCCCTTCATCAACGCGAGGAAAACGGTGATAGAGCGCATTGGCGATCACAAAGCTCAGAATGGAGTCCCCAAGGAATTCCAGCCGCTCATTGTGTTTACTGCTGGCGCTTCGATGCGTAAGCGCCTGCAATAGAAGATCATATTGTCGGAAAGTATAGCCCAGTTTTTTTTGTAAACGATTTATGAGAATGGGGTTCATGTGTTACCAATATCAATCGTGCTTTTGACCACAGCATACGGAACAGCCCTGCTGAACTCTTGATTCGTGCCAAAACTGTTTCGTTTGCACTGGCTCCCGGTAGGGAGCCTGCGTTTATTTATGTCGAAAATATTCTACAACGGAAGGCGCAAAGATATCGCGCGTTTATTACGTTGTATTAGTGAATACCGCCAATCCGGCTCAGGCGTACGCCAGTAGGCCATTGGCCTTCCTGTTTTTCAAAGCTCATCCAGATTGCCGTGGCTTTACCCACCAGATTTCTCTCCGGCACAAAGCCCCAGTAACGGCTGTCAGCGCTGTTGTCACGGTTATCGCCCATCATGAAATAGCTGCCTGCCGGTACGACCCACGAGCTCAACGGCTGATGAGGCTGGTGATAGTACAGGCTCAGCTGATCCTGCGCGATCGGCACGGTAAGAATGTCGTGCGTGACATCGCCCAAGGTTTCTTTACGCGTCATCAGACGAATACCATTCGCCTGCCCGCCCGTCGGAACCTGATAAAAACCGTTGCTGCTTTCGCCGCCCATTCCATTGAAAGTCTGGACAAAGTCGCTTTGCTGCACGTTGCTATAGGTTACGGCGAGCGTTTTATCGCACTCGGAGGAAGGTGAACACGCCGGCTGGATCGTCACCTGCTTGGCGACTGGATCGTAACTCACGCGATCGCCCGGCAAGCCCACAACGCGTTTGATGTAGTCCAGGCTCGGGTTTTCCGGGTATTTGAAGACCGCGATATCACCCCGGCTTGGATGGCCGGTTTCAATCAGCGTTGTCTGGGTAATCGGATCTTTGATGCCATAGGCAAACTTTTCCACCAGAATAAAATCGCCGATCAACAGCGTAGGCATCATCGAACCTGACGGGATCTGAAACGGTTCGTAGATAAACGAACGCACTACCAGCACTACCGCCAGAACGGGGAACACCGAAGCGCAGGTTTCAATCCAGCCTGGCTGTTTGATGCTGCTGGAAAGCGTTTGCTCTCCGGCCGTACCGTCCGACTGCTGGCTTGAATGAGCCAGTCTAGCGCGTCGAGCCGGCGCCCATTTAAAACGGTCCAGACACCACACCACGCCGGTGACCAGCGTCGCGAGCGTCAGAATCAAGGCAAACATATTGGCCATGCCAACTCCTCTGAGATTATTTACTGTCCTTGCCCACGTGCAGAATGGCCAAAAACGCTTCCTGCGGCAGCTCAACGTTGCCGACCTGTTTCATTCGTTTCTTACCGTCTTTCTGTTTCTGCAGCAGTTTTTTCTTACGGCTCACATCGCCGCCATAACATTTGGCCAGCACGTTTTTACGCAGCTGCTTGACGGTGGAACGCGCGATAATGTGGTTGCCGATCGCCGCCTGAATCGCAATATCGAACTGCTGACGCGGGATAAGCTCTTTCATTTTTTCCACCAAGTCGCGACCGCGATACGGCGCATTGTCGTGGTGTGTGATCAACGCCAGCGCATCGACACGCTCGCCGTTGATCAAAACGTCGACGCGTACCATGTTGGAAGCTTGGAATCGTTTGAAATTATAATCTAGCGACGCATAACCGCGTGATGTGGATTTCAGGCGGTCAAAGAAGTCCAGCACCACTTCGGCCATCGGAATATCGTACGTCAACGCCACCTGGTTACCGTGATACACCATGTTGGTCTGCACGCCGCGCTTTTCCACGCACAGCGTAATGACGTTGCCCAGAAACTCCTGCGGCATCAGCATGTGACACTCTGCGATAGGCTCGCGCAGCTCTGCGATATTGTTAATCGCCGGCAACTTGGACGGGCTGTCTACGTAGATGACTTCACCTGCTGTGGTTTCCNCTTCGTACACCACCGTCGGAGCGGTGGTGATCAGGTCCAGATCGTATTCACGCTCCAGACGCTCCTGAATGATCTCCATATGCAGCAAGCCCAGGAAGCCGCAGCGGAATCCAAAGCCCAGCGCCGTCGAGCTTTCCGGCTCGTAGAATAAAGAAGCATCGTTCAGGCTGAGTTTGCCCAACGCGTCGCGGAATGACTCATAGTCGTCGGAGCTGACGGGGAACAGGCCTGCATAAACCTGAGGTTTGACTTTTTTAAAGCCAGGCAGCGCGTTTTCCGCCGGTTTACGCGCCAGCGTCAGGGTGTCACCGACCGGCGCGCCCAGAATGTCTTTGATGGCACAGACTAACCAACCTACCTCGCCGCAGTTAAGCGTATCGCGATCCACTCGTTTTGGCGTAAAGATGCCCAGACGCTCGGCGTTGTAAACTTGTCCGGTGCTCATGACCTTGATTTTATCGCCCTTGCGCAGGGAGCCATTTTTAATACGGATCAGAGATACTACGCCCAGATAGTTATCGAACCAGGAGTCGATGATCAACGCCTGTAATGGCGCTTCCGGGTCGCCTACCGGCGGTGGGATATCCCGCACCAGACGTTCGAGGATGTCAGGAACGCCGACGCCGGTTTTCGCGGAGCAACGCACGGCATCCGTCGCATCGATCCCGACAATGTCTTCAATTTCTTCCGCGACCCGATCCGGATCGGCAGCAGGAAGGTCAATTTTGTTAAGGACCGGCACCACTTCCAGATCCATTTCGATCGCCGTATAACAGTTAGCCAGCGTCTGCGCCTCAACGCCCTGTCCCGCATCCACCACCAGCAACGCGCCTTCGCAAGCAGCCAACGAACGGGATACTTCATAAGAGAAGTCAACGTGTCCCGGGGTATCAATGAAGTTCAGCTGGTAGGTTTCGCCGTCGGGGGCTTTATAATCCAGCGTTACGCTTTGCGCTTTGATCGTGATCCCGCGTTCGCGCTCGAGTTCCATAGAGTCCAGAACCTGCGCCGCCATTTCACGCTCGGTTAAACCACCACAAATTTGAATAATGCGGTCAGAGAGCGTCGACTTACCGTGGTCGATGTGGGCAATGATGGAAAAATTTCTTATATGCTTCATTATTAAAGTTTTTCTACCTTGGTATTTCTGAAATCTTGCCGATCGGCATGCGCATTAGCCGACAACGCTGACCGTTGTCATAGGCCCGAATCGCAGCATTCTACATGCCATACGGGGGAAAACCTAGTCATGGGCCGTCTATTAAGACTGTTTATCATCACGTAACTACACCTATTCACGTTGCGGAAGAAGACCGGTCGCTACGCGATATGAAATCCGAGAGTTGATGGCTGAAAAAGACGGGTCACCTTGCCGCCATCAGGCCATTCTGGCCAGGAAACAAGGAAGCGAATCTTATCGCACAGGAAGCCTGGTCGGCTCGTCGGCAATGTATTCAACCTGATGCACGGCACAGCTCATCCGATATTGCGTCCCCTTTCCGATGATCGATCAGGGCGCCGTGAAGGACACACTGTCCGCAATGCGCTTGGCCGTTGCCAACGGCAGTTCGCCAATCACGGTAATTTCGTGTTTTTCTCGCACAACGGAGTGGATCATCCGCCGTCCGAGCAACGCGTTCTGGTCCGGGTGCGTGTCGCCAACCGGGCTAACGTTCACCGAAAAGCTGAATAAACCGTCGCTGTAGAGCCGAGATTCTACCGGCACACCCCCGCTGGGAAGCGGNCGCTGGCTGCGAGAGATCTCTTCAACGCCGTTCGGCAGCCACTGCGTCGACCACGCGAAATCGGCCGATGCCGCCGTGGGTACGCTAAGGAGCGGGGGAAGGCTCATGCGCTCAAGGCTTTTCATCTCTGACTGAACAGAGCCGTCCACCGTCATGGAAAGGACGCGATACTGCTCCAGCAGTTCGCCATTCTGATCCAGCAAATCGACGCGCAGCGGCAGCCTTGTGGTCGCATCCAGGCAAATCACATAGCTAAAGCGCGTGCCGTCCCGGGAGACGATGCGAACGACGTCGCTCTGACGATCGGCAAGGCGAATACGCCCGGTGGGAATAAAGNCGTAATAAGCAGACAGCCGGGGAAAATTGGCATAGATCAATGCAGGCAGCGCATCGACCATGTGATCGCCGGAGAGCGTGAAAGGGTCGAGATTAGCTTCAAAGTAGCTGATATTACGAGCACGTTGAACCACTTCCCGACGAGGGCCGTCAAGATGAAGCAGCTGAGCCAACGTCTCTTTTCCCGCTAACATGTGACGATAGCGGAAGGACTCGATCCCCTGGCGGGACACATTGATAAAATAGATTTCGTAGCTCAGAGACTGACTGGCTCGGCTCATTTGTTGCAACATCGCCCCGGAGTTGTCCTGAGCCGGGGCGATGTTGGAGTAGCCTGCGCCGCCGAAAAGCAGCGCGGTAATAAACAAAAAGCGCTTCATTACTGCGGCTGCATTCCTAATGATTGATTTCCAGGCACCTGAACGGCAGCCTGTTGTTCTTCATGTTGGTCGAAACGCAGTTGGTCAGAATGGACTCGGCGCTGCAGTTCATAGTCCTGCAGCAGCGCATTGATGCGCTCATGCTCAGCCTGTTGCTGACGCTGTCCAACCCTATTGACGCTGTTTTCAGCCGGTATGCTCAGACTGACCGGCGATGCGGAGCCTAAAGCAGGAAGCGTGCTGAACGCCGGAGCTTCAACCGCCCCGTCCGTCGCGACGCCGCCTTGCTGATAGTGCTGCACGCCAACGATGACCGCCAAAGAAACGCAGGCGGCGACACCAATTTGCGTCAGGTTCGCCGCCAATGGACGCACCTTATTCCAGAAGGACAGGTTTTGCCAGGTCCGAGGATGTGGCTGGGATTCGGGCGCCGCCTGCGGGTTGAAGAGAACAGGTTCCTGCTCTAATGCGGCCGCGACGCGGGCTGCGACATCTACGTGCAACATGTGTTCACTGACATCATTGCGCATTGTGTCGCGTATTACATGGTAACGCTGCCAGCTTTCTTGCAGTGTTTCGTCTTTCGACAAAGCGCTCAGCAATTCGTTGTCGACGGCCTCACCATCCATTAAAGCGGAAAGTTTTTCTTTCTGCATACCTTACACCCTTACCTTGTCAAATCGGTCATGATGAACGTTCACAACAAGTTAACGCTGAATAAGCGGTTGTACCTTATTATCAATAGCTTCGCGTGCACGGAAAATACGCGATCGTACAGTGCCCACCGGACAATTCATGATGTCGGCTATCTCTTCGTAGCTCAGCCCATCCAGTTCTCGCAGCGTGATTGCCAGTCTTAAATCTTCCGGCAATGACTCAATCGTGCGGAACACTATCCTACGCAACTCATCAGACAGCATTAAATTCTCAGGGTTCGATATTTCTTTCAACGCGCTGGCATTTTCATAATTTTCAGCGTCGCTGGCGTCTACGTCACTCGACGGAGGGCGCCGTCCCTGCGCAACCAGATAGTTTTTCGCCGTGTTCACAGCAATGCGATACAGCCACGTATAAAACGCACTATCGCCGCGAAAAGACGCGAGCGCGCGATAGGCTTTAATAAATGATTCCTGGACCACGTCCGGAACGTCGCCCGGGGGGACGTACCGAGACACCAGGCTCGCTACTTTATGCTGGTAACGAACAACCAGTAAATTGAACGATTTCCGATCGCCTTTCTGGACCCGTTCANCCAGAACCTGATCTGTCAACTGCTCGCTCATCCGAGGTAAGATCTCCTCAAATTTGTCTCCACGCCTAGGTTACGTAATGCCAGCCACGTTCTAAATCTTTGAGCAAGCACTCGCTTGGAGTCCATACACATCATTAAGTTCCGTTTTAAAAGTCTTTTCTAGTTTGTGTGATCGCTAGTGTAGTTTTCAGTACCAGCCCCGCCTCAACTCTTGCGGCTAGTTGTACCACACTTCCCCCCCTCACGTGCGCCGAATCCCGCTATTCCGGGGTCTATGCATATGTAACACCGTCTTTCCACGCGTTACATCGACAGATAAAAGGCGCGAGTCAGCGCCTGATAGTCAGTGGAATATTGACCATCATCATCTCGAATAATCAGCGAAGACCGTCGGGGGGTGCCCGGCTGCAGTGAGAGCGCAATCAGCGTGCGATGTGCGGGACGTGACGCATACTCCCGCACATCCGTCCGAAGTGACAGGTGCCATCCTTGTTTTTCAGCCAGTGGCACAACCCCCTCCGCGACATCGCAGGGCAACACCACACAAAAAAGCCCCTCAGCCGTCAGCTTCGCTTTGGCGCAACGCAATAACTCTTGATGAGTCAAAGAGGTAGTATAGCGGGCCTGAGCGCGTGACTCCGAACGACAGCTGACTCCCGGAGCAAAATAGGGGGGATTGCTAACAATCAATGCGTAGCGTTCGCGGGTTCGTCCTACGAAGTCGGCGATATCAGTTGTGTGAATGGTCACCTGCTCGCGCCAAGGAGAAGCCACTGCGTTCTCCCTCGCCTGTTGTCCTGCGGCGGCGTCCAGCTCCACACCATCCACCGCCAGCTGGCCTTCTGTGCGCTGCGCTAACATCAGCGTAATCAATCCTGAACCGCAGCCGATATCCAATAGACGTCCCTCTTTCGGCAGCGGCGCCCATGCGCCAAGCAGAATCCCGTCCGTCCCGACTTTCATCGCGCAGCGATCGTGCGCCACGAAAAATTGTTTAAAGGTGAATCCGCCGGAACGTATCGCCGGCGTCGATAAAGGCTGAGTCATTTTACGTCTTTTCCTGTTAAACCGCGGTAGCATAGGAGAAACGCTGACGCAGTAAAAGTCATCTGCATCGCTTAAAGAGATGAACAACCGGGCCAATGAGTCTATAATCGGCGCCCCAAATAGAGGTAGATAATGACAGCGACCAATTTTTCCGAGTTTGATCTTGATGAAAGCCTGCTTAACGCCCTGCAGGATATGGGGTTCTCCCGCCCAACGGCAATTCAGGCTGCCGCCATTCCTCCAGCGATGGACGGACGGGACGTTCTAGGCTCTGCACCAACAGGAACCGGGAAAACGGCCGCCTATCTGCTACCGGCATTGCAGCATCTGCTCGACTTCCCACGTAAAAAATCCGGGCCGCCGCGCATACTGATTCTGACGCCTACGCGGGAATTGGCAATGCAAGTCGCCGAACAGGCAAAAATCCTGGCCGCCCAGACGCATCTGGATATCGCTACCATTACGGGTGGCGTTGCCTATATGAATCATGCCGAAGTCTTCAGCGAGAATCAGGATATCGTCGTCGCAACGACCGGTCGCTTGCTGCAATACATTAAAGAAGAAAACTTCGACTGCCGCGCGGTGGAAACGCTGATCCTGGATGAAGCCGATCGCATGCTCGACATGGGATTCGCGCAGGATATCGAACATATCGCAGGGGAGACTCGCTGGCGTAAACAGACATTGTTGTTTTCTGCGACGTTAGAAGGCGATGCGATTAAGGATTTTGCTGAACGCCTGTTGAAAGAACCAGTAGAGGTCGAGGCCGATCCCTCTCGTCGCGAGCGTAAAAAAATCCAGCAATGGTACTACCGTGCCGACGATCTCCAGCATAAAACCGCGTTGTTGTGTCATCTGCTGAAACAGCCGGAGGTGACTCGCTCCATCGTCTTTGTTCGTAAACGTGAGCGTGTTCATGAAATGGTCGCCTGGCTGCGTGAAGCCGGTATTGAGACCTGCTATCTGGAAGGCGAGATGGTGCAGGCTAAACGCAACGAGGCGATTAAACGTCTTAGCGACGGCCGAGTCAATGTGCTGGTGGCAACCGACATCGCCGCCCGCGGGCTGGACATTAATGATGTCAGCCATGTATTCAACTTCGACCTGCCACGTACCGCAGATACCTATCTGCACCGCATTGGCCGTACCGGGCGTGCCGGACGTAAAGGTTGCGCCATCTCGCTGGTCGAAGCGCACGATCATTTGCTACTGGGAAAAATTAGCCGTTATTTAAACGAGCAGATGAAAGCCAGGGTGGTCGATGAGCTACGACCTTCAACGCGTGCTCCGAGTGCGAAAATAACCGGTAAGCCGTCGAAAAAAGTGTTGGCCAAGCGCGAAGAGAAAAAGCAGAAAGAGAAGCCAAAGACCAAGGCTAAAGTGCGTCACCGCGATAGCAAGAATATCGGTAAACGTCGCAAGCCCAGCAATAGCACAGAAAAGCCGGCTGAAAAAAATAAGTGACAGTCATTTATTAACGAAGAGGCTTAGCTCAAAGGTAGATCCTACTGCGCCCGATGAACATCAGTAGGCCTTCTCGTATCTGACATGTTCGCAAATAACAAAAAAGGGAGCCGATGGCTCCCTTTTCTATACAATTCATCTGTCTTGAATCGTGTTGCTGGCGATTAGAGGCTTTCTGTGAAAGTACGAGTAATCACGTCGCGCTGCTGTTCCGGCGTCAGCGAGTTAAAACGTACGGCATAGCCAGAAACACGAATGGTCAGCTGCGGGTATTTTTCCGGATTCTGAACGGCATCTTCCAGCGTTTCACGGCGTAGCACGTTCACGTTCAAATGCTGACCACCTTCAACGCGAACTTCCGGTTTCAGCTCCAAAGGAATTTCACGATATTCGAACTGTCCCAGATCGCTAACCGGCACAACTTGGTCTTCGTTGTAATCCGCTTTTGAACATACGCAACGCGCTTCTGATTTCTCATCGTCCAGTAACCAGAAAGAATTAACTAATGCGCTGTTGTTTGCTTTGGTGATTTGAATACCTGTAATCATGATTGCCTCCGTAGCACGGCGTGTAAGTCTTAAAGTTGATCTCGTATCCAGTAACAAATCTGCCTGTTGTTTAACATCAGGGTAAACCCGACTGAATCTGCTAACCTGTATACCAGCCAAGCACGGCACAATCATTGATGTAAATCAATTTACGCCATTTATAGATTTCACACCTGAAATCAATCTTTTGTTTTATATCAATTTTAGCATTTCCCCTTCACTGCAAAAAATTCGATATTTTTTCAATTTTTTTGTTAAAACGACGCTTACGCCGCGAATAGTCAGGTTATGGTTTTACCTCTTCAGGATAGAGCGGTAAGCTAGCCCGATTGATCGAATGGACAAGGGCGCATTGATGGCAACTACCCTGACCTGGCACGACGTACTGTCCCAGGAGAAACAACAACCTTACTTTATTGACACGCTGAAGTTCGTTCACCAGGAACGAGAAGCGGGAAAAGTGATCTACCCCCCTCAACAAGATGTGTTCAACGCGTTTCGCTATACCGAATTTCACGATGTAAAAGTCGTTATTCTCGGTCAGGATCCTTATCACGGTCCGAATCAGGCGCACGGCCTCTCTTTTTCGGTTCGGCCTGGGATTCCCGCGCCGCCGTCTCTCGCCAACATTTACAAGGAACTGGCCAGCGACATTCCCAGCTTTGAAATTCCACGACACGGTTTTCTGCAGAGCTGGGCTAAGCAAGGCGTTCTACTGCTTAACACGGTACTGACGGTGGAAGCTGGAAAAGCGCACTCACATGCCAATCTGGGGTGGGAGACGTTTACGGATAAAGTGATATCAGCGCTGAATTCACATCGGGAAGGGATCGTTTTTTTGCTGTGGGGATCTCACGCGCAGAAAAAAGGCAACATTATCGACCAGCAGCGCCACCACGTACTGAAAGCGCCCCACCCCTCCCCGCTTTCAGCGCACCGCGGATTTATGGGATGTCGCCATTTCTCGCAGGCCAATCATCTGCTCGAACAGCAAGGGCTACCACCTATCGATTGGATGCCGCATCTGCCTGAGGAAAACTGATTGTAACGATGGCCTTCGTTCATTCGAACGGGGGCATTTCGTTATAAAACTTGCCGAATTGAAAGATAAGATGCGTTAAAGAAAGTCTGACAGAGGAAAAACGGGGAGGAATATTGGTGGAGCTAAGCGGGATCGAACCGCTGACCTCTTGCATGCCATGCAAGCGCTCTCCCAGCTGAGCTATAGCCCCACACGATAGATAAATTTCAGTTACTCCCAAACATGAAGTTTGGTGGAGCTAAGCGGGATCGAACCGCTGACCTCTTGCATGCCATGCAAGCGCTCTCCCAGCTGAGCTATAGCCCCGTCCTGACACGATATCTGTGTGAACGGGCGCATGATATGCAACGCTACTGGTAGTGTCAACGGCTAAATCTATTTACTACGTCGACCGCTGAAAAAGCCGTCAAGGTGAGCAGAACGCAGCCATCACATCCCCTTGCATCGGACTGTTACCGGCGAGATAGACGTTGAGCAATGAGGCCCATGTCGGGACGAAACCACCTCAGAATGACGGCATCACCGAGGCGTAAACTCGCCGGCAATGTCATCAAGCCCATAAAAAAACCCCGCGCAGCATAGGCCCGCGGGGTCCGATGATGGCAGGTTTTCTATCGTTGATTTACTGCTGAGCTTCGCGTTCAGCAATAAATGATAGCGCGCGTTCGATGCGAGCCAACGCGCGTTTTTGACCTACGCCATGAACGGTGACATCAACACCCGGCGACTGACCTGCGCCCGTGACCGCGACACGCAGCGGCATACCCACTTTGCCCATCCCTTGCTGTAGCTCATCGGCCGTGCTTTGGATAGCATGATGAATATTTTCGGGCGTCCACTCTGTAATGGCAGCCAGCTTGGCGCGAACCAGTTCCAACGGCTGACGAGCGACCGGGCGCAGATGCTTTTTCGCAGCGTCGGCATCGAATGCGTCGAACTCTTCATAGAAATAACGGCAGGATGCCGCCATTTCTTTCAGCGTTTTGCAACGCTCACCCAACAGTTTGACCAATTCACTCAGCTGGGGACCATTGCTCGTATCAATGCCCGCTTGCTCAATATGCCAGGACAGCTGCGTCGCTACATACTCGGCCGGCAAACTATTAATGTAATGGTGATTCAGCCACAGCAGCTTTTCCGTATTGAACGCACTAGCCGACTTGCTGACGGCGTCCAGAGTGAACAACTGTTTCATTTCGTCTATAGAGAAAACTTCCTGATCGCCATGAGCCCAACCCAGACGGACCAGATAGTTTAACAATGCTTCCGGCAGGAAGCCGTCGTCGCGATATTGCATCACGCCTACAGCGCCATGACGTTTAGACAGCTTTTTACCGTCATCGCCTAAAATCATGGAGACATGTGCATATTCCGGGACTGGCGCGCCCAGCGCTTTCAGAATATTAATCTGACGAGGCGTATTGTTGATGTGATCTTCCCCACGTATGACGTGGGTGATTTCCATATCCCAGTCGTCGATCACAACGCAGAAGTTATAGGTTGGCGAACCGTCTGTGCGGCGGATAATCAAATCATCCAGCTCTTGGTTACTGAATTCGATGGGGCCACGGATGTTATCATCAAAGATGACGGAACCTTCCTGCGGATTACGAAAACGCACAACGTGCGGCTCGTCGNCGGCATGGTGTTCGTGGGAATCACGGCAGCACCCGTCATAACGGGGCTTTTCACCATTAGCCATTTGTTGCTCGCGCAGCGCCTCGAGACGCTCCTTGGAGCAATAACATTTATAAGCAGTTCCGTTTTCCAGCATTTCATCAACAACCGCATTGTAGCGATCGAAACGTTTAGTCTGGTAATACGGGCCTTCATCCCAGTCCAGACCCAGCCAGTTCATACCATCCATGATGGCATCGATCGCCTGTTGGGTTGAACGCTCCAGATCGGTATCTTCTATACGTAATACGAATTCGCCATCCTGATGACGGGCGAACAGCCATGAATAGAGTGCGGTACGAGCGCCGCCGACGTGAAGATAGCCAGTAGGACTGGGCGCGAAACGGGTTTTGATTTTCATTGGGATTACGGCCTTATTACTCAACGGCTGTCAGTGAATACCGACGTAAGCTCATATTAAAAGTGGGCAATATTCTATCACTCAACTTCGATTCCTCAACGCAATAACATCGCCTGCCCCGGCACTGTCCCGCCAAAATGCTTACGATTTCAACGCCAATGCACACAAATACGGCTCTCTGACTAATTTTACGACGAACAACCATTTAAGTTTTAAAAAGCGTTGACTCACTATGAACTATCCCTATAATGCCACTCCACACAGCGCGGGTGATTAGCTCAGCTGGGAGAGCACCTCCCTTACAAGGAGGGGGTCGGCGGTTCGATCCCGTCATCACCCACCACTCTTTACTTAGTAAAGAGCTCCGCTGTGAAGAGATTAAGTGTGATAAGTGGGTGATTAGCTCAGCTGGGAGAGCACCTCCCTTACAAGGAGGGGGTCGGCGGTTCGATCCCGTCATCACCCACCACTTATCAGCCAGCGCCTTGGTCTCTAAAATGTGTTACAGAAGNGGGTGATTAGCTCAGCTGGGAGAGCACCTCCCTTACAAGGAGGGGGTCGGCGGTTCGATCCCGTCATCACCCACCACTTCTGCGGGTCGTTAGCTCAGTTGGTAGAGCAGTTGACTTTTAATCAATTGGTCGCAGGTTCGAATCCTGCACGACCCACCATCCCAAGTTTGTTTTCAAATCTCAATAAGCACCTCCGTCTCACATATCGCACGCATCGTGCGGGTGAGAATCTGCGTTCAGATTCGAGCCGAGCGAAGCGAGACAGCCCCCTACCTATCAACACAATCAATTGATTATATTGATATATATTCAGTATATATTTATGTCCCTGTGTTCAAAATCTTCCACCATCAGCACTGAATTAAAACTTTGGACTCTTCATGGCAGCCATACTCCATTCCCTTTTTGCTCAGAACTTAGCCTCTTCTATCACCTGATCCCAGCCACAATAATTCTCGAGGAAGGTGTGTGATAACTGTAGGTAGACGGTTTTTCCGTGGTTGCAACGGATTTTCGGCGGTTTTTTAGCCGGACAATTGTGGAGAGAGGAAAAAGCCGTCACTCATGTGCCGCGGATTTTCGACTCTGGTGCCTCCAACGTTACGCTCGCCCTCCTCTACCTCGACTTCAATATAACCTTTCAACGCGTGACAATTGTCTGCGTCGGTTCGTTTGGGTGGGATGAATCCTGGGAGAAGTCACGGAGTATAGGGTGTCCGAGACATCATTACGGTAGCTCCCCGTCCAAGAGCACAGTGAGCGATGACGAGTTTCAGCGTTATGACCTTTGGGAAGCGGGCATCATATTCATGCGGACGGCCACGTCGATTTCACGAATCATAAGCGTCACAACCGGCCGAACCTCATCGCCTCTTTCGATAACCCATTGATTATTGACTGCGGAAACCACAAACATTCGCCAACGATGATGGACTGCGCTTCAGGCACCGTCTGTCTTTTTCCCGGCAGGGAAATAGCGATAGAGCGTGGATCGACCGATGCCGTATGTAATCGAAATCTGTTGTCGATTATAACCATTAGCCAATAGACGGCCGATCATCTCGCGGTCCGTCGGAGACAATGCCCTCGGCCTTCCTCCTATCCGCCCCTGCGCGCGAGCGGCGGCCATGCCCGCCAGTGTGCGCTCGACGATCAGCTCTCGTTCCATCTCCGCCAGCGCGCTCATGACATGAAAGAAAAAGCGGCCCATCGCCGTGCCGGTATCGATACTGTCGGTCAGGGAACGGAAATGTATCCCGCGATCGTGCAGCTCAGAGATCAGCGCGATAAGATTCTTCACGCTGCGCCCCAATCGGTCCAGCTTCCATACGATAAGCGAATCGCCCTTTTCCATGCACTTCAGCGCACGTTTCAGCCCTGGTCGGTTTTCGACCTTGCCGCTCATTCGGTCTTCGAAAATCTGGTCACAACCTGCGCTAATTAACGCATCGCGCTGTAAATGGTTGGATTGGTCAATTGTTGACACCCTCATATAGCCGATTTTTGCCATTTTCCCTCCCGATCAACGGCTGTGATGACGGGGGATTGTGGCAAATCATGTCGCTATAAGCATTCTCGAAAACCTTGGTTTGGGGGAAGGCTCTGCGCTACCGGTGGGGACCCCGATTCCCTGGCCGTCCGCGACGGTCCCTGCGGGATGGCTCCAGTGCAACGGTTCGAGCTTTACCGCCGCCCAATACCCGAAGCTGGCGCAGGTGTATCCGGAACTCAAATTACCGGACCTGCGCGGCGAGTTTATCCGTGGTTGGGATAGTGGGCGCGGGGTCGATGGCGGGCGGGCATTACTCGCTGCTCAAGGCGATGAGCTCAAATCGCACAACCATGGTTTCATTAATGAATATGGAACAGCCACAACAAGGTTCATTGCTTTCACTGATCAAAACAATGAAGGCGTAGATGGCGGACTTAGAGAAGGGAGTCGAGCGTGGACTTACGTCTGGTTGGGAAATACCGGAGGAAATGAAACAAGACCCCGCAACATCGCATTTAACTACATCGTGAGGGCCGCATAATGTCGACAGCCGAATTGAATCATGACCTGATCGCCGTGGTGGCCGGGGATATCACCGTCTACCATTTTAATGAGTTAACCGGTGAATATCATTTCCCGACTACACAATATCTGCCGGTGGGCGTCGGCCTGCCCGCGCATTCCTGTTTCGATGCGCCGCTGGTGCCTAAAGAGGGATACGCCATTTGTAGAAACGCCGAGCGTTCCGCATGGGAATATATCAGCGACCATCGCGGCGAAACGGTTTACAACACGCAAACCCGGCANCCCATCACGCTGACGACGCTGGGAGCGTATCCGGAAAATACCACGCTGCTTGCGCCCGCGACGGAATACGATGTTTGGGACGGGACAAACTGGGTGTTGGACGTTGCTGCAAAGCATGAAGGCGAGATCGCGCAAGCAGAACAACGCCGGCAAACGCTGCTGACTGAGGCAGATACCGTGACGTCGGACTGGCGGATCGCGCTGATGCTCGGCGATATCAGCGACAGCGACAAAACCAAACTGTCGGCGTGGATGGCCTATAAATCCGCGGTCAAAGCCGTCGATGTATCAACGGCCCCTGACGTGAGCTGGCCTGCGCAACCAGAAGAGTAATTTCTCCATCAGCGCTCTACAGGGGCCAGTCTGGAAACAGGCTGGCCTTTTGTTTCTTTGGATAGTGATATTGCCCTCTGGGGAAAATTAAGAATAAGCATAATTCTCTTATTTTCATTACGTTGACGGGGACTCTGATAGCCCTGACTTGGCACTTACTACTTACTTGATGGCCCCGGCGGCGCAATATAAAAGCGGGAAGGTAAACCTTCCCGTAGTGGTCAAAATAACGATGACTCTTATTTGATGGATTCGTTTATTTAGATGGTGACTCAGGCCACTCAATTTCACTCTCAGCCGCCGAGTTTGTATCTAATCGATTCAATAAAACTCGATACTTACGCCATGCGTTAAGCATCGCTGACTCACCCTCGGACGCTATCCCAAGGTCCACTGCATCTTGAAGTGGCGCAATAGCCGAATCTGCAGTGGCACGTAGTACCGACTTTTTCGCTTCAGCTTCGACGATTAATTCCTCAGCAGAGGGGGCTGGCCGTTCAGTCGCAATCGGCAATCCACCATTGTCAGCCATGATGATTTTACCTGCGGCCTGCGCCGTCAGTAATTCATTCCATGTTGATTCAGGGATTTCTATCACGTCCGCAGGAATCTCGTAGTTTATCGTATCGATGTAAAATCCATTTTCGTGAGCGCTGTAATAGATCTTCATTTAGTACCCCACCGCAATGTAACTGACCACTGGTACCAAACCTTCCTGAGCGGTTGAATATATCCATTCAGCTCCGGTTTGAGTTGCGGCTTCAATTGACGAGCTTGTAAACAAAGCAGGAGCAATCCCAGTACTGATTGAATTGGATAACGCCACTATCGCTGTTGGAAACGTGATCGGAAATGTAAATTTTTGCCTATTAAATGAGTTCACCACTATCGAAGACATTCTCAAAGATCCCCACTGCACAATGAGATTCTTTCTCACGCCACTAATCATCAAAGGTAAAATCGCGTAGCCGGGCGTCGCTAATAATCCTGTGGCAACCCCCGCTTTGGACAAATCCCCCAAACCAAGGTTTTCGAGAAAACGCGTTTTATCCGGGATATCCGCGCCGTTTTGGCTTTTTTCCATTTTTCCGGACAGCGAGTTCGTCACCGTGGCGGCGAAGTTGGCATCGTTGCCCAGCGCGGCGGAAAGTTCCTTCAGCGTGTCCAGGGCGGCCGGCGAACCGTCAACCAGCGCATTGATAGCCGATTTCACGAAGGCCGTCGTCGCAATCTGCGTGGTGTTCACGCTTTGTTCGGCGGTCGGCGCGGTCGGAATACCGCTCAGCGCTGGGCTGTTTAGCGGAGCTTTTTGCGCGATGCTGTTGGTTATCGTCGTCGCAAAGTGCGGGTCGTTGCCCAGCGCGACGGACAACTCTTTCAACGTATCCAGCGCCGCCGGAGAGCCGTCGACCAGCGCGGCCACCACGCTTTTCACAAACGCCGTCGTCGCCAGCTGATCGCTGTTGCTGTCGCTCGCGGGCGTGGGCGCTTTCGGCATGCCGCTGAAGGTCGGGTTCAGCTTCGGCGCGTACTGGGTATGCGGGTCGGCCGCGGCCTCATGCTGCGCCAGACCGGCGCTGGTCGCGTCCAAATTGTCTTTCAGGTAACGCGTGCGGTAGGCCAGTTCCTGCGCCTGACGGTTGGATATGCCGCCGGGGCCGCCCACCACCGGGTCCGAGGTTTCCAACTGGTATATCCCGTCGGTCCACTCGGCTTTTTCTGTTAACTCTGCCATTAGGCACTCCCGTAGTTGTAACTATTGTCATAGATTGCCGTGCGGTTGTAGCGAATCGGCACGGCGGTATATTCGATGCTGGCCAGATGGCAACGCGCGGGGGCGATGGCCTCTAGCGTGCGGCGCAGCATCTGCGCCTGATCGTTGGTGATCGGCTGTTGCAACAGCACGCGGTAAACCGCCCATTTGCTGTCGTCGCCGTACACGAACAGGTTGTTGTAACGGCGTTCGCCGTCGTAATTGAGGCGTCCGATATGCTCGATCAGCTCGACCTCGCCGAAGCCCAGGCTGCGGATCACCGCACGGATCGCCCAGGGAGTACCCTTGTAGCGATGCATTTCGATGGCGGTTTTGATCATCGCCCGGCGCGCGTCTTCCGACTCCGCCAGCACCCAGCCGTCTTCCTTCAGCGAAAACTGTTCGGCCAGCGCGTCCAGGGCGCTGCTGTCGACGATGTCGACGAGGTAAACCATCAGCGCCGACAGATCCAGCTCATCCCAGCGCTCGGCCAGATTCGCCAGCGCGGTCAGGCTGGCGTCCCCCGCCAGCGGGGGAGGAAGCGGCAGATCACTCATCCGACACCCCCGTCGCCACAATGTCGATACCGGTGCAGTGCGCCCACTGATGCTCTTCCACCGTCAGCGACTGCGTGGGCGACGTCAGCGAGACGTCGTAGACGCCGCTCACCGACAGCGCCGCCAGGATCTGGCTGAGCACGATGTCTTTGCCGAGCGTCGCCGCCCGCGCCTGAACCCACGCGGCGGCTGCGGTTTCCGCCGCGGCTTTCACGGACTCGGAGGACTCGCCGCGCTTGATGACCAGCTGCGCATGAATGGCATAATCCACCCGTTCCGGCGCGCTGACGGTGACCGTATCGGTCAGCGGACGCACCTTCTCGGCCGAGCACAGGCTCTCGACGGCGGTGAGCACCGCCTCATCCGGCAGCCCGTCGGACATCAGCGGGTACAGCTCGACCGTCCCCGGCGTCGGCGACACCNCCGCGACATCGACGATGTCCGGGTGCGCGCTCAGCGCGTGGTAGCGGTACGCCAGCCGGGAACCGGCGGTGCTGAAGGCTTCAGGGGCCAGCATGATGCGTTCGCGCAGCTTCTCGTCATCTTCCTGCTCGGAACCGCCGCTGGTGGCCGTCAGGTTGCTGACCTGCAGGTCGAGGAGGTCGCTCACATCGTCCAGCAAGGTACTGATCTGCGCGGGTTGCCAGCCATTGCCGACGGTGCCCGCGTCGGTGCAGGTCGCCGTGGTGCTGACGCTCGTCTCGCCGGCTTTCAGCACGGCGTCCGTGTCGGTCGCGAAAATGACGCTGTCGGAGGCGCTGACCCGCAGCCCGGCCGGGATCAGCACGTCGGNCAGCGGCGCGGCGTCGACGCTAAACGCCAGCGTCGTCTGCGCGGACTGCGCGGCCAGGCGATAAACGCCCACCAGCTCGCCGAGATAATCCAGCATCGGCGCACGCGCGTAGCGCACCAGATTCTGTTTCGCCGCATCCTGAATGGCGCTGCGCAATAGCATTTCGCGATAGGCGATCAGGTCGATCAGCAAGCGCTCCGCCTGCGCCGGATAGAGGGTTTTGCCGCTGTCCGCCTCATAGCGGGCAATCATTTCAGCCGTGATCGCCTCTGCATCACGTTCGATAAACACAGGCTCTGTTGTTAACGCCATACCAGCTCCGTTTGTTGTTCCACGCCTGCGACCGTGCGCCACTGCACCCGCAGCGTCAGATGTTCGCCGTCCACCGTGGGTTTCACGCCCAGCAGTTTGCAGCGCGGCTCCCAGCGCTTGATGGCCTCAACCGACTCCCGCACCACGTGCGGAATAGCCCGGTCGATCGGGTAGTCGAGGTAGCGATGCAAATCGCTGCCGAACTCCGGACGATGCGGGTCGCTGCCGCGCGGGGTGCGCAGAATAATGAAAATGGATTGAGCAATATCGGCGGCGCCCTCGACTAAATCGCCGGGGTGTTGCAGTGCCGGTTGCCAGAAGATTGAGTTCGTTTTCATGTGCTCAGTATCCCCGCCAGCCCGCGCCAGTGCTTGTAAACACAGTTAAAGGCGCACGAGGGACGTAGCGGGAAATTACGCGTTGGCCGCCCTTGCCCAGCCAGGGATCGCCTGAGCGAAGCACGGCCTCAAAACGGTCAAAAAGGGAGCAAGAACGCGTCGAAAAATGGCGTAAACCGGGAGTGGAGAACGCGCCTCAAACGACAAAAAAGGATGCCCGGCGACAGGCTGTTCTCCCGCCGCCCCTCGTGCTGGGATGGGGACACGATCAAGGGGGAGGTCGAGTTATGGCACAACGTGTGGAGTCTCGGTGGTGAGAGATGAGAGAGTGGAATGTGGGTGTCGGAGAAGGGCCGTTTCTGCCCGCCCTTCTCCGCATACCGTTAGTGGGAGTGGTGGTTGGAGTTGCCGCCCGCGTCCATGACGGAACCGGAGGCGCTGACGTTGCCGTTGACGGTGACGTTGCCCTGAATGCTCGCCGTCGTACCGACCATGCCGCCCTGATAGGTGAGCTGCCCCTGAACCAGCACGTTGCCGGTGAAGGTGGTGTCGGGCGCGTCAACGGTAGCTCGCGGCGTTTTAATCACCACGTCCGCCTGCGTTTCGATGATGATGTGCTGAATACCGCCGTTGACCGTCAGCGTGTGCGTGGCGCGATCATAATAGAACGCCGCGCCGTCCGAGTAGGTACAACCGCGGGCCTGCGCGTTGTCGACCGGCGGCGTGTCGACGCTGGAGTAGATGGCGCCGAGGATCACGCCGTCTTCCCCGTTATCGTCCAGCAGCACCCGCACCTGTTCGCCGACGTCCGGCAACCAGTAGTCCTTGTTATTTTGCGTGTTGCGCTGCAACACCTCCAGCCAGGCGGTGCGCAGGTTATCGCACTCCGGCAGCCGCACCCGGGCGCGTACGCCCGCGGCATCCACGGCACTCACGGTGCCGACACGTAACGAAGTCATCGGTCACCCTCCTGACGATTGGCCCGTGCTCGCACGGCGTAAATGCTCGCGTGGTTCGCTTTTTTCATCATGCTCAGACCTCTTTTTTTGTGATGGACGTGGTACGGATGTCAGGCTGATAAACGGCCGACGCCCTGCGAGCGCCTTGGGTTACCGCGCTGCGAACGGCTTCATGGTTCGTTCTTATCATGATGCGCCCTCTTTTTTCGTGGTCTGCGTGGTACTGCCATCAGGGTGATAGACGGACAGCGTGTTGGATTGCCCGGTCGTCGCCGTGCGTGCGCCCTTGGTGACCGGGCCGCGGACAATCTCCNGCTCGCTAACATAACCGCCGTCGCGCGTGAGCGAATGTCGTACCTGATTCAGCAGCCAGTTGCCGGAAAAGCGGCCGAAACCGCTCAGTGAAATTTTGTTGCCGGCGACCAGAGACGTCGCGCCCATCACGGTCAGTTGGCCGCTTTCCTGCTGTTCGTTGTGCTGGTCCAGCGCCGCGTTGGCCTTCGCCTCCGCCGTGTCCTTGTCGGTCGTGCGGCTGTTGACGTTGAGCGTGTCCGCGCTGGTCTCGCTGTCGTCGGTGGACTGCGTCCCGTCGGCCTTGTAAGTCACCAGCTGCTTTTTCGCGGGGTTCTGATGCTTAATCTTCGCCCCCTCATAGACCTGATTGATGGTGTCGCGCACCGAAAAGCTGGCGACGTCGTTGCGGGTCAGCGTCTTCACCGGCTCCTGGCTGCGCAGCGCGCCGAGATGCGAGAAAATCAGCTGGGTGTTGGTCACCTTCACCGCGTAGCCGTACTCGCTGGCCAACCGTCGCAAAAAAGCGACATCGGTCTCCGCGTACTGCGTGATGCGGTCAAAGCGGATCGGCGCGATGCTGCCCACCAGCGTCAGCTTATGTTTCTTGGCGATGCGGTTGGCGATGGCCGCCAGCGTGGTGCCTTCAAACCCCCGGCTGGACTTGGTGCGCAGCGCGGTTTTGACCGAGGTCGCCACCCCGCGCATCGAGACGGTCGAGGGCGGCGAGCGCACGTCGATCTCGTCGATGCTGAAGGTGCCGCAGTCCCGCAGGGCGTCGCCGCGATAGCCCAGTTTTAGCGACAGGGTGTCGCCTTTTCCCGGATACCAGGCGTCAATCCAGCGGCCATCGGTGTCGTCCAGCTCCACTTCCAGCGTGTCTGACTCATTTTTGATGCTGTCGGTATAAGACAGCCGCGTGACGTAGGGCGCGATATCGTTGGTGATATCTTTTTGCAAATACCACAGCGTGAAAATCGGCTGCGGCACTTCCCGATTGGCCGTCGATGCGGCCTGTTGAGCGATCAGCGTAGCCACGGCGGCGTCTCCTCCGTCAGCNCGACATCAGCCTGTTCAATCACCGGGATCGACAGCATGATGCCGGAGTCCAGCACCGGCGTGACGGCCACGTGCGGATTGGCGGCGATAATGCGGTCATAGCCCAGCGGATCGCCGTAGTAACGGTAGGCCAGCGCGTCCCAGCGCTCGCCCTGTGTGGTGATGTGCTCGATAAACATCAAATCCTCCTCGTCGTGATGGCGGCGGTCAGCGAACTCACGACCGGCGCGACTTTCTCCAGCGTGTCACCGGCGGCGCTGAGCTGGGTGGCGACCACGTCCAGCGCAGGCGACAGGTCGTCGATGTTACTGACGCTAATTCCCGACAACGCCGTGTGGGCGCTCTTCACAAAGGTGATGGCCTGATCCGCCGCCTTGGCCACCCGGCTGACTTCCGGGAAGGTCGCGGTGACCGCCGCCAGCGCCGGCACCGCTTTCTGCAACGGTTCAACGGCGGTGCCGATCTGGGTCAGCAGCGTCGGCACCTGGCCCAGCGCCTGCGATGGATTGTTCTTTATCTTCTGCACCGTCTGCACTACCGCTGAGACGTTTTTCACCACCGACTGCGCCGTGCGAACGTAGCCCACCGCCGTGCGGATCGCGCTGGCGATGCCGGATGCGGCGGCCGTCGCCGTCGCTACCGTCTGGCTGTTCGGCACGCCGGTGTTGACGGCGGGCGCCGCCAGCGGATTTTTCGGGTCGCCGACATACTCGCGTAGCGTCACTTCCGCCGTCAGCGCCAGCACGTTACCGGACTTGTCGGTCTGCTCACTGGTGGCGCGCACCTGGGTCAACACAAACCAGCCGCGATAGTCGCCGTTGCCGAAGACCAACGCCTGCGCCTGATGCGATCGCAGCAGATTGCGCAGCCGCGCCAGCTCGACGTCCGGCGTACAGAACATCTGGTTGAACACCAGGCTGATGCTGATCTCATCCAGCTTTTCGCCGATGAACTGTAGGCCCGGCTTGCCTTCGATGCGGGCGTGTTCGGCGTAATCCGCGCCGAACTGCGCTTCGAAGCCGTCCCAATAGGCGATCAGCTCGAATTCAATATCTCCCAATACGGCAAACATTATGCGTACCCCCGACGTTGCTGCTGTTCCATCACCTTCTGCATCATTTTTTCCAGTTCATGCAGGCTCAGATTGAGCGCATTTTTAATTTCCGGCGTCGCCGTCGCAGGCTGGCCGTTGACATGGATGGTCGGCGAAAACGACAGCTTCAGCCCCTCGCCCGCGCCGGCCTTCGCGTTGGCGTTGGCCCCGGTCGTCGCAGGCATCTGCGGGACGTCAGCCGCAGTCTTGCGGGCCGGCGGCGGCGTCACCACGGGGTGTTCACGTTGGGTGATCGTTTTGTTCGAGCTCTTGTCGTCGTCCTTCGGCTNATCGTTAAACCAGCCGCTGATGCTGCTGCCCAGATTCGAGACGACGCTTTTCAACTTCTCCCATTTATCCGTGATGCCTGAGATCAACGAGCCGATCAGATTGCTGCCAAACTCACTGAAGCTGGCCGGCAGATCCACGCCGAAATAGCTCAGAACCCCCTCGAACAGCTTGTGGAAAATGCCGATGGGCGACCAATCCACAAGGATTTGGGTCAGGCGGCCAATACCGCCGCTGAAATTGGTTTTCAGCCCTTCCCACAGCTCGGAGGCCCACTGACTGAGCGAGCTGCCGAAACCGCTGAACACGGCTTTGACGCTCCCCCATTTTCGGCTGATGGCCGCCGACAACGCGCCGATCATTTTGCCGCCCGCGTTGCTCAGATTACTGGGCAGTTTGATGTTGAAGTAGCTCAGTACGGCGGCGAAAAGTTTGTAAATGATGCCGATTGGCGACCAGTTGAGCAGCAGTTTGCTCACGCTGCCGATACCGCCTCGGAAGGCTTTTTTGACGTCTTCCCAACGCGCGCTGAACCAGTTGCTGATGGGCTCCCAGTAGCGGTAAATCAGGTAGGCGCCGACCGCAATGCCGGTAATCAGCAAGCCGATGGGGTTCATCAACAGCGCGCGGCCGAACACCATTACCGCCCGACCGGCGATCAACAGTCCGCGTCCCAGCGCGCCGCCAAAGCGCATAATGCCGGACTGCGCCAGGCTCAGGCCGGATCGCACTAGCCCTGAAACCACACGCATACCGCCCATCACCACCCGGCCGACGGCCAGCACACCCTGCCTCAGCGCGCCGCCGAAACGGGTGAAGACGGACTGCGCCAGCGTCAGGCCGGAATGCAACAGGTTCAACGCATAACGCACCCCGCTGAACACGGCCTTGAAGACGGAGAACGCCTGTTGGGCCACGACGACAGCCTGAATCAGGCCGGGATGCAGCTGAAGCCAACGGGCAAAGCCATCCAACACCGGCATCACGGCGTCGCCGACCGCCATCAGCGCCGGCGCGAGCGCTTCGCCCACGCTGAGACTCATGGTGTCGCCCGCCACCTGCATATGCTGCCACTGCCCTTTCAGCGTGTTGTTCTGCGCCGACGCATCCCGCGCCATCGTCCCTTCCGCCTCCGGGCTGAGCATCGCCTGCTTATTCTGCTGATAGTCGTCCCAGTTCTGACGCATATTGAGCAGATGCGACACCGCCTGGTTGTTGTCGAAGACCTTGGACAGACCGGACTTCGCCATCAGGCGCTCCTGCGTCGCCATATCGCCTTTCGCCACGGCGGCTTGCCATTCCGACTTGAACTTCTCGCCTTTGTCGTCGATAAGCCGTTGGCCGATCATCAGCGAGGCTTCGTAGGTGGAGAATCCCTGCTTGATGTAGTCCGCCATCGACGCCTGATAATTCACGCCCGCCGACGCATAGCGCTCGCCGATGTCGTTGCTATTAACGCTCTCCAGCCATCCTTTGAGATTGGCGACAGCGGTGTCGTCGCTGCCCGACGCCGCTTTGCCGACCGCCAAACTGGAGACAATCTGGCTCAGCGCCGCGTCGCCGGTGATGCCGTTCTGTTCGAAGCTGCCCGCCAGTTCCGGCAGCGATGACGACAGCGAGGCTACGTCGAGATCGCCCGCTTTGGCGCCGGACAGCATGTGGTCGAACGCACCGGTGACGGCTTGTTTACCGTCAAATTTCAGGGTATTGAAGGCCGCGCCCAGTTGCGCCATCTGCTTGATGTCCGCCTGCGTGGCCGCAGCGGCCGTGCCGACGACCCCCAGCAAGTCTTTGCCCTTCATCGGGTCGACACCGCCCTCGATCAGCGTCTCAAGCCCGCTTGTCAGGGCCGACTGCCGCTGACTGCTTTGCAGCGAGTACTCCCGCAGCGCGTCGGCAATCTGTTGTTCCTGTGTGCCGGACAACCCGCTGCTGACGGTGATATTGCGCAGGCTGGCCTGCTGTTCCGCATAAGCCTTGACCCAGTCCACGATGGGGGACGCCGTCTCTTTGACGTTGTCGACGGACTCGGACAAGTCCGCACGCAGCGCTTCCCGCTGCTCGGACAGCGCGGTGTACTTCTCGCTGAGTTCAAGCAGCCGGATCTGCTGCGAAGTGAGGGTGTCCTGAATGCGGCTGACGTCTTGCAGGTCGTCGTTCAACCGCGGTAAATGGCGGCCGCTCTGACTCGCGGCCCGCGCCATCGACTCCATCATCCGCACCTGCGACGTCATNATGCGTTGATACGCCTGGTTGAAGGACGCCATCGAACGGCTATATTCCAGCAGCGACTGCCGAAACGCGGCGGCCCCGCTAGAGGATTCATCGAAGTTGGCCATGATCGTTCTATCCTTAAGCCAATGAAAAAAAGGGATCGCGAGAGGGATTCGGGTGTGCCCGGCCGGGCAGGAAGGGAAAACGACCGACGTTGGCCGCGGACGGCGAACGGCCCGCGCGACGGCGGCTGATGCGAGGGTCGGACGGCGGTCGGCAGGGTCTGCCCGTCAATTTATCCGTCTCGTCCGACGCCGCGCGGAGCGTGTTTTGGTATTCCCTCCTTCAGTCGCCGTGCTCACGTTTAATCTGGTCCCTGGCCATCTCCAGCCAGTCTTCCAACTCGTCGATCGTTAGGTTATTCAACTCACTCGGCTGAAACCGAAACCACCTCGCCAGCAGCGCCTGTGCTTCCATCAGTCCCTTCGGACTTAACCACGCCAGACAGTTTTTGAAATCGTTTGGACAGCTCCATGAAGTCGGCCAGATCCATCTCATCCAGATCTTCCGGCACCATATTGCTGGCGCGAGCCAGCAGCAAGCTGTCCCAGTCGGAGGCGTTGTCGGTCAGTTTCATGACCGCTTTCAGGTCTTTGGCCTTCAGGCGTCGCAGCGTGAGTTCCGTCAGGCGCTCGCCGGCCGGCGNGGAGTAAGGAAACTGCAACAGGTACTTTTCGCTATCGGACATCGTGTGCTCCAGAGTGTGATTGGGGGCCAGCCGCAACGGCGGATGGCCGATATTCGTGATAAAAGGTCGGCGTTTCACCGACGTTCGCGTTCATTTATCTGCCTTAGACGGCCCGCGCGCGCCGTTTGCCTTCGCCCGTGGGCGACCGAGCCGAACGGCGCGTTCTGTCGCGCTTTCGTCGGTCGGCGCAATCGTGCTGCTCGCCAAAACAGGTCGGTTCTCGTAAGAGCCGGGGTGCTTGCCCGGCCAAAGCCGTGCGGCACATGTTTGCTTGGGACGGTCGGGCCGCCGTGAAGGCCCGCCGCGACCGTGGGTGTCGCCTGATGACGACGTTCGAAAATTCGCTGTCGTCCCCAGGCGACGCGGCATTAGCCGCCGATATTGGTGCGGTAGTCGCTCAGCTGATCGACGCCGTTGACCATGAAGATGTTGGCCAGATAATCCAGCTCAAGGATGTCTTCGCCATCCATCACCTGCTTGACGTAGGTGCAGTTGAAGCTGGAGCTGAACTCCGCGTTCTCGTGCGGTTTGAAGGTGCCCAGCGGGTTCTTCTTAAACATCACGGTCAGGTAGGTGATCATCGGCACTTCATCGACGCGGCCCTGCGCGGTGTAGCGCTCCACGCTGGAGCGGCACTGCAAAGACAACGCGCTGTACGGGTTGGCGGTGGCCAGCATCGCTTCGCGGTAGAAGGAGTTCCATTTGATCTCCCCTTCCAGCTTGTCGAACCCGGAAGGCAGTTCGATTTTGCCCACCATGCCGAGCGCTTTGTGCTCCTGCATGGTCATGCTGATGTCCGGCAGTTTGATTTCTTCCGCACGGCCCAGCAGATTCGCTCCGCTCAGATAAATATTCGCATTGGTGATGCGATTGACTTCGATTTTAGCCATTAGCTATTCCCCTTCAGCGTCACCAGATATTCGGAGGTGATCTCGGATTCATAAGACAGACGTTCCAGCGGCGGCGGCGGCGTGAACTTGTAGCTCAGCAGCACGTGGCCTGCGGCCAGCTCGGTTTCTTCGTTGCGCGCGGCGTCGTACCAGCACTTGAAGCCCAACAGCGCGCCGTTGCCGATCAGCGTACGGCCATAGGCGTTGACGGATTCGGTCAGCGCGTCGATCAGCGCCTGGCTAATCGGCTGGTCGATGAACTGGGTGCTGAAGTAGCGGATGGATTCGTTGATCACATCGGCGGTACGGCGCACGTTTTCGAAGTTGCGCATGTGGGTCACGGACGGCCAGGCCGCCTGCCGGTTGCCCCACAGACGCAGGCCGCTGCCGTAGCTGTTGAACACCGTGGTGATGCCCTGTTCATTCAGCAGGTTCACTTCGCAGTTCGGGTCGTCGATCATGGCTGACAGCTGGCGCTCTACGCCGGTGATGCCGGAGATCTCCTGGTTGGAGCTGCTCCACCAGTAGCCTTTCTCGTTGTCCACCTTGGCGCGCAGGCCGGCGGCGCGCTGAGACAGCGGCTCCAGACGTTCGCTGTTGGTGTTCGCGTCGTAGACTTTGACGTGCGGGTAGCAGAGCTTCACGCGGTCAGAGCTGGTGTTGAAGTTGATGGTGCCTGTCGGTCCGCGGCCGCTGATGGCCTGCTGGAACGTGGTGCCGATCGGCGCATCGACGTAGGCGACGGCGCCCAGTTTGTCGGCCAGGGACACCAATTCGGTGACGATGCTGGTCTGCGTGCAGTACACCGGCGCAATCAGGATCTTCGCGAAGAAACCGAAGGCGTTGTAGGTGTCGTTCAGCAGCTTCATGCCGGTGCGGTTGCCCGCTTCGTTCACGCTGCCGATGATGTCGGCCGCGGTGACTTTCGTCGGGTCGGCGAAGTCGTAGCTGGCGATCACGGTGCTGCCGCTGTCGATGTTGGTGCCGACGCGGGTGATTTTCCCGGTCTGCGCATCCAGCGTGTAGTCCTGACCTTCCACGTACGGCTGAGCGTCGTCGCTCTTACGCAGCACCAGGTTGGAGACCACCGGGTTGACCAGCTGGGCGACGCCCGTGCTGTCGAACGTGACCGAGGCATTGCTGACCGAGGTCTTGTGTTTGGCCGGGTCGAGCACGTTGATCACCAGCACCGTACCGGCGCCGTGGTCGTAAATGGCGTCCAGCGCCTGCGGGATGGTGAATCCGCTGACCTGAGAGCCGAACTGGGCCGCGTTGGTTTCCGACACGCACAGCGTGACGTCGTTGACCGGCCCCATGGGCGCGGTGCCGATCAGGCCGATGACCGCGGATTTAACGGTCTTAATCGGGCGAGCGCCGGTTTCGACCTCAACGGTTTCGACCCCATGCAGATAGTTAGCTGCCATGGTTTACCTCATCGTTAGTAGTGATAGAAGCGCCGTTTTCCAACGATTGCAGAAAGCCCAGAGCGACCAACGTTTTCACGTAATCATGCTCGGCGGGCAGTTCCACCTCATGCTGGGGAAACAGCAGCACTTCGGTGCCGTCAGCCAGCGTGACGCCGCTGGTCGGGCCGGTGTAGCGGTATTTCATATTTCGCTTTCCTTGTAAGTGACTTGTGTGAGTAATGGCCCGTCGGGCAGCGACGCGTCCTCGGTTTGCAGGGTTTCCGCGGTGAACCGAAGCGTGTAACGCCACAGTCCATCGCTACTGCCCTTGCCGACGACCGTCTCTTTCTTCAGCCGGATTTTGCGGTTGCAATTCGGAAGCCGGAGTCCGCACAGCACGCGCCGCAGCGCATCCAGCACGGTCACGGCCCCGTTTTGTCCGCTGGATTCGCGGCACACGACGGTGGCGCGCAGCTTGACAAGCTGCGTTTGCAGCACGATCCCGCACTCCTCCGGCTTGCGAAACGCAGAGCCGGCGTAGCGCACCAGAATCGCGCCGTCAGGATGGCTGAGGACGTACTCAGCCGGTTTTCCGGGGAAAGATTCCACCTGCAAGCCGGGAAAGGCCTCGGCAATCCGGGCAACCACGGCATCAATCATCGGTGAGACGTCCATTACGCGTTCCCCCGCGCGGCACGGCGGCAAAGGCCGTTCGTCGTCTGAGCGTCGCGGCGCCCACATGCCGGAAGCGCGTCGCCGCGCCGCGCGGTACGGGTGATGAACTGAACAAATTGAATCGACTGCATGACNCCGTCCTGTTTTCGTAAACTGAGGTCAGTATCGCGGGAAATGGGGGATTGGGCTTTTAACCCTATTTAGAAACACATTGAACATCAACAAGTTGCAATTTTTTCGCCGAGTAGCGGTCCGTCGCGGAGTGCGCGCGCCGCAGAGCCAGCCAGAAAGACGATAATGCGTGGAATGACGTTGAGGTTGGAGGTTCGGAAATGGGGAGTTCGGCGTCGGACGCTGGGAATGAACAGTTCGGAGAGGGGAAAAGTGACGAATGAAAAATGGAGACAGTAGAATTTGAGATGTCGGGTACAGGCGACAACGCTCTAAGCAAAAAGCGACATCGAGATCGAGCCGTCGGGTACAGGCGACAATGCTCTAAGCAAAAAGCGACATCGAGATCGAGCCGTCGCGGAGTGTTGACGTTGGGGGAGAGAAGGAGGGGCGTCGTCGCATCATAAAAACGTCTCCGCAATGAAGAGGACGTGCGAAGACGCTTGGGTTTAGTCGTGCCAATATTTGGTGGGGTGGGCGATGCCGGGCAGGCTGTCGACCGTGTAGTCGACCAGATCCGCGCCAAGGCGGGTCAGGCTCACGGTCCCGCTGCCGTACGGCTCCGGATTGACCGAAAGCGTATGGCTTTCAGTCAGATAGTCCAGCGCCCTACGCAATTCGGGCGCCGTGACATCGGGATATATCCCGCGAATCACCTCCAGCAAAAAAAACAGGCTGACGGGATACGGCCGCGCACGGCTTAGCGTCACCAGGACATGCCAGCGCATGGACTCCTGACGCAATCGAGATATTTCCACCGCTAAGTTCTCCCATGTTGTTGCACCAGCTCCAACTTGTTGTAGAGCGCATCAAGCTTGGCTTCAATCACCGTCTGTCCGCGAATGTAATCCTCGCGGCGCACATAGTTCAGCGGCAAATCGGCCTTGAACGCCATAAACTCGCGCTCCAGACTGTTAAGGTCGCCCATACTGGTTCTGAAGCTGGTGTCCAGCGCCAGGAATTGCTCGGCCTGACGCTTCTCCATTTGGGCAAAAAACATCTTCGCGACCGCGAAAACAAAGCCCATGAAGGAGAGAAGCAGACCGACCAGCGTCCAGAATTCAATCTCGACCTTCATCTTTCCAGCCCCGCGATATAGTCCAGTAGCCCATTCACCTGGGCGGCGAGCCGTTGATAGGCGGCGCCGACTTCAGTGGCGTGAGCGAGGAGATCGCGCTGGGCGACGCCGGAATCGCGTAGCCGGGGATCAACGGCGGCACCGGCTCCGGACGCGCCGCCAGCGCGGCGGGCGGCGGCGGCGGCGTTTCCCGCATCGGCGGTGAGGGAAGACAGGCCGAAGGCGGCGTTGTACTGCTGCACGAAGCCAGCAGTAAACACGCACTCGATAGCGTGACTCTGGCCGCGTTCATCTTGCCAACGATGGGTAACATCATCAATTTTCCTCTGTAGCTGTTGATGGGTACGACGCAGGTCGGACAGGGTGGCGAGATAACGTTTTTCCGCCTCCGCCGCTGAAACAACCTGTTGTTGATAGCGCTGCTGCCAAGCCGTCAGGGCCTCGTTATCCTCTTCGGCCTGCGCCAGCAGCGCCTGCTCGTGGCGGTTTCGCAGCTCGCTCAGCGCCAGCTCGCCGTCGCGGGCGGCCTGAGCCTGTCCGCGCGTATAGCCGTTGTGATACAGGCCCCAGGCCAGCAGCATGACCAGCGTGAGAGCGCCCAGCCAGCGCCAGGGGATCAGATTAGTGAACACAGCTGGCGTCTCCCCATGTCAGATAGCGCGGCGCCAGCTCCTTCAAGATGCGCTGCGGATAGTGGCGATTTTCGCGGAAGTTGGCGGCGCTGCGGCCCGCGTTGACGTTTTCGACGTGGGAGAACCAGCGCTGACCGTTCAACCCTTGCTTCTCCGCCAGACGCCGGTCACGCTGCACCCAACCGAGTCCTCCGTTGTAGGCCGACAACGTCATCGCCATCCGCTCACAAGGGTTAACGCCGCGCAGACGCTCCCACAGCCAGTGGTCGTACTGCGTGAGCGCGCGAATGGCCCATCCGGGATTAAAGGGTTGATTTTTATCGAGTTCCGGCATGATGCCGCTGAACCATTCGGCGGTGGCGGGCATAAACTGCGCCAGCCCCTGCGCGCCGACGGGCGACACGGCCTGCGGATTCCAGCCGCTCTCCTGATGCAGCTGGGCGGCGAAGTCGGCCACCGGCGCTGACAGCCCCCACTCCAGCCGGGCGCTGCGGATTAGCTCGCTGCGATAGCGCTGCGCGGCGGCGGGCGTTTGATCGTCGGCATGAACGAAACGCGGCACGCCGCTCCACGACGCCAGCAGCAGCGCGGACAACAGCAGGCCCACGGTTTGTGGCGATAGCATGATTACAACCCCGTCGCCACAGACACACACACGGCCGCGACGATCATCGCGCGTCGCAGCTGTACGGCGGCAAAGATCAATTCACAGCCTGCCCGCACCGGATAATGCCCGTGCGCCATCTGCTCCGGATCGTGCTCCAGATACTGCCCCAGCGAGGCTTTCGGGAACAACGAACGATCCAGCCAGTAGCCCAGCACCGCCGCCAGCGTAATCAGCGAGATCTTATAGACCACCACCGGCAGCTGCTGCGGCGACACCAGCGCGATGAGCACCAGCAGCAATACCGCCGTCAGTTGCCAGCCCAACAATCGTTCCAGCCGCATGATGCGGCGTTTTTTACTTTGCATAACAGTCTCCTTGAGAAGTGAAATGCACACAGCATTACGGAGACGATCGGGGCGTGATTGTAAACGAGGTTATAGCGTCCACCGCCTTGCAAGCCGCGTGGCTCAAGGGTTTCCGCTCATTTGGGCGAAGAAAAAATCAGCAGAAGTTTTACTCTGAGGGGGCGAAAATGCGCGGTGGATGTGAAAATCCCACGATGCTAAAGCGCCTTGAAAGCGAGCATTTACGGTAGGCCACGAGCGGTGTAATCAACCTGTATCAACACGGCGACACTCGCGCAGCCGGTCTGTATCAACACGGCGACACTCGCGACACCGGCGCAATTCGCTTGTATCAAAAAAGCGACAGGCTGAGCACCACCCACCGTCCGGCCAGTTTTCATACAACGGCCAAGGGTAGACGCACGGATAAAAATCCGCCACCTGCTTTGTCCGTCATTTTCTAATTTATGCAACGGCGGTCACGCCCCGCTTCGCCGCGCCGCTTACCTGTTGCGCGTATCTTGGGCATCGCGATCTGCCGACGCAGGCGCGTCGGGCACTGCCATCCGCCAAAGGAGAGCAAGACAATGGCTCGCTTGATTCGCTCGCGGCTGTCGTCCGTGTGACCTCGGGGAACCACCAACGCCGGAACGCGTGCTAAGGCGGGTCATGCGGCGAGCGGCGAAGCATCATGATGACATCGCTCTTACCGCCGCACGCAGCAACAATATCGGGTGGCGGTCCGTATTCGAATAACATGAAAAATGACATCATAAGAGGGGCCATGTTCCGCACGGGAGGGTGCCGTTGCCGCCCACGCTCCCACGCGGAACTTTATTGGTCTATTTCAGGGAAATAACAATGAATCCAATAAATACATCAGCCTGCGGTTATTGTTGATAGGGACTATCCACAGTCTTTTTTTCGCCTTCGCTTATTTTATGGTCCGGCCGCACAAGCTTATTTTCGCACATCGCCGGATCGCGAGTACGTTACGGCGCCATGAAATGACTTCGGCAAAGATGATGAATGTCTATGCTCGGCACGGAAATCAGGGATAAAACCGCTCCCACCGCGCGATATGGCTTCTGGGGACTCCGCAAGGCGTCAGGTGTTTCTCTTACATGCCTCGGCGAAACAAGATGACATCGATAGTATCAATAATGGTCTGGTTTTCCGTGGCTATCTGAGATTCGATTTTACGAATTTTCTCCAGATGTTTACCCGCCACCGTGACCAAACATACCCAGCTGGCATAAATAATCAGTTTCTTTTCGTCTAAATCTAACAAGGTGGGTTTTTGGTGGAGTATAAGAAAAATATTCCACAGAACAAAAATAAACGCGCCAGAAATCAATCCGAATAAGAGGATGCACGGGATATTGAAATAACAGCGGCGCGAGGATTCATTACGGTTTGATATCAGTGCTTTTTTCATATTCAGTAAAGTGCGGTTATCCATCTCGTGTAACTCTGGGGGTCTCACCGGCGCGGGATTTATATTCACGACGGACCCGACATGTATGGACCCCGGATTATCCCCCCCGACGCTTATCGTTATTTGTCGCTCCAGGTTCTCTTGAGGCAGCATTTTTAAACTGCCCGCGACCTGATCTGCAAGCTCCTGTAATTCATTATCTCTTCTGTCCATGATTAGTCCTTTATATTATCAATGATTTATAACCAACTTCAGCACGCTATCAATCCTATCATTATCGATAGCAGGTTCTTTGATTAGGAAGTTATATATTTTTGCTGATTGTAATACGAGTTCCGCTGACGTCCAGCGTCGTCCCGCTTGTTTAGCCAGCATTTCCAATTTTAGGACAATATTTGCGAGCAGCTCCGCATCCAATGCGTCAGCTCGCGTCCCTGAGGACGCGCCCTGCTCGCCGGTCAAAATGAATTGCACGTTAGCGCCCGACTGCGCGAACGCAGCGAACACATCGCCTCCTGGCACCGCAACGCCACGTTCGTATTTGCTCCACATTTCACGAGAAACGCCACATCTGGCCGCGGCTTCGTCCTGTTTTAACGCTAGCCGACTTCGCTCAGATTTTAGACGCTGAGCACAAAGAGAATCAAAGTTCACAAAAACTCCGTTGACAATGAGAACTAAAGTTCACAAAATCTATTGCACAAATAGATACTTTCTTCGTAGAAAAAGGAGCCATCTCGATGAAAACCCCCGAGCAGGTTAAGCAGCTGTTCCGGCAAAACGGTTGGACCTTCAACCGGTGGGCCGAGGAAAACGGCTACCGCCCCTCAGACGTCTACCGCGTATTGAACGGACTCACGAAGGCGAAATACGGAAAAGGCCATGAAATTGCTGTGAAACTCGGCCTAAAAACGCCCCAACCCGTTTGATGGTTATCAACCTCCGTAACAGATTATCACATATTAAAAAAAGGAGAATGTGGCATGAGCAAGGCAAACGTATCCAGCGCAGGCGTTCGTATTCTGCGCGTTCTCAAAGCACTGCGCGGTCATACCCTGGGCGGCGTTGCGAACGGTGAACTGGCGGCGGCGCTGGATGAATCGCCCGCCAACATCCACCGCGCGCTGCACACCTTGATCGAAGAAGGATTGGCGCAACGGTTAGACAACGGGCGTTTCGCGCTGAGCATGCAGACCCTGCAAATCGCTCAGGCTCATGCCAACGAAATCGCACTCGCACAAGACCGCATCAACGAAATGAACCAGCGCTTGCTGGCCGGCAGCCGGNAGTAGAAGGACACACACACATGGCAAGAATAAAAACTCCCCCGCTTGAATTAGTTGCGGATGCCGCGTTGGCCCGCGATCTGGATGAAAACCTGAACGCGCTGTCGCAGCACCAGACGCGCATCATGCAGCAATACGGCGAAGGCCTGCCCTACGAGCGCGACCGCATCATTCACGAAGCCCGCTTTTACATGGCGCAGAGCGCGGAAGCGATGCTGGAAGCCGGTAAACGATTGGTGATCCTCAAAGAAAACGAGCCGCACGGCACCTTTACGACCATCGTCGAAAACGAACTGGGACTGGCGCCGCAGGTGGCGCGCCGCATGATGCAGGCCAGCGTCAAGTTTCTGGGCTACGGCGACGGCTCGCAGCCAAAGCGCTCATCGCTGCGCGTTCTGGGCAAAACCAAATTGTATGAACTGATGGNGCTGGATGACGACGAACTGGACCAGCTGGCGGAAGGCGGCACGGTGGCGGGCGCGACGCTCGACGAGATCGACCGCATGACCAGCCGCGAACTGAAGGCCGCCCTGCGCGAATCCCGCGAGAACAGCGCCGCTCAGCAGCGGGTGCTGGCGGACAAAAACAGCAAAATCGACGAGCTGGCCACTCAGCTGGAGAAAAAGTCTCGCATCGCCACTCCCGAACCGGACCCGCAGAGCGCCCAACTACGGNCCGAAGTCAGCGCCATCGCCTTCGACGCCGAAGCGCATCTGCTCGGCAAACTACAGGCCGGTTTCAGCGAGCTGCTCAACAGCAACGACGCCCTGGAGTCGCCGCCGACCGAATTCATGAACGGCCTGCTGTGCCAGCTGGAGCGCGCCATCCACCAGCTGCGCGAGCGCTTCTTCCTGGACGAGGCGCCGAACGCCAGCCTGAAACCGGCCTGGCTCGACGCTCCCGAACCTCGACTGCCCCACACCGAGACGGTCTGAGGAGTGATGATGAACGCCGCCCTGACGGAAAAACTGGTCGCCGTCGCCCGCGCCGCGCGCGAAGCCGGACATGGCCGCCGCGGTCCGATCTACGACGCCGCGTGCGCCGAACTGGGGATGTCCCGCGGAACATTGCTGCGCAAGCTGAAGACCGTGGCGATGCCCCGCCGCCCTCGCAAGCAGCGCAGCGACGCCGGCCACAGCGCCCTGACCCGCGAAGAAGCCGCCATGCTGGCCGCCACGCTGATGGAAGCCACGCGGAAAAACGGCAAACGCCTGTACGCGATTGCGGACGCCGCGGACACCCTGCGCGCCAACGGCCTGATCGNCGCCAGCCGCATGGACCCGGCCACCGGCGAGTGCATCCCGCTGTCCCCCTCCACGCTGAGCCGCGCGCTGCGCAACTACGGCCTGCATCCTGACCAGCTCAGCGCCCCCGCGCCGGTCACCGAACTGGCGAGCCGTCACCCCAACCACGTCTGGGAAATCGACGCGTCGCTGTGCACGCTCTACTNCCTCAGCAACGGCCGCAAAGGGTTACAGGTGATGGACAGCGCGCGCTTCTATAAAAACAAGCCCGCCAACCTGGCGCGCATCGCCAGCGACCGGGTATGGAGCTACGAAATCACCGACCACGCCACCGGCTGGATCTACGTGGAATACGTGATGGGCGCGGAGTCCGGCGAGAATCTGTGCTCGGTGCTGATCAACGCAATGCAGGCGCGCGGCGGCGCCGACGTTCTGCACGGCGTGCCGAAAATCCTCTACCTCGACCCCGGCTCCGCCAACACCGCCAGCATGACCCGCAACCTATGCCAGTCGCTCGGCATCGAGCTGATCGCCCACAAAGCGCACTCGGCCCGCGCCACCGGTCAGGTCGAGAAAGCGCGCGACATCATCGAACGCAAGCTGGAGCCGGGCCTCAAGTTCCAGCCGGTCCACAGCCTGGAGGAGTTAAACGCGCTGGCCGCCAAATGGCGCAGCCACTTCAACGCCACCGCCGTCCACAGCCGCACCGGAATGACCCGCACCGCCGCGTGGCTGAACATCAGCGACAGCGAGCTGGTGAAAGCGCCGTCGCGCGAGGTATGCCGCGAGCTGGCGGTCTCCTCGCCGGAGACCCGCAAAGTGACGCCGAAACTGCGCGTCTCGTTCCGCGGCGTGGAGTACGACGTGTCGTCGGTGCCGGACGTCATGGTCGGCCAGACGCTGCGCATCACCCGCAACCCGTGGCGCAGCCGCTGCGCGCAGGTGGTGATGATGGGCGAGGACGGCTACGAGCACTACTGGCAGGTCGAAGAGGTCGAGAAAGACGCCTACGGCTTCGCCGCCTCCGCGCCCGTCATCGGCGAGCGTTTCCGCGCGCAGGCCGCCACGCCCGCGCAGACGGCCAAAGCCGAGCTGGAGCGGCGCATCACCGGGACGGACAACGCGACGGACGCCGCCGATGCCCGCCGACGCCACGCCTTGCCGTTCGGCGGACGGCTCGACCCTTACAAGCAGATCGACGACGCCGTATTGCCGAGCTACCTGCCCCGGCGCGGCCAGCCGTCTCCCGTTCGCGCCCCGCGCGTGGAGCAGCGACCGCTGAGCCACGTCGAGGCCGCCCGTATGCTGCGCGAGCGCTTCCTGGCCCACGGGCAGAGCTGGACCTCGGCGCACTATCGCCAACTTGCCAACCGCTTTCCCGACGGCGTGCCCATCGAGGCCTTGGAGCCGCTGGCCGGCGAGCTGCTTACGCCGCCCGCACGCCTCGTCAACGGGCCTTGATCCCTCGGCGCAACCGCGCCGCAACCTGACCGGGCCGACTCCCTAAGCGGCCTTCCCCGCCGACCCAGAGCGACGCGACATCGCGCCGCCCAGGGGACGCTCAACTTTTTTTCGGCGTGACGGCACGTCGCAGAGACAACGCGAGACGGCAAGTCGCCCCGACGGCACGCCGTCAGGACACGATCGCCACACGTTATGGAGGCAAGGATGTTATTGAAAAAACAGGTGCTGCACCCTGAGACCCGCAAAGCGTTCGGACTGTTCCGCGATCCGTTTGCGGAAGACGCACTGCAAGGCCCCGAGGACGTGTTCATCACGCCCGACATCCGATATGTGCGCGAAGCGCTGCATCAGACCGCATGCTACGGCGGCTTTCTGGCGGTGATCGGCGAGTCCGGCGCGGGCAAGTCCACGCTGCGCCGCGACCTGATTGACCGTCTGGAGCGCGAGCGCGCCCCGGTCGTCGTCATCGAGCCGTACACGCTGGCGATGGAAGACAACGACGTCAAAGGCAAAACGCTGAAGGCCGCGGGCATCGCCGAGGCGGTGATCAGCACGCTGGCGCCGCTCGAACGCATCAAACGNACGCAAGATGCTCGCTTCCGCCAGATGCACCGGTTGCTGCGCGATAGCCGCCGCAGCGGCTACAGCCATGTGCTGATCATCGAAGAAGCGCACAGCCTGCCGATCCCCACGCTCAAGCATCTCAAGCGCTTTTTCGAACTGGAGAGCGGCTTCAAAAAACTGCTCTCCATCGTGCTGATCGGCCAGCCGGAGCTGGCGTCGAAGCTCAGCGAACGCAACCCCGAGGTGCGCGAAGTGGTGCAGCGCTGCGAAGTGGTCGAACTTGAGCCGCTGGACGGAACGCTGGCGGACTTTCTCAGCTTCAAGCTGGGCCGCGTCGGCAAAACGCTCGACGAGGTGCTTGATGACGGCGCGCTGGACGCGCTCCGCGCCCGACTCAGCTTTCACACGGGCGGCCGTCAGACGGTCAGCCTGCTTTACCCCCTTGCTATCGGCAACCTGATGATCGCCGCCATGAATCTGGCAGCCAGCATCGGCATCCCCCTCATCAATTCAGACGTCATTAAAGGACTCTAATCATGGCCAAAATCATCATCAACATCACGCATAAAAAAGAAACAGCGGCGCGCGGACTGAGCGCGGTGGACCTGTCTTGCGCCGTCACGGCGGAGCTGGAGGACCACGAAGAGCAGGTGACGCTGCTGATGACTCAACTGCTGGGCGCCGGGCTGCCGGACCTGATCGAGTCCGCCAACGACCAGTTGGTCATGCTGCTGGAAGACCAGGGGGTGCGGGTGGCGGAGGCGACCGTCACGCCGCTGGACGACGATACCGCCGCGGCGNCGAACGACGCGGGAGGCGCCCGCCCATAAGACATTGACCGGCGTCCGCGCCGGTCGCCATCGCTCCGCTAACGGGGAAAATCGTAGTGATATCAATAACGTTCACATTAAGAAGAGGAATGCATCATGACAAATAACAACAGTTTTCGCAGTAAAGGCCCAGAGCTGCTGGTCGAGCTGGCTCAGCACACGTCCAACATTCTGCACGAGGCCGTGGACATCGACATCCGCACCGCCGACCAGATAGGCGAAGCCGTCGCCAGCCGGATGATGCAGGTCTGGGGCGGACAAAACGTCTACTTCCCGATGGGGATGGCCTGGAGAGTCAGCCAGCGCGACCAGGAGATCTTCAACGACTTCAACGGCAAAAACCACCACGAGTTGGCCCGTAAATACGGCGTTTCGTTGCAGTGGATCTACAGCGTCGTCAAACGCGTCCGCAAAGAGGAACAGGCGCGCATACAAGGCTCGCTGTTTGAAGGCGGCGCCGCCAGAGACAGCACCGAAGACGACTGATTTCCCCGCCCGGACCGCACGCCTCCGCCGTCCGGGCGGGGTTTGTCCCCTCAAGACGCCTCGCCTGAATCGCGTCAAAATATCCTCACGTATCACTCGCCGCCTCCGCTGCACAACTCCGCGCCCCCTTTCACACCGCAACGGCGTGACGTCAATACGCCCACCGATCTCACCACCGTTGGGGCGCACTAAATCCCCCAGGTCTGAGGCAAAGGTGAGACGATAACGCCGCCAGCCACTGCGTCTGGTCTGATCGCAGACGAAACTCCCGTTGACGGGGCAAGCGCTCCCCCCGGAGTCTGCCTATGGGGATCATCAAAGCGGGTGTACTGAGCGCATAGCGGCACTGAAGGCCAAGCGTCGGTATTGGACGCGGAACCGCCGCACAGCGTCAGCGGAAAGCGCGCGTTCCCGTGGGGATGGCGGCCGCTTCCAACCACTTCCCTCACGTTTCTCTACGCTGGCGATAGGTCTAAACCGGCCCGACTGCGCTGGCTCGGCTGATCACGGTAAATCGCAGGCGATCCAGGGCAACACTCCCGCGCCGAAGGCCCGCCGAGGCGCTGGCCGGAGGAACATTTGCATGAAGAACGCAGGACGATAAAACGTGAGGAGATGAGGCGGAGACGCCACGGATTGACAGGCTTACCGGCGGTGGATTCCCAAAAGGCCGCCGCGGCCCGGCAATAGAGGGAGAATACAAGGTTGAAAAAGCAGAGGCGCCCAGACAGAGGCGCTCAAAACCGCGCTCAAAAAACGACGGCGGTTGCCGATCTCTCACCGGCCGTTCGTCACGGGAGTCTTGCCGCCGGATAGTCTACTCCGCGGTCCTCTGACCTGTTGCAATTCATCGCGAGTCTTTATTTCCCGGATAATCCGGCGCTTTGCTTCACGGCTATTCGCTGAATAAAGGTCGCCCACTTCGATCGCACACCCTTTATGGCTATTCTCTATTTGCACTAAGCCTGCTCCGGCGCTCAGCGAACAAAAAATAAAAATACTGATAGGACCAGTTCCCTCGGCGACGCTGAATAACCAATCAACAAAAAAATAAAGAACCCCAAAAATAGACTGGCAACGCGCTTTTATCAAAAAAACGACAAAATGCTAACGAAATAGTTAGTCAAAAAAAGAGAAAATAAAGCCGAGTTATTTTTCGCCTGTCCGTATTATCGACCAGCGATCAATAATAATAAAAAATTCATCTTTCCATTTTCGGGCGGATAATTATTCAAATTTATTTCTTTTTCCACATAGCAAAATATTTTTCACTCATCCGAGTTTCCCATTCTTGCCCCCGCATTCTCAACTCTCATTATCTCTCTCTTTGGACGGGGATTATATTGGGGGGGATCAATAGGATATATCTCTAAATATCATGCAGAAAATAAATAGTGTAAGAACAGAAAATGGACATTGCTGAGACATTATTTTTTCGAGGCTCGTTAAAGATAAAAAATATCTCCAGAGCAAAAAGCCAGCGATAAAGAATAACAGCGAGGTTCAATGCGATTGATAAATAGGTTAATTGAATAGGGAGGTAATAATTTATTGGGTTACTACTGGACTGCGTCTGTGGAATGTCATGACCCGGCTTTGCTTATCGACGCCGGGTCATTCGAAGGAGTTTAAATTTCCCAGTCGTGGTTGTAGGTTTTGGGTTTAAATTGAATAATGTCGCCCCGATGTAGTCCGGCCAGCGTAGTGTCGTCGTGCGCAACTTCTGCTTCAATCAGCTCGGGATTCCCCTCAATCTGCAATGTTAAACGCGTTAACGCCCCCAAAGGTCGGATATCTTTGACGGCAACAGGCTGGTAGTCCGGCTGCGGATCTTTCGACAACACTACTTCGTGCGGACGGAACAAGATAGATTGGTCGGATTCAGACAACGTCAGGCGGTTGCTGTCGCCGAGGAAATGGTACACAAATTCGCTGGCGGGATGGTTGTAGACCTCATGCGGCGTCCCAATCTGTTCAATCACCCCTTTGTTCATCAACACAATTCGATCGGCCACTTCCATCGCCTCTTCCTGATCGTGAGTCACGAACACCGACGTCAAGTTAATATTCTCGTGCAGGCGAGACAACCAGCGACGCAGCTCTTTACGCACTTTCGCATCCAGCGCCCCGAAAGGTTCATCCAGCAGGAGGATGCGCGGCTCGACAATCAGCGCTCGGGCAAGAGCAATACGCTGGCGCTGGCCGCCGGAAAGCTGCTCTGGATAACGATCCGCCAGCCAGTCCAATTGCACCATGTTCAGCAACTCATGCACTTTGGTTTCAATGTCGCGTTTGGACGGACGTATCGCTTTCGGTTTCATCCGCAGGCCAAAGGCAACGTTGTCAAAGACCGTCATGTGGCGGAACAGGGCGTAGTGCTGAAAGACGAAGCCCACATTGCGATCGCGTACGTCGTGTACGGAAACGTCCTCGCCGTGGAACACGATATTGCCGCTGTCCGGCTGCTCTAGCCCGGCGATGATCCGCAGAAGGGTCGTCTTGCCACAGCCCGACGGCCCCAACAGCGCCACCAGCTCGCCGCTTTGAATGGACAGATCGATGTTATTCAGCGCCCGAAACTGACCAAATTGCTTGTTAACGTTGTGGACTTCAATGCTCATTTTTGGTCAGCTCCTGTTGTTGCTCTAACTGTTTCGTCAATCGTGCCTCGCTCCACTGGCGCAGCAGCAGTATCACTAACGACATCACCAGCAGCAGAATAGCCACGCTAAACGCCGCGACAATGTTGTATTCGTTATAGAGAATCTCGATGTGCAGCGGCAGCGTGTTAGTCATGCCGCGGATGTGTCCCGACACCACGGAAACCGCCCCGAACTCCCCCATCGCTCTTGCCGTACACAGCACCACGCCATAAATCAGCGCCCATTTCACGTTCGGCAACGTGATGTTCCAGAACATTTGCCAGCCATTCGCGCCCAACAGACGTGCGGCCTCTTCTTCCTGCGAACCCTGCTGCTCCATAAGCGGGATCAACTCGCGCGCCACATACGGTAGCGTCACGAAGATAGTCGCCAATACGATGCCCGGCACCGCATAGACCACCTGCAAATCGTGCTCCATCAAGAACGGATAAAGTTTACTCTGCGCCCCAAACAGCAGCACATAGACCAGACCGGTCACTACTGGAGAGACTGAGAACGGCAAGTCGATCAAGGCCAGCAATAGCGTCTTGCCGCGAAACTCGAACTTGGTCACACACCATGCCGTCGTCAGGCCGAAAATCATATTTAACGGCACGGAAATCACGGTGGCAAACAGCGTCAGCTTGAGCGCCGACACGGCGTCAGGCTCGGAAATCGCATTCCAGAAGGCGCCCACGCCATTGTGTAGCCCCTGCGTCACCACCATGACCAGCGGCAACACCAACACCAGCACGAAGACCCCCCAGGCAAGCCCGACCAAGGTGTAATAAGTCACAGGCCGCCGGGAAACAGAGCGTGTCGAGTCAGACACGGAGACTGTGTTATCCATCATCATCCCTTAGCGATTCGGTTGAATTCGGCGCTGCAACAAGTTAATCAGCAACAGCATAATGAACGACAGAATCAGCATGAACACGCCGATGCCCGTCGCCCCTCTGTAATCGTACTGGTCCAGCTTGGAGACGATCAGCAGCGGCATGATCTCCGTTTTGAACGGGATATTGCCGGCGATAAACACCACGGAACCGTACTCCCCCACACCGCGAGCGAAAGCCAGCGCGAAGCCGGTCAACCAGGCAGGCAGAATGGCGGGCACCAGTACGTGACGGAATATCTGCAACGGTCTGGCGCCAAGACAAGACGCCGCCTCTTCTACTTCCTTCGGTATGTCCGCCAGCACCGGTTGTACCGTTCGCACGACGAACGGTAGCGTGACAAAAATCAGCGCCAGCGTTATCCCCAAAGGGCTATAGGCGATTTTGAAGGGAAACAAACTGCCCACCAGCCCCGTTGGCGCATAAAGCGACGTCAGCGCAATACCGGCCACGGCGGTAGGCAATGCAAACGGCATATCGATCATGGCATCGATAATTTTGCGTCCTGGGAAGGTATAGCGCACCAGCACCCAGGCCAATAGCGTGCCAATAATGCCATTGATCAAGGCGGCAGACAGCGCCGTGGAAAACGACAGCCGTACAGAGGACAACACCTGTCGGCTGGTGATCAAATCCCAAAACTGGGTCAGTGTGAGTTGGCTGGCGTAGAGGAACATCGCCGCCAGCGGGATTAAAACAATCAGCCCCAGATAGGTGAGGCTAAAACCTAACGTCAATCCAAAACCGGGCATCACCGGCGAAGCACGTCGCGACATAACAAGCCTTTCTTTTATCTACCAGACCACAAAGGNCTCCCGCGTCCCTGCGTGACAAAACCATCCCGCATCGGGACGGTTTAGATCATGAGATACCTTACTGATTAATTTTTTCAAAGATGCCGTCGAATATTCCGCCATCAGCGAAGAACTTGGGTTGCGCTTGCTTCCAGCCGCCAAAGTCGCCGTCTATCGTCACCAGTTTCACCGGCGCGAACTGGCTCTTGAACTCCTCCGCGATTTTTTCGTTGCGCGGACGGTAGAAGTTTTTGGCGATAATACGTTGCCCTTCATCGCTATAAAGGTAGTTCAGATACGCTTCAGCCTGCTTCTTCGTCCCTTTTCTTTCGACCACATTGTCGACAACGGCCACCGGCGGCTCAGCCAATATGGAAAGCGACGGAGTCACGATCTCCAGATTTTCACCGCCCTGCTCTTTTAAAGACAGATAGGCTTCGTTTTCCCAGGCGATCAGCACATCGCCGAGTTGCCGCTGTACAAAGCTGACGGTCGAGCCACGCGCACCGGTATCCAATACCGGCGCATGGCGATAGAGTTCAGTGACGAATTTCAGCGCGCTTTCATCGGTTCCACCCGGTAAATGCCTGGCATAAGCCCAGGCGGCCAGGAAGTTCCAACGCGCGCCGCCGGAGGTTTTCGGGTTAGGCGTAATCACCTGCACGCCGGGTTTGATCAGGTCTCCCCAATCCTTGATCTGTTTGGGGTTTCCTTTACGCACCAGGAACACGATGGTAGAGGTATAGGGCGTGCTGTTATCCGGCAAGCGCGCCTGCCAATTCGGGTCGATCAGCTTTTTGTTCAGATTGAGCGCATCGATATCGCCCGCCAAGGCCAGCGTGACGACATCCGCCTGGAGACCGTCGATAACCGAACGAGCCTGCTTGCCGGAGCCGCCGTGAGAATTCTTTATAGAGATATCTTCACCCGTGGTCGCCTTCCAGTGCTTGCTGAAAGCGGCGTTGTACTCTTGATAGAACTCCCGCGTGGGGTCGTATGACACGTTCAGCAGTTCTGTTGCAGCAGAGGCAACGCCTGAAAACAACAGGGTTGCGGCAGCCAACGACAGCCCCAGACGACGCTTTGACATAGATATCACTCCCTCAAGAAGTCATTCAGTTCGATACCCGCAGGCAACCGGGCTAATAATGGCCCTTCCTGATAGTGTCTATCGTTGCGATAATCTGAGGAAGACATCGCCAGAGCCGTAAATAGCGATAGGCTCAATGTGTTATCAGGCAGGTGGTAAGACTGGACAATAGAGGATATGGGAGGGCGGCAAAAATACTGTTTCGCGATAATTTATGCTATCCCGTTATATTCTTCGCACAATTTTTGGGGTTTTAGATTTTGAAGGCCGCGCGCGAAAATTTACGGGGTGAAAACCGGCGCCGATAACGACGCCGGCCAGGTTAGATTACTGCAGTAGCAGATACAAACTGCTGTCGCCACGGCGGATATTCAACGCCAGAACAGGCGGTTTGCTGTCCAGAATCTTGCGCAATTCGCCGATATTAGCCACGGCCTGCTGATTCACGCCAAGGATGACATCGCCCGGTTTCAAGCCGATGCGCGCGGCGGCGGAACCCGGTTTCACCTTCTCTACCTTCACGCCTTTCTTTCCGTCCAACTGCGTATTGCTCAGTTCAGCGCCTTCAATGCCGGAGTTCAAATTACCCGCGGCCACCTGGGCCTGACTGCTTTGCTGCAACGAGACATCCACGGAAACCGGTTTACCGTCGCGAAGCAGGCCTAGTGTGAGCTTGGTGCCGGCAGGCAGGGATCCCACCTGGGCGCGCAACGCCGCGAAGCTGCTGACCGTTTTACCGTTCAGCGACACAATGACGTCGCCCGCCTTGATCCCGGCGGCTGCCGCGGCCGATTTCGGCTGAACCTGGCTGACGAATGCCCCGCGCTGAGCGTCGATCTTCATCGCCTGCGCCAGCTCAGAGTTCAACTCCGTACCGACGATGCCTAGTTCGCCGCGTTTCACTTCGCCGAACTCAACGATCTGATTCACCAGATTTTTCACCATATTGCTAGGGATGGCGAAACCGATGCCGATGTTGCCGCCGTCCGGCGCCAGTATCGCCGTATTCAGTCCGATCAGCTCGCCGTTGAGATTGACCAGCGCGCCGCCGGAGTTCCCACGGTTGATGGCGGCATCCGTCTGGATAAAATCTTCATAGTTTTCGATATTCAGCCCGCTGCGGCCCAGCGCGGAAATGATCCCGGAGGTCGCCGTTTCGCCCAGACCGTAAGGATTGCCGATCGCCACGGCATAGTCGCCGACGCGCAGTTGATCGGAGTCCGCCATTTTCAGCGCGGTCAGATTGCGGGCGTCTTTGATCTGCACCACCGCGATATCGGAGCGGGGATCCTTACCGATGACCCGCGCATCGTATTTGCGGCCGTCGTTAAGACGCACCTGAATCTTGTCGGCGTTATCAACCACGTGATTGTTCGTCACCACGTAGCCTTTGGCCGCATTGATAATCACGCCTGCGCCCAGCGCCTGGAAGGTCTGCTGCTGGCGCTGCTGCGGATTAGCGTTGCCGTCATCCTCTCCGCCTTGACACATCGGCGAGGACTGGAACGGAGAACCGTCCTGACAGAACGGAGAATCTTCGCCAAAGAACGGTTGCAACTGAGGAGGAATGCCACCGGTGCTGCCCGTCCGGCTGACTGGCGCATGTCCCTGGACGGAGATATTGACGACCGAAGGCATGACTTTTTCAAGCATCGGCGCCAGACTGGGAAGCTGTTGGCTAGAGGAAGAGACCGATTCCGCCGCTATTGCCGGAACCGTCCCTGTTGCCATTGCCAGGCTTAACGTCAATGCACTCAGAACCAATAATTTTCTTTTCATAGGAATAGGTCTCATAGTCAATCAACACGCAAATTTTACGGCCTTTTTGCTGTGGTCGTGAAGATAAGATAACGAAGCGCAGGGGAAGTTCCTCTGCGCAATCCTGTGAAACGTAAGGAAATATTGTCTTTGTTTACAAAATGGACGCCTAGGGCGTATGGCCCCTCGTTTACTCGGCCGCCATCAGCCTGCGATATTCGTCGTAGGCGTAAAGGTCGGTCATGCCGCTGATATAGTCTTGAATCAGGCGACCGCGATAGTAAAACTCCAGGCACTCCTGCTGCTCTGCCGGTTTCTTCTCCAAGGACGCCACAGCCTCTCGATAAGCCAGACAGTGCTTGCGCGACAGCTTATGATAAAGGCGAGTCTCAATAGGATAGTCGCGATGAAACTCCTCCTCCACCAGCGTTCTGAAATCGGCCGACGGCATTTTCAGCAGTGGATGATAGATATCGAGCAAACCGCGCATCACCCGGCTTCCCTGTAATTCCAGCTGTTCGACTTCGTGATGATTAAAGACGTGTTTGAACGCCACGCGCTTAAAGCTTTTCAAGAGGCGGTTCTGCGGACTGTCATCTTCCAGCAGGGCCTGATTGAATGCGCCGTTGAAAATGTCGGGCAGATGTTTGATAAAACGTTTCGACGCATGGGGCACCAGGCGCCCAACGGTGTTGACCCGCAAATTCATGAAGAATTGGTCGTCGCTGCTGCGCCAACGATGATACTCACGGGACTCGAACGCCTTCCCANCCGTTTCCGTAAATAAGTCGCCCGGTTCAATCTCGCCCCAGGCCTCTTCAAGCAGTTGATAGAGGCGCTCGATAGAGAACAGTTTTTTCTCCACGGCATCTTCCAGATCGGCAATGCAATACGAGATATCGTCCGCCGCTTCCATAATGTAGGTCAGCGGAAAACGATGGAACTCTTGCATGTCCAGCTCACGTCGGAGCTGACTCACGAATGCCTCTTCTGACAGATAAAACCCCGGTTTTTTCATCAGGTAGTCATAGTCAGCTGGCAGCTCAGCGACCCAGTAGGCGGGCTTGGTGTATTTGAGGATGCAGGCAACTTGCGAATAGGTCAGATTCAGTTTCAACAGCGTATGCACCATCCGCACCGCCTGGGCATTGCCCTCAAACTGACTCAGATCCTGACGAATACGGCAGCGGAGTTCGTTCAGCGCGCCCTCCCCCTCCTTCAGCGTCAAACAGGCAACCTGACAAGCGTCTTCCCGCTTGTTCGATTGCGTGCAGAACTCGGCATCCATCTGCGTGGAAAACCAGTTTTTCAGCGCAGACTCGCCGAAATGGCCGAACGGCGGATTGCCGATGTCATGCATCAGGCAGGCCATTTCCACCATGCTTTCAAATGGGATTTCATAGTGGCTTAGCCCGCAGGTATCCAGCTTCCCCTGGCGCCTCAGGCTATCAATAATGTTTTTAGCGATGTAGCGGCCAATCTGCTGCACTTCCATCGAGTGCGTCAGACGGGAGCGCACGGCCGCATTTCTCTCCAGCGGAAACACCTGCGTCTTCTGTTGCAGCCGACGAATGGCGGCGGAGTTAATAATACGGCCGCGATCGCTCTCAAACTCCCGGATGACGCCATACTCATCCTTCTTGTCTTTAGGCTTGCTCAACGCCCGTTGATAGCTGATTTTCTTGGCAAAATCGATGTCGGACATGCTGTTCTCCGTTTCTGGCCCTGACCGGTGATAGCATGCCCGACCGGGCGATACAACGGTTAAGGCGTTTTGTTCGCGTGCTCTCGCTATCATACCGGCCATGATAGACTACCGGCCACGATACACCTGTTAATTCGAGCAAAACTTGTGGGGAATCCTATGAAAGTTGGCATCATCGGCGCAATGGAGCAAGAAGTTATCCTGCTGCGGGATCAGATCCAGAATCGCCAAACCATACAGCGCGCGGGCTGTGAAATTTACACCGGACAGCTGCACGGCGTGGACGTGGCGCTGCTGAAGTCTGGGATCGGTAAAGTCGCGGCGGCGCTGGGTACGACGCTGCTGCTGGAACACTGCCGTCCAGACGTTGTGATCAATACCGGTTCGGCCGGTGGTTTGGCTTCCAGCCTGAAAGTGGGCGATATCGTGGTATCCAGCGAAGTTCGCTACCACGACGCCGNCGTCACCGCGTTCGGTTATGAAGCCGGCCAAATGGCGGGCTGCCCCGCCGCTTTTGTCGCGGACGAAAACCTGATCGTTCAGGCTGAACAGGCTATCGCCAAGCTGGCGCTTAATGCGGTACGCGGTCTGGTCGTCAGCGGCGATGCATTTATCAACGGCGCGGAACCGCTGGCCCGCATCCGTAATACCTTCCCGCAGGCTGTGGCCGTAGAGATGGAAGCCACGGCTATCGGCCACGTGTGCCACCAGTTCGGCGTGCCTTTCGTCGTCGTGCGCGCCATTTCCGACGTGGCGGATCAGGCCTCTCACCTGAGCTTCGATGAATTCCTGAGCGTGGCGGCCAAGCAGTCTACGCTGATGGTGGAAGCCCTCGTACAGTCGCTGGGCCAACAGGGCTGATTCGCCTGCTCGCCGCTGCATTCGCTGACGAGTGTATGCAGCGCGCATAAACAAAAAAACCCGTGCGGCAGCCACGCTGAGCACGGGTTTATTAATAAACGCCACCAGGCGTGGCTGAGCTTGAGGATCAGATGCTGAAAGAAGAACCGCAGCCGCAGGTAGTTTTGGCATTCGGGTTGGTGACCACGAAGCGCGAGCCTTCCAGCCCTTCGGTATAGTCCACCGAACCGCCGACCAGATATTGCAGGCTCATCGGGTCCACCACCAGCGACACGCCCTGCTTCTCAATCATCATATCGCCCTCGTTGACCTTGTCGTCAAACGTAAAGCCGTATTGGAAACCGCTGCAGCCGCCGCCGGTGATGTACACCCGCAGTTTCAGATCGGGATTTTCTTCGTCAGCAATCAGGAATTTCACCTTATTGGCCGCGGCATCAGTGAATTGCAGCGGCAGTGCTGTTACGTCGCTCATCTTTCGTACTCCCAAACTCAGTATCGGGCGGTGGTTATCCAACCCGGTGATGCTTCGATTATCTAATAGCCCCCGACAACGTTCAAGAGACGATCGGTTCGCGGCGGGGCGGCAGTGAATGACGCCGCGCTCAGGCAGGCATGTGATTCGGCAGGTAGTGGCGACGATTATCGGCCTTTTACCGCGCCAAAACAACGTCGTTCGCCTACATTGCCCTCCCATCTTGGTCACAAGGATTTCACAACCGCCCTCTCTTCATTAGAATGAGGGCATACTCTGTGACATCAATCCCCAGTCAGGAATCTGTAATGAATAAATCTGAAAGTCTGTACGCGGCCGCGCAGCAGGTCATACCGGGCGGCGTGAACTCGCCGGTACGGGCATTTAACGGCGTCGGCGGCACGCCGCTGTTTATCGAACGCGCCGAGGGCGCCTATATCTATGATGCGGATGGCAAGGCGTATATCGACTACGTCGGTTCCTGGGGACCGATGGTGCTGGGCCACAACCATCCGGCTATTCGCGATGCGGTGATCGCCGCCGCGGAGCGCGGACTGAGCTTTGGCGCGCCCACCGAAATGGAAGTGACGATGGCGAATCTCGTGACCTCGCTAATGAAAGGCATGGACATGGTGCGCATGGTCAACTCCGGAACGGAAGCCACGATGAGCGCCATTCGTCTGGCCCGCGGTTTTACCGGCCGCGATAAAATCATCAAGTTCGAGGGCTGTTATCACGGCCATGCGGACTGCCTGCTGGTGAAAGCCGGCTCCGGCGCGCTGACCCTGGGACAGCCGAACTCCCCCGGCGTCCCCGCCGATTTCGCCCGCCATACCCTGACCTGCACGTATAACGATCTGGACTCGGTACGCGCCGCTTTCGAACAATACCCCGAAGACATCGCCGCCATTATCGTTGAACCGGTCGCAGGCAACATGAACTGCATTCCGCCGCTGCCGGCGTTCCTGCCGGGACTACGCGATCTGTGCGACGAATTCGGCGCACTGCTCATCATCGACGAAGTGATGACCGGCTTCCGCGTCGCGCTGGGCGGCGCGCAGGCTTTTTATGACGTGCAGCCGGACCTGACTTGCCTGGGGAAAATCATCGGCGGCGGTATGCCTGTCGGCGCATTCGGTGGGCGCCGCGACGTGATGGAAGCGCTGGCTCCGACCGGGCCGGTCTATCAGGCGGGTACGCTGTCCGGCAACCCGATCGCCATGGCTGCGGGCGTCGCCTGCCTGACCGAAGTCGCCAAACCGGACGTCCATCCGCGGTTAACCGCGCTGACGAACCGGCTGGCGGAAGGGCTGCTGGAGGCGGCTCGGGCAGAAAACGTGCCGCTGGTCATCAACCGCGCCGGGGGCATGTTTGGTCTGTTCTTCACCGATGATGAAACGGTAACCCGCTATCAGGACGTGCTGAAATGCGATGTGGAACGCTTCAAGCGCTTCTTCCACCTGATGCTGGATGAGGGCGTTTATCTGGCGCCGTCCGCGTTCGAAGCGGGCTTTATGTCCATAGCGCACAGCGAGCAGGATATCGATCGCACCGTCGCCGCCGCGCGTCGGTGCTTCTCACTGCTGTAACACGTTTACTGCCTCAGAACGCATCCGGCTCTGAGGCTCAACGCGCCTGCGTCCTCAGCAGGTAAATAAAGTACGGCGCGCCGATGAACGTCGCTAACAGCCCGGCGGGGATCTGGTACGGAAACAGCAACATCCGCCCGGCCCAGTCGGCCGCCGCCATCAGCCCGCCCCCTATCGCCGCCGCACAGACAATATGCGACATCACCCGATTGAATCCCAGCATACGCGCGAGATGCGGCGCCATCAGCCCGACGAAGCTCATGGGTCCGACGATCAATGTCGCGCCAGCGGTGAGCATCGCCGCCAGCAGCAGAATAGCCAGACGGGCCAATGAGACCGGTACGCCGAGCGTCCTCGCGGTCACGCCGCCCAACGGCAGGATCTGTAACCAACGTTGGCAGAGCGGCGTCAACAATAGCGCCGCTAACGCCAACGCGCCGGTATAGATGACCTGCTTGCCATCCACGCCATATGTGGAGCCAGTGATCCACGTCAGTACGGCGCCCATGCGCGGATCGCCGCTTGCCAACAGTAACGTGACCAGTGTGGTCAGCGCCGTGCCGACCGCAATCCCGGTCGGTAATAATCTTTGTGTGGAAAAACCGCCCCGGCCCGCCGCCGCCATCATCACGGTCAGCGTCAGGGCGGCGCCGATACTGCCTGCGGGTAGACGCCATGCCAGCGCATTGCTCGGCCACAGCAACATCAAAATAACGACGCCAAACGCCGCGCCCGAGCTGATCCCCAGCACTTCGGGACTCGCCATCGGATTGCCCGTTAACCGCTGAATCAAGCATCCCNCAACCGCCAGCATGACGCCCGCACAGAGCGCCGCCGCCAGACGCGGCCATCGCCACGGCAAGAGTTCGGAAAAGACATTGCCGCTGGCCCATTGCCAGCCCTGAGCGTCCCGCCCGAGACATAGTGCTATGATGATCACCGCCGCCAACACTACGCCGCCGCCCGTTAGCCAAAGCGGGCTAAGGCGACGTTGCCGCACGGCGACAGGCGTGTCATTGACCGGAGCGGTTACGCTATTGCGCAAACGCGGCAACAGCCACAGCAGCATCGGCGCGCCGACCAGCGCCGTCGCGGCCCCCGTCGGCACCTCGCGCCAGNCGTCCGCCAGCCAGAGCGTCAGCCGATCGGTGAGGCACAACAGCAGCGCCCCCAGCAGCGGCGCCAGCCACAGCCGCTGCCCGAGACGACGCGCGCCCAACATTTTCGCCAGCAGCGGCGCGAACAGGCCGACGAAGCCGATCATGCCGGCGGCGTTGACCCACTGGGCGCTCAGAAAGATCGCCAGCGTCAGCGTACCGAAACGCGCCAGTCCCAGCCCAAGACCTAAATTGCGCGCCACGCCGTCGTCCAGCCCCAACAGCGTCAACGGCCGCACCAGCAGCCCGGCGGCGATAAAGCCCAGGATGAGACGCGGCAGTACGAACGACACGTTGCGCCAGTCCTGCTGGTTCAACGAGCCGCTGCTCCACAAAAACAGGTTGGTCAGTTGGTCAAAATGCAGCAAGGCCAGCAGGTGATTGACCGCGCCGCAGTACAGGCTCAGCACCAGACCTGCGAGGATCAGCGTCACCGGCGATAAGCGCCGTCCCCAGGCGACGCCGAACACCAGCGCTCCCACCAGCAATGCGCCCAACATCGCCGCCAGTTGCGAAGTCATGGCCCCGCCCGGCAGCGCCCACAGCGTCGCGACGGTAATACCGAGCTGCGCGCCGCTGGCGACGCCCAACGTGGCAGGCTCCGCCAATGGATTGCGCAGCACTTGTTGAAACAGCACGCCGACCAGCCCTAATCCCGCGCCAATCAGCAGAGACAACACCAAACGCGGCAGCTGACTGTAGTGAAATAGCAGTTGTCGGATATCGTCCTGCGAGGGAGCGGCAATGCCTTGTCGCCAGAGGGCGAACGGCAGTTGTCGATTCAGTTGGCTCAGCGTGATCGCCAACATCAGCAACGTCAGCGCACCGACCACCAAGACGGTAAAACGCCGGGAAAATGTCGACATCATCGCGACGCCTCCCGCGCGTCAGCCAGCGTCTCGCAAAAACGCATGGCGGAAAGCGTGCCGCCGTAAAACCAGACCGGCTCCACCCGCCGCCAGCGATGGTGACGCACGAACGGCAGCGCTTGCCACAGCGGATTGGCTTCAACCTCTTCCATTAACGCGCTATTGCCGTGATCAAAACACATCGCTTCCGTTTCAGCGCTCAACGTCGCCAGCCGTTCCATGCCCACGATAATGCTGCCCCAGGCATTGGTTTCCCCCTCCCAGGCATTGTCGATACCGAGTTCATCCATTATCGACTGAAACAGGCTGTTACGGCCAAGGATCAGAACATGGCGCGCATCCATCACGGTAAACAGCAGTAAAGGCCGACGGGTATAAGCATGCAAGTTAATCCGCGCCTGCGCCATGAAACGACTGAACAACGCCAGATGCTGCTCCGCCGCCGGGCGCAGATCCAGGCGATCGCCCAGCGCCCGCAGCGAACGCCGGGCGCTTTCCAGCGGGCCGTCGTCACCGTGAATAAATGAAAAGCCCATGCACGGCGCGATGCGGGCCATCTGCGCTGGCGCGGGACCAAAGCCATCGGCATACAGCAACAGGGACGGCCGCAGTTGCGTCAACAGCTCCAGATTGGGTTCGGTGCGAAGCCCCACGTCCACCACACTGTCCGGTAACGTCGGCGATTTTACCCATCGTTGGTAGTTATNTTTATCTGCGATGCCCAGCGGAGTGACGCCCAGCGCCATCAGCAGTTCCAACGGCTGCCACTCCAGCGCCACGATGCGCCGCACATCGCTGACCGCGGCCCGGCCCCGTAGCGCATATGCGCAGGGCGACAGCAGCAAAGCGGTCAGCAGTCGGCGGCGAGAAAGTCCGCTGGAAAAAAGTCCGGTGGAAGGTGTCATCGTCAGCATACAAAACTTATCGGCGAACCATCCGCCGGATGCGTCAGAATCCCCATAGGGATCCCATAAATTTCCTGTAACACCGATGGCTGCATCAGCGCTGCGGGCGTTCCCTGCGCAATCAGTTTTCCCTGACGCAGCGCCAGCAGGCGGTCACAGTAGCGAGCGGCCATGTTCACATCGTGCAGAACCGCGATCACGGTCAGCCCGCGCTCACGGCTGAGCTGTCGGATTAACGCCAGTACGTCGACCTGATGCGCGATGTCCAGCGCGGAGGTCGGCTCATCCAGCAACAGACAGCGGCTGCCCTGCGCCAGCGTCATCGCCAGCCAGGCCCGTTGACGTTCGCCGCCGGACAGGCTGTCCACCAGCCGCGGTGCAAATGGCGTCAAACCGACCAGCGCAATGGCTTGATCCACCTGCTCCCGGTCTGCATGACCGAAACGCCCGAGCGCGCCGTGCCATGGATAACGCCCCACCGCCACCAGCTCGCGCACCGTCATGCCCTCGGCGGCGGGCAGTTGCTGTGGCAGATAGGCCACCTGACGGGCGAAGGGCGTGTTGCGCCAAAGCGCCAACGGGCGTCCCGCCAGCGAAAGTTGACCGGCGCTGGCGGGTTGGTGACGGCCCAACATCTTGAGCAGGGTGGACTTACCCGATCCGTTATGGCCAATAAGCCCGTAGACTTTCCCGGCGGGAAACGCGACCGACAGCGGATGCAGTAACGTACGGTCGCCAACGCTGAAGCTGGCTTCCTCAAGGGTAAATGTCATCTCGTCATCGACCGGAAAATTACTTGGCATCAGACAGGCCCTGAGCGAAAGCAGAGGTATTCGCCGTCGCGAAAGGTCGTGCGGTAGGACATAACAGGCAAGCGGGCGTCGGCATGGGTCGCATCTCTAATGAAGTATCAATGAATGCAAACGAGAATAGTTATTATAAGCATCGCATTTTTGCAAAAGGGAACGGCTACCGCAAGCGCCTTAAGTCCCTGCGACACAGTCAGCGCCAAGCCAGGCTGATTCATTCCATTAGCACCCGACAAAGAGGCGACGCCGTCGGCATCACGCCTCATAAATCTGAGCGATGCGTCCCGCTGCTGTGCTTTCACTCTCCACAGGACGAGAAGCCTCGGTGACAGGGTTTGTTCATGGGAGGGGAATTCAGACTCTCTCATCCAGAAACCATTACGCGTTCTCTCTGGCGGTTGAGCCTGATAACAAAAAGCCCGCAACCAAGTTGCGGGCTTTGAAGGTCAGGGCGATAGTCACGCCTTAGGCGGCATTACTGCCCGAACATCTCTTTGATCCAGCCGGCGACGCCCTGTCCGTCTTTCTGCTCATCTTGCTGTCCACCCTGCTGGCCTTCCTGCGGTTGCACCGTCTGAGGCGCAGATTGGCACAGGGACTGCGGGTTATCGCTCCAGACCGGCAGCACGCGGCCCGCGCTGCCGTTGCAGATGACATTGCCGTTGCCATCGACCGTCATCGTGCTGATGCCTTCCGGCGGCGTCAGCGTTAACGCCAGCGGCGTCTGGTTTTCCAGATAGCGGCGGTAGAGGGTCAGCGCGCCGTTGGCGCCGGTCAGCTTGGCAGGGCCGTTATTGTCTCGCCCCNCCCAGGCGATCGCCACTTCCTTGCCGTCCACGCCGGCGAACCAGCTGTCGCGCAGGTCGTTGGTCGTCCCGGTTTTCGCCGCCAGATGATAGCGCCCGAATTTCGCCGTCAGCGAGCGGGACGTCCCGCGTTCAACCACCTGTTGCATACCGTACAGCGTCAGATAGGCTGCCTGAGCCGGTACGGCGCGTTCCGCCTGTGGAAAGCTCTGATACAGCACCGTATTGTCTTCCGCGATCACAGAGCGTACCGCCGACAGCGGGGCACGGTTGCCGCCGCTGGCAATCGTCTGGTACTCCTGCGCGACTTCCATCGGCGTCAGGCTGATCGCCCCCAGCAGCATGGACGGCACTGGCTGAATCACCTCTTTGGGGATCCCCAATCGCTGCAGCGTGGCGCTGACCTGATCCAGCCCAACCGCCATCCCCAGATTCACCGTTGGGACATTCAGCGAGTTGGCGAGCGCATCCACCAATAGCACCTGACCGCGGAACTGACGATCGTAGTTCTTAGGCTCCCATATCGCGCCGTTCGGCTGTTTCAGCGACAGCGGTGCATCCGCCAGCATGGTATTGAGGCGATAGTGATCGGGGTCGCTAAGCGCCGTCAGATAGGTTGCGGGTTTCGCCAGCGAGCCGACCGAGCGACGCGCCTGTAGCGCGCGGTTGAAACCGGCGAATTGGGTATCGGCGCCGCCCACCATCGCACGGATTTCTCCGCTGAAACGGTCGACGATCACCATCGCCGCTTCCAGATCGCCCACGTTACGCGCGGCACGCAGCGCAGGAACGCCTGTTTCCACCGCGCGTTCGGCGGCATCCTGCGATACCGGGTCCAGCGTGGTGAAGATCTTCACGCCGGACAGGTCGTTGACCTTGTCGCCAAGCCGCTGCTGAAGCTCCTGACGCACCATCTGCATAAATGCGGGTTGCGGGCTGATCACGCCGCCTTTCGGCTGGACGCCCAGCGGACGCGCGCTCAGCATGTTATAGAGATCTTCGTCGATTACCTGCTGATTTTGCAGCAGACGCAGCACCAGATTGCGGCGCTCCAGCGTCAGTTTCGGGTTACGCCACGGGTTGTACAGCGAGGCCCCTTTGACCATACCGACCAGCATCGCCTGCTGATCGAGGCTCAGCTCATTGACCGGACGCCCGAAGTAGTAGAGGCTGGCCAGCGGGAAACCGCGGATCTGATCGCTGCCGCTCTGACCGAGATACACCTCGTTCAGATACAGCTCCAGAATCCGATCCTTGCTGTAGCGCGCGTCCACGATCAGCGCCATATAGGCTTCATTGAGCTTACGCCACAGCGAACGCTCGTTGGTGAGGAACATGTTTTTCACCAACTGCTGCGTCAGCGTACTACCGCCCTGCACCGCGCGTCCTGCGGTCAGGTTGGCCAGCACAGCTCGGCCGATGGAAAACAGACTGATGCCGTCATGCTCGTAGAAGTGACGGTCTTCGGTCGCGATCAACGTATCCACCAGCAGATCGGGGAACCCTGCCCGAGGAACGAACAGACGCTGTTCGCCGTTCGGCGATTGCAGCATGGTGATCAGTTTAGGATCGAGCCTGAAGAAACCGAAGCTGCGCTGGTTATCCAGATTCTGGATCTGCGACAGACGATCGTTGTTGAACACCAGACGGGCGCGGATCTGACCCTCTTTGCCATCCGGGAAATCGAACGGACGACGCAGCATTTCGATGCTGTTGGCCTGCACCGTAAACTCGCCGGGGCGGGTCATGCGGGTGACTTCGCGATACTGCATCCCTTCCAGCAGATGCACCATTTCCTGCTTGCTGTAGGACATGCCGGGTTCAAGGTTCACCATCCGGCCGTAAACCGTCGCCGGGAGTTGCCAAACCTTGCCGTCGATGCGGCTGCGAATTTCGCTGTCAAGATAGATGCCGTAGACCGCCATGACGACCACGAACACCAGCAGCAGTTTTAGCGCCAGCCCCAGCCAGCGGCGCTTTTTGCCAGGCTTGCGGCTCATTTCTTCGTCGTCCTCGTCATCATAATCATCATACTCTTCGTAATCATCATCATAGTCATCGTCATCCCTGCGACGCCTTACCACCTGTTTACGTGTAGGTTTTCGCGGCGCTTTTCCCTTGCGCCCGATAGGTTCGCGATCGTCCCGAGCCATTGCTGTGACATCTCCATCAGGTTGCTAACGGCACCCGTGCAGTACCTGGCCGTCTACTCTGTGTCTCCCGCCTTCCTCAAGAAAGGGGGAAACGTCCGAAATTACTGATTCTGATACTTTCTAGTGCGCCGGGTCGGCACGGCGTTAGCCGGGTCGTCAGGCCAGACGTGTTTGGGATAACGCCCTTTCATCTCTTTCTGCACATCGCGATAGGCGCCCTGCCAGAAGGCGGCCAGATCGCGGGTGATCTGCAGCGGACGCTGAGCCGGTGACAACAGTTCCAGCACCAGCGCTACCCGGCCCTCCGCCACGCGTGGGCTTTCCCGCTCGCCGAACATTTCCTGCAACCGCACCGCCAGCGCCGGCGCGGTACCTTCAGCATAGCGGATAGGCAAACGGCTGCCGCCGGGCACCGTGTAATGGCTTGGCAACGCGCTATCCAGACGCTGTTTCTGTCGCCAGTCCAGGCAGCGGTGAAGGGCTTCCGCCAGGTTGAGCTGATTCAGCCCTCGGCGATCGCGCACGCCCGTCAACGAAGGCAAGAGCCACTGTTCCAGCGTTGTCAGCAACGCGTCGTCATCCACGGCGGGCCACTCGACCTCAGGCAACCATTGACGGGCGCACTGAATACGAGCGCGCAGCTGCAAAGCCGCCGTGTCCCAATTCAAAACGGACAACCCCTGCTCGCGCAGCCAGTTCAGCATTGCCTGCTGCAGGTCGTCGTCGGAGGGTTTCGCCAATGGCTGAGTACGTAGCGTCAGACAGCCGATTTGGCTACGCCGACTGGCGCGCAGCGTACCTTTTTCTTCATCCCAGTGCACGATATTCCGCTCGCTTAACAACCCCGGCAAATGTTGCAGCAAGCGGTCGATATCCACCGGTAGCGCCAGCTGAATTCGCGCATCGGCATGCTGTGGACTGTGCATCAGCGCGGGGACGATCAGCCACTCGTAGGACGTCAGCGGATCGTCCACCGCCAACTGGGCGCCGACGCCGTTCGCCAACTGGTAGCGACCGTCCTGACCCCGCCGTCGGGCGAGGCGGTCAGCGAAGCCCTGCGCCAGCAACGCCGCCGCCAACCCGTCGTCAAAACGGCCTTTGGCCCCGCCCAGCCGCCGCGCCAGCTGCGAGGCCCGACGCTGCCAATGACCGGCCGGACGGCGCAGACCATCGAACAGATTCGGCGAACCGCTGCGGGGCGGCTCTTCAATGATGGCCGCCAGCAGCGCCGCCGTGGACAGCGCGTCGCCGCCCTCCCGCGCGGCGGCATGCAGCATCACCGCCAGACGCGGATCGCTGCCGATACCCGCAATCTGCCTGCCGGTGGTCGTCAACTGCTGCCGATCGTCGACAATGCCCAGTTGCAGCAAAAGACGCTGAGCAGCGGACAGGGCCGGCGCGGGCGGAGTATCCAGCCAGGTGAGCTGGCCGACGTCGCGACACCCCCACTGCAATAAATCCAGCCAGAGGCCCGACAGGTCGCTATGCAGTATCTCCGGCTCGCTCTGCGCCGCCGCGCGCTCCGCCTGCTCTTTCGTGCACAGATGCCAACACACGCCCGGCTCCAGNCGTCCCGCCCGGCCCGCGCGCTGCGTCATGGACGCCTGACTGATTCGTTGGGTCGTCAGCCGCGTCAGGCCGCTTTTGACGTCGAACAGCGCAACGCGCTCCAGACCACTATCGACCACCACGCGGATCCCTTCAATCGTCAGGCTGGTTTCGGCGATGTTGGTCGCCAGCACCACTTTGCGCCGCCCCGCCGCCGCCGGACGAATAGCCTGCTGCTGCTCCGCCAGCGCCAGCGCGCCATACAGCGGACACAGGTCGATATCCGCCGCGATGCGTTCGTTCAGCAGAAGCTGCAACCGCTTGATTTCCGCCGCGCCCGGCAGGAAGACCAGCATCGAACCGCTTTCCTGCTGTAGCACCTGCGCAATCAGTCGGGCCAGCGAAATCTCCAAACGCTCATGCGCGCCCGGCGACTGGAAGTATCGCGTCACCGGGTAGGCGCGCCCCTCGGAACTGACCGTGCGCGCATCCGGTAATAAAGAAGAAAGACGATCGTTGTCGAGCGTGGCCGACATAATCAGCAGTTTGAGGTCGTCGCGCAGTCCCGCCTGCACATCAAGCAGCAGCGCCAGCGCGAGGTCGGCCTGCAGGCTACGCTCGTGAAATTCATCGAGGATCACCAGAGAGACGCCTTCCAGCTCGGCGTCCTGTTGCAGCATCCGCGTCAGAATACCTTCGGTCACCACCTCCAACCGCGTCTGCGTACTACAGCAGGTTTCGGCGCGCATCCGATAGCCCACCGTCTGTCCGGGCGTTTCTCCCAGCTGTTCCGCCAGCCGGAACGCGACGCTTTTGGCCGCCAGACGGCGCGGCTCCAGTAGAATGATACGACCGGGCAGTTCGGCAGCCTGCAACAGCTGTAATGGCAGCCAGGTGGATTTTCCGGCGCCGGTCGGCGCATGCAGCAACACCTGAGGCGACTGGCGCAACGCGTGGATGACGTCATCCAGCACCTCGCTGACGGGCGGTAAACTCACAGAATTCTCCGTAATGATTAACTTTAAGCGGCTCGCATTGTAGCATCGGAGCACCCTATTATAGAGAGAGCGTCATGACTGCCACCCGCCGCCTGTTTTTTGCCCTGCCGCTGCCGGAAAACACCCGCCGCCAGATTATCCGCTGGCGCGCAGCGCATTTCCCGATGCAGGCGGGGCGTCCGATAGCGGCGGCCAATCTCCATCTCACGCTGGCGTTTCTGGGCGAGGTCGGCGACGGTCAGCAGCGCGCGCTGCAATCACTGGCAGGGCGTATTCGTCAGCCGGGGTTCACCCTGACGCTTGACGACGCGGGTCACTGGCCGCGTCCAGGCGTGGTCTGGTTGGGATGTCGCCGCGCGCCGCGCGGTCTGTTGCAGCTGGCGGAACTGTTGCGGGCGCAGGCGGCGCGNCACGGCTGCCGCCAAAGTCTGCAGCCGTTTCATCCGCACGTCACCCTGCTGCGCGGGGCGACCCACCCTGTGGCCTTGCCGCCCGCCACCTTCGGCTGGTCGACGCAGGTCGACAGCTTCTCCCTGTATGAATCGCAGTTTGAACACGGCAGAACCCGTTATCGGTCGTTGGCAAGCTGGCCGCTTATCGCCAAAGAGTAATCACTATGCAGTTTTCGCCCCCGTTGCAGCCCGCGACGCTGATTAAACGCTACAAACGCTTTCTGGCTGATGTGGTCACGCCCGCCGGCGACGTCATGACGATCCACTGCCCGAACACCGGCGCGATGACCGGCTGCGCCACGCCGGGCGATACCGTCTGGTACGCCACCTCCGAGAATCCCAAGCGCCGCTATCCCTGCACCTGGGAACTCACCGAGACGCAGGCCGGCGATCTACTGTGCGTCAATACGTTACGCGCCAATCAGGTGGTCCGTGAGGCGATTCTGGCGCAAGAGATTCCGCCCTTGAACGGCTACGACTCGCTGAAAAGCGAAGTGCGCTATGGCGAAGAGGGCAGCCGCATCGACTTTCTGCTCAAGACGCCGGGAAAAGCGGACTGCTATGTCGAGGTCAAATCAGTCACATTATTGCAACAAGCACAGGGTTATTTTCCTGATGCGGTGACGCTGAGAGGACAAAAACATCTCCGTGAACTACAGTACATGGCGGCCAGCGGAGCGCGCGCTGTTCTCTTTTTCGCCGTGATGCATTCCGGCATCACGCGGGTCTCTCCCGCCGGCCACATAGACAGACGTTATGCAGAATTATTATGGCAGGCACAGCAACTAGGGGTTGAAATCCTCTGTTACGGGACCCATCTTGCTGCGACAGGGATGACAGTCAATGGCCCGTTACCATTCGATAACATGGCGGCGATACGCGAATAGCGTGATAGGTTATGTTTACGGATGAATTAAACGCTTCCTCACACTTTATCAGGCCGGTGTCAGGAATGATTGCCAACCCAACGTCCATCTGTTATTTATAGCGGCCTGTTTTTTCCCCTCGGGGATCGATACTGCGTGTCGTGTTATGTAGGAGAAGCAACATGCAAGAAGGGCAAAACCGTAAGACATCCTCTCTGAGCATCCTCGCGATTGCCGGAGTGGAGCCATACCAGGAAAAGCCGGGCGAAGAATACATGAACGACGCTCAGCTGGCGCATTTCAAGCGCATCCTGGATGCATGGCGCAACCAGCTGCGTGGCGAAGTTGATCGCACCGTATCACACATGCAGGACGAAGCTGCTAACTTCCCAGACCCCGTTGACCGCGCGGCCCAGGAAGAAGAATTCAGCCTGGAACTGCGTAACCGCGATCGCGAGCGCAAGCTGATTAAGAAGATCTCCAAGACGCTGCAAAAAATCGAAGACGAAGACTTCGGCTTCTGCGACTCTTGTGGTGTCGAGATTGGTATCCGCCGACTGGAAGCCCGTCCGACCGCCGACCTTTGCATCGACTGCAAAACGCTGGCGGAAATACGCGAAAAACAAATGGCAGGATGATCTATTCCTGAACGGGAAGGCTTCGGCCTTCCCGTTTCTTTATATGACCTTCTTCGACATGACGCTCCCGCAGTAGTATGTCCGCATTACATCGAGAAAATCATTACGTCGGACGCTTTGCCCCTTCTCCGTCCGGCGATCTGCATTTCGGTTCCCTGATAGCCGCTCTCGGCAGCTACCTGCAGGCTCGCGCCTGCGGGGGACGTTGGCTGGTCCGCATCGAAGATATCGATCCCCCTCGAGAAGTCACCGGCGCCGCCTCGCGCATTCTGCGCCAGTTGGAGCACTACGGNCTCCACTGGGATGGCGACATCGTTTACCAGTCTCAGCGCCACGACCGCTACCGCCAGATCCTCGACAGCCTCAAACAACAGGGACGCTGCTACTATTGCACCTGCACACGTCGGCGAATACAGCGTCTCGGCGGCCGTTACGACGGCCACTGTCGCACGCTGGCGCACGGACCGGATAACGCCGCGCTGCGGCTGACGCAGACCCGCCCGGTCATGCGCTTCCACGACCGTCTGCGCGGCTGGTTGGACGCGGACCCGGCGCTGGCGCGCGAAGACTTCATCATTCATCGCCGCGATGGCCTGTTCGCCTATAATTTAGCGGTGGTGGTGGACGATCGCGATCAGGGCGTGACGGAAATCGTCCGCGGGGCGGATCTGATCGAACCCACCGTGCGCCAGCTGTCGCTGTTTCGTCAACTCGAGTGGGACGCGCCGGACTATATACATCTGCCGCTGGCGCTGGACGCGGCAGGCAAAAAGTTATCCAAACAAAATCATGCCCCGCCGCTGCCCCAGAGCGATCCGCGGCCGACATTGGCGCAGGCGCTTGCGTTTCTACGCCAACCCTTGCCGGAAAGCTGGCAGGACCTGACGCTTGCGGCGCTTTTGACGTGGGCCGAGACCCACTGGTCTCTCGCGACCATACCAACGGAAGCGGCGATTCCTTTGCCCAAAATCACATCAGCATTCTCAAAGCGCTGAGGGTGAGCTATGATTAGCCGCTATTTTTTGGTTGGGCCGTTCATTTTTCATCATTATCGAGGTGTATTATCTTTACCCGAGTAGCTAATTTTTGTCGTAAGGTACTGAACCGTGAGAACGAGTCCGGCGCTTCCTCAGCACCGCGCGAGTCCATGACGGTCATTCCGCGTGACCAACATACTATTTCACGCAGTGACATTAGCGATAATGCCCTGAAAGTACTTTACCGCCTGAACAAGTCAGGCTATGAGGCTTACCTTGTCGGCGGCGGCGTACGTGATCTGCTGCTAGGCAAAAAGCCCAAAGATTTCGATATCACGACCAACGCAACGCCGGAACAGGTTCGCAAACTCTTCCGCAACTGCCGTCTGGTCGGACGCCGTTTCCGCCTGGCTCACGTCATGTTCGGTCCTGAAGTGATCGAGGNCGCGACGTTCCGCGGTCATCACGAACAGCATCAGGAACAGCTGCTGAAAAACACGTCCCAGCAGGGGCAGAACGGCATGCTGTTGCGCGATAACATTTTCGGCACGATCGAAGAAGACGCCCAACGTCGCGACTTTTCCATTAACAGCCTCTATTACAGCAGCGCGGACTTCACCGTGCGCGACTACACCAATGGGCTGAGCGACCTGAATCAGCGCATCATCCGCCTGATCGGCGAGCCGGAAAAACGTTACCGCGAAGACCCGGTGAGAATGCTGCGCGCCGTGCGTTTCGCCGCCAAGCTGGATATGACCATCAGCCCGGAAACCGCCGAGCCGATCCCGCGTCTGGCCTCGTTGCTGCACGATATTCCGCCGGCTCGCCTGTTTGAAGAGTCGCTTAAGCTGCTACAGGCAGGCTACGGCCATCCGACGTATGAACTGCTGTGCGAATACCAGCTGTTCCAACCGCTGTTCCCGCTGATCAGCCGCAACTTCACCGACACCGGCGAAACCGCGATGGAGCGGATGATCGTGCAGGTGCTGAAGAACACCGACCAGCGTATCCAGAATAACATGCGCGTGAACCCGGCATTCCTGTTTGCCGCCATGCTCTGGTATCCGCTGATCGAGCACGCCCAGAAGCTGGCGCAGGAAAGCGGTCTGGCCTATTTCGAAGCCTTCGCGCTGGCGATGAACGATATCCTCGACGAGCAATGCCGTTCACTCTCCATCCCCAANCGCATTACCTCGCTGATCCGCGATATTTGGCAATTGCAGCTGCGCCTGTCTCGCCGTCAGGGAAAACGCGCCTTCAAGCTGATGGAGCACCCCAAATTCCGAGCGGCTTACGACCTGCTGTGCCTGCGCGCTGAAATCGAACATCAGCCGGAGCTGCAGCGTCTGGCGCAGTGGTGGGGCGAATTCCAGGTGGCTGCGCCGCCGCGGCAGCAGGTCTTACTGAATTCGCTGGATGACGGCCCTACGCCGCACCGCCGCTCTCGTCGTCCGCGCAAGCGCCCGGCAGCGCCGCGCCGAGGTCAACAATAATGACGTGCGTGTATCTGGCGCTCGGCAGCAATTTGTCGCAGCCGTTACAACAGGTACATGCCGCGCTGACAGCGCTGGACGCGATTCCGCTTACCCGGCGGGTTCGCTGCTCGCCCTTCTACCGCAGCCGCCCGCTGGGTCCGCAAGATCAACCGGATTACCTTAACGCGGTGGCGGAGCTTCACACCGAGCTTGAGCCGGAAGCGCTGCTGGACCACACGCAGCGCATCGAGCGAGAGCAGGGGCGCGTGCGTAAGGCGCACCGATGGGGGCCTCGCACGCTGGATCTGGACATCCTGCTGTTCGGCGATAAGGTCATCAACACCGAGCGCCTCATTGTCCCCCACTACGATATGAAAAATCGCGAATTCATGCTTTATCCGCTGGCCGATATTGCCCCGATGCTGATTTTCCCCGACGGTGAAGCCTTGGCCGATCGCCTGACGCTCGTACCGCCCAACGGGCTGACCCTGTGGGATCACTTAGCGCGATAACCGCAGCCGTAAAGCGGCCCACTGCCTTGCCATTTCCAGTAGAATATCGCCGCCCCTTTTCACGTCCTCATTTTTATTCAGGAAGGCAGCCATGAAACCAACGACCCTCACCCATCTGCGCCAGTGGAAGCAAGCCCGTAAAAAGTTCGCCACTATCACCGCCTATGACGCCAGCTTTGCCCGTCAGTTCTATGAACAAGGCATCAAAGTCATGCTGGTGGGCGACTCCTTAGGAATGACCGTGCAGGGGAACGACTCTACGATCCCCGTGACGCTCGAAGATATGGTCTATCATACCCGTTGTGTCCGACGCGGCGCGCCGCGGTGTCTGCTGCTTTCCGACATCCCGTTTATGGGCTGCGCCACGCCGGAGCAAGCCTGTCAGCAAGCGGCCGAATTAATGCGAGCAGGCGCCAACATGGTGAAAATCGAGGGCGGCAGCTGGCTGGTGCCTACCGTACAGATGCTGACAGAACGTGCCGTACCGGTGTGCGGCCATCTGGGCCTGACGCCGCAGTCGGTCAATATTTTCGGCGGCTACAAGGTGCAGGGCCGTGGTGATACCGCCGCGGAGCAGCTGTTGGAAGACGCGATCACGCTGGAGCGCGCCGGCGCGCAAATGATGGTGCTGGAGTGCGTACCGGTCGAGCTGGCCCAGCGCATCACCGACGCGCTGACGATCCCGGTGATCGGCATCGGCGCAGGTAACGTGACCGACGGACAAATTCTGGTGATGCACGACGCATTGGGTATCAGCGGCGAGCAAACGCCAAGCTTTGCCAAAAACTTTTTGGCCCTGGCGGAAGACATCCCCTCGGCCATTCGTCTTTACGTGCAGGAAGTAGAGCAGGGACTGTACCCTGACGACCAGCACGCCTTTCACTAACGCAGGAGAAGCGGAGTGTTAATTATTGAAACGCCCCTTTTGCTAAGGCGCGAAGTCCGGCGCTGGCAGCAAGAAGGGAAGAGAGTGGCGTTGGTCCCCACAATGGGGAATCTGCATGACGGCCATATGGCGCTGGTTGACGCCGCCAAAGCGAGCGCCGATATCGTCATCGTGAGCATCTTCGTCAATCCGATGCAGTTTGAACGCGCGGACGACCTGGATCGCTATCCGCGCACGCTGCAAGAAGACTGCGAGCGCCTGACCCAACGCGGAGCCGATCTGGTCTTCGCGCCGGCCGCGCAGGACATCTATCCCGCCGGACTGGATCAGCAGACTTTTGTCGAAGTCCCCGGTCTGTCGCAGATGCTGGAGGGCGCCAGCCGTCCCGGCCATTTCCGCGGCGTCGCCACGGTAGTCAGCAAACTGTTTAATCTGGTGCAGCCGGATGTCGCCTGCTTTGGCGAAAAGGATTACCAGCAGTTGGCGCTGATCCGTCGGATGGTGGCGGATATGGGATACGACATCAGCATCGTGGGCGTCCCGATTGTCCGGGCGAAAGACGGCCTGGCGCTCAGCTCCCGTAACGGCTACCTCACGCCTGAAGAGCGCAAACTGGCGCCTCAGCTGCCGCGAATTATGCATACCATCGCGGAAGAACTGGCCACCGGCAATCGGCAGATTGACGAAATTCTGGGGCGAGCGGAAGAGGCGCTACGCAATGCGGGCTTTACGCCGGATGAACTGTTTATCCGCGATGCGGACTCGCTGGAACCGCTGACGACAGAAAGCGCGCGCGGCGTCATTCTCATGGCTGCGTGGCTCGGAAAAGCGCGGCTTATCGACAACCTGCAGGTGGATCTCACCGCATAATCAACACCCGGTATTCGCTTATGATAAGAACTATGCTGCAAGGCAAACTACACCGGGTCAAAGTGACCCAGGCGGACCTACACTACGAAGGATCTTGCGCCATCGACCTCGACTTCATGGATGCCGCCGGCATTTTGGAATACGAGGCCATCGATCTGTACAACGTGGATAACGGCCAGCGGTTTTCCNCCTATGCTATCGCCGCCGAACGCGGATCGCGCATTATTTCCGTCAACGGCGCGGCCGCACGCTGCGCCTGCGTCGGTGACCGTATGATCATCTGCTCCTACGTGCAAATGTCAGACGAACAGGCCCGCACTCACCACCCGAAAGTCGCCTATTTCAACGACAACAACCAACTCCAGCGCACTGCCAAAGCCATTCCGGTGCAGTTAGCCTGATCTCCACGGCGTCGTATCTGCGGCGCCGTTTCTCCTCAAGATCCTTCGCTAGTTGGCCAGCCGCGCCGCCATTGTCTCAATAGAGTCTGTACGCAGCAGAAACAGTCTTTTCAGCGTAAACGGATTATCCCCCGGCAGCACTTTTCCCTGTTGCGTCGTCAACGCCATATGAAAACCCGCAGCCTTCGCCGCCTGAACCGCCGTCGGGGAGTAACCGCCAAAAGGATAGGACAGATACCACACCTGAGCGTTAAACGGCGACAATGCGCGCCGCGTATGCTCGAAATCCAGCTCGATATTACGCAGCGTGCGACTCAACAAGACCGGCCGATGGGCGGGACCGAGGCGATGCAAAAAATGGGTATGTGACTGGAGATCGAATACATCAGCGATCTGCTGTAGCTCGTCGATACTCATAAACTGGAGCGAGTCCGGATCCCACGGCTGCGGATGCCGTTTGATGCGCGAGGTGATAATGAACGCGGTGGCGTGAAAGCCATACTGCTTGAGCCGCGGATAGGCGTAGCGACACACGGACTTGAGCCCGTCGTCAAATGTCAGCACCACCGCCCTGCCCGGCAGGTTGATACGATTGTGCAGGTAATCTTCCAACTGATATAGCGAAAGCGTCGTGTAGCCCGCCTCTTTCAGGTAGGCCATCTGGCGATTGAACGCGTCATCGGACGTCGTCGTCGACGTGTGCAGAAAATGGGTGTTTTCGACGTCGGTCAGCAGGTAGTGATATGTCAGCACCGGAATACCGTGATCCAGTTCGCTGTCTTGCTCCCTGACAAACACAGGCCTATCGCCCAGGAAGATTTCATACCAGAGGTGATTAAATCGATCGTGAATTTGCCCTGCAACGGGATAGCGCAGATTTCCTGCCATCATCCCCATCGTCGGGCTATCGTCATCCGGCGCCGTATAGAGCGTCACCGGTCGCGACGTGATGAGATTACGCCGAGGACACGGCGTCATTAGACTGACCTGTGCCGGGGGAGCGTCGACAGGCTCGCCCAGCGCGTGCTTATCAACGAATCCGCTGCCGAACCCGAAGGTCAGCGCATCGCGTTCCTCGGTTCCGGGATAAACCCGGACTATCTCGCCGCGTTTGATGGCGGCGACGATTTTCACGCTATCGCCAATCGACGCGTAGACGTCGCTGTCGCGGATGAGCGTTCGGTATTCGGAAAACGGTTCGTCGTGGCGAGATAAGGNATTGACCCCGGTCAGCAACGTCAGGAGTGCGATGCCAATAGCCGCCGTGGATTGAACGTGCATTGAGAATTGACTTATTGATGCCGATAATTAAAACGCCCCCCGAAGGAGGCGAACACATTAGCCGCGCAGGCCGCGTCCCCGTTGGATAAGCCACCACGCCAGCACGTAAAAGACGATGATGAAGCTCACCAGCACGCCCAGCGTCAACGTCAGCGAGACATCATTGATCCCCAGGAAGCCGTAGCGAAAACCACTGATCATGTACACGATGGGATTCAGCTGGGAGACCGACTGCCAAATTGGCGGCAACAGCGTGAGCGAGTAAAAGACCCCGCCCAGGTAGGTTAACGGCGTCAGCACGAAGGTAGGGATAAGGCTGATGTCGTCAAAGGTTCTGGCAAACACCGCGTTTAACAGACCGGCCAGCGAAAACAGCATCGCGGTCAGTAAGAGCGTCACCACAATCATCCACCAGGCATGCACATGCAGCGGCACGAAGAACAGCGACACGGCGGTCACCAAAATCCCCACGCAGATCCCGCGCGTCATCCCGCCGCCGATATACCCGGCGATGATGATATGCGTCGGCACTGGCGCAACCAGCAGTTCTTCGATGTTGCGCTGGAATTTGGCGCTGAAAAATGACGAAGCGACGTTGGCATAGGCGTTCGTAATGACAGACATCATAATGAGGCCGGGCACGATGAACTGCATATAGGTAAAACCATGCATTTCACCGATGCGCGAACCGATCAGGTTGCCGAAAATGATGAAATAAAGCGTCATAGTAATAACCGGCGGCACCAGCGTTTGCACCCAAATACGGGCGAAACGATTCACTTCTTTGGTCCAGATGCTCTGCAACGCGATCCAATACAACCTGCTCATGCTTTCTCCTCGGTGGCATATTCTCCATGTTGGTTAACCAGATTGACGAACAGCTCTTCCAGCCGGTTAGCCTTGTTGCGCATACTCAAAATTTGGACGCCCTGCGCGCTCAGCTGGCTGAACACGCCGTTCAGGCCCTGATCCCGTTTCACGTCGACCTCCAGCGTCGTTGTATCCACCAGCCGGTGCGGGTAGCCATCCAGGCGCGGCAATGCGCTTTTGGACGCCAGATCGAGAATGAACGTTTCCGACTGCACTTTGGAGAGCAACTGCTTCATCGAGGTATTTTCCACCAGCAAGCCGTTCTGGATGATGCCGATGTTGCGGCACAGCATTTCCGCTTCTTCGAGGTAGTGCGTGGTGAGAATAATGGTGGTGCCTTGCGCGTTCAGCTCCTTCAGAAATCCCCACATGGACCGGCGCAGCTCGATATCCACCCCAGCCGTTGGTTCATCGAGGATCAGCAGTTTGGGCTGGTGCATCAGGGCGCGGGCGATCATCAAACGTCGCTTCATGCCGCCGGACAACATGCGCGCCCGTTCATTGCGTTTTCCCCATAGATCGAGCTGATTGAGGTATTTTTCGGCGCGTTGCTGAGCCGTTTTGCGATCGACGCCGTAGTAACCCGCCTGATGCGTCACAATCTGATAAACGGTTTCAAATGGGTTGAAATTGAATTCCTGCGGCACCAGCCCCAGCTGGCGTTTGGCGTTAACGATGTCCTGATCAATGTCGTAACCGAAGACGTTAACTTTACCTGAGGTCTTGTTCACCAGTGAGCTGATGATGCCGATAGTGGTAGATTTCCCGGCGCCGTTCGGGCCGAGCAGCGCATAAAAGTCGCCGGCCTCCACTTGTAAATCGATCCCTCGCAGCGCGTTGACTCCTCCTGGATAAGTCTTGCTTAATTTTGCTAGTTCCAATGCATACGTCATAAGAAAATGGATGCCTTATTGTCAGTGTGTACGTCAGTTTTCAATGTTAAAAACCCAGTGATTGCTCTATATTAACTCCACTGCCATTTGTTGTTACAGGTCATTTACTTTCATGAAAACAATCGAAACGCTCATCGCTAATAACCAGAATTGGTCCGAAAAGATGGTGAAGGAAGATCCGGGTTATTTTGAACGATTAGCTCAGGCGCAGCGCCCGCGTTTTCTATGGATTGGATGTTCGGACAGTCGGGTTCCCGCTGAGAGCCTGACCAGCCTGGAGCCGGGAGAGCTATTTGTTCACCGTAACGTCGCCAACCTGGTGATCCATACCGATCTAAACTGCCTGTCGGTCGTGCAATATGCGGTCGAAGTGTTAGAAGTCGAACACATCATCATCTGCGGTCACTATGGCTGCGGCGGCGTGCAGGCCGCGGTGGAAAACCCCGAGCTGGGGCTGATTAATAACTGGCTGCTGCATATCCGCGATCTGTGGTACAAGCATAGCTCTCTGCTGGGAGAATTGCCTCCCGAAGAGCGCTTCAACAAACTGTGTGAACTCAACGTGGTAGAGCAGGTATATAACCTCGGCCACTCCACGATCATGCAGTCCGCCTGGAAACGGGGCCAGAAGGTAATGATCCACGGCTGGGTTTACGGCATTCAGGACGGTCGGCTGAGCGATCTGGAAGTGACCGCCACCAGCCGCGAATCGCTGGAACAGCGCTATCGCCGGACGATGNCCTCACTGCTGTCATCTTCCCGGCCAGACTAATCGAAATCAAAAGCCGCGCCAACGGCGATTGTTGAGCGCGGCTTTTTCATTCTCTCCAACAGGCAAGCCCAGGAAGCTTACTCCGGCACAACCTTGCCAATATACGGCAGGTGACGATAATGCTGCGCGTAGTCGATGCCATAACCCACCACGAATTCGTCCTCAATGGAGAACCCGACCCACTCGACGGGCACGTCGACTTCACGGCGTGACGGTTTATCCAATAACGTGCAGATGGCAAGGGACTGCGGTTCGCGCAGTTGCAGTATTTCCCGCACACGGCTGAGCGTGTTGCCGGAGTCGATGATGTCTTCCACGATCAGCACGTCTTTGCCACGAATGTCCTCGTCCAAATCCTTCAGAATCTTCACGTCACGGGTCGAATTCATGCTGTTGCCGTAGCTTGATGCCGTCATGAAATCGACTTCGTGAGACACTTCCAACGTCCGGCACAGGTCTGCCATGAAGATGAACGAGCCTCGCAATAATCCCACTAGCACCATGTCGCTCTGGCTGTTCTGGTAATGCGCGCTGATTTGGCGACCGAGTTCGGCTACACGCGCTTTGATGTCCTGTTCGGAGATCATGACGTCGACGGTGTGTTTCATCATATTGAAAACTCATTGAAAGGAAGTGTTCTGTATCGCCTCGCAGGCCATACCCCGATGCTGAATACGCGACCTGTGCGCACCAGAAGATATGGCCGCGGAGTATAGCAAAAGCCCCTTTCCACTAACAGGCGCTTTCATGCTTGAGCCTAAATGCGTGCGGCGTATTTCCTGTTTGATCGTAGGAATATCGCTAAAAAAAACGCGTTGACCGCAACGTTTGAACAAAATAATCAGGATTGTGTTATGCCTGGATAAAGCTGGGTAAAGCCGGTTGCCCCTTGGACGATGAATGCTCTTATATAGGGCTATTCCTACTGAAGAGGTGCATTTATGAAAACATTGACCCAACGTTATGGCATCGCTGCCGCCATCGCCGCTTGCTCTCTTTTCGCGACCCTGCCCAGCGCCTTTGCGCATCCGGAACAGGGCGCGCCGCAGATGGAGGGGCATGGCCACGGCGAAAAAGACCATGACCGTATGCCGCACCATCCGCCGTTCCCTCCGATGCCGCCAGCGTTGTATCAGGCCTCTCTACAGACCAACGATCCGGTCGCGGGGGTGAACAAACTGGTTTCCAACGTGCCTGCCGGCATCGGCAAAACCTATGAAGTCAGCGTCAGCGTACGTGAAGTGCCGCCCGCACCCCAAAAAGGCGCTGCGGATAAGTGAACCTGCTAAGGTTTACTTAATCGTCTCATGGCAACACAGGAATTTCGTATGAAAAGATTAGTGACAGCTTTCGCCGTGCTGAGCCTCATGCCTTCGGCCTTTGCCGCGCCTGGCGGCCCGGATATGTGGCATGGGCATGGACATGGTCACGATCATGGCCCTGGCCCCGGCCCCGGCCCCGGCTTTCACTACGACCATCTACCGCCTGGAGTCGAAACCGTGCTGGTAGCCGGGCTGACCTACTACGTACTGAACGGGATATTTTATCGTCCGGATCAGGAGGGGTATGTCGTGGTCAACAACCCGGAAAATGTCGAGACCACGAATACGATGACGGTGCTGGACGTCAACGGCGAACGTTTCTACGTTAAAAACGGACGCTACTACCGGCACACCATTGAAGGCGATTACATCGAAGTCCCTAGGCCGCCGGGCCTGTAATCACGGTTTTTCCCTCCTGCGGAGGGAAAAAGACCGGTTGCTCTGTACGAATACTGAGCCGGACCGGCTGGTCTGGCTCAAACCAGTTATTGGTCTGCACCTGCAGCACATCATCCCCAATTCTCACCTGATATAGGTTATTCGTCCCCAGAAACAAACGATCCTCTATCACCGCCGTGCCTTCAGGATCTAACGCCAGTGCGATTTCCTGCGGACGCACCAGCCAGTCTCGCATCATCCCCGGCTCCAGCCCCAGCGATCGCGCCGAATGGTGCTGGCCCAGAAAGCTCTTCCAGTCCTTGTCGCCGGTAATCTTCACCGGCAGATAATTGCCGTAGCCCATGAAGTCCGCGGTGTAACGATTCACCGGTCGGTAATATAAGTCCGCGGAAACGCCTTGCTGGACCAAATGGCCTTTGCGCATCAGCATCAGATGGTCGGCGAAAGCAAAGGCGTCTTCTCTTTCGGTGGTCACGTACAGCGCCGCGATATGGCGCTGCTTCAGTAATCGGCGCAGCTGCGTCAGCAACGGGTAGCGATGCTGGCTGTCTATGCCGGTGAACGGCGAATCAAGCAGCAAAAGCGAGGGGCGACAGGCCAGCGTACGGGCCAGCGCGCCCCGCAGACACTGCTCTTTCGACAATTCGTGCGGGTAACGCTGCGCCACGTCCGTGACGCCCATCAGCGCCAGAGACTCCTCCAGCACGCGGCGCGACTCGTTACCGGGGATATGCTGCATCCCGAAGCGGACGTTCTCCATCACGGTCAGATGCGGGAACAGCGCGTCATCCTGAAACACCATCCCAACGGACTGGGAATATGGAGGCTGGCCGTTGACGGGCGTTCCCGCCAGTACAACTTGGCCCTGCGTCGGTGCGATCAGCCCGGTAATCGCCTTGAGTAAGGTGCTCTTGCCCTCCCCGCTTTCCGCGAGCAGGCAGACCAGTTCGCTTTCATGAATGGAAAAGGTGACGCCGTCCAGGACGGGATGAGATGGGTAACCGCAGTGCAGTTCGCGCACCGACAAGATATCAGGTTGGGTCATGCGGAATTTATCCTTCCCTCTGTAGCAAACGATGAAGTCCGAATAACGGCGGCACGCCGAGCAAGACCAGCAGAAACGCCGGCGCGGCGGCCCATGCCAGCTGATCGGATTCAACAAAGCCGAACACATAGGTCGACAGAGTGTCGACGTTGACGCGCTGCAACAGCAGCGAAGCATTCAGCTCTCGCAGACCCTCGCTCCAGACCAGCAGCGCCCCCACGAGCAGCGTGCCGCGGACGGATGGAAACACGTTCAGCCACACGTTTTGCGCCGTTGAATAGCCCAGCGTTCGACTCATGGCGTTCATTCCCGCCGGAAGTTGGCGCAGCTGCTGGTGCAGAGGGGCGATGATGAGGCTGGCGCCCCGCNCACTATAGACCAGGATCAACATCAATACCGAGCCGGACAAGACGCCCATTGCGAGCGGCATGCCGCGCGAATCAATCAGCATGAGCGCTACCAGCACGCCCATCCCAGCCAGACTGCCCGGCAACACACGATTGAAACCCAGCCAGCGCAGTGGATGCCGAAACGCGGGATTGTCGGCGGTCCGCTTGTCGAACAGATACATCATCGCCAGTCCCAGCGAAATCAGCGTCGCGCACGACGCCGCCAGTACACTGTTGATTATCGCCAGCAGCAGCGGCAGCGTCCAAAGCGTGACCGTCGTCGTCAGCCAGTGGCGGGCCAGCCAAAGAAGCGGTACGCCGAACGCCAGCAGCATCAGTCCGCATCCGGCCCACAGCGTGACGCGGCGGAGCCAGACCGGCGCCTCAGGTCGTTCAATCGGGTAAGGCGATGCGGGACGCTGGTAACGCACCTGCCAGAGGCGACCGTGACGCGCGATCGCCCCGAGCAGCACGATCAGCGGCAACAGGAGCAGCGCCATGCGCGCCGCAGTCCCGAATTGGGCCTTGTCGCGCCAGAAATCCAGGCTGGCGGTCGTCAGCGTCGGCACAGAAAAATAGCTCGCCGCGCCGTAGTCCGACACGGACTCCAGTGCCACCACAGCAAGCCCCAGCCATAGCGTCGGACGAATGAGGGGAAATCGCACGCGAAAAAACAGCCGTAGCGCAGAGGGACAGTACAGCCGCCCGGATTGCATCACGCTCTCCGGCAGACTCATTAACGTAGCGCGCAACAGCAGATAAAGATAAGGGAACAAAGACAGCGCAAGGCACGCGCTACAGCTGACCTGCCGCAGCGATAGGCTCCAGTCTCTCCCCCATCCGGACAGGCTGGCGAACGAGAGCGCATAGAAGGTTTGCCGGACCGGACCGCCGAACTCCAGCAGTTCGCCGTACACGGCCGCCAGCAGATAGGCGGGCATGGCCAGAGGCAGCAGGAGCGCCAAGTGTAGCCAACGCTGTCCCCGGAAACGATATCGGGCCATGATCAGGGCGAACGGAAGCGCCAGCAATAAACTGATTGCCGCGCTCTCCGCCATGATCGTCAGGGTATTTCCCCCATAGCGCGGCAACATCGCCCACAGGGAAGCCATGCCCATGCCGGGTTCAACCACGGCCAGCACAGCCACTGCCCATACAGGAAACAGCAGCATCCCCGCCAACCACCCGCTACTGACGCGCCAGATACTGAGATTCATAGGTAAAAGCATAGAAAAAGTTTCAGATAACACGATTAATAACAGAGCATAACTCGGTCGTCATAAAATCAATCTGCAAGAAAAAGGCACTAATCCGGCTATTGGTCGATACTTAGCCCTGATGGTCGGTCAAAGCCTGCGCGCTGGCGTTGATCGTGGCAGGCGAGGGGCATCTTAACCGCTTAATAAAACTTGGAATCCGCGATAATAACTGTGGTAACGTCTCACCAACGGCAGTATGAAACAGGTCAAACCATGAAAAAATCCGCGCTGGCGCTACTCTTGCTGAGTCTGTTAAGCGTCTCCTCCGCCAGTCAAGCACTGAACGAATTCGAAGCCGAAGATCTCGCCGATCTGACGGCTATCTTCGTGTATCTGAAAAATAACTGTGGCTACCAGGATCTGCCCAACGAGCAAATTCGCCGCGCGCTGGTGGGATTTGCACAGCAGAACCGCTGGGATTTGAGCAACTACAACACTTACGACATGATCACCCTAGGCGAATCCAGCTATCGCGATTTAAGCGGCATCGCCATCCCCACGCCCAAAAAATGCCAGTCACTGGCCCGAAATTCGCTCAGTCTGCTGGCGAATACTCAGTAATTGTCTAAATCCCCCGCACTGCGTGAAATTTGACCGTGCAAGCCTAATAAGAGTTAGCTATCATAGCGCGCCAATTTTCATGGCTGTTATCGCGGAGGAAGCACTAACATGTCCCAGAAAGAAATTTGGTATGAAACACTCCATGCCAACTTCGGTCAGTATTTTGCTGTAGACAATGTGCTCTATCACGAAAAGACCGACCATCAGGACCTGATTATTTTCGAAAACGCCGCACTGGGACGAGTGATGGCGCTCGATGGCGTGGTGCAGACCACCGAACGTGACGAGTTTATCTATCACGAGATGCTGACTCACGTGCCCCTGTTGGCGCATGGCAATGCCAAACGCGTCTTGATTATCGGCGGCGGCGACGGCGGCATGCTGCGCGAAGTCTGTCGTCATCGCGGCGTAGAACAGATCACGATGGTTGAAATCGACGCCGGCGTGGTGGAGTTCTGCGAGCAGTACCTGCCGAATCACAGCGCGGGCGCCTATGACGATCCCCGTTTCCGTCTGGTCATCGACGACGGCGTAAACTTCGTCAAAGCTTGTCAGGAAAAATTCGACGTCATTATCTCCGACTGCACCGACCCGATTGGTCCCGGAGAAAGCCTGTTTACCTCCGACTTCTACGAGGGTTGCGCACGCTGCCTGAACGACGGCGGTATTTTTGTGGCGCAAAACGGCGTTTGTTTCCTCCAGCAGGATGAAGCGGTCACCAGCCACAACAAGCTGAGCCACTACTTTAGCGACGTCAGCTTCTATCAGGCTGCGATCCCAACCTATTACGGCGGGATCATGACCTTCGCCTGGGCGAGCAACAACCCGGCTTTACGCCAACTTAGCCCGGAAAGTCTGCAAGAACGCTTTGCCGCAACGGGTATTGATTGCCGCTACTATAATCCGGCCATCCACGTCGGCAGCTTTGCCCTGCCGCAGTATCTACTGAATGCTCTGTCGGCCGCGCGCTGATCATCGCATCCATAAGGGGGTGAATTAAATTGCAAAAGCTGAAACTACATGGCTTTAACAACCTGACCAAGAGCCTGAGTTTTTGTATCTACGATATCTGTTATGCCAAAACGCCAGCCGATCGCGATGGATATATTGCCTATATCGACGAGCAATATAATGCGAACCGTTTGACAGAAATCCTGACCGAAACCTGTTCTATTATTGGCGCCAACGTCCTGAATATAGCCCGTCAGGATTATGAGCCGCAGGGTGCGAGCGTGACCATTCTGGTCAGCGAAGAACCCGTCGATCCGCGCGACGTGGATACGTCCGAACATCCCGGCCCGTTGCCGAATTCGGTCGTCGCCCATTTGGACAAGAGCCATATCTGCGTGCATACCTATCCGGAAAGCCACCCGGAAGGCGGGTTGTGTACGTTCCGTGCCGATATCGAAGTGTCCACCTGCGGCGTCATTTCCCCGCTTAAGGCGCTTAACTATCTGATCCACCAGCTGGAATCAGATATTGTGACTATCGACTACCGCGTGCGCGGGTTTACTCGTGATGTGAACGGCGTTAAACACTTCATCGACCATAAAATCAATTCCATACAAAACTTTATGTCGGATGATATGAAGTCGCTGTATCACCTGATGGATGTGAACGTTTACCAGGAAAATATTTTCCACACCAAAATGATGCTGAAAGATTTCGATCTGAAGCATTACCTGTTCAACGCCAGCCCGGATGCACTGAGTTCAGAAGAGCATCAGCGGATTACCGATCTGCTGTATCACGAAATGCAGGAAATTTATTACGGCAGAAACATCCCCGCCATGTGACCGCCAAGCCTAAGGGCGCGCGCCCTTAGGCTTTTCTTGTGCTTAACCTCCCTATAAATCCCATATATTGCGTGGTTGATATTTTTCACCACTATATCTAGTATTATCTATCAGAAGACGACACGACGTGTGCCACGGCGGCAGACCGCCATCGCTTCTCGATCGGGCATATCGCCCCCCTTTTTTTGCGCCCAGAGGTGAATACGAATCATGAGCATTACTGTTTACAGCAAATCCAACTGCCCGCAGTGCGATGCCACCTGTCGAGCGCTCGACAAGCACCAGATTGGCTATAATAAAATCGATTTGACTCAGGACGCTCAGGCGCTGGCCTATGTGCGGTCGCTGGGTTACCAGCAGGCGCCGGTAGTCGTGACCGGGCAGGAACACTGGAGCGGCTTTCGTCCCGACAAAATTCACGCGCTGCGTGCGATTGCCGTCTGAGGCCCACTCATGAATCCGTTGTTGATCTATTTCTCCAGTCAGTCGGAGAACACAAGCCGTTTCATCGACCGAGTGGGACTCCCTGCCATCCGCATCCCTATCCGGCCGAGCGCGGTGATGGAAGAGGTCACGCAACCCTATATTTTGGTGGTTCCCAGCTATGGCGGCGGCACCGTGATTNGCGCGGTGCCCCGTCAGGTGATCCACTTTCTTAACAACCCTTCCCATCGGCATCTTCTTCGGGGCGTCATCGCCGCAGGCAACCGTAACTTCGGTGAAGCCTACGGTATCGCGGGCGACATCATCGCGCGCAAGTGCCAGGTCCCCTGCCTGTACCGTTTCGAGCTATCCGGTACGCCTGAAGATGTGGAAAACGTGCGTAAAGGAGTCAACCTTTGGCTACAGCAGAATCAGTGATGACACGGCCCCTCGACAGCGGGCTCGACTACCATGCGCTTAACGCCATGCTTAACATTTACGATGCCGACGGCCGGATTCAGCTGGAACAGGATCAGCAGGCCATCACTCAGTATCTCGCGCAGCATGTCGCGCCCAAAACACAGCGCTTCGCCACGCTGGAAGACAAGCTGGCCTATCTCCAGGAGGAGAATTACTACGAGGCCAACGTGCTGGCCCAGTACGACGCCGCGTTTATCAAAGCGCTGTTCCAACAGGCTTACGGCCATCAATTTCGTTTCAAAACCTTCGTCGGCGCGTTCAAGTTTTACACCAGCTATGCGCTGAAAAGTTTTGATGGCAAACGTTATCTGGAAGGGTTTGAGGACCGGGTCTGTATGGTTGCGCTGACGCTGGCGCGCGGCGATGAGACGCTGGCGCGCGCGTTGGTCGATGAGATGATGACCGGGCGTTTCCAGCCCGCCACGCCGACCTTCCTCAACTGCGGCAAGCAGCAGCGCGGCGAGCTGGTCTCCTGCTTCCTGCTGCGCATCGAAGATAACATGGAGTCCATCGGCCGGGCCGTCAACTCCGCGTTGCAACTGTCCAAGCGCGGCGGCGGCGTGGCGTTCACGCTCAGCAATATCCGCGAAACCGGCGCCCCCATCAAACGGATTGAGAATCAGTCATCGGGCATCATCCCCGTGATGAAAATGCTGGAGGACGCGTTTTCCTACGCCAATCAGCTCGGTGCGCGTCAGGGCGCGGGCGCGGTCTATCTGAGCGCTCACCACCCCGATATTTTACAGTTCCTTGATACCAAGCGTGAAAACGCGGACGAGAAAATTCGAATCAAAACCCTGTCGCTCGGCGTGGTGATCCCGGATATCACGCTGCATCTGGCGCGTGAAAACAAAGACATGCACCTGTTTTCACCCTATGACGTTCAGCAGGTTTACGGTCAGCCTCTGTCGGAAATCGCCATCAGCGAAAAATATCAGGAGATGATCGATAACCCGGCGATCCGCAAGTGGACCATCAGCGCGCGTCAATTCTTCCAGACGCTGGCCGAGATCCAATTCGAATCCGGCTATCCGTACATGATGTTCGAAGACACGGTCAACCGAGCCAACCCGATCCACGGTCGCATCAACATGAGCAACCTGTGTTCGGAAATTTTGCAGGTCAACCAGGCGAGCGAATATGAGGAAGATCTCACCTACCGGAAGATCGGGAAGGACATCTCCTGCAACCTTGGCTCGCTCAACATCGCGAATGTGATGGATGGCAAGGACATCGGCCGCGCGGTGGAGTTCGCCGTGCGCGGGCTGACCGCCGTCTCGGATATGAGCCAGCTTAACGCGGTGCCTTCGATTGCGAAAGGCAACGCGGAGTCCCACGCCATTGGCCTCGGGCAAATGAACCTGCACGGCTATCTGGCGCGGGAAGGCATGTATTACGGCTCGGAAGAGGCGTTGGACTTCACCAATATGTACTTCTACACCGTGGCCTACCATGCGCTGCGCGCCTCTAACCAACTGGCTATCGAACGGGGCGAAACCTTCAAGGGCTTCGAACTGTCCACTTACGCCAGCGGCGCGTTCTTTGACAAATACCTCCAGCAGGACTGGCAGCCCGCCACGGCGAAAGTTCGCGCGCTGTTCGCTGACAACGGCATTCACCTGCCGAACCGTGACGACTGGCAGCAGCTGCGGGACAGCGTGATCGCGAAAGGTCTGTATAACCAGAACCTGCAGGCGATCCCGCCCACCGGCTCCATCTCTTACATCAATCACGCCACGGCCAGCATTCATCCCATCGTGTCGCGCATTGAAATCCGTAAAGAAGGCAAAATCGGGCGGGTGTACTATCCGGCGCCGTTCATGACCAATGAAAACCTGGCGCTGTATCAGGACGCCTACGACATCGGCCCGCAGAAAATTATCGATACCTATGCGGTAGCCACCCAGCATGTGGATCAAGGGCTGTCGTTAACGCTGTTCTTCCCGGATACCGCCACTACCCGCGACATCAACAAGGCGCAGATTTATGCCTGGAAACAGGGGATTAAAACTCTCTACTACATCCGGGTGCGTCAGATGGCGCTGGAAGGCACAGAGATTGAAGGCTGCGTATCCTGCGCATTGTGATTTTATTGACGGAACTAACGCTATGAGCAAACTCCCCCCGCTACGGGCCATTAACTGGAACCGGCCGCAGGATGACAAAGATCTGGAGGTCTGGAATCGCCTGACCGCCAACTTCTGGCTGCCGGAAAAAATTCCGCTGTCGAACGACATTCCTTCCTGGGCGCAATTCACCGCTCAGGAGCGACAGCTGACCATTCGAGTGTTTACCGGCCTGACGTTGCTGGACACCCTGCAAAACACGCGCGGCGCGCCGTCGCTGATGCAGGATGCGATTACGCCGCATGAAGAGGCGGTGCTGTCTAACGTCTGCTTCATGGAAGCCGTACACGCCCGTTCATACAGCGCGATTTTCTCCACGCTGTGCCAAACCCGCGAAGTGGACGACGCCTATCTGTGGAGCGAACAGAACGAAGCGCTGCAAAATAAAGCCGCCCTGATCCTCAAGCATTATGAGCATGACGATCCGCTGATGAAGAAAGTCGCCAGCGTGTTTCTGGAGTCGTTCCTGTTCTACTCCGGCTTCTATCTCCCCATGTATTGGGCCAGCCGCGCACGTCTGACCAACACGGCGGATCTTATCCGTTTGATCATTCGCGATGAAGCGGTCCACGGCTATTACATCGGCTACAAGTTCCAGCAGGGACTCAAGCGGGTGGATGCCACCCGTCAGGCGCAGATCAAAACCTTCACCTACGAGCTGTTGCAGGACCTTTACGACAACGAGGTGGACTATACCGCAGCGTTGTATGACGAGGTGGGTCTGACGGAAGACGTGAAGAAGTTCCTGCACTACAACGCCAATAAATCGCTGATGAATCTCGGCTATGAGGCACTGTTCCCCGCCAGTATGACGGACGTCAATCCGGCGATATTGGCCGCGTTGTCGCCGAACGCCGACGAGAACCACGACTTCTTCTCCGGCTCCGGATCGTCGTATGTCATCGGCAAAGCCGTCGAAACGGAAGACGAAGACNGGGATTTTTAGTCGCCCAAGCCATGACGCCTTCATTCCGCGATGGGGTGAAGGCATCTTCGTGCTCGCTCGCCGCGCGCCGAACTCAGCGACGGCAGAGCGACTACCCACACCGATCGTTTCCTGACGCCCCCTTCTGAAACGGACGACGCTGAATATTGCGCGCCTGACGACATCGCGATCCCCCTTGATCAGGCCAGAAGCAAACAACGAGGGGATGTCGATGGTCCGCTTGACGGCGACTTTTTAACCACTCATAAACTTAATCCCATTTTTCAATCACCTATCTCACTGTCCCATTTTTAACTTGAAGCGCTACCTTAATCCCAAAAGTGAGAATTATTAAAAAACAATAAAATAAAAGAATAGACTAATCATATGGTTAACAGTTGGCATAAAACATGCTTTATCAGCCCGAGTTTAATGGAACGAGNATGTCGAGATGGATATTAAAAGAACAATAAAGAAGGGGCGTCTCAAACCCTTTTTAATCGCAGGGAGCGCGTTGTTCGTGCTCATTGCCGGGTATTTATTGATCAGCTTTGACCCAGGAGGCTTCGAAGTCAGGGCCTCCAATATTTTAATTGGTCAGGTTAAACAGGGCGACATGGTCATCGAGGTTCAGGGCAATGGCATTCTTGCTCCGCGCAATGCGACCTGGATAGCCTCCAATATCGACGGCATCGTCGAATCCGTGAAGGTTAAACCCGGCGCTGCCGTAGAGCCAGGAGACATCATCGCCGTATTAGTCAATCCGGAGCTGATTCAAACCACGGAAGAACTGCGTTGGGAGCTGGGGGCGAAAGAGGCCGAAAATAAGGCGCTGCGAGGCCAACAGGAAAGCGCTTATCTGGCCGCCAAGATCGCCATCGTCAAAGCCGAACAGGAGTACCGTCACGCCAAACTCGAATATGATGTCGCGGAAATGCTGAATAAGCGTAACGACGGCTCAGTTCCCCTTCTGGTCCTGCACCGCTCAAAGCTCGCCACCGAGCAAACCAAGCAAAGCCTGATGTACACCAAAGAGCAGCTTGAAAAGCTGGCGATCGTGCAGAAGGAAAATAGAGAAGCGGACGACGCGCGACTCAGTAAACTGAAAAATATGTTGGCCAGAGCGGAAACGCAGATACGCTCTTTGACGGTAAAAGCGAGCGAAGCCGGTATTATTCAGGTCACCAATATTGAAGTGGGACAACACATCACCAATGGATTTAGCCTCGCTCGCGTCGCGCGTAAGGATCAGCTCATTGCCGAATTAAAAGTGCCTGAGCGCCAGATCCGAGACGTTGCGATCGNCCAATCCGTGCTGATCAATACTCACACCAATCAGATCCACGGCAGAGTTTCCCGAATCGATCCCGCCGTCATCAATGGCACGGTGCAGGTTGACGTCGAGTTCACGGAACCGCTGCCGAATGAAGCTCGACCGGATTTGAGCATCGAAGGTCGCGTGCAGGTAGCGAACCTGAAAAATGTCATTTACGCGCCGCGGCCTATGTACGCCCAGAGCAATACCCCTGGGATCGTATATAAGCTCGCGGCGGACGGTAAAAGTGCGGTAAAAGTACCCGTGAATTTTGGGATGGGATCGGCCAATGAAATTGCGATCTCATCAGGGCTGGTAGCCACGGATCACATTATCTTATCGAGCTATCAACCCTGGGAACACGTCGACCAAATCAGCATCACTCGCTAAAAAGGATTCTTGTATGTCAGCAGTTGTCGAGCTTAAAAACATCAAAAAAGTGTTTTTTACTGAGGAAATGGAAACCCATGCTCTGAGTGATGTGAGTTTCACTATCAACCAAGGGGATTACGTTTCTATTTCCGGCCCCTCGGGATGTGGAAAATCCACGCTCCTGTCTATCCTCGGATTACTGGACAAGGCAACAGAGGGCGAATATGTGATCAACGGTCATAACGTCAATACCCTGAACGCTAAACAGCAGGCGGAAATTCGTAATCTTGAGATAGGCTTCGTCTTCCAGTCCTTTAACCTGATCAGCGATCTTACCGTTGATGAAAACGTCATGCTGCCGCTCACCTACCGCAAGGGCATCAGCAACAAGCAAATGAAAGCCATGGCGGATGCCGCGCTGGAAAAGGTGGACATGAAACACCGGGGCAGACACTACCCTTCCCAGCTTTCGGGCGGACAGCAGCAGCGCGTCGCGGTCGCGCGCGCCATTGTCGGCAACCCTTCCCTGCTGTTGGCGGATGAACCTACCGGCAACCTGGATTCACGCAATGCCGACGCCGTGATGTCGTTGTTCGATCAGCTTCATCAAACCGGTTCCACCATTTGCATCGTGACCCATGACCCTCGTTCAGCGGCCCGCGCCTTGCGACAAATAGAAATTTTTGACGGTATGGTGATTGACGACCACCAGCTGAAGCACCTCGCACGCGTGGTTTAAGGAGAAACCGATGTCGATGATTTTTGATTTGCGCTATGCATGCCGTCTCCTGCTGAAGCGCCCCGGTTTTTCCGTGTTTACCATGCTGATTATGGCGATCGGTCTGGGTATGTGCATATACATGTATTCGGTCATCAACGGGCTAGTGCTCAAACCGCTGCCTTTTCACGATGCGGAACGGATGGTCGTCGTCAGCCCAAGCATTAATGGCGTCCGGTTAGGCGACTCCCCTATCAGCTACATGGACTTTATGGATCTGAAGGCGAAAAGCCAGCGTCTGGAGCAGCTCGGCTACTATTATGGCGACGTCGCCAACATCAGCCTGGATGGACAAGCGTCGCGCTATATCGCCATTCGCTCAGAGCCCGATCTCTTTAGCTTCACGGGCGTGCAGCCCGAACTGGGGCGCATTTATAATCAGCAGGACACCGGGGAAGGCGCCAATCCCGTCGCCGTCATCAGCCATGAGATGTGGCAGAACTATTTTGGCGGACGTCAGGACATCCTGAACCGATCCTTCATGGTGAACGGCATCAGTACCCGGATCATCGGCGTCATGCCCGAAGGGTTCGCCTTCCCGATGAATAACCAGATTTGGCTGCCTTCGACGCTGAATCCACGGCACATTACCGTTGAGAATGCGCCGTCGATTCAGACCTTCGGCAAGATTAAACCCGGTTTTTCAGCGGAAGACGTCGACGCCGAACTGAAAAATATCATGGACGCGAGAGCCNGCAGTTCCCGGAGATCAATCGCGGCCGCTCAGCCTTCGTCATCACCTTCATGGACAGTTTCATGGGGGAAGATTCAAAACCTATCTTCCTGATCATGCTGCTGGCGGTGGGACTCGTCCTGCTTCTGGCCTGCTGTAATGTCGGCAATATGCTGTTGGTCCGCGCCATTGAGCGCAGCAAAGAAACCGCAATTCGCATCGCGCATGGCGCGCCTCCCCTGCGCGTGGTCCTGCAAATGATGTGGGAAAGCGCGATCATCTGCTGCATGGGAGGCGTGATTGGGCTATTGCTGGCCGGCTGGGGACTGTCTCTCACCAATACACTGATCGTCAGAGTGGTTCCGGACCAACCGCCCTTTTGGTGGCACCTCGGCATCGATGCCGCCACGGTGATGAAAACGCTTGCTCTGGTTGCGCTGGCCAGCCTGATGACCGGCGCGCTGCCCGCCTGGAAAATGGTCCACAGCAACGTTAACGACGTACTGCGCGATGGCACCCGCGGGGCGCAAAGCCGCAGCAGTAGTCGTATCAGTCGCGCCCTGGTGATTTTTGAAGTCGCCCTCTCCTGCGCGGTGCTGTGTATCGGCGCGCTGCTTTCACTGGTAGTCGCGCAGGCGTCTAAAATCGACTACGGCGTGCAACAACAGAACGTCTGGTCGGCCAAAGTCAGCCTGCCGGACAGAACCTATCCCACCGCGCTGGACAGCTATAATTTCGACAACCGCATCGTCGCTGAACTGAACGCCCAACCGGCGGTAGAACAGGCCGGGCTAATCAGCCGCTTGCCCGGTGAATTCACACCGACGAGCAATGTCGAAATCGAAGGAGCCAGCTATCTGCGTTCTAACCGCAATCAGTATCCGCGCGTAAACGATGTGATTGCCTATCCCGGCACGCTGGAAGCCCTCGGCGTCAACGCCCAGCTCGGTCGTTTACTGAATCTGCATGATGACAACCGCTCGCAGAAAGTCGTTGTCGTTACCCGTTCGTTCATCGATCGCTACCTGCCTGGGGAGTCGATGCCGATCGGCAAGAAAATTCGCTGGGTCGAGGGCGACGATCGAGACTGGTATACCCTGGTTGGCGTCATTCCCCATATCATTCAGGGCCGGCCTTTCGGACACAGCAAAGGCATGCCCACGGCCTACCGTTCGATGCTGCAAGCGCCGCAAGATCAGATGTCGATTATCGTCAAAGGGATGAATCACGAAGACCTCAGCCATACAATCCAGTCCAGCCTCAGCCGAATTGATAGCCAGCTTCCGGCCTATCAGGAGAAAACGCTACAGGAAGTGGTGGGAAGAAATACTGTCGGCTTGAGTTACATATCTATATTATTCAACCTGTTTGGCATTATGGCGGTATTGCTTGCCGGCAGCGGTATCTATGGGGTAATGGCGAAGACGATACATCAACGCTATGCCGAATTAGGGNCACGGCGCGCGTTGGGCGCAACGCCTGCCAATATCATCTCGTTAATTTTAATCCAGGGATGGTGGCAACTGGCGATAGGACTCGTGATTAGCCTGCCGGTGATCGGCGTCGTCACGCCGATGATATTGCGCATCTTCGGCAGTCAGGGCATAGCATTGACGGCGCTGTTTGTCGCTATGGCCTTGTTGATTGCCGCCGTCGTCACCGTAGCTACGCTGGTGCCGGCAAGACGGGCTATCCAGATACAGCCTATCGATGCGCTGAGACATCAATAACGAAGCAGGAAAGAGTGAGGGCCTCATGAAGTCGAGTTACAAGGTACTGGTGGCGGATGATGACATCAGCATCATCAAGACATTAAAACTGATGCTGAAGCTGCATCAGTTCGATGTCATCACCGCCACCCAGATGGATGAGGCGCTCATGCAAGTCCGGGAAGGCAAGCCCGATATCGCGTTACTTGACCTTAATTATCAACGTGATACCACCTCAGGCAACGAGGGCCTGGAGCTTATCGCGGAGATCAAACGGCTTGAGCCGGATATGCCGATTATCGTTATGACCGGCTGGGGGTCGATCGATATCGCCGTGGAAGCGATGAAGAAAGGGGCCGCCGATTTCATACAAAAACCCTGGGACAACGAGCGTTTGATTCAGGCGCTGAACGTGCAGCTGCAACTCGTGGAAGTCCTGAAAAAGCAGCGCTCCTTGCAACAACAAAACGTCCTGCTGCAACAGCAGCTCCACCCCTGTTTACAAGGTGAACTGGTGGCGCAGTCTCCGGCGATGAAGCAGGNGATGGCGATTTTGCAGCAGGTCATCCCGAGCAACGCCAGCATCCTGCTCACCGGTGAAAACGGAACGGGCAAAAGCATGCTGGCCAACTACATTCATCAGCACTCTACCCGCAGCGACGCCAGCTTCGTCTCCGTCAATATGGGCTGTATTCCTGACAGCCTGTTCGAAAGCGAAATGTTCGGTCACGTCAAAGGCGCGTTTACCGATGCCAAAACGCAGCGTATCGGCCGCTTCGAACTGGCGGATGGCGGCACCTTGTTCCTCGATGAAGTCGGCAATGTGCCCATCAACCAGNAGGCGAAACTGCTGCGGATGTTGGAAGAGCGCCAGTTCGAGAAAGTCGGCGCAAGTAAAACCCAGTCGGCCGATGTTCGGGTGATCTCGGCGACCAATGCCGATCTTGCGACGATGATCGAGGCCGGCGAGTTCCGCAAAGATCTCTACTATCGTCTCAACACGTTCGAAGTGCGCATTCCGGCGTTGCGTGAACGGAAAGAGGATATCCCCGACCTGGTCAAACGGGAGTTGAAAACCCTCACGGAGCGCTACCGCAAACCCACCTTCAGTATCACCGACGAGGCGATGCAAAGCCTGCAAAACTACGCCTGGCCGGGCAATATTCGAGAGCTGAATCACACGCTGGAGCGCACGGTGTTACTCAGCAATAATCACGTGCTGGACCCGCATCTCCTCCGGCTGGCGCTGCCTGCCGACCCGGAAAGAGCGTCGCCAAAAGCGGGGGAAAGCGCGCAGGCTGAAACGCCGGGCGCTCAGCAGGGCGACTTACTGACGCTGGAGGATATCGAGCAGGAGACCCTGCAAAAACGCCTCGCGGTTTACAACGGCAATGCTTCCGAAGCGGCCGAGTCCTTGGGGCTGAGCCGCAGCGCCTTTTATCGTCGTCTTAAAAGAACTGGCTGAATTCTATGTTCCGGCACTCACTGGAGTCATTACAGCAACGGCTGCTGATCATCGCCTCGCTTCCTTCGTCGCTGACGATTATCGTGCTGATGATCTGGAACGATTACTCCGGATACCTGATCGCCCTGGTGGCGCTGATTTGTCTGACGCTCATCGGCTATTGTTCGCTAATGACCCGGCAGGTGCTGAATTTTCAGCTGACGACGCTGACCAATCTGATCGAGGCCATCACGCATAACGACTTCAGCCTGAGAGGAAAGCGCCAGAAAACCGACAGTGAGCTGAATGGCCTGATTGATATGATCAACAAGCTCGCTTCCTCGATGCAAAAGCAGCGTCTGCACGTCAAACAGCAGCAGTACCTGGTAAGGAAGGTACTCAACAATATCGACGTGGNCATCGTGGCGCTGAACAGCGATCAGGAAATCGCGTTTGTGAACGAAACTGCCGTCTCCTTGCTCGGCCAGCCGGCAAAAGCGCTCAAGGGCCTCGCGCTGAACGAGCTGTCATTCCGCTCGCTCTTCGAACTGCCGGCCAATAGCGTGGTCGAGTACCAGTTTCCTAAGCGCCGAGGCCGCTACAAAATCATCCTGGAAAAATATTTCGAAGATGGGAAGAAGCAGCAACTATTGTTCATCACGGATGTGAGCCAGCTTCTTCGTGAGGAAGAGTATCGCGCATGGCGTAACCTGCTGCGCGTCATGAGCCATGAAATCAACAATACGCTGACGCCCATCGCCTCGCTGAGCCAGATGTTATTGTCGGCCGTGCCTGACGACGGCAAGGAGGAAAATCAGGATTTACGCGATGGCCTGGATATCATTAATGAGCGGGCCTTGAATCTGAAAAGCTTTGTGGACAGCTACCGGAAGCTCACATCGCTCCCCCTTCCCCAGAAAGCGCCGCATAATATCGATTCACTCATCAGAAAAATTCTCACCTTATTCGAACATCGCCAAACGCACATCATTTTCAGTGAAGATGTCGTCGTTAGTATCGATGCCGTTCAGATAGAACAGATGTTGATCAACATCCTGAAAAACGCCGATGAGGCGATGTCCTCTCCCGAAGGCGCCATTTATCTGAGCTGGAGAGTCATTGACAACGAGTTCTGCCTCAAGATCCTTGATGAAGGCTGTGGCATCGGCAACACGGAAAATATTTTCGTGCCGTTTTATAGCGTGAAGAAGAATGGCAGCGGCATTGGGTTGATGCTCTCGCGCCAGATTGTGGAATCCCACGGCGGTTATTTCAGCCTGACAAATCGGGAAGATCGACCGGGCTGTAAGGTCACCATCAAATTCCCGACGGAGTAAGTCTTTAAGACACAGGTGTGGCGATCTCCCCTGCTACGCAACAACCTATCGAGCTGGCGATGAGACGATGAAGCCATCACTACCGCCTGCGTCTTGGTTCAAAACGCTCAATGCTGTTTTCTGATGCGCTCACGAAGTCTGAATAAACTCGGCCACGCGTTGAATTAACTGCCGATCCCGGACAATCCCGCGATGTCCGCGGCGCTGAGTCATATAAAGTTGACCTGCCGCTGTCGCGCTCAGCAAATGAAAGGCCTGCGTCAACGCGATATTGCGGTCATCCTGGTCGTGGCACACCAGCGTGGGAACGGCGATCTGGGGCCAGCTCGCATAGGAAATGGTGTCCGGATGATGGCCATAGCGTTCGAGATACACCTTTTTTATCCGCTCGGTAAGCGCCGCCGGCACCCGATGAAAAGCGATGTAAGCGTCAAACACACAGGGCAGAGACTCCGGGCTACTAAGGATGACAAGCCGTCGGCAGTGCAACCGCTGCGTGGCGGCATGCAGCAACGCCGTACCGCCAAACGAATGGCCTAACGCCGCGCAAAAGACGCCGTATCGATCGCCCAGCAGACGTATGACGTTCACCAGATCGCTGAAAGCACAGCGCTCCCCCTCGGACTCCCCGTGAGCGGGCAAATCCGGGGCAATCACTTCATATCCGGCCTGCGTGAGCGACTCGATAAGCGGACGCAACATGACGGCCCGCGCTTCCCAACCGTGGATCAGTAAAACCCGTCGGGCCGGAGAAGACGCCCCGGAACTGTACACAACGACGCGCCGCCCGGCCCAGATCACCACCTCCCGTCGCAGCGAACTCAGCCACCGCGCATCGGTTTTCTTGCAGGGCATCCGGTGGGGATGCTCGAACAGGTCCAGGGCGTAAGCGGCCGCTTTGCCGGGCGCAAGCCAGCGCAGCAGCTGCAAGTCCAGCCAGCGTAGTCGGCGGCAGGTCGGCGCGTAGTGGTTTTCAGGAACGATCGGATTTTTGAGCAACAGCGCGGGCCGCCGCCGACGACGGACCAGAAAAACATGATAACGACGGTGCAACATCGCCGTTATCTTCAGCGCAGGCAGAAAAAAATCATAGAGCATGTTGCTGACCTATCCCGTGGCACAACTTCCCGTACTCATACGTAAAAACCAATAAATACAAGACATTAAAAATCAAGATACTCTTCATCAACCCCACCAGCGCCCCAGGTTGCGTCGCTACATACAGCACAATAGCCGCCATCAGGCTTTCCATGATGAACGTAATCAGCAACACCCGCTTTCCCCTGCCGAGCTGTTCAAGCATCGTCTGGATACTGGCAATCAGCGAAGTGATGAAAAACGTCGGCAGCAGCCAACGCATGATCGCATGGGCGCTTACGCGCACCTCGCTGTCAACGGACATCATATTCACCATGCCGGTTTGGGCGAGATACGCAGCCGCCGTCAGACCGATATACGTCAGCGCAATGCCCCCCAGCCCCTGACCCAGCCACCGATTGAGCTGCTGCGGGGAGTCGGTGGATAGCCGTTGATTGATCCCAATCGCGATGGCCGACCCCAGCGCTACCGCCGGAATAATAAAAAAGGCGCGTAGCTTCACCACAATGAGGAACCCGCTGGCATAGGCCGCGCCAAGCTGACTGAGCAGCGGAAACAGCACGGCGGAACTGGCAAACGCGAACAGCATGGTCAGGAAAATGGGCACGCCGGCGTCGGCAGTCATCGCCAGCAGCCTGGGCAAGAACGCCTGCGGCTGCGGGTCCGTTTTTCCCGTCACCGTGTTAAACAACCACCACGCCGAAAACGGTAATACGGCAAGGGCGGCAATCAGGTTGGCGTAGATGACCGCCATGAAGCCGTTCTGGTAACAATGCAGGCTGACAAAACAGACGGTCAGATTGATGACGATAAAGAGACAGACGCACAGCATACTGACAGCGGTTTTCCCCTGCCCCCTCAGGCCGGCGTTACACAGCTCCAGCACCAATAGGGGGATCACCGAAAGCAGATAAGCGGGAAGAAAATGGGAGAACAGCGCCGGCTCATCGTTCGGATAAATCACCTGCAACCCGGCGTCGCCTAAGCGGCTCCCCGTCGCCAGCACGACAAGCAGCAGGCCGCCGACGACCGAAAAAATCGCGCTGCTGTGCAGCACCCGGCCAGGCGCCCAGTGCGATACCGAGCGAGCGCTGAAAATCTGATTCGTGATCGTCAGCCCTTCCAACAACGCAATGAAGATGAAGTAGAAAGGCTGAAGCATGGACAACGTATACAGCGCCCGCTGCCCTCCGCTCTGCGTACCCAGGATCCAGATCGGTCCATTCTGCGACAAGGAGACCACCACGGCCGTCAGGATCATCGGCCACGCCAAAGTAAGGATCTGACGGATCTCTCCACCGGGCGCATAAGCCGCAGCGCGGATTAACCAAGGCTTTGCCATGCTTCATTCACCTGATTGACCGTGGAGTGCGCCGAGCCGGTTTTGCCGAACACGCAGTACACCATCATGGAAAAATGACTGAGGGTATGGGTGTTGCCGAGCAGGTAACCGTGTCCCCCCATCAATTTTTCGGCCTGCCCGCCGAGCTGGGTGATCGCGAGATGCTCTTGCTCCAGATCCTCAAAGTCCGCCTGCTCCACACGTACATTCAATTGTTCCTGTAGCTGAGTGATCTCTCCGTAGATGCTGGCGAAGCTGGCCTTGATCAGCGGATGCCGCGTCGTTTTCTGACCAAAGCTGATACGTTGATTCAAATGCGCGTAGGAGATATCCAGCATGCGGGCGACCACGCCCAGCCGCAGCGCGGCGGTCATCAGAGAAAGCCAGTGAGGCGCAGGGCGAGACCCTGTGACGGCGACCTTGCGGAGATGCATAAACGACAAAACGCGGTCGGCGGGCAGTTCCGTGCAATCATTGAGCGGAATATCTGCCCCATCAGGATCATAGAGACGTGCAGATGCGTCTCCGGGCAGAAGCCCTATTCCGTGACAGGTCAATCCCCCGGGCGTTCCCGTCACCAGCCCGGTGAAATGGAACAACGCATCAACAGGGTCAAGGCGACGGCCATAGGATGCAGCCTGGGTAAGTTTTTCCGCGCTTAACGCCATCATACCGACTGCGCGCCCTGCCAGGCGTCCAGCCACTCGACCAGCGAGCCTACGCTGGAAAAAGAGNGCTGACTGATGTGATCGGGGTCGAACATCAGCCCCTCGATGCTGTCCTCTAGCGTCAACAGGAATTGGACGAAGTTAACGGAATCCAAATCCAGATCGTCTTCGAAACGCGTCGCTTCCGTCACCGCCAGCGATGGCGTTTCGAGAACGTCCTGAAGGGCTTGCTTAATAACGCTTAAAGTTTCCATTTATATGACCTTGATGAGATTTGACGAGACTAATAGCGGATAAAGTGATTCCCATTCCGGCGGAAAAGGCCATCACCGTTTGATGGGAAGGTTCATTTTTTATGAGAGAAAGATGGTGAAATATATCTGAGCACCACAGATGACCGATGCGGGGGATCTGAGAAAGGTCGATAACCGACGTCCATCCTCGCGCTTGCGCCACTCTTTTTAACAAAGGAATATTCAGGTTATAAGGGATAACAATATCGGGTTCCTTATTCGCGTCGGAAAAACGCGCTAAAAAACGATTTAACTCCTCAAAAAATAGGGTGCGTAACTCACTCCGCTCCTGTTGCGTCATCTCGTCTTGGTTTTTATAAAAGCGATGGATATGTTCTATTTTTGTATCTCTAATTTCCCAATCGCCCTCTTCCTGACTTAATAAGCAGGCTGTCGACATTTCGCCCAGCAATCCCACCGGCATGCGATTAAACGACGCACTGAAGCTTTTTTCCCCGCTCAAAATAATAACAGGAAATTGATAACCATTATCGTCCATATGACATGCCAGATTAACGGCGCTCAGGCCTGATGCACAATGATTCATGCTGAGCGTAAAATACCGCCAGTGCGAGAGACCGCATTCAACGGCAATTTCACTCAGCCAGTTATCATCGAAAAAGGTATTATGGGTTTGTGTTTTGGTATAAATAATCATTCCGCCACGGTGACGCAGATCTGGATATTTCTCCAATAATGAAACCATCGTTTCTAAATGCATTTGCTGATGGCAAAGCCTATTCATCACCACACCATCGAGCGAGAAGACCCGATTTAACATGATGATATCCTTAGCTTTAAGTTGATGAGTCTCGCCAAGATCACCCAGATTGCAGCATTGCTGATAACGCATATTGCTACATTGAATATCCTTTATGTAGAGCGTCATCCATCATCATCCTTGTTTAATTCCAGCCGATAAACAGCTCTGCAAAAATAGTCTTCTTCGCGGGAAAGACTATTAGATTAGTGATGGCGAAAGTATCATCTTTTATAGAAAAATTTTGACTGAGATTGCCCGAAAATAATTTCACCCCTTTCATTCAATGACAATTTCAGTCAAATTCACACAAAAGTGACGGCGTAGTCTTCTGCCTAAATAGCAGTATTAAAATATAGAATACTTTTATTCTTCAGGGAGAAGCGATGGCTGACATCATTAATGAATTAATAACCATCATAACCAGTGAGCTTGAGAGTCTGGGTCTGGATGAGCACCGAATTAACCTGGTCCTGTCCGGACAAGAATTATATGGTTTTTCAGGCGTCCTAGATTCCGTCAAATTAGTTGAGCTTATTGCCGGACTCAATGACCGCATTGAGAAAATCACGGGAAAGAATATCGATCTTTTTGAGCGAATGGATAATGAATTTTTTGGTAATTTTTTAAACATTAATGCATTGAGCCATTACCTGGCAGAGAGCATTCAACATGCGCCACTCTAAATACGACAGTAAATACATTAATAAAATTAATATTGAAGGGGNCGAATATAATAACCTCGCCGATGCCGTAGGCACGCCCTGTTATATTTATAGCGCCGGTCAAATAAAGGACGACCTGCAACAACTCAAAGCCGCCCTGCCGCCCGAGCTTCATGTGTTCTTTTCGCTCAAAGCCAACCCCAACCTGTCAATAGTGCGCCTACTGCATCAACAGCAGGTAGGTTGTGAAGTTTGTTCGCTTCCTGAACTGGAAACCGCCCTGATGGCGGGCGTTCAGCCCGACGACATTATCTTCGTCGGACCGGCGAAATCGTATGAGGACCTCCGGCGGAGCGTCGAACTCGGCATTCACGCGGTGGTCGTGGAGTCCGCAGATGAACTGGCGATGCTCGATCGGATTGCCGCTGAACAGGACAAGCGCCCGCGTTTTGCACTGCGCATCAACCCGGACTTCGTTCCCGCCAAAGCGCGTCTCGTCATGACGGGCAAACCGCGGCAGTTCGGTATGGATGAGTCGCAGGCACTCAGCCTGATAGCGCAGCGAGACGCCTACTCTCACCTGCATTTTTGCGGCATTCATATCTATTTGGGCACGCGGATTCTGGACGCGGAAGCGATCGCCCGCAACACCCTCAACATCCTGCGCACCGCCGAAAAATTCCAGCTGGCAACCGGCAATGAACTGGAGTTTGTCGATATCGGCGGCGGGCTGGGGATCGCCTATCACGACAAAGAGACGCCGCTGGACCTCGCCTTGCTGGGCCGATTGTTGCAGGACCCCATCAGGCAGTTTCAGCAACGTCATCCGCGCGCCCGGCTGATCATGGAGTTAGGGCGATTCATCGTCGCCCGCAGCGGCGTGTTTATGACCCGCGTCCGCTACGTCAAATCGTCGCGGGGCAAACACTTTGCCATCTGCGACGGCGGCTCGAACTGTCATGGCGCCGCCGCCGGTTTGGGCGCGGTCATCCGAAGGAACTTTCGCACGGAGCGGCTCGGGGCGGAATCACCGGGCGCNCCGCAACAGCATTATGATCTGACCGGCCCTTTGTGCACGCCCACCGACATCATCGGCGAAAATATGCTGTTGCCTACGCTTGCAGCGGGGGATCTTATCGGTTTNTTCAATTCGGGCGCGTACGGTCCCACCGCGTCTCCCGTCTATTTTCTGAGTTTTGGCTACCCCGCCGAAGTGTTGGTCGATGGCGATCGCGCCGTCATGATCCGACGACCTGACGACATGGCTCATCTGCTGCGTCAGCAGCAGGCCGAACCCGTCTCGCTGTCCCCGATACGCGCGAAGCAGCGAGCGTAGCCATGCCTTTGTATTTCGATCGACACGGCATTCAGTGTTTTCATGCCGATCGCGTTCACCTTAGGCGCGATGCGGTTGCCGATGCGCCCGACATCGTGACCGACTGGCTGAAAGGCTTCTACGCCTCAAATGGGAAAGCGCACGGCGCAATGACGGAAGCGCAGACCTGGTTGCAGGCTCCGGTCAGAGTGAGCTTTGAGCAAATAGCGTCGCACTTGATCGCGCAGTTGGCGACGTACCACGACCTGAGAGCGGTCGATGTGGTCGTCGTCGCCCACTGGACCCCGGATTGTGTGATGGGCGGATCGGTCACCAACGCTATTCTGCATCGTATAGAGGCTCGCCACGCCTACGCCTTTGCCGTCAGCGATTGCGGGTTAACCGCGCCGTTTCAGGCGCTGTCGCTCATCGACCGTTACCTTCCTCCCCATCAGGGGAAAGCCCTGCTGGTGAGTCTCGACCAGCCGCTGCTGCTCCATCCCNCCGCCTGCTTCAGTCAGGAAACCGTCAGAGCCAGCGGCGCGGCGCTGTGGCTCGACCGACAGCCCGGCGAGGGACGCGTGGCGCTATCGCCCTATGCAGGGGCGAACACGGAGAAGCCAAAGTGCGCGGCCCCGGCCAACGCCCCACAAGAACCGGTTGTGGTGATTGGCACGCCGCCGCTCGGATTTCCGCCGGAGGCGGTGATCTCAACCCTCACGCCCGACCCGTCGCGCCTGAGCGCGGCCCCGTTTTATGCCTTGGCGGAGTACCTGCAAGCGAGCCTCGATGGGCCGACGGCGCTGCTCTCCACCGCCGATGGCGAAACGCCCCCCATGATTTACCTGGCTAGGAGGGAAACGGCATGAACATCATTGATGTCGCGACCGTCATCAACCCGGATCTCACGCCCTTGAATGCGCTTCAGGCGCGTTATCAGTGGGGTGAGCGCAACCACAAGATCTTCTCCCGCTTTCTAAAGCTGGAGTCGGCCTGTCTATTCCCCGAGGAGCCGTTGCCGCAGTTGTTGAAAGGCTGTCTTGAAAAGCTGCTCTCCCGGCATCCCGACAAGCGCAGTCGGATACGCTATCTGGCCTATGCGCACTCGCTGAACGCTACGTTTCCCTTTGGCGCCGACGGTCTGAGAAAAATGGCGGCCACTCTCCTGCCCGCACAGACGGAAGTGCTGTCCGCGACGCAAAACTCCTGCGCCTCGTCGTTTAACGCGCTTTCGCTGCTGACGCACTTGTTACCGGGCGAGGCGGAAGACGGCCCGCAGTATGCGGTCCTGTTGACGGGAGAAAAGTGTTTCCATCAAACGGTTCAATACGCCAATCAAAACGGGATCTTTGGCGAGGGCTGTACCGCACTCCTGTTGACGGATGATGACACGCAGCCGGGCTGTACGGTGCAAGGCGTCGGGCAGGCGATGATCGGCGGCATCGGCAGCCGAACTTATCAAAGCAGTGCATCGCTCGAAAATCGTTACGACCATGATTTTATGCCGACGATGATGCGCGCGATCCATCGGGCGCTGGCCGACGCCGGGATCGGCGCCGATCGGCTGGACGCCATCCTGCCCTATCACATGAGCCCGATCACCTTCGATCGCATCGCCGACCAGCTGAATGTGCCGCGCTCTCGGGTTTTCCGCACCCATCTCTACCGACTGGGCCACTGTTTTTGCGGCGATGGTTTTATCAACCTGCACGAATGCTGTTTCTCCCCTTCCGTCCCTCGCTCGGGCTACTTTCTGGCGGTGGCGGCAGGCGTCGCCGGCAGCTTTGGCGCACGGGTATTTCATCGTAAAGAGGATCGATCACCGAGATGAATGTTCAGGCTCTTATTCAATATCTGGACGATCGCCGTCAGCAGGATCCAGACAACGTGGCGCTCATCGACGAACGCGCCGCCATAACCTTCGCCGCATTACATCAGCGGGCGGAACAGATCGCGGGCTGGATGCAGCATCACGCGCTTTCCCGCGGCGATCGGGTGATCGTGCTGATGAGCAACAGCATCGATCTGGTCGCCTGCTTTTGGGCGACGCAGCGCTGCGGCGCCGTCTATGTGCCGCTCCATCCCGAAACCAAAGCGGAAAAACTGGCATGGATCGCCGACGACTGCGCGGCCAGCCTGATGATCGTCGATGCGGAGCGTGAGGAAGAAGCCCTCCGCGCGGCACCCCTGATGAAGGGGCGCCCACAGCGGCTGGTCGCGGGGGACGCCGCGTTCGCGGAGATCGCCCGCGCCGCGTACGCGTGCACGCTGCCGCCACCGTTAAGCCTCGATCTGGCCAGCCTGATTTATACCTCCGGCTCCACGGGGCATCCCAAGGGCGTCATGCTCACCCAGCGCAACATGATCGCCGCCTCGCAGTCCGTCGCTCACTATTTGCAGCTGGACGCGCGCGATCGCATTTACTGCGCCTTGCCGCTCAGCTTCGACTATGGCCTGCATCAAATCACGATGGCGGCACTGACCGGCGCGACGGTCATCATCGAAAAAAACTTCAGCCGACCGCTGTTCGCGCTCAACCGTTTAGTCCAACAAGGCGCGACCGTCTTTCCGCTGGTGCCGACAATGGTCAGCCTGATCGCGCGTTTGGGGCGGCGTTTCGACTTCACCTCGGTCAAAACGGTGACCAGCACGTCGGCGGCGCTACATGCGAACGATATCGCCACGCTGACGACGGCATTTCCGCAGGCGCGCCTCTTTTCCATGTACGGCCTGACCGAATGCCATCGCTGCACCTGGCTGGACCCACGAGAACTCAGCGCCAGAACGCTGAGCGTGGGCAAGGCGATCCCGGGGACGGAACTGTGGGTGGTGGATGACGCCGGGGCCGCGCACCGCCGCAACGCGACCGGCGAGCTGGTGATTCGCGGCGAAACCGTAATGCGTGGCTACTGGAACAACCCGCAAAAAACGGCCGAAAAATTACGGCCGGGGCGATTCCCCGGCGAGAGCGTGTTGTATACGGGCGACCTCTGTCGCCTTGACGAGGACGGCTTTCTCTATTTCATCAGCCGGATGGATGACGTGTTGAATGCCTGCGGCGAGAAGGTCGCCCCGCGAGAGGTCGAGGGCATCATTTCCACCCATCCGCACGTCACTCAGGTGGCCGTCGTCGGCATCCCGCATGCCGTTTACGGTGACGAAATCGTCGCGTGGATTGAAACCGCGCAGGCGATAGAACCCCGCGCGCTGCGCGACTGGTGTCAAGCCAGAATGGAGCATTATCTGGTCCCCCATCGCTTCCTTTTTTGCGACGCCTTGCCCAAAAACAGCAACCACAAAATCGATCGCCTGCGGTTATGCGCGCTCAGCCACCCCTCATCCCCCACGGCCGGTCTTTCAGGAGAGAAACATGCCGAACTATGAATCTCAGGTCATCGCCGCTATCGCGCTGGTGATGGAAATCGACGATACCTCAGAGCTGCATCGGAACACCCAGATAGAGCGGGATTTGGGCTTTGACAGTGGGTTGTACATTGAGCTGATCATGTATCTGGAAGACGCGATTGATTCGCTGCATTTGGATCCCGCGACGCTGGACATACAGCATTTTGAGTCCATCGGCTCCATTGCGGACTACATCGCCACCCGCGTCTCTTCTGCGGCATCGGCCTGATGGAAGGTCAATCGGCCCTGCTGGCGATCTTCGCCCGATTCAGCGGCTGCAAGCTGCCGGCGGCCATGCTGGGCGAGCGTCGTATGACGTTCGATGCGCTCTACCGCAGCGCTATGCGGCTGGCCGTCACGCTGCGCGCGCAGGGGGACGCGCCCGTCCTCATCTATGGTCACAAGGACTTCGGCTATCTGACGGCGATGTGGGCCTGTATTCTGGCGGGCAGAACCTTTATCCCGACAGAGGCCGACAACTGCGACGCGCGGATCCAGCAGATCCAGCATAGTGCGCAGGCGTCTCTCCTGCTCAATACCACTCAACGAGCCAATCCCGCGACCTGTCGGCAGCTCCCGGTGCGCGACGCAGGCTATCTGGCTGCGCCGCCGGACCTCTCCCGCGTCGTCAACACGGTCGAGGCGGACCAGAACATGTACATCCTGTTTTCATCGGGCACGACGGGACACCCCAAAGGCATTGGCGTGAGCTATGCCAATGTCGCCGACTTGACCCGCTGGTTACACCACGAGTTCCCGCTGGACGGCGCGGTCAGCGGCAATATCCGCTACTGCTTCGACGTGTCGCTCTACGAGCTATGGCTCTCCTGGCTATTTCTGAAGCCGCTGGTCATCCTCGACCACCAGCATTTATTCAACACCCGTCTGGCGATCCAACGCCACGCGGAGGCGGGAACGACCTGTTGGGTCTCGACCCCGAGCCTCACGCGGTGTTATCTCAACGACCGGCAGTTCAATGCCGACGCGCTCCCGGCGCTCAGGCAGTTTATTTTCTGCGGCGAGGTGTTAACGAAAGCGCTGGTCAACGCCCTGTGGCAACGCTTTCCCGGCGCGCGCATCACCAATACCTACGGTCCGACCGAATGCACCGTCGCCGTGACCGCCATCGATATCCACCCCCGCCATGTCGAGGATGAAAGACCGCTGCCGCTCGGCGGCGTTCGCCCCGGAACCCGCATCACGCTGTCGCCGCCCGGAGACGCTATCGGGGAGCTGATCATCAGCGGCAAAGCGGTAGGGTCGGGTTATTTGAACGCGACGCCGGAACAGCAGGCCCGCTTCTTCGTGAATGACCGGGGCGAAAAAGCCTACCGGACCGGCGATCGTGGCGTCATCAGGGACGATATTTTCTATTTTCAGGGCCGAAGCGACCGCGAGATCAAACTGCAAGGCTATCGCATCGATCTCAACGACATTGAACAGGTGCTCCTGAGTCTGCCCGGCGTGCGCGAAGCGTTCGTCGAGACCTGGCGCCGACACGGCTATCTACAAGGGATCTGCGCGTTTGTGCTCAGTGACGAGGGNGACGACACGGACTTTGCGCGGCTGGGAAACGCGATGGCGACGCGCATGCCGCCCTGGATGATCCCCAGGCGCTGGTACGCCATCAGCGAACCTTGCCTGAATTTCAACAGCAAGCTGGATCGACACGCGGTTAGCGCTGCGGCTCAGTCAAAAGGGAAATATTATGTTTACATCCATGATGCGGATGATCGGCCGGCAGCTTATCAGTAACCGCCGGATTGCCATCGTCAATGCACAGGGAAGCTGGCGTTATGCCGATATCGCCTCGCGGGTCGGCGCTATCTGCCGTGAGTTGGCGCGCATTCAACCGAAACGCGCGCTCATTTACGGTCATAAGGAGCGCGACACGGCGGCGGCGCTGCTGGCCTGCGCCTGGTCCGGCATTCCGTTTACCGTCGTCGATAGCGTCAACCCGCCGCTGCGTATGGAACGTATCGCCGCCCTCTATGGCATTGAGCTGATTCTGGACGGGCGCGAACATCCGAATACCGCGCCGACGGCCCCTGAGCCATTTCCCTGCCTATGCCTGCCCGCCCTGCCGGACGGCGCCCTCACCGGCGGCTACACTCGGCCTTCATGCGACAATCCGCTCTTTTATGTCCTTTCCACTTCCGGCAGCACCGGGCAGCCCAAAGGCGTGCAGATCGGTTGCGATCATTTCGGCGCATTTTTTGGCTGGTATCATCGCGTGCTGCGTGAGGCGGGCGCGGAGGAGGAAGGGCATCTCAATCATGCCCGGCTGTCGTTCGATATGGGGCTGCTGGATTTCTTCACCTGTTTTGCCTTGGGTCGGCCGCTCATCATGCTGCCGCATGAATATAACGCGCTGCCTCGTCTGAACCTCAACCTGATGGTCTCCGAGCCGGACGTCATCCTGTCGAGCGGGTTTTCTACCCCGAGTTTTTTGGACATCATGTGCAAGGATCCGCGTTTTAACGCGGAGACGTTACCGCATTTTCGGACCGTGATGGTCGGGGGTGAATACGTCTCTCCGCACCTGATCGATCGCCTGTTGGTCCGCTTCCCATCCCTCAGAATCTTACATGCCTACGGCCCGACGGAGACGACCTGTCTGACTCACCTCCATCCGATAGACAACACAACCGAGCAGGAGGCGGGCCTGCTCCCGCTGGGCCAGCCTTGCGGCACGCTGCGCGTCGCCATTGAAGACAGGCATCACAACGCGCTGCCGGAAAACGACATCGGGGAAGTCGTTATTTACGGCGATCAGGTCGGGCTGGGCTATCTGCCGGAGTCTCACCCTAACCATGTCGCCTTCGGCTCACGTCACGGCGTCCCGTTCTATCGCACCGGCGATCTGGGGTGGCTGGATGCGCAGGGCCATCTGTTTATCAAGGGGCGGCTCGACTCGCAGGTCAAGTGGCATGGCAACCGCATCGATTTGCAGGAAATCGATGCCGCGGCGTGCCGTTTCGTCCATACGGTCATGGCGACGACGCTGCCTGTCTATCAGGAGCATAAGTTGGCCGACGTACTCTTATTCGTCCAGCTCCATCCTCACATCGACAACGGCGAACATGAATTTCGGGTCCATTTATCCCATCAGTTGCCCCACTATATGGTCCCCACGAGCATTCGCTTTATTTCCGAATTTCCTCTGAATCAAAACGGAAAAATTGATCGCCAGGCGTTGTTGCACCGCGTCACCGCCGCGCTCAAATAGCATCAGCACACGCGTTCATTGCAAGCCGGGTAAAAAAAAACGTGATTAATCACTCTATTCTGTCACGTCTCAGGGTGATGAGCAGGCCGTCTGAATAGACAGAGGAAATGTCATGGAAATCAGTTCAACACATCATGCGCTTCGTGTATTAGCGATGACGACGTTCGATTCAGGCCGGGATATCGGGCGACGGTTGGAGGCCGATGCAGGCCATTACCGGCATACCGATGACTATGCGTTGGCGCCGCAGCTCAATCGTCTGGGGCTGCCCGAAAAGTGGAATCCCACGCCGCTGGTTCTGGAAAACGGCGACGTCTTGTATGAATTGACGGTTTCTCAACGCTGTTATTTTTATGAGGCGCTGGGATATATCGATCCCAACCTGATATTCGCCAGTCCCACACCCGGCATGGCGGGCTTTGTGATTGAGGCCATCGGCAGCAATGCCCAGCAAGAGACCTTCTTCACCCACTTCAAAACTAAACTAAGCCGCAGCTGCTTTGCCATGAGCGAACCGGGTCGAGGATCGGACGCGGGCGCTATTCAGACGCAGGCGCGGAAAGTGGACGGCGGATGGCGTATCAGCGGTGAAAAATATTTCATCGGCAACGGCCTTATCGCCGACATCGGCATTGTCTTCGCCCGTACGGCCGAAGGCCCTCTGGGGCTGAATATGTTTCTGTTTGAACCGGGCAAGGTCGATGGGTTCGAGGCTACCCGTCTTCCCGTTTATGGGGTTCCCGGCAGTAATATCTCGCACCTGCGCTTCGATGACATGTTTCTGCCGGAGGAGGCGATGGTCGGCGCACATCTGAACCCTGCTCAGCGCTTTTCTTCCGCCACCCTCGCGACGTTCGATAATCTGCGCCCCTGCGTCGGCGCGCTTGCGCTGGGTGTCGCCCGGGCGCTGTTGGATCACGTCGTCGACGCGGGCTATTTTCCGCGCGCTCAGGACGCGCGCCTGCGGACGATGCGCAGACGGTTGTCCGCCGGACTTTATCGCCTGTTGACCCTCGCGGAGCGCATAGATCGCGGCGAGCGTATCGGCCGGCTTATCGGCCTTGCCAAGGCGGACACCACCCTGCTGGCGGAGCAGTTGGTCAATGAGCTGGCCCACGCCTGCGACCCCGCGGTGGTCTGCGATCCGTTCTTTTGCAAAGCCTGGCGCGACATCAGCGGTTTCGAATACACGGAAGGCACACGCAATATTCACCTGCTGAACGCCAGCCACGTATTTAAAAGCGAGCCGGTTCATGCGTGACGTTTCACGATTCTGGATCGGCCAGCTGGGCCTGCTGCGCCTGAATATCTCGTGGCGGACGGCGAACGACTTCGATCTGGCTGGGCTGAGTTGCTGGCACGCGCTGCACCCCGAGGACATTGAGGCTCAGTCCCTGCGCATTGCGGCGTGCCCTTACGCGTGCGAAAACATCCACATCGCTCATCACCCGACGGTCGTAAACACCCTACGCAACCTGAGGAAGCACGACTCGGACTCACTGCTGTATCTGCACACCGGTCTGGCGAAAGAGTGCAAAACCGCCATGCTGCCCAATTTTATCTGGCAGACGGGCCAATACAGTGAAGTCCTTGGACTGGCGGTGGATCAGCCGATGCCGGGATGGTCTGAAATACAGCTGGCGGCCGCCATGGCGCAGGAGTACGGCGGTTGCTGGCTGGTGTTGGACGCTATTACCCGTTTCACCCCCCGCCCTGAACAGGCGTCGTCCCACCTGATGTATCTGCATTTCACTTCAGAAGCGGCGACGCTCAAGGCAGGGGGATGGCGCTGGGATATCGCCGCGCAGCCCGAAGCGGATCGCCTGAGCCTGACCGACTGGCTGACGCGGCCCGCAGAAGGCGATGTCCTGCTGGACGCCGTAGGCGAACATCCCCCTGTCACTCTGAAAGTCGAACAAATCAGGGAGCGGATATGTCGATGAAAGCCGCGAAATCAGCGGCGCTGCTGCCGGATGTCGAGTGTCCTCGCCCCCAACCGCCGCGCTGCGCAGGCGACGGATCTGACGCAGAGCACAGCGAGTTTTATCCCTTGTCAGGCGAGAGGCGATCTGATGCGTCTGACGATTAACGACATGGAGATCGTCTTCGCGCCGAAGATGCAGACGCTGGACGAAGCGGCGCGGGCGCTAGGGCTGACGCGAATAGAAACCAGAATGTTTGAGCGGTTCTACGGATTGCGGCAATTTCCTCATGACGAGAGCCAGAATTTGACCGCTCTAATCGAGCCTGCGTTGCAAAATATTGTCGGACGCCACGCCGCTATGGCCGATGACATCAAACTCTGCGTACATTGCCACACCATCCCTTCCGTCACCCCCTTCGACGCGCCTATTCTGCCCTCGCTGGTCAGGCGGGTAGTGGGTGAGCACGTCGAATATGCGGGATATACCATGAGTCATTGCGCCACCGGACTCGTGGCGCTGGAGCAGCTTGCCAGCTGGCTTGGCGACGATGAATACGCCCTGGTGATCATCGCGGAGAAGGCGTTCCATCCCAAAGTCCAGCTCATCGCCGACACCACCATCATGGGCGAAGCCGCCTGTGTTCTGCTGGTGTCGCGACGTCCCGGCCCGGTGCGCCTGCTCGGAACGACGACGACGCGCGATGGCCAGTTCAGCATCAACAGCGGGCACTTTACGGACGCCAGTCCGATGCATTTTCCACATAGCTACACCGATTTTGTGTGCCGCCACATCATCAAGAGCCTCGAGCACGCCGGCCTGGGCCTGAACGACATTACGCACATTGCGCCCCATAACGTCAACCTGGCGTCCTGGAAAGACATCGAAAGAACGCTGTCTCTGCCTGCCGGTAAAATCGTCATGGAGAACATCGCTCAGTACGGCCACTGTTTCGGCGCGGATCCTTTTATCAATTTGCAGCACCTGATCGAAACCAGACAAATAAAGCCCGGCGATAAAGTCTTATTAATCAGTATTGGCTTAGGGATTACGGCGGCCTCCGCCATTGTGGAATATGTTCCTGAAGTTTAATTAACGCGTCCAAATGCAATCTGAATCAATTCAATGATTCGGCAAGGAATAGACTGCATTCAGGATAGCGCTACGCTCAATCATTCGAGTGGCAGGACGGTGTCAAGAGCACGGATGCGCTGGCCAGGATCGGTAAATCTGGTCAGCCAACGCCCTTGCAACGTGAGCCTGACGAAGATATCGCGGCACCATGGATCGGCAGAGGGATAGTAGTGAAAAAGGATGAATATAACCTGAACGTATTGGATAACAGCCTGGATACCTTTCATTCCGCGGGTTTGATTATCGAAGATAACGTTGAGGAAGGTGTATTTCATATCAAGGATGACCTGTTATTAACGTTATCGCATACCGGCTTGCCCGATAAATACAATCCCTGGCGGGACCATGCCGCCTCACTGCCGTTTGATATGCGTCACTTCCCCACCTATTTACGCGTCGTGGAATATATTTCGCGAGCGGACGCCAGCTGTTTACTGGCCCTGCCCGGCACCTCTCTCGCCTGCCGGGCCATGCTGCTGCTGGGCGATGACGCGCAACAGGATCACTTTTTTTCCCGATTTCTGACACAGCCGACATGGACCTTTTTCGCCGTAAGCGAACCGGAAGTCGGCTCTGATGCCGCCTCGATTACGACCCGTCTGGACCACGCTGAACAAGGGCTAACACTGACGGGAAGCAAGATGTTCATCGGCGGCGCGCAAATGGCCAGCATCGGTCTGGCGTTCGCGCGGCACGACGACAGACCGCAGCTGATCATGGTGGAGCCGAAACAAGCGCCGGAGGCGATTACCGTCGAGCCGCTCGCGGCCTACGGTCTTGCCGGCGCGGGGTTGTCCCGGATCACGTTCGACGCGTTCCCCGTTCAGCCTGAACAGATACTGGGATTAACCGCCAGCCCATTACGACAGGGCATCAACGCGTTAACGCAGGTCTTCGAGAAGCATCGCCCCCTTGTCGCCGCCATGGCGCTAGGGACCGCGCGCGGTTTTCTGGAGGCGCTCGCCCAGGAAGATATTCACGAGAAAGATCTCTGGCGGCAGTACCACTCTCTGCATACCCGCCTGATGGAAGTGGGCGATCACTTTCATCAGGCGCGTTCGCGCGTCTGGCAGACCAGCCAGATTAAACGGCAGGCCACGGCGTTCGTCGAGCGGGTCGCCCATCGGCTTCCTCATCTTCTGCCCACGGAATATTGGGGGAATCAGCCGGGTCTCATGAAAAGATACCGCGATGCGTTTGCCTTCGAATACATGGAAGGGACGTCAAATATTCATCTGCTCAACGGCTGGTGCGGCTTCCTGGCCGATAAGGAGAAGGGATGAGCCTTAGCCTGCATCCCCGCGACATCCTCTGGAAGACGTTTGGCGAGCTTGAACCGTTTAACCCGGTCTGGCTCGATGAAGTCGACCACTGGGAAGGTTATATCGCGGCGTTTTTTCAGTCGAACGGCCTGCCGTGGGATCCCGCGCAAAGCCGTGTCGTCGAGTGTATATCCGCCGAGGACAAAGCGCCGTTCGTGCGCATGATGGACTCGCTGTTGCCGTCGCTTCAGGCACGCGCCGATTGTCAGGATATCGACGTGGTGATGATGGCGCACTGGACGCCAGACCTGCACCTGGGGACGTCCGTCGTTAATCACGTTGTCCACCAGCTGAATCTCAGCGAACAGAGTTTTGCGCTGGCCATCAGCGACCGCGGGCTGTCCGCCCCGCTTTTCGCTTTCGACGCGCTGCACCGCTACCTTCGCCACAGCGACCGGCGGGCTTTGCTGTTGATTGCCGACCAAAAGCACCTGCTCTATCGCTCCCCGCTGATGCAGGCGCTCGCGCCCCACAACAGCGCCTGCATCGTCGCCGTGAATCGGAGCAGCGAAGGCTGGCGCTATCTGGGCTACCAACGCCGCGAGCGGGATGCGTTAGGGCTGGCGGCGCATTGCGAAGGGTTAAAACAGCATTTTGGGCTGACGGATCGCTACCGCCTCGTTGCCAGTCCCACCTTGCTGTCCTCGCTGCCCGCGCACGGACACCCTATTCCTGCGGATGATCGCCTGTTATGCACCTCGCTATTTGCGGCCTTGGAGCAAAGCGACACGCGCTACGACCATCTGCTGCTGTTACAGGAAGAGACGACGATCACCGCACTGGCCTTTCAGGGCACGGAGAATCAAGCATGCGACTAACCCGCATGGTGGACGACATTCCCACGGAGCGCGTCGACGCGGTCGATGTCATTCAAGCGGCCGGCGGCAGCCGCAGCGAAGCCCGCGTGTTCAGCAAACTGTTCGGTATCGAACAGGTCGCCGCGCTGCCGCACACGGTCTCACTCCTGCACACCTTTTCGNCTCTGCTGGACAGACTCGAGGTCAGCGCCGAAGAGACGCCGGTGGATACGCTGATTTACGTGCATGCCCTGCCGATTCAGTCTGTCGAAGGGGAAGGCGTGACAACGGAGTTGGTGCGCCGCCATCCCGCCTTGAAGCAGGTAAAACGCCGCTACGAGATTGATCAGCACAACTGCGGCGGTGGGTTCTGGGGGCTGAAAATGCTCCAGACGCTCTTCCGAACCGGACTCTCGCAACGCGCGCTGCTGCTCCTGGGCGATTCGCTCAGCGTTTTTGGACTGGGGGAACGTTATATCCCCGGCTGCACAATTCTGGGAGACGGATTCGTCGTCATGCTGCTGGACAATCGGGATGACGGCATACAGCTGACGCCCCCTTTTGGGGAACATCGCGCGGAATTCTGGCCTGGACTATTTATCGAATCGCCGCAAAAAAGCGCCTTCTATGCCGAGCACAACGCGATGATGGCCCACGCGCTGAAAGAAATCGAATTTTCATTTCAGACCCATGACGTGCTGCTGCCGCACAATATCAACCGCTTGACCTGGCTCAACTTCACGCGGCGCAATCCTGAGTTCGAGGCACGTATCGATACCCGTTTATTGCCTGACGTGGGCCACTGCTGTGCGGCCGATCCCTTTTTATTGCTGAGCCGCCGATTGCAAAATACGCAGCCCTTATCAAAACGCTGCGGCCTGCTTTCCATCGGCGCAGGCGCTTTCATCGGCGCCTGTAACGTCATTCCAGACCCTCGGTACATCTCCGGAGACGATAAGGAGAAGACGTGATACGACCTTATGCATCGCTCCCCGCCGTTGTCGTCGATGAGCAGCGTTTACGCGCGATCGGCATTTTGAAAACGGTGGAAGAAGCCGTCGCGGCCGAGGGCGATCGGGTCCGGCTCCGGTTCGCCAACAGCGCCGATCTGGTCGTATTGGGAGGCGCCCGTCATGTGCGCGAGTGGCAGCAGAATGAAGAATGTTTCGGTAAGGACGTCATGACGCTGCCCTCCTCCGCGGCCGTTGGCCGCCTGCTGCTGGGAGATGCGCTCACGTTTGCTCAGGATGGCGACGAATGGCGCCGGATCAGAAAACTCACCGTGCAGCAGGTCAATCCGAAGTGCGCGTCGTTGCAGCGCGCCCTGACAGACAGCGCCGACTGGCTTGTCGAACAGTTCGCCACATCGGCGCCGGTGACTCTGCGCGCGCTGACGCTCGAATGGGCGGTACGCGCTGTAATGCCGCCTTTCATCGGGCATACCTGTACGCTCCAGGAAGGTCAACGCTTCGCCACGGAAACCCATCAGACGTTCTACGCGCTGATCCGGAAGGCCGCCACCGTCGATCGAGACACGTTGCTGCACGATCCCACGCTGCTGAATTATCGCGCACGCCTGCATACGCTGGTGGATGCGAGCCTGTGCGGCATCGCCGAGGAGCCGGATACCATGCTGGCCCAGCTTTACCACGCTCTCGACGTCGCCCGCCACCCAGAGCGTAAAGCGTCGCTGGCAAATCAGGNGATGGGTAATCTGTCCGGCAGCATCGATAACCCGGCCACCAGCCTGCAGTGGTGTCTCATCCATCTGGCACGGCATCCCGAAGCGCAGGCGCGGATCTATCAGGAAGCGCGCGCGCTGCCACGCGACGGGATCAGCCTGCAAAAATGCCCCATCACGCTGGCCGCCGTGAAAGAAGCATTGCGGCTGACACCGGTCTCATCGCTGGTCGAACGGACGGTATTGCGGGACATCGACATCGACGGTTACCGCCTTCCCGCCGGCACTGCGGTCCTGTTCGCCCCTTGGCTGGTGCATCATGACGCCCGCTTTTGGCCTGAACCGATGCGGTTCGATATCGATCGTTTTCTTCATGGTCCCATCCCGCCGTACCACTATTTTCCTTTCGGGACGGGCAAACGCCACTGCGTGGGGATGTCGCTTTCGCTTCATCAGCTGGTGATGACACTGGCTCGGCTCTCATTGAGCTGCCGCTTCCAACTAACGCCCGGAACGCGACCGGTGGACCTACGCCCGGAGTTTGGTCTCAACCTGGCGCCACGAGGCGATGTATCCCTAACGACCACGCCTCTGGCGACCCCGATTTCTGCTGATTCTTTTTAAATATGCGCTACGGAGGTCACATGACACGCTTGAACACCGTTTTTTCCATTGCCTTGCTTTATGGCGTCACCCTCAACGCCGCTTACGCGAATAAGATCGAGAAACGGATACCGATTGCTTCCTTCAACGAACTTGAATTATCTAAAGGGCTTAACGTCACTCTTAAATGCGCCGAGAAGCCTTATGCGGTGGCCAGTGCTTCCCAAAAAGNGTTGGATCAATTGCAGGTCAATTCGGCGAGCAAGAAGCTGAGCATGACGGGAGTGACCCGCGACGTAGAGGGGTGGGATCTTTCGGACAATAAAACGGACCTGACGATTTTTACGGATTACCCCGTGCAGTCGCTCAAAACCACCTTTGGCGTCAATCTGAAAGCCGATGCCTGCGCCCTCAGCTCGGATCAATTGATGGTCGATGGCAGCATGGGCGCGACAATCGCGCTGAGCGGCTACATCCAGCGCCTGGATGCCAAGCTTGCCATGGGCGCGAAGCTAATCAACGCCACCCACGATCTGGTGATCCAATCCGCGCATATGGATGTGGCGATGGGCGCGGAAGCAGACCTGTGCCGCGCACGGGAAATCTCGGGCAGCGCCGCCATGGGCGGGCTGGTTTATATAGGCACGGACACGCGCAGCACACTGTCCAGCGAGATGGGCGCAACGGTGCGGACCCGCGATTGCCAATGATCCTAAAGGGACCCGTCAACGCCTAAGACGTGCGGTCATCAGGCGCTGACGTAAGCAAGGCCTCAAACCATGAATAGCACTTGTCTCTGCGAGCCGAGTGCTATTCCCCTCAACCTTCGCGAACAACGATGAATAATACTGCGCCCTCTTCCCCGTGGTGGTTCGTATCAGCGGTCCCCCCCTCAGAATAGGTAACCTATCCAAAGGCGATCGTCCTCGCCTACATAACGAACCGTTCACCACTCGTGAGAGCCCAGAAAGACGCGAGCTTAAATTATTAATCATGAAGAGAGTAAGTGCTTTTATCACATCAGCGACGACTTAATCCGAAGACCAGGCATATTTTAAATATAGAGATAACATTAATTCACCCTCAGTAAAGATAAAATCAACCCTGTTGTTATCCTTATATTTTTATAAAAAAACCTCGACAGATTTATTTATTAATGACCTCAATGGACATCTGTTGGTTATTTAATTTTTATGCCTCATAAAAATAAAAAAATTAATCTCAGCCCGTGTTGATTATCACAACAGCCAATGCTAATTATGTATTCAGCGTAAATATTCTCGAGGGCGACTCAATGTCGCCTCATCACGTTCATTGTTTTGACTAGACGATATCGCCCACCGGCTTGTTTTTGCGACCCTATTATTTTGTCAGCGGGTGAGGTTCATTCGAAATATTCTTCCACGGAAAGGAGTCTTCATGTCTGGTCCATCCGCCACAATCACGCCTTGTGTACTGACGACCAACCCAGTGCTGCTGGGAGGCGAAAACCGTTCAGGCACGACGTTGCTCAGCGTCATTCTCGATTCGCATCCGGACCTTGTCGTCGGCCCGGAAATCGACTTCACGGAGCCGGTTAATCTTGGTCCGCACATTTTGGCCGTCTGCGACTTTTTGGATGCCAACGAAAATCTGCTCATCGGGGCCACAAAGGAGACGTTCGCCCCCGAGTGGTATGACGGCGTGCATTTCGTGGTGCAGTGTGAGCGCTTCGGCCTCGCTCGCGACGAAGTCAGAGCGTTGGTGAAGAACCTGATGGCCGAGTGCGGCCGGGATCTTTCCGCGCTTGAAGACCGCTGCCGTCTTATCGAGTTGATGGGAGAATGTCGACGCAAACAAACGGGGACGCAACGCTGGGGGCTGAAACTACAGCGCAGAATCAAGGATATTGGCACCTATGCCGCGATCTGGCCTGAGGCCCGGTTTATTCATATCGTCCGCGACGGACGGGATCTGGCGGCCTCTCACCTCAAGACCGTTCCCGATTGGGGATATCAGACGATCGCCGAAGCCGCCCACGGCTGGCTGGAGATTGTCGCCCATGCTCGTCTGACCGCACCGGACTCTCGTTATCTGGAGATCCGCTATGAAGATCTGGTGACCCAGCCTCGCGAGACGATTGCGCAAATGCTGGACTTTCTGGGACTGCCGTGGGATGAGGCGGTGATGCGCCATGCCGATCAGAACCATGCCCTGTTCGACAAGCCCTGGGGCCATCCTTCCGCTGAGACGGCGCGTCAACCGCTCTACCGGGGCCGTAATGGACGCTATCTACAGGACCTCAGCCCGACGCAAATTGCTGAATTCGAGCACATCGCGGGTGACGAATTGAAGCGTCTGGGCTACGAGCTGTAAGCTCATCAAAGAACGGCGGAGAGCATGGCGATGCAGGGTTTACAGGATGTTTCACAGCGGCTGCCCCGCAGCTTCCACCTACTTCTCGCTGGCCAATCGCTCTCCCTGGTCGGCACGCAGGTCACGCACCTTGCTCTCCCCCTGACTGCGATCAACCTCAATCATGCCAGCCCGTTCGAAACCGGCGTTCTGCTGGCCTGTAGCAGAACGCCGTACCTGCTGCTCGGGCTGTTTGCCGGTTTGCTCGTCGACAGCTACTCACACCGTCTGCTGTTGATGACGGCCAACATCATCATGGCGCTGACGCTGGCCAGCGTGCCGCTGGTTTTTTTTCTTTCCGGCCACGTCAGCATGTTGCATCTCTACACCGTCGCCACGCTGACCGGCGCCGCAATGGTGGTCGCCGACGTCACCTTTCTGGCCTGGGTGCCCGCGCTGGTGCCCTATCGGCAACTGACAAAGGCGCAAAGCCGACTGGAACTCGGGCAGTCCGCCGTCATGGTCATCGGCCTGCCGATCGCCGGATGGCTGATCGCGGCTACCTCGCCCGCATTGGCGATACTGGCCGACTCCGTCTCCTTCCTGCTGATGTCGGCCCTGCTTCCTTTTGTCGCCACCGCGTCGGCGCGTCGGCGGCTTAACGTCAGTTCTGCCGGTGACATCCCCACGGGCGGCGCGCTAACGCGTATTTTGAAGGAGGCGGCCGAGGGCATGCGATTTTTGATCCGTACGCCGCCGCTGCGCGCGTCAACCTTCGCCACCGTCACGCTGATCTTTTTCTACAGCGCCTATTCCGCTGTTTTCATTCTCTATCTCTCCGACCAGCTGAAACTGACCTCGACTGAAATTGGTATTGTGACCAGCGTTGCCGCCGTCGGCTGCGTCGTGGGGGCCTTGCTGGCCCGCCCGGCGGCAAGCGTTCTGGGCCTGGGCCGCACGCTGGNCGCGGCGATCCTCATCAGCGCCATCGGCGCCATGCTCTGTCCGCTGCTGCCGAACCTACTCGTCGTCGGGTTATCCCAATGCATCATGTGGGTCGGCATACAGACCTACAACGTCCATCAGGTCCCCATCCGTTATGCGTTGGCTCCGACGAAGATCCACGGGCGGGTGAACGCGAGCATCCGTACGCTGGTCTGGGGGCTGGCACCGTTAGGCGCCGTAGTCGGCGGCACCTGCGGGATGTGGCTGGGAACGCGAACGACGCTGTTTGTGACGGGCGTGCTGATCGCCGCCGCCGCCGTGTGGATCGTCATGTCGCCGTTGTGGACGGTGCGCGAACCTCAACTCGCTGCGCTCCGCAACGAAACCGCCAATGCCTGAGTCTTTTCGTCCTTCACCGATACAGGGAAACGATCATGAAGTTCACAGATATAGCCTCACTTAATCTGCCCGCAGGACGCCTCACCGCCTGGCGCGTTAACGGTCCTTCCGCCACCGACGACCGTTGGGTCAAGGACCCTCGCCGGGCCTCCTGCCTACAGGAAGCGAGCATCATGGGCGCGCTGGATGACAGGGAGAACAACGCGTCGACGGCCTCCTGGCTGGGATGCGCCTTTGATATGTCGGCCGACTTGAACGCTTCGGCTTTCATCACAGCCATCCGTCAATGGATCGACCGACATGAGACCTTACGCAGCCACCTTATCCCCCGCGCCGACCGCCGGTTAGCGCGCATGACGCTAAAACCTGGCGCCATCGAAGTACGCCCCGGCAAAGTCGGGAGCTTTACCGACGCTCAGCCGATGGCGAACCAGCTCGAAGCGCTGTTCGATCGCGAAGTCGGCCCCCTCGACTGGCCGGGCTATCTCTTTACCACCATTAGTCATTCTGAAGCGACGACCGTGTGTCTCGCGGTGGACCACACGCTGATCGACGGCTATTCCCTTTTCCAGATCCCCGGCGAGATCCATACGCTATACGACGCCGCCCTGTCGGCATCGGAAGAGTGCGCCGCCCAGCCTGCCCTTCCGCCCGTCGCCAGCTATCTCGACTTCGCCGAGGCGGAGCGCAAAGCGTCGGAGACGGTCACCGCCAGCCATGAAGGCATTCAGCGCTGGAAGACCTTCGTAGCGGAGGGAGACGGCCGCCTGCCGCCGTTTCCCCTCTCTCTGGGAGCGGTGGGCGATGGCCTGACCGAGCAACCGAGCGGCCACGCCAGAGTGTTTGATAAAGAGGAGGCCAACGCGTTTGCACAGATCTGCCGTTCCGCCGGAGGCGACATTTTTTCCGGGCTGTTGGCCTGTCTGGCAAAGTCCGCCAACGANCGCACGGGCCAGGAGGATTTTCGCACCATGATCCCCTTCCAGACGCAAACCGCTCAGCGCCAGCCGTCGGTAGGCTGGTACGTGGGTATGGGACCGGTGGCATTTCCTATCGACGGGAACTACTCATTTACTCAGGCGATGGGTGAGGCGGCAAACGGACTGGTCGGCGTCAAAGCGTTGGCCCAGATACCGATAACCCGCGTGGCCGAGCTTCTCGACCAGCCTCTACGCGACCCCTTTATGATCTCCTACATGGAGCTACGACGTATTTCAGGCGCGCGCGAGTGGGCAAGGTGGCAAGTCAAAAGCTTCCGCAGCCGCAGCGTCGACCCTGATGAAGTGTGTCTGTGGTATGTGCGCACGCATGACGGTCTGTTTATCAATTATCGCCATCCCGCCACGCCTCAGGCCGCCGTGGTGATCGCCGACTACCTCGCACGGACGAAAGATCTTCTGACATCGATTATCGCCACCGAATGCTGGTAAGGTGTTCTCTGCTTTCTATAGGGGGAAAGGTTTTCCTGGGAATGGAATGCAAGCGGTGAGCTGTAGGAAGGCATTATAAAAACGAAAAAACCGTATACATTTTTTAAACGTATGCGGCTTTTTCGTCCAGTTCGTTGAAAAATAGCAGAAAGAATTCGTTGTATTTTTGCAGCCTCGTTTTTGAATCATCTTCATGTTGGAACAGATTTCAAAAGGCGAAGGCAGAGTAACCCTTGAAGCCCACTATCAATGCTTAATGCAGCCACACTTGATACTGAGTAGAGATAACACCGCCTTCTTTCCTGTCATCAGCAATTATTATATGTATAGCTATGCAATCACCAATGATGACCACAGCACCTATGATTACTTATACCATCATGATTTTTAACTATTAATCAATTGGTTTGAATTTAGATCAATATGTCATGTTAACCGTCAGTTGAGCTGAACCGGTGGAAATAGGCGGAAAAGAATATCCACTATTGATCCGATACGCTAAATAGAAAGGCGTATTAGGTTTTTTTCCATCGGTATTAAAGAAGGTAGTGGTTCCACTTTTAATCCTGGTTACATCAAGGCAAGTACTATCATCACCATGACATAACCAAGCAATAAACGTTGCTTTTGACGGTATATTCCAGCCAATTGAATACTTCCAATCTACTTTGTTAATCTTGGCATTTGAAGGAAATATAGCAGATGAAGGAATAGAGAAATTAGTTGTATACGAAAAGTTAGGAGAGTAAATAACGATTCCTTGCGCTGACGAAGAGTATCCTTTGGCTGCATAGGCTTNCAAGCTACCAAGCATTAATGCACACGCTATTGTTTTTACTAAAATAGAAAAACATTTTGTAGATTTCATATGCGAATCCTTTACATGATAATAAAATAGAAGAAAATCATTATGTCCAGCCAGGTCAAACAAACATTAATCATCTTCTATTTAATTAGCTTCCCGACTAATTTATTAGTAAGTATTAATTTTTGGTTCAACTGACGAGACAGGTGTCATAATACAACCCCTTTAGCAATGGTCAACCAACACATCGCCATATTAATAAACGAGATATTCTTTATTTTTATACTATTTCTCGATGAGTTTATTTTTTGAATCGATCATTCCTGACAATAACGAAATATATTTATCACTAAGGGTTTGAGCGGATAATTACATTATGATGGGATATCGACTCTGCATAATATTGCTGTTCCCGATGGAAAACGCAGGCATTTCGTAGGACATTTTCGCCGGGCTTCCACTCTCCACCAGGGGCTCCATGAGAGCGAAAAAAAGCCGCATACCCTTTTAAAGGTATACGGCTTTTTCATCCAGCACGTTAAACAACATTCTGGGAAAGATAAGTGGCGGAACGGACGGGACTCGAACCCGCGACCCCCTGCGTGACAGGCAGGTATTCTAACCAACTGAACTACCGCTCCACTCTGCGCTCTGTGAGCGGCTTGAATACTAGAATGGCGCCCTTATCACGTCAATGCTTTTTCACGCTAACCGACTCTGTTTGCTCATATTTACAGCGCAAAGCCTCTCTTTCTCACAGATGGCGATCAATCACGCCACAGGCAGCTACCGCCTTTTTTCACGATCAGATCGAGTCTCTGTTCATGCGCCATCACTTCGTCATCGCTGGCATAGATCACCGGCAAGGCGGACGCCGGACGCACGATGCGCTGAATCGTGTCTGTCTGATTGGCCTGCTGCGTCCCTTCGTTTTCCATTGAAAACGCAAGCGACCGCTGGCCGCCGGTCATCGCCAGATAGACTTCTGCCAGTATCTCGGCATCCAGCAACGCGCCGTGCAGCGTACGTTTGCTGTTGTCGATCAGATAGCGGTCGCACAACGCATCCAGGTTGTTACGTTTGCCGGGGAAGAGCTTACGGGCCAACAGCAGGCTATCCGTGATTTTGCAGAAGGTTTCCGTCTTTGGAATATCCCGCTGCAACATCCGAAACTCGTAGTCCATAAAGCCGATATCAAACGCTGCGTTATGGATGACCAGCTCGGCGCCACGGATGAAATCCATGAAGTCGTCGGCAATGTCGGCGTAGGTGGGTTTATCGACCAGGAATTCGTCGCTGATACCGTGAACATTGTAGGCTTCCGGATCGATCAGGCGATCGGGTTTGAGGTAAACATGATAGTTGCGGCCGGTCAGACGGCGGTTGATCACCTCGACGGCGCCGATTTCGATGATGCGATGACCTTCGTAATGAACACCCAACTTGTTCATACCCGTGGTTTCGGTATCCAGGACGATTTGTCGTGTTATTTCAGTGCTCATCGTTTTCGTTTATGTCAGACTTGTGGTTTTCAGCATGGACAAGAGTCTACCAGAGATGCGTAAACAGGTAGAAATTTTCACCGATGGCTCCTGCCTCGGCAACCCCGGTCCCGGCGGTTACGGCGCGGTGTTGCGCTATAAACAGCACGAAAAAGAGCTCAGTGCGGGTTACCGTCTCACGACGAATAATCGCATGGAGTTGATGGCGGCGATTGTTTCGCTGGAGTCGCTGACGACGCCTTGCGACGTGACGCTCAGTACGGACAGCCAATACGTGCGTCAAGGGATCACCAACTGGATCCACAACTGGAAAAAGCGTGGCTGGAAAACCGCCGATAAAAAGCCGGTTAAAAATGTCGATCTCTGGCAGCGTCTGGATTTAGCCATCCACCAACACACTATTCAGTGGGAGTGGGTGAAAGGTCATGCCGGTCACCCAGAAAACGAGCGATGCGATCAGTTGGCGCGTGAAGCCGCGGGCGCGCCAACGCTGGATGACGTCGGTTACAAACAGGATTAATCCGGACCGCGACGATAGCTTTTCGTCGCGCCCACCGGACTGCGCATGGGCGCTTTTTTCAGTCGGGATCGCATCGGCGTCGGCGTCAACGGCACCGTACGTTTACGCGCCACGATCAGGTTCAAACACCCCAACAACGGCAGATGGTTGTTCCAGCGCCCTTGCCCTTGCTGACGCCAGGGCAACGCATGCAGGCTGGCGNGATGCACGATTTCATAGTTGAGCAGGTTCAGCCAGTCCTGCAAACGCATCTGGCTGAACATCCGGCTGCAATACGGCTGCCGATGCCGAATCCCCGGCACCATTTTTCCAAGCCCCATCAGACTCATCGGATTAAAACCGCTGATGATAAGCCAGCCGTCGTTAATCAGGACACGATCCACTTCCCGCAGCACGCGGTGAGGATCGCTGGAGTAAGCCAATGCGTGAATTAGCAGACAAGCATCTACAGACTTCTCTACAAACGGCAGCTGGCACGGGTCGGCGATGACATCCGCACGTGTTCGATTCGATGTGAGGTTGATTTGATGCGGGATCGCGCACTCAGCGCTTTTCATTTCGGCGCTGAGCGCGCCGACTTTCAACAGATGAAAACCAAAAATCTTCGGCCACCACGGCTGGAGCGCGTCATCAAGCGTATCGCGATAGAATGTCCCCCAGGGGATGGAATCCCAAGCATCAGGAGCCTCTACAGTCTGGACGGTTTGAGCTGGCTTCATGTTCTAGTATCTTCCACAGGTAACTGCAAACAGAGGACTCACCATGAATCTTATCAGTGTTCCCGCCCTCAAAGATAACTACATTTGGTTGCTGTGTAATCGACAGAAGCAGTGTGTGATTGTCGACCCCGGTGAAGCCGCGCCGGTGCTGACGGCGCTGGATGAGCAGCGACTGACGCCGATCGCCCTTCTTTTAACCCACCACCATCAGGATCACGTCGGCGGTGTGAAAGCCTTAGTCGAGCGCTTCCCCCACATTGATATTTACGGTCCGCAGGAAACGTCCCGCAGCGGAACGACACACATAGTGAAGGAAGACGACAAACTAACGCTGCTGAACTCGGAATTTTCTATTTTTTCCGTCCCTGGGCATACGGCGGGACATATCGCGTATTATAGCGCTCCATACCTGTTTTGCGGCGACACGCTGTTTTCCGCAGGATGCGGACGTATTTTTGAAGGCACACCGGAACAAATGTTTGAATCGGTTAGTAAACTTAACCAGCTACCGGATGAGACTTTGGTGTGTTGCGCTCATGAATATACGGTGTCAAACCTGGAGTTCGCCCATGAGTTATGGCCGGAGGAACCCACAATTGCCGACTATCTGCTAAAAGTCAGACAATTAAGGGAAAAAGGGCTGCAAACAGTCCCCACAAGCCTCGGTTTTGAACGAAACATTAATCTTTTCTTACGTTGTCATGACACTGATTTACAGAGAAAAATATTTAAAGATGTGAGTACCAGGGGCGATTGGCAGACATTTGCGCAACTAAGGGCCATGAAGGATCACTTCTGAAGGTTTTAGTTGTACGCAATGACCAATCAAAGTATGATCGTTCGTCTTTTGAGCAACTGTTGACAAAAATATGAAGGCTAAAGCGATACTTATCGCCTCGGTCTTGTTGGCAGGCTGCCAGGTTTCACCCCATGATACCTCTCAGCCCAAACAACATGCACAGAGTCTGTCTTCGGCCAGTCAAAGTGAAACAGGAAAATACGCGGATGGTCGAGAGACCGGGGCGCGATGGTTGGATGATGGCAACCTCGCGCAGCAGGACCTGTGGAATTTGATTAGTCGTGAGCTGAAGATGGAGGTTCCGGAAAACGCCCGGATCCGCGAACAGAAACAGCGTTATTTGAAAAATAAGAGCTATCTCCACGATGTAACATTACGGGCAGAGCCGTACATGTACTGGATAGTCGAGCAGATAAAGCAACGTAAAATGCCGATGGAACTGGTACTGCTACCCATAGTGGAGAGCGCTTTTAATCCAAACGCCCAATCGTCGGCCAACGCCGTTGGATTGTGGCAGATTGTCCCAGGAACGGGACGTCATTATGGATTGCAACAAGATAAATGGTACGACGGACGCCGCGATGTCGCCGCTTCCACGACGGCAGCATTAAATATGATGCAACGCCTTAATCGCATGTTTGATGGAGACTGGTTGCTAACCATCGCCGCCTATAACAGTGGCGAAGGCCGTGTGATGCAGGCCATCAAAGCGAACAAGGCAAAGGGGCGCCCAACGAATTACTGGTCACTGGCGCTCCCCTACGAAACGTCGATCTACGTACCTAAGATGCTAGCGTTAAGCGATATCTTAAAGCATAGCAAAAAATACGGCCTTGACCTGCCGAAAACGAATGAAGAACGTGCCCTGGCGCAAGTCGACTTAGGACAGNAAATGCAGCTGACCCAAGCCGCTGAGCTAGCCGGTTTACCCGTCACAAAATTGAAAAGCTACAATACGGGTTATAAACAGAATGTGACAGCGCCCAACGGGCCGCATTACATTATGGTACCGAAGGCACATGTCGAGCAGTTGAAAGACTCGCTGGCAGAAGTAGATATTGCGGCGGTTCAGCCGACGCGTCTGGCACAAACAACCCGGGGTTCTGAATATAAAGTCCGTACTGGCGATACGCTATCGGCCATTGCCAAACGGCTCAATGTCAGCACCAAAGACCTGCAAAACTGGAACAACCTTCGTGGTCACACGGTGAAAGCAGGTCAGACGCTTCAGGTCGCGAAAGCCTCTTTCGCCACGGCAGGGTCTGATGCCAGTAGTAAAAGTGGTTCGATCATCTACCATGTTCGTAAAGGTGACTCGCTGGCAAGTATCGCCAAGCGTCACGGCGTCGACATTGCAGATGTGATGCGCTGGAATACGGTCATTAACAAAAAGGCCAATATCCAGCCGGGTGACAAACTGACCTTGTTCGTCAGCAAAAAACAGACTCCCGATTCCTGATCGGCCACGTAAAACCAAAGCCTCTCTTAGGAGAGGTTTTTTTATGGGCGTAATACCGTGACAGAAACTGGGTGGTGAGAGGAGGGAACGAGCGGCGCTCACTCCAAGAGGCAGGCACCTAACGGGATACGGCGTCGTGGCGATAAGCCATCATCCCAAGTGATTACAGGCTAAATTCCACCCGCAGCGGATTGTGATCGGAAGCGTCTGTGACCAGTACCGAAGCGTGTGCAACGTTCAGCTCGCGATAGAAAACAAAGTCCAGAGGACGGCCGAACGCTCTGCGCCGCTGATCGTGGCTAAATGTCACTTCTTTTAGTCCCATCACCCCGGCAAAACGGTACAAAGCGTTGCTTCTCGGCTGACTCCATGCGTTAAAATCCCCCGCCATAATTACCGGTCCACGGTGGTGGTTTAGATGATCCCCGATTGCCTGTAGCTGCTTGGTATAGACCTCAACGCCGAAGCTGAAATTCACCGCGTGGATGTTAACGACCATTAACGAACGTCCGTCGTGCAGACGATAGATCGTCACCAGGGCGGATTTAGACAGCCGAAGCAACGGCTCACGCTCACGCAACGGGCAGCAGTACATTGGTTGCGCGGCAGAGAGCGTCATCACACCCGACGGGTGCAGCGGAAGGGAAAATGCGGGAACCTGATCGGCGGCAGGATAGTGGGAAGTGGCGAACTGAATTAACTCCGGCGAACTCTGCGCTTCCTGCAGTAACATGAGTTGAGCGTTATTGCCGAAGCCCTTCAGCACCGACAGCCAGTCCATCCGCTGTTGTTTGAAAATGTTCCAGACCAGTAAACGTAAAACGCCGTCCTCTAAAGGCAACGGACCGGACAACTCCGGCTGCCCGGCATAATGCATCACCACCGGGGGGAAAATTCTCTCCACAGGCTGCCCGGCAACATATCTCATGGCATAAGTTTTCTTTCGCACGTCTCGCCTGCTATCAAGATGACAGAGTGTCAGCTACTGCTTACTGCAATAGTGATAGTCCAGTTATAGGGGCTTTGTCGGTGAGTTTCAACAGCAGATTGGAAAACGGCAGGAGCCGTTTGGGGCGACTAGCGGGGTCAAAACAACCCAGGTTATCCCCAAGAAAAAAGAGAAAAAAACCTCTATCGCAATCACTTACGTGACATGAATGCGGCACCTTAATCGTCACGGTTTCCCCACTACTCATATTGTAATAAGAAGCTACGTCTCTTCGTCATGGCACCGTTCGCCAACACGGAGACACGGTATCCATCGAGAGCCTCTGGTCGATTAACCCCTTCCTCGACAACGGTTTGTTCAGCAGAAGGTTTTCGCCCTCTTATATAAGCCGACAAAATCTGACGGGCGAAATAATTATATTATTTTCAATGAGATAGCTATTTGCAATCATCGAAAAAAACCAAGATATTAAATCTTCCGCACCTATCATTAATCAAAAGAGGATCTATGAAATCAAAACTATTGGCTTGCTGTTTTTTGACGGCCGCTTTCCCACTGTTGGCCTCGGCTGGCGTAATCACGAAATCATCAACACCTTATCCGCAGTACGTTCCGTCAAGTGGCGTTCCGTCCACCTCGTTCAGCGCCTTCCACGTCTATTCCGCTGATTTTCCCAAGGGCAATCTGATCGTAACCAAGAGGTTACTTTCCGTTAGTTACCAAACGACAAAATTCCCCGCAGCGTATAGTGATAACGTGCAGCTGTGCTACTTCAACCCTTATCAAGCTTCGGCAGCAAGTTGTGTTCCGGCAAAGGCTGGCGCCACCGGTTCCACTGCGGCATTTGATAACCAAATTTTCTCAATCGGTGCGCAAATACAAATTCGTCATGAGCTGACCGGGAAACCTCGCTCTACGCTGCAACCTGCCGGCAAGGAATCCGTTACCTTCAACTATGGCGATTTGTAGTCAGTCTGCTGTGTAAGACTACAACATCGCGGAACTAGACCCTGTGAGCGAAGCCCCGGCACGTCTGTGCGGTTCTGAAGCGGAGATCAGTGGAGCAGGTCGAATACGCCGTAAACAGCAATAAAAGCCCTGAACAAAGGGTTCAGGGCTATCGGGTTTACCTTCTTTATCTTGGGATGCATCGACGCAATACGCCTGCATCATAGCGATGCTTAACGAGCATGAGCGCTAGTCACACGTCCCGCATTCTGCGACGGAAATATAGTCCGTGTAAATCTGCGGTGACCCAGAGAAAGAGGCCAGCTTTTTCCACTCTTCGTACATCTGCTTGGTGTCGCGATGCGCCTGGGCGAATTTATCGGTTTCCTGAGTGCCGATATCCGCTTCCGGATAAAAGACCGTCAATGCCTCCACGCTCTCAATCTCCATCATGACAACGTATTGATCCAGTCGGTTGCCGCGCTCCCCTTTCAGCAGGTGAAATTTCCAGCCGGGATAGTCTTCTATGCGGTGATGGTTCTCTGCGATAAAGCATTCGAATTCAGCGGGGGTGACCCCCGTTCGCAATGCCAGATTATGGATACCAATAATTCGCGCGGTCCTCTCCTCCCCCGGCCCTTGATGATAGCGGGGGCCAGGTTTCACCGTGCTTTTGTTGTTTTCGGCCAACAGCCGGTAGTCGGTGAACAACGTCGGCAATTCCGCGAAAGTGGCCAAATGTTTCCACACTTCGAGGATTCCCTGCGCTTCAGGCGTCTGTTGCCAGAACTGCTGAGCCAGCGCCGTCGGGTTGCCGTTTTCATCGACGTATAGGTCACGCGCCTCGGCGTTTTTCATTTCGAACAGCATCAGATATTGATCGGTACGTTCGCCGCGCAGCCCGCGCAACAAGGTCCAACGCCATCCCGGATAAATCGGCAGCTGAACGCCTTTGTCACGCACAAAGGCTTCGAATTGCGCGTTGGTGACGCCGGCTTCGGTATCAATGCCGATGTAATAAAAACTGAATACACGAGAAGAGAAATTCTGCATCACAATCATCCTTATGCGCCCTTACCGCGCCGACGGCAGAGACCAACGGCGGCGGTTTTTTGGCGTACATTCCGTATGTTACGAGATCCCTCATCCGACGCCGAGAGGCGTCGGACTCGATGTCTCGAACTGCGTGTTGATAATGGCCTCCACCAACACTCGTCCTTCCGGCGAGAGGGTGACCACCGCGTTGTCCACGGTCACTAACCCTTTTTCTTCCAAGTGAGTTAACGCCGCCGAAATGGTGGGATTGTCAAAGAAGCTCTCACCATCGAAGCGTTTTTTGAAGACCGCATCATCGACAGGGATCAGCGTTGATAACGCCATCTTGAAGGCATTGACGCGCTGCTGATGCGGGGAGAACCCCCGGACCGAGCCACACGGTAGACGCCCCGCGTTTAAGGCATCGCGGTACTCGTCATACTCCGTCAGGTTGATCATCTCAGAGCGACGAGACTTGGAGCTGCCGCCCAGCCCTATCGCAACCTCGGGATATTGTTTGTCCAGATCGGTGATCAGGCTTTTCCATTTCTCCGGCGGCAAATCACGTTTGTGGAAATACATGGTGGGATGTTCGAGATAGTCATCGGCCAGATAGCTCTCCACCAGCTCACGCATCTGGTACTGTTTTCCCAAACTGGGCATTTCGTTATCGCCCAGCGAAATCAATTTGCGCTGCCAGAGGTTTTTCCGTTTCGCCGACACGCCGCTGCGGGTTTCCATAAACTCTTTCATATGCAGCTTGGTGCAAACCACATGCGACAGGTCGTATTTCTTCACCATCTCCATGTCGTAGGCGACGTCATCCACTTTCTGCCCCATCAGCCCATACATCAGGTCGATGGTGATCAGCTCGTACCCCATCGCTTTGGCATTTTCCAACGTGGAAAAACACTCCGCCGCCGTATGTCTTCTGCCGCAGGCATGGATAAGGCGATCGTTGAACGACTGCGCGCCAAATGACAGCTTGGTGAACCCCAGTTCCTTCAAGATACCGAGATAATTTTCAGGCAGGCTGCCCGGCTCGCCTTCAAACCGCAAGGTAGCGGAGGAAAAGTTAAAGTTCTCCTTGTAAAACGCCATCAGCCGACGTAATTCGACTTCCGGCAGCAGCGAGGGCGTCCCGCCGAAGATATTGAATTCGCCGACGGGCGTATGGCGAAGGCTCGGGACATGTTTCAGCCACAGCTGGGCCTCTTTGATGTTCAGATCCACGACTTCGCTAAACAGCGCGCCCGCCTTGGCAGAATCCGGGTTGAGGATCACCGTGGGAAACTGGCAAAAATGACACTTATAACGGCAAGTTGGAATGTAAGCCCAGAGATGGATCTGCTCGGCGTTGCCGATTTCCACATCCATGTCTGCATGAAACGCCGATAAAGGGTAATCCTCAATATCGCCAGGAAAAACGTGGCAACCAAAGGGATCTTTGACGACATAGTCGAGCAACGTCGCATTCTCTTCCTTCTCCAGCACCTCACACACTAACGGCGTGGGATATCGGCTATCGAGATCGAGCAACGTATCAAGATGGCTCTTATTCATCAAAACNCCCCGCCATTGGCAAAATAGTTGTGCGCTTCGCCCGACTCGCGGTCTTCGCAGAAATAGTACACAAAGCGCAGGAAGNCTTTTTCATCCACGGTATCGAAACAGGCAGGCAGCGGCGGCGCGGAGCCGATATCTTCGCCGACAAAACGCCGCAGCGAGTTGAAGATTTCGTGTCTGAATTCAAAATAGAGTCGGAACGCCGGGGTTTTGTAGGCATGAATCGGCTTGAAGTCGACGACGCTGGTTTCATACTTGATTTGGTAGATACGTCGATAGAGACTTTCCGCCACCTCCGGCGTGAAGAACTCAATGACTTCGGGGTTGTCCACCAGCAGCGATGGATTGAGTAACACCGGTAGTACGATATTTTTCGGTATGTAGTCTTTGATCGAGTTGAACCAGGAGACTTCAGCCTGTTCGGGCGACAGATCCTGATAGTTTTCCAACGCGTGGTCCGTCGGGCGCACATCCTTCATGATGATGATGCCGTCTTTTCCATAGGCAGTCCCATTCATCACCTCGTACAGCAGTGTATCCACCCTCCGGCTGTTGATTTTAACGTAAGCTTCGGGCGCATAGACGGGTTTACCGCCGCAGGCGATGACCTTGATGCCGAAGTCCCAGTCGTCGGAGAGGTGTTCGACAAAGCGCCCTCCTTCCAACTGGTAGAAAATCTCGATGCCGCCAACCGCATCATACATCCGCTTTTCGACCGCAAACCCTTTGCCATCAGGGAAACCGCCGAACAGCGAGAACGAAAAGTGGCGGCAGCGCAGGGTTTTATCAATTTCACGATACAGGTTGGGGCGCAGCTCAAAATCCCGTTTGTCGTAGTAGTAATTACAGGTACCGAGATCGCCATGCTGTTCAAGCATGGTGTAAACCAGTTCGTCGATCCAATATTTATCCACCTCACAGTCCGCATCGGCGGAAACGATATAGTGCTTATGATCGATACCGTATTCGATATTACGGATACCGGCGCGCTGAGAGGCGTAATCCATGCCTTTTTTTCTGGCTGAAGAGACGCCCTGCGTGGTTTCATTGATGATATGTATTGTCAGGTCTTTATATTTATCCTGAGCTGCTTTGACTTTCTGAATAGAGTCATCCGTCGAATTATTATCAACGATAATTAATTCCATATTATCCAGGGTAAATATGCCGTATTTCGATGTCTGCCGATAAATAGAATCAATGACGGCTTCAATGCGATTCCCTTCATTATAAACCGGCAGCACAATGGATATATAAGTTTCTTTACGCATAACAACTCCCTATTACACATTAAAAACGTGGCCAAATATCTTGTTGGAAATGAGTTTTTCCCCGATATGGAAATTATGTTTCGCGATGAACTCTCGTTTCGACTTGTCGGCAACCAATCCATAAACACGTTGCACAAAATCATCGTCCGGCCAGCCGTCCTGGTCGGCAGAAATCGTCATCAGTTCGGTTTGAAAGCCGTATTGACCGTAGACCTCGTCGTAATACTCATAGTGAGTGGCGATGTAACACCGCTGGTGGCTGATCGCTTCCCCAATCGGATTGCCGTAGCTGTCGTAGTCGTACGATGTGAGAAAGGAGACGATATCGCAGGACTCATAGAGATCCTGAACCGTATACGCATCGCCGCTTTCGTCGATAAAGTCATGCTGCAATGCGCCGATGAAGTGGACAAACCGCTCCATTCCCAATTCGCTGACATAGTCTTTCAAATAACGAAAGTAGCGAGCGTCTTCTTGCTCCCCCCCCGCAATAATTAAATAGACGCAGGGCTCTTTATTATTTTTAACGCACAGCTCATTGAGTTTTTTAGTCAGATAGATATCTCGTTCCAGACGTTTCACAGGAACAAGTCGCGTCGTGCGCGCAATCAGAATATCGTTCTCTGAAATCCCAAATTCAGGGCGCAGGGATTTCCGCTTTTTATCGCCTTCGAAACAGTAGCAATTACGCATGACGTCAATATTAACCCCGCTCCATTCACTGAGCTTGCTGGCGAGGGCATCATTAAGCGTGACGTAATTGATATATTTCGTAGGAATCGGTTTCACGGCATACGGCCAGGGTTCGCCTCCGTATTTCCCACAGGCCGTTTCGCTGTTCCACATGAGATCGTGGTCGCGCCAGAGCACGAAACATCCGAGTCCGTTCTCTTCTCCGTAAGCGGCAATCGCTTTATACAGCGCATGGGTATACACGATATTTTCAGGCAGCGTGCCGTTTTCAACGACGACGTGAGTAATGCCTAATTCACGCCAGGTCGCCACAATGCGCTCGGATAAGGCGTCAGCGACCACATGAACATCCGCCAGCTTACGCGCTTTTTTTTCTTCGCTGGAAGGAATACTTCCATTGATCAACAGGTTATTCACGTCCTCGATAAAATACGGAGTGTAACCGGGCAGCTCGCCCTCCCCCGTCGCTCTCACCACCGTAAAGATCTGACCGAAGGCGCTCTTCTCTTTCTGCGTATAAGGCCTGCCGAAATTGCCTTTATCGATCTTGATGTCGAACCCAAGATCAATGAATGACTCGAAGCCTCTCTGATTGAGGCAGGAAGCCAGCTTGGCCGCTTCCACGGTAATACCGGAAACCGCGACGCCATCAAATGAAATGAATATGGCCCTATTCTTTACATCCATGAGTCTTTCCTTCGCTTAATTGAGTAATTCAGAACGACCTGAGTACGGCGCGAGCCGGCCCGAGGTTAAAATGAACATCACCGCGCAAGGAGCGTGTCTAGCGCGATTCATCCGAGAGCGTATAGCCCAGCCGTTTAAGCTGCGGTCCCGCCACCGCCTCGAACTCGGCGATCTGACGCGCTGACAAATCACGCTGATAACGCCCGACCGGGGACGTGGAGATCGCTTTGGCGGCGGCTTCCGCAGCGGGATGATCCCAAGGGTTTTCGAACAACACATGCGAAACCTCGTGATGCGCCAACACCTGGTCGCTCCACTCAACGCCGATAAAATCGGTCATCCGCTTGATAACCTCTGCCGGCGAGGTCACCAGATCTTCATAGCGAATCTCCAGATAGCGCCCCTGCGGCGCCACGGTCACGGGCCGGGAGACGATCTCTACCCAGCCGCGCGCCATTTCCGATGGCGTTTTGTATCCCCATTTGGGGACGGATTTGAGGTGGGAAGCGAAGAGATCTCGGCCATCACGGACGATATGGATAAACCGCGCTTCGGGCCAAATCCGCGCAAAATCATCAATGCGGGCGATTTTGCGCTGCAACTTTTGGCCCCAGAACAGGCCGCCGTATTTCCTGAGCCGATAGGCGCCGATCTTCTCGATCAGATAGCAGCGATCGACAAAGCGACTGAGATCGCTTTTGCGTTCGGCCATCGCGGCTTCGACCAGCTCGATCAGCTCGTCATTCGGCACGCCGGAACGCTGACACTGCTTAACGAAGTGCGCGCCATCAAACCAGAAGGGATCTTCCGTCTCCGTGCCCGGACCGAGCACGCGGGGATCGTTAGCGGAGAGCAGCCGCGCCGCCTCAAGGATGTGCGGTCCCAGATCGAGCGGCTCAAGAAAATCGATTTCAGGCGCGACGACCAGATCGGGATGCGCATCCAAAATAATACTTTGCAGCGTCGTCCCAGAGCGATTCTCCCCCCCTAGCAGCACGGGCGCTTTGACGTTAGCTTCTGGCTTCATACGACCCTCGACGAAAATTTAAGGCGTGAACGACATCCGCTTCCAGATCCACCTCAAAGGCCACGCCGAACGCAGAGCGCGCATAGTCTTTCCGCCGCTTCTCGTCAATCGCGCCCATGTCCCCGCCGGTGTCGTTTCCAGACGTTTTGACGGCCTCCAGCGACGCTTTGAAAATGGACACCGCATGCGCCAGCTCCGGCTGACCAAAGGCGAAATTGATCATGTGCGTACCGTTGCACTCTAAAAACAGGCCATGCGCAAAGCATTCGGCCGTCACCGCATCGGCCACCTTGGCATTAGCGAAAACCGTTTTAAACATCAGCGGCGGGCCGGTCACCCAAAGGGGAATGCCGACCTCATCCGCCGCCATCTGAAGCCGGCGGATCAACTCAGCGCCGGTTTTCAGCGCGGCGTCGTGAGGTCGCTCTTCCCTGAAGATCCGCAGCGCCACTAGCGCGGCCGCCATCGAAGTCACCTCTTTGTTGTAGGTGCCCGCCAGCCCGGCGGCATCGTAGGCGTTGATCAGATCCGCCTTTCCGGCGACGGTCGATAGCGCGAAGCCGTTGGCGAGGCCTTTACTGACAATCATCAAATCGGCATCCACCCCGCCATCTCCGTGAACGCCATGTGCGCCGTAACGCAGTCCGGACATCACCTCATCGAGAATGAAGGGAACCCCGGCGGCGCGGCACAGACGCCCCATCTCGTTAAAGTGGCTTTCCGGAAACCAGCCCAATTCAGGCGTGACGATGACGGCGGCGATACGGTCTCGCGCCACATCCAGCGCGGTGGAGAGCGCCTGCAGGTTGTAGCCGAAATGGAAGACATCCGTTTCCGGGTCGTAGCAAAGCTGACCAAACTGACGATGCCAGTCGTGCCAGCCGTGGTAGCCGCTGGACAGGACGATCCGCCGTCCGGTGTAGGCTCTGGCCATTCTGATCGCCGCCGAGGTGCCGTCCGNCCCCGTGCGGAAAAAGACCGCCTTTTCAACGCTGGGATAGCGCGCCACCAGTTGCTCGGCCAGCTCGATTCGCTGCGGGGAGAGCGTGGTCGGAAAGATGATGCCGCGCGACTGAATCTGATCGACCACGGCCTGATCGATTTCAGTACGCCGATGGCCGAAAAGTACGGTGCCGTTTGACGAGGTCATGTCCAGAATCGTTCGACCATCGCAGTCCTTTAGCCAGGCGCCCTTGGCGCTTTGCACTACGAATGGCGGGCGAGCGGAAATGTCGTATTCGCGGGCGGCGGTAGATGCGATCGCCCGTCGTAACTGCTGCTGATTATTATCCATCGTGTTTATCGCTCCTGAGTGGGGTTCAGCGCATCGCTACGGCCATGCGTCGCGCGTTGGCCATAATGGTGTGAGTTGGATTTGAGTTTCCGGCAAAGGNCATGACGGAGGCATCCATGACGTAGATGTTGTCGTAACCGTGAACGAGACCCGCGACGTCGACGNCCGACCGCGTGGCATCCGTCCCTGCCCGCGCCGTACCATGCAAATGCGAGCCGCCTTTGTTATGCACAGACGGTTCACGCTCTATCGTCTTCGCGCCGGCTTCTCTGAGAATTTCCTCCGCCCGCGCCGCCATAAAGCCAATACGCGCCAAATCGCTGTCGGAGTTTTTGTAATTGAACTTGATCAGCGGATTGCCAAACTCATCCTGATGCTCATCCAGAGTGATGCGGTTGTGGGACCACGCCTCTTCGCCCGCGAGATAGTGCAAACGGATGCGGCCGATGTTGCGGAGCGGTTCCGGGGAGGCCACCTCATACAGCAGTCCGCCAATACCGGTGGGGACGTCGGCGTTCTGATAAAAGTCATCGGTGTAGACGGACGCGGGCGCGCCTTGATGCGGGGCGCACAGCCCATCCTCCTTCGCCCAGGCAGGGTTAGAGCCGGTCGTGTAACCGGTGATTTTGAAGGAGAGACCGCGGCCAACCAGGTCGTGCTCGTTGCCGATGCCGCGCGGGGCGAGCACGGAGGTCGAGCGCAGCAGCAGCGCGCTGGTTTGAATGGCGTTGCCGCAGCAGATGATTTTGTTGACGGGAATGCTCAAATGTTCGGATGAGAATGGGATATAGCACTCCGCCGACTGGGCATGCCCTTCGTTGGAGAGCCGGATGCTATTCACCATGCAGCCGAATAGCACGGTAATGGATCCCGGCAGCGCCGAGTCGTCAATCACCGATCGGTTCAGAATCGACGCCTTGGCGCCCGTCGTACAAGAGCGGCTGTCGCAGGCGGAACAGAATTGGCATCCGTTGTCGCAGCCCGCCGGAATAATGGCGAGCGGCATGTTACGCGGGCGGTACCCCAGCGAAGCCATCGCATGGGCGATCTTCTTGCCGCGCGCGCTAAACGGATAGCTGCTGACGTCTTGCATCCCCAGCATGGATTCGATGTAGCCGTAATGTTCTTCCAGATCTTGCAAGGTGATGGGCCAATCCATCTCCATATCCGAATGCAGATAGCGGCTGATCCGCATATCCACATCGCGGTAGCGAAAGGTGATAGCGGAATAGAACTGCATACCGCCCCCGACGCAGCAAGCGGTCCAGGGGTTGCCGTCCTGTAACCCGGTTCCGGTGATGGCCCGGCTATATATGGACTGATGCGTCCCCAGCACTTCTCCCGGCGACGCCAGTCCGCCCAGTTCCAGAATCAGAACATCCTTGCCCTGTTCCGCCAGCGTACGCGCCACCGTCGCGCCGGAGGGGCCGGAGCCCACAATGACGGCATCGAATTGGTCAAAACGTCCTTGATAAGCGCTAATGTGCTTAATCATTGTCATGGTTCATTGCTCCTTCATTTAAAATTTCATCAACACATCAGACAGTCAGGGCCAGGGACCGCTGGCACTGCCGATCGTCGACAACGCATTCCTTGCAACCAACGCCGCCGAAAATGACGGGGCGGCACCGCCCGCCGCTACACCAGGAGTCATGGCCTTTCTTCCATTTGATCTGTTTTAGCGCGTCGTTACGGGATGCATCCTTGCCGAGCGCGCTCAGGCCCTCAAACACACACAGGGCATCCGTCCCGCGTCGCCTGCCAGGCGTTGCAGCGACAGGTCATCCACAAAACGATGTAGCCACACGTCGATGGAGGCATGCCGTAAAATGCTCAGCATGCTCTGGTGGCGTTCTATGCGTTCTTCGAGCGGCATCATTAAAGCGCGGTCCAGCGCGGCGGCGACTTCCCGCGGGTCGTACGGATTGACGATCAACGCGGCATCCAATTCCCTCGCCGCGCCGGCGAAGCAAGACAACACCAGCACGCCGGGATCCGTTTCCTCCTGGACCGCCACATACTCTTTCGCCACCAGATTCATCCCGTCTCGCAGCGGCGTGACGCAGGCGACGTGCGCCTGGCGATATAAGCCCATCAGTCGCCGGCGATCGCAGTTCTTGTTCATGTAATTCAGAGCCAGCCAGTCCAGCTCGGAGTAGCCGCCGTTTATGCGCCCGGCCAGCGCATCCAGCTGCTCGCGTATCTGGCGGTAACTTAAGATGTCATCGCGGGTGGTCGGCGCGAACTGGACAAACTGAACCCGCCGCCGATGCTCGGGATAATGTTTCAGCAGCAGTTCGTAAGCGCTGAAGCGCTCAGGTAAGCCTTTGGAGTAATCCAACCTGTCGACGCTGAAGATCGCTTTACGTCCCAGATGACGTGAGACCTGGTCTAGCAGATGAAGGTCGGAAGAGTTGTCCTCCGCCAGCTGTCTAAGCGGTTCAATCGCAACGCTGATGGGGTAAACGCCGCTGTTGACGATGCCGTCGCTCATTCCCATGCGGCTGGCGTAATCTCGAAAAGCCTGGTGATCTTCTTCGGTCTGAAAGCCCAGCAGATCGTAATCCGTCATGCTCGAGAACAGCTCACGGTGCGGCGGTATCGTCATGGCGATGACGCTAGACGGGAAAGGAATATGCAGAAAGAAACCGATACGGTTGTGGATGCCAATCGACCGACAGGCCTGGGCGAAAGGAAGGAGGTGGTAATCCTGTACCCAGATGATATCGTCCGGCCGAAGCAGCGGTTTCAGCATCTGCGCCAGACGACGGTTAACGCGCAGATACCCTTGGTACTCTTCATTGTCGTAGCGCGCCAGGTCGACGCGGTAGTGGAACGTCGGCCACAACGTGCCGTTAGAGAAGCCGCAGTAATATTGTTGATACTCTTCCGCGGTCAGCGCGGTCGTTGCGAAGGTGACGTTATTCAGACTTCGCTGTTCGACGCGGGTTGGACACTGTTCTACCTCGCCATTCCAGCCGAACCAGACGCCGCCGCTAAGCTCCAGTGCGGCCATCATCCCGCTGGCCAATCCTCCCGCGGGACAGTCATCNAACGCTGGGGGAACGCGATTAGATACCACCACAAGCCGGTTCATCGCGACACCGCCTTATCCGCACACGGCGGGTCGGCGAACGAGGTCAAACACGATAACCACTCCCCGACGGCATCGACACTCGCCAGTCGATGCCTCGCGCAGGTAGGGCCAGCGCCGATTTTAATCGCTATCCCNCCCAACGCCTGCGCAGCATCAAAACCCTGTTCGTCGGTGAGATCGTCACCCACGAAGACGGGGGTACGGCCCTGAAACGGCGTTTCCGTCATAAACGCCCGCAACGCGCGCCCTTTGTTCACGTTTTCAGGCTTAATTTCAACAACGCATTTCCCCTGCTGGGCCGCCCACTGGGGATAATCCTCAATCAGCGCTAAGGCGAGCCGGGCCGCTTCGGGTTCGAATTGCGGACACTGGCGGTAGTGCAACGCCACGGCAGTGTTCCCTTTGGCTTCGAGAAAAGCGTCGGGATGCTGACTCACCCAATACTTCAGTCGCAAACAGAGTTCTACGGGCAGACTGACCTCACTGCGATGAACCGTCCCATCCGCACGACGACGTTCGCCGCCATGAACTCCCGCCGCAGGGAGCAGCAACGGCGCCAGCAGACCATCGATATCCGCTAAACGCCGTCCTGAGATAATCCCTACGGCGCCATCACAGCCGTGAAACAGCAGGCGAAGAAGGGATAAGCGCGTCAAGGGAATGGAGGTGTCCTCTGGACGGGCGCAAATTTCCGCGAGCGTACCGTCGATATCGAAGAAAAACGCAGTGTCGCTAAGCCTCAATGCCGGCAGCGAATCTGGCTGATTCAAATCTTCATGGTTTTCTGGAGTCACGTTCACAATCCTCTCTTGGTGATAGCGAGTTCAGTACTGATTCGCCAAAAGCAGCCGTATTCCTGATGTCAGTAATTGATTCATTTAGACTCATCCTGAATTCGCTCACGGCTCTTTTCCCTGTGAGCGCCAGCATTCATGAATTAGCGTCTAGCGATATCCTTCACTGACGTGACGATATGGGTTCCGTCCCCCAGATGAACTTCTCATTTCTGGAGATAGCCGAAGATCATCGGGTACTTCCAGAAAATAAACATTGAATCAGTACCACCTGAGAAATTGGCGGACCTGAATTTGTATTGTTATTTATTTCACCAGATTGAAAACAAACACAATCCATCATCCATTTATTGCTCTGGGCTTAATTGGCTATAGATTCATTCGCCACTTCATAGTGATTTACGCGCAATGGATTGATTTTGGTATTAATTAAAAGATTTATACAAACCACATCATTGAATTCATCACAATTGCCATCAATCACATGACCATGCTGAGCGTCATACGTATATTTATATACGTTTCAGTCTCAACAGAACCCTTTTATAAAAAATAAAAATCTTATATGTCATGATGATAAACACAATCATCTGACGGATTAATACGCATCATGAATTGATGAATGTCTTCAGAAAACCAACGAAACATAAAGGTTTGGTTAACCAGATTCTAACCAAGTTGAATCACAAAGCAATTCTTAAATTTATGTTTTTCATTACACTCCGCTTAGGTTGTTACATTCATTAATAATGGTTCCTTAATGGATTCAAAATCAAAACTATAATTCATTAAGCGCCATAAAATTATATTCATGCTTTTTCAACATGCTGTGATTTAGTCTCAAAAAATAGAGACTTAACTCAGTGAAATGAAAATAAAAAGAGAGAGAGCGCATGAACAATCAAATAAACTCCAACTTCAACAATAGGAACATACTGAAAAACCATCATTGAATACTGTTTTAAAAAAGCATATCTTAACAAATATTCCTCTACAATCTCCTTCAACATCACTATTAGTTATTCAGAGATAACCCTATCTCCATCAATAGATAATTTATATAGGCACTTTAAATAAATTTAATGACTACATCTAATAAGTATTAATTGAGAGATAGTTTCTCCCCCTTAGTTACGGATGGTATTTTTTGGTTTTTTTATAGAAGTGATGGACTTAAAAATAATACCCGCACCGTTTAGCTGACCAAAAAATTACTTTATGACTTCAATAACTAAACCAGTGAAGACGATCAGGCTCGCGAGATCGATTCAGGCATCCCGCCCAAACGACAGTGAAGTCCCAGCAGTTCGTCAAAAGCCGGCGAGGAGTCCACAGGAAGGGGCGATCGCATAAAGAGGTCATGATAAGCGACAGAAGATATCCATCAGACCATGAGATGATTTTCTGGGATCTGAATGAACAATTATTGAGTGCAATATGGGCGCTTTGCTGAGCGTCAGTGAAAGATGGCTGAGGGATTAAGGCTCCTGGAATAGGAGGAAGGTATGCTCGGAGGATTTCCCCCAGTGCATCCTTTTGTAAGCGATTTGTCTTGATCGCAGTAGATAGCCATGGGGAGATTAAAGGGCAAATGTTTATCGGGAAGGAAGTGCAGCGCTGGCTAGTTGCCATACGCTGGAAACGGCAGGATAGGACAGCACTGCGCGATCAAAGAGCGATTCCAATCGTTTTCACAGGTATCCAGAGAGAAGACGTGAATCGCCTCTCATCAGGCGAGGGGGACAGTTGACAACACTCTCGCTAATTTCCGAAAAAGACAGTAGGAAAGATAAATGGGGTTTGATCTATGTGGATCATTTCACGCTTGAGTACCCGCTGATTATCACGGTATCTTAAGGACGAAAAAAAACCGTACCCCTTTACGGTAGTACGGTTTTTTCCATCTGGGCATGAAGAACATCCCAGGACAATATAAGTGGCGGAACGGACGGGACTCGAACCCGCGACCCCCTGCGTGACAGGCAGGTATTCTAACCAACTGAACTACCGCTCCACCGATTCTGTATCGTTACCGGATAATCGTCTTCCAGTAACCGGTGCTGTGCACCTTAAATTAATGCCTGGCAGTTCCCTACTCTCACATGGGGAGACCCCACACTACCATCGGCGCTACGGCGTTTCACTGCTGAGTTCGGCATGGGGTCAGGTGGGACCACCGCGCTATCGCCGCCAGGCAAATTCTGTTTCATTCCAGCCGTTACACTCTCTTCCCGTGCAACCACCAGAACCAATCTTTGAACAAGCTGAATCTCGTCTCTCTAAAAACACCTTCGGTGTTGTAAGGTTAAGCCTCTCGGGTCATTAGTACTGGTTAGCTCAACGTATCGCTACGCTTACACATCCAGCCTATCTACGTCGTCGTCTTCAACGGCCCTTCAGGGGACTCAAGGTCCCAGGGAAGACTCATCTCGGGGCAAGTTTCCCGCTTAGATGCTTTCAGCGGTTATCTCTTCCGCACTTAGCTACCGGGCAATGCCATTGGCATGACAACCCGAACACCAGTGGTGCGTTCACTCCGGTCCTCTCGTACTAGGAGCANCCCCCCTCAATCTTCCAACGCCCACGGCAGATAGGGACCGAACTGTCTCACGACGTTCTAAACCCAGCTCGCGNACCACTTTAAACGGCGAACAGCCGTACCCTTGGGACCTACTTCAGCCCCAGGATGTGATGAGCCGACATCGAGGTGCCAAACACCGCCGTCGATATGAACTCTTGGGCGGTATCAGCCTGTTATCCCCGGAGTACCTTTTATCCGTTGAGCGATGGCCCTTCCATTCAGAACCACCGGATCACTAAGACCTGCTTTCGCACCTGCTCGAGCCGTCACTCTCGCAGTCAAGCTAGCTTATGCCTTTGCACTAACCTCCTGATGTCCGACCAGGATTAGCTAACCTTCGTGCTCCTCCGTTACTCTTTGGGAGGNGACCGCCCCAGTCAAACTACCCACCAGACACTGTCCGCAACCCCGGTCAGGGGCCCACGTTAGAACATCAAACATTAAAGGGTGGTATTTCAAGGTTGGCTCCATGCAGACTGGCGTCCACACTTCAAAGCCTCCCACCTATCCTACACATCAAGGCTCAAGGTTCAGTGTCAAGCTATAGTAAAGGTTCACGGGGTCTTTCCGTCTTGCCGCGGGTACACTGCATCTTCACAGCGAGTTCAATTTCACTGAGTCTCGGGTGGAGACAGCCTGGCCATCATTACGCCATTCGTGCAGGTCGGAACTTACCCGACAAGGAATTTCGCTACCTTAGGACCGTTATAGTTACGGCCGCCGTTTACCGGGGCTTCGATCAAGAGCTTCGCCTTGCGGCTGACCCCATCAATTAACCTTCCGGCACCGGGCAGGCGTCACACCGTATACGTCCACTTTCGTGTTTGCACAGTGCTGTGTTTTTATTAAACAGTTGCAGCCAGCTGGTATCTGCGACTGGTATCAGCTCCGGGAGCAAGTCCCTTCACCAACGCCAGCGTGCCTTCTCCCGAAGTTACGGCACCATTTTGCCTAGTTCCTTCACCCGAGTTCTCTCAAGCGCCTTGGTATTCTCTACCTGACCACCTGTGTCGGTTTGGGGTACGATTTCGTGTTACCTGGAGCTTAGAGGCTTTTCCTGGAAGCTTGGCATCGGTCACTTCATCACCGTAGTGACTCGTCATCACGCCTCAGTGTTAATGATGTTCCGGATTTACCAAAAACATCCACCTACACGCTTAAACCGGGACAACCGTCGCCCGGATAACCTAGCCTTCTCCGTCCCCCCTTCGCAGTAACACCAAGTACAGGAATATTAACCTGTTTCCCATCGACTACGCCTTTCGGCCTCGCCTTAGGGGTCGACTCACCCTGCCCCGATTAACGTTGGACAGGAACCCTTGGTCTTCCGGCGTGCGGGTNTTTCACCCGCATTATCGTTACTTATGTCAGCATTCGCACTTCTGATCCCTCCAGCAACCCTCACAGGTCACCTTCGCAGGCTTACAGAACGCTCCCCTACCCAACAACACCTGAGTGTCGCTGCCGCAGCTTCGGTGCATGGTTTAGCCCCGTTACATCTTCCGCGCGGGCCGACTCGACCAGTGAGCTATTACGCTTTCTTTAAATGATGGCTGCTTCTAAGCCAACATCCTGGCTGTCTGGGCCTTCCCACATCGTTTCCCACTTAACCATGACTTTGGGACCTTAGCTGGCGGTCTGGGTTGTTTCCCTCTTCACGACGGACGTTAGCACCCGCCGTGTGTCTCCCGTGATAACATTCTTCGGTATTCGCAGTTTGCATCGAGTTGGTAAGCCGGGATGGCCCCCTAGTCGAAACAGTGCTCTACCCCCGAAGATGAGTTCACGAGGCGCTACCTAAATAGCTTTCGGGGAGAACCAGCTATCTCCCGGTTTGATTGGCCTTTCACCCCCAGCCACAAGTCATCCGCTAATTTTTCAACATTAGTCGGTTCGGTCCTCCAGTTAGTGTTACCCAACCTTCAACCTGCCCATGGCTAGATCACCGGGTTTCGGGTCTATACCCTGCAACTTAACGCCCAGTTAAGACTCGGTTTCCCTGCGGCTCCCCTATTCGGTTAACCTTGCTACAGAATATAAGTCGCTGACCCATTATACAAAAGGTACGCAGTCACCCTGATTAATCAAGGCTCCCACTGCTTGTACGTACACGGTTTCAGGTTCTATTTCACTCCCCTCGCCGGGGTTCTTTTCGCCTTTCCCTCACGGTACTGGTTCACTATCGGTCAGTCAGGAGTATTTAGCCTTGGAGGATGGTCCCCCCATATTCAGACAGGATAACACGTGTCCCGCCCTACTCATCGAACTCNCAATCCATGCCTCTTCGTGTACGGGACTATCACCCTCTGTCGTGCGACTTTCCAGACGCTTCCACTAAGACACAAACTGATTCAGGTTCTGGGCTCCTCCCCGTTCGCTCGCCGCTACTAGGGGAATCTCGGTTGATTTCTTTTCCTCGGGGTACTGAGATGTTTCAGTTCCCCCGGTTCGCCTCGCAACACTATGTATTCATGTTGCGATAGTGCAACGGATTGCACTGGGTTTCCCCATTCGGGTATCGTCGGGTATAACGGTTCATATCACCTTGCCGACGCTTTTCGCAGATTAGCACGCCCTTCATCGCCTCTGACTGCCTAGGCATCCACCGTGTACGCTTAGTCACTTAACCTCACAACCCGAAGGTGTTTCGTAAAACACTTCGCGCTGCGATTATTTGAGAGACTCTGATACAACTAAATCACATCTCAGTACTGCACGGAGAGATATGTTCAGCTGTATCGTTTCAAATTTCAGCTTGTTCCAGATTGTTAAAGAGCAAAATACTTCACAGCATACTGTCGCCAATACGCTCTGAAGTCTTTGTATGGTGGAGCTATGCGGGATCGAACCGCAGACCTCCTGCGTGCAAAGCAGGCGCTCTCCCAGCTGAGCTATAGCCCCAAACGTCACTTACAGTTACCTTTAGATACCACTCATGGAAGAGTTAATTTTTTCTTAGGCAAGGCATGCGAGGGCGACGTTTACTCTTGTAAACAAGCCTGAGCATAACGCAGCATAAGAGAAAATTTGGTAGGCCTGAGTGGACTTGAACCACCGACCTCACCCTTATCAGGGGTGCGCTCTAACCACCTGAGCTACAAGCCTATAAAGGTATTTCTGCTCGTTCTTCTTTCATCAGACAATCTGTGTGAGCACTTCACTAGCACTTCACTTTGGTAAGGAGGTGATCCAACCGCAGGTTCCCCTACGGTTACCTTGTTACGACTTCACCCCAGTCATGAATCACAAAGTGGTAAGCGCCCTCCCGAAGGTTAAGCTACCTACTTCTTTTGCAACCCACTCCCATGGTGTGACGGGCGGTGTGTACAAGGCCCGGGAACGTATTCACCGTAGCATTCTGATCTACGATTACTAGCGATTCCGACTTCATGGAGTCGAGTTGCAGACTCCAATCCGGACTACGACGCACTTTATGAGGTCCGCTCACTCTCGCAAGTTCGCTTCTCTTTGTATGCGCCATTGTAGCACGTGTGTAGCCCTACTCGTAAGGGCCATGATGACTTGACGTCATCCCCACCTTCCTCCGGTTTATCACCGGCAGTCTCCTTTGAGTTCCCGACCGAATCGCTGGCAACAAAGGATAAGGGTTGCGCTCGTTGCGGGNCTTAACCCAACATTTCACAACACGAGCTGACGACAGCCATGCAGCACCTGTCTCAGAGCTCCCGAAGGCACCAAGGCATCTCTGCCAAGTTCTCTGGATGTCAAGAGTAGGTAAGGTTCTTCGCGTTGCATCGAATTAAACCACATGCTCCACCGCTTGTGCGGGCCCCCGTCAATTCATTTGAGTTTTAACCTTGCGGCCGTACTCCCCAGGCGGTCGACTTAACGCGTTAGCTCCGGAAGCCACAGTTCAAGACCGCAACCTCCAAGTCGACATCGTTTACAGCGTGGACTACCAGGGTATCTAATCCTGTTTGCTCCCCACGCTTTCGCACCTGAGCGTCAGTCTTTGTCCAGGGGGCCGCCTTCGCCACCGGTATTCCTCCAGATCTCTACGCATTTCACCGCTACACCTGGAATTCTACCCCCCTCTACAAGACTCTAGCCTGCCAGTTTCAAATGCAGTTCCCAAGTTAAGCTCGGGGATTTCACATCTGACTTAACAAACCGCCTGCGTGCGCTTTACGCCCAGTCATTCCGATTAACGCTTGCACCCTCCGTATTACCGCGGCTGCTGGCACGGAGTTAGCCGGTGCTTCTTCTGCGGGTAACGTCAATCAGCGAACGTATTAAGTTCGCTGCCTTCCTCCCCGCTGAAAGTACTTTACAACCCGAAGGCCTTCTTCATACACGCGGCATGGCTGCATCAGGGTTTCCCCCATTGTGCAATATTCCCCACTGCTGCCTCCCGTAGGAGTCTGGACCGTGTCTCAGTTCCAGTGTGGCTGGTCATCCTCTCAGACCAGCTAGAGATCGTCGCCTAGGTGGGCCTTTACCCCGCCTACTAGCTAATCCCATCTGGGTTCATCCGATGGNGTGAGGCCCGAAGGTCCCCCACTTTGGTCTTGCGACGTTATGCGGTATTAGCTACCGTTTCCAGTAGTTATCCCCCTCCATCGGGCAGATCCCCAGACATTACTCACCCGTCCGCCGCTCGCCGGCAAGGAAGCAAGCTTCCTTCCGCTGCCGCTCGACTTGCATGTGTTAGGCCTGCCGCCAGCGTTCAATCTGAGCCATGATCAAACTCTTCAATTAAAAGCTTGATTTGCTAAGTTAATAGCGATGCTCAAAGAATTTACTGTTCATTCGTAATGAATTAACTGTTGTTCACTCTTCAAGACTTTTTCGTATCTGATTGCGATAGTGTCTTGTGAGTGCCCACACAGATTGTCTGATTAAATTGTTAAAGAGCGTTTCGTTGCCGCCGTGGCGACTAACGTGAGGCCGCGTATACTACGCTTACCTCATTCAGAGTCAACGACTTTCTTCGTTTTTCTCCGACTGTCACCGCGTCGCGTTGTCCGCTGCGCCGTGTCAGTGGGAGCGCATTATAGGGATCTCTCCGAGTTGCACAACCCC
>NZ_JIBO01000002.1 GCF_000688655.1 Lonsdalea quercina subsp. quercina | reverse complement strand
TCGGTGTTGTAAGGTTAAGCCTCTCGGGTCATTAGTACTGGTTAGCTCAACGTATCGCTACGCTTACACATCCAGCCTATCTNCGTCGTCGTCTTCAACGGCCCTTCAGGGGACTCAAGGTCCCAGGGAAGACTCATCTCGGGGCAAGTTTCCCGCTTAGATGCTTTCAGCGGTTATCTCTTCCGCACTTAGCTACCGGGCAATGCCATTGGCATGACAACCCGAACACCAGTGGTGCGTTCACTCCGGTCCTCTCGTACTAGGAGCAACCCCCCTCAATCTTCCAACGCCCACGGCAGATAGGGACCGAACTGTCTCACGACGTTCTAAACCCAGCTCGCGTACCACTTTAAACGGCGAACAGCCGTACCCTTGGGACCTACTTCAGCCCCAGGATGTGATGAGCCGACATCGAGGTGCCAAACACCGCCGNCGATATGAACTCTTGGGCGGTATCAGCCTGTTATCCCCGGAGTACCTTTTATCCGTTGAGCGATGGCCCTTCCATTCAGAACCACCGGATCACTAAGACCTGCTTTCGCACCTGCTCGAGCCGTCACTCTCGCAGTCAAGCTAGCTTATGCCTTTGCACTAACCTCCTGATGTCCGACCAGGATTAGCTAACCTTCGTGCTCCTCCGTTACTCTTTGGGAGGAGACCGCCCCAGTCAAACTACCCACCAGACACTGTCCGCAACCCCGGTCAGGGGCCCACGTTAGAACATCAAACATTAAAGGGTGGTATTTCAAGGTTGGCTCCATGCAGACTGGCGTCCACACTTCAAAGCCTCCCACCTATCCTACACATCAAGGCTCAAGGTTCAGTGTCAAGCTATAGTAAAGGTTCACGGGGTCTTTCCGTCTTGCCGCGGGTACACTGCATCTTCACAGCGAGTTCAATTTCACTGAGTCTCGGGTGGAGACAGCCTGGCCATCATTACGCCATTCGTGCAGGTCGGAACTTACCCGACAAGGAATTTCGCTACCTTAGGACCGTTATAGTTACGGCCGCCGTTTACCGGGGCTTCGATCAAGAGCTTCGCCTTGCGGCTGACCCCATCAATTAACCTTCCGGCACCGGGCAGGCGTCACACCGTATACGTCCACTTTCGTGTTTGCACAGTGCTGTGTTTTTATTAAACAGTTGCAGCCAGCTGGTATCTGCGACTGGTATCAGCTCCGGGAGCAAGTCCCTTCACCAACGCCAGCGTGCCTTCTCCCGAAGTTACGGCACCATTTTGCCTAGTTCCTTCACCCGAGTTCTCTCAAGCGCCTTGGTATTCTCTACCTGACCACCTGTGTCGGTTTGGGGTACGATTTCGTGTTACCTGGAGCTTAGAGGCTTTTCCTGGAAGCTTGGCATCGGTCACTTCATCACCGTAGTGACTCGTCATCACGCCTCAGTGTTAATGATGTTCCGGATTTACCAAAAACATCCACCTACACGCTTAAACCGGGACAACCGTCGCCCGGATAACCTAGCCTTCTCCGTCCCCCCTTCGCAGTAACACCAAGTACAGGAATATTAACCTGTTTCCCATCGACTACGCCTTTCGGCCTCGCCTTAGGGGTCGACTCACCCTGCCCCGATTAACGTTGGACAGGAACCCTTGGTCTTCCGGCGTGCGGGTTTTTCACCCGCATTATCGTTACTTATGTCAGCATTCGCACTTCTGATACCTCCAGCAACCCTCACAGGTCACCTTCGCAGGCTTACAGAACGCTCCCCTACCCAACAACACCTGAGTGTCGCTGCCGCAGCTTCGGTGCATGGTTTAGCCCCGTTACATCTTCCGCGCGGGCCGACTCGACCAGTGAGCTATTACGCTTTCTTTAAATGATGGCTGCTTCTAAGCCAACATCCTGGCTGTCTGGGCCTTCCCACATCGTTTCCCACTTAACCATGACTTTGGGACCTTAGCTGGCGGTCTGGGTTGTTTCCCTCTTCACGNCGGACGTTAGCACCCGCCGTGTGTCTCCCGTGATAACATTCTTCGGTATTCGCAGTTTGCATCGAGTTGGTAAGCCGGGATGGCCCCCTAGTCGAAACAGTGCTCTACCCCCGAAGATGAGTTCACGAGGCGCTACCTAAATAGCTTTCGGGGAGAACCAGCTATCTCCCGGTTTGATTGGCCTTTCACCCCCAGCCACAAGTCATCCGCTAATTTTTCAACATTAGTCGGTTCGGTCCTCCAGTTAGTGTTACCCAACCTTCANCCTGCCCATGGCTAGATCACCGGGTTTCGGGTCTATACCCTGCAACTTAACGCCCAGTTAAGACTCGGTTTCCCTGCGGCTCCCCTATTCGGTTAACCTTGCTACAGAATATAAGTCGCTGACCCATTATACAAAAGGNACGCAGTCACCCTGATTAATCAAGGCTCCCACTGCTTGTACGTACACGGTTTCAGGTTCTATTTCACTCCCCTCGCCGGGGTTCTTTTCGCCTTTCCCTCACGGTACTGGTTCACTATCGGTCAGTCAGGAGTATTTAGCCTTGGAGGATGGTCCCCCCATATTCAGACAGGATAACACGTGTCCCGCCCTACTCATCGAACTCNCAATCCATGCCTCTTCGTGTACGGGACTATCACCCTCTGTCGTGCGACTTTCCAGACGCTTCCACTAAGACACAAACTGATTCAGGTTCTGGGCTCCTCCCCGTTCGCTCGCCGCTACTAGGGGAATCTCGGTTGATTTCTTTTCCTCGGGGTACTGAGATGTTTCAGTTCCCCCGGTTCGCCTCGCAACACTATGTATTCATGTTGCGATAGTGCAACGGATTGCACTGGGTTTCCCCATTCGGGTATCGTCGGGTATAACGGTTCATATCACCTTGCCGACGCTTTTCGCAGATTAGCACGCCCTTCATCGCCTCTGACTGCCTAGGCATCCACCGTGTACGCTTAGTCACTTAACCTCACAACCCGAAGGTGTTTCGTAAAACACTTCGCGCTGCGATTATTTGAGAGACTCTGATACAACAAAATCACATCTCAATACTGCACGGAGAGATATGTTCAGCTGTATCGTTTCAAATTTCAGCTTGTTCCAGATTGTTAAAGAGCAATATCTTAAACACGACTCGTTAAAGTCATCTTTAAGATATTCAGGTGATAATGCCTTTCACTCATTATCGGTATGGCGTCCCCAAGGGGATTCGAACCCCTGTTACCGCCGTGAAAGGGCGGTGTCCTAGGCCTCTAGACGATGGGGACACGAAATCCGACTCAGCCTTCCGGCTCAATCGTTCCGCATCAGCATGAGTCAGAGACTCATCATCAACAGGTGCGCTTTTGCTCTTGCTTTTTCATCAGACAATCTGTGTGAGCACTTCACTAGCACTTCACTTTGGTAAGGAGGTGATCCAACCGCAGGTTCCCCTACGGTTACCTTGTTACGACTTCACCCCAGTCATGAATCACAAAGTGGTAAGCGCCCTCCCGAAGGNTAAGCTACCTACTTCTTTTGCAACCCACTCCCATGGTGTGACGGGCGGTGTGTACAAGGCCCGGGAACGTATTCACCGTAGCATTCTGATCTACGATTACTAGCGATTCCGACTTCATGGAGTCGAGTTGCAGACTCCAATCCGGACTACGACGCACTTTATGAGGTCCGCTCACTCTCGCAAGTTCGCTTCTCTTTGTATGCGCCATTGTAGCACGTGTGTAGCCCTACTCGTAAGGGCCATGATGACTTGACGTCATCCCCACCTTCCTCCGGNTTATCACCGGCAGTCTCCTTTGAGTTCCCGACCGAATCGCTGGCAACAAAGGATAAGGGTTGCGCTCGTTGCGGGACTTAACCCAACATTTCACAACACGAGCTGACGACAGCCATGCAGCACCTGTCTCAGAGTTCCCGAAGGCACCAAGGCATCTCTGCCAAGTTCTCTGGATGTCAAGAGTAGGTAAGGTTCTTCGCGTTGCATCGAATTAAACCACATGCTCCACCGCTTGTGCGGGCCCCCGTCAATTCATTTGAGTTTTAACCTTGCGGCCGTACTCCCCAGGCGGTCGACTTAACGCGTTAGCTCCGGAAGCCACAGTTCAAGACCGCAACCTCCAAGTCGACATCGTTTACAGCGTGGACTACCAGGGTATCTAATCCTGTTTGCTCCCCACGCTTTCGCACCTGAGCGTCAGTCTTTGTCCAGGGGGCCGCCTTCGCCACCGGTATTCCTCCAGATCTCTACGCATTTCACCGCTACACCTGGAATTCTACCCCCCTCTACAAGACTCTAGCCTGCCAGTTTCAAATGCAGTTCCCAAGTTAAGCTCGGGGATTTCACATCTGACTTAACAAACCGCCTGCGTGCGCTTTACGCCCAGTCATTCCGATTAACGCTTGCACCCTCCGTATTACCGCGGCTGCTGGCACGGAGTTAGCCGGTGCTTCTTCTGCGGGTAACGTCAATCAGCGAACGTATTAAGTTCACTGCCTTCCTCCCCGCTGAAAGTACTTTACAACCCGAAGGCCTTCTTCATACACGCGGCATGGCTGCATCAGGGTTTCCCCCATTGTGCAATATTCCCCACTGCTGCCTCCCGTAGGAGTCTGGACCGTGTCTCAGTTCCAGTGTGGCTGGTCATCCTCTCAGACCAGCTAGAGATCGTCGCCTAGGTGGGCCTTTACCCCGCCTACTAGCTAATCCCATCTGGGTTCATCCGATGGTGTGAGGCCCGAAGGTCCCCCNCTTTGGTCTTGCGACGTTATGCGGTATTAGCTACCGTTTCCAGTAGTTATCCCCCTCCATCGGGCAGATCCCCAGACATTACTCNCCCGTCCGCCGCTCGCCGGNAAGGAAGCAAGCTTCCTTCCGCTGCCGCTCGACTTGCATGTGTTAGGCCTGCCGCCAGCGTTCAATCTGAGCCATGATCAAACTCTTCAATTAAAAGCTTGATTTGCTAAGTTAATAGCGATGCTCAAAGAATTTACTGTTCATTCGTAATGAATTAACTGTTGTTCACTCTTCAAGACTTTTTCGTATCTGATTGCGATAGTGTCTTGTGAGTGCCCACACAGATTGTCTGATTAAATTNTTAAAGAGCNNCTCCNCTTTCAGTGGCCGCGGGCCGCATATACTACGGATTCCGCGTTTGAAGTCAACGACTTTCTTCGTCTTTCTTCGACTGCCACCGCGTTGCGTTGTCCGCTGCGCCGNGTCAGNGGGAGCGCATTATAGGGATCTCTCCGAGTTGCACAACCCCTTTTTTAATCTTTTTTGCCATTCGCTTGTTTTTCGGTCTCAACGTTTGTTTTTTATGCTTTTTATGGCTTTTGGCAGGTCTGCCAGNCTCTCTATAACGCAATCAGCCAGATTTTCCCCTTCTTCCGTCACTGGTTTACCTGTGCGGACAAGGACTTTAGCGCCTACCCCTGCAGCTGCGGCTGCCTGCATATCTTCAACTTTGTCGCCAACCATATAAGAAGAAGCCATATCGATGTGCAGATGTTCTTGCGCAGATTTCAGCATTCCCGGCTGTGGCTTCCGGCAGTCGCACGTCTGGCGATACTCTTCTTCAGAAGCTTCCGGATGATGCGGACAGAAATAGATGCCATCCAGGTCTACCCCGCGATCGGCCAATGACCAATCCATCCATTCCGTCAGTTGCATAAACTGGTCTTCTGTAAATTTACCGCGTGCGATACCCGACTGATTGGTAATCAGCACCAAGGCAAACCCCATTGATTTCAGCTCACGCAGTGCATCAATCACNCCGTCGATAAACTGAAACTGATCGATTTCGTGTACATAACCGTGGTCGACATTAATCGTGCCGTCGCGGTCGAGAAAAATTGCTGGAACGCTGGTTGCCACTTTACTTTGCTCCCGATAGAGAAAATTGCGCCGTAGTATCGCAGTTTTCGCTGCTGGAGAGAATGATAGCAGAGTTACAATCTCGATTGACTTGGACGTCTAGACGCCTTAGCATCCCGACAACAAATGGTCAGTATAAGTCAGTATTATTCATCGGCCCGCGGCCCCTATTGATAGAAATCATGATAAAACTTTCTCATATTACAAAGATTTTCCAGCAAAACGGTCGAGCCATCACAGCGCTCGACGACGTTACGCTGCACGTTCCGGCGGGCCAAATCTATGGCGTCATCGGCTCTTCTGGCGCGGGTAAAAGCACGTTGATCCGCTGCATCAACCTGCTAGAGCGTCCCACATCTGGAACCGTTCTGGTCGCCGAACAGGATTTAATGGCGTTATCAAATAGCCAGTTGACGCGCGCTCGCCGCCAAATCGGCATGATTTTCCAACATTTCAATCTGCTCTCGTCACGTACCGTATTCGGTAACGTTGCATTGCCGCTGGAGCTGGATAATCAGCCGTCCGCCAAGATCAAACAGCGCGTCGATGAATTGCTGGAGCTGGTTGGGTTGTCGGATAAGCACGATGCGTATCCCGCCAACCTGTCTGGGGGCCAGAAACAACGCGTGGCAATCGCCCGCGCGTTGGCTAGCAACCCCAAGGTTCTGTTGTGCGATGAAGCCACCAGCGCGCTGGACCCGGCCACGACTCGCGCGATTTTGGAGTTGCTGAAAGATATCAATCGCCGCTTGGGGTTGACCATTCTGTTGATCACCCACGAAATGGATGTCGTGAAACGCATCTGCGATCAGGTCGCCGTCATTAGTGAAGGGCGTCTGATTGAGCAAGACACCGTCGGACAGATGTTCTCTCACCCCAAAACGCCACTGGCTCAGAAGTTCATTCATTCAACATTACATCTGGATATTCCGGACGACTATGTCGCTCGTCTGACGCCAACGCCTCATGAGGGCAGTATTCCCCTGCTGCGCATGGAATTTACCGGTCAATCTGTTGATGCGCCGCTGCTATCTGAAATCGCACGGCGCTTCAACGTAAACAACAATATTATCAGTGCGCAGATGGATTACGCGGGCGGGGTTAAATTCGGCATCATGCTGGCAGAAATGGCCGGCACGGAAGCGGATACCACAGCAGCGATCAAATTCCTGCAGGACAACCAAGCAAATATAGAGGTACTCGGTTATGTCTGAAGCCATGATGTGGTTAATGGCCCGCGGCGTGTGGGAAACAATTGTGATGACCCTGGTTTCGGGCTTTTTCGGTTTCGTTCTGGGACTGCCTGTCGGCGTGCTTCTTTATATAACGCGTCCGGGACAGATTATTGCCAATCCCAAACTTTATCGGGCGCTTTCGGCCATTGTGAATATCTTTCGTTCCATCCCCTTCATTATATTGCTGGTGTGGATGATCCCTTTTACCCGCATTATTGTCGGCACCTCAATTGGTCTTCAGGCCGCGATCGTGCCGCTAACCGTAGGGGCAGCACCGTTTATCGCCCGTATGGTGGAAAATGCGCTGTTGGAAATCCCCGGTGGGTTGATCGAGGCCGCACGGGCGATGGGAGCCACGCCGATGCAAATCATCAAAAAGATTTTGCTACCTGAAGCGCTGCCCGGCCTGATCAATGCCGCGACCATTACGTTGATTACCCTGGTGGGCTATTCTGCAATGGGGGGTGCCGTAGGCGCCGGCGGCCTGGGACAGATCGGTTATCAGTATGGTTATGTCGGCTATAACTCCACAGTGATGAATACGGTATTAGTACTGTTGGTTGTGTTGGTTTTTATCATTCAATTTTGCGGCGATCGCGCAGTTCGGGCTGTCACTCGCAAGTAATTGTTCCATTGCCATGCACCTTAAAAGTGCGTGATAACAAGACTGTTAAGCAGAGGTAAGGAATATGGCTATTAAATTGAAATCTATCGCCGCAGTAGGCGCATTGGTTGGCGCTCTCGCGCTAGCAGGATGCGGACAGGAAGAAAAAGATCCTAACCATATTAAGGTCGGCGTCATTGTCGGTGCAGAACAGCAGGTCGCGGAAGTCGCCCAGAAAGTGGCCAAGGAAAAATACGGTCTTGATGTTGAGCTGGTCACCTTTAACGATTACGTTCTGCCCAACGAAGCGTTGAGCAAGGGCGACATCGATCTGAACGCGTTCCAGCACAAACCGTATCTGGATCAGCAAATTAAAGATCGCGGCTATAAACTTGTTTCCGTCGGCAACACCTTCGTTTACCCCATCGCAGGCTACTCGAAAAAGATCAAATCTCTGAGCGAACTGCAGGACGGCGCGCAAATCGCCATTCCTAACGACCCGACCAATTTGGGCCGTACCCTGCTGCTGCTTCAAAAACAGGGGCTGATCAAATTGAAAGACAATGTTGGGCTGTTGCCAACTTCACTGGACATCGTCGAAAATCCGAAGCATGTGAAACTAGTAGAACTGGAAGCGCCTCAGCTGCCACGTTCGCTGGATGACGACCAGATTGCTCTGGCCGTTATCAATACTACCTATGCCAGCCAGATTAATCTGACGCCGACCAAAGACGGGCTGTTTGTAGAAGATAAAGACTCTCCGTACGTCAATCTGCTGGTCGCTCGCGAAGACAATAAAGATGCGGAAAATGTGAAAAAATTTGTCAATGCTTACCAGTCTGATGAAGTGAATCAGGCCGCGTTGAAAACTTTTAATGGTGGGGCCGTCAAAGGTTGGTAAGTTTCCCATTGCATGAAACGATAAAATAACAAGACGGGCCTCGGCCCGTCTTGTTATTTTTCGCATAGCTTGCTTCAATAAGCGCACTTATGAAAGCCAGAGGAAAAGCTATGCGTGCCTTGCCCATTGTAATGTTATCGCTGTCGCTGACAGGATGTTCTCTGCTACACAAATCGACTACGCCTACCACATCTCAGCCCGAGACACCGTCAGCCGTTGAAACAACGCCTAAAAGCAAACCAACCCCCCCGGCTACGCCAGCCGTGCTGTACAAAAGCGCCGAAGAGCTGGTAGGGAAACCTTTCCACGATATGGGCGAAGTCTCCGGTTCCTCATGCCAGGCAACGGCGCAGGATCCTCAACCGAGCATCGCCACAGCACGAAAAAGATTGCAAAGCCGGGCGACAAACCTGAAAGCGAATGCGGTCCTGTTGCACGAGTGCCAGATTGTGAGTGATGTCGATAGCTGCTATCGCCAGGCTATCTGTGAAGGCACTGCGCTGAAAGTCTCCTCTCAATGAGCGAGTTCTGCTTCGATCAAGTCGGTGTTATCCGCTCCCCCTATAAAGAGAAGTTTGCCGTTCCTCGACAACCGGGTCTGATTGAAGATGGTCTGGGAGAACTACACCTGCTGCCGCCCTACAACCAACCGGAATCTGTGCGTGGGCTTTCCGACTTCAGCCACCTATGGGTACTGTTCATTTTTCATCAGACGGCGTCTGCAGGCTGGCATCCTACGGTGCGTCCTCCTCGTCTGGGAGGCAATGTCCGTATGGGCGTTTTCGCTACCCGTTCAACGTTTCGGCCCAATCCTGTCGGGATGTCGCTGGTAGAGCTGAAGGGCGTGCGTGCCGACAAAAACTCGCTGGTGCTGGAACTCGGCAGTCTGGATCTGGTGGATGGCACCCCCGTGATCGACATCAAGCCCTATCTTCCCTTCGCCGAAAGCCAACCACAGGCACGAGCAGGCTTCGCGCCCTGCGCGCCAGACGCAGATATGCCGGTGATATTTTCTCCTCAAGCGGAACAACAGCTAATTGCATGGCGCGACCGTTATCCACAGTTACGCCGCTTCATCACCCAGGTATTGGCACAGGATCCGCGCCCAGCCTACCGTAAAACGAACCATGATGAGAAGGAATATGCTGCGCTATTACTGGAATTCAACGTACGTTGGAGAGTGGCCAACGGACAAACAGAAGTAATATGCCTGGATACCCGTTAAAAAACGTCTGCATCTCTTTTGGGGAACGTTCCTCGCTGGTAAACTAAGCCACTTTTTATTTATGCTCAGGCCCTTCGGCCCACGCCATTTATCGTTCTTACGGAACTACAACACCATGCGTACAAGTCAATATTTGCTCTCCACTCAAAAGGAGACGCCCGCCGACGCCGAGGTTATCAGCCATCAGCTGATGCTGCGCGCAGGAATGATTCGTAAACTCGCCTCGGGTCTCTATACCTGGTTGCCGACGGGTTTGCGCGTTTTGAAAAAAGTCGAAAATATCGTGCGCGAAGAAATGAATAGCGCTGGCGCCATCGAAATTTCGATGCCTGTCGTTCAGCCTGCGGACCTGTGGCAGGAGAGCGGTCGTTGGGAACAGTACGGTCCCGAGCTGCTGCGCTTCGCCGACCGCGGCGAGCGTCCATTCGTGTTGGGCCCGACGCATGAAGAGGTCATCACCGATCTGGTGCGTAATGAAATCAGCTCCTACAAACAGCTACCGCTGACCTTCTATCAGATTCAGACCAAGTTCCGTGACGAAGTCCGTCCGCGCTTCGGTATCATGCGCGCACGCGAGTTCCTGATGAAAGACGCCTACTCCTTCCATACTTCTCAAGAGTCACTGCAGGCGACTTACGATGTGTTGTATGCGGCATACACGAAAATCTTCAGCCGCATGGACCTGAACTTCCGCGCCGTTCAGGCGGATACTGGCTCTATCGGCGGCAGCGCGTCTCACGAATTCCAGGTACTGGCCGCCTGCGGCGAAGATGACATCGCCTTTTCCNCCGAATCCGACTTCGCCGCTAATATCGAGCTGGCTGAAGCGGTCGCCCCGAATGTTGAACGCGCCGCGCCGACGCAGGACATGACGTTGGTGGAAACGCCTGACGCCAAAACTATCGCCGAGCTGGTCGAACAGTTCGACGTGCCGGTGGAGAAAACGGTTAAGACGCTGCTGGTGAAAGCGACGGAAGAAAGTCCGTACCCGCTGGTTGCCCTGCTGGTTCGCGGCGATCACGAGCTGAACGAAGTGAAGGCCGAGAAGCTGGATTTGGTTGCAAGCCCGCTGACCTTCGCCACGGAAGAAGAAATTCGCGCGTTGGTGAATGCAGGTCCAGGGTCGCTGGGTCCAGTCAATCTGTCCTTACCTGTCATCATAGACAGAACTGTTGCGGTAATGAGCGATTTCAGCGCAGGCGCCAACATCGACGGCAAGCACTATTTCGGCATCAACTGGGAGCGAGACATTGCGCTGCCGCAGGTTGCTGATTTGCGTAACGTGGTAGAAGGCGATCAAAGTCCGGACGGTAAAGGCACGTTACAGATCAAACGCGGTATCGAAGTTGGTCATATCTTCCAGCTCGGCACCAAATACTCAGAAGCCATGAAGGCGACGGTTCAGGGCGAAGATGGCCGTAACCAGACGCTGACGATGGGCTGCTATGGTATTGGTATCTCCCGCGTGATTGCCGCAGCAATTGAACAGAACCACGACGATCGCGGCATTATCTGGCCAGACGTACTCGCTCCGTTCCAGGTCGCTATTCTGCCGATGAACATGCATAAGTCCTTCCGCGTGAAAGAAGTTGCTGAACGCATTTATCAGCAGCTGCGCGACAACGGCGTAGAGGTGTTGATGGACGACCGTAAAGAACGTCCGGGCGTGATGTTTGCGGACATGGAGCTGATTGGTATTCCTCACNCTATCGTCATTGGCGATCGTAACCTAGACAACGATGATATCGAGTACAAAAACCGTCGTCAGGGTGAGAAAAAGATGATTAAGACTGATGAGGTAGTGGACTTCCTGCTCTCGCAGGTCGTGCGTTAATCGCGTTCCGGTTTCAGCACATAAAAAATGGTGGGTTACCCCACCATTTTTTTATTCTCGTCACCGTTAGTGGTGACTATGCACGGAACAGCTCTTCAATATCAAGCCCCTGCATTTGCAGGATTTCACGCAGACGACGCAGTCCTTCAACCTGAATCTGACGCACGCGTTCGCGAGTCAGACCAATTTCACGACCAACATCTTCCAGCGTGGCCGCTTCATAACCCAGAAGGCCGAAGCGACGAGCCAGAACTTCTCGCTGTTTTGCATTCAGTTCGAACAACCACTTAACGATATTTTGCTTCATATCGTTATCCTGCGTAGTGTCCTCAGGACCGTTGTCTTTCTCATCGGCCAGAATATCCAGTAACGCCTTTTCAGAATCTCCGCCCAGCGGCGTGTCAACAGAAGTGATACGTTCGTTCAGACGCAACATACGGTTTACGTCATCAACTGGTTTATCGAGCTGTTCGGCAATTTCTTCCGCACTAGGCTCATGATCTAGCTTATGGGATAACTCGCGTGCTGTGCGCAGGTAAACATTGAGTTCTTTGACAATGTGAATCGGTAAACGGATGGTGCGGGTTTGGTTCATTATCGCCCGCTCTATGGTTTGCCTGATCCACCAGGTTGCATACGTTGAAAAACGAAACCCTCTTTCCGGGTCAAACTTCTCAACGGCTCGGATCAGACCAAGGTTTCCTTCTTCAATCAGGTCCAGCAAAGCCAGCCCCCGATTGTTATAGCGACGGGCGATTTTCACCACCAACCGCAGGTTACTCTCGATCATACGTTTACGTGATGATACGTCACCACGCAACGCTCGCCGGGCAAAATAAACCTCTTCTTCGGCGGTTAAAAGAGGCGAATAGCCAATTTCTCCCAGATAGAGTTGAGTAGCATCTAAAACACGCTGGGTGCTAACTTGTGACAATAACTCATCATCTAAAGAGTCATTGTCACTGGTTTCTTCCTCTGCCAGCGCCTTATCGTCAAATACGTCAAGCCCATTCTCGTCGAAATCAGTATCTTCATGTAACTCGTTAACTTTCAGCGTACTTTGGCTCATAAGCGGCTCCTACCCGTGATCCCTTGGCAGAATACCGAAGCACTCTGCCCGATTTATCGCTGCGGAATAAAACGCAGCGGGTTTACGGATTTCCCCTTGTAACGAATTTCAAAATGCAAGCGTACTGAACTGGTTCCGGTGCTACCCATGGTAGCTATTTGTTGTCCCGCCTTAACCTCTTGTTGTTCCCGGACCAGCATGGTTTCGTTATGGGCATAGGCGCTCAGGTAGTCATCATTATGCTTGATGATTATCAGATTCCCGTAACCGCGCAAAGCGTTGCCCGCGTACACCACACGCCCTCCGGCGGTAGCTACCACGGTCTGCCCACGTGAGCCAGCGATATCAATCCCTTTATTTCCCCCCTCAGAGGCTGAGAAATTATCAATGACTTTCCCATCTGTAGGCCAACGCCAACCAGTAATAGCGGCATTACTGCTGCTAGGTACCGGCGTTGGTTCGGTAGCAGGAGCGGAAACTGCAGCCCCTGTAGCAGGTAACATCTTACCCACATTCTGTTTACCCGAATTTGCAGAATACGCATTAGTTGAGGTGGAATCAACCTGTGAAGTTTGTATTTGCGTACTGCCTGGTGCCTGAGAAACTCCTCCTGCCGCCGCATTGGCTGGAAGCATGTGACCGCTGCGCGAACTGGAAGGGCTAACGACAGCCCCTGAAGGCACGCTGGCGACCGCCATGCCCTGCCCTGCGCTCGTATTCATATTATTTCCCAGCGCCAGGCTCTGACCGACATTTAGACTGTAGGGTTCCGGGATATTATTGCGCTGCGCCAGCTCGCGATAATCGTTGCCCGTGATCCAGGCGATGTAGAACAGCGTATCGCCGCGTTTTACGGTATAGGTATTCCCGGTATAGCTACCTTTAGGAATCGCGTCATAGCTGCGATTATAAACGATTTTCCCGCCTTGCGGGTTAACCGGAGCGGAAGTGACCGACGTGCTGACAGCAGCGGCAGGTCGTGAATTCGCCGATGAAGAGAGGCGTGGCGGCGAAGCGATCGCACCGCTACGGCCAGAGGCATTGCCACCATCGCCCACGCTGCTTATAGAGGCAGGCTGATCGTTACCACCGGCGCAACCCGCCNCCCCTAGAGCAATTGCCGTACATACCGCGAGCTGACGCCAGTTCATCATTTGGCTCCCCATGCGCCGAATCCCCCTATGACCCAAAATTGACTCGTTAATTGTCGCCCGCTGTCTCTAAAATTTGGCTAAACGGCTGAGAGTTGGAATCTTTCATTCCCAAATAAACTCAACAAAGCGCCCCCTCGTTTCTTATTCAAACAGGTTTCGACGGGCCATAGAGACAGCACCATTTGTTGATGCTAGCAATATCAACAAATTAGTACCATAAGATAGTTGTATTGAAATTTTAAGGCGGCAAGCGTTCATCACAAAGAATCAGGCCAGTTCGCCTTTGACCAGCGGCACAAAGCGAACCCCCTCAATGGTTTGAATAATGAACTCTCCGTTGTTGCGTTGAACCAACTTAAGCGTTTGCTGCTCTTCACCGACCGGTAATACCATGCTCCCGCCTTCATCCAGCTGTTCCATAAGGGCGACGGGAATTTCCGGCGGCGCAGCCGTGACGATAATCGCGTCGAAAGGCCCTTTTGACGCCCATCCCAACCAGCCGTCGCCATGCCGCGTGGACACGTTATGCAAGTCGAGCTGTTTGAGACGACGCTTAGCCTGCCACTGAAGCCCCTTAATCCGCTCCACGGAACAAACGTGCTGCACCAGATGCGCCAGCACGGCGGTTTGATACCCCGAGCCGGTACCAATCTCCAGAACGCGGGATACGGGCGTCAGGCGCAGCAATTCGGTCATTCTGGCGACCATGTAAGGTTGAGAAATCGTCTGTCCCGAACCAATAGGCAATGCCGTATTTTCATAGGCTTGGTGTTCAAAGGCTTCATCAACGAAGCGTTCTCGCGGTACGGCGGCCATCGCCTGTAACAGGCGTTCATCCTTAATTCCCTGCCGACTCAACTGTTCCAGTAATGTCTGCACGCGTTTGTTCACCATTCCCCGCAAACCCCAGCTTTGACTAACCCCATCAACGTTGTTAATGCTGCTCGGAAAGAGGCATGCCCCTACCGCAGCGAAATGATCTTCGTCACGCTCGAAATGCCGCTACATCCCGCTGTCGAACTCCTGCTCTTTGACCATCATCAGCTCACGCACGACACTGGTGGCATAACAGCCCGACGGCAACCAGAAACGCACGGTGACGACGTCATCATCCTGCCATGACCACTCCATCTGTTGTGGGGTCATCAAAATGGCTCTCCGCGCCGGCTCCAGACGCTCCCGGCGCAGCAGCGACAGCAGCAGTTGGTTCTCCTCCAGACAGGACGACTCAAATGCCAGCACATCGGCCTGCGTACCCGTTTCGCCATCGCCCGGCATCGGGNCCGTCACCTGTAGTTCTCCCGCATCCAGGCGCTGTTGCAACGTCTCAAGCTCGTCTGGCTGCGCGACGAACCAACTGCCGCGACCGGTCAATTGCAGCGCATCCCCGTTCAACACAGTTTTTTCCAGCTTTTGCGTCAGACGGGCGCTGGCGACGCGGTTAAACAGTTCACTGCGGCTAGCCGACAGATAAAAACTGCGTTTACTGCGTTCTTTAACGCGAATCTCATTGTTCGCCCAGCGCCGAGCCTGCTCAAGATTATTGCCGTTACGGCCGAAACGCTGGCTACCGAAATAGTTGGGCACGCCCTGTTCAGAGATGTGTTGTAATCGCTTCTCGATTTCCGCTCGGTCGCTGATGTGACGAAGCACCAGCGTGAACGCATTTCCCTTCAGGGCGCCGATGCGCAGTTTACGGCGGTGACGAGCGGTTTCCAGAATTTCGCATCCTTCCAGCTCGAAAGTCCGCCAGTCTGGATCGGCTTTTCCCGGCATATGCAGACCGAACCATTGTTCAGTGACGGCATGACGGTCTTTCAGCCCCGCATAGCTGACTGCGCGGGCCGGCAGACGGGCGAACTTCGCCAGCGCTTCGGCGACAAAAGACGTATTGCAGCCGCGTTTACGCACCCGGACCAAAATGTGTTCGCCGTCGCCATCAGGCTGGAATCCGAGATCTTCTATCACCTCAAAGTCTGCTGCCGATGCTTTCAGTACGCCGCTTGCGACAGGCTTACCGTGCATCCAGTAGAGCTCATTGGAGGTTTCCATTACCATGCCACTACTCCCGACGCATCGCTTTTCACCAACAAAGCCACGGCCTCACAGGCGATCCCCTCGCCGCGGCCGGTAAATCCCAATTGCTCGGTCGTGGTCGCTTTAACGTTAACGTCGTCCATGTGGCACTGAAGATCTTCAGCCAGATTCACTTTCATTTGCGGGATGTGCGGCGCCATTTTCGGCGCCTGAGCGATAATGGTCACGTCTACGTTGCCCAGTCTGTATCCCTTCTCGGAAATGCGGCGCCAGGCTTCCCGCAAGAGTTCGCGACTATCCGCGCCCTTGAAGGCCGGGTCGGTATCCGGAAACAATTTGCCGATATCACCCAGTGCGGCGGCGCCCAACAGCGCGTCGGTGACGGCATGCAGCACTACGTCGCCATCGGAATGCGCGAGCAAACCTTGCGTGTAGGGAACTCTTACTCCACCGAGCACAAGCGGGCCTTCGCCACCGAATTTATGGACATCAAAACCGTGACCGATACGCATCGCACACGCTCCTTTATTTATACAATAGTTTGATTATCAAGGTTACGAGTCAGATAAAACTCCGCCAGCGCCAAATCTTCCGGGCGGGTGACTTTAATATTATCCGCTCGTCCGCTGATAATCTGGGGATGGTAACCGCAAAACTCCAATGCCGACGCTTCATCGGTAATCTCCGCCCCTTCGGACAGCGCGCGTTCCAGGCTGTTTTTCAGCAGTTTCAAGGGGAACAGCTGAGGCGTCAGGGCATGCCAGAGCGCGTTGCGCTGGACCGTCTGTTCGATAGCGCCCTGCGCGTTGCTGCGCTTCATGGTATCACGCACCGGCGCAGCCAGAATGCCTCCAACGTCGCTTTGCGAAGTCAGTTCCAGCAAACGAGCCAAATCGTCTGGATGTAAGCATGGTCGGGCCGCATCATGCACCAGCACCCATTCCACGCCACGAACCTGTTGGAGACCGGCCAGCACAGAGTCGGCCCTTTGACGTCCGCCCTGCACGACCTGAATGCGAGGATCGGACGCCAGCGGCAGCGTTTGAAAGTAGTGATCATCAGGGCTGATAGCGATAATGGCCTTACGGATACGCGGATGCTTAAACAGTGCGTCTAACGTGTGTTCCAGAATCGTTTTGTTACCGATGTTCAAATATTGTTTCGGGCGATCGACCTGCATTCTGCTGCCGTTTCCGGCGGCAGGCAATACGGCAATCACTCCGGACGGGTCATCCTTCAGAGTCAACATACCTAGCGTAGGGTCGGATAAGAGGAAGATTGAGGGGACGTAGAGGTCGAGTTGGTCTGATGGTCCGACTGGTTTGGCACCAGGCGATAGAAAGATTCGCCGGGTTTGATCATACTCAGTTCATTACGCGCGCGCTCTTCAATAGCTTCCTGTCCGCCATTGAGATCGTCGATTTCGGCAAACAGCAGTTCATTACGGGATTTCAACTTGGCATTGCTGGCTTGCTGAACGGCAACGCCGTCCTTCACCTGCACCAAGTCGTGAATACCGTTTTTTCCCAGCCAGAGCGAATATTGCAGCCAGCCTAGAATAACCAATAATAACAGCGTAAGTTTTCCCATCCCGCCCCCTGAAAAGCCGCCTAATCATCCCATAACTTTTATCAGGACTCCACTGTGCGGATGCAATTGCTGATGACAATTCGGCATAGGCACTTCGTAACACCGGACTCAACGCATCAGAGAGAAGAAAGGCCCCGGTGCCGGAAGTCCGGCGCTGAGGCCGTCCGGCTATGAATAATAGCCTACCAGCCTGAAATTACCGAGAATACCAGCCAGAAGCTGAACAGAACGGAACCGCCGCAGCACAGGAGCATGGGCAGCACCCGCCGCTGCCACAGCAGGCCGAACAGCATGCCTACCATGACGCAGAGAAGCAGCAACGCCAGAAATAGCGGCCAGGTGTAAAGCATTAGCAGCCGCGTGGCATCAAGACCATACAACAAGAAAGTGAGAGCAAACGCCAACCAGTAAAAACAGAAGCCGGCTATCGCCCCCAGGCTGGGGTAAGACACCGGCGTGTCCTGTGAAGGAGGATGGATCTGGCGATGCGGCAGTAGCGTAACACGCTGGAGAGTTTTACCCATTCGGCTCATGTTCCCGGCACAACGCGTTTTTGCAACGCTTGACAAGAATATTAAGCGTCTATGATAGCCAGACGGCGCAGCATCGCTAACAGTTGCGCGATCAAATCTGTTACTAATTGTTCCCCATTTAGATGCGCTTCCGGATGCTCGGGCGCTTCATAGATCGAGTCGATTCCCGTAAAATTGCGCAGCTCGCCAGCGCGCGCTTTCTTATAGAGACCTTTAGGATCGCGCGCTTCGCACACCGCCAACGGCGTGTCCACGAACACTTCGATAAATTGACGCTCTTCCAGCAAGTCGCGCACCATCTGCCGTTCNGCGCGATGCGGCGAGATGAACGCGGTGAGAACAACCAAGCCGGCGTCCACCATCAGCTTGGCTACCTCCCCGACGCGGCGAATATTTTCGCGCCGGTCGTCATCCGTGAATCCCAGGTCGCGACACAGGGCATGCCGAACGTTGTCGCCGTCCAGCAAATAGGTGCTGACGCCAGCGGCGTACAGCGCCTGCTCCAGCGCCCCAGCCAGCGTCGATTTTCCCGAGCCGGACAGCCCGGTAAACCAGATGACCGCGCCACGGTGGCCGTGGCGACGCTCACGATCCGCACGCGTCACCGCGTGAGAATGCCAAACCACGTTTTCATTGGCAGGCGGCAGGGATTGCGAGTCGGACACCTTATTTCCCCCCCAGTAAATCGCGCGCACCCCAATGCGGAAAGTGGCGACGCACCAGGGCGTTCAGCTCCAGCTCAAACGCACTGTAGGCACCAGGCTCTTCGTAGGTCTGCTCGATGCCTTCACGTACCATACCCGCGCCCACCGTGACATTGCTCAGGCGGTCGATAAAGATCATGCCGCCGGTGACGTGGTTTTGCGGATAGCGATCCAGTACCAGCGGTTCGTCGAAGGTCAGCTCCACCAGCCCGATGCCGTTCAACGGTAACGATTCGGTCACCCGCTGGGTCAGCGTATTGATTTCGACCTGATACTGGATGTTTTCCACTCGCGCACGCGTTTTTTTGCCTGCGATTTTGATATCGTAGCTTTGCCCCGCGATCAGCGGCTGTTCTGCCATCCACACCACGTCCACCTGCGCGCTCCGCACCGCCTCCAGCGTTTCCGCATGATCGACGATCAGATCGCCGCGGCTGATATCAATCTCCTTTTCCAGCACCAGCGTCACCGCTTCGCCAACCTGCGCCTGCGGCAGATCGCCGTCAAAGGTCACGATGCGGGCGATGGCCGACTCCACGCCGGAAGGCAGCACCTTGACGCGCTGGCCGACGTGGACCACGCCAGACGCCACCGTCCCCGCATAGCCGCGGAAGTCCAGGTTGGGTCGGTTGACATACTGCACCGGGAAGCGCAGCGGCTGGGACAGGCTGTGCGGCGCAACATCAACCGTTTCCAGCACCTCCAGCAACGTAGGGCCGGTATACCAGTTCATCTGAGTGCTGGGCGTCGCCACGTTATCCCCTTCCAACGCGGAGAGCGGTACGAAGGTGACGTTGAGATCCGCAGGCAACTGCTGCGCAAAGTCCAAATAGTCCTGCTTAAACTGTTCGAAGACCGACTGCTGATAGTCGACCAGATCCATTTTGTTGACCGCCACGACCAGATGACGGATGCCCAGTAGGGTGGCGATGAAGCTGTGACGGCGCGTTTGATCCAACACGCCTTTTCGGGCATCGATCAGCAGAATCGCCAGTTCACAGGTGGATGCGCCTGTCGCCATGTTACGCGTGTATTGCTCATGCCCTGGGGTGTCTGCAATGATGAATTTACGCTTTTCGGTAGAGAAATAGCGGTAAGCGACGTCGATGGTGATCCCCTGCTCGCGCTCAGCCTGCAAGCCGTCGACCAGCAGCGCCAAATCCAGCTTTTCGCCCTGTGTTCCCAGTCGTTTGCTGTCATTGTGCAGCGTGGAAAGCTGATCTTCGTAGATTTGACGGGNATCGTGCAACAGGCGGCCGATCAGGGTGCTCTTACCGTCGTCGACGCTGCCGCAGGTCAGGAAACGCAGCAGGCTTTTATCTTGTTGTGCAAGCAGATAGGCCTCGACGCCGCCCTGCTCGGCGATCTGTTTTGCTATATCGTGATTCATGCTGCCACTCCTCAGAAATATCCCTGACGCTTTTTCAGCTCCATCGACCCGGCCTGATCGCGGTCGATCATCCGTCCCTGACGCTCACTGGTGGTGGAGACCAACATTTCTTCGATGATCTCCGGCAGAGTCTGCGCCTGCGACTCGACCGCGCCTGTCAACGGCCAACAGCCCAGCGTGCGGAAACGCACCATGCGCTGGGTGATGGTTTCACCCGGCAGCGGCTCGAAGCGGTCGTCATCAACCATCATCAGCATACCGTCGCGCTCAACCACCGGGCGCTCTGCGGCCAGATACAGCGGCACGATGTCGATTTTTTCGAGGAAGATGTACTGCCAGATATCCAGCTCCGTCCAGTTAGACAGGGGGAACACGCGGATGCTTTCACCCTTGTTGATCTGACCGTTGTAATTGCGCCATAGCTCGGGTCGCTGGTTTTTCGGATCCCAGCGATGGAAGCGGTCGCGGAACGAGTAGATACGCTCTTTGGCGCGCGATTTTTCTTCGTCGCGCCGCGCCCCGCCGAAGGCGGCATCAAAGCCATACTTGTTCAGCGCCTGTTTCAGCCCTTCGGTCTTCATGATGTCGGTATGCTTCGCGCTGCCGTGCACAAACGGGTTGATCCCCATCGCGACCCCTTCCGGGTTGCGGTGTACCAGCAGTTCGCAGCCGTAAGCCTTGGCCGTCCGGTCACGAAATTCGTACATTTCGCGAAACTTCCAGCCGGTATCGACGTGCAGCAGCGGGAACGGCAGCGTGCCGGGATAGAAAGCCTTGCGCGCCAGATGCAGCATGACCGAGGAGTCTTTACCGATGGAATACATCATCACCGGATTACTGAACTCCGCCGCGACTTCGCGAATGATATGAATACTTTCTGCTTCAAGCTGTTGCAGATGCGTCAGTCTTTTCTCGTCCATAAAATCGTACCTTAAGCCAAATTCACCACTGTTGGCCGACGTTCTGAGGCCGACACCCGCGAATGATCTCCAAACCAGGCGATTTGCTCATGCAAATTCACCACCTCGCCAATCACCAGCAATGCCGGTGTAGCCGCCTGCTGCGCCAGCGGTTCCAACTGTTGCAATATGCCGGTCAGCACCTGCTGATCCCGGCAAGTGCCGCGGCTGATCACGGCGACCGGCGTCTCTGCGGATCGCCCGTTTTCAATCAGCTGACGGCTGATATCCGCGGCTTTCATCGTCCCCATGTAAATCACCAGCGTTTGTCGCTCGCGCGCCAGCGTAGACCAGTCCGGCGCTTTGCCGTCTACGCGGTGATGTCCGGTAATGAAGGCCACGCTTTGCGCATAGTCCCGGTGGGTCAGCGGGATCCCCGCATACGCGGTCACCCCCGCCGCGGCGGTCACGCCCGGCACCACCTGGAAGGGAATGCCCGCCTTGGCCACGTGCTGCAGTTCCTCGCCGCCTCGACCAAAAATAAACGGATCGCCGCCCTTTAGGCGAACGACCCGTTTGCCTTGCTGCGCCAACATCACCAGCCGCCGGTTAATCTCGTCCTGCGGCATCAGATGCGCGCTGGCGCGTTTGCCCACGCAAATCATCTCGGCGTCACGTCGAACCAGTTCCAGCACGTCCTCGCTCACCAGATAGTCGTACAGCACGACATCCGCCTGCTGGATCACCTGTAGACCGCGTAGCGTCAGCAGGCCAGCATCGCCCGGTCCCGCGCCCACCAGAGACACCTCGCCTTGCGGGCTTTGCGGTTCCATCAGCTGTTTTTCCAGCGTTTCTTCGGCTTCGGTCAGTTTTCCCGACGTCACCAGAGAGGCAAAGCGGCTGTCGAACAGGCGTTCCCAGAACCGGCGTCGGCCTGTCATCGTCGGCAGTTGCTGTTTGACACGGGTACGCCATTGGCCCGCCAGCTCGGCCATCTGTCCTAAACGAGAGGGCAGTAGCGCCTCCAGCTTTTCGCGCAGCAGGCGCGCCAATACCGGCGCCGTGCCGCTGGACGAGATCGCCACCATTAGCGGAGAACGGTCAATCAATGAAGGGAAAATAAAAGAGCACTTCGGCTGATCGTCGACCACGTTGACCAGTTTCTGACGACGATCCGCGGACTCTGAGACCGTTTCATTGAGCTTAGCATCATCGGTGGCGGCAATGACCAGGAACACCGGGTCCAGCTGTTCGGGACTGAACTCACGGGCAATCCAGACCACCTTTCCAGCCTGATGCAAAGCATCAAGCGGGGCGCACAGCTCACGCGCCGCCACCCGGACCTCTGCGCCCGCCCGTAGCAACAGCGTGATTTTACGCATGGCTACTTCGCCGCCGCCCACCACCAGCACGGGACGCTGCCGCAAATCGGCGAATACAGGGAGATAGTTCACAGATGCCTTTACTAAGATAAAAAAGTGATAATGGGACTATAAAACGAGGGGGTAAGCGTAATGAAATGCCGAATTCGCATGATAAGTTCCGTAATGGAATAAAGAAGCACTCGATAAGCGGTAAAAAGCGTATTCACGCCCCTAAATGGGGGATTGGGACTCAATCGGTTATATCGAAACGGCCCAAATGTTCCGCCAGCTGATGCTGAAGCAGATACGCCTTCACCTCCCGTTGCCAAGCATCACCCAGCGACGCCACTCGACTATAAGTCACTCCGGCCAGCGCGCCACGGTCATCATAAGCATTAATCAACGTCTGGTTTATCGCATCCTGATTCAGCGCAGGATTCGACCGCTGCTGACGCGCCAGCGCATCAACCACCCGTTGTCGCTGTTCTGTATCTGGCTTCCAGCGTTGATGATATAAGCCGCTCAACACGATAAACAGCGGCGGCACACCTTCATCTCGCGCGGCTTGCAACCGCGAATGCCCATCTAAAATCACATAGGCGCCCAGCCCGGAGACAAACCACAGCAGAATGGGAGGCAACGCCCCTTCCCGTGCCTTCTTCCGCCACCACTTCACCCGCGACGAGGTCGGGTCGACCACAGACAGCGGCAGTAACTGCGTGCTCTCCCACCAGCGATCAATAAGAAACACGACGTCTGACGCAGTCAGGTCCGGGATATCTTCGCCGAACAGATCCCAACGAGGACAATAGTCGCCCGCCGCCTGAGGAGAGATAAACCGCCACGCGTTTATCGGCTGCGGCTGAGCCACGCGCGGCGCGGCGGGCGCCACATACGGCATAGGCCGCAACAGCCACTGGCCGCTGTTCGTCAGCGCTGGGGAAGAAGAAAGCAGTCGTTCGGCAAAGAATCGGCACCAAAATGCCTGACGCACGGCGGGCGTCTGCAAGGCCTCGGCCCGCATCACGTCGGCGGAGCGGATAGGAGGGAGCAACGATCGCTGGCGGATGTCTCTGCGAGGACAAAGCACGCTGGCCGCGGCGCCGTTCGGCGCTATCACCGCCCAGAATAAAGTTTCATCTCCGCAGACCCCCTGTGCCCTTCCCTGTGCGCCTACGCGCAATTGCAGTTCTCCGGCCGGACGCTGGCCAGGAGGACTTTCCAACGCTAATCCCTGCCAGACGCCCTCTCGATCGTCGATGTCACGCCACCACATTTTCTTCATCTCAGACACCACACACCGCACCATTCAGCCAACAGCGGTAAAAATATCATGCCGCGCCGAGGGTATCACGGCGCTACCCGATGATTTTATTTCATCGCATCTAAGTCGCTGGCCCCACACTCAGGGGGCGACCCATCGGGTTGGGGGCGTCGGTCGAACCTAAAACGGCAGGCGGTTGAAGTCTCGTCGTTACAAAAGCAAGCCCCTCGGAAGAGGGGCTGCGGGTCAACCTTCGNGCAAGCCGCACTCGCGCTTCAGACCGAAGAAGCGCGTCTCTTCTTCGCTCATGCCCGGCTCCCACTTGCGGGTGGTATGCGTATCGCCCACCGACAGATAGCCCTGATCCCACAGCGGATGGTAGCTCAGGCCATTGGCCTTCAGGTACTGATAGACCTGTCGGTTGTCCCAGTCGATGATCGGCAGGAATTTGAATACGCCGCGCTGCACAGACAGCACCGGCAACGATTCACGGCTGCTCGACTGCTCGCGGCGCAGCCCGGCGAACCAGGTCCCCGCGCCAAGTTCCTGCAACGCCCTGTTCATCGGTTCAACCTTGTTCATCTGGTTATAGCGTTCGATACCTTCGACGCCTTGCTCCCACAGCTTGCCGTAGCGCGCCTCCTGCCACGCTGGCGACAGCGCGGCGCGAAACACCTTCAGGTTCAGCTTCAACTGGTCGGTGAGGCTATCGATGAACTGATAGGTTTCCGGGAACAGGTAGCCGGTATCCGTCAGGATCACCGGAATCTGCGGACACTGCCGAGTCACCAGATGCAAAGAAATCGCTGCCTGAATACCAAAGCTCGACGTAAGGACGAATTCGCCCGGCAGGTTTTCCAACGCCCAGGCGGTACGTTTTTCGGCGGAAAGGCTTTCCAGCTCGGCGTTGATTTCCGCAAGCTCAGCCTCTTGTTCCGACTTCGGTAACGCGTTGAGCGCATCCAGAATGAGTGCAGACATCAGGCTCTCCTCTTAGTCATAGAAATCGACAGCGGGGTCGAGCACTGGTTTGATGATGTGGGCACGAATGGCGAAATCGCCAAATCCTTCGCCCGCTTCGCGCTCCTGCGCCCAACGCCCTACCAACTGGTCGATTTCGCTGAGNATGTCAGCTTCGGTGATATTTTCCCGGTACATACGCGGAATGCGCGTTCCTTCCCGGTTGCCGCCAAGATGCAGGTTGTAACGGCCGATGGCTTTACCCACCAGACCGATTTCCGCCAGCAGCGAGCGTCCGCAGCCATTAGGACAGCCGGTCACACGCAGGACGATGTGCTCATCGCCGACGCCGTGCCGCTGCATGATCTGTTCTACTTTTGTGACGAACTGCGGCAGAAAACGTTCAGCTTCCGCCATTGCCAGCGGACAGGTCGGCAGCGAAACACAGGCCATAGAGTTTTTACGCTGCTCGCTGACCGCATCGTCAATCAGCCCGTGTTCGCGCGCCAGCGCTTCGATTTTCGCTTTATCGCGCGTGGCCACGCCCGCCACAATCAGGTTTTGGTTGGCGGTCAGACGGAAATCCCCTTTGTGGATTTTCGCGATTTCGTTCAGTCCCGTTTTCAAAGGACGGCCTGGATAGTCGAGGATGCGGCCATTTTCGATAAACAGCGTCAGGTGCCACTTATTATCGATGCCTTTGACCCAGCCGATACGGTCGCCGCGGCCGGTGAATTCATACGGACGGATCGCTTCGAACGTTACGCCGGACCGACGTTCCACTTCCTGTTTGAACGTGTCGACGCCGACGCGCTCCAGCGTATATTTGGTCTTAGCGTTCTTACGGTTGGTACGGTTTCCCCAGTCGCGCTGGGTGGTGACTACCGCTTCCGCTACGGCCAGCGTCTTCTCGACGGGGATATAGCCGAACTCGCTGGCGGTGCGCGCATAGGTCGCCTTGTCGCCGTGGGCGATGGACAAACCGCCGCCCACCAGCACGTTGAAGCCGACCAAACGACCGTTCTCGGCAATGGCGACAAAGTTCAGGTCATTCGCATGCAGATCCACGTCGTTTTGCGGCGGGATCACCACCGTAGTTTTGAACTTACGCGGCAGGTAGGTCGATCCCAGGATCGGCTCTTCATCCGTCGTCGCTATCTTTTCCCGATCGAGCCAAATTTCGGCATAAGCGCGGGTACGCGGCAGCAGATGCTCGGAGATCTTCTTCGCCCAGTCGTACGCCTGCTGATGCAGCTCGGACTCGGCAGGGTTAGACGTACACATCACGTTACGGTTAACGTCGTTCGCCGTCGCCAGTGAATCCAGACCCACGTCGTGCAACAGCTGATGCGCCGATTTCAGGTCGGATTTCAGGATGCCGTGAAACTGGAACGTCTGGCGGTTAGTAATACGGATACTGCCGTAGATCGTCTTGGCCTTGGCAAAAGCGTCGATCGCCAACCACTGTGTCGGGGTCATGACGCCGCCCGGCAGGCGACAGCGTAGCATCATCGCATGACGCGGCTCCAGCTTCTGCGCGACACGTTCGGCGCGAATATCGCGGTCGTCCTGCTGATACATGCCGTGAAAACGGATCAGCAGAAAGTTGTCGCCGGTAAAGCCACCGGTCAAGCCATCTTTCAGATCGTCTGCAATCGTGCCGCGCAGGAAGTTGCTCTGTTTTTTCAGACGTTCCGCATCGGTGAGTTTGCCTTCTACCACCAGCGGACCCGCATATCTCTCGCTCATTAGTACACGTCTCTCTGATAGCGCCGCTCAAGCCGCAGCTCGCTTAAAAATTCATCCGCCTGTTCGGCATCCATCCCGCCCTGCTCAGCAATCACCGACAACAGGGCCTGCTCGACATCTTTCGCCATGCGGTTGGCGTCGCCGCATACGTAAATATGCGCCCCATCCTGGATCCAGCGCCAAACTTCCGCGCTCTTCTCACGGATGCGATCCTGAACGTAAATTTTGTGCTCCTGATCGCGCGACCAGGCCAGATCGATGTGTGTCAGCAGCCCGTCTTTAACGTAACGCTGCCACTCCNCCTGATACAGGAAATCTTCCACAAAGTGCGGATTGCCGAAGAACAGCCAGTTTTTCCCCTCGGCGCCTTCCGCTTCACGCTGCTGCATAAAGGCGCGGAACGGTGCAATGCCCGTCCCCGGCCCGATCATAATGACCGGCGTGTTCGCGTCCGCAGGCAGGCGGAAATTGTCGTTGTGCTCGATAAAAACCCGCACTTCGCCGTCTTCTTCCAGCCGGTCTGCCAGGAAGCCCGAGGCGCCGCCGGTGCGCTCGCGCCCTTCGTAGGTATAGCGCACGACGCCGACGGTGATATGCNCCTCATTGTCGACCTCTTCCTGCGATGAGGCGATGGAGTACAGCCTCGGCGTCAGCGGACGCAACCAGCCGACCAGCTGTTCCGGGGTCAGTTCGGCGGGCGCCGAGCGCACCATATCTACCAATGGCGTCTGCTGCGCGTACCGCTGCAACGCAGATTTGTCTCCGACCCGTCCCTGAAGGGCTTCATCCCCCGACAACCCGGCATATTTCTCCACCAGCGGCGCCGTGTTTTGCGTCAGCTCCAAATGTCGTTGTAGGGCATCGGTGAGCGTCAGAGTCTTACCGGACACCGTCACCGTTTCATCCCCTTTTAACTTCAGCAGTCCCAGCAGTTCTTCGACTAGCGCGGGGTCATTCTCATACCACACGCCCAGCGCATCGCCGGGACGGTAACGCAGACCCGACTCGCCCAGATCGATTTCCAGATGACGCACGTCTTTGTCCGAGCCGCGGCCGGTGATCTTTTGATTGACCGACAGCGCGGCGGTATAAGGCGTTTCTTTGCCGTACGGGCTCGCCGTTATCTCATCCACCGCGCCCACCGCCGCCGTCTGAACGGCAGCCGCATCCNGCGCCTGATGGCGAGATTTCAGCGCTTCCGTCAGCCGTTGCCGCCACTGCTCCGCGTCGGGCTGGAACGCCACGTCGGCATCTACCCGGTCCAACAGGCGTTCCGCGCCCAGTTCAGCCAGGCGGCTGTCGAAATCCTTGCCTGCCTTGCAGAAGAATTCGTATGACGAGTCCCCGAGACCAAAGACCGCAAAAGCCGCGTCGTTCAAGGTTGGCGCTTTCTTGGAGAAAAGATATTTGTGTAACGCCACAGCTTCTTCCGGCGGTTCTCCCTCTCCCTGCGTCGATGTCACAAGGACCAGCAGTTTTTCCTGAGCGATTTGCTTAAATTTGTAGTCGCCCGCGTTGACGAGCGTGACCGGCAATCCCGCCGCCAGCAGGTCGTCGCGCGCCTGTTCGGCGACCCGCCGCGCATTCCCCGTCTGAGACGCAGAGATCAGCGTGATGGCTGAAGGAGCGGCGGGGGGNGCGCTGGCCGCCGCGGCAGCGCCGGTTGAAACGCCGGCGGGCTGTTGAGAGATCCCCCAGAAATAACCGGATAGCCAGGCGAGCTGGGTGGGTGAGAAATCACCGGTTGACGCCTGCAGGCGCGCAAGTTGCTCCGCGCTCAGAGGGAGCAGCGAAGTCGGAGAAACCGGATTTGTCATTGTGATACTTTTTCCTTGTTCAGGTCGCTGAAGCCAATGCCAATCTACTGCGGTAAAAAATGAATGGGCTATTAAGGTAGCGACCCCCATCTTAACAATTAAAGAAATGATGGAAATATCAAATAACCAAAATGACTAAAGGGTTTTTTATATACCCATTACCACAAAAAGCGATAAAGGCTGCGAGTTGAAATAATCATATGTTTTAAAAGGATAAAAACCCCCATGCNCCCTCAATATTTAAATGATAAAAATTACCATTTACGCTTCTTTGCGGCGGAAAATAGCGCAAAGGCGCACTTTCCGGTAGTATGCGTCGGTTTTTTCAGGTCATAAGAGATTCACCGTCATGCCAACCATGCTGTTTAAAGATTTTCAGTTTGAAGCCGCTCATCGGCTTCCCCATGTTCCAGACGGACACAAATGTGGCCGCCTGCATGGCCACTCATTTATGGTTCGACTGGAAATTACCGGCGAAGTCGATGCCTATACCGGCTGGGTGATGGATTTTGCCGAACTGAAAGCCATCTCTCGTCCGATCTGGGAGCAGTTGGACCACCACTATCTGAACGAAATTCCTGGGTTGGAAAATCCCACCAGTGAAATTCTGGCTCAGTGGATTTGGCAAAGACTGAAACCGATACTGCCGCTTTTGACCGCTGTCCGGGTTAAAGAAACTTGTACGGCGGGTTGTGTGTATCGGGGAGAGGATAAGTAGTCGCGCCTGACCAGCACGGACGCACCGGTCAGGTCGTCGTCAGGCTATGTTTAAATACTTATGGGTCTGCATGGATAAACGCCAGTTGCGCGCTATGCAGGTGGCAATGCATAACCGAGTCGCTTCTTCTTTCTGGCTGATAGGCTGTAACGCAATGACCCGCGCCTTATCATCATCCAACCGGTTCAACAGCGCATCCAACGTTTCGATATCACGCTCCCGCGCCACCGGATGTTTAATTTCATCCGACCGTTGCAGCGCCTGATCGATAACGACCATGCCGCCGCGCATATTCACCTTTGGCGAGACCGTGACCCAGCAGTCGGTTGAGCAGCGGATTTCGTGCGTCCCGCTGGTTTCGATTTGTGTGCTGAAGCCCAGCGCTTCCAGTCGCTGAGTCAACGTCGTCAGGTCGTGGATGCAAGGCTCTCCGCCGGTAATGACCACATGCCGAGCGGTATAGCCCAACCGCATCATGTGACCAACGATATCCTCCACGCTGGCCGATCCCCAGGCATCGCTTTCCGTCGTTTTATCAACGATCTGCTTAAGCGGGATTTCCCGCTCCGGACGCTTCTCCCAGGTATGTTTGGTGTCACACCAGCTGCACCCCACCGGGCATCCCTGTAAACGGATAAACACCGCGGGAACGCCGGTAAAATAGCCCTCTCCCTGTAAGGTCTGGAACATTTCATTAATCGGGTACTGCATGTTTTTCCACTGTAGCGGTTGTGTAAAAAGTCATTATCGCAGATCGCCGATGAGTCGCCAAACAACTGTCGTCATTAGCCCGATAGGTTTTGATTGAGTCATGACTCACGACCGATTAATGATCGCTATTTAGTGCTAGGCTTGATCCATCAAAACCTGAAAACGACAAGGAACGAAAGACATGAGTTCGCTGAAATCTCTGACGTTGTGTTTAATGACGCTGTTCGCCGTTCCCGTGGTGGTGAACGCTCAGGCCGTCCCGCAGGTAAAAACCCAGCCGGGCTACTACCGTCTGATGGTGGGACAATTTGAGGTGACCGCGCTTTCAGATGGCACATTTACGATGCCGATGGGAACACTGCTGGCTCGCACTCCGGCTGACATCATTAAACAACGTCTGGCGGATGACGAGCTGGACGCATCCGCCGTTGAAACCTCCATTAATACCTTCCTGATCAACACCGGCAAAAATCTGGTTCTGATCGATACCGGTAACGGCGAAAAACCGGGCGCGCCGGTAGGTCGTCTTCTGAGTAATTTGAAAGCCGCGGGTTATCGACCGGATCAGGTCGATACTGTGATCCTGACCCATTTGCACGGCGATCACATCGGCGGTCTGCTAACTAACGGTAAGCCGACTTTCCCTAACGCGGCGGTCTACATCAGCAAAGCCGATAGAGATTACTGGCTGAGTGAAGCGAACCTGCAAAAGGCGCCAGCCGACGGCAAAGCCAATTTTCAGCTGGCTCAGAATACGTTCCAGGTGATTAATGCCGCGAAGAAAATGAAGGTATATAGCGGCAACGATCGGATCGTACCGGGGATCACCGCCCTGCCGCTGTCAGGACATACGCCGGGCCACTCGGGGATGTGGGTCGATAGCGAGGGCGCCAAGCTCTTGGTATGGGGCGACATCATCCATGCCGCCGCCGTTCAGTTCCCTTTGCCGGCCACCACGATCAACTTCGACTCGGATATGGATACCGCAGCGAAAAATCGCGCGTCCATTCTGGCGGATGCCGCTGACAAAGGCTACTGGGTCGCAGGCGCGCATATCAGCTTCCCTGGTCTCGGCCACGTCAAAGTGCTGAAAGACAGTGACGGCCAGCCAAACGGCTATCGCTGGGTTCCGGCCAACTACAGCCTGTCAGGGCTGGCTGCGCAGTAAAAAAGATCTACGGCAGGGGGAACGTTCTCCCTGTTCCTTCCTCCGCTTTATCCCTTCATTTTCGCTCACTCGTCGCGGCTGACTCCATCACAACAACGGCCAGCGACATATTCAGAGCGATCTACCCGATCAGGTATTAGTTTAGAAATTAAGATCGACGGAAAGTCGCTTGGTGAGTCGGGCTTAAGAGACGGGTAAAAAAAATCCGGAGGCGCATGATGCGCTTCCGGATTTGTATTCAATCCCACCGGAGTCTGAATGCGATTCCGCATCAGACTCCAGAGAAGAAAAGGAGGCGATTAAGCCTGGCCTTTCACTTCTTTCAGACCGTTGAACGGCGCTTTAGCACCCAGCGCTTCTTCGATACGAATCAGCTGGTTGTATTTAGCTACACGGTCAGAACGGCTCATGGAACCCGTTTTGATCTGGCCAGCTGCAGTACCTACCGCCAGGTCAGCGATGGTCGCATCTTCAGTTTCACCAGAACGGTGAGAGATAACGGCAGTGTAGCCAGCGTCTTTCGCCATCTTGATTGCAGCCAGCGTTTCGGTCAGAGAACCAATCTGGTTGAATTTGATCAGGATGGAGTTAGCGATGCCTTTGTCGATACCTTCTTTCAGGATCTTGGTGTTGGTAACGAACAGGTCGTCGCCCACCAGCTGGATTTTGTCGCCCAGAACTTTAGTCTGGTATGCAAAACCTTCCCAGTCAGATTCGTTCAGGCCATCTTCGATGGACACGATCGGATACTGTTTGGTCAGTTCTTCCAGGTAGTGAGTGAATTCCTGAGAGGTGAAGGTTTTGCCTTCGCCTTTCAGTTCGTAGTTGCCTGTTTCGTTGTTGTAGAACTCGGAAGCGGCACAGTCCATAGCCAGAGTCACGTCTTTACCCAGAACGTAACCTGCTTTTTCTACGGCTTCTTTGATGGCAGCCAGCGCAGCAGCGTTGGATTCCAGGTTCGGTGCATAGCCACCTTCGTCGCCGACTGCAGTGTTCATACCCTTGGCTTTCAGAACTTTAGCCAGGTTGTGGAACACTTCTGAACCCATACGGACGGCTTCTTTAACGGTTTTCGCGCCAACAGGCTGAATCATGAATTCCTGGATGTCGACGTTGTTGTCAGCGTGCTCACCACCATTGATGATGTTCATCATCGGCAGCGGCATGGAGTACTGACCCGGGGTGCCGTTCAGTTCAGCGATGTGCGCGTACAGCGGCAGGCCTTTAGAAGCGGCGGCAGCTTTAGCAGAAGCCAGAGAAACGGCCAGGATTGCGTTAGCGCCGAATTTGGATTTGTTTTCAGTGCCGTCCAGGTCGATCATGATCTGGTCGATGTTAGCCTGATCTTTGGCATCTTTGCCCAGAACAGCCTGTGCGATCGGGCCGTTAACAGCAGCAACAGCTTTGGTCACGCCTTTACCCAGGAAACGAGATTTGTCGCCATCACGCAGTTCCAGCGCTTCGCGGGAACCGGTGGAAGCACCTGACGGTGCAGCAGCCAGACCTACGAAACCACCTTCCAGGTGAACTTCAGCCTCAACGGTCGGATTTCCGCGTGAGTCGATGATTTCACGGCCAATGACTTTAACAATTTTGGACATTAGATTTTCCTCAGTACAAGTTAAACTAAAACCTCAGACGAACAACGCGCGACCTCTGGACGCGCGTTGCTGACAAAACCCTATTTTTCCTGACGTTTCTGGTACGCTCCCGCGGCTTTCACAAAGCCGGCGAACAGCGGATGCCCGTCACGCGGCGTGGACGTGAATTCCGGATGGAACTGACAAGCGACGAACCACGGATGATCAGGGATCTCAACAATCTCTACCAGTCGACGGTCGGCGGAATAACCAGCAACACGTAATCCCGCCGCTTCAATCTGTTTCAACAACATGTTGTTGACTTCATAACGATGACGATGACGCTCAATGATCGTCGGCTCGCCATACAGGCTCCGAACCAGGCTGCCTTCGGTCAAGTGGCATTCCTGTCCGCCGACGCGCATTGTACCGCCGAGGTCGCTCTCTTCGCTACGCACTTCCAGGTTGCCTTCGGCATCGCGCCATTCGGTGATCAGCGCCACAACCGGGTATTTGCAGTCAGGGACAAACTCGGTGGAGTTCGCGCCTTCCATGCCGACGACGTTACGGGAAAACTCCATCAGTGCGACCTGCATGCCGAGACAGATGCCCAGGTAAGGGATCTTGTTCTCGCGAGCATATCGCGCCGCCATGATCTTGCCTTCCACGCCGCGGTAGCCGAAACCACCCGGCACCAAGATAGCGTCTAAATCTTTCAGGACTTCGACGCCGCGGCTTTCTACATCCTGCGAGTCGATGAACTTGATGTTCACGGTCAGACGATTTTTCAAACCGCCGTGCTTCAGCGCTTCGACGACGGACTTGTAGGCATCCGGCAGTTCAACGTACTTGCCGATCATACCGATAGTCACTTCGCCGCCCGGGTTGGCTTCTTCGTAAACAACCTGTTCCCATTCTGACAGGTTCGCTTCCGGGCACTCCAAGCTGAATCGTTTACAAATATAATCGTCCAGGCCCTGCGATTTCAATAGCGACGGAATTTTATAAATAGAATCAATGTCTTTAAGAGATATCACCGCTTTTTCCGGCACATTGCAGAATAATGCAATTTTTGCGCGCTCGTTCGCGGGTACGGTACGATCGGAACGACAAATCAGCACATCCGGCTGAATCCCGATGGACAGCAGTTCCTTCACCGAGTGCTGCGTCGGCTTGGTTTTCACCTCGCCTGCGGCGGCCAGATAAGGCACCAGCGTCAGGTGCATAAACAGGGTGTGTTCACGACCNACTTCCACTGCCATCTGACGAATCGCTTCAAGGAACGGCAGCGATTCAATATCGCCAACCGTACCGCCGATTTCGACCAGCACCACATCGTGGCCTTCGCCGCCTTCGATGATGCGCTCTTTGATCGCGTTGGTGATATGGGGGATAACCTGAATGGTCGCACCCAGATAATCACCACGGCGCTCTTTGCGCAGGACGTCAGAATAGATCCGTCCGGTGGTGAAGTTATTGCGGCGCGTCATTTTAGTGCGAATAAAACGCTCGTAGTGGCCCAGGTCGAGATCGGTTTCGGCGCCATCTTCGGTGACGAACACTTCACCGTGCTGCGTAGGACTCATTGTCCCTGGATCCACATTGATATACGGGTCCAGTTTCATGATGGTCACGTTGAGGCCGCGGGCTTCGAGAATAGCCGCCAGAGAGGCTGCGGCAATGCCTTTACCCAGAGAGGATACGACCCCGCCGGTCACAAAAATATAATTAGTTGTCATGCTGAACCTGAGAGTTTAGGTTTAAGGATGATGGAAGACCAAGACGGGAAAGTAGTATACCGGAACCTGATGGGCGCCACAAATGTTCGTTTTGCCTAACATCGGATACCCATCCTGTCCGTGGCCGCCGCGACCTTGCGAAATCGCGGCGAAACATCTTCCTGAAAAATCATACTGATAAAACAAAATATATGAATTATCAGCCATTTCAGACCTAAAACCCCTTAATGCCTTTTTTCTTCACATTTTACCTGCTGCCAGGCAGCCTCCATTTCCTCAAGGCTGGCTTCGGGAAGTGTTTTCCCTTTTTCGCTAATGATTTGCTCTACCTGACGAAAACGGCGACAGAATTTACGATTTGCGTCCTGCAGCGTGATTTCCGCCTTATGACCTAAATGTCGTGAAAGATTGACGGCGGCGAAGAACATATCGCCCAGCTCTTCACCCAGGCGTTCCTGATCCACCACCGCCTGCTTCGCCTCGAACATCACCTCGTCGATTTCTTCGTACAGCTTGTCCACGACAGGTCCCAGCGTTTTCCAGTCAAACCCCACCGCCGAGCAGCGCTGCTGAATTTTTTGCGCCTGCATCAGCGCTGGCAACGCTTCCGGGATATCATCGACCTGCGAGTGGAGTGCCTTTTCGGCTCTCTCCCTGGACTTGGTCTGCTCCCAACTTTTCAGCGCGTCGGCGGCGTTCGGCGCATCGGCCCCGGCGAAAATATGCGGATGACGCCGCTCCAGCTTGTCGCTGATGGCGTCGCAGACGTCGGAAAAGTCGAACAGTCCCTGTTCCTGAGCCATCTGGGCGTAAAACACGACCTGATACAGCAGATCGCCTAGCTCGCCGCGCAAATCGTCGAAATCCTTACGGCGAATAGCATCCAGCACTTCATAGGTTTCTTCCAGCGTATAAGGCACTATCGAATCGAAAGTTTGTTTGCTATCCCACGGGCAGCCGCTTTGCGGGTCGCGCAGTTGCATCATGATAGTGAGCAGTCGGGAGATGGATGAGGACATAACGTTTCCTGGTTAATGCTGAATAGGCGGGCAACCCGGCCCGCCCAGATTATCGGACTGCGGCTCAGTTGCCCTGCTGACGACGCGCGTCAATGACGTCAGGGAGCTGATTTAGCTTGGCCAGTACCCGGCCCAGCNCCTGCAGGTTGTAGATCTCGATTTCCATATCGATCGTCGCGAGCTGCTGTTTGACGTCGCTGCGGCTGGAGACGCCAAGCACGTTAACTTTCTCGTTGGCGAGAATCGTTGTGATATCGCGAAGCAGACCGCTGCGGTCGTTGGCGGTCACACGCACCACCAGCGAATATCCGCTGGAGTAGCTTTCCCCCCAGACCGCATCCACCATACGCTCCGGCGCATGGCTACGCAGTTCGTCCAGCTGTTCACAGTCAGCCCGATGGATAGAGATCCCGCGCCCTTTGGTGATGAAGCCAACGATGTCGTCGCCCGGAATCGGCTGACAGCAGCGTGCGATGTGATGCATCAAATTACCGACGCCTTCCACCACAACGCGCCCGTTGTCTTTGCTGGCGCGCGCCGGCGCCGGGGTCTTCTGGGTCAGTTGCCGCAACGCCTCGCGATCCTGTTCTTCGGCGCTCGGCTGATTGACCTTGGACTGCAAAAAGTTGACGACCTGATTCAGGCGAATATCGCCGCCGCCGATCCCAGCCAGAAACTCATCCATCGAATTGATGTTGTAACGCGGTAACAGCAGTTTTTCGGCCATCTTCTGGCTGAGGCCCAGATTTTCCAACTCGTTGTCGAGGATCTGTTTGCCCGCCAGGATATTTTTATCGCGATCCTGTTTCCGGAACCAGTTGTGGATCTTGGAACGCCCGCGGCTGGTGGTGACATAGCCCAGATTAGGATTCAGCCAGTCCCGGCTGGGGTTAGGCTGCTTCTGAGTAATGACTTCGATCTGGTCGCCCATCTGCAACTGATAAGTAAATGGTACGATGCGGCCGCCGACCTTGGCGCCAATGCAACGATGTCCGATGTCGCTGTGGATATGATAAGCGAAGTCCAGTGGCGTGGAACCGGTCGGCAAATCAATGACATCGCCTTTCGGCGTAAACACGTAGACGCGGTCGTCGAAGACCTGGCTGCGGACCTCGTCCAGCATTTCGTCCGAATCCGCCATCTCCTCCTGCCAGGCCAGCAGCTTACGCAGCCAGGCGATACGCCCTTCGTAACCAGAGCGGCTGGTGGNCGATGCGCCTTCTTTATACTTCCAGTGCGCGGCGACGCCCAGTTCCGAGTTCTCATGCATTTCGCGGGTACGGATTTGGATCTCCAGCGTTTTACCGCGCGGCCCCAGCACTACGGTATGGATAGACTGGTAGCCGTTCGGCTTCGGGTTCGCGACATAGTCGTCGAATTCGTCCGGCAGATGACGATAGTGAGTATGCACAATCCCGAGCGCGCCGTAGCAATCCTGTAAACGTTCAACCACGATCCGCACGGCGCGGACGTCGAACAGCTCGTCGAAGGACAGCGATTTTTTCTGCATCTTGCGCCAGATGCTGTAGATATGTTTCGGACGACCGTACACTTCGGCCTTAAGCCCGTCCTTCTCCATCGCCTGACGCAGGTTGGTCACGAAGTCGTCGATATACTGTTCGCGATCGATGCGCCGCTCATGCAACAGGCTGGCAATGCGTTTGTNCTCTTCGGGGTGCAGATAGCGGAAACAGAAATCTTCCAGCTCCCACTTCAGTTGACCGATGCCCAGGCGGTTCGCCAGAGGCGCATAGATGTTGGTGCACTCTTTCGCCGCCAGTACCCGCTCTTCTTCAGGGGCATCCTTAACTTCGCGCAGGTGGGCGATACGCTCCGCCAGCTTGATGACGACGCAGCGGAAATCTTCCACCATCGCCAGCAGCATCCGCCGGATATTATCCACCTGCTCCGACGCGACGGAGTCGTGCTGCGTGGCCTTGAGCTGACGTATCGCATCCATATCCCTGACGCCGTGCACCAGATTAGCGATATTCTGACCGAACGCCTCTTTCAGCGTCTCTTCGTCTACGACATCCGCATTGACCAGCGGGAACAGCATGGCCGCCCGCAGGCTGTCGTTATCCATACTCAGCGTGGAGAGGATCTCGACCATTTCGATGCCGCGCCACAACAGCAACATCGCATCCTGATGATCTTGCGTCTGCTGTTCACAATAGCGCCAGGTGTCTTTCAGGCGCTCGCATGACTGCTGGTTGGCGATCCCCAAGGACGCGATCCACACATCGGGTTCGAATTCGCCATCGGTATTTAAATGTGCACTTCTTACCGCAACCATAAATTCTCCCTTTCTTTACCGACCACCGGCGCCGGGCAGAAACAACGCCATGGATTCAAGATGCCCGGTGTGTGGAAACATATCCAGCATCGCTATCCGCGCCAGCTGATAGCCGGCCGCCAATAGCACTTTGCTGTCGCGGGCCAGCGTGGTCGGGTTACAGGATATGTAGACCACGCGCTCAGGCGCCAGTTTCACAATGTGCGACATAACGCCCGGCGCGCCGGCGCGGGCCGGATCGAGCACTATTTTATTGAACCCCTGCGATGCCCACGGCTGCCGGGTGACGTCCTCTTCCAGGTTATGATGAAAGAACACGGCGTTGGATAAACCGTTGCGTCGGGCATTTTCCTGTCCCTTGGCCACCAACGCCGGCACGCCTTCCACGCCGACGACTTCGGCGGCCCGCCGGGCCAGCGGCAGCGTAAAATTGCCCATGCCGCAAAACAGGTCAAGCACACGGTCCTGCGGCTGCACATCCAGCCAGGACAAGGCCTGACTGACCATTTTCCGATTGATGACGTCGTTCACCTGAATGAAGTCCCGCGGACTGAACGCCAGGGAAAGATCGTCAATTTGGTACGTAGGCATTTCGCCGTGCAGACACTCAAGGGCGTCCGTGTCACCAGCAAGAAACAGCGATATCGACCGCGCGCGCGCCAGTAAGATAAGCGCCTGACGGTCTGCGTCGCTAAGCGGGTCGAGATGACGCAAAATCACCAGCGGCCCTTGGTCGGCGAGCACCAGCTCGACATGACCGAGGCGCCTTTTCGCCTGTAGACCGCTAAGGCACTCGTGCAGCGGCGCCAGAAGCGCTTCCAGCTCGGAACACAGTATCGGGCAGTGACGCACCTCCACCACATCGTGCGAAGCCGCCTGACGATACCCCATCAGCAATCGCTGTGATTTAGCCTGAAAGTATAACCCAAGCCGTGCACGGCGTCGGTAGGCGTAGGCCGGGCCGCTAATCACATCCGGCGAGGGTACGGTGACCCCGGTCTCCCTCGCCATCAGACGCATTAGAGCGCTGGATTTACTGCGTTCCTGAAGCGCCTGACTGGCATGCTGCTGCTGACACCCCCCGCAGACGTTGAAATGCGGGCAGCGAGGGTCGACACGATCTTCGCTTTTGCTCAGCAACAGTTTCAGGCTCGCCCGGGCAAACTGTTTCTTATCCTCAGTCACCAGGACTTCGGCCTGTTCCCCCGGCAACGCGCCAGCGATGAAAATCGTTTTCCCCTGATGACGCGCCACGCCCTGACCGAACGGGTCGAGATCGTTGACCGACACGGTGATGCGTTGACGGGTCGTCACACGCCGTTTTGGGGAGTAGAATTGCGCCATATAAGTGTGATGTCATGTATTAACGGATTAATCAGCCACAATTCTCCCACATTGGACCCCCATGACCAAATACAGTCTGCGTGCACGAATGATGATTCTGATTCTGGCGCCCACGCTGCTGGTGGGACTTCTGCTCAGCGGCTTCTTCATCATTCACCGTTATAATCAGTTGCAGGATCAACTGACGGAAGCCGGCAGCAGCATTATTGAACCTCTGGCGATCAACAGCGCATTCGCCATCGCGCAGCACCAACCGGAAACGCTGCGCCAGTTAGTACACCGGCTGCATCGCCGCCATGCCGATGTGGTTCGCGCCATCAGCGTTTTCGATACGCATCATCGCCCCCTGGTGAGCACTTACTCCCGCGATATCAACAATATTTTGGCGCTGCCGGAAGGATCGCCGGTGCCGGACTCGCTCCAGATTTTCGAACGGGACAATCACTTCATCATGCGTATGCCGCTGCTGACGGAGGAAGCGCTGTCCCCGTCGCTATCCACCAGTAGTAGCCGCTTAGCGCCAGTGGGGTATGTCGCCATCGCCCTAAATTTGGATAACATCGAACTACAGCAGTATCGGGAAATTGGTCTAGCGGGTCTGCTGTTACTGATAAGTATGGGGTGCGCGCTACTGTTCGCCTATCGCCTGATGCGGGACGTCACCACGCCCATCCGTAATATGGTGGATACCGTCGATCGTATTCGCCGGGGCCAGCTGGACAGCCGCGTCGAGGGCAAGATGCTCGGCGAGCTGCACATGCTGAAAAACGGCATCAACTCGATGGCGATGTCATTGACCGCCTATCATGAAGAGATGCAGCAGAATATCGATCAGGCAACTTACGACCTGAGAGAAACGCTGGAGCAGATGGAAATTCAGAACGTCGAGCTGGATTTAGCCAAGAAACGCGCTCAGGAAGCCGCCCGCATCAAGTCCGAGTTTCTCGCTAATATGTCGCATGAGCTTCGCACGCCGCTCAACGGCGTGATCGGCTTTACCCGACAAACGCTGAAAACGCAGCTGACGCCTACACAGCAAGACTACCTGCACACCATTGAACGTTCAGCCAACAACCTGCTGAACATCATCAATGACGTGCTGGACTTCTCCAAACTGGAGGCCGGCAAGCTGGTGCTGGAGCACATCCCTTTCTCTCTGCACAACACGCTGGATGAAATGGTGATATTGCTGGCCCACACCGCGCACGAGAAAGGGCTGGAGCTGACGCTGAATATCAAGCGCGATGTCCCGGAACAGTTTATCGGCGACCCATTACGCATCCAGCAAATCGTCACTAACCTGCTGGGCAACGCGATTAAGTTCACCGAGCACGGCAATATTGATATCCGCGTGGAAAAACGTTCTCAGCAGCATCAGCAGGCGCAGTTGGAAATTCAAATCAAAGATACCGGCATCGGGATTGATGAAACACAGCAAACCCAGCTGTTTCAGGCTTTCCGACAGGCCGACACCAGCATTTCCCGCCGGCATGGCGGAACGGGACTGGGTCTGGTGATCACCCAGCGGCTCGTGCAGGAAATGGGCGGCAATATCCGCTTTCACAGCGTGCCCGATAAGGGGTCTACCTTCTGGTGTACGCTGAATCTGCAGTTGAACCCGCACCCCGCCGTGCTCAATAACTACTTCGATATGCTGCAAGGGAAAAATCTGGCCTATGTCGAAGCCAACCCGGCGGCCGCGCAGGCGACGCTGGATGTGCTGAGGCGAACGCCGCTGACCGTCAGCTACAGCCCCTCGACCGAACAACTGCCAGCGCAAAAATTCGATATTTTACTGGTCGGCATTCCCGTCCATTACCGCAATACGCTGCTGGATTTCACCCCCAAGATCCACAGTCTCTGCCGTCGCGCGCCCTGCGTGATCCTCGCCCTGCCCAGCCTGGCGCAGATGGATGCAGAACAGCTGAAATCGCTGGGCGTTCATGCCTGCCTGAGCAAACCGATCACCTCGGCCCGCCTCCTGCCGCTGTTGCAAGACACCAATCTGTTCCAGTGCAACTACGCGAACACGACTGGGCTGGAACTTCATCCAAAGCAGGAAACCCCGCGACTGCCGCTGCGGGTGATGGCGGTCGACGACAATCTGGCGAACCTGAAATTGATCGGCACGCTGTTGAAGGAGCTGGTGGACGACATCATTCTGTGCGAAAACGGCGCGGAGTCGGTGGAACAGGCCAGGCAAAACGACTTGAACGTAATACTAATGGATATTCAAATGCCGGGAATGGATGGTCTGCATGCCAGCGAGCTAATCCGCCAGTTGCCCAACCATAAAGACACGCCAATCATCGCCGTCACGGCGCAGGTCATGCACGGCGAACGAGAACAGTTTCTTCAGTCCGGCATGGACGACTATCTGTCCAAACCTATTGATGAAAAGATGCTGTACAGCGTGCTGCGCAGGCACGTGCCCGAGCCGGAAGCCACCCCGGTCGACGCCGCCGAGGAAACGCCGTCGCTGGACTGGGCGCTGGCACAACAGCAGGCCGCCAACAAGCCGGAACTGGCTCGCGATTTGCTCAAAATGCTGCTGGATTTCCTGGCCCAGGTGCGCCCGCAGATTGAAGCGCAATTGAATGGCCAGCATCAGGCATCGCTGCTGGAAACCATCCACAAATTGCACGGCAGCTGTAGCTATAGCGGCGTGCCTCGTCTCAAACAACATTGCGCGTATCTGGAACAGCAGCTGCGTCGCGGCGTAATAGCAGAAGCCTTAGAGCCGGAGTGGCTGGAACTGCTGGATGAAATGGCTCATGTTGAGAAAGCGGCGGGACAATACCTTGCCGATTAACAAAACGTCCTCATTAATTCCCTCCTCAATGGGGGAATTAATGTCATTTAATTTTATCTGCTTTGTAAACACCTTGGGCGGGATAAATAAATGATTCGTTATATTTTTAACAACTCAAACAAATTCTAATTTCTTTTTAGCTTATTTAAATTCATCAAATGACTTTATAGTTTAAATAATCATTATCGCGAGAATGAGTATTACCTACATTCTGATATCACGAATAAATTGACAATACCCCCCGTTACCGGATAATCCCCAGCCTGGTGGAAATACCCCCGAATAGACGGAATTTGTCTTATATAAATAATTCCTATTTCCAAACGACCACTGATAATAATAAAACGCCACTCTTTTAATAAACATTCTTATTCAATCGGTTAGTTATTTTTCATTTATTTCTTTTACGACGACACACACTCGGGGTTTTGTTATGAGGGTTAATACACCTGTCACCCAACAAGAATATTCGCTAAGCGCGGATATCACGTTAATGTCAACGACTGACATCAAAAGCCATATTACCTATGCCAATTCGGCCTTTATTCGGGTCAGCGGATTTGACGCCGAAGAGCTGGTGGGCCAACCCCATAATATTGTCCGTCATCCGGATATGCCTCCCGCAGCCTTTGCAGACATGTGGTATACCCTGCAACAGGGAGACAGCTGGACTGGCATGGTAAAAAATCGCCGCAGAAACGGTGATTATTATTGGGTACGCGCCAACGTCACGCCGGTTTATCATAATGATGAACTTTCTGGCTATATTTCCGTTCGTAATCCACCGGAAGCTGAAGAAGTTAAAGCCGCGGCGGCGTTCTATGACGCGGTCATCAAACAGCAAGCCGGTCGCCGCAAATTCTATAAAGGGCTGGTGGTCAGAACCGGCCTGTTCTCCGTTTTCTCCCTATTTCAAAAAATGCCAGTACGCTGGCGTCTGCGCTGCGCCATATTGGCAGGCGGCATAATTCCTTTTCTTTTTTCCCTGTCCGGCGCCGGCATTCTCTCGCAAACTTTCTCTTCGCTGCTGACCCTGCTGTTGCTAGACGTCTTTTTACAGCAGCAAATCGCCCGCCCGCTGCAGACCCTACTCCGTCAGGCTCAGCGCGTCGTTTCAGGCAGAAAAGTCGATGCGTTGCGGTTCAACCGCGTGGATGAAATCGGCATGCTGCTGCGAGTGGTCAATCAATTCTCGCTCAATCTGAACTCGCTGGTCGACGACGTCAGTACTCAGGTGGCGGGCATGAAAAGCGTCAGCGAGCAGTTGGCGGCTGGCAACATCGACCTGAGCCAACGCACGGAAGAGACGGCGGGCAACCTGCAGCAAACGGCGGCAGCGATCGAAGAGATCACCTCAGCCGTCCACCAAAGCGCCGAAACGGCGGNGAACGCAATCCAGCTGACCGACGACGCCACTCAGGCGGCACAGCAGGGCGGCGACATCATGCGGCAGACCGTCGAGATGATGAATGCGATTAACGCGGCAAGTGCAAAGGTGGTGGAGATCATTGCCGTCATCGACAACATCGCGTTCCAGACCAACATTCTGGCTCTTAACGCCGCAGTGGAAGCAGCCCGCGCGGGCGAACAAGGTAAGGGTTTCGCGGTCGTCGCCGCCGAAGTCCGGCAGCTGGCGCAAAATTCGGCTTCCGCCGCCAAAGAGATTAAGGCCTTGATTGACGATAACGTCGCCAGCGTTCAAAGCGGCAGTCACCTGGTAGAAAAGGCCGACCAGCACATCTCAAGCATTGTGGAACATGTCGGAAAGGTCAGCGGCCTCATCCACGAGATCGGTCTCGCCACGCAGGAACAGACGTCAGCGCTCACGTTGATCAACGACTCCATCGCCCAGATCGAGCAAATGACGCAGAGTAACAGCGAGATGGTCACCCAATCGTCCAGCGTGGCGACAGGGTTGAAGCAGCAGGCTGTACGCCTGACGGAAGCGGTCAACGTCTATGGGCGCTAACGCGAAGGGAACCGGCGAGCATAATAGTGAATGTTTTATACTGAACTAGCATTAAAAGATTTTAATAATTCGCCGACAATGAGATCTTACCCTCTGCGTACGTTGGCACAGGGTAAGGGATGAGTATCATGGCATGACACAACGATGAAGGAGCAAAAATGACAAGTATTAGCTCAGTGTCTTCCGTCAGCAGCAGTTCATCTGGCGGCTCGACCAACTACACGCAGAAAATTAACCAGCTCAATCAGAAACTGGAAAAAACCACCGAGCAGTTGAAGGATGTGTCCAATTCGAATGCGGATGAAGAGACGAAAGCCACTCAAACGCAGATGTTGCAGGCACAGATTGAGATGATTGAAGCTCAGATTGAGCAGCTCCAGACCCAACAGGCTCAGGAGCAAATGGCGCAGGCGCAGAAAAGCCAGCAGCAGCAGAGCGTCGCTGAAACCAGCAATGCGTCAAATTCCAGCAGCAAAAAGGAAGGCGTCAATCAGCCAACCGACACCCACCAGATTGATGTCTATATCTGAGGGTTCTCCGCCAGACTGGCGCTTTTCGCGTCATACTGGAGTGTGATCCACGGCCGGGCCTTGGCGCCCGACCGTATTTCCTACGCGCTGACCGCCGTCCCCCGGAAGCCCAGAGCATATCGTCGTTTACACCGCGCCGGCCAGAACGCCGCCCCATCACGACATGAAGCACCTCTTTACGCTTTCCCCACGCTTTGAAGAAAAATTCTGCGTTTTTTCAGACAAAGTGCTAAATATTCGCCTAACTCACCTGTTTTATAATTGCTCCATAGCCTGCCCAGGCTGACCAATGGAGGAAGACATCATGGCCGCAATCAGCGCAATATCGTCGACATCATTCAGCGATTCGTCCAGCAACCGTGATAACACACAAAGGATTGCCCGGTTGCAACAGCAGATACAGCAGTTGACCCAACAACTGAGTCAGGTCACGTCCAGCGGCGGTGAAGACCCCAACGCGCAGATGCAGATTCAGATGATTGAAGCGCAGATTCAGGCGCTCGCTGCCCAGGTTTCTCAGCAGCAATCTTCGCAGACGCAAGGTTATTCCAGCAACAGCAGCACGCAGACACCTAGTTTCTCGGCATTGGCGGACGGCATTAATCGTCCTACCGCCGACAACCAGATTAACGTCTACGTGTAAGGGNCGGAAAAAGAACGAGCCGGTCAGCCAGACCGACCGCTTGAGGCGTCTTTCAGGGGTTTGATTAACCCCTGCAAGCCTTCCATTTTGATCACCATCGTCAGTTGCAGCAGCTCGCCTAAACGCCCTTCGGGAAACACCTCTTTACGTGCGAACCACAGCAGATACTCTTCCGGCAGATCGATCAGCGCCCGGCCTTTGTATTTACCGAACGGCATCGTCGTGTTGGCTATCGCCAGCAGGTCGGCTTTTTCCATCGCTATTGCTCCAGCAAGCGCATCATTTCCGCCTCGTCGATCACCGGAATGCCCAAAGACTGAGCTTTAGTCAATTTCGACCCCGCCGCTTCGCCCGCAATTACCATATCTGTCTTTTTTGACACGCTGCCGCTGACCTTCGCACCGAGCGCCGTCAGGCGATCTTTCGCTTCGTCGCGGGACAAAACGCTCAACGACCCCGTCAGCACAAGCGTTTTGCCTGCAAACGGGCTGGATGAGGCGTCGACGTTGACCACAACAGGCTCGGGCCAATGGATGCCAATCTCGTCGATAAGCTCTCGGATCACCTGCTGGTTATGCTCTTCATCCAGGAAATTGCGCACGTGCGTCGCCACAACAATCCCGACGTCCTGAACCTGCTGCAACGCGTCCAGATCCGCATCAGACAGAGCCTGCGGCGTCAGGAAATGCGCGGCCAGACTCGCCGCGGTCGCTTCGCCGACGTCCCTGATGCCCAACGCGTAAAGGAAACGGGCAAAGGTGGTCGACTTCGCTTTCTCCAGCGCGTTGACCAGATTCTGCGCCGACTTCGGCCCCATGCGATCCAGCCCGGTGAGAATACCCGCCGTCAGGCGGAATAGGTCTGCGGGCGTGCGCACGTACTCCTTTTCCACCAGTTGGTCGATGATCTTGTCGCCCATTCCGTCGACATCCATCGCCCGGCGGGAAACAAAGTGCTTCAGTGCTTCTTTCCGCTGAGCGCCGCAGAATAAACCGCCGGTGCAACGGGTCACCGCCTCGCCTTCCACCCGCTCGACGTCGGAACCGCAGACCGGACATTGGTCAGGGAAAACGATAGGCTGCGTTTCCTGCGGACGTTCCGTCAACACAACGCTGACGATCTGTGGGATGACGTCTCCGGCGCGGCGCACCGTCACGCGGTCGCCGATACGAATGCCGAGACGTTCGATTTCATCGGCATTGTGCAGCGTGGCGTTGCTGACCACCACCCCGGCGACGGCCACCGGCTCCAGCCGCGCGACCGGCGTAATCGCCCCGGTGCGGCCAACCTGAAACTCCACGTCGCGCAACCAGGTCAGCTGCTCCTGCGCCGGGAACTTGTAGGCGACCGCCCAACGAGGCGCGCGGGCCACGAAGCCAAGGCGCTCTTGCAGCGCGAGATCATCGACCTTGATCACCACGCCGTCGATATCGAATCCCAGACCGCTGCGTGTTTCTTCTACCTGCCGGTAGAAGTCCAGCACGGCGTCGCTGCCGCAGCACCGCCGAATGCGATCGCTGACCGGCAGTCCCCAAGACTTGAAGCGTTGCAGTCGCTCCCAGTGGGAGTCCGGCAGCGTGCCGTCTTCCACCAGTCCCACGCCATAGCAGAAAAAAGTCAGCGGACGTTTAGCCGTAATGCGCGGGTCCAGCTGACGCAGCGAACCGGCTGCGGCGTTGCGCGGGTTGGCAAACACCTTGCCGCCCGTGCGACGCGCTTCCTCGTTCAGCGCCTCGAAGCCGCCATGCGTCATAAAGACTTCGCCGCGCACTTCCACCCGGCGCGGGATGTCGTCGCCGCTCAGCCGCAGCGGGATCGCGCCGATGGTGCGAATGTTTGAGGTGATGTTTTCCCCCGTCGTCCCGTCGCCGCGGGTGGCGGCACGCACCAGCACGCCCTCTTCATACAGCAGGCTGACCGCCAGTCCATCCAGTTTCAGTTCACAGCAGAACGAGAGATCGTCCTCGTGTTTCAGGCGATCGTTGATACGCTTGCTGAACGCCAGAAAACTTTGTTCGTCGAAAACGTTATCCAGCGACAACATCGGCACTTCGTGCCGAACCGACTCGAACGCCGCCAGCGGCTCCGCGCCAACTCGCTGTGTGGGCGAGTCCGGCGTGATCAGCGTCGGATGTTCCTGCTCAAGCGATTTCAGCTCACGCATCAGACGGTCATATTCCGCATCGGGAATTTCCGGCGCATCCTCCACGTGATACTTGTGCTCGTGATAACGGAGCTGGCTGCGCAGCGTTTCAAGACGTGTTTCAACAGACTGTGAATTCAATGGAGTAAACCCTTTCTCTGACATAACGACATCGATCAGCGACTGGCCTTGATGGTATTGATGATATTGGTGGTCGAACAGCCATCCTCAAAGTTCAGCACTTTGACTTCGCCGCCGTTGTCCCAGACTTCTTTGCTGCCCGCGATCTCTTCCGGCTTGTAGTCGCCGCCTTTCACCAGAATATCCGGCAGGATTTCGGCAATCAGACGCTGCGGGGTGTCCTCTTCGAACGGCACCACCCAGTCGACGGCTTCCAGCGCGCCCAGCACGATCATACGCTGCATCAGCGGATTGACCGGACGTGTGGGGCCTTTAAGACGTTGAGTCGACGCATCGCTGTTTACGGCGACAATCAGACGGTCGCCCAGTTTGCGGGCGTTCGCCAGATAGGAAACATGACCGGCATGCAGAATATCGAAGCAGCCGTTGGTCATCACGATACGCTCGCCGCGCTGACGCGCCTGCGCGACCGCCGCTTTCAGCTGAACTTCGTCCATCGCGCCAAACCCGGTTTCAGCGCGACCACAAACCGCATTTTCCAACTCGATCGGCGTGACGGTGGAAGTTCCCAGCTTGCCGACCACGACGCCCGCGGCGGCATTGGCCAGGAAACAGGCTTCTTCCAGCGGATTACCGGCGGCCAGAGCGGCGGCCAGTACGCCGATGACCGTATCGCCAGCGCCGGTCACGTCATATACTTCCTGGGCCTGCGTTGGCAGGTGCAGAGGCGCTTTACCCGGTTGAAGCAACGTCATGCCCTGCTCTGAACGCGTCACCAGCAGCGCGGACAGCTCCAGCTCCGCCATTAGCTGCATACCACGTGCGACCAGATCGTCTTCATCGCGGCAACGGCCAGCGACGGCTTCGAACTCTAACAGGTTCGGCGTCAACAGCGTGGCGCCGCGATAACGAGCAAAGTCTGTGCCTTTCGGGTCGATCAATACAGGTACACCGGCGGCGTTCGCCGTCTGAATCATCCGTTGAACATGAACCAGCGCGCCTTTGGCGTAGTCGGACAACACTAGCGCGCCAATTTTCGGCAGCGCCTGCTGAATACGCTCAATCATCGGCTCCGGGTCTACATTGTCGAACCCTTCCTCGAAGTCCAGCCGGAGCAGTTGCTGATTGCGGGACAGCACCCGTAGTTTGGTGATCGTAGGGTGCGTCGCGACGGGGACGAAATCACACCGCACGTTGACTTCGTTCAATTTGGCATTCAGCGCTTGAGCCGCATCATCGATGCCGGTCAGGCCGACCAAACGAGAACCGGCGCCCAGCGCCGCGATATTCATCGCCACGTTTGCCGCGCCGCCTGGGCGCTCCTCTATGGTGTCGACCTTGACCACCGGCACCGGCGCTTCCGGTGAAATACGACTGGTCGGACCATACCAATAACGGTCGAGCATGACATCACCCACCACCAGGACACCGGCTTGACGAAAATCAGGTAGCGTAACTTTCATTCCCTGCTCCAAAAAGGGTTCATTTTATCGCGCGCTATATTACCACAGCTCGCCCGACGGCACGGCCCCCACGGGGGAAATCCACGGCGGCGTCGCCAATTTTGCATACAACCTCTCAGCCCAGCCAGTTTTTCCAGCTGCGCTCCACCTGTTCGCGTTCAGCGATGAAGTGCGCGCGGCTTACGCGGCTGGAGCGCGCCTGCAAAGCCAGACGATGCAGCTCGTCGCGCAGCGTAATATAAGCCCGCGTCAAGGCATTGGCCTCGTCTTCTTCCATCACGCCGTGCTTCGCCATCATCTCCAAAATGCGCACATTATCGGACCAGCGCGTTAACGCCGGCTGTGCGTGCGCATAGCGCAGGACCAGATACTGCACGATAAACTCGATGTCGATGATGCCGCCGGCGTCCGTCTTCAGATTGAAAGCATCCGGATCTCGATGGGACTGGTGACGCCGCATTTTCTCCCGCATTTCCCGCACCTCGATGCGTAATGCTTCGCCGTCGCGCTCCCGGCAAAGAACATGTCGGCGTGTCGCCTCGAACTGTTGCTGGACGNCGGTTTCGCCGTACACCATTCGGGCGCGAACCAGCGCCTGATGTTCCCAGGTCCAGGCATCGTGGCGCTGATAGTCGTCAAACGCCCCGACCGTACTGACCAACATGCCCGCCGAGCCGGATGGTCTCAGCCGCGCATCCACCTCGTAAAGTATTCCGGAAGAGGNGCGCGTGCTGAACAGATGCATGACGCGCTGGGCCAGCCGCAGATAGAATTGATAGCCGTCGATGCTGCGGTCGCCGTCGGTCATCACGTTCGCCGGACAATCGTGCAAAAAGACCAGATCGAGATCGGATCCATAGCCCAGCTCCCAGCCGCCCAGCTTGCCGTAGCCGATCACGGCGAACCCGCGCCCTTCCCGCTGTTGCAGGTGAGACGGCTGGCCATAACGCGTCACCATACTCTGCCAGGCCTGTTGCACCACGGCGGCGATAATCGCCTCGGCGAGATAGGTCAAATGATCGCTGACTTTCATGACCGGCAATGCGCCTGCGATATCACCGGCGGCAATTCTTAGCTGCTGAGTCAACTTGAACTGGCGCAGCGCCTCCAGCTGTTGCTCCTCGTCATCTTCCGACACCCGCATCAGATACTGGCGCAGTTCGTCCGCGTAGGCATGTTGCGCCGTCGGTTGATAAAGCGTAGCAGGGTCGAGCAACTCATCCAGCAAAAGCGGATAACGCGCCAGCTGGCTGGCGAGCATTGGGGAGGCCGCGCACAGGCGGATGAGGTGTTTCAGGGCCGGGCGCGATTCGAGCAATAGCTCCAGATAGGTCGTTCGCGTCACGATGCCGATGAGCAGCGGCGTGATGCGCGAGACGATGATATCGGCTTGCTCCTGCTGACAGGCTTCCGCCAGCAGCGCGGGCATCAATTGGTCCAGTACGTCCCGGCCACGTGGACCGATGGTGCGGCGGGACAGCTCGGAACGGAAGTCCTGTAGCTGATACAACAGGTTCGTCCGGTTCTCTTCCGGCAGATGTGGGGTCAGCGACGCCAGCTCGCCCTCATCCAACCCGTCCTGCCACAGACTGCGACAGTGTTCATGGGTCGGATCATCGCTGCCGTCAGGGGCGTCGTCGCCTATCAATTCGTTGAAGACGTCGCGTACCGCCTGCGTGTGTCGCGTCAACGCATCGCACAACGACGGCCAGCTGTCGCAGGCCATGCCCCAGGCCAGGCGGGATTGATTGAGCGCGTCCTCCGGCAGGTTCTGAGTCTGTTCATCGGCGATGGCCTGTAACAGGTTTTCCAGCCGACGCAGGAACAGGTAGGCTTCCCGCAGCCGCAACGTTTGTTCCGCAGGCAACACGCCCAGTTCGCCCAACTGTTGCAACGTCGGCAACAGCGAATGCGATTGCAGCTGCGGCTCGCGTCCTCCGCGAATCAGCTGGAAGACCTGAGTGATGAATTCCACTTCCCGAATACCGCCGGGACCGAGTTTGATGTTATTGCGCAGATCGCGACGACGCACTTCGCGCGCGATCATGTTTTTCATGTTGCGCAGGGACTGGATAACGCTGAAGTCCATGTAGCGCCGGAACACGAACGGACGCAGCAGCTGATTCAGCTCCTGACGATAGGCCGGATCCGCTGCGCCGAGCGGCCGCGCTTTTACCATCGCGTAACGTTCCCAGTCGCGCCCCTGCTCTTGGTAGTAATCTTCCAGCGCGTTGAAGCTCAGCACCAGCGGACCGCTGTCTCCGAACGGCCTCAGGCGCATATCCACCCGGTACACAAAACCGTCTTCGGTCTTTTGGTCGAGCGCTTTGATCAGCCGCTGACCCAGCCGGGTAAAGAACTGGGCGTTGTCCAGCTCCCGCCGCCCGCCACGCGTATTGCCGTTTTCCGGATAGGCGAAAATCAGATCGATGTCCGAGGAAAAATTTAGTTCCCGACCGCCCAGTTTGCCCATGCCGAGCACCAGCAGCGGCTGAGGGTCGCCCTGTGGATTGCAGGGCGTTCCCCATTCCCGGCAGCAGGCGTCGTAAAGCCAGTCGCGGGCGGCGATGACGGACACTTCCGCCAGTTCGCTCAGTTGCCGCAGCGTCTCCTCTGTGCGGCATGTACCCAGCGCCTGCGCGAAGGCGATGCGCACCAGCATGCGACGCCGAAACGTGCGAAGCGTCGCCATCAACGCGGCTTCATCGCGCACCTCGCTCAGCGCCAGCCGCAGCGCGTCCGCATAGTTTTCCCATTCATCGGGGACCGGCGGCGATTGCCTGATGTCGTGCAGCCAGTCAGGGTAACGCGCCAGCGCGTCGCCGACGAAATCGCTCATCGCGNCCGTCGCCTGCTCCTCCGCCGACAAGGTCGTGAGCGCAGGGGAAGACGGCCAGCGGGACAACGCCTGCTGGGCCTGAGAGAGTAACGAAGCGGGTAATGGGAAACGGGGCGCAGGAGTGCTGCTCATCGACTATCCTCACACCGCCGCCTGCTCCGATGACAGGCGGCCGGCTTCAATGCATCATGATTGTCCGCTGTTCAGCCAGAAAGGCGGAAGAGCTATCGCCTGCTTGCGGGTTTCGTCCAGCGCCGCGGGCGCCGGTTGATGGACGTTAAGCTTGGCGATTTGCTGCGCCAGCTCGCGCCAGACGCGAACATAATCGCCCGCCTCCTCCTCCGGATAGAAACCGCCCAGCAGCATAAAGGCGCTTAAACCACGTTCCAGGCGCGGCAGCTGCTGTTCGTAATGCAACGACGTCAGCGAATGCGCAAACACGGACTTCAGCTCCGCCAGACTCCGGCTCAGCATGATATCGGCGAAGCGTTTATAGGAACTCTGCAAACGCATGCGCTCGCGATTATCCATATAACGACGCCAGCCTGCTTCCAGCAACCAAGTCGTCAGCACCAGTTTACTTTTCAGGTAATCCTTATCGAAGCAGACGGTCTCTGCGTCGAGATCGGTCATCGCCTTCGCTTCCAAAGCCGTCAAGGCGCCGCGAAATGCTGAGGTCACTTTACGCGGCACCACGCCGCCGACCAGCACCAGCATTTCCCGTAGGAGCGTTCCCGCCTCCAGCATGCTATCGCGCGCGGCCTGATCGCCCCGCACCCACAGCTCTTCGTGATACTGCCAGTGCGTCAGCCCGAACTCCAGGCCCGCCTCGATGCCCTCATCAAGCGTCATTTTTTCTTTGACCGGCATGAACGTCAGAGCGTGTCTCTCACGCGGCGGGTTGCCTTTAGCCAGCTGATAACCGCGGGCGGCTTTACTCAAGTAGCCCTGTCGCAGGCCGCCCACGTCGGAAAGCTCGTCGGCGAATTCCAGCAGATCGCTACGCTGTCCGACCTTCAGCTCCAACTCCAGCTCGCAAATCGGCTCCTGCAACTCCCCGGCCACCACCTCGCCGCGATCGAGCACCATCTCAATAATGCTTTGGTGATGAGACACGACCCAGACTTCACGACGGAAATCGGTACTGAACAACGGCGTTAGCTCTGCCGCCAATGCATCAAGGTCGCACTGCTCCGGCCAGATATCGTCCGGCAACAGACGAATGTCCAACTGCGGTCCTGCCAGCTCGACGTTATATTCCGGGTGCTGATGCAAGCCGCCTACCNCCTTGCCCGCCGTTTTGGCGGTCATTTCGTAGCGGCCGTTTTCCCCACGGATACGTAGCCCGATACCGTGCTGACGCAGGTAGCCGTCCGGCGTTTCGTAATAGATGTTCGCCAACTGATGCGCATGTAAATGCTTGCTGTGGCTGTAGTCGCTCTTCCATTGGTTCAGCTGGGTTTGCAAAGCTGGCACCGTGGCAGGATGGACAATAAATTTCAGTTCGATCTCTTCACTCATAATAGTTAGCTACACCGGATGCTGCGGGAATCTCGTCAGTAAATAACATTTTACGCTACCTTGCCACCGTTGCCACCGCCTCGCCGCCGCAGGCCGCCAGACGTGCGGCCACCGCCATCATCGGTTATCCTGCGTCTTCGGCTGACAAACAAGAGTAAGACAGTTCCCATTTAGGTTTGTCACCCTCCTCGTCAGACTTATCCGACGAATATTTAACACTCATTCACGCAACCTGATGATCTTATGCAGAAATTACGCTTTATTATTGCCGGCCTCGTTGGCCTTGCCGTCACCTTTGGCACCCAGGCGGAAGAAAAACGCTATATCTCCGATGAACTCATCACCTACCTCCACAGCGGACCGGGCAACCAGTACCGTATCGTCGGCACGCTGAAGGCGGGTGAAGAAGTCTCCGTCGTGGAAGTCAACGAGGGGGCGGGCTATGCCCAGATCCGCGACAGCAAAGGCCGCGCCAGCTGGATCCCGCTCGATCAGCTGAGCCAGATGCCCAGCCTGCGCACCCGCGTGCCGGATCTGGAGAATCAGGTGAAAGTCCTGACCGACAAGCTGACCAATATCGACCAGAGCTGGAACCAGCGTACCGCTGATATGCAGCAGAAAGTCGCCGCCAGCGATAACGTGATCACCGGGCTACAGCGCGAAAATCAGGATTTGAAAAATCAGCTGGTCGTGGCGCAGAAGAAGGTCAACGCCGCCAACGTGCAGTTAGATGACAAACAGCGCACGCTGATCCTGCAGTGGTTCATGTACGGCGGCGGCGTAGCGGGCGCAGGTCTGCTGCTGGGGCTGGTGTTGCCGCATCTGATCCCGCGTCGCAAGAAAAACGATCGCTGGATGGGCTAAATCTTTGCCCGTCGTCAAACCCGACACTGAACATCAATAAAGGTTATAGTGAGCCATCGTCACTAAGAAACCATTGATTCAGGAGTTGGGTTTGAAGATTTACCTTGTGGGTGGCGCGGTGCGCGATGGTTTATTGCATCAACCCGTCACCGAGCGCGACTGGGTGGTGGTCGGCGCCACGCCCGAAACACTGTTAAAACTCGGCTATCAGCAGGTCGGCAGGGATTTCCCCGTCTTTCTGCATCCCACCAGCCGTGAAGAGTACGCCCTGGCCCGAACGGAACGTAAATCCGGGCAGGGATATACCGGTTTTGTCTGCAACGCCAGTCCGGATGTGACGCTGGAAGAGGATCTCCTGCGCCGCGATCTGACCATCAACGCCATCGCGCAAGAAGAAGACGGCAGCCTGATCGATCCCTACGGCGGCCAGCGCGATCTCGAATCCAAACAGCTGCGTCACGTTTCCGACGCGTTCGGCGAAGATCCGCTGCGGGTGTTGCGCGTTGCGCGATTCGCCGCCCGCTACGCCCATCTCGGCTTTACGATTGCGCCGGAAACGCTGGCGCTGATGCGTCGGATGGTCGACAGCGGCGAACTCGACAGCCTGACGCCGGAGCGCGTGTGGAAAGAGACCGAAAAGGCGCTGGGGTCGAACTCGCCTCAGGTCTATTTCGAGCGGCTGCGGGACTGCGGCGCGCTGCAGGTCTTGTTCCCCGAAATCGACAATCTGTTTGGCGTCCCTGCGCCTGCGCAATGGCATCCGGAAATCGACACCGGCGTTCATGTCATGATGACGCTGGCGATCGCGGCGCAGCTCAGCCCCGAGATCGACGTGCGGTTCGCCTCGCTGTGCCACGACGTCGGCAAAGGCCTGACGCCGCCATCGCTGTGGCCGCGCCACCACGGACACGGTCCGGCAGGCATCAAACTGATTGAAGCGCTGTGTCAACGGCTGCGGATCCCCAATCAGATACGCGATTTGGCGAAACTGGTGGCGGAGTACCATGATCTGCTGCATACCGCGCCGATCCTGCAGCCTAAGACGCTGCTGAAGCTGTTCGACAGCATTGACGTCTGGCGCAAACCCCATCGTCTGGACCAGCTGATCCTCACCAGCGAAGCCGATGCGCGCGGGCGAACCGGCTTCGNGGACAAGCCTTATCCGCAGGGTGATTATCTGCGCGAAGCCTTCAAGGTCGCCAGCAGCGTCACCAGCGCACAGGTCGTGGCCGATGGCTTCCGCAATGCGGCGATCCGCGACGAACTGCACTGGCGCCGCCGCCGTGCGCTGCAGAACTGGAAAGACCAGCAGGACGCGGACTAAAAAAACGGCCTTTCCTTTATGCGTCGCCGCAGGGGGGAAAGGCCGTGTGTTGAGCAACGCCGGTCGCGGGGATGTTCCCGCTCTGTTACATGAAGATCAGATACACCGCCGCACCGACGATGAAACGATAAATGGCGAAGGGCACAAACGACATCCGTTTAATCACCGCCAGAAACGTTTTGATCGCGATCATGGCGACGAAGAACGCCGTGAGGAAGCCGATGGCGAACATCGGCAGCGCAGACCAGCTCATCAGGTGCCAATTCTTATACAAATCCAGCCCGCTGGCCCCCAGCATCATCGGCACCGCCAGGATGAAGGAGAACTCCGACGCCGCATAGCGGCTGACGCCCGTCAGCATGCCGCCGGAGATGGTCGCGCCGGAACGGGAAAATCCCGGCCATAGCGCCAGACATTGAAAACATCCGATGTAGAAAGCCTGGCGATAGCTAATATCATCCAGCCCCTCCGCGCGCGGGGTTTTAGGACGCCATTTTTCGGCAATCAGCAGCAAAATACCGCCGGCGATCAGCGCCCATGCCACCATCTGCGGATTAAACAGCGTTTTAATAGCATCGTGGAAAAGCATCCCCAGCACCACCGCCGGTCCCATGCCCAACAAGATATGCACCAGCGTCAACCGCCCTGTGGGCTTGATGCCCTCATGGGGCTGGCGACCGAAATGGATGCCGATCAGGCCGAACATACGCCGCCAGAACACGACGACCACCGCCAGAATAGACCCCAGCTGAATCACCACCTCGAAGGTTTTCGACAGATCGTTCTCAAATCCCAACCAATGACCGACCAGGATCATATGCCCAGTCGAGGAGACCGGTAAAAACTCCGTCAGACCCTCGACGATCCCAAGGATAAACGCCACCAGCAACGTGTATGAATCTGTCATTACCTGTTCAGCTCCATCAAACCGTAACCATAAAAAAGCGGCCTCGCTGCACGCGAGCCGCTGCATATGAAACGACATTAAAATAATGAGATTACGAGTTAATGACCTTAGGAAGGGTCTCTAATCATGACATACCGGAATTATCTCATCCCTCGCTCGATCACCACGCCGACCGCGCGAGCCTGAGCGACTGCCCCCGGTTTGCTGACTTTGAGACGCATCCACGGTATCCCGAATCGTTTCATCAGCGTTTGGACCACATCTTCGGCCACGCGTTCAACCAGCGCGAACCGCTGTGTGGAAACCAGTTCAATCACCGCCTCGCTGACATCCGCATAGCTTAGACAATCTTTGACGTCATCGCTGGCGGCGGCGGCGCGGTTGTCCCATCCCATTTCAATATCAAACACCAGCTTCTGCTGGATGGTCTGCTCCCAGTCGTAAACGCCGATCGTGGTAATCACGCTAAGTTCTTCGATAAATACGATATCCATTACCCTTACCCTCTGTTTTTGCGGCTGCCGGATACCACTTCCGGCGGAATATGCGTATTATCCTTGGATGCTAATATTAAAACGACCTTTATTAGACGGACGCATATTATGAGTGCTACCGCGCTGGGAATGATTATCCTCGCGTATCTGTGCGGCTCGATTTCCAGTGCGATTCTGGTCTGTAGGATCGCCGGATTGCCAGACCCACGCGAAAACGGTTCGGGAAACCCGGGTGCCACCAACGTGTTGCGCGTCGGCGGTAAAGGAGCCGCAGCTGCCGTACTGCTCTTCGATATTCTCAAAGGAATGCTGCCGGTGTGGGGCGCTTATGAGCTGGGCGTCGCCCCTTTTTATCTCGGTTTGATCGCCATCGCCGCCTGTCTGGGCCATATCTACCCACTGTTCTTTCGCTTCCACGGCGGTAAAGGGGTGGCGACGGCGTTCGGCGCCATCGCGCCTATCGGCTGGGACTTGACGGGATTGATGACGGGGACGTGGCTGTTGACCGTGCTCCTCAGCGGGTATTCGTCGCTCGGCGCTATTGTGAGTGCGCTCATCGCGCCGTTTTACGTCTGGTGGTTTAAACCCCAGTTGACCTTCCCTGTCGCCATGCTCTCCTGCCTGATTCTGGTCCGCCACCACGACAACATTCAGCGTTTATGGCGCGGTCAGGAAGCCAAAATCTGGAAAAAACGACGCAGGAAAGCTTCTTCATCCTCTTCTGAACAAAAATAACCCGCATCGCTTTGTTGACGACGCCGCTGACACGCGGCGCCGCCTGAGTGCCGGTTAGCTGCGGGCAATCGCGGCCGACGGCTCATTGCCTAGCTTAAACAGCGCCATACTGGCCGCCAGTTCCATCGCCTGTTCTTCCAGCGAACGCGTCGCAGAAGCCGACTCCTCCACCAGTGAGGCATTCTGCTGCGCCACGCTATCCATCTGCGAAACGGCGGTATTAACCTGATCGATGCCGTTGCTTTGCTCACGGGTCGCGGTGGAAATCTCGCCCATTAGCGTCGTGACCTGCACCACGGCGGACGAAACGTCCTTCATGGTGTCACCAGCGACCTGGGCGATTTCCGTGCCTTCACGCACCTGTACCTGCGAATCTTCCAATAGCGTTTTGATCTCTTTGGCAGACTGCGCGCTGCGCTGGGCCAGACTACGGACCTCGCCGGCCACCACGGCGAAGCCGCGTCCCTGCTCGCCTGCACGCGCTGCTTCAACCGCCGCATTCAGCGCCAGTATGTTGGTCTGGAAAGCGATACCATCGATCATGGCCAGGATATCCGCCACGCTTGCCGTACTCTGGGAGATCAGCTCCATTTTTTCCAGCATCCGACGAACGGCGTCGCTGCCCTTGTCGGCGATATCGGCCACGTTCTGCGACAGCAGATAGGCCTGGTCGGCGCTTTCCGCATTCAGTTTCACCGTAGAGGACAGCTGTTCCATGCTGGCGGCGGTCTGCTCCAATGACGCCGCTGACTCCTCGGTGCGCTCCGCCAGATTGACGTTGCCGGCGGACAGCTCTCGCGTGCCGATCTCAATGTGACTCCCCGCATCGCGCACTCGCCCGACGGCATTCGCCAACGCGTCCTGCATCATCTTCATCGCCTGAATCAGGCGGCCGATTTCATTCTTGCCGCCGTCTTCAATGTGCTGGGACAGATCGCCGCCAGCAATGACTTCCAACTGATAGACAGAGCGATTNAACGGCTGCAGGATTAGACGCTTGATCACGACCCAAGCCACGCCGGACAGCAACAGCGTCAGCACGCAGGAAAGGCCGATAATCGACAGGCGGCTCAACGCCAGCTCTTCGGCTTTGGTCAGCAGATTATCTCCCACCATGACGGCGAAGACGCGAAAGTCGTTGATGGCTTTATCCATGGCCATGCTATAAGGCACCACAACGTCTTGTGTGATTTTGTAGAACTCGTTGGTATCGCCTTTTTTTAACGCATCCATCATCGGGTTGATGCCCAGATTACGGTAACTTTCATAGCTGGTTTTGATCTGCTCGGCCAGAACGGCCCCTTTGGCGGTCACCGTGCCGTATGCCAAAAACTCATCCATATCCTTGCGAGAACGATCCAGATAACTTTCAACGCGCGACAGCGTTTCTTTCGCCCGAGTGACGTTGCCCTCATCCATTTGCCGTGCGGCCTGATAGGCGGTGGTGCGGGCTCGCAACGTCGCCGTATAGCTTGCCGCCAGCGTCCCCAGTTCTTTCCCCTGTATTTTATCGATCGAGCTTAACGAAGCATTTCCCTGGCTGATGGCATTAGCGCCGATACCGCTGACCAAAAGCAGCAGTAATACCATGACGCTCAACAACACAATCAGGCTGGACTTCACCGTGATATTTTTCAACATCCCAAAATCCCTCTTAACTTAATGAAAAAGCCATAAAAAATAGATAAATCTCATTAAAGAAGCCCCCTTTTTATCGGAACATCACCCTTACTCTTCAATTATATTAATTATTATATTGGTCATGGTTAGCTTGCTATTAACCGCCACTATGACGTAAGCCCCCGGCTGAAGCAGCCTGGGTCCCGCGGCACGTCGGACCGACGTCCGGACTGCTAAAAACCGCGACTTTCACGACGAGTTGGCTATAATGACCGCCACTCCATTTCTGGTTTGAAAGAGAAGGAAACCGACATGAGCTTGAATACGGTGCCGGCAGGCAAATCGCTTCCGGAAGATATTTATGTAGTCATCGAAATTCCCGCGAATTCCGATCCCATCAAATATGAAGTAGACAAAGAAACTGGCGCGCTGTTTGTCGACCGCTTTATGTCTACGGCGATGTTCTACCCGTGCAACTACGGTTACATCAACCACACCCTGTCTCTGGATGGCGATCCGGTCGACGTACTGGTTCCAACCCCGTACCCGCTGCAGCCAGGCTCAGTGATCCGCTGCCGTCCGGTCGGCGTGCTGAAAATGACCGACGAATCCGGTGAAGATGCCAAGGTGGTTGCCGTACCGCACAGTAAACTGAGCAAAGAGTACGAGCACATTCAGGATGTGAACGACCTGCCTGAACTGCTGCGTGCGCAGATCGGCCATTTCTTTGAACACTACAAAGATCTGGAAAAAGGCAAGNGGGTGAAAGTGGAAGGCTGGGACAACGCTGAAGCCGCTAAAGCGGAAATCGTTGCTTCTTTCGAACGCGCCAAAAACAAGTAATCCCGACGGTGACGGCGCAGTGGGAAGACGTTCCCGGCAGCGCATGACCTGTCCCTGCAAGGGGGCTGAGGCTTAATGTCTCAGCCCCCTTGGCATTTAAACGCCGCCCGTTTTTCTCCCCCCACGCCCTTTCGCGATCGCGCGCATTGACGGTAAGGAAGGAAAAATGGAGAGGCATTCCCTGACGATAGGCATAAAAAAAAACACCGCCACTGACGGTGTTTTTTATTTACTGAAGCAGAATGAAAAACGATTTCCCGGTTTTTACGCCTCCCCCGTCATGAGCAAAGCGCCGCATGTCGGGGTAGCAGAACGATGAAAGGCCGTTACGCTTCGTCGTCGCGTTTAGACCAGTCGCCGCTACTGATGCGCCGCAGACCGGTCACGGGGCGCTGATAAAGATAAATCCAGGCGCTCCCGTAGGGGGTGAAAATCAGCTTGCGCTGATATTCGCCACCGTCTCGTTTTAAAGCATCCAACTCGGTCAGGATGGAGGAACTAATGCGATAGACTTCGCCGTAGACAGCCCCTTCACCCGCCACTGCCGCCGGATAGTGACCCAAGTCATACAACTCATAGCCTTCGAGCTGATGGTCGCCTAACCATTGCGCATGGGTCATCCAATGACTATTTCCCTGTTTGCGTCGTAAACTGCCATAGACAATAATTCGCATCGCTAAAACTCGAACTGATAGAGCACATCTAATGCCTGACTGACGCCAGACACCGCCTCCAGATATAGTTTCGGCATTAAACGATAACGCAGCGTTAACGTTGCCAGTGAATCAAATATGCCAACGCCATATTTGACTTGCAGGCCCGGCGCGACGTAACCGCTGACAACGACTTGCGAATTGTCGCCAGCGCCCTGTGTGTCCAGAGCTAAATTGCTTACGCCAAAAGCCTCGCCGATTTTACCCACAACTTGACCTGTCTGCGCAACCCCCAGACCGATCAATGCTGAGGTCATCATTGAGCTATCGGTTCCGCTGCTATCCAGTCCCTGACCGCGTAGCAGATAGGACAATGCTTCCTGCTGCGACATAGTCGGATCGGAGAAAACCTCCAACTTGGGCGCCGAGGCGGAGCCGGTGACGCGAATCCCTACCGTGACATCATCTTCGGTGTTGTCAGGGTTACGAATCGCCTCAATATTCAGCATCGGCTGTCCCGGCGGACCCGCGAATAACAGCTGACCTTTGCGAACCTGCAGATCCTGACCATACGCCTTGAATCGTCCGCTGGGAATATTGATTTGACCATTAAGGCCTAAACCACGCTCATCCTGCGCCACCTTTAAATCGCCCGCCAGATTGGCGGTCAGGCCGTAGGCGTCGAGTTTGACGTCATCTCCGATATGGATGGTCAAATTGCTGTTGATTGGAATCGAGGTCGATTTCTCCTGCGTCGGTTTCCCTTCCTCATTCAGCATGACTTCATCAGATGAGACGCCGACTGAACTGGCTGGCAAGTCATGTACTACGATGCGCGCCCACGGGATATTCACCGACCCATTTAGCGCCAGCAACTGCGGCGTGGCTTCGAAAACGATATCGGGCGACACATCCAGACGTACCATTGGCGGCACCGTCACTCGCATACGATCGCCTTTCACGGCAACGCGCGCTCGCCAGGCGTCCGGTTGCGACCAGTCGGCCCCCCCAGCCAAGTTGACCTGCCCTTGCGTGGTCTTGAGGAACCCTTGCAGCGTGGAGGACATCCCATTGAAGTACACCGCAAGGCGGCCATTCTTCAGATCGACCGGCATCCAGTTGCCGTCGATATCCAGTTTTTCCAGCACCATCTGCCCAAAGAGCTGCGGTCGCTCGACGTTGCCGCCCAGCCGCAGATTGGCGTTCAGAATGCCGGCAGCCTTCTCGCCCTGCTGCAAGGCCGGGTTGAGCATATCCAGCGACAGCGTATCGATGGTGACCGTACCGCTCAGGTTGCGGCGCTGCTGCGGATCGCTAATCAGCACGNCCCCGTTCAGACGGCCGTTGCCGCGGATCGCCATCCGCCAGCCGATTTTAGCCTGACCGCGGTCAAGACCGGCATTCAGCGTCAGCGTGTCAAACACGACCGGCAACGCGCCCCCCTGCATCTGTTGACGCACGCTCACACCGTCGCCATTCAGCGTGACTTTGGCCTGCGGCAGTCCGCCGCTTGCCTGCCAGCTCACATCGGCATCGCCGGAGAACCGCCCGGTCAGCACGGTGTCTTCACTCAGGAACGGTTCGAGCATCGCCAGATCGAAGCGATTAAGCCGCACGCTGGCATGTCCGCTGGGGCCGGCCTCAATCGGCTTAGGCACACACACTTCGGCATGCGGATTCACCCAACAGTGGGTGCCGACGGTGATTTTCTGCGCCGCCGCCAGATAGTCCAGCGACATGGCTTGCGTCAGCCGCCACTCGCCGACCGGCGTGTCAAAACGGGTATGGTTCAGCGTCCCGCGCCAGCGTTCCTGAGCGCGGTCGAAGCTACCGTTCAGCGCAAGCTGGCCGGAAACCGGCTCGCCTTTCACCGTGAGCTGAAGCTGATGTTTGGTTTCGTTGCCGCCCGCTTCCAGATCAACCGAGCTGACCTTCAGCGAACCCTGCGTGAGCTGGGCCACCTTAAGCGCCAGCGTCCCCTGGATCTGCTGGTCTGTGCGGACATCGCTTTTCAGATCGATACGCTGGATCCGCAGATCCTGCCAACGCAGCGAAGATGCCGTTAAGTCGGCGCGTACCTGAGGCGCGTCCCGACGGCCGTCCAGGTGGAGATTTCCGAGGATATGCCCGCCCAGACCAGGCAGCATGCCATTTAGCTCCGGCGCATTGATATCGGCCAACAGCTGCCAGCGATCGTCCAGTTTCCCCTTGACGTTGATCTGGTTGCGGCCGAGCGCCAGATTCAGTCCAGGCACGTTCCATAGCCCTGCCGCATTACCTCTCAGCGAACCTTTCGCCGTCAGCTTGTTCCGGCGTATGCTGCCGTCCATCTGCAACTGAGGCACCTGTACTTGCCAGTCGCTGCCGGACACCNCTTTCCCATTAGCCTTGATGATGCCGTTAAGACGTAGCGGCCAGTCAGCCCACTGTCGGCCCGTATTGATCCCGCTGATGGTCAGCGCGCTGCTCCAGTTGATGGCATCGCGCCAATCGACTTTCGCGGTGATGTCGCTGTAGCCTTCGAACGCGTCGAGGCGCAGGTGCGCCAGCTCGAACTGCTGCAAGTCGCCCTTCCCTTCTACCCGCAGCGAAGCGGGCGGAACGGCGCTGCCGCGGATATCCCCCTTCACGTTAAGCGCATAGTCCGTCGCTTTACCGCCGAAATTCACCTGCAAATTGTTCATCTGATACTGCGCGGTGCCCGTCATCGGCCAGCGCAGTTGGGAACTTTGCAGCTTCAGCGTCAACGGCAGCCCCTGCTCGGCCAGCGCCGTATCGATATTCAGCTGCGCGCGCTGCGGGCCGGAGAGATTCATCGCCAGTTTCAGCTGCTGTCGCAAAGCGCCGTCAATCGTGAGCTTCAGGCGCTCTCCCTTCAACGGGTCGATATTGAGCGCGCCGTTGGCGTTAAAGGTCACCGGCCAGTCGCCGTTGAGCGTCGCCGCGCCGTTGGCGAACAGCGATCCCTGCGGAGACTGCACGCTGAACCGCTGTAGCGTCACCGCCTGTTTCAGCGTCGAGGCCTGGAGTTGCAGACGGTTGACGGTCACGTCCTGATCGCCGGTGACACGCAGCTGCTCGCCGGTGATATCCGTGATGGTAACGTCGAGCGGCAGGGTGATGGCCGGCATATCATTCAGCAGCGGTTTGGCGAACATCGCCTGCAGCCGTTCGCCTAACGGCGGTTCGGCGGGCGCTTTCTCCTTCGCCGCGTCCTTCACGTCCTTATCCTGAGAGGCTTTAGCCACCTGCGGCAGCGTCTGCGCGACGTCGCCCGCCGTCACGTCATCTTTAACGGCCAGCCCCACCGGGGTTTTAGGCAACGCGACCAGCAAAGAGATGATACGAGTAGGCTGGAGCGTCAGCGACCGCCCCTGCCAAAACATACCGGTTTGAAACTCCGCCAGCGACAGGGCGGTGTCGTCCACCGTCACACGGGTGTTTTGCAGGCTGAAATGTTGCAGGTCGAGCGTCAGCGGCGTGGAGATCTCCGTGATCGGCTCGCTGGCGGTCGTCGTCTCCTGAGAGGCAGGCGGCATGGCTTTTGTGTCCACCACCACGTCTAGCCCCTGCAACGACAGGTCGTTGATACACAGCTTACTGTGCCACAGACAGCTCGGAGTCAGAGCCAGATGCAGGCGGGTCGCCTTCNCCGTCNCGCCCGGCATCTGATAGCTGAAGTCCTGCAACGTCAGGTCGCGCCAGCCGCCGTCCACTTTCCCGATGGCTAATCCCGGCACCCAGCGTGTGGCCGAGTTCAGCATAAAATGCAGCCCTGGCGTTGTCGTCACCAGGAGCGTCAGCGCCACGAGCAGCGCTAATAATACGGCAATGAGGCCGATCCCGATTTTTTTCAACATACTCATAGTTCAGGCCCCAAACCAATGTAGAACTGTAAACCGTGTTTTTCCGGATCGCCGACAGGTCGTGCGATATCCAGCTTGATTGGCCCGACAGGGGACGCCCAACGGACGCCGACCCCCGCCCCGGTTTTAATGTCGCTCTGCTTAAAGTCATTAACCGCCTCGCCGCTGTCGATGAACGCCGCGCCCCACCNCTTGCCGGTAATGTTATATTGATATTCAAGCGAGCCAGTCGCCAGTCGGGAGGCCCCGGTCAGCTTATCGTCGCCGTCTCGGGGAGAAATGGATTTGTATTTGTAGCCGCGAATGCTGCGATCGCCGCCGGCAAAGAAGCGCAGGGACGGCGGCACGCGTGAGAAACTGCCGGTTTCAATCCAACCCAAGTTGCCGCGCACGACGAATCGGTGTTTCTCTTCCCATGTACGGATCCAGACGTTCTGCGCCTGGAAGACGGAGAAGTCGATATCGGATCCCCAGGCGGTATTGGAAACGTCGATGGAGTAGCTTTGCGAATCTCCCCAAGTCGGCATCAACCCGCCCCGCTGACGGGTGCGGTTCACGTTGAAACCGGGGTAGAGCAGCATCGTCGTATCAGTCACCGACCCCTGAGTAAAGTGATCCAGACTCCAGCGCAGGTTGACCGAGCGCTGCCAGCCGCTTGAGTAGTTCCAGTAGCGGGCCACGTTCAGGGTGGTGGAATCCGCCTTGGTATCATTGAGGTCTTCACGCTTGAAACCGCCTTGCAGCAAGTAATACTGCTCCAGCGGGTTGGCGAGTAGCGGGATTTTATAGCTTAGATCCAGTTGCTGCTCCGGCGCCGAAACGCTGAAGCTGCTTTGCAGGCTGTGGCCGCTGGAGTTAACCCAGGGTTTATTCCAGGTTGTTTTTAGGCGCGGACCGACGTCTGTGGCGTAGCCGACCCCGGTTTCCACCGTGTTATGGGTACGTGGAGACAGCACCGCCTCCATCGGCAGCTCTTTATTTTTGTTTTCTCTTCCCCGTTGCAGATCGGGGGAAACCACCACGGAATTGAACCATCCGGTGGATGACAGTCGGCGGTTGAATTCGCCCAGCTGTTCAGAGGTATAATAATCACCTTCATGGAAAGGCAGCAGCGCGCGAACATACTCTTCGCGGATCTGCGATCCTTCAATGCTCAACGCGCCGAAGCGGTAGCGATCGCCGCTGTCGTAGTCGATGTCCCAGAAGGCTTGATGAGTCGAGTCCATCACCCCCAGTTGGCTTTTGAGAAAATGTGCGTCGAAGTAGCCTTTGCTGACGGCGAGTGTATTCAGCTCGCTTTTAAAATCGTCATAGTCGCCGTGATTGAGAACCGTACCCAGCGCCGGCGCTTTTTCTTTCCGCAGCTTCAGGAAATCCTCATCATTGCGAGCATACCCTTCAATGGCGACATCGACACCGGCGATTTTTACGGGTTCTCCCGGCGACACGTTGACCCTCAGCACCGGTCGGCCTCCGTTGACCGCCGGTAAGAACTGAAAGTCGATGTCAGGATCGTAGTAGCCAAGCGCCCGCAAACCTTGCCGGATGGCATTGTTGACGCGGGACCGGAAACGTCCATCGGCGCTGACTTCGTCGGCGGTAATGGTAGACAGCTGCGCCCGGACGTTCTTTTGCAGTTCGCCCGTCAGCCCTGTCACCTGCAAACGGACATTGGAAGCGGCGCCAACAGACGCACTCGCCAGCAGTAATCCGCACACCCCTATCGCACGGCATAAGCGGATGCCGCCGGTACGATAAAAATTCCTCTTCAATGTAAAAATCGCCACTGCGCTCCCTGATCACCCTATAGAATTAAATTGTTTCTCTTTAGCCATAGATATTAGCCGGTAAAGCCTAAAATATAGTGTATACAAGGGGAAACTGACTCGCACACCCTTTTATCCCGCCCGGAAATTCCCGGAACCGTAACCGATAACGATGATTCAAACCGTCAATGGGAGCTAAACGTGGTCTTACTTTTTGATAAAACGCAGTCGATAAGCCAGTCCGACGCGCTGCCTGGTCGGTCAACGCCGATGCCTGTCGCCCGGCTCCATGTGGTCAATCAGCACTCGATGACGCATGTCCCGGAGGGAATGCACGTCGCCATTTTCGCGATGGGCTGTTTCTGGGGCGTAGAACGCCTGTTCTGGGAACAAGCGGGCGTCTACAGTACGGCAGCTGGCTACAGCGGCGGCTATACGCCGAACCCCACCTATCGGGAAGTCTGTACCGGTAAAACCGGTCATGCAGAAGTAGTACGGGTGGTGTTCGACCCGGCGGTCATCAGCTACGAGAAGCTGCTGCAAATCTTCTGGGAAAATCATGATCCGGCTCAGGGGATGCGACAAGGGGGTGATGTCGGCACGCAATACCGTTCAGCGATCTACACACTGACGGCACAGCATGAACATGCGGCGATAGAGAGCCGACAGCGCTTCCAGCAGGCAATGGCAGCCGCGGGCGATAAGCGAACGGTCTCCACCGAAATCGCAGAGGCCGGTCCGTTTTACTATGCGGAAGAAGAGCATCAGCAGTATCTGTACAAAAATCCGGAAGGGTATTGCGGGCTAGGCGGCATCGGCGTTTGTTTACCGCCGCAGCGCTAATTTTACTGAACGCCGTCGCGTTAAAAACGACGGCGTTTTTTCCTTTTTGAAACGCCATTTTAACGGCCTGCAGATCGCCTCACGCCAGTGCTGGCGGTTCTTTGACCGCTCCTGCTATAATGCCGCCGGCATGAGGCTGATAATCGGCCTTGTCCACGGCTCCCTGCCGTTGGTTCATGATTATTTTCCTTCCTGAGGATCGCCCTGTCTATTGAGGCAAAGCGAAAAAACTATGTTAAACAGTTTGTTATTAATTATTTTTCTTATCGCCGTTAGCGCATTTTTCTCCGTATCTGAAATTTCCCTGGCTGCATCGCGCAAAATAAAGCTCAAACTCATGGCGGACGAGGGCAACCAGAACGCCGAACGCGTGATGAAGCTCCAGGAGACGCCCGGTATTTTCTTTACCGTCATTCAGATCGGCGTCAACGCCGTAGCCATTCTCGCCGGTGTCGTCGGCGACGCCGCCTTCTCCCCCTACTTTACTATGCTTTTCGATAATGTGATGTCGCCGGAAATGGCCGAGCGCGTCAGCTTTATTTGCTCCTTTGTGCTGGTTACCAGCCTGTTTATTCTGCTTGGCGATTTGACGCCGAAACGCATAGGCATGATCGCCCCCGAAACGGTTGCCGTTCGGATCATCAACCCCATGCGCTTCTGCTTGTTGATATTCCGGCCGCTGGTATGGCTGTTTAATGGTCTGGCGAACATGATTTTCCGGATGCTCAAGCTGCCGATGGTGCGTAAGGACGACATTACGTCGGACGACATCTACGCGGTGGTGGAAGCAGGCGCGTTGGCTGGTGTGTTGCGCAAGCAGGAACATGAGCTGATCGAAAACGTGTTCGAGCTGGAATCCCGCACCGTCCCGTCCTCCATGACCTCTCGTGAGAGCGTGGTGTTCTTCGACCTGCATGCGGACGAAGAAAGCATCAAGCAGAAAATCGCCCAGCAACCGCATTCCAAATTCCTGGTTTGCGACGGCCATATCGATCAGATCGTAGGCTACGTCGACTCCAAAGACCTGCTGAACCGAGTTCTGGGCAATCAGAGCCTGGAACTGACCAGCGGCGTACAAATTCGCCCAGCGCTGATCGTACCGGATACGCTGACGCTGTCCGAAGCGCTGGAAAGCTTCAAGACGGCGGGCGAAGACTTCGCGGTGATTCTGAATGAATATGCGCTGGTGGTCGGCATCATCACCCTCAACGACGTAATGACAACGCTGATGGGCGACTTGGTGGGACAGGGACTGGAAGAGCAGATCGTCGCTCGTGACGCCAACTCCTGGCTGATTGAGGGCGGTACGCCGATCGACGACGTGATGCGTGTGCTGAATATCGACGACTTCCCCCACTCCGGCAACTACGAAACCATCGGCGGTTTCATGATGTACACCCTGCGTAAAATTCCCAAGCGGACCGATTTCGTGCGTTTCGCTGGCTACAAGTTCGAAGTGGTGGATATCGACAGCTACAAGATAGACCAGCTCCTGGTAACCCGACTGGAGGACAAACCGGCGGGAAGCGCTGGCCCGGATGTCAGCATCGTGTAGCCGTAAGGCTGCCTTTCACTCATTAAAAAAGGCCCGTTTATGGGCCTTTTTTGACGTTGGATAACCGCATAACTTATCGATGCCCCTCATACCGGCGCGGATCCGAATCTGTTCTTTTCACACATTACACATCAATTTTTTGCATGTGTCGCAACAGTCCGGTCCGTCGTTTCCAACATCCTATCGCGAGGGCGGCAGTCGGCGTTAAGCCAGCTCTGACTGCAGTTTCATAACCTGACGGTTGACTTCAGACATGACTTCAAGATGCTGCTTGTCTTTCTTTTTCGGCAGTAAAATCTTGCCGTAGTCAAACTCAAAAGCACCAACCCCTTTGATGTACAACCGTCCGCGAAACAAGGTCTTAACGTATTTAGCGACTTTAAAGGGATTATAGCGTTCGAAGATCCTCATACATCCTCTCCTTACGTTGTTCCAAAAGTGCGTCTCCTGCCACCAACCCGGCACAGGGTGTATGACACACCAAGCTTTATCCTACATTTAGGGTCGATATTTAATGGGAAGTTCCCTATAAGCCAGCATTATTTATCGCTTTTACATTAGTTTACGGAACAGAAAAACGCAAAATTTGATAAATCAGAATAAACCTTCAAATACCAGGGTGATACAGAACAGTATTGACGAGAGACGTCTTTCGCCACTTCAGCCTGTTCATTTTCCTGTGCGGTGTTATACCGTCTTTCTATGACAGAATAACGACAGCACATAGAGGTTTCGGACAATCCTCATAAAACTTTAACGTTCGTAATGTGAGAGATGGCGTGAACAGCCTTTGAAAGGCTCCGGACCCGGCACACCGGCCCGGAGAACCCTTAGGCGGGATTAATATAGGGAAACGCGAAATCCGGGATTCAGGAACGATTCGCTTGGAAAATAAGACAGCGGCTGCCCTTTCCAGTCATTGACCTGCGCGCCCGCCGCCAGCGCTACAGCATGCCCTGCGGCCGTATCCCATACGCTGGTAGGCCCGAAACGCGGATAAAGCTGCGCTTTTCCTTCCGCCACCAGGCAGAATTTCAACGATGAACCGATAGCGACAGTTTGATGATCGCCTAACTGGGCGAGGTAGTCCTGCAGTTCCGCGTCCGCATGGGAACGGCTGACCACAACCAGCGGCGGACGAGCGTCCTGCACCTGGATCGGCAGACGGACGCCACACTCCTCTTTCCAGGCTTTGCCCTCCGCTGCGGCGTACATCACGCCGGTCACCGGCACATAGACCACACCCAGCACCGGTTTACCGTCTTCGATCAACGCGATATTGACGGTGAATTCACCGTTGCGACCAATAAACTCTTTCGTCCCGTCCAGCGGATCCACCAGCCAATAACGCTGCCAGTGCTGGCGTTCGGACCACGGCGGCGGGTCCTCTTCAGACAACAAAGGGATCATCGGATAGGCCGCCGTCAGCCCGTGGGCAATGACTTTGTGCGCGGCGATATCGGCGGCGGTTACCGGCGAGTCATCCTGCTTATGTCTGACCTCAACCGGTTCCTGTCCCTCATAGATTTGCATGATGGCATCACCCGCCTCACGCGCTAGCTGGCAAATATGTTCTAGCATGATGTCTCCTCTCTACCGGTTGTCGAGGCCGCCTGACGCCCCGTAGGATAACGCTGAAAAGGGATGGACCGGCCATGATCCTACAGGCCAGGGCCGCTTCCACACGCCCATCATCTTCAGGGATGATACTTCATCTGTTCATCATGATTATATGGGATATGCCCTTCACTACCACCTCGCAAAGACACCTCATCATAAGACACCGGCGAGGACGGGGGTGAGGAAGACATTCACGTCTGGCGACGTCATACAAGAGAACTCTCGAAGACATTGCCGTGCTCACCATCAGAATGACAGCAAAGTACACGCCGAGATTTAGACAACGTTGTGGGTCATCGCTATTTCAGTGATATTCAAGACTCGCTCCGCCAGTGTCTGGGGTAGGCTTTAAGGCCGGAAATGACAAGGGATACCGCAACTGCTGGCATCCCTTGAGGTTCGTTAATGGCTGGTCAGGCCGGACGGCATGGCGGGATGTGTTCGCCCTCCGCTTGAATAGTGATCACCGGCGACGGTCATCGTCCCGATGGTGACGACGTCCACGGTCCCAGTCAGGGCCACGGTGGTGGCGATCCTCCCGATAAACCCGCGGCGGCGGCTGCACGACAATCACTCTCGGCGGCGGCTCATAGTAATGACGCGGNGGCGGTGGTGGCCTGTGGTAGTGGTGACGCTCACGCCAATAATCAGGATCGCGCCAGTAGCGGCCATCCCAGTAGTAACCTCGTCTGTCGCGATCGCCAATGTGCAGTTGCACCCCCGGCAGAGACAGGCTCAGGCTGTCGGCTTGCGCGGCGGGCGCCGTATACATCACGCTTGCCAAAACGGCAGCGAACCACAGCGGTTTAATCATCGTTATACCCTCTGCATAGCCGCGATGCGGCGTATGCCAACGGTATACGGGGATTCCCCCCAGCGCTCTATCGGAAAAAGGCTAATTTCCTGTTATTAAGCTTACACCAGCATTTCCTGCCACAAAAAGGTCGTCAGGCCATACAGAGTCGAGCAAAATTCGTTCATCACGCCTGCCAGTGGTGACAAAACACCTGATGTTCCGTCGCCGCAGGAGGACATGATAGGTTTTCGCTACGCGCACACCGCTTCAGCATGCGGACAGCGGGTATGAGACGGCGGCCGGAGCGGGCTGGGCGGATCGCCGCTCAGCGGCGCTTGCTGAGTTCGCGCGCCGGGATCCATCGACGGCAATGAGCTTAGCAATGCGCGCGGCTACGACCACTGGCACTACGCTCTCGTTGCGCGCTATTTCCATCACGGCGGACAGTGGCAGGATGGCGCAGAAATTGGAACGCCGCAGGGGCCAGTCAAATCAACAGGATGGGGGTATTACGTCATGGTGGGGTATCACTTCTAACAGTGCGCGTCGACGTTCGGCGTCATCGCAATAAAACTTGATGTCAGACAGCCCGTCGACTGTCTGACCTCTTCCTGAATTACAGGATTTCCAGCAGCTCGACTTCGAAAATCAGCGCGCTGAACGGCGGGATGGACGCGCCAGCGCCACGTTCGCCATACGCCAGTTCCTGCGGGATATACAGCTCCCACTTGGAACCGACCGGCATCAGAGTCAGTGCTTCCACCCAACCGGGGATAACGCCGCTCACCGGGAATTCCGCCGGCTGGCCGCGCTGTACGGAGCTGTCGAAGACCGTACCGTCGATCAGACGACCGGTGTAGTGCACACGCACGCGATCCTGACGGGCGGGAATGCCGCCTTCGCCCTGAGTCAGAACACGGAACTGAAGACCGGACTCGGTGCTGCTCACGCCTTCTTTCTGCGCATTCTCTTCCAGGAAACGCTGACCTTCTACCGCCAGTTCACGCTGACGTTCGCGGCGCACCGCGNCCGCACGTTCATGGACTTCACGCAGCGCACGGTGAACGACGTCGACCGGTACGGCGGGCGCCTGTCCGTCAAGAGCATCACGCAGGCCGGCGACCAGCGCTTCAGGAAGCAGACCTTCCAGACCCGACTCCTGTAACTGTTGACCGATCTGCAGGCCGATGCCGTAGCTTGCCTGGGCTTCTACGCTGTCATAAGAAGGCGTTGTCATTGATGTTCCTTTTTCTGTAAAAATTGCGAGCGTGCAGCATAACAGCGTGAGGTTTATGGGTAAAATTTTCTCTGTCCGGCCCCGCCGGACGCGCACTGACACACCTAGTGACCGATAGCGTGGACTCCGCCCCAAAAGCGCGCTGACTTACTGGCTATCCTTGAAGGATTACCGATATACTCAAGGCGTTTTTACCTTACACGGTAGCAAGAGAGGTCATCATGGGCAGAATCGCGCCCAGGAGAAGTAAAAACCGCTGGGATTCCCGTATGCTGTGGCAATCCTGCCAACGTTGGTGGCGCCGACGGCCTTGGCCGTTCAGCATCGCTGATGAGACGCCAGCACGGAGATCGTCCGCATCTTCCGCCGCGCGGCGCAATCCTTATGGCCGAATCTCGCTGCTGTTGCGTCAGCTGTGGCATCTGCCGGACGGGTTTCAGTGGATGGAACCGCTGCCCTATCCGCATCGCCGCTGGCTGCTTATTGCGGCGGCGTTGCTCCTGCTCGTGCTGCTCTGGCCCTATTCTCCAACCCCGCAGCCCACTCGCGTCGCCAACCCAACGAACGTTCCGCTAACCTCTGAACCGGCACCGGTGCAGGCCAGGTTGGCGGATCCGGCGCCGCGCGCTGACTCAGTCCCCGCGCCGGATCAACCCGAAGCGCCCCCTGCCGCTGCCGAAAAACCGTGGCAAAACTATCAGATAGCCGCGGGACAAACATTGGCGCAGCTCTTCCGCGCTCACAATCTGCCGGTCAACGATGTGTTTGCGATGGCGCAGGTCGAAGGCAACGACAAACCTCTGAGCAGCCTTCATGCGGGACAAAAGGTCAGACTGCGACTGAATGCGCAGGACGTCGTGTCGGAATTAGAGATCGATACGACGGATAACCAGACGGTGCAGTTCGTCCGTCAGCCGGACGGCGCATTTGTTCGTACACGCTAGACGTCGCGTGATGACGGAATAAAAATCATAAATACTAAGAAAGCGGGCGCTTTCTGTCAGCGGAGAGTGCCTGTTGTCACTACAGATCCAGACTCGATTCCCCTCCCCCAGAAATGCAAAACGCTGGCGCAAGGCCAGCGTTTTACGACGTTAACGTCAGCGTAAATTACGCTTCAGCAACGATAACCACGTTCAGCTTAGCGAAAACGTCGCTGTGAACCTGGAAGCTCACTTCGTGTTCGCCCAGAGTACGCAGAACGCCTTCCGGCAGACGGACTTCGCTTTTCGCAACTTCAACGCCTGCTGCGGTAACCGCATCAGCGATGTCACGAGTACCGATAGAACCGAACAGTTTACCTTCATCACCCGCTTTGGAAGCGATGGTGACGTTAGCCAGTTCGTTCAGTTTAGCGGCGCGAGCTTCAGCTGCGGCCAGAACGTCAGCCAGTTTGGCTTCCAGTTCAGCGCGACGAGCTTCGAAGAACTCAACGTTTTTCTTGGTTGCCGGCACAGCTTTGCCCTGCGGAACCAGGAAGTTACGAGCGTAGCCCGCTTTAACGTTTACCTGGTCGCCCAGGCTGCCCAGGTTTGCTACTTTATCAAGCAGAATAACTTGCATTACCTTATCCTCTCAAAGTCTTGTTATTAGACAGCGGCCGATTACTGATGACGATCGGTGTACGGCAGCAAAGACAGGTAGCGCGCGCGCTTGATAGCACGGGCCAGTTGACGCTGATATTTTGCACGCGTACCGGTGATACGGCTCGGTACAATTTTACCACTTTCAGTGATGTAGTTTTTCAGCGTAGCGATGTCTTTATAGTCAATCTCTTGAACGCCTTCCGCGGTGAAACGGCAGAACTTGCGACGACGGAAATAACGTGCCATTTGGCTAGTCTCCAGAATCTATCAATTCAATCTGCTCGGCATGTAAAACAACTTTGTTCAGACCATTGCGCCCTTGGTGGCAACTAATGAAACCATGAACAGTGAGTTGCATGCCGACCGTTATACTGTGAGTCAATGCTTGTGACGGGTGTCCACTGACAACCACGGGCATACGACACCATGCTTGCCGGTTTAATCCGGCTTCCTCTTGCAAAGAACGGTGCTCAAGCACGAACTGGCAGTGAGGAATACCTGAAGGACTGACTTTTCGAATGGGCGTCTTGCACACGGTGCCGGACAGTACCAGTCGATTCGTCTTCGTCACGGCAAATTACTCTGCAGAATCCCCAGCTTCAGCATCATCGCTGGTTTCTGCGAAATCTTCACGACGCTCGCGGCGCTCGTCTTTCGCTTTTACCATCGGAGAAGCTTCAGTTACCGCGTGTTTAACGCGCATAACCATGCTGCGGATAACGGCGTCGTTGAAGCGGAAGTTTGTTTCCAGCTCATCGATCACTTCCTGCGGCGCTTCCACGTTCATCAGAACGTAGTGAGCTTTGTGCAGTTTGTTGATCGGGTAAGCCAGCTGACGGCGGCCCCAGTCTTCCAGACGGTGGATCGTACCTTCAGCACCAGTGATAGCACCGGTGTAACGTTCGATCATACCTGGAACCTGTTCGCTTTGGTCAGGATGAACCATAAAAACGATTTCGTAATGACGCATCGAATTGCTCCTTACGGATTATTCAGCCTCCTGTCAGGGTCAGCCGCGGCCCATGGAAGCAAGGAACGTAGTTGTGTGCGGCCGAAAAAATGACGCGCAATTATAAGTGCCACGAACAGGTAACACAAGCGGCAATATGGCGAAGGAGCAGAAAGGCCGCACATAAAATAGGCGGCCTGGGTTAAACGTTACAATCGGCGACAAGCCGGAAGCGGCGGCTCAGAGGTGCTGGCGGAAAAAGCGGGCGCCCGCCCGCAGCGCGGTGGGGGTGATTTTATGGCCGATATCGGCCTCCGTCAGATAAGTCACGTTCGCGTCCCGCTGACATCCTGCCAGCGCCTGATACAAGCGTTCGGTCTCGCCGGCCGGCACCAGCGTATCCGCCAGCCCATGCCACAGTAGCAGCGGTCTGTCAGACACCTTATCCAGCTGATGACCTACGTCGAAAGGCGCCAGCTGTTCCGCCAGCGCCGCCAACCGCGGCGCGTTCTGCGGTTCATCCGGCGCGACCGGCGGGAACAGGGATCGAGACAACGACGAAACATAGCCCGACCCCATAAAAGCCGCCACCACGTTGATCCACGGATACTGCGTCATCGACGCCAGCGCCGTCATCCCGCCCAGCGAGGCTCCGCAGACGCCAATTCGGCCCTCTTCAATCAATCCCAACTGACGAAAATGCACCACGTACTCCGGCAGCTCTCGAACATTCTGCTGAAAAATATCCCAGAAATGACGCAGACGCCGCGCCTCATCGCCATCAAATCGCGCGCCGTGCATTGGAGCATCCGGGGCGACCACCCGAAAGCCGGCATGCGCCAGCGCGTAGGCGAAATAGGCGTAGACCTCTTTCGAGGAGGTAAAGCCGTGAAAGAAGAAAACGGTGGGCAGAGACGCCGCCTGCTTTCCTGACGGCGTGGCGTGTAACGCCTCAATGCCGTTTATCGTGGTTACTGAGATCTCGACCATCAATGCCCCCTCCCTTTATCGCTCATCCGCCCGCCAGCGCCATCGGCGGCACGCTAGCTCTCATTACCATAGCGCCAAACTCACCGGTGGGATAAAAATAAATTCCCCCTACCATAGTTAAAAAACGGCAAAGCGTGATGGTGCGATGCCGCACAGTCGCCACGCTGGCTACCCGAAGGGGTCGAAGCGCTCCCCTTTGAAAATCCGAACGGGGTTGCCACGCTCGACCTCTTGGTGACCACGATGTCGCTGCTCCCGCAAGGCCGCCGTCTGCTGCTGGTGCTGCTGCCGTAGCCGCCACTCGATCAGCTGAAGCGCCAAACGGCGATTGGCATGCTGACTGCGCTCGCTTTGCACCCGTACGCTGATACCGCTGGCGACATGCGTCGCGCGGACGGCAGACTCAGTTTTGTTGACGTGCTGACCGCCGGGACCGGAAGCACGGAGCGTCTCGATACGGATCTCCCCATCAGTGAACGTGTGCTGCGGGGTGAAACGCTGCACGCCGATAAACCAATTTTTACGTCCTGGTCCTTTACGCCAAGGGCTGGGACAAATCCACTGCAAAGTTCCACACCATGCATTCGCCAGCACGGCCTCGCCGTCGCCTTGAAGTAAGACCAGCGCGGATCGCAATGTTCCCGGCCGGTCTCCTGGTTCGCTTTCCACCACCTCCAGCGTGACGGATAAAGCGTGCGCCTCACGTGTTAGGGTGTGTAAAGCCTTGGCGGTCGCCAACATGCACTCATCAGGCCCTTGCGCGGCGGATAGCTGCAAAAAAATCATGCGGCGCCTCCCCGTGTTTTGTACGTCAACAATGGCTTCAAACGCGCGATCGGTGTGATGAGCCCCGCCCCTTCCAGAGACGCGATCACCGTATCAATGGATTTGTACGCCTGGGGCGCCTCCTGAAACATCAGCTGTTTATCCTGACAGATGACACGACCGCCCAGCGCGGTGCGCGCCAGATCCTGCACGCTGTAGCGCTGTTCAAGCCGCGCTTTGCATTCGGCGCGCATCCATTTACGGCCTGCGCCATGCGCCAAAGAGAACAAGCTCGCCGCGTCCGGCTTCGGCTGTACCAGATAGCTGTAATCACCGCGGGAGCCGGGTATGACGACCGGTCCAGCGTCGGACGGCGTGGCGCCTTTACGGTGCAGCCAGCCGGACTGGCCGTCGATAGTCGTCGGCGTCACCAGGTTGTGTGTCACATCCAGCAGGGCTTCACCGTCTGCATGCCAACGCTGCAACATGCGGCGAGCAATGCACTGCCGGTTAAGCGCGGCAAAACGCAGCGCTTGCTGATGCTGCCGCCAGTAATCATCGGCTTCGGGCGTGCCTTCCAACACGCCTTGATGGCCGTGCTTGCGCAGGTGCCGTTCCAGAATCGCCTGACCTAGCCCGCGCGACCCGCTATGAACCAGCAGTAGCAGTCGTCGATCCTCCGGCATCAGTTCATCAAAGAGCGACGGCTGATAGACCTGATCCACCTGTTGCAGCTCCGCGAAATGATTACCGCCCCCAATAGTCCCGAGAGAAAATCGGTGGGGCAGCAAATCGTCGGGAACATCCGGTACGTCGTCCAACGGACCATCAATATTGCCCAGCCGTTTCTCCAGCTTATCCAGAGAAACTTTGCCAGCCTGCAAGCCGGTGCGCCAAAGCGCCATGCCACAGCCGATATCGTTGCCGACCAGCGCAGGGTAAAAACGGCGGAGAGAGAAGAAAGCGGCCCCGATGGGGTAGCCGCGTCCCGGATGCAGGTCCGGCATGCCGGACACCCGCGCCATATCCGGCAGACCCGCGGTAGCGGTTAGTTGCTGAATGGCGGTATCATCAATCCAGGTGTTTTGCGACGCGATCACGTTCACGCGCGCAGAGATAAAGCGAATCGTATTGCCCATAGATCAATCCTGTTGATCAATTAAAAAAAGAATTCGTGGGCAGGCAAAGCTGGGACAATACGCGAAAAAAAGAGAACTGCGGTGATTAATCCTGACATTGCCTGCAAAGGGTTGAATGTGAATACGTCATACTGAACCTCCTTTGCAATGCGATAGGTGAGTGGAAATGAAAACGCCAGAATATTACGACTGCAATAAGACACATGGCAAGCGAAAAATGGCAATAACCCGCCAAAAAACCAGCGCAAACCACCACAAAAATGGCATAAAGTCAGCAGTTATAGCTACTCATCGACGAGCGTGCAACGTCCTGCTTACCGGAAGTCCGCTTTTGCAGCGAACGTTTTCAGCCCTTCTATTTTTGGCGTGCAGCACATTACGACGGTCGCTTTGGCGGCGGCCAACACGTCAACGACTGGCGATATTTTCATGTTCTCTGTTACTCTCCGCCTGCGGTTTAAACACGCCGGAGCCAGCGCCCCCACCCGGTCGGCAGGCGATTGAAATCACACGGCAGCAGAGTTTATCGCTGGATAGAATCGACACCCTTTCTGTTATCGTGCGCGGGAGNCCTGATGACGCGGACCGAGAAGTACTGCGCCTGGCCAATCAGCGCGGCGCGCAGTATTACCGGATTGTCAGCAGGACGGAGAGCGAAAAGCTGCCCCCCGGCGTCTGGAGAGCCTTTGCCGTTCTGTACAGGCAACCGGCGGCCCAGAGACCCTGAAACTACCCGAATGAGAGGATATAATGAACAAAATACTGGTCATCGCCGTTCTGCTGTTCAGTGCGGGTTCCGCCACCGCAGCCACCGCGCCCTGCCGCAGTCTGGAATGGAATTTATGGGTGGAGTCCGAACTGAATATTCTCGGCCAATCGCAAATCAATGTGCAGATTGGTTCGACGACCTGGCAGCAGGCGGTAGAGAGTAAACTGGCGGCGAGATCCTGGCCGAATAAGACGTCAGTACTTTGGTGTAACGCAGTTGAGCAGCGCATTGCGGCCAAATCGTCGTCGTCCACCACCACCACGAAATAAGAAAGGTCAGCGGGAGCGCTCGCTCCCGCCATAACAATAATCCGACTCAGCTTCGCTGGCGCACCGCCTCGAACAGACACACGCCGGTCGCGACCGACACATTCAGCGAAGAGACGCTGCCCGCCATAGGAATGCTGATCAGCTCATCGCAATGCTCGCGCGTCAATCGACGCATCCCTTCTCCTTCCGCTCCCATCACCAGCGCCATTGGCCCGGTCAGTTTGCTTTGGTACAGAGTATGGTCGGCCTCGCCCGCCGTGCCCACGATCCACACGTTGTGCTCTTGCAGCAAACGTAGCGTGCGCGCCAGATTGGTGACGCGAATAAGCGGCACGCTTTCCGCTGCGCCGCAGGCGACTTTTTTCGCCGTGGCGTTCAACTGAGCGGAACGATCCCGCGGCACAATCACCGCGTTCACGCCCGCTGCATCCGCGCTGCGCAGGCATGCGCCCAGATTATGAGGGTCGGTCACGCCGTCCAGCACCAGCAGGAATGGTGCATCGAGAGCGGTCAGCAGTTCAGGCAAATCGTTTTCCTGAAACTGGCGGCCCGGTTTGACGTTAGCGATGATCCCCTGATGTACGGCACCCTCGACTTTGCTGTCGAGCCATTGGCGGTTGGCGACCTGCACGGCGATGCCGTTAGATTCCAGCTCGGCGATGACCGGCTGCAGACGACGGTCTTCTCGACCTTTCAAGATGAACACTTCAAGAAAACGCTGCGGGTCGCGCTCCAGCAAGGCTTTCACCGCGTGGATACCGTAGATAATTTCGCTCATTGATACTCTTTTGACTGATAACACGGGCGGTAAACCGCCCGTGATGTTGATAATGGAGACGCTTCGCTACGCCTGATGATAGGCAGTTTTAGCCGGGGATGTTCCTCCCGCGCCGACGCTACGCTTTTCGCCTGGCCCTATTCTCCGGCGGTTTTTTTGCCTGCTCGCTTGGCCTTGGTGGCGGCGGCGATCTTACGCGTTTTCTGCGCGTTCTTCTTGGCTCTGGACGGCGTTTTTTTCCCGCCGTCAGCCGCCTTCCCTTTTTTCGCGCCGTCGTTATCCTTGCGGAACGCACTGTCCGGCTCGAAGTTAACGTGCTGATTGGCAGGCTTACGGCGGCGGGGAGATTTCGTGTCTTTTCCGTCGCCCTGCTTCATCCGGTCACGCGCGGTTTTACCTTCGCCGCGCACTTTACGCGTGGAAGAAACCAGCGCGAAATCGATATTCCGCTCGTCCATATGCACCGCTTCGACGCGAATTTCCACGACATCGCCCAACCGGTAGACCTGACCGCGCGATTCGCCAATCAGACGCTGGCCGATATTATCATAGCGGTAGTAGTCATTATCCAGCGACGAGACGTGGACCAGCCCATCGATAAACAGATCGTTGAGCCGCACGAAGAAGCCGAATCCGGTGACGCTGGAGATCACGCCGGTGAAGACCTCGCCCACATGATCCTGCATGAAATCGCATTTCAGCCAGTCCGCCACGTCACGCGTCGCTTCATCCGCACGACGTTCCGTCATGGAGCAGTGTTGGCCCAACTGCAGGCATTCCGCCATATCACTGTGCCAGCCGCCGGTCGAGGTGGAACGCGCTTTGCGATCGCTCAGCAGGTACTTGATGGCCCGATGTAAGGAGAGATCGGGGTAGCGGCGGATCGGCGAGGTGAAGTGCGCATAGGAGGTCAGCGCCAGACCGAAGTGACCGCGGTTTTCCGGATCGTAAACCGCCTGCTTCATCGAACGCAGCAGCATGGTCTGCAACATGTCGCGGTCAGGACGATCGGCCAGTTGCGTCATCAGTTCCGCATAGTCCTGAGGCTGAGGCTTCATGCCGCCTTTCAGCGTCAGGCCCAGCTCGCCCAGCACGCTGCGCAACGCCAGTACGTGGTCTTCGGTAGGGCGATCGTGCACGCGGAACAGCGCAGGCTCTTCATGTTTCTCGACAAACTTGGCCGCCGCGATATTCGCCAGGATCATGCACTCTTCAATCAGCTTGTGCGCATCGTTGCGCACCACGGATTCCACGCGATCGATACGGCGATCGGCGTTGAAAATAAACTTCGCCTCTTCCGTTTCAAACGCGATGCCGCCCCGCTGTTCACGAGCTTTATCCAGTACTTTGTACATCTCGTGCAACTCTTCCAGCGCGCCGACCAGCGGCTGGTAATGCGCACGCAGCGCTTCGTCGCCCTGTAGAATATTCCACACCTTGGTATAGGTGAGTCGCGCATGAGAGCTCATCACCGCTTCGTAGAATTTATAGGAGGAGAGCCGTCCCTGCGCGGAGATGGTCATTTCACACACCATACACAGACGGTCTACCTGCGGGTTCAGCGAGCACAGGCCGTTGGAAAGCGCTTCCGGCAGCATCGGCACCACCTGAGACGGGAAGTAGACCGACGTGCCACGGGCGCGCGCTTCAGTGTCGAGCGGCGTATTCGGGCGCACGTAGTAGCTTACGTCCGCAATCGCCACCCAAAGACGCCAGCCGCCGCCACGTTTCTTCTGACAGAAGACGGCATCATCGAAGTCGCGGGCGTCCTCGCCATCAATCGTCACCAACGGCAGCTGACGCAAATCAATGCGTCCCTGTTTGGCGCTTTCCGGCACCTCGCTGCTATATTCGCCGACCTGCTCTTCGACCTCTGGCGGCCAGACGTGAGGGATATCATGGGTGCGCAACGCGATATCCACCGCCAGCCCGGTTCCCATATTTTCGCCCAGTACTTCCACGATCTGACCGACCGCCTTGGAGCGACGGGTAGCGCGCTGCGTCAGCTCGACCACCACCACCGACCCCATGCGGGCACCGGATACCGACTCGGGCGGGATCAGGATATCGAAGCTCAGACGGCTGTCGTCCGGCACCACAAAGCCGGTACCGGCCTCGGTAAAGTAACGGCCGACGATCTGGCTGGTCCGCGGCTCAAGAACGCGGACGATGCGCCCTTCTCTGCGGCCTTTACGGTCTTCTCCGAGGGGCTGGGCCAGTACAACGTCGCCGTGTATCGTTGTTTTCATCTGTTCGGCGGACAGGTACAGGTCGTCCTTGCGGCCCTCGACGCGCAGGAAGCCGAAGCCGTCGCGATGGCCCATGACCGTACCGCGAAGCAAATCCAGTTTTTCAGGCAGGGCGTAGCATTTACGGCGGGTGAAGACGAGTTGGCCGTCACGCTCCATCGCTCTCAGGCGGCGACGCAGCGCTTCTTGTTGTTCGTCAGACGTCAGTTCCAGATCTTTGGCCAGTTCTTCACGACTGATAGGGGTATCTCGCTTGGCGAGGTGCGCCAGAATGTATTCTCGGCTAGGAATCGGTGATTCGTATTTTTCTGCTTCTCGTTCCAGGAATGGATCTTGTGACATTAAGTTTCCTCCGTTGTCATCGGCAGGTGGCTGAAAGGCTTGCTTTTTCAGCCAGAAGTAATTGGTGTAGCGGCGGATTTTCTTTCACCCTATCAGCCAGCGTGTAACTGTCCGGCTCTTGCAGGAACTCTGCACTGCCTGACGAAGGGCCTGCTTCAGACGGCAGGCGGAAGTTATGTGACATATATCGCGGTCGCAGTTGAACAAGGTCAGCGGTTCCGGTTCTCGCAACACAGCTGATGCGGATAGTCGCCGGGTCACAACCCCGTCGGATGCCGCCGTTTTTGCCACGGACCGCGTTAATTAGCCCGGCACGGCTCAGTTGATTGATAACGTTGACCCTATCGTTGCATGAGACGCCGTAAACGTCGGTCATTTCGGTAATACTGGCCGTTTTTCCTTCCGGCAACGACGCCAGGAAGATCAGCGCTCGCAGGCCGTAATCCGTAAAACGTGTTGACTGCACATTCACCTCTGGGGATATTTTCGGGTGTCGCTAAGGAAGCCGCCCTCGCGCTTTCAGATTCCCCGCCGTGCTACGCAACTCAACATTCGTAAACGGCATCTCACACTGCATGCTCATTTTTTATCAGCAGATAATAAACCAGCGGCAAACATCAGGGCCAATTATTTAACGTTTAACGACAATTTCACTTCATTTTTCGCTCTTTTGGCCTTCGACATAAGATAAGGGAATCCTGTTTCCTGCCCTCGCCGCTCTTCTGATATGTTCAAAATCCACGCTTCGTGGCCTTATCCCCTACACCCCGATTGGACACGGGCAGCACACAGAAACGCAGCGTACAGACAGTGCGTCGCGATTTCGAGCGCCGCCCAGATTTAACCGGGCCAGTCAGGGGAGATTCTTATTCTATAGCAGGCAGCGTCCGGCGGCGTTGCAGTGATGCCGCCCGTGATTTTTTCTACACACAGGGAATAGACATCATGCGTTTGAAGAACCTCTCCATTCGTGCCGGTCTTTTATCATTGTTAACGCTTATCACCCTGCTACTACTTATCGTCAGCGGCATGGGCATACACTCCATTAATCAAAGTCGACAATCGCTCGGCGCGCTTAACCATATTCAGGGCATACAGCTGGGCGGGCTGACGAACGGTTATAACCTCACGCTACAGGCCAGAGCGTCGGCCACGCTGGCCGTCCGCAAAATCGAGATGGGTTTGCTCGAAATCGGCGCACAGGAAACCGAGCGTCTGGCCCACAATGTCCAGAGCGCAACGCGCACGATCCAGCAGTTCTCTCAGACCGAACATTCGTCAGAGGAAGGCCTGACGCTGGCGAAGAGCGTCGCTACATCCTATCAGCGCTATCTGGAACAGGGCCTGAACCCGATGGTGTCGTCGCTGCAAAAACAGTACACGGACGAATACTACCAGCTGTTGGAAAACGATTTGACGCCGCTGTCGACGGCATTCGACGACGCTATTCAAGCATTTCGGGCCTATGCGCAGCAGCAGGCCAGTGAACGCATTCAGGACGCCGAATATAACGAACGCGTCATGCTGCTGCTGATTAGCGTTGCGTGCCTGCTGTCGCTGCTGCTGGTCTTTCTTGGATGGATGGCGCTGCGGCATATGCTGCTCAAACCGCTCGACCGGGCGATTGACCAGTTGGAGCAGGTGGCGGCGGGCGATCTGACTCAGCGCATCCCGGCTAGCAGCGATAACGAACTGGGCCGCCTGAGCGACGCTATTGAGCGTATGCAGCTGGCGCTGCTTGCCTCGGTCGGACAGGTGCGCGACGCCAGTACCCAAATTGATCGCGGCAGTCACGAACTGACCTCCGGCANCCGCCATCTGGAGGAGCGCACCGAAGCCTCGGTAGCCGCACTCGAGCAGACGGCAGCCAGCCTGGAGCAGCTCAGCGCCACGGTCAAACACAACGCCGACAACGCCACGCTGGCACACCAGTTGGCGGACAAAGTCTCGGACACCACCGACCGGGGCAACGAATCGGTGTGCTACGTCATCGAGAAAATGCAGGAAATCGCCACCAGCGCCAAACGCATCAGCGATATCCTCGGCGTTATCGACGGCATCGCTTTTCAGACCAACATTCTGGCGCTGAACGCGGCGGTGGAAGCGGCCCGCGCCGGAGAACAGGGCAAAGGCTTCGCGGTGGTGGCGAGCGAAGTCCGCAATCTGGCCCAGCATAGCGGACAGGCCGCCCGGGAGATTCGAACGCTCATCATGGACTCACAGACCCACGTGGCCGAGGGGCTGACGTTGGCCTCACAGGCAGGCGAAACCATGGATGAGGTGTCCGGCGAGATCGACCGCATCACCAGCCTGATGAAAGAGATCTCCTATGCGTCTCAGGAGCAGCATCGCGGCATTGAACAGGTCAATATCGCCTTTACCCAGATAGACAAAGTCGCCCAGCAGAACGCCGCGCTGGTGAAAGCCTCCGCCAGCACGACCGAATCGCTGGAAGCGCAATCCCGCCAGTTGGTGGAAGCCATGGCGATGTTCCGCATCGGCGATAAGCTTCCGCTACTGCCTTAATGCCTGACCGTCGTCGCAGTCACCGCGGCGACGGCCTTTTTTCGTCCCCTCTTCCCTTTTTTCCTTCGTTCCCCCGCACGACATTCCTGTCGACATCAGTGCATATAACGGGCAAAACGCACAATCATAGAGCGGTGACAGGAGATAGTGACGAAAAAACCGGGCAAAGTGCACAACACTTGGCGTATCCGCTGCCTGCTTTCTCCGAATGAAAAAAATGGGCACGTTAATTGCTCTGTTAACTCAGGTCACTCCCCTCCTTACGTTAAACAGAGGTTATCGCCATGTCAGAACGGAATGAGTTTCCCTTAAGTGAAACGCCCAAAAATCAGCGCAAAGGGTTACTCTCGATCTCAATGGTATTGTTCAGCTGTATCTTTTTTACGAGAACGATGTTCGCGGGCGGCAGGCTCGGTGTCGCTTTTCCGCTGGTCGGCATCGCAGCCTCCGCCAGTCTGTATAGGCTCTTCACACGATTGGCCGGACGCCGTGCGGTCCTGACGGAAAGNAAGGAGCAGCCATGAGTTTGACCATCAGCGAAATTTTGTCGTTACCGGGGCTGGAGCCGCTGACGCTACGCGGCGGCGCGCAGCATATTCATCGCGCGGTACGCTGTTGCTGCGTGGCTAAAAATGAAAGGATCGCCGAGTGGTTCATGGGCGGCGAGCTGGTGTTTGTCACCGAGAGCAACCCCGCGCGCGATGAGGAAAACCTGCTGCTGCTCTTGCGCGAAGGGCAACGGCGCGGCATCGCGGGCATAGTGATGCTCAGCGGAGAGGCGTTTATTCATGCGATCCCTTACACCGTTGTCGCGCTTGCGGACACGCTGGGTATCCCGTTAATAGAACTGCCCAACTCGCTCGAAATAGAGATCGTCACTCAGATAATCGGCACAGCGCTGGTCCAGCGAGAAGCGACGCTGCGGTCCCAACGAGACATTCTGCTCCAACTGCTGACCGGCGAGTATCCGAGTCTGGCGATCGCCCACCAACGCGCCAGCCATCTCCATTTAACATTGGAGCAGCCGCGTCGGATCGCCGCGCTGCGTCTGAGCGGCACGCAAACGCTGTTCAGTACGCAGGATCCTATCCTGGCCGAAGCGCACTTGCAGTCGGCCCGCCAACAGAGTCAGCAGCAGTTGGAAGCGGCTCTGGCCAGCCGCGAACACGGGCTGCCGCTGATCGTCCTGGGCGAACTGTTTATTTTGCTGCTGCCCGACGACGATCGGATATTCCGGCGCAGCCAACGGCGGTTGCAACAAGTACAGCGAACGATCGATGACACTATCCGCCCGCTGCGCCTATTGTGCGGCATCTCATCAACGGTGTTCTCGGCGGCGCACTACCGACAGGGGGTGACCGAAGCGCGGCGCGCGCTGGATGTCGCAGAGAGCATGCTGCCGGACAAAGGTCAGTGCGACTATAGTGAGCTGGGCGTGATTAAATTGCTGACAGCCGTTAAAGAGCCTGAGCTGGTCGCGCAGTTCATGAAGGAGACGCTGGGGATGCTGTTCGAGCCGCACCGCAAACATCCGCATCAGCTGGTGGAAACACTCGACGCCGTCTTGCAGGAAAACGGCAATCTGATCAAAGCCGCCGAGCGGCTGCATATCCATCGCAATACGCTGCACCAGCGCTTGCAGCGCATCGAACAACAGTCGGGGCACGCGTTGAGCGACCCCCAATTTCGCTTGAATGCGTCGGTCGCTTTGCTGATCTGGCGTATGTCCAACGCACAACAGCAGGAGTTGTTATGAAGATTATCAATGCCGCCCTTCGCCATCAGCCGGGCCTGTACACTCTGAGTCTGCACGACGGCCTGATCGCCGCCATCGAGCCGCAGACGGGTCCGCTGACGGCCGCGCCAGAGGATGTCGATGCGGGAAAGCGGCTCGTGATCCCGCCGTTGGTCGAGCCGCATATTCACCTTGATGCAACGCTGACCGCCGGCGAACCGGCGTGGAACATGAGCGGTACGCTGTTCGAAGGCATCGAGCGCTGGAGNCAGCGCAAAGCCACTATCACCCACCAAGACACCAAGCGCCGAGCGCACAGCACCATCGGCCTGCTGCGGGATCATGGCATTCAGTACGTGCGCACCCACATCGACGTGACCGACCCCACGCTGGGCGCGCTAAAATCCATGCTGGAAGTCAAAGAGGAAGCGCGCAATCTGATCGACCTGCAGATCGTCGCTTTTCCGCAGGAAGGGATCGAATCTTTCCCCGATGGCCGCAGGCTGATGGAACAGGCGATCGACATGGGCGCCGACGTGGTGGGCGGGATCCCGCACTTCGAAAATACCCGCGATCAAGGCGTGAGTTCGGTGAAGTTTCTGATGGATCTGGCGGAACGTCGGGGCTGTCTGGTGGATGTCCACTGCGATGAAACCGACGATCCCCAGTCACGTTTTCTGGAAGTGCTGGCCGAAGAAGCGCGCGTGCGCGGCATGGGCGAGCGCGTGACCGCCAGCCACACGGTGGCGATGGGATCCTACGATAACGCCTACTGCTCCAAGCTGTTTCGCCTGCTCACGCGTTCCGGCATCAGCTTCGTCTCCTGCCCGACCGAAAGCATCCACCTGCAAGGCCGTTTCGACACCTTTCCGAAACGGCGCGGCATTACCCGCGTCGCCGAGCTGGACCGCGCGGGTATGAATGTCTGTTTCGGTCAGGACTCCATCAAAGATCCGTGGTATCCACTGGGGAACGGCAACCTGCTGCGGGTGCTGGACGCCGGGCTGCATATCTGTCACATGATGGGCTACGAGGATCTACAGCGCTGCCTGGACTTTGTGACCGATAACGGCGCCAAAGCGATGCATCTGGGCGAAAACTACGGTCTGGTCGTTGGTCGACCCGCCAACCTGCTGATTATGGATGCGGAAAATGACTATGAGGCCGTACGTCGTCAGGCCAAAGCGCTGCTGTCCGTGCGCCACGGCAAGGTGATTATGCGTCGCACACCTGAGCGCATCGACTATGCTTAGGCGATCGTTCCGGGCGGGCTTGCCCCGTCCGGAAAGGGCGAACGGTTTTCGACGTTACAATGCGCTTAACGAATAAGACTGCCGCTCCTGGGAGCCATCGGAGTAGATTTCGCTGATGTCGAGCGCATCGCCGTGAATACGGTAGGTAATGGTTTCATCCGCGGGATCGTCGCGCCACCGGCCAATACTGTCGGGATTGTTGCTGGCCCATAGCACGCGATTGCCAGCCAGCTTGCATTTGATAGCCCAGCGGGAGCGGTCGCCAGGCCGGAAGTAATGCACATAGGCAATGCCATTTTCAACGGCGTCGAGCTTCATGATCTGGGTACTGCGTCCGAAAATTAACGAGGTGGTCGCTTTGCAAATCTTGCCGATAGGGGGGGACGAGGGAGCGGCGGCGCGAGCTGAATCAGCCATTAGGGGAAGGAGCAAGACGACACCGACGGTCGCGATTGTTTTCTTTTTGTTCATTGAAAATTCCATGTAAATAGCGGTCACCTTTTAAACTGTCGAACGAAGCAAACCGGCAGGTTGAGGCCGAACCCATTCAGCTTGCTGGGTGTTAGCTTAGACCAAACTCTTCCGAATACGCCTTTTTTCATGCGTCAGGAAGCTTAGTCCGCCGGACAGGTTACCCTTCAGGGTGCAGATCCGGGGCATTCTGTTTTACACTATCTGCCGGACCGATATTTCAAATCACACATAAGCCTCCTGAATGACTATGAGCACGAACCTTACGACACAGACTGTGCAGCAGAATCTACAGGGTGTCAGGCAACAAATTTCTGCGGCGGCCGAACGCTGCGGACGCCTTCCCGAAGACGTCACGCTGCTGGCCGTCAGCAAAACCAAACCCGTCAGCGCGATCGCGGCGGCGATTGACGCCGGACAGCGCGCCTTCGGCGAGAACTACGTCCAGGAAGGCGTCGACAAAATCCTGCATTTCCGCGCCGCGAGGCCCGATACGCCGTTGGAATGGCACTTCATCGGTCCTTTGCAGTCCAACAAAAGCCGACTGGTGGCGGAGCACTTCGACTGGTGCCACACTATCGACCGCCTGCGCATCGCGCAGCGCCTGAACGATCAGCGTCCGAACGAGTTGCCGCCGCTCAATGTCCTGTTACAGATCAACATCAGTCAGGAAGCCAGCAAGTCCGGCATGATGGCGGAGGCCTTGCCCGCGCTGGCCGCCAGCGTTGCCGCCATGCCCCGCTTGCGCTTGCGCGGCCTGATGGCGATCCCGGCGCCGGAAAGCGACTATCAGCGGCAGCTCGCGGTTTTTCGCCAGCTGTCCGATCTTTTTCAGCAGCTCAGGAGCCGTTATCCAGAGGCGGATACCCTTTCTATGGGGATGACGGACGACATGCCGGCGGCCATCGCCGCTGGCAGCACGCTGGTGCGCATTGGCACGGCGATTTTTGGCGCGAGAGATTACTCCGCCGCCTGACGCTTAACAGACACCCGACTACAGCGAGAATCCGATGGAACACCGTAAAATTGCCTTTATCGGCGCAGGTAACATGGCGCAGGCCATTATTGCCGGCTTAATCGACGGCGGCTATCCCGCCACGCACATTGCCGTCAGCGCCCCGACGGCGACGCGTCGCGATGCGTTAGCCCGGGAGTATGGCATCATCAGCTCCGGCGATAACGTCGACTGCGTACAACAGGCCGACGTCGTCGTGCTGGCGGTGAAACCTCAGCTGATGGCGGACGTGTGCTCATCACTGGCGTCGGACGTCGACTTCAGCGGCAAACTGGTGCTGTCCATCGCCGCTGGGGTCAGCGTCGCCCGTTTTCAGGCGCTGTTAGGCAAGCCGTTGAATATCGTGCGTATCATGCCCAACACGCCGTCTCTGGTCGGCAAAGGCATGAGCGGACTGTATGCGCCGGACAACGTCGGCAAAGCCGACCGCGATTTCACCACCCGCTTGATGGCCAGCGTCGGCGAAGTCTGCTGGGTCGATGAGGAAGCGCAGATCAACGGCATCATCGCCGCCGCGGGCAGCGCGCCTGCTTACTTCTTCCTGTTTATGGAAGCGATGCAGCGGGAAGCCGAACGCCAGGGATTCGATGCCTCAACGGCGCGACAGCTGGTTCAGCAGGCCGCCACCGGCGCCGCCGCGCTGGTGGCCGCCAGCCCGGACAAAGATTTGTCTACCCTGCGTGAAAATGTGACCTCCAAGGGCGGCACCACGGCCGAAGCGCTTCGAGTCTTCAACGAACAGCACCTGGCTGAAACCGTGTCGAATGCCATGCAGGCCGCTGTTTCTCGCGCCAAAGAAATGGAAAAGCTGTTTTAATCGTGGCCTTATGCCTCCACGACATCTCCCTCTGACCCGAAAGGAACCGTTGCATTTATGCTTACTCTGACGTTTCTAGTCAAAACGCTAATCGACCTGTATGTAATGGTGCTGCTGTTGCGCATCTGGATGCAGTGGTCGCGCAGCGATTTTTATAATCCGTTGTCACAGTTCGTGGTGAAGCTGACTCAGCCGATCGTCGGACCGCTGCGCCGCATCATCCCCTCGCTCGGCCCCATCGATAGCGCCTCGCTGCTGCTGGCGNTTTTGCTGACAACGCTGAAATACCCGCTGCTGCTGCTCATTCAGGTCGGCGCGCTGTCGCTGAGCCCGATGAATCTGCTGGTCGGACTGCTGTCGCTGCTCAAATCCGCGGGTTATCTGGTGTTCTGGATGGTCATCATCCGTTCGTTGATGAGCTGGATCAGCCAGGGCCGCAGCCCGGTCGATTACCTGCTGTATCAGCTGACCGAGCCGCTGATGGCGCCAATCCGCCGCATACTGCCTGCGATGGGCGGCCTCGACTTCTCCGCGATGGTAGTGATCTTGATCCTGTATCTGCTGAACTACCTCGGCATGGATCTGTTCCCCGGACTGTGGTTCCTGCTGTGAGCGCAGTCAGCTACGATCGGGACGCGCTGGTCATTCGGCTGTATATACAGCCGAAAGCCAGCCGCGACCAGATTGTCGGCCTGCATGGCGAAGAGCTGAAGGTGGCGATCACCGCGCCGCCGGTCGACGGTCAGGCCAACGCGCATCTGGTCAAATTTCTCTCCAAGCAGTTTCGCGTCGCCAAAAGCAAAGTGATCATTGAAAAAGGCGAACTGGGTCGGCATAAACAGATCAAAATCGTCGATCCGCAGACGATTCCCGCCAACGTGGCGGAACTCATCGCCTCACCTTCTCAGGACTAATTAATTGATGCAAAAAGTCGTATTAGCCACCGGCAACGCCGGTAAAGTGCGTGAACTCGCCGATCTGCTGGCGGACTTCGGGCTGGATATCGTGGCGCAGACCGAACTGGGCGTAGACTCCGCCGAGGAGACCGGCCTGACGTTCATCGAGAACGCCATCCTCAAGGCCCGTCACGCCGCTCGGGTCACGGGGCTGCCCGCCATCGCCGACGACTCCGGTCTGTCGGTGGATGCGCTGGCTGGCGCGCCGGGGATCTACTCCGCGCGCTATGCGGGCGAGGACGCCGATGACCGGCAAAATCTGAACAAGCTGCTGGAAGCCATGCAAGACGTGCCGGACGACCAGCGCACCGCCCGTTTTCACTGCGTGCTGGTCTTCCTGATGCATGCTGACGACCCGACGCCGTTGGTCTGCCACGGCAGCTGGCAGGGCACTCTGGCCCGTGAGCCAGCCGGCAGCGGCGGTTTCGGCTATGACCCGATTTTCTTCGTGCCGGACGCCGGCGTCACCGCCGCAGAGCTGACCCGCAGCGAAAAGCTGAGCCGCTCCCACCGCGGTAAAGCGCTACGCCAGCTACTGGATGCCCTGCGCAATGCTTAAGCTGCCTCCGCTCAGCCTCTATATCCATATTCCCTGGTGCGTGCAGAAATGCCCGTACTGCGACTTCAACTCGCACGCGCTTAAAGGCGACGTGCCGCACGGGGAATATGTGGATCACCTGCTGGCCGATCTGGATGCGGATCTGACGATGGCGCAAGGGCGTCCGCTGCACTCGATCTTCATCGGCGGCGGTACGCCGAGCCTGCTGAGCGCCGAAGCGATGCAGCAGTTGATGGACGGCGTGCGCGCCAGGCTGGATCTGGCGCCTGAAGCCGAAGTGACGATGGAGGCCAACCCCGGCACCGTCGAGGCCGACCGCTTCAGCGGCTACCAACAAGCGGGCATCAACCGCATTTCCATCGGCGTGCAAAGCTTCAGCCCGGACAAACTCAAGCGGCTGGGCCGCATTCACGGTCCGGAAGAGGCGAAGCGCGCCGCGCGGCTGGCCGAACAGCTGGGCCTGCGCAGCTTCAATCTCGACCTGATGCATGGCTTGCCGCAGCAGTCTCTGGAAGAAGCGCTGGACGATTTGCGTCAGGCTATCGCGCTGAACCCGCCGCATCTGTCGTGGTATCAGCTGACCATCGAGCCCAATACGCTCTTCGGCTCACGGCCGCCGACGCTGCCGGACGACGATGCGCTCTGGGACATTTTCAGCGCCGGACACGAACTGCTGAGCGCCGCGGGCTATCAGCAGTATGAAACCTCGGCCTACGCCCGGCCGGGCTACCAGTGCCAACATAACCTGAACTACTGGCGCTTCGGCGACTATCTGGGCATTGGCTGCGGCGCACACGGCAAGCTGACGTTCGCCGACGGACGCATTGTGCGCACCGCCAAAACGCGTCATCCGCGCGGCTACATGCGGGGCGAATATCGGCATACCACCACGGAGGTCCCGCTTCACGACCGTCCGTTCGAGTTCTTTATGAACCGCTTTCGTCTGCTGGAGCCAGCGCCGCGCGCCGATTTCACGGACTATACTGGACTCACGGAGCAGGCGATCCGCCCGCAGATCGACGCTGCGCTGGCGCAAGGTTTTCTGACGGAAACCAACCGCCACTGGCAGATCACCGAGCACGGCAAACTATTCCTGAATACGTTGCTGGAAGGCTTTCTCGCCGACTGAGTTCGCCGCGTGTCGTTCATGCGGCACGGGCCTGAATAAAATTCGCTGACGCCGCAATCAAGCGCATTGAACTGGCAGGTGGGAATATGACAAAGTGAAGACAGGACTGACACTGAGGTAGCAGGTAAACCACGATGAAAAANATCACATTACTGACGGCTGTACTGTTGATTACCGCCACCCTGAGCGGTTGCAATACCACGCGCGGGTTTGGTCAGGACGTGCAGAAGCTAGGCAGCTCTATCTCCCGTACCGCCAGCTAAGCCGTTTAAGCGCTGAGCATCACTCCCCGCCCCAAGCGTTATCCCACGCTTGGGGCGTTTTTCTGTCTGTTTCTCCCGCACACCGACGTTCGTTTTCTCACGCCCTGCCCTCGCCAGCCGCGAAATGAAGGCTGGCCGATGCGAGATCGCCGCTCGACAAAAGAAGGCAAAAAGAGGGCGTCCCGTCGAGCGACGAACGCGCTGAACGAGAGGAGAGTCAGCCTGCGGCAGGCGTGGGGGAGAGCAACATATCAATATGCGGAATTCCGTCTTCGTCATAGGCCTCGCCAACGGCGACGAAACCCAGCTGACGGTAGAAGTCTTGCAGATACGCCTGTGCGGACAGACGGCACAGGCTCTGCGGCCAGTGAAGGGAGCAGGCCGACAGGGCCTGCGCCATCAGCTGATAACCCAGCTTCTGTCCACGCGCTTCAGCGGAGACGATCACACGGCCGATCATAACCGCCTCACGCTCCGGCGTGGGCGCCAACAGGCGAGCGTAGGCCAGCAGCTGCCCGTGTCGGCAGGCGACGATATGACGATGGCCCGGCGTCAGGTCTTGCCCATCGATGTCCTGATACGGGCAAGATTGCTCAACGATAAAGACCTGATTGCGCAGCCGCAAAAGCTCATACACGCGCTTCACCGTCAGATCGTCGACGCCCCAGTCGTGCCACGCCATCGCCTCCGTCACGTCGCCACTCTCCTCACGCTCGTCATCAACGCTTAACACGTCCCCATGCCCACAGCACCGCAATCGCCAGCGCGAACAGCGCACCGAAGCCAATCCCGATCCCCATGACCGGCACGCCCAGCTTCACCGCCAGCGAATAGAGCGCCAGCATCAGCAGCATCGCGCCATTTTCCATCAGGTTTTGCACCGCGACGGCATTGCCCGCGCCGACGCTGGCCTTACCGATCTCCTGCAACAATGCGTTCAGCGGCACAATGAAGAAACCGCCCAGCGCCCCCAAGATCAACAGGCAGGTATAGGCGCCGAACAGCGAGTGCTGTAACGTGAAGAACACCACCATCACGCCGATCATCACCCCGGCAGGCAGGCAGCGACGCACGGTTTTCAACGTCACCAGACGCCCCGCCGCCGCCGCGCCGAAGACGATCCCCACCGCGACCATGGCATTCAGCAGCGTGGGCGTGGAGTTGTCGCTGATGCCCAGCGCCAGCGGCACCCAAAGCACCAGCAGAAAGCGCAGCGTCACCCCCGCGCCCCAGAACAGGCTGGTGCCCAGCAGAGACAGCCGCGTTTCGCCGTTGCCCCACAGCACCCGGCAGGCATGGACGAAAGCCCCGNCCATCCGTCGGGGATGCCACGAGCTGCCGCTTTTAGCCGCTTTTAGTCGTGGAATGAGCAGGTTGGCGGCCAGCGCGATGCCGTACGCCAGCGCACAGACGCCGAGCGCCGCGCCCAGATGCCAGTCCGCCAGCAGGCCGCCCGCGACCGAACCGATCAGAATGGCGGCGATAGTGGAGGCTTCCATCAGGCCGTTGGCCTTCACCAACTGATCGCCGTGACTGATCTCGCCCAGAATGCCGTACTTGGCAGGCGAATACGCCGCAGCCCCGACGCCGACCAACGTATAGCCGAGAAAGGGGTTCCCGCCCACGCAAATGAGCAGCGCGCCCGCCAGCTTCAGAGCGTTCGCCAGCATCATGACGCGGCCTTTGGAGAAGCTGTCCGCAAACTGACCGACAAACGGCGCCAGCAAGATATAGGCCACGACGAATCCCATCTGCAAAAATGGTTGGCTCCAGTCGGGATACAGCAGCGATTTCACCAGCGCCAACGTCGCGAACAGCAGCGCATTGTCGCCAAAGGCGGAGAAAAACTGCGCCGCCATCACAGCGATCATGCCCCGAGAAAGCAGCGGCGTCGCTGACGTTGAGACAGGATTCATGCGGTGTGCTCCTGATCTTCCGCCATCTCACGTAGCGTAACGAAATCCGGCTTCCCGCTGCCCAACATCGGCAGCGCCTTCATGTAACGAATATCGCGCGGCACCACCAGCTCCGGTACGCCGTGTTGGCGCGCCTGAGTCTGCAATTGGTCGCGGGTGAGGTCGGCGTCGGTGGTGAACAGCACCAGCGCTTCCCCTTTGCTGCTGTCGCTACGAGCGCTGGCCGCATGCTGCGCATGAGGGGATGCCTGCAAAGCCAGTTGTTCCACGCTCTCCAATGACACCATTTCGCCCGCCAGTTTGGCGAAGCGTTTCACACGCCCGACGATGGCGCAGAAGCCTCGTTCGTCCAGCGTGACGATATCGCCGGTGTCGTACCAGCCCTCTTCCCGCTCGCCCTGCGCGTTTTCGGCGGCAGGCGTTTCCAGTACTCCGGGCCGCTCTACGCGGAGATACCCTTTCATCACGTTCGGTCCACGCAGTTGGAGACGAGCGCCGGCGGTGATGCCCGGCACCGGGATGAGTCGTCCTTCCATCTCCGGCAGCAGTTGTCCGACGGTGTGCGGCTTGGCCGCCATCGGTACGTTGATCGACACGACCGGCGCGCACTCGGTGACGCCATAGCCCTCAAGGATGCGGATACCGAAGCGTTCCTGCCATAACTCACGCGTGGTCTCCGACAGTTTTTCCGCCCCGGCCACCACGTAACGCAACCGGGTGAAATCGTAGGGGTGCGCGTAGCGTGCGTAGTTGCCAAGGAATGTCGAGGTGCCGAACAATACGGTGCAATTCCGGTCGTAGACCAGCTCCGGCACGATGCGGTAGTGCAGCGGACTCGGGTACAAAAACACTTTCGCGCCAGTCATCAACGGCGTCAGCAATCCCACCGTCACTCCGAAGGAATGGAACAGCGGCAGCGCGGACATGAAGCGGTCTTGAGGAGTGAAGTCGGCCACGGTGCGGATCTGCTCTACGTTGGCCAGCAGACTGTTATGGGAATGCACCACGCCTTTAGGATGGCCTTCCGATCCGGAAGTAAACAGGATCATCGCGGCATCGTCAGGCTGCTGCGCCACCATCGCCTGCGAGGGGAACAGCAGATGGAACAGGATCCACAGCTTATCGGCGATCGTCACCGTCCCTTTCAGGTCTTCCAGATAAACCCAATNGGCGTCCTTCACCTGCTGCGGCAGATGCGTCAGCTTGCCTTTTTCGAGAAACTGGCGCGAGGTTACAATCGTTTTAAGGCTGGCCGCCAAAATGGCGCTTTGCAGCCCTTTGACGCCCGCCGTGTAATTGAGCATGGCCGGGACACGACCACTCAGGGAACAGCCCAGAATGGCGGCGGCGGTGACGGTCGCGTTCGGCAGCAGCAGGCCGACGTGCTCCTTATCCGCAGTGAAGCGTTGCAGGATCCGCGACACCCCCAGCGATTTTTTCAGCAGGCCGTGGTAGCTATCTTCCCGCATAGCGACGTCTTCAATGCTTGCGGAGCCGTAGCCATAGCGGCCGCAAGCGGCCAAAAATGCCTGATACAGCGTATGACGAGGGCGCACCGCCATACGAGCTTCCATCATGATGCGATGCAGATGCTCGCCGGCCAGTTCACGACGCTCACGCGCGCCATCGGCCTTAGGCATGGGTAATTGCACCGCAGGCAGCCAGTGCAGGGAGATCTTCGGAAAGAGACGACGACGCACAACGCCGCCCAGACGGCCGAAGAACGTGAACTCCGGGCCTTCCAGTCGGACCGGGACAACGGTCGCCCCAGAGCGCGCCGCCACAAACGCCGCGCCGCTGTAGATCTTCATCAGGGAGCCGGTCACCGTGATGCGTCCTTCCGGGAACACGACGACCGGCCGTCCCTGCTCCACCACACGGATCAGATGTTTGATCGCCATCGGCTGCGTCGGATCCAGCGCCACAAAGTCCACAAATCGCTTCGTCCACTGCATAAACCAGCGGTCGGCGATGGAGGTGTAGACGGCAAAGATCGGTTTTTCTTGCAGAGGCAGGAATAAGGCCAGCAGCACGCCATCGATAAACGAAGCGTGGTTCGGCGTTATCAGGAGTTTTGACTGCCGGAAGACGCGTTCGTCCCCGGTGATGTCGATACGGTACAGGCGACGTAACAGCCAGCGTAGTGCGTTGTAAATCATCCCATCTCCCTAGGTAAAACCCTCGCTGGCACGTTTCGGCGAAATATTCGGCCGCCGTGCTTCGCGGAGTTTTAAACGAATTTGATTGCACAAAATACTATAGCCAACCCATTGCCACCAGAATAAGCGTCCTGATGACCTGAACCAGCACGATGCGTCGGGCGAGGAATGCAAAGTGAAAGCGACCCGCGACGAGGCAAATGCGGCTTCAGGACGACGCCGTAGGTTTAGGCAGGGATTCCGCAGTGATTGAATCGAGCGAGATATCTGGCGCAGAGTCCTCGAGGGATAAATGACAGACAAAAAAAAACCTACGCATCCGCGTAGGTTGGTGAAATAAATATGGTTCATGGTGAACATCACATCCACTTGTCACCCATTAATACCTCTGGGACTTTTACTCTAGAGAGTCAGGCATTTATTCTCTAGTCGCTAATCGCAAGATAACTGCACGAAGTGCAACCATCTGTAAAATTCTGACCCACCATGTAATCACGCCTTGTGATTAGTGCTATTACAGCGTCAAACGGGTGCCGTCACGCGCCCTGGAACGCCTTCGTGCGCCCGCGCTCTGTGCGCGCTTTTTCGGCCTTGTGATAGTATGCAAACTCAGACCGATCAACTGAATACGGGTATACCGCCATGAAAACCATGCTTGATGTGGCTCGCCGCGCCGGCGTTTCGAAAGCGACGGTATCACGCGTCCTGAACGGCACCGGCCAGGTCAAAGCCAGCACCCGGGAAAGCGTTTTCAAGGCCATGACCGAATTAGGCTACCGGCCCAACTTTCTGGCGCGCTCGCTGGCCAACCGCAGCTCCAACAGCATCGGCCTCGTCGTGTCCCACTTCGACGGCCCCTACTTCGGCCGACTGCTGCGCCAGGCCGCCGAACTGACCGAGCGCAACGGCAAACACCTGATCGTCACTGACGGACACGACACGCCGGAAGACGAACGCCAGTCGATCCAACTGCTGGCCGACCGCCGCTGCGACGCCATCATTCTCTACNCCCGCCACATGTCCGAGCAGGAGCTGATGTCGCTGCTGGCGGAGTCCAGCGTCCCGATAGTGGTGATCAACCGCGACCTGCCGCAGCGGCGCGATCGCAGCGTCGTCTTCGAACAGCAGAGTGCGGCTTTTCAGGTCGTCGATTATCTGATTACCCAAGGCCACCGGGAGATCGCCTGTATTACCGGCCCAATGACGACGCCGACGTCCCAGGCGCGGTTGTCCGGCTATAAAGCGGCGTTGCGCCATCACGGTCTGGCGGTCGATCCCCTGCGGATCGTCCACGGCGACAATAGCGTGGAGAGCGGTTATCACGCCGCGCACGCGCTGATGGCCCGGGAAACTGTGTTCAGCGCCTTGTTCTCCAGCAATGACGATATGTGTATTGGGGCAATGAAGGCATTCAGCGAAGCGGGAAAAACGCTGCCGGAGGATCTCTCCCTGTTCGGCTTTGACGACGAACCTAACGCCGCCTATCTGAGTCCTTCCCTGTCGACCGTGTATCTGCCGATCGAAGAGATGATGAGCGCCGCCATTCAGCAGGCGCTGCGACTGATTTCGGGCGAGGACGCCTCACCGCTGACGCCGTTCACCGGCGTGCTGAAAATTCGCGATTCGGTGCGACCCGGACCTTATGCCTCACATTCCTAAACAATGCGGCGGCTCAGCCCTCTTCCAGCTGGAGTGCGATGTAGAGCAACAGGCGATCGTCGACGCGGGAGAGATTCAGTCCGGTGATGTCCGAGATGCGGCGCAGGCGGTATTCCAGCGTATTTTTATGGATGTACAGCGCGTTCGCCGTGACCGTATTTTGCAGGTTGTAGCAGAACCAGCTGTAGAGCGTTTTGCGAAAGATCCCGTTGCCGTCCATCGCCCGCAGCCGTCTTAGCGGCCGCATCAGCTCATTGGCCTGCCAGCCGCCGCGCAGACTATCCAGCAGCACTGGCAGCGCCATATCCTGATAGCTGTAGCACTGCGTGTCGGGCTGACGCTGCCTGCCCNCTTTCATGGTGGTTTTCGCCGTCTGATAGGAACGTTGCAGGCCGCCTTCTCCGGGGAAGAAGTTGCCCAACGCCAGCCGCACCCGCAAGGGGCTTTCATCATGCAGACGCTGATACAGCAGCTGGATCCGCCGGAGATGCGCTTCCGGGTCCCAACGTCCGTGCTCAGACAATGGTTGCAGCACGACCATCTCGGTCAAAGAGACAATCGCCATCAGTCCCTCTTCCCGCTCCGGCGCCATGCCCGGCTCCGTCAGCAGGTTCTGAAACTGTTGCAGCTCGGTCATCGCCGTGCTGACGCCGAGCTGACCGCTGTCCAACTCCACCACCAGCGCTACGCGCGGCTTCTGTAAGTCTATCCCCAACCGTCTCGCCCATTCGCTGACCGTATCGGAATAGCTGTCGCTGCGGATCAGGTTCAACACCAGCTCTTCACGCTGACGGCTGTTGCGCGCCAGCAACTGCATGAGCCGCGCCTGCTCCAGCATCATTTCCGCCGTCATACAGACCAGTTCGCCATACTGGCGTAGTCCGTCCGGCTGACCCGTCAGGCCGACCACCCCGACAATCACGCCGTCTTGCCGCAGGGGAAGATTAATGCCGGGCTTCACGCCCTGCAGGATGTGCATGGACGCGTCGTCGATCGTGACGATGCGTTCCTGAGTGAGCGCCAGCAACGCGCCCTCATGAATTTCGCCGATACGCTCCTTGTCGCCGCTGCCGATGATTCTCCCCGTCGCATCCATCACGTTCACATTGCATTCGATAATCTGCATCGTGCGCGCGACAATGGCACCGGCCAGCGTGGCGTCAAAATGGTAATCCGACATGTCTTCTCTCCAGGCGGNGACGCAGGAGCGCGGCTACGCCGTGCTCGCCTGCTCACACAGCCTAGCATGATCCCGCCGACGCAACCCCGGGGTTAACCTTTCGACGTCGACGCGCCGCGCGCGTGGGAGATACGGATTAAGCGACCGATATTTTCACAGGCCCGTTCCATATTCGCAGGCCCTTCTTGCAGCAACGACGCCAACGGATCGGCCCGCGGGATGATCCCGAAAATGACGTCGATCCCTTCCTGATACAGCGACTCGATGCCTTCGCCGACACAGCCGGACACGGCGATCACCGGCACCTGTAGCGCCTGCGCGGTCTTCGCCACGCCGTATGGCGTTTTGCCGAAGCGGGTCTGGCTGTCGATGCGGCCTTCGCCCGTCAAGCAGTAGTCCGCCCCCTGCAACTTATCCCGCAGGCCACTGTGCTCGATGACGATATCGATGCCTTTCTGCATCACACAGCGGGTGAAGGCCATCAGCCCCGCCCCCAATCCGCCCGCAGCACCCGCCCCCGGCGCCGTCGCCACGGATTTGCCCAACTGCTGCAACACCACGTCGGCATAGTGAGACAGGTTGGCGTCCAGCTGCGCCACCATCTCCGGGGTCGCGCCTTTCTGCGGCCCGAAGACGTGAGAAGCGCCGTGTTCGCCGCACAGAGGATTGGTGACGTCGCAGGCGACGATGATCTCCACCTGCGCCAGGCGCGGGTCCATCCCGCTGACGTCGATACGCTGCAACTGGCCGAGCGCCCCGCCGCCGCGCGGCAGCGGCTTGTCGTCGCCGTCGAAGAAACGCGCGCCGAGCGCTTCGGCCATCCCCGCGCCGCCGTCGTTCGTCGCGCTGCCGCCGATGCCGAGGATGATTTTCGCTATTCCCTGATCCAGACAGGCGCGGATCAGTTCGCCGGTGCCGTAGGTCGTCGTCACCAGCGGATTACGGGTCTGTGCGTTGACGTGGTGGATGCCGCTGGCCGAAGCCATTTCGATCACCCCCACCTGGCCGTCGCCCATGATGCCGTAGACGGCGTCCACCGTCGTGCCCAGCGGTCCGGTCACCTGAAGCGGAAACAGCTCGCCGTGGGTGGCGNCGACCAGCGACTGCACGGTGCCTTCGCCGCCGTCCGCCATCGGGACATGAAGGTAGTCAGCCTCGGGAAAGACCTTGCGCAGCCCTTTCTCCATCGCCACGCAGACCTCTTTGGCGGTCATGCTCTCTTTGAACGAATCCGGCGCCAATACAAAGGTTTCATGTTTCATAGGAATCTTCTCGTCACGGGTTAAAGGAGACCGTACAGCACGGTGGCGATGAGGGTCATGGTGCCGCCAACCATCGCTTCATAAGGAATCAGCGACATCCGCTGACGCAATGCCATGTTCATGCTGCCGGCAGTCACGTGAAAGTAGTTGCCCTGCGGCAAAGAGTCGATCACGGTCGCCCCGGTGTGCACCATGACCGCGGAGGCGATCGGGCTGCCGCCGACGTTGGCGATGGCGCTGCCGAACGTCCCCGTCGCCAGAATGACGCCCGTGGACGTCGAGGCCGTGGCCGCCGCCATCAGGATCCCGGAAATCGGCGCCAGAAACGTGCCGGAGATCCCCATCAGGTTAATGAGCGCCACCACCTGCGTCGACAGGTTCGACGCCGCAATCAGGCCCGCTATCGCCCCGGCGCCGATCAGGATCAGCACCGTCGCCGTCATTTTTTCCAGCCCGGAGGCGGTGTAGGCGATCAGTTTCCTATGCTGCCCCATCGCCAGCAGGCCGACGATCCCGGCGATGGGCAGGACGTACAGCGCATCCAGCTTACACTCGGAGAGCAACGGAATATGCAGGATCGAGCCGATAGGATTGATCATCAGCAGGATCACCGCCACCAGCGGCGCGACGATCGCCTGGTGCAGTGGCGGGTAGCGCTTGTCGCCAGCAGGCTGATGAGCGGACAGCGCAACGACTTCTTCTTCAGTGACCTTGGCACCTCTGTTTTTCAACACACCCGCGATCAAGATCGTCATCAACAAACCGCCTATGGCGGGAATGAAACCGGCGATCATCACATCGCTCAGGGTGATGTGGAAACCGTTGGCCGCCGCGATGGCATTCGGGTTAGGCGAGATGATGTTGCCCGCCTTGCCGCCGCCGGACAGCGCCAACAGCAGCGCCAGCTTGGAGATCCCCATTTTGTTGCCGACCGACAGCGCGATCGGCGCGACGATCAGCACCGCGACCGGGATAAAAACGCCGACGGCGGTGATGATCATGGTGGCCAACGCCAGCGCCATGATCGCCTTGCCCTCGCCCATTTTTCTCACCACCGCCTGCGCGATGGTTTCCGCCGCGCCGGACTCCATCATCACGCCAGCCAGTACGCCGGCGGCCAGAACGCGGATCACCGTGCCCATCACGCTCTGCGTACCCGTGGTCAGCAGAGCCAGCGTCTGGTCGAGACTCGCGCCGCCGATCACTGCGCCGGCTATCGCACCGAAAAATAGCGAATAGACCGGATTGATCTTTCTAAGAATCAGTAAGATGGCAATGAATAGACCTATCAATGCCCCATACCAACCAAGGGGTTCCATGCCGTTCATAATATGACCTCGTTATTGTTATATCTGTTACGTAGGATAGAGAAACGGGGTTGCGACGACGGACGTCGATAACATTAAGCCACGATTTGATAGCCCTTATTTTAGGGCTGATGGCGGCGTTCACCTATGTGCGCAAACACAAAATCAACGGGTGAAATCACGATGAAAACCGTGTGGAAAGACAATGCGGGGAGAGACCGGTCACAGACGACGGGAACGACGAGATGCGCCTCTCCCCGACGCAGGGAGAGGCGAGAAGACAATTACAGCTGTTCCAGCGCCAGCAGCTCTTCCNCCGTCTGCCGACGGCGGATCAGACGCGGCGCCCCCCCTTCGAACAAGACTTCCGGCAGCAGCGGACGGCTGTTGTAGNTGGAGGACATGGAGGCGCCGTAAGCGCCGGTATCGTGGAAGACCAGGTAGTCTCCGACTTTGGCGTCCGGCAGGGCGATGGTTTCGACACCACCGCCCGCCTGCTGGGTAAAGACATCGCCGGACTCGCACAGCGGCCCCGCTACTACCGTATCGCGCAGTGCAGCGCCATCGAGATCGCGACCATCCCCCGGCAGCAAGGAAATATGATGGTAGCTGCCGTACATCGCCGGGCGCATCAAATCGTTAAAACCGGCGTCGACCAACACAAAGTGACGGCTGCCCATCGCCTTCACGGCCCGCNCTTCCGCCACCAGCACGCCCGCTTCCGCCATCAGGAAACGGCCGGGTTCGATCTCCAGCGTGATTGGATGACCGAGATGCGCGGCGATGCGCTCACGCGCGCCGTTCCACAGCCCGTAATAGTGTTGCGTGTCGATCGACTCTTCGCCGTAACGGTAAGGAATGGACAGACCGCCGCCAGCGGAAATGGCCTCCAGATCCTGACCAAAGTCGATCACCTGCCGCACCATCGCGTCACACACCTGTTCCAGATGGCCGTAGTCCACGCCGGAACCGATGTGCATATGCAAACCGACTAATTTGAGCTGATAATGCTCAATCGCCGCCAGCGCCAACGGCAGATCGCCGTACCAAATACCGTGCTTGCTGTTTTCGCCGCCCGTATTGGTTTTTTGACTGTGTCCGTGACCGAAGCCCGGATTGACGCGCAGCCACACCGGATGCCCCGGCGACACGACGCCCAGCTGATTGAGCATATCCACGGACCCGGCGTTGACGGGAATGTTCAGCGCGGCCACCCGTTCCAGCGTGGCGTGATCCAGCAGNTCGGCGGTGAAGACGATCTCATGATCCGGCGTTCCCGGCNGGAATCCGGCGGCCAGCGCACGCTCGATCTCGCCCAGCGAGACGGAGTCGACCTTGACGCCGCGCTGGCGCATCAACGCCAGAATGTGGATGTTGGAGCACGCCTTCTGGGCGAACCGAATGGTGTCGAAGTCCCGCAGCTGGGCAACGCGGCTGATAATAGTGTCGGCATCGTAGGCCCAGACCGGGCAGCCGAAACGGGACGGCAGCGCCCGCAGGCTGTCTGCGTTCAACGCGTGGGACAGGGTATTTAGATCGTGCGGCATGCGGTCAAAACCTGATAAATGAAAACATATCCTCATTGTGCGTAATCTTCCTTTCGGCAGACAAATATCCTTTTACGCAGAGTCTATTCATTTATGATATGGCTTTATCCCACACTCAAGGTGTCTCCCGTGGCGGCTATTTCCCTGCGACATATCGAGATTTTTCATGCCGTGATGACCACCGGCAACCTGACGGAAGCCGCCAGTCTGCTCAATACGTCGCAGCCGACGGTGAGCCGGGAGCTGGCGCGCTTCGAGCGTCTGATGCAGATGGCGTTGTTCGAACGGGTGCGCGGCCGCCTGCATCCGACCGCGCAGGGGCTACGGCTGTTTGAAGAGGTTCAGCGCTCTTACTACGGGCTGGAACGGATCGTCAGCGCGGCCGACGATATCCGGCGCTTTCAACAGGCGCAGCTGTCCATCGCCTGCCTGCCGGTGTTTTCCCAGTCGCTGCTGCCGGAGGTGTGTCAGCCGCTGCTGGCCGACTACCCGACGCTTAATCTGCACATCATTCCTCAGGAGTCGCCGCTGCTCGAAGAGTGGCTCTCCGCGCAGCGCCACGACCTGGGGCTGACCGAAAACAATACGACGCCCGCGGGCACCGAGCGTCAGACGCTGATGCAGCTCAGCGAAGTCTGCGTGCTGCCGTCCCGCCACCCGCTCGCGAGCAAGCCGGTGCTGACGCCGCAAGATTTTCGCCATCAGCCGTTCATCAGCCTGTCCAGCGCGGACAGCTACCGACAGTGGCTCGATCATCTGTTTCAGGAAGCGGGCGTAGAGCGCAGTATGGTGATGGAAACGCACAGCGCCGCCTCGGTCTGCGCGATGGTGCGCGCCGGCGTGGGGCTGTCCATCGTCAATCCGCTGACCGCCGCGGACTATGCCGCCTCTCGCCACGGCGTAGTCGTCCGCCATTTCAGCATCGACGTGCCCTTCACCGTCAGCCTGATACGCCCGCTGCACCGCCCCGCCTCCGCGCTGGTCGATGTCGTGACTGAACATCTGCAACGGTTCGCGCAGGCATTTCCGGCGCGCTTGCAGCAACTCATCGACGGCAAGATGACGGATAATGCGGGAAATTAATGCGCGATGCGTCCGGCTTTCGCGTTAAGTCCGCCGGTCGCGGCCGTCACGTTCGCTTGATATAGACGGTGGAAACGAGGTTCTGGTCGAAGATGTTTTTGCGTACCTGTAACCGTGTATCGTGGCTGGCCAGGAACAAAATGCGCGACATAATCACGACATCCTCCACCTCGGCGTAACCTTTCGCCCACAGCGACAGCATCACCTTCGCGGTCAGGACCTTGACCGGCTGATAGTGCGCGCTCACCACGGAGACGATCACCTCGTCGAAGAAATTGGTCGGCAGCGCCGCCAGCACATCGTGGTGCCTGACGATCAGGTGACCGGCGTGATAGAGCGACGACAACGTATTTCGCGCACCTGCGGTCAACTCGGGAGTAATAGGATTGTTATTTTGCGGCAGCGATAAATCATGGTAAATCCGCTGATAGTAGAGCTCCGTCCCTTCCTGAAAAGCGGGCTGAGGCAGCTCGACGAGATCCACACAGCGCACCGCGACCTTATCGCCCCAGCGCGTCTCGGCAAGCCAGACCAGCATTTCATACAGCAGAATTTCCTGTCGGGCGACGCCCAGATTGACCCACAAAACGAGCGTGGAAATCGCTTCGTCCCCGAGGATGGCCGTCAGCTGACGATGCAGCGCCGCGCGTTCCTGAGACAGATCTTTATAGGGATAGACTTCGTAGCCAGCGGCGACAGACGCCTCGTCCTGCCGACGTGAAAAGACGCCGTAAGTGAAATTCTGTTGCAACAGATGAAAAGACAGGCCGTCGACGTAGGTCGAGAGCGGGCGGTAGAACCCGTCGTCCAGGATTAAATCACACTGCATAACTCCCCCAAGTGCATGAAAAACCGTTCAGAAAACGCTTATTGCCTGCATGACTCCGGCGCAGCAAGTGTAGCAACGCACAGAGCGTTTCGCGCTCCGCCGCGTCGCGTTTATGTGATATCGCGCCGAGACTTCCCGCCATCCTACAGGTTCTCGATGCACGGCATCCGCGAGTTTATGCGACCTTATGTTATATTAATGCAACACACGTTCGACCCCGGTCGGACGCCGTTTACCGACGCGCTGAGTCCGCCTCCATACGCCAGAAAGTTTAGACATGCACCCAGACAATAAAGCTGAAAACACGTTAGATCCCCGTACTTCCTCCAACGCGCAGACCGCCTATCCGCTGTGCCGTTTTTCCGTCGCGCCGATGCTGGACTGGACGGATCGCCACTGCCGCTACTTTCACCGGCTGCTAAGCCGTCAGGCATTGTTGTATACGGAAATGGTGACGACCGGCGCCATCATTCACGGCAAAGGGGACTATCTGGCGTATAACGAGGAAGAGCATCCGGTGGCCTTGCAACTCGGCGGCAGCGATCCCGCCGCGCTGGCGCAGTGCGCGAAGCTGGCCGAGGCCCGCGGCTATGACGAGATCAACCTGAATGTCGGCTGTCCGTCCGACCGCGTGCAAAACGGCCGCTTCGGCGCGTGCCTGATGGCGGACGCGGCGCTGGTGGCCGACTGCGTCAAGGCGATGCGCGACGNGGTGAGCATTCCCGTCACGGTGAAAACCCGCATCGGCATTGATGAGCAGGACAGCTATCCGTTTCTGTGCGATTTTATCGACACGGTGGCGACGCGCGGCGGCTGCGACAACTTTATCGTCCATGCCCGTAAAGCGTGGCTGTCGGGCCTCAGCCCGAAGGAAAACCGCGAAATCCCGCCGCTGGATTACCCGCGCGTCTATCAGCTCAAGCAGGACTTTCCCGCGCTGACCCTCGCCCTCAACGGCGGGATTAAAACGCTGGCGGAAGCCCGCGAACATCTGACACATCTGGATGGCGTGATGGTAGGCCGCGAGGCGTATCAGAACCCCGGCCTGCTGGCGCAGGTCGACCGCGAGCTGTTCGGCGCGGACCGTGCNCCCGATCCGTTTAGCGTGGTGGAGTCGCTCTATCCCTATATTGAACGCGAGCTGTCGCAGGGCGCTTATCTCGGCCATATCACGCGTCATATTCTGGGGCTGTTCCAGGGCGTGCCGGGCGCCAGACGCTGGCGTCGCTACCTGAGCGAAAATGCTCATCGTCCCGGCGCGGATGTGTCCGTCGTCGAGAGGGCGCTCTCGCTGGTGCCGCGTGATGCGGCGGGATTCGCTAACAGTTAGCGGTTTTCGCCGGGGCGCGGGGCCTGCCCTCTCTCTCCCAGCTAATAAAGTCAACGGGTTAGCTAAATATCGCGTTGGCATGCTTCTTGTAATAGCTCTTGTCAGGCGTTGTACGCCACGCTCGCCGGGTGACGCCCGGCCTCACCCTGACAGGAGTACGCCATGTTTGAAATTTTCTTCGTCGTCGGTTTCTTCGTCATGCTGTTATTGACGGGAATATCGCTGCTGGGCGTGCTCGCCGCGCTGCTGGCGGCCACGGTCTTTATGCTGCTCGGCGGTTTGTTCGTCATGGCATTCAAAATGCTGCCGTGGCTGCTGCTGGCCGTCGCCGCAGTCTGGATGTGGCGCTGCTATCAGCAGAAACAGCGTCAACGCTATTACCGGTAGCCGTCGCCCTGCGTGAGGAGGAGAGTAAAACCCATCGTCAAAATTGTGCGTCGGCGATGCGTTTTTTCATCGTCAGGCTGATACGCTTCTGACTCGTCAGTCTGAGCACCGCCTGCACGCCGCGCTCAGGCCCTCCGTTTTCATCAACGTCGGACAGAAAACAACAACGCCGTAGAGGCACTTCCCCCGACGGACCGCTGTACCCTACAAGACAGCGCGATGAAAAACCGCAGCGCTTCTCTCGCCCGTTACCGGCGGTAGAGCGCGTCCATCCACGCCAAACCGCAGGTGAGTTCCTCGCCGCCTCCCCCGGCGCAAGCCGGGGGAACCATCCCATTGCACCCACAAAAACGCCCGCAAAGCGGGCGTGGCTGACGACTCCGGCTCACATCCCGCTGAGTATCACGGGATCAGCAGGCAGGAACCTTGAGTGCGACGACCTTCCAAAGCCAGATGCGCCTGACGGGCATCGGCCAACGCGAATTTTTGTGCCTCCGGTACGTCTACTGAAATCGCACCGCTGGCAAGCAGGGAGAACAGCGCGTTGCTGGCTTCCTCCAGCTCTTCGCGATGGGTGATGTAGCCGAACAGCGACGGCCGCGTGACGTACAGCGAGCCTTTTTGGTTGAGGATGCCGAGATCTATGCCCGTTACCGGTCCGGACGCATTGCCGAAACTCACCATCAGTCCCCGACGTTGCAGGCAGTCCAACGACGCTTCCCAGGTGGCTTTCCCGACGGAGTCGTACACCACGCCGACCTTCTTACCCTCAGTCAACGCCAATACGCGCTGCGCGATGTCTTCCTGCTGATAGTTAATGGTCGCCCATGCGCCGGCCTGTTGCGCCAGCTCGGCTTTCTGCGCGGAACCCACCGTCCCAATCAGGCGGGCGCCCAGCGCTTTCGCCCACTGACAGGCGATCAGTCCAACGCCGCCCGCCGCCGCATGAAACAGAATGGTTTCCCCCGGCTGCACGTCGTAGGTTTTACGCAGCAGATAGTAAACCGTCAGCCCTTTCAGGAAACTGGCCGCCGCCTGCTCGAAACTGATGGCGTCCGGCAGCTTCGCCACCTTGTCCGCCGACACATTGTGCACCTGACTGTAAGCACCCAGCCCGCCCTGCGCATAGACCACGCGGTCGCCCACCTGTAATGCCGAGACGTCGGCGCCGACATTGACCACCACGCCCGCCGCTTCGCTCCCTAGCCCGGAAGGCAAAGAGGGGGCAGGATACAGCCCCGAGCGGAAATAGGTATCGATGAAGTTGACGCCGATGGCGCGGTTCTCGATCTGTACCTCATCCCGGTCCGGTTCGGCGGGAAGGTCATCCACCAGCTCCAGCACTTCCGGTCCGCCGGGCCGGCTGAATTGAATGCGCTTAGCCATAGGCTCTCCAGGTTCTTTCTCAATTTAAGGGTTTACGGTGACAGCGGGTGCCATTCCCGCTTTTCAGAGATACAATGCCCCCTTCCATTCTTGTAAATCAACCCGTAAGAACGCGCTTCATGGCTGAGAAGAAAAGATCCACCAATAAATCCGCAGAACCTCGCGACCGTCAGGTCGAAGGGCTAAAGCTCCCCCCACATTCATTGGAAGCGGAACAGTCTGTGTTGGGTGGACTGATGCTCGACAACGAGCGCTGGGACAACGTAGCAGAACGCGTTGTCACCAATGACTTCTTCAATCGCGCTCATCGGCTGATTTTCAGCGAAATGCAGCGTTTGCTGGAGATGAGCAAACCCATCGACCTGATTACCCTGTCAGAGTCGCTGGAGCAGAAAGGCGAGCTGGAATCCGCCGGCGGCTTCGCCTATCTGGCCGAGCTGGCCAAGAATACCCCCAGCGCCGCGAACATCGGCGCGTACGCCGATATCGTGCGTGAACGCGCCGTCGTGCGTGAGATGATCGCCGTCGCCAACGAGATCGCCGATGCCGGTTACGATCCGCAGGGGCGCAGCAGTGAAGATCTGCTGGATCTGGCGGAGTCCCGCGTCTTTCAGATCGCGGAGAATCGCGCCAGCAAGGATGAAGGCCCGAAAAGCATCGACCGTATTCTGGAAGACACCGTCTCCCGTATCGAGCAGCTTTATCAGCGCCCGCACGACGGGGTCACCGGGGTGTCCAGCGGTTATCAGGATCTGGATAAGAAAACGGCCGGGTTGCAGAAATCCGACCTGATTATCGTGGCCGCCCGACCGTCCATGGGGAAAACCACCTTCGCCATGAACCTGTGCGAAAACGCCGCCATGACGCAGGAAAAACCGGTGCTGATTTTCAGTTTGGAAATGCCCGGCGAGCAGATCATGATGCGTATGCTGGCGTCGCTATCGCGCGTCGACCAGACGCGAATCCGTACCGGTCAGCTAGACGACGAGGACTGGGCTCGCATCTCCAGCACCATGGGGCTGCTGCTTGAAAAGCGCAACATGTACATCGATGACTCCTCCGGCCTGACGCCGACGGAAGTCCGCTCCCGCGCGCGTCGCGTGTTCCGCGAACATGACGGCCTCAGCCTGATTATGATCGACTACCTGCAGCTGATGCGGGTGCCGTCGCTGTCGGAAAACCGTACGCTGGAAATCGCAGAAATTTCCCGCTCGCTCAAAGCATTGGCGAAAGAATTGCAAGTGCCCGTTATCGCGCTGTCTCAGCTTAACCGTAGTCTGGAACAGCGCGCCGATAAACGTCCGGTCAACTCCGACCTGCGTGAGTCCGGCTCCATCGAACAGGATGCCGACTTGATCATGTTTATCTATCGTGACGAGGTTTATCACGAGAACAGCGACCTGAAAGGCATCGCTGAAATTATTATAGGGAAACAGCGTAATGGCCCCATTGGCTCGGTACGCCTGACCTTTAACGGACAGTGGTCGCGGTTCGATAACTACGCCGGGCCGCAGTACGATGATGAATAATGTGATAAGGGAACGAGCATGCAAACGGCAACCGCCGTCATTAATCGCCGCGCTCTGCGACACAATCTGCAAGTCATCCGCCAGCGTGCGCCCAACAGCCGTCTGGTCGCGATAGTCAAAGCCAACGCGTACGGGCACGGCGCGTTGGAAACCGCCCGTACCTTAAGCGACGCCGATGCCTTCGGCGTCGCCCGCCTCAGCGAAGCCCTGGCCCTGCGCGCCGGGGGCATCACCCACCCTATCCTGCTACTGGAAGGTTTTTTCTCTGCGGAGGAACTGCCGCTGCTGGCGGCCAATGGACTGGAAACCGCGGTCCATAGCCTCGAGCAACTGGAAGCGCTGGAACAGGCAACGCTATCCCAACCGCTCACGGTCTGGATGAAGCTGGACACGGGCATGCATCGCCTCGGCGTGCGGCCGGATCAGGCCGACGCGTTCTGGCAACGCCTGTCCCGTTGCCCCAATGTGGTGCAACCGGTGAACATCATGAGTCATTTCTGCCGTGCGGATGAGCCGGAAGTGGATGTCACCCAGCACCAGCTGGCGACGTTCGACGCCGTTGCCGCAGGCAAGCCGGGAGCGCAGNCCATCGCCGCGTCCGGCGGTATTCTGCTGTGGCCGCAGTCGCACCGCGACCAGATTCGTCCCGGCATCGTGCTCTACGGCGTCTCGCCGCTCGACGGCGACAACGCCGCCCGCTGGGGGTTACAGCCCGCGATGCGGTTGACGTCCCATCTGATTGCCGTACGCGAACATCAGTGCGGCGAACCCGTCGGCTATGGCAGCAGCTGGACCAGCCCGCGCGACACACGACTTGGCGTGGTCGCTATGGGCTATGGGGATGGCTATCCTCGTTGTGCGAAAAGCGGTACGCCGGTGTGGGTCAATGGACGCACAGTCCCACTGGCGGGTCGGGTATCAATGGATATGATCACGGTGGATCTGGGGCCGGAGTCGCAGGATCGGGTCGGCGATGAAGTCGAGCTGTGGGGCAAACATTTGCCGGTCGAAAGCGTGGCGGCCATGAATAACGTCAGCGCCTATGAACTGTTGACGCGCCTGACGTCCCGTACCCAAATCATTTATACGGACGAGCCGTTCTGAATCGCCACCGTCTCGACACAGACGTAAAAAGAGGCCCGCAGTTTAATCGCGGGCCTGCTTATCTGGAGTCTTGTCATCGATAGGTTTCATGATTTACCCACCTTATGAAGATATCCTACCGAAAAATTAGTTATAGAGTTCAGCGACGCCACGGACATGATTGGTGGTGTCCATCGTGGAAATAATGCGGAATGACTTCGCACCCGATGCATCTGCCGCAGAAGAGAGATTGGACTGTAGGTCGCCCAGGTTTTTCGCACTGGCGGAAACGCTACCAATGGACGTGCCCTGAGTTTTGTTGACTTCGGTCGCGGCAAGCGTTGCGAATGAAGCGGTAGAAAGTACGACAGCGGCAATAACAGTACTAAGGGTTTTCATAAACGATATCCTTCACATGATTGTTGGGAAGACGATGTCTGTCTTCGATGTGAATAATGATAGTCCAGTTACAACGCTGTTAAAATTGGGTTAATTTGCTGACCACATTCAAAAAATATGAACAAAAAAAGCACCGATAGATAAAAAATTATTCTATTTAGCTATCGATGCGATCGCATTAAATATGGTGTAACAGCCTTACATTAGTCCAATAAACCTGACACCCAACCATATTCAGCTTATCATTTTGTTATCGAAAGCCATTTCCCCATAATCCTCTGGTATTCTCCTGTGGCTTTTGTCAAGTGCAGCCATTGGTCAACGTACTGCTTCCAGCTCGCGTCGTCCCGCGGCAACAAAAACGCTTTTTCGCCATACTGCAACGGATGCGCCGGATTGACCGCGCACAGCGACGGATAATGTTTCTGTTGGTACAACGCCTCCGACGCCTCGGTGATCATGACGTCCGCTTTGCCGTCCGCGAGCTGCTGGAAGATCGCCGCGTTGTCATGCAGCATCAGCTGCGCATTGGGCAAATGGGCGTGCGCAAATGCTTCATTCGTGCCGCCGGCGGGTTCAATCAAACGCACGGACGAGCGATTGATCTGGTCGATCGTCTGATACTTCTCTTGGTCTTCACAACGCACCAACGGGATTTTTCCATCCACATCGATTCTGTTCGTAAAGAATGCTTTTTTCTGTCGCTCCAACGTCACGGAAATTCCGCCGACGGCAATATCGCAACGCCCAGCCAGAAAGTCGGGCATCAGCGTTTTCCAGGTCGTTTTCACCCAGGCGACCTTCACGCCCAGGCTGGCGGCCAGCGAGTGCGCCATGTCGATATCGATGCCTTCGTATTCGCCATCTCCCCGCAGCAGGCTGTAAGGCTTGTAATCTCCGGTAGTACAGACTCTCAGCACGCCCTGCTGCTGCACGCTATCCAGGTGCGATGCCGCGCTTGCGGCGCCGGAAGCCAGCAACAGAGTCAGCGGGAACCATTTCTTCATTTCATTTAACCCTTAGCATTGTCGTTGAACGACGTCGTGCTTGCGCCGACATGATGATTTTTCACTCTTTATGACACATCCCGACATGCACACCAACCCTCAGCGAGCCATCCGCTATTCTGCGCTTCCAAACTCATCGTCTTTGGCATAATGCTCCAGATTTTCGCCCGAAATCCGCTCGCGGCATTCCTATTCTTATGCCGTTTTCCGCAGCGCCTAGAACTCGTCGCCATCCAGCGCCGTTTTGCCGGGACCACGGGCAGGGTTTCCGTGCGGCAAAAACCTGTTAGTCTGTAAGCTCGTTTTTTGCCCGGTGAACATCACTATGTACAACATTGATGACTTTGACCTGAAAATCCTGACGCTGCTGCAATCTAACGGCCGACTGACCAATCAGGAGCTAAGCGAGCTCGTCGGGCTGTCCGCATCGCAGTGCTCACGTCGCCGCATTGCCCTTGAACACGCACAGCTGATTTTGGGATATCACGCCCGGTTGGCGCCGGACGCGATCGGGCTGGAAACGCTGGGGTTGATTGAAGTACGTCTTATCAATCACACCCCGGAATGCGTGGACAGCTTCCACCAGATGCTGGGCGAAGTGGACGCCATTATCGACGCTTACAAAACCACCGGCGACGCCGACTATTTGCTGAAGGTCGCGGTGGCGGACCTACCCGGACTCAGCGAACTGATCAGCCATATACTGTCGCAGAACAAGAGCGTAGCGCACCTGAAAACTTCGGTGGTTCTCAACCGTCTCAAGGAAAATGGACTGATAGCGGCGACGGCCTGATTGCCCCAATTCGGGGCATAAGGCTTTATGATGGTGCACACCATGCGGTTAAATCTCGCATAAAACGAAAATATGTTGCACATCACAGCCTAAAAACCCCCTCATTACGCACATTCCGTGCAAAATCATCCCTTCGGGATATCAATACGTTAGCCTTAAAACTGTTCGAAGATCACCCAAACCGATCTGGGTCGGCATGGTCTGGTGCGTTTTTTGCTTGCTATCCCTTATCCTTCCATCAACTAACGTACTGTTCTTATGGATAATGTCATCAGCCACGACGATCTGTCGCATACCCCCATCGAAGATACCATCGCGCTCCTCATCGGTACGCTAATGGTGTCTTTCGGCATAGTTTTGCTGCGCCAGTCCGGCGCCCTGACCGGCGGGACGGCGGGGATGGCCTTTTTGCTGCACTATGTCCTTCNCATCTCGTTCGGCGTCGCGTTCTTCCTGATTAATCTGCCGTTTTATTATCTGGCTATCCGCCGTATGGGATGGCGTTTTACACTCAAAACCTTCTGCGCCGTTGCGCTGGTATCCGTGTTTTCCGACCTTCACGGGCACTTCATCCACATCGACCGGCTCGATCCTTTTTACGCGACNCTCTTCGGCAATGTGATCATGGGGCTGGGATTTATTGTCTTGTTTCGCCACAAAGCCAGTCTGGGAGGCATCAATATCCTCGCGCTTTATCTGCAGGATAAAAACGTCATCCGGGCGGGAAAATTTCAAATGGTAGTGGATGTGATTATTGTGCTGGCATCGCTGTTCGTGGTAAGCATACCCATGCTGGTTGCCTCTGTTGTCGGGGCAACCATCCTGAATCTGATTATTGCCATGAATCACCGTCCGGGACGATACGCGGTGTAAAGTCGTATGACCATGCGCAAGATCACTACGCAAGATATCGATTAACCCTGGAGTAATTGACCGTGTTTCAACATGTTGACGCCTATGCGGGCGATCCCATCCTGTCGTTGATGGAGCAATTTAAACAGGACCCCCGAGCCGACAAAGTTAACCTCAGCATCGGGCTATACTACGACGAGCACGCGGTGATCCCCCAGTTGAAAGCGGTCAGCACCGCACAGGCTCAACTGACGAACCAGTTCAAACAGGCGAGCAGCTACCTGCCGATGGAAGGATTGGCGTCTTACCGCAGCGCCATTCAACGGCTGCTGTTTGGCGAGCACCACCCCGCGCTGAGTGCCGGGCGTATCGCCACGATCCAGACCGTGGGCGGCTCAGGCGCGCTGAAAGTCGGCGCGGATTTCCTCAAACGCTATTTTCCCGACTCGGAAGTCTGGGTCAGCGATCCCACTTGGGAAAACCATATCGCCATCTTCGCCGGCGCCGGTTTCAAGGTGCATACCTACCCCTATTTCGACGACGCCAGCCGCGGTGTGAATTTCCAGGGCATGCTCAACGCGCTGAAGCAGTTGCCGGCCAAGAGCATCGTCCTGTTGCACCCCTGCTGCCATAATCCGACCGGCGCGGATCTGACCCACGCGCAATGGGATCAGGTTATTGAAGTGCTGCTGTCACGCAATCTGATCCCTTTTCTCGATATCGCCTATCAGGGATTTGGCGCAGGCATGGACGATGACGCCTATGCCCTCCGCGCCATCGCAGGCTCCGGTCTGCCTGCGCTGGTCAGCAATTCGTTTTCGAAAATCTTCTCGCTGTACAGCGAACGCGTGGGCGGGCTTTCCGTCATTTGCGAAGACAGCCACGCGGCAGAGCGCGTCCTGGGTCAGTTAAAGGCAGCGGTCCGCCGTAACTACTCCAGCCCGCCGAACTTTGGCGGACAGCTGGTTTCTCACGTGCTCAACGACGAAGCGCTCAACGCTGAGTGGCATGCGGAAGTGGCGGCGATGCGTCAACGCATCTCTGAGATGCGTCAAACGCTGGTGGATGCGCTGAAGCAAGCCTTGCCCGATCGCAATTTCGGCTACCTGCTGACGCAACGCGGAATGTTCAGCTACACTGGTTTTAGCCCTGAACAAGTTGATCGGCTGCGCGAGGAGTTTGGCGTATACCTCATCGCCAGCGGGCGAGTCTGCATAGCCGGACTTAATCACAGTAACGTACAAAAGGTTGCCGCGGCGTTCGCAGCCGTGCAATAGCATCGTTTTGCTCATACTGCCTGCCAGCATCAAGCGGCAGGCTTTTTTTTTTTGAATTTTTTCCGGCGGGAAAGCGGTCGCTAACTTTGCGACCGCCTGAGTGATACGCTGATCTCCGCCGCGGCGGAGATCAAGAGCAGGCAGGAGTTCGCCTCAATAGAGGAAATTGCCGCCAGCCATTGCGTTTTAGAAGGACGTCCAATCCTCAGAACTTGCAGAAGCCGCTGCCGGCTGCGTTTTTTCCTGCTTAACAGCCTTCGCTGCTGGCAATGCGCTCTCTGCGGACGACTGCGGCTGCTGACGGCCGCTCGTTGCAACGAAGCTGTGACTCAACTTGAAGGTGCTCACCGCATCGGTCAGCATGGTTGCCTGAGACTGTAAAGACAGCGCCGCAGACGCGGACTCTTCCACCAGCGCGGCGTTCTGCTGCGTCGTAGAGTCAATCTGGCCGACCGCGATGTTGATCTGGTTGATGCCGTCACTCTGTTCGCCGCTGGCCTGAGAGATCTCGCTGATAATCTCGTTCACGTCCTGCACATGTGTAGTCAGGTTGGACATGTTGTCTTCAGCAGAATCAACGAGCTGCATTCCTTCCTGGATCTTACTGACCGAGTCGTCAATCAGTTCTTTGATCTCTTTCGCCGCCGTAGCACTACGTTGCGCCAGAGAGCGAACTTCACCTGCAACCACGGCAAAACCTCTGCCCTGCTCACCGGCCCGGGCCGCTTCCACCGCGGCATTCAGCGCCAGAATGTTAGTCTGGAACGCGATGCCGTCAATCACCCCGATGATTTCTGCCATACGCTGGGATGAATCGCGAATACCACGCATTTTGTGCGTCACTGACAGCATGACGTCACTGCTCTGCTTCGCCGCTACCGACGCCTGATCGGCAATGCTAGTTGCATGGCGTGTATTTTCTGCGGTGTTAGTGATGGTCGAGGTCAGCTCTTCCATCGAAGAAGCCGTCTGTTCCAGAGAGCTGGCCTGCTCTTCCGTACGAGCGGAAAGATCCTGGTTTCCAGCCGCGATCTGCGACGCAGCAGAAGAAATGCTCTCCGCGCCGTCGCGCACCTGGCCGACGATCTGGCTTAGGCTAACGTTCATATATTCCAACGAACGCAGCAGCTGACCCATTTCATCTTTACCCGAAGATGGAACTTCCGCGGTGAGGTCGCCTTTGGCCACGCTTTCGGCCAAGCCCAGCGCCTGACGGATCGGCGAAGTAATACTGCCCGTCAGTACGCGAGCGATCACCACCACCATCACCACACAGGCGGCCAAAATACCCAGCAGCAGCCAGCGGGTAAAGTTATAGGTGCTTTCCATTTTGTGCATCGTGTCGCCCATTGCATCGTCCTGATGGTCGATGAGCGAGGCCACGGCAGCACGGTATTTCCCTTGAACAACATCCAAATGCGTGTTGAATTCAGTGGTTGCGCCATCAATATCCCCCGCTTTGACGCGGTCGATAATATTTCTTCCCGAGATCAGGAATTCGCCGCGGATCGAATGGATATTATCCATAATGCGCATTGATTTCTCATCGTTCAGCTGTTCGGCGCTTTTGTCGATTTCCTGCATCAACGCGGTGATTTTCTTCGCCTGTTCCGCAATCTCATTCATGATGACACGAGTTTTCTCTGCATCCTGTACCAAAAGCAGTTTCTGATAGGCGAGGACGACGGCATTGACGTTATCAATCAAGTTATTCGACTGTACCGTCTGCGGATAAACATCCGTCACGATGCCGCGCGCATCTTCGTGAAAATCCGACAATCTGGAAATAGAAACGAAGCTGACGATACAAATCATCAGTACTAAAACGGCAAACCCGGCGGCTAGCCGATAGCCTATTTTCCAATCAGATAAACGCATAATCTTGTTCCCTTTTTTATACAAAAATAAAAAAACCATAACGGTAAAAATCAGAGTGAATATCATTCAATCAAATAATCACCAACATAAATCATATTGCGCAATGACAGCATTGAAGACATTGGGAGATGTCCATTTTCAAGGCGCAAAATCAGCGCTTCACACGAATGACGGGTATGCAGGCGAGATGACAGAACGGGGAAAAACAAAGAGCCTATCCCAGTAGACGTTATTAACGAGGCGATCTCTGACACGGCCAGTGCAGAGCAAAACGTCAGGCGCTTTATACCGACGACATCCGGTCACTATGCGCGAGCACAAATATTCAACCGGCACATGGGAGAAACACCAGGAATGTCGAACGTTTCTTCAAGCCCAAACAGCCAATTAATTCGATCTTAGAGGATAGGCTCTAAGCCCAGCGGTTGATGACCAGACATTTATTCAGCAGTGACGCCATTTAACACAGCGCGCCGCGACAACGCAGCGCCGACAGCATCTTCATGCTAAATTTTCATGGCCTCCACCCAGCAATGGGATAATTCCCCCAATATCGCGCTACCGACAAAACGGGAGAGAGCCGAATTAACCGTGCTAAATCTAAAACAGAGTGGAAAATGCCAGAGGAAATTTGGGATAAATGACAACCATTATCGTCGCCTTTATTATCCCAATGACCTTTGAAGCGCTCTGCCAACAACACGGTCGTGCGTGCTCTTCATCGGCCATAAATGCCACAACTTTACATATTAATCATATCTTTACACATTACAGTGATTACAACCCCTGAAAAGACTACTATTTATACAAATTGATATTACACAAATACACCCAATAATGAGTATAAAAACGACTCGCATCTCATCATACCGTTGCGCCGCCACTATTCTGGATTGCGAACAAAAGAGAAACCGATTACCAGTTAGGTAATGAACTTCATTTAATGATTTTCTTTATAATAAAAGAAGAGATACTTCTTTCACTCCTATAATAATTAATGAGTCCACCTATACATAAATAATAAAAAGTATTGTTACCACTAACCTTTTTGATATTTTTTTGCTATTTTTACGCAATAAGTTTTAATGAAAAGTAACAACAAAAAATTTAAATACTATAAAAATAATTCGCACGCTAACGCAATAACACTGTGACTACCTCCACCACGATATAGCTTTAAAAACTGGTTGGAACTGGATGAAAATAAAGAAGATATTTCAGATCAATTTGCGGGGACTCATTCTATCTATCTCAATAGCAAGCATGCTGGTCACTCTGACAAATGGTTACCTCTCTATCTATAACGTTTATAAAGAGTTGTTCGCTAATCAGTTATCCAAAATCAATATAGATTATTCTTCACGCTTGGCCGCTAGCATCGAAAACACATTATCTGCCTCTAAAAAACAGATGACTTACAGTGCTAGCTTCATTTCTAAATACTTTCCTGATACCAGTCAGATTCAGGCCGAGACCGATCGTATTTATCAATTAAGCCAGAATTTCAATTCCGTTATTATTGTCGACGATAATAACAATCTGGTTGCGTTCTCTCCAGAAAGTAACGTGGTGGAAGTCAATAAGCTGGTCGCCGATACCGGTCACACCCCCCAGTCGCCCGACAACGTCGCCGCCAGCCTTCCCTATAAAACCGATGAAAACGACTATGCGATTGCATTGTCAGCGCCGATAACCAATGAACAAGGTGTACACCTGGGGGATATTCGCAGCGCTATTCACCTAACCAAATTACGTATCATGGATGAATTTACGCCGCTGAATAATGACCGATCAATGGTTTATATCATTGATAATGAAGGCAATATTATTTATCACTACCAAAATAAAGAACCGTTAGGCGAGCGAATTAACGATCGGCAGTTGAAACAAGCCACCGCTAGCCAGGATACCGGCTCCTTCATGATGCCCGACGAACAAGGCAATCTGGTGCTTGCAGGCTTCGCCAAAGNGCATAAGACCGGTTGGACCGTGATCACCCTGCAATCCTCCGCCGTCACAGACAAAGCGCTGAATAACATTATGTACAGCGTGCTAAAGGAGGCCACGCCGGTCGCCTTGTTGACGTTACTGGTCTTGACGATCTTCGCTGTATCCATTGCCCGACCACTCCGTCAGCTGGCCATGTCGGCCAGCAGAATGAGCGAACAAGGCGCTATCAGCCAGATCCGGGCCGTGCCCTCCTGGTACATGGAAGCAGCCAGGTTGAAGGACGCGATTTTGCTTGGCACCATGATGTTGCATAAACGTATTGGTCGTCTCAGCTCAGAAGCGCATACCGATCCGCTGACGGGGCTATTGAATCGGCGGGGACTACAGGAAGGCCTGGAAATGGTCATGCTGGAAAAAAAATCGGTATCGGTCGTGGTGATTGATATCGATAACTTCAAGCAGGTCAACGATACCTACGGCCACGATATCGGCGACGAGGTCATCCGCCAGCTCGGCCAGCAGATGCGCAGCAACGCCCGCAAGATGGATATCATGTGCCGCACCGGCGGAGAGGAGTTCCTGATGCTGCTGCCCGGAACGGATATCCATATCGCCTCTATCATCGCCGAACGCCTGCGTAAGAGCGTGGAGCGCATGATCTTTCCTATGTGCCGCCACATCACGGTGTCATTAGGCGTGACATCCTTTACGCCGAAACAGTGCCCGCTGGATACGGCGGTTAAAACCGCCGACAACGCCTTGTACAAGGCTAAAAATACCGGCAGGAACCGCGTAGTGGTGGAGTATATTGCCGGAGGAAGCGTCGCCCCGCTCTGAGGATGCCCGGCTATTCGCCCTGCAACGTCAGCACCAGAGAACGACTCCCTCCGTGATTGCGGTGTTCACACAGGTAAATTCCTTGCCATATCCCAATGTTTAGGCCCCCGTCGCTAACCGGCAGCATAACGCTGCTGCCCAGCAGGCTGGACTTGAGATGCGCGGGCATGTCGTCGCTGCCTTCATCGCAGTGGCGATAGTAAGGCGCATTTTCCGGCACTAGCCGATTGAAGGCGCTTTCGAAGTCCTGACGTACCGTGGGGTCGGCATTTTCATTCAGCGTCAATGACGCGGAAGTGTGCTTGATGAATACCTGTAATAGCCCAACCCGCAACTGACTGATTTCCGGTATCGACGCCAGCACATCGCGCGTAATCAGATGGAAGCCGCGGCTTTTCGGCTTCAGAACGATTTCCCGTTGCATCCACATGTTCAGCCCCTTTGACGTTGCAGACAGGTTCGTCCGCGCGGGCTAAGTTCCACGCGGACGCACGGTTCAGAGGACGCGGGTTGTCTCTCGCGCCAGTAGCGGTTTAAGGAAGCGTGCGGTGTGCGAAGCCTCGCACTCGGCGACGGTTTCCGGCGTAGCGCTGACCAGAATTTCGCCGCCGCCGCTGCCGCCTTCCGGCCCCAAATCCACAATCCAGTCGGCCGTTTTGATCACATCCAGATTATGCTCGATGACGACAATGGTATTGCCTTGATCGCGCAACTGATGCAGCACGGCCAGCAACTGTTGGATGTCGGCGAAATGCAGCCCGGTGGTTGGTTCATCCAGAATGTACAGCGTCCGGCCGGTGCCGCGTTTGGAAAGTTCGCGCGCCAGCTTGACGCGCTGCGCCTCGCCGCCCGACAGCGTCGTGGCCGACTGTCCCAAACGGATATAGGACAAACCGACGTCGATCAACGTTTGCAGCTTACGCGCCAGCGCCGGAATGGCGTCGAAGAACTCGCGAGCATCCTCAATCGTCATATCCAGCACTTCGTGAATGCTTTTGCCTTTGTATTTGATCTCCAGCGTTTCACGATTGTAGCGATGGCCCTTGCACTGATCGCACGGCACGTAGATATCCGGCAGGAAGTGCATCTCGACCTTGATGACGCCGTCGCCCTGACACGCCTCACAGCGTCCGCCGCGCACGTTGAAGCTGAAGCGACCGGGGTTATAACCGCGGGTGCGTGATTCCGGCACGCCGGCGAACAACTCGCGGATTGGCGTGAATACGCCGGTGTACGTCGCCGGGTTGGAGCGCGGCGTACGACCGATTGGGCTTTGATCGATATCGATCACTTTGTCGAAGTGATCCAGCCCCTGAATGTCGCGATACGGCGCGGATTCAGCGATGGTAGCACCGTTCAACTGGCGCTGGGCCAGCGGGAATAGCGTATCGTTGATCAGCGTTGACTTGCCCGATCCGGACACCCCGGTGATGCAGATAAACAACCCTACCGGCAGCGTCAGCGTCACATCCTTAAGGTTGTTGCCCTTGGCGCCGATCAATTTCAGGACTTTGGTGGGATCGGCCGGTACGCGTTCAGTTGGCACCTCGATTTTCCGCTGACCGCTGAGGAACTGCCCAGTCAGGGATTCGGAGACGGCCATGATTTGATCCACGGTGCCTTCGGCGATCACCTCGCCGCCATGCACCCCGGCGCCGGGACCGATATCAATCACATGATCGGCGGCGCGGATTGCGTCTTCATCATGCTCGACCACAATCACCGTATTGCCGAGGTCGCGCAGGTGAATCAACGTTTCCAACAACCGTTCGTTGTCCCGCTGATGAAGACCAATGGACGGTTCGTCGAGCACATACATCACGCCGACCAGCCCTGCGCCGATCTGGCTCGCCAGACGGATACGCTGCGCTTCGCCGCCGGACAACGTTTCCGCCGAGCGGGAGAGCGACAGGTAATTCAGACCCACGTTCACCAGGAAGCGCAGCCGATCGCCGATCTCTTTCAATACCTTCTCGGCGATCTTCGCGCGCTGGCCGCTCAGTGCAATATTCTGGAAAAAGCTGAGCGCCTGACCGATGCTCATATCGGAAATGTGCGGCAGCGTGGTTTCGGCCACGTAGACATGGCGGGCCTCTTCGCGCAGGCGGGTGCCGTGGCAGCTTGCGCAGGAGCGGTTGCTGATAAACTTCGCCAGCTCTTCGCGCACCGCCGTCGATTCCGTTTCCTTATAGCGCCGCTCCATGTTGTTCAGCACGCCTTCGAACGGATGGCGTCGCACCGAGGTATCGCCGCGGTCATTAATATATTTGAACTCGATATTCTGCTTGCCGGAGCCGTACAGCACGACCTTCTGAATGTCTGCGCTCAGGCTGTCGAACGGCGCATCGACATCAAACTCATAATGTTCCGCCAACGAACGCAGCATTTGGAAGTAGTAAAAATTGCGGCGATCCCATCCGCGAATCGCACCGCCCGCCAGAGACAGCTCCTGGTTTTGGATGACGCGGGACGGGTCGAAAAATTGCTGCACGCCTAACCCATCGCAGGTCGGACACGCGCCGGCGGGGTTATTGAAGGAGAACATGCGCGGTTCCATCTCATGCATGCTGTAGCCGCAGATCGGGCAAGCGAAGTTGGCGGAGAACAGCAGTTCGGGCGCGTTGTCGTCGTCCATGTCGGCGACGACGGCGCTGCCGCCTGATAGTCCTAGCGCGGTCTCAAACGATTCCGCCAGCCGCTGGGCCAGATCGCTGCGCACCTTGAAGCGGTCAACGACAACCTCAATAGTGTGTTTTTTATGCAATTCCAGCTTCGGCGGATCGGACAGATCGCACACTTCGCCATCGATCCGAGCGCGGATGTACCCCTGCGTCGCCAGATTCTCCAGCGTCTTGGTGTGCTCGCCCTTACGGTCTTTCACAATCGGCGCCAGCAACATCAGCCGTTTGTCTTCCGGCTGCGCCAGTACGTTATCCACCATCTGGCTCACGGTTTGGGCATCCAGCGGAACGCCGTGTTCCGGGCAACGAGGCTCCCCGACGCGGGCATACAGCAGACGCAGGTAGTCATGAATTTCAGTGATTGTGCCGACGGTGGAGCGCGGGTTGTGAGACGTCGACTTCTGTTCGATGGAAATGGCCGGCGACAACCCTTCGATATGATCGACGTCTGGTTTTTCCATCAGGGACAAAAACTGCCGGGCATACGCCGACAGCGATTCCACGTAACGTCGCTGCCCCTCGGCGTAGAGGGTGTCAAAAGCCAGCGATGACTTTCCGGATCCGGATAATCCCGTGACCACAATCAACTTATCGCGTGGGATTATCAGATTGATATTCTTGAGATTATGAGTACGGGCACCACGAACTTCGATATTATCCATTCACATACTTCCCGTCATTGACGCTGTTTTGCATCCCTCACGCAGAGAGAAATCCAGTACGAAACCAATGATTATGGCATAAATAAAACTGAATGGATAACCAGTGGTGGTTGTCAAATAAACGCGCAAAGGAAAAAATTATGCGGCGCGCATCGCGAGTATAATAAGGCGGTGTAGCGTGCTAGAATTCATCGTTTAGACTATTTAAAAATTGATCCATCAGGAGACACCCACATGGCCAGCAGAGGCGTTAATAAAGTCATTCTTCTCGGGAATCTCGGACAAGACCCGGAAGTTCGTTACATGCCGAATGGCGGCGCAGTAGCCAACATTACCCTGGCCACGTCCGAAAGCTGGCGCGATAAGCAAACCGGCGAGCAGAAAGAGAAAACTGAGTGGCACCGTGTTGTGCTGTTCGGCAAACTGGCTGAAGTCGCCGGAGAATACCTGCGCAAAGGTTCTCAGGTTTATATCGAAGGCCAGCTGCAGACGCGTAAATGGCAGGATCAAAGCGGCACCGACCGTTACACGACGGAAGTTGTCGTGAATATCGGCGGCACCATGCAGATGCTCGGCGGCCGTTCAGGCGGCGGCGCACCGGCAGGCGGCGGCGCACCGGCAGGCGGCCCTGTTGGCGGCAACAACCAGCAGGGCGGCTGGGGTCAGCCTCAGCAGCCGCAGGCGAACAACCAGTTCAGCGGCGGCGGACAGCAGGCCGCGCGTCCGCAGCAGAATACCGCTCCGGCAGCCCCGAACAATGAACCGCCGATGGATTTCGACGACGATATCCCGTTCTAATTCGAACCCGACTCGTTTGTTGAACCGTCCGCCAAAAACCCCGAGATATCGGGGTTTTTTATTGTGTTGAGTTGGGAGAAACTTTTAGCGGCAGCATAACTACAAACGCGCAAAGCTCGCCTGACAGGCGTTTGAGCGATTCTGTGCAGAACACCGTCGACTAATCAGTCTCGCCTCAGTGAGTGCGAAACAACGTGCCCTTTCCACCTTAAATAATGGCCCCCCCTGCCCCGTGATCCCAGACTGGACGGTCNCCCGCGAGCCGATCATATCCAGCGCCTTAATGCGGTAGTTCGCGCTCGGAATGGTCGAGCCGTCATCATCGCGGGATGTGCAGGTTTCTAGAACAGTAATGAAAAAACAACTGACGTGTAATCTAACCCGGTTTCATCGAACGGAGCTTTTCAGATTATTTGGGGCCACGGAGAAAAAATCAGACACCGCTTATTAACATTACGGAAATGACCGTAATAGAAAATTTTTATTAACCTAATAAGAAACATTTATCGTACTTGTTTCCTACAATTTATTACCTATCGATATATTCACCAATCATTTAATCAATAATAAACGAATCATCTAAAAAACCAATTATCATATTTAAAAAAAACCAAAAAATCATTCATGCTTTAAACCTCTATTTTAAATACCCCAAAATACGATCAAAATACAACCAATTGAATATAACAACCAATTGATTTTATTAAAAAAACAAAAAAACAAAAGTACAGAGAGAAATAAAAGGGTATTTCCCATTGAAGAATCAATTATCTTTACGCATAATCAAATACGTTCCAAGAAGATATAAAAAAACCAAATAAAAAAGTAAATGCTTTACTATCTTAGCATTATTTACTTAACTCTTTTTACTGCATACGAATGTTTCCGATAAGTTATGCGTTAAGTGCCCTATCATTTAGTCATTATGATTTTTATTTTTTTCTTAATGGTCATGTTCAATCACATTAGAAATAGTATATTTGATCCGTTGATGATTTATTAAAGGTAAACGATTGGGCCGCACAACCCTTTATCGATTAAATGCAAAACTGCGCTACCAGAAACCATTTACGTGTATGAGAAAGGAATCAGCCGGATAACGGATTGACGACAAAGTCATCGTTAACCCGTCATGTTTATTGATAGGTCTAAAACAAGGAGCATGTATATGAAAAAGAAAGTGAGTTTTGCCTCTATCGCCGTGGCAACACTACTGGCCAGCGGCACCGCATTAGCGGCGTCATCCTCTGAAGATAATGCCAAACTCTATCTGCCGAGCGGCATCGATTATGTTTACAACAATACCTGGGGAAAAAGCGCCGTGCCTAACGGGCAGCAGTCCGTTTATGCCAACAGCGCGACGGATATGGGATGGTCGTGGTCATGGCCCAGCGACGCCAACTCGGTGAAAGGCTACCCCTCCATTGTGCACGGCTGGCACTGGACGACGGGATACGGAACCAATACCGGACTGCCGGTTCGTCTGTCCGAAAACAAAAATATCAATACTACCGCCGCCTGGTCTTTTTCCAACGTATCAGGCACCTACAATGTCTCTTACGACATCTGGTTTCATTCAGACAACAATGCCAACTGGTGGTCGACGCCAACCGATGAGCTGATGATCTGGATGAACAGCACCAATGCCTCTCCGGCCGGTAGCTATGTCAATACCGTCACCATCGGCGGCATCCCGTGGGATGTGTATAAAGGCACCGTCAGCAGCTGGAACGTCTATTCCTTCGTCATCAAAAGCAATCAGACTTCCGCAAACCTCAATATCAAAAACTTCACTGATTACCTGGTCAACGCCAAGCAGTGGATGAGCAATACCAAATATATCAGCAGTATCGAATTCGGCACCGAACTGTACAAAGGCTCGGGTACCTTTAAAGTCTCCAAATGGAGCGTAAGCATCAAGTAACCCTCCAGCCGACGGGTTGCGCGGAAACGATAATGCCACACACCAATCATCGTGTTGCCTCATCCGTCGGCTTGCTCCTTTCGTTAGAAAAAATATCAATACATTGATAAACAACATATTTTTATTACGTTGCAAAAAGTGCTACCCTTAATATTGAATAAATAATCTCCAATGGAGTAAGGAAAGGGTTTGCCTATATCAACTACAGATTCTTCTAACTGGCTTCATCTGGGTGCAAGTGCATTTTTTCGATCGCATCAGGCCTGGTACCTCAACCAGCTGCGAAAGCAGGGCAACGATCGATGGCACATGGCGCTATCAAACATCCGAAACAGCTCAACGCAAAAAACGCTTCAGCAGCTCAAATCCCAGAACGGTCTCTACACGCTGGAAACGATTTCCCCTGACGGCGAACATACCTACGAGACCATAGACGCAGTCGATCAAATCATTCTCTGGGATAGCCAATTGGCCTCCACGGNGGCTATAGGCGCCGCTCCAGAGACAAAAATTATTTCTTTCACCGTTACCGAGGGAGGTTACTTCCTGGACGACGATGGCCACCTCGATCTCACGCATCCCGCGGTACAGGCCGATCTTCGCGATGAAGGTGAAATAAATACTTTATATGGCGCATTGACGCTGATCTTGATTGCCCGCCAACAACAGCAAAGCGGACCGGTGACTTTACTATGCTGCGACAACCTGCTGCAAAATGGGGACAGCTTCTCGCAGGGTCTGCGAGAATTTCTGGTCGCCAAGGAGCGCCAGGACCTTGTTGAATGGATGGAGAGCAACACTTCTGCCCCCAACAGCATGGTTGACCGGATTACGCCGAAATTTGACGAAGCGCTCTATGCCCGTCTGGAAAAACAGGGCATTACCGACGATGCGGCTCCGCTTTCCGCCGAACGCTTCGCCCGCTGGGTAATCGAAGATCATTTCGTGAGCGAGCGTCCGCCGCTGGAAGAGGTCGGCGTCGAATTCGTCGAGGACGTCACGACGGTAGAAGAAGCTAAAATCCGCCTGCTGAACGCCAGCCACAGCGGCATTGCCTGGGCCGGCGCTCTGCTGGATAAACGCTACATCGATGAAAGTCTGACGCCGCAGATAACCAAGTGGGTACGAGACTACGTGATACAGGACGTGCTGCCCGCGCTTCGCAGCCGCGGCATAACTCACGTGCAGGAGGAGGAGTGCGAAAGCGTTCTCGCGCGCTTCGGCAACCGCGGCGTCCGCGACACCGTCGCTCGCGTCTCTTCAGACAGCATCGCCAAACTGCATGGCTTTATCGTGCCGACGTTGAAGGACCGCTATCGTCAGAATGAGGTCCCGCGAGCGACGCTGCGCCTGCCCGCGCTGTTTTTCCTCTTTATGCAGCAGCATCATGCCGGCGAACTGCCTTTCAGCTATGAAGATCGCGCCATCGACAGCGTCGACTTTGATGCGATTTTCAGCGCCGAGGACCCGCTGACCGCGTTCTCAAGACACCCCGCGCTGTTTGGTTCGTTACGCCATCATGAAGCATTAGCCGATCATCTGAGATCCGCCGTTGAAGAAGTTCGCGCGGTGCTGCAACCGGTGAGCGAAGGAGCATAATATGAAGAAGAACATCACGATCGTCGCGGGAACGATGGCAGCCGCCGCAGTCGCGATCGTCACNCTTTATCGCTGGCCGATGGCGCTAGGTGGACTTGCCGCCTGGGTCACCACCGGCTCTTTTTTCCTACAGGTGCTGCACATCATTCGCAATAAAGACACGACCGGTATCTCTCTCGGGATGTACGCCGCCTTGTTCTTCGGCGTCACGTCGTGGACGGCCTNCGGCTTCAACGTNCAAGACATTCCCGTCATGTCGGCCAACGGTATTACCGCCTTACTGGCCTTGCTCGTTATCGTTCTGAAGCTCTACCATGAACGAGAAATCAAACCCTCGCGCCGCCGCACCATCAAGGTGACGCCGATGCCGTCGCGTCGCCGCATTCCGGTCGCCGATCCGCTGAACAAACAACTGTAACCCCTCAGGACGCCCCGCACGGCGTCCATTGACACGTTCAGGCCCGCCGCTCTCAGGAGCGCGGGCCTGAAAAGGTTTTATCCCCCCTGCATTGCCGCGCAACGACTCACTGAAAATTTTTTTACGTCTGTAACGCCACGGTTTAATTTTGTTATGTTATAACATAGTTAACTTTAAGGGGGAGAACATGCAGAGTCTATATTCCTTTTCCACGCAGACCCGCGTCGTCATCGCCGCGCTGGTACTCACCCTGCTGTGGGGACTGATTTCCTGGGCGGTCACGTTAGCATGATCGCGCTACGCCACCTCACTTATGGGTATCACCGGCAGACGCCGTTGGGTACGATTAACGGCCGCTTCCTGCCCGGTTCACTCACCGCCATCATCGGCCCCAACGGCAGCGGAAAATCGACGCTGTTGAAAACGCTGGCCGGGTTAATGCCGCCGCTGTCTGGCAGCGTCTGCCTCGCGCCGGACGTCACCCGNCCGATAGGCTATTTACCGCAGCTGTCCGAGTTTGACCGTCAGTTCCCCATTAGCGTCGGCGATCTGGTGCTAATGGGCTGCGTACCGGACTCCGGCTTATTCGGACGCCTGACCCCAGCGCTACGTCGCCAGGCCCGGGAGGCGCTGGAAACCGTGGGCATGAGCGACGTCGAACAGGTCCACATCGGTCGGCTATCCGGCGGTCAGCTCCAACGCGTGTTGTTCGCGCGGCTGCTGGTGATGCGTTCCCCTGTCATTTTGCTCGACGAGCCGTTCACCGGTATTGATGCCGAGACTATCCGCATGCTGTGGCAGGTGATCCGCCAGCTGCATGAGGAGGGGCGCACCCTGCTGGCGGTGTTGCACGATCTGGAGCAGGTGGAGCAACACTTCCCCCGTGTCGTGATGCTGAACGACGACGGTCCCCGCTGGGGCGACTGCCATGAGCTGCTGTCTCCGGCACGCGCCTTTATGACCCCGCTGAGGAGAGTGCAGTGACATTCATTCATCTGCTGACGCAGCCGTTCGCCGACTTCGGGTTCATGCGCCGGGCGCTGGTCGGCTGTTTCGCGCTAACGCTCGGAGCCGCGCCGCTGGGCTGTTTTCTGCTGCTACGGCGGATGAGCCTGATCGGCGATGCGCTGTCCCACGCCGTCTTGCCGGGCGTCGCCATCGGCTATCTCATCTCCGGCATGTCGCTTGTGGCGATGGGGATTGGCGGGTTCGTCGCAGGGCTGGCTGTCGCCATGATGTCCGGTTTGGTCAGCCGCCGCACCGAGCTTAAGGAAGATGCCAGTTTTGCCGGCTTTTATCTCGGCTCCCTGGCGCTAGGCGTCACGCTCGTCTCGCTGCGCGGCTCCAGCGNCGACCTGCTTCACGTGCTGTTCGGCTCAATTCTGGCGATCGACGCTCGGGCGCTGCTGACCATCGGTGCCGTCACCTCCGCATCCGTGCTGACGCTGGCGCTGATCTATCGCGCCCTGCTCATAGAGTCGTTCGACGTCACCTTTATACGCATGCTGTCGAGACGCGCCCGCGCCGCGATCCACGGTCTGTTTTTATCGCTGGTGGTGCTTAATTTGGTGGCGGGATTCCAACTGCTCGGCACGTTGATGGCGGTCGGCATGATGATGCTCCCTGCCGCCTGCGCACGCTTCTGGACCCAGCGTCTCAGCATGATGCTGGCGCTATCGGTCGTGCTCGGCTGCATTGCCAGCCTGATTGGGCTGCTGTGGTCGTACTACGCCGACCTACCGGCCGGGCCAGCGGTGATTCTGACCGCCACCCTTATTTTCTGCACTTCCGTATTTTTTGGCTCTAACGGCGGCATGTTACGCACGCGCCGTTGATGATGACGTCACACACGAGGGGGAAAAATTGAAACGTACTACTTTGATAATCATGCTGTCCGGCTTCCTGATGAGTCCGTTGACGATGGCGAAAGATCTTAACGTCGTTGCGAGCTTTTCCGTGTTGGGAGATATGGTCAAGCAGGTAGGCGGCGAACATGTCCACGTCACCGATTTGGTGGGACCGAACGGCGACCCGCATGAGTTCGAGCCGTCTCCGAAAGACAGCAAAACGCTGGCGAAGGCGGATCTGATCTTCGTCAGCGGACTCGGACTGGAAGGCTGGCTCGACCGCCTCATCACCGCCTCCGGCTACAAGGGTGAGGTGATAATCGCGTCACAGGGCGTCGCGCCGTTGACTATGGTCGAAGACGGTAAAACCGCCACTGACCCCCACGCCTGGAACAGCATGGCGAATGGGATCATCTATGCGCGCAATATCCAAAATGCATTGATCAAGATCGATCCGGACAACGCGCAAGACTATCGCCAGCGCGGCGAGCGCTATATTCAGCAGTTGCAACAACTGGACGACGATGCCAGAAAGACCTTCGCGGCCATCCCGCAAGATAAACGCAGGGTACTCACCAGCCACGACGCCTTTGGTTACTTCGCCGCGGCCTATGGCGTGAAATTTCTGGCGCCGCTGGGCTATTCGACAGAGTCAGAAGCCAGCAGCAAAGGCGTGGCCGAGTTGATCACGCAGATCAAGCAAACTCACGTGAAGAGCTATTTCATCGAAAATCAGACCGATCCCCGGCTGGTGAAGCAGATCGCCCATGCCACCGGCGCGCAGTCGGGCGGCGAACTGTATCCGGAAGCCCTGACGGNCGCCAGCGGGCCGGCGGCAACCTATACGGCGGCCTTCAGTCATAACGTCGCTGCGATGGCGGCCAGTATGCGTTGACTTATGCGGGTTGAGGGGGCGCTCAGATAGGCTCCCGGCTTGATGATAGGGCCAAAACGGAGGGTGAAACGCGGGTTTTACCGCGTTTGAATAAACTGTCGATATTTCGAGAGGAGAGCGAGGAAATCCTCCAGCCCGCATAGGGACAGACTTTCCTCATCGTAATAGCTCATCCCTTCTTCCATCTCATCGCTGGTGAAAGAGAGCTGATTGGCGCGGACGATGACCTCTTCTTCGTCCAACAGCAAGGAGTATTCGTGCCCCTGCAACTGCCATTGACGTTCGCTGCCGACGACCGAACTCGCCCCGGCTTCCACTGCATCCAGCACCGCCAGCTGACCGTTGACTTCTTCATTCAGCCAGTGCCCTACGGCCTCATGTCCCATCGACATACGCACGATGACCTGCCCGGAGACATCCCGCAAAAATTCATAGTCCATCCCGTCGCTCCTGTGAATAAGCTTGTTATCCGCGTCATCATCGCCGTTCACGCCACTGATCCGCCATCCCTGCTTGTCAATTACGTTCTGGCCTATTCCCGACCAACGCGGAGAAAAGCGACCGTCCATTTTTCATACCGCTTCATGCGTTGGCAACGGCGGCCCATTATGAAAAAGGGGCCAAAGGCCCCTTACGCGACGCGCACTATAGCGCTTACATCGCGATTTTACATCCGCGAATTACACGGCGGTTTGGAAGATCACCCCATCTGCTTTTTCCGTGTACTGAGACAGTCGGTCAAAGTTGAGATAGCGATAGGTATCCAGCGCCGTTTTGTCGACCTGCGCCATATAAGTCTGGTACTCCTCCGGCGTCGGCAAGCGTCCCAACAAGGCGGCGATCGCCGCCATTTCGGCGGAGGCCAGATAGACGTTGGCGCCGTCGCCCAGGCGGTTCGGGAAGTTACGCGTGGAAGTGGATACCACCGTCGCGCCGTCCGCCACGCGGGCCTGGTTCCCCATACACAGCGAACACCCTGGAATTTCCACCCTGGCCCCACTCTTTCCGAAGACGCTGTAATAGCCCTCTTCCGTCAGCTGAGCCGCATCCATCTTGGTCGGCGGCGCCATCCACAGGCGCGTCGGCAGTTGGCCTTTATGCTGTTCCAGTAGTTTACCCGCAGCGCGGAAGTGCCCAATGTTGGTCATGCAGGAACCGATGAACACCTCGTCGATTTTGCTGTTCGCCACGGCAGACAACAGGCGAGCATCGTCCGGATCGTTCGGCGCGCACAGGATCGGCTCGGTCACATCGGCCAGATCGATTTCGATGACGGCGGCGTACTCGGCATCCTTGTCCGCTTCCAGCAGCTGTGGATCCTCCAGCCATTTTTCCATCCCCTGAACGCGTCGCTCCAGCGTACGGCGATCGCCATAGCCTTCCGAGATCATCCATTTCAGCAGCACGATGTTGGAGTTGAGATATTCGACGATCGGCGCCTGATCCAGCTTGATGGTGCAACCGGCCGCCGACCGTTCCGCCGAGGCGTCCGCCAGTTCGAACGCCTGTTCCACTTTCAGCTCCGGCAGCCCCTCGATCTCCAGAATCCGACCGGAGAAAATGTTCTTTTTGCCTTTCTTCTCAACAGTCAGCAACCCCTGCTGAATAGCATAATACGGGATGGCGTGAACCAGATCGCGCAGCGTAATGCCCGGCTGCATCTTGCCTTTGAAGCGCACCAGCACGGACTCCGGCATATCCAGCGGCATCACGCCCGTCGCGGCGGCGAACGCCACCAAGCCGGAGCCGGCCGGGAACGAAATGCCAATCGGGAAGCGGGTGTGCGAGTCGCCGCCCGTGCCGACCGTATCCGGCAGCAGCATGCGGTTGAGCCAAGAATGAATGATGCCGTCGCCCGGACGCAACGAGACGCCCCCGCGGTTCATGATGAAGTCCGGCAGCGAGTGATGCGTCTGCACGTCCACCGGTTTCGGGTACGCGGCGGTATGGCAGAACGACTGCATCACCAAATCAGCGGAGAAGCCGAGGCAAGCCAGATCCTTCAGCTCATCGCGGGTCATCGGCCCGGTGGTATCCTGCGACCCGACGGAGGTCATTTTCGGCTCGCAGTACTGGCCTGGGCGAACACCGGCCACGCCGCAGGCACGGCCGACCATCTTCTGAGCCAGCGAAAATCCGTTGTCGCTGTCGGCGGCGTCCTTGGCGATGCGGAAGACATCGCTGGGCGGCAGCCCCAGCGCTTCGCGGGCTTTGGTCGTCAGCCCACGGCCGATGATAAGGGGAATACGGCCGCCGGCGCGCNCTTCATCCAGCAGCACGTCGGTTTTCAGTTCAAATGNCGCCAGCCGTTCGTCACTGTCATGGCGGCGCACCTCTCCCTTGTACGGATAAATATCGATGACGTCGCCCATGTTCAGGTCTGAGACGTCGACTTCTATCGGCAACGCGCCCGCATCCTCCATCGTGTTAAAGAAGATGGGCGCGATTTTACCGCCCAGCACCACGCCGCCGGCGCGTTTATTCGGCACATAGGGAATGTCGTCACCCATAAACCACAACACCGAGTTGGTGGCGGATTTGCGCGAGGACCCCGTTCCTACGACGTCGCCGACATAGGCTAACGGGAATCCTTTTTTATTCAGGGCCTCGATCTGCGCGATTGGGCCGACGGCACCCGGCTGATCCGGNTCGATCCCTTCGCGGGGGTTTTTTAGCATCGCCAGCGCATGCAATGGAATATCCGGGCGCGACCATGCGTCCGGCGCGGGCGACAGGTCGTCGGTGTTGGTTTCGCCGGTCACTTTGAATACGGTTACAGTGATTTTTTCAGCCAGCGCCGGGCGGGAAAGGAACCAGTCCGCGTCCGCCCATGATTGCAGCACTTGCTGCGCATGCGGATTGCCCGCCTTGGCTTTCTCTTCCACATCGTAGAAGTTGTCGAACATCAGCAGCGTATGCGACAAGGCTTTGGCGGCGATGGGGGCAAGCCGGGCGTTATCCAACGCGTTGATCAGCGGGTGAATATTGTAGCCGCCCTGCATAGTGCCAAGCAGTTCGACGGCTTTTGTGGGGGAAATCAACGGTGACGTCGCTTCACCAGAGGCGATCGCCGCGAGGAAACCGGCCTTGACGTAGGCAGCCTCATCCACCCCCGGCGGCACACGGTTAACCAGCAAATCGACCAGAAACGCCTCTTCTCCGGCGGGNGGCTGTTTCAGCAACTCCACCAAACCCGCCATTTGGGATGCCTCTAACGGCTTGGGGACGATCCCTTGCGCAGCCCGCTCGGCTACGTGCTTACGATATTCTTCTAGCACGACATTCTCCTCGCTCTCATTATCTTCTTCGTGATACCCGCGCACGTTGTGCCCATGGTCATCCTCATGCCTGGAGATCGGCGTGTGGAAACAAGATTTCGCGTGCCCGGCTCAGCGTCGTCAGCCTATTTGGGTTTGTTCACCCATTATTTCGTTCACATAATAGCAACATTTGGCGCATATAACCGCGATCGCGGTGGAATTATCGTTGCTTAATCGCTCACTCTCTCACGTCAGCAGAATAACATGGGCGCGCAGAAACACACCATCCGCTCACGAAAAGGCTAAGGATGATGCGTTTTATATCAATGGGTTATATAAAATCCCTGCCGTTGCGCGCCCGTAAACTGCGCGCGGGCGGCGCTGGGCGAACGGCTTTGAGTCAGGTAGGCTGGAAATGGTGACGTAAGGCGGTGTGCAACGCCAGAAATGGAACGGACTGGNGCGACTGTCCGGGATAAGTTTGCAGGGAGACGTCTACATCCGGCGCGCGATTTTTCAACATCAGCGCCAGCTCGCTGACGCCGTCGACCATTCTACGCCGCCGACGGTGCTCAAGCAAAAGCTCCTGTTGTCCGGTGGGCAATCCCATCTCCCACGGCTCCAAAGACTGCTCATATTCGCCGACGCTTAACATCAGACTGACTGGAGAGACGGTGGGGTTTTGCAAGTAGAGTGAGGCTGCCTGACGCAGAATGTACTCGCCATTCCACCAGACCGACGGGCTGCAGACGTAGTAATGCTGGAAGCTTTCGCGCGCCCAGAACAGCGTATCCAGGGAGAACAATCCGCCGTAGGAGTGGCCGAACAGTGCTTCGCGTTGCAGGTCGATGGGGTAGCGGGCCGCAATCATCGGTTTCAACTCAGCAATGAGGAAGCGGCGAAATCCGGCGGCATCGCCCTCCATTCCAGCCGGATAGTAGCCGCCTTGTGGATTAGGTTCCAGCACGCGGTTCGCCACCGCAGGACGGTAGTCCTTGTCGCGCCGGGAGGTGCCGACATAATCAATGCCGACCACAATCCCCGGCGTAATCCCGCAGCGGGGACGGCTTAGCGACGCCATCACGGAAGTCGCCATGGAGAAATATTTGGCGCCATCCAGCAGGTAAATCACCGGCCATCCCTCATCCGGGGGCACCACCCCGCCGTCGGGGCTCCACGTCATCACGCGGTAATGGCCACGCGCCGCAGACTCAACGATATCGTCCCTGGTATTGGGTAATTGATACACCCTTCCTCCTGTGTAACCGACGTCACTCGCGTCGCGCCGAACGGGTTCCTTCCCGTTGGACGGCAACATTGTTGCAGAGCGCTCCGGCAATGCCGTTCCCGCTCGCAACGCCTTAGAAACTAGTGTTGATACCCATAAAGAAAGTTCTGCCCGGCTCATTGAACGTAGCGGCGCCGGCGCCGGCGATAGTGACGACATTGGTGGTCAGGTTCCTGACCGACTGCGCGTTGCCAGCACGGAACTGGCGCTTGTCGAACAGGTTATCCACGCCAGCGGTCAGGCTCACATTCTTGTTGAACTTGTAGGTCCCGCTAAGGCCGACGACCGAATAAGGACTGACCTGCGTCAGCTCGGTCCCGCTGACCGACTCACCTTTATAGTTATATTTCTTCGGCTTCTGACGCCCGTACCAGGTCAAATCGGCCAGTAAAGACAGCTTGTCGGTGGCCTGCCAGCTTACCGATGAATTGAGCGTAAATTGCGGCGTAACGGAAAGGTAATCCCCCGTGGTTTTATTCTCCGAACGCAGCATCCACGTCAGGTTGTTGTTCCAACTCACGGTGTCCGATACCGGAATATTCAACGAGCCTTCCAGCCCTTCCACCACCGCCTTAGGCACATTTTCCCACTGAAAGACATAAGTGGAGCCGTTCGTGCTCGTCCCGATGGGAGACATGCCCGCATCGATCTTGTTGCGATAGTCATTACGGAAATAGGTCAGGCCCGCCTGATAGCCATTGCGATGAAACGCCAGCCCGACCTCTTTGTTGACGCTGGTTTCCGCCTTCAACTCGTCGTTACCTAAAAGATAGCAGCCGTTGGTGCCGCTGACATAGCAGCCTTGCCCGCGGCTATACAGCAGATAGTTCGGGTTGAGTTGGTAAAGGTTAGGCGCTTTGTACGCGCGGGCGATGCCGAGTTTCAGCGTAAAGTCGTCGCCCAGCTCCTGCGAGAGATTGATACCGGGACTCCAGTTGCCGCCCGCGATGCTGTGTTGGTCGAACCGCAGCGCCGGCGTCAACATGGTGCTGGGCGTCAGCTCAATGTTGTCTTCCGCGAACACGGAGGCGATGCGCGCAGACATCTTGTCGCTGCGCGTCCCATCAGAATAGCCGTCAATCGTGCCGCCGGACAGCGCCTGCGAGGTCGATGTCGGATCTTTCATTTTCTGTTCCGACCACTCTACGCCCACCGTGGCGGTCTGGCTGAATAGCGCGTCAAACGGAATATTGACCTCGTTGTGCGCGGTCACCGTATCCAGCTTGGTCGTGCCGTAATCATCGGCGCTGGAGAAAATGCCCTCCGTGCCGCCCGCCAGTCCTTCAGTGATACGGGTGTTCTGCGTGCGCTCATACTGCAGATAAGACGTGGTGCTGACGCCGCTATCCCAGTAACCGCGGTGGGTCACCGCATAGTTCTGCCGGTACATCCGGTTGGTCTCTTTGCCGTAATTGCCGACCACATAGCTGTTACTGTTGGTGTTTTGCGTATCGCCGGAGTAGATATTGCCCTGACGGCTTGATCCTGCCTCAAACTCAAGCGACTGCTGTGCGGTGATGTCCCAGCGCAGCACGCCGTTGATGTCCTTATTACGCACCCCTTCACGCCCGGCCGGCAACGAACTGGCATAGGCGCCGGTTCGTTCCGACTGGTGGCCGTCATTAATGCCCCAGGCATCGGCCTGCGTTTTATTGAAGTTACCGTAGAGACGCAAACTAAGGTTATCGGTTAATCCCCCCATCAGGCTGAAATCGGTACGCTTGGTGGCCCCTTCCGCTTTATGCACCGGCATATCCATGTAAGCGTTCCAGGTGCCGTGCCACTCTTTCGTCGACTGTTTGGTGATGATATTCACCACGCCGCCCGCCGCACCGTTGCCATAACGGGCCGCGGCTGGACCGCGTAGCACGTCAATACGCTCGACCATGTCCGCTGGCACCCAATTGGTGTCGCCTCGGGTATCGCGTTCTCCACGCCAACCGTAGCGCACCGCGTTCCGGCTGGATACCGGCTTGCCGTCCACCAGAATCAACGTGTTTTCCGGCCCCATGCCGCGAATATCAATCTGCCGGTTATTGCCGCGTTGACCGCTGGTCGAGTTACCTGACAGATTGACCCCCGGCATGGTGCGGATAAGCTCCGACAAATCATTAGCCGGCGGTCGTTTACTGATATCTTCCGCCGTGATGGTGGAAACACCCAGAGCCTGACGAGTCTGCTCTGCGGCAGTCACAATCATCGTATCCGCACTCTCCGCGCTTTGGCCCTGATCCCTGGTGTTGGCGGCTGCAGTCTCGGTGGATGTCGGGGCTTTCTTCGTCGCGATAGGTTCCCTGGTGTTGGTCGCGGACGCCCCTGCGGCGGTGGTTGTGTTCGTCGTTTCGGCTGTATCAGCCCATGTCAGGCAGGACAAGGTGGAGCAAGCCAACCCTATCAGCGTCGCCAGGCAATGGCGGGGTGGGTATTTGGTCATTTAAATCACCCTATATTTTTATCATTGGGAAAGACGGCTGCTGCTGACAGACCGGGATATTCCCTTCCATCGTCCCTTACGCAATGGAAAGCAACGTACCGCGCGAAACGAAATGACCTGCGCGAAAAACGAACCGCCAGCAAGAAAGCATCATTGAGAATCGTTTGCGTTNCCCTTTTGGCACGATCATTGTTACATTTGTTTTCTGATGCGAGGTTTGTGCAAACGGCAAAATGTTTTGCGTAAACATCGAAATGGCCAAGGATAGCCAGACAAAGGGAAAGGAAAACATGGATAATAAAGTACCAGAATCGAAGAATATATTTAAAAATCATATTGTTCAGAGTTCGAAATTAATTACCAGGGATTATCGTTTTCTGACGCCGGCCGGTATAGAAGACAGGCCGCTGTTGTTTGGCGAATTTAACGTCACTCAACTCAACCGCGATTTGATCCTCCACACCGCGGATGTGGTGAATCTGACCAATATGAAGACCCAGACGCTCCTGAACGGCGCGCTTAAGCTGGCAATTGTCGTCAATGGCATCGCGCATGTGACCTACGGCGAGCAAATGCTGCATCTGGGCAACGTACAGCCCGCTTCGCTTATCTCGCTCACCGAGCCCACGCATTTCAGTCGCCTCGGGAAACGTGATGAACATGAGCGTACGGTATCGCTGACCTTCAGCCAGGAGTGGCTGTACGGTAATCTGCTGGACAGCGTCAGCGATTGGCAGGCCATCTACGACTTCTCGCAAACCCACCTTGCGACCCACCTCTGGATGCCGTCCCGGCAGGCGCAGGCCATCGCCTTGCAGATCCTCAATTCACCCGGCTGCAATACCCCGATGCAGCGGCTATATCTGGAAAGTCAGTGCATGCTGCTGATTATTGAAGCCCTGAGTTCGCTGACCGCTAAAAGTCAGGCAAAGCACCGAGACGGCATCGACCTGCGCAATCATCATCGTATTCAGCAAGTCCGCGATATGCTGGAAAGCGGCGAAGCAGACCAACTCTCGATGGACGAAATCGCCAAGTGCGTCAATATGAGCGCCAGCACGCTCCAACGCCATTTCCGCCACACCTTTAACGTCACCGTCTTCGAATACCTGCGCACCTGTCGGCTGCGGCGCGCCATGCTGGCGCTGCAACGCGATGGCATCGCGATTTCTCAGGCGGCCAGCCTCGCCGGCTACAACAGTTCCGCCAACTTCACCACCGCGCTGCGCCGCACTTTCGGCGTCACGCCTGGGCAAATCAAAGAGCGCTTTTAGCCATACGCCATCACCTATTCAGACATCCCCCCGGCATTAGCTGAACTCATCGTTACCTGCGCTCCGTCCGACAACTTCCTCAATGCGACGCGGCTAGGGGGGATCGATTTCATGGCCTCAGCGCAGCCCATCACGCAAGGCGCGATAGCCGACAAGGGGAACTTGCCCTCCCGATTGACCTTGGCGAAAAGCTTCGGCTGAACCTCGCATCGCTGCCGCATCTGCACAGCGATAGGGCGCACGCTCAGTGTCGGTTACCACAGCCAGGCGACCTGCCCGCGTTATTGCCGCTGCTGCTGAGTTAGCGCCCGCGAGCGGACTGTCCCCCTTCTATTGACGATCGTCAGACGAAAAAAAATCCGGCGGCGGCTGCCCCGGATTTTTTAAACCTGTCGTGACACGCACGCGCGTATTTACGCCTGCGCGCCCTCACCGTCAGCTTATTTTTTCTTTGCTTTCGGGTTCGGCAGGTCGGTGATGCTGCCTTCGTACACTTCCGCCGCCAGCCCGATAGATTCGTGCAGCGTCGGATGCGCATGGATCGTCAACGCGATATCTTCCGCGTCGCAGCCCATTTCGATCGCCAGACCGATTTCACCCAGCAGTTCGCCGCCGTTGGTCCCGACGATCGCCCCACCGATGATGCGATGGCTCTCTTTCTCGAAGATCAGCTTAGTCATGCCGTCCGCGCAGTCGGAAGCGATAGCACGGCCTGACGCCGCCCAAGGGAAGATCGCTGTTTCGTAGCTGATGCCCTTCTCTTTCGCTTCTTTCTCCGTCAGACCTACCCACGCCACTTCCGGTTCGGTATAGGCGATGGACGGGATCACTTTCGGATCAAAGTAGTGTTTCTTACCGGCGATGACTTCTGCAGCCACGTGGCCTTCGTGCACGCCTTTGTGCGCCAGCATCGGCTGACCGACGATATCGCCGATAGCGTAGATGTGCGGTACGTTGGTACGCATTTGTTTATCGACGTGGATAAAGCCGCGATCGTCGACTTCAACGCCAGCCTGACCAGCATCCAGCAGTTTGCCGTTCGGCACACGGCCGATGGCGACCAGTACCGCGTCGTAGCGCTGCGGTTCTGCCGGCGCGTTTTTACCTTCCATCGTGACGTAGATGCCGTCTTCTTTGGCTTCAACCGCAGTCACTTTGGTTTCCAGCATCAGTCCGAACTTGTTGCTGATCCGCTTGGTGAAGGTTTTCACGACGTCTTTATCGGCTGCCGGGATCACCTGATCGAACATTTCGACGACGTCGATCTTGGAACCCAGCGCGTGGTATACGGTGCCCATTTCCAGACCGATGATACCGCCGCCCATGACCAGCATGCGTTCCGGTACGGTTTTCAGCTCCAGCGCATCGGTGGAATCCCACACGCGCGGATCTTCATGCGGAATAAACGGCAGCTGGATCGGACGAGAGCCAGCAGCGATGATCGCGTTGTCGAAGTTGATAGTGGTATTGCCGCCTTCGCCTTCAACGACCAGCGTGTTCGCGCCGGTGAATTTGCCGAGACCGTTAACGACTTTGACTTTACGGCCTTTCGCCATCCCTGCCAGACCGCCGGTCAGCTGGTTGATGACTTTTTCTTTCCAGGAGCGAATCTTGTCGATGTCGGTCTGAGGTTCGCCAAACACGATACCGTGCGTAGCAAGCGCCTTAGCTTCTTCGATAACTTTCGCGACGTGCAGCAAGGCTTTGGAAGGGATACATCCGACGTTCAGGCAAACACCGCCCAACGTGGCATAACGTTCTACCAGTACGGTGTCCAGACCTAAGTCCGCGCAACGGAACGCCGCAGAATAACCTGCAGGGCCCGCGCCAAGCACCACCACCTGGGCTTTAATTTCAGTACTCATCATGACCTCTTGTTTTGTTTGTCCGGCGGTCAGACGTGGTTGTTATGGATCAGTACGCCCGTCATCCACCGGGACGCCCCCACACTGACATTTAGTTTACAGAGTTGTTAACGCTCTGCAAGGCGAGCCAGGGGGATCTGCGTCTCAAACATGCCACGGCGAACAGCCTGCCGCCGCGGCATCGACGTTAGCCAAAAGACCGGCCCGCAGGCCAGTCCCGGCGGTTACATCACCAGACGACGAATATCAGACATCACATTGTTGATGAAGCTGATGAAACGCGCGCCGTCCGCACCGTCGATAACACGGTGGTCGAATGACAGAGACAGTGGCAGCATCAGGCGCGGCGTAAACTCTTTGCCGTTCCATACCGGTTTGGTGGCCGATTTGGAAACGCCAAGGATAGCCACTTCCGGTGCGTTGACGATCGGCGTGAAAGCCGTGGTGCCAAGGCCGCCCAGGCTGGAAATGGTGAAGCATCCACCCTGCATGTCGGAAGCCGTCAGCTTACCAGCACGGGCTTTTTTGGAGATCTCCATCAGCTCGCGAGACAGTTCAACGATGCCTTTATTGTTCACATCGCGGAATACCGGAACCACCAGACCGTTCGGGGTATCAACCGCAACGCCGACGTTGATGTATTTCTTCAGCGTCAGGCGCTGACCATCTTCAGACAGCGAGCTGTTGAAACGCGGGAACTCTTCCAGCGCTTTCGCGACGGCTTTCATGATGAACACGACAGGCGTGATCTTCACGTCCAGTTTCTTCTTCTCGGCTTCCACGTTCTGCTGTTTGCGGAACGCTTCGACTTCGGTGATATCCGCTTCGTCGAACTGCGTCACGTGCGGGATCATCACCCAGTTGCGATGCAGGTTGGCGCCGGAGATCTTCTGAATACGACCCAGCTCCACTTCTTCGNCTTCGCCGAATTTGCTGAAGTCGACCTTCGGCCAGGGCAGCAGACCCGGCAGAGAACCGCCCGCCGCACCCGCCGCCGGAGCGGATTCTGCGCGTTTGACCGCGTCTTTCACGTAAGCCTGTACGTCTTCGCGCAGGATGCGGCCTTTACGACCGGTCCCTTTCACCTTCGCCAGATTGACGCCGAACTCGCGCGCCAGACGACGGATGACCGGGGTCGCGTGCACGTAGGCATCGTTCTCAGCGAACTCACCCTTCGCGCTGGCGGCGGCCGGAGCAGCGGCAGGCGCTGCTTTAGCTGGCGCGGCAGTCGTTTCTGCTTTCGCAGCTGGAGCCGATACCGCAGCCGGGGCGGCGCCTTCGACTTCAAATACCATGATCAGAGAACCGGTTTTCACCTTGTCGCCGACAGCGATTTTGATCTCTTTGACCGTACCCGCGAACGGAGCCGGCACTTCCATAGAAGCTTTGTCGCCTTCCACGGTGATCAATGACTGTTCGGCTTCAACGCTGTCGCCGACTTTGNCCATCACTTCAGTCACTTCGACTTCGTCNCCGCCGATATCCGGTACGTTGACGTCTTTCGCGGCGGAACCGGTGCTGGCTGCGGCCGGAGCGGCAGCCGGCTGGCTGGCCTGTGCGGCAGGCGCGGCGCCTGCCACTTCAAACACCATGATCAGGGAGCCGGTTTTCACCTTGTCGCCCGTGGCGATCTTGATTTCCTTCACCACGCCCGCGAACGGCGCCGGGACTTCCATAGAAGCTTTGTCGCCTTCCACGGNGATCAGTGACTGTTCGGCTTCAACGCTGTCGCCGNCTTTGACCATCACTTCAGTCACTTCGACTTCGTCGCCGCCGATGTCCGGCACTTCGACATCTTTCACTGCGCTGGTCGCGGCAGGAGCCGCTTCCGGCTGTGCTGCTGCCGGAGCTGGCGCTTCCGCCGCGCTGTCTGCCGAATCAAAGACCATAATCAGAGAACCGGTGGAGACTTTGTCGCCGACGGCAATCTTGATTTCTTTCACCACGCCCGCCTGAGGGGAAGGCACTTCCATGGAGGCCTTATCGCCTTCCACCGTAATCAGCGACTGTTCAGCTTCAACAGTGTCGCCGACGTTCACCATTACTTCGGTGACTTCAACTTCGTCCGAACCGATATCCGGAACATTGATTTCGATAGCCATGTAATCTTGCCCTCTTATGCCAGACGCGGGTTAACTTTATCTGGGTCGATGTTGAATTTCTTGATGGCTTCAGCCACGACAGACGCTTCAACTTCGCCGCGTTTAGCCAGCTCGCCCAGAGCGGCTACCACCACGTAAGACGCATCCACTTCGAAGTGGTGACGCAGGTTCTCACGGCTGTCGGAGCGACCGAAGCCGTCCGTACCCAGAACGCGGTAGTCGCTGGCCGGGATGTAAGTACGTACCTGCTCGGCGAACAGCTTCATGTAGTCGGTAGACGCGACGGCTGGCGCTTCGCTCATCACCTGAGCGATGTACGGTACGCGCGGCGTTTCGGCCGGGTGCAACATGTTCCAACGTTCGCAGTCCTGACCGTCGCGCGCCAGTTCGGTGAAGGAGGTCACGCTGTAGACGTCGGAACCGATGCCGTAGTCCTGGGACAGGATCACCGCGGCTTCGCGGACATGGCGCAGGATGGAGCCGGAGCCAAGCAGCTGTACCTTGCCTTTGTCGCCTTCTACCGTTTCCAGCTTGTAGATACCTTTGCGGATGCCTTCTTCGGCGCCCTGCGGCATCGCCGGCATGTGGTAGTTTTCGTTCAGCGTCGTGATGTAATAATAAACGTTCTCCTGCGCTTCGCCGTACATACGGTGCAGACCGTCATGCATGATGACAGCGACTTCGTAGGCGAAAGCCGGATCGTAGGAGATACAGTTCGGGATAGTCAGAGACTGAATGTGGCTGTGGCCGTCTTCATGCTGCAGACCTTCGCCGTTCAGCGTCGTACGNCCGGAGGTGCCCCCAATCAGGAAGCCGCGCGCCTGCTGGTCGCCTGCCGCCCAGCACAGGTCGCCGATACGCTGGAACCCGAACATGGAGTAGTAGATGTAGAACGGAATCATCGGCAGGTCGTTGGTGCTGTATGACGTTGCCGCCGCCAGCCAGGACGCGCCCGCGCCCAGTTCGTTGATCCCTTCCTGCAGAATCTGACCTTTCTCGTCTTCTTTGTAGTATGCCACCTGCTCACGGTCCTGCGGGGTGTACTGCTGACCGTTCGGGCTGTAGATACCAATCTGACGGAACAGACCTTCCATACCGAAGGTACGCGCTTCATCCGCGATAATCGGCACCAGACGATCTTTGATCGACTTGTTCTTCAGCATCACGTTCAGGGCACGAACGAAAGCGATGGTGGTGGAGATCTCTTTGTTTTGCTCTTCCAGCAGGGGACCGAAGTCTTCCAGCGTCGGCAGATCCAGAGAACCGCTGAAGTTAGGCTGACGGGACGGCACATAGCCTTCCAGCGCCTGACGACGTTCGTGCAGGTATTTGTACTCTTCGGAATCTTTGTCGAAGCTCAGCAGAGGCAGTTTTTCCAGCTCTTCGTCTTTGACCGGCACGTTGAAACGATCGCGGAAGTAGCGAACGCCTTCCATGTTGATCTTCTTGACCTGGTGAGCGATGTTTTTGCCTTCAGCCGCATCACCCATCCCGTAACCCTTGATGGTATGCGCCAGGATGACGATCGGTTTGCCTTTGGTGTCCTGCGCTTTTTTCAGTGCGGCATAGACTTTCTTCGGATCGTGGCCACCACGGTTCAGCGCCCAGATTTCATCGTCGGTCCAGTCTTTGACCAGCGCCGCGGTTTCCGGATATTTACCGAAGAAGTGCTCACGCACGTAGGCGCCGTTTTTCGATTTGAAAGTCTGGTAGTCGCCATCCACGGTTTCGTTCATCAGCTGAATCAGCTTACCGCTGGTGTCTTTACGCAGCAGCTCGTCCCAGCGACCGCCCCAGATAACCTTGATCACTTCCCAGCCAGCGCCGCCAAACACGCCTTCCAGCTCGTTGATGATCTTGCCGTTACCGGTAACCGGTCCATCCAGACGCTGCAGGTTGCAGTTGATAACGAAGACCAGGTTGTCCAGTTTTTCACGGGTCGCGATGGTGATGGCGCCTTTGGATTCCGGCTCATCCATTTCACCGTCGCCCAGGAAGGCGTAGACGGTCTGTTTAGACGTATCTTTCAGACCACGGTGTTCCAGGTATTTCAGGAATTTAGCCTGATAGATCGCACCGATCGGGCCAAGGCCCATGGAAACGGTCGGGAACTGCCAGAATTCAGGCATCAGTTTCGGGTGCGGATAGGAAGACAGACCCTGGCCGTGTACTTCCTGACGGAAGTTGTTCATCTGCTCTTCGGTCAGGCGTCCTTCAACAAATGCGCGAGCGTAAACGCCTGGCGAGATGTGTCCCTGGAAGTAAACCAGATCGCCGCCGTCCTGCGCGTTGCGTGCGCGGAAGAAGTGGTTGAAACACACTTCGTAGAACGTGGCGGAGGACTGATAGGACGCCATGTGGCCGCCCAGCTCCAAATCTTTCTTAGAAGCGCGCAGTACGGTCATGACCGCATTCCAACGGATCGTTGAACGAATACGGCGCTCCAGATCAAGGTTGCCCGGATAGGCAGGTTCGTCTTCAACGGCGATGCTGTTGATGTAACTGCTGCTTGCGCTGCCGGCAGCGGTTTTCACGCCGCCTTTACGTGCTTCGCTCAGAACCTGATCAATCAGGAACTGCGCGCGCTCAACACCTTCTTCACGGATAACCGATTCGATCGCCTGCAGCCAGTCACGCGTTTCGATCGGATCCACGTCATTATTCAAACGTTCTGACATGGTCTATTCCTTATCTGTTTCTAATTCAGTTGATTTGTCTGGAGCCTGTCTTCATACACTCTGCGCCCATAGGGTTAAAAGCGCAGGAAGACAGGCTCATCGTCTCGTATTTCGCAAACGGCGCCTCAATGAAAGCACCTAGTCCTTGCGTTGCTGGAGCCGACGCAATGAGCGTTCTCGCCGACTGTGTTCCCGGTTCAGTTCCAGCAATATTTCCTCTATAAACGCCAGATGACGGTGTGAAGCTTCGCGCGCCTGCTCCGGCTCACGAGCGACTATCGCCTCAAATATTCTGGCGCGATGACTACTCACCTTGGCCAAGACTTCGCGACTCAGGTAGAGCAATTCGAAATTCTGTCGTACGTTCTGTTCCAGCATAGGCCCCATGCATCGCAACAGGTGCAGCAGGACGACGTTGTGCGTCGCTTCCGTTACCGCGACCTGGTAGTGCATAACGGCTTCCGCTTCCGCGGCGAGGTCGCCGGATTCACGCGCTTGTTCAATCAAAAAATGGCATTCCCGAATGCGATGCAAGTCGGACTCAGTACCGCGTAACGCCGCGTAATAAGCTGCGATGCCTTCCAATGCATGACGGGTTTCAAGAAGATCGAACTGTGATTCAGGATGGTTGCTGAGCAGCTCGGCCAGCGGGTCGCTGACGCTCTGCCACAAATTGGTCTGGACAAACGTGCCGCCGCCCTGTCGACGTAGCAACAACCCTTTCCCTTCGAGCCGTTGAATGGCTTCTCTGAGAGAGGGACGTGATACCTCGAACTGTTTGGCTAGCTCGCGTTCCGGAGGAAGTTTTTCACCGGGCCGCAAAGTCCCTTCGAGGATCAGAAACTCCAGTTGCTGTTCAATCACATCTGATAGTTTGGGCTGACGGATCTTGCTGTATGCCATGGCGAAATTGTCTCGGCGAAAAGCGCGGAGTTAATTGGTAATACCAATTTAAAAAACGTGGCGTCAAAGTAACAAAGTATTCACCTTCTGTCTATATGATTACTATGACAATTGCCCTATCGCCATAGTTTTTAACAACAGGGTTATGCCAATGAGTAATCACGCTAATATATCATTGGTATTACCAATATTTCCCACGTCATCACGGTAACCTTTCATGAACAAAACTCTCCCAGCTGAAACGATTAAACCCTCCAGAAGAGAATAAAAGATGCATTTATTGCATAAAAATTCACAAAACAGCCGGGATTGAACTATTCGCTTTCAAATTAAATGTTAAGTATCGCATGACAATAACAAGATAGTACCAGCGGAGTTATCAAAAAGTCGGCGCGGCTTTTTCGGGTGGGTTTTAGGCCATACAACGAATAAATCAGTGCATTTATCGACGCTTATCACTATTCTCTGACCAACGGTAGTGGAAAGGTCATTTTCTTCTTTCCGCGGTCGTAAACTTAAAACAACACCAATGTAAAACTGCCAGTATTCTGGCGGTGCTCTCTAGACTTTCATTTAGACAGGCAGAAGGTAAAAGCCATGCAAGATCAACAAGATGGAACGCTAAAGCGTGGATTAAAAAACCGTCACATACAGTTGATTGCCCTCGGCGGTGCAGTGGGAACGGGACTGTTTCTCGGTATCGCGCAGACAATCAAGATGGCGGGACCTTCGGTTCTGCTGGGATACGCCATTGGCGGTATTATTGCGTTTTTCATCATGCGCCAGTTGGGAGAAATGTCGGTTGAGGAACCTGTAGCAGGCTCCTTCAGCCACTTCGCTTACAAATACTGGGGGAACTTTGCAGGTTTCGCCTCAGGGTGGAACTACTGGGTGCTGTATGTTCTCGTGGCCATGGCCGAACTCAGCGCCGTCGGCATCTACGTTCAGTACTGGTGGCCAGGTATCCCGACCTGGGTTTCCGCCGCCGTCTTCTTTATGGTCATCAACGCCATCAATCTCGCCAACGTGAAGATTTACGGGGAAATGGAGTTCTGGTTCGCCCTGATCAAGGTGAGCGCCATCATCGGGATGATCGTTTTTGGCGGCTGGTTATTGCTCAGCGGACATGGCGGCCCGGAAGCTACGGTCACCAATTTGTGGAATCAGGGCGGATTCTTCCCGAATGGGATCATGGGNCTGGTCATGGCGATGGCGGTTATCATGTTCTCTTTCGGCGGGCTGGAGCTGGTCGGTATCACTGCTGCTGAAGCGGACGACCCTGAAAAAAGCATTCCTCGCGCCACCAATCAGGTGATCTACCGCATTCTGATTTTCTATATCGGCTCCTTGACGATTCTGCTGTCACTGTACCCTTGGGGCAAAGTGGTAGAAGGCGGCAGTCCTTTCGTCATGATTTTTCATGAACTGAACAGCGATGTGGTCGCCACTATACTGAACATTGTCGTGCTGACGGCCGCGCTTTCGGTCTATAACAGCTGCGTTTATTGCAACAGCCGCATGCTGTACGGCCTGTCTAAACAGGGTAACGGTCCCAAAGCGCTGAGCACGGTGGATGCACGTGGTGTACCTGTCGTCGCTATTGCTATTTCAGCGCTGGCGACCGCCTTTTGCGTACTGATCAACTACCTCATTCCCGGCAAAGCGCTGGAGCTGCTGATGGCGCTCGTCGTCTCGGCTCTGGTCATTAACTGGGCTATGATCAGCTTGGCGCACATTAAGTTCCGCCAGCATAAAGATCGGGAAGGCATAGAAACCAAGTTTAAGGCGCTGCTTTACCCCTTCGGCAACTACCTGTGCCTGCTATTTATGGTGGGTATACTAGTGATTATGGCCCTGACGCCAGGCATTCGGATTTCGGTCATCCTGATCCCAATCTGGTTAGCGGTACTGGGATGCGGTTACTGGCTGAAGCAGCGTAAACAGTCTAAATAAAGCTTTCATGACTCCGATGCCGCCTGAACCAGCGGGCGGCATCAATTGAGACTTACAGTCAGGAAGAACAACAGCCGCTCTGGCTCCATTGCTTTTATTTCTTCTCAGGCGCTTGCTGTTTTCCTCTCCATCACCCATCAGCGGTTCGACTCTCAAAGTTACACACGTACAGGCTTCTGGCTTCTGGCTTCTGGCTTCTGGCTTCTGGCTTCTGGCTTCTGGCTTCTGGCTTCTGGCTTCTGGCTTCTGGCTTCTGGCTTCTGGCAACGAGTCATACCAGCGCGCCGTAGATGGTCAATAGCGCCACCACCACTACAATCATCAACGTCACCTTTTTTGCCAACTTAACGGCAGCAATCGGCGTCGCGAGAGGATCGATATGGGTTTCTCGCGCCAGTGAAAATTGAGCCAGCTGGGTCAGCACCCAATACTGGCTACTGTGAAAATCCAGCAAGGCGGAGAACCAGGCGGGCAACGCTTTTTCGCCGTGCCCCATCAAAGCATAAGCCGCTCCGGCCAGCCGCACAGGGATCCAGTCGAGCCAATGCAGCAATGTATCCACGCCAGAGTTAGCCCGCTCCAACGGGGTGTGGTAACGAGCAAGCATCGTTTGACGCGCTCTCAGACAGGCATAACCGACCAGCGCAATGGGACCATAAGGCCCGGCGACCACAAACCAGAACAGCGGAGCCAGGTAATAACGAAAATTAATCCACAGCAAAGCGTTCTGTAGCTCCTTGAGCCTATCCGATTCACTACCGTCCACCGGCAACCCATGAATCAGGGCCAATTCACCGGACATTTGGCGCTCCGCATCCGCTTCACCGCGTAGCGCCGCCTGCAAATACCGACGGTAGTGCAGCCTCACCTCGCCAGCCCCCACGCAAAGCAAACCAATAATAACCCATAAAATCAGCATCGGCAGACCGAACAACAAGCCGCTGACCAGCCCCATCAGCAGCGCGGTCGTTGCCATACCCGCCAGCGACAAAAGCAGGGTTTGTATCAAGGACGGCGAAGAAAGATGCCGAAGCCTCACCGCAAAATGGTGATCCAACTGCCAATGTTCGCCTTGTTTAAACAGGCGTTCCCATCCCAAAACCAGCAACAACGTAAACAGCGTCATCGATTTAGACTCCCTTTGTAGATCGCTATTTCTGCGCTAAATGTCGATATCGATCCCAGTCGAAAGCAGGACCGGGATCGGTTTTACGACCTGGAGCAATATCGTTGTGACCGCAAATTCGATTCGGCGTAATCGGATAAGTCAGACATAATAGCTGGGTGACCGATGCCAACTGCCGGTATTGTTCCTCCGTAAAAGGAAGCGTGTCGGTCCCCTCGAGTTCAATACCGATAGAGAAATCATTACAGCGTTCGCGCCCCTCAAATCTGGAGACGCCCGCATGCCAGGCTCGACGGTCAAAGGGCACATATTGAACGATGCTGCCATCCCGACGAATCAAGCAATGAGCCGAAACCCTCAGATGGCTTATCTCGGCGAAATAAGGGTGTTCAGCCGCCTGCAGTCTTCCTGTAAACAATTGATTGATATAGGGACCGCCGAACTCGCCCGGCGGCAGGCTGATATTGTGTATGACTAGCAGCGAGGGAATGTCGCCCTCAGGCCTTTCGTCACAATGCGGGGACGGTACGCGCGCCACATCCGTTAGCCAACCATCTACCAATTCCATCTACAAACTCCTATTAACCTGTCGTTTTACGCGCATTCTTCTACGCGGCAAACGCCTCGCACAGACCAAAGCGTAGCATCTTTCCCCTGCTCGTCATTCACCCGTCATGCGGCTTTAAAAGTCAGCGACACATTTCCCAACGGCCAATACTCACTGCAAGCATACCGTTTAGCGCCACTTTCTGATGAGACAAATATAGAAATTGGAAGTTGCCAGGAAAAAAATCGGGCGCTAACTGCAACTCATAAAACAGTTTGCGAAGCGGATTACGAACTGGGCTATCGCCTGTCGCCGAAATGGTTGCCTTCCCTTATTCTGCCGCCACCCGCCACATCAAGGACTGAAATCATGTTACAGCAAGGATTTACGTTGATTGAGCTGATGGTTGTGATCGTCATCATTGCCGTGCTAAGCGCCCTGGGAATTCCGGCCTATCAGGGATACCTGCAAAAAGCGGCAATGACCGACATGCTGCAAACGGCGGCCTCTTACAAAATAGCCGTCGATCTCTGTGGGCTGAGCAATGCCGATCTGGCTCTTTGCAGTGCAGGCAATCAGGGCATTCCAACGGGTACAACCACACGTTATATCAGTCAGGTTACCGTTTTCCGAGGCGTCATCACGTTGACAGGTCAATCCTCGTTGCAAGGGCTAAGCGTGGTGATGACGCCGACGCTGGAGCCTCAGACTGGATCGTTGAACTGGACCAAAAATTGCCTGACGGAAACCGGGGCCGACACGCTCAGTCGGGCCTGTCTCGACGTTTTCCGGCTGGATGATGCTGCGGGGTGATCTCATGACGTTACAAATACTTAGCGAAGAGCTCGACGTATTGTGCCAGCGTTATCACGCTTTGCTACTGGCCATTGATGAACAATCCATTACCGTTGCTGTCGGCAGCCCGCCAACCACTGAAATGCTGACGGCGTTGAAATTCGCCGGCAACCGTCACGTGTTGATCGAGAAATGGCCTGCGGCCAGACTGGAGAAAGCGCTTGCCCCGCCGCAAAGCGCCATGGAAAAGGCGTCGACCTATCAGCCTGTATCTGAAGTCGAAGAGCAGGAAGATATCCCGGTAGTCAGATTCATCAATCAGACGCTGAATTCAGCGATTCAGCGGCGGGCCTCGGATATCCACTTCGAGCCGATGGTGATGCATTGCCGGATACGACTGCGCATTGACGGCATTTTACAGGAAATTCCTTCAGCCCCTGACGAACTGACGCCCCGGCTTATTGCACGGCTTAAGATCATGGGGAAGCTGGATATCGCTGAACGCCGTCTACCACAGGATGGTCAATTTACCCTGCAGCTCGATCGGGAACGTTACTCATTACGTATCGCCACGCTTCCGATACAAACGGGCGAAAAGGTCGTACTGCGGGTATTACAAACGCAGCAACATGCGCTAACGCTGGACACGCTGGGGCTTTCTACAAGCGCATTACGGCTATTCAAGCGGGTCCTGCGACTGCCTCAAGGTATGATTTTGGTCACAGGCCCGACGGGGAGCGGGAAAACATTCACGCTTTATAGCGCCATACGCTGGCTCAATAGTACCAGCCGCAATATTTGCAGCGTGGAAGATCCGGTAGAAATTCCGTTAGAAGGGATCAATCAAACCGCCGTCAATGCCAAAAGTCGGCTGGACTTCAGCCGGGTGCTAAGAGCCCTGCTGCGCCAGGATCCCGACGTCATCATGATTGGAGAGATTCGCGACGCCGAAACGGCAGATATTGCCGTCAAAGCGGCGCAAACCGGTCACTTAGTGCTATCCACGCTGCACACTAACTCCGCCAGCGAGACCATCACGCGGCTAAGACATCTTGGCGTTCCCGGCTACCTGCTTGCCTCGGCGCTGAAACTCATCATTGCTCAGCGCTTAGTTCGCAGGCTGTGCCCTCATTGCCGCGAGCGGGTGCCCTCGGAACCAATATCGCCCCATGCAGCCTGGTCAGGTCCACTACGGCAATGGCGCCCACGGGGCTGCAATCACTGTTTTTCAGGCTATTATGGCAGAGCCGCGATTTACGACCTGTTGGCCATTACCCCTCACCTCCAGCAAACGCTGGCGGATAACGGAGAAGTCTCCTACGAAAAGGCGCCAGACCAGAATTCCCGCTCAAATGGGCTGTTCAATGCTGGTCTGGCGTTAGTCAATGAAGGCATCACATCACTGGATGAGGTCTATCGGGTAGTGGGTGACGGGGTGGAGGAAGGAGACTGAGATGGCAATGCAAAAGCTGTACGACTGGCAGGCCCTCAGCGGCAAAGGTGAACTGTGTCGCGGCGAGTTTATCGCGACCCACCGCCAACAGGTGTACGATCATCTGCTCGAACTGGGTTACCAACCCCTTAACCTGAAGATCCGACAATACCTGACCCGTTATGCCTGGCGCAGCTCGCAGCTGACTCCCGTCATTCACCAGCTAGGCTCGCTATTGCAGGCCGGGCTTCCGCTACTGGAATCGTTGAACCTCATGGCTCGGCAGCATGACAAACCGGCGTGGCGATGTGTCTTACACACCGTCGGCCGACAGGTCGCACAAGGCATGTCGCTGGCAGAGGCGCTTCGGCACTATCCCCATATATTTCCGCTGATGTATTGCTCGCTGATTGCCGCAGGCGAACTGACCGGTAAGCTCAGCGACTGTTGCCAGCAGCTCTCCGCCTATCAGGAGGCGCGTCAGCAATTGGCGTATAAAGTTGCCAAAGCACTACGCTATCCCCTCTTCGTTTCCGCCGCCGTGCTAGTGGTTAGCGCACTGATGATCACCTTGGTCCTGCCTGAGTTCGGCCGACTCTACGCCTCGTTTAACGCCCCGCTTCCCATGCTGACTCAGACTTTACTGACCTTTTCGGAACGGTGTATGCGCGATGGGGCCGCTCTCGTCACAATAAGCATCGTACTCGCGGCAACCTACGGCTGGGCGCGCAGAACCTTTCCACGCTGGCGGCGTAGAGAGCAACGTCTGTGGCTCAAAGTGCCCGGCATTGCCACACTTATTCGCGGGCGTTGTCTCAGCCAGATTTTCCATACGCTGGCGATGACTCACGGTGCAGGACTGCCGCTGCCGGCCGGACTGAGCGCCGCCGCGACGCTCGGACATCCTCTTTACCAGAGTGAATTAAAAGAGATACAGAACCTCATCGAACGCGGCATCCCGCTGAGTCAGGCGGTAGAACGCTCACCGCTGTTCCCAGCGCCCTGCCCACAGTTAATCAGAGTCGGAGAAGAGACAGGCGCACTAGAGCACCTGTTCGCACAGTTAGCCGAATGGCATGAAAACAATACGCAGCAGTTTGCAGAAAAGCTGCCTCATACCTTGGAGCCGCTACTGATGGGCACGGTGGGCGTCATTGTCGGTACGCTGGTGATCGCCATGTATCTGCCTATTTTCCAGTTGGGGCATGTCCTGACGGGAGCCTGATCCCGTCAGTTGAGGAAGCGGAAAGCTAAACGTTGAAAATACGGTTTTCTTGCTCGGCGACGCGGATGAACGTCGTGCGTTTGGTCAGCTCTTTCAGGCGTGAAGCACCAACGTAAGTGCAGGCGGAACGCAAGCCGCCGAGGATATCGCGAAGGGTGTATTCCACCGGACCTCGTAGCGGAAGCTTAACGGTTTTACCTTCCGCAGCCCGATAGCCGGCTACGCCGCCAACGTGGCGCTCCATCGCTGATGCCGAACTCATGCCGTAAAACAGCATCATTTTCTGACCGTTTTCTTCGGCTATGGTGCCTTCGCACTCATCGTGTGCCGCCAGCATCCCGCCCAGCATGACAAAATCAGCGCCGCCGCCGAAAGCTTTGGCGACGTCGCCAGGCACGGAGCAACCGCCATCGCTGACGATTTGTCCGCCGAGTCCATGCGCTGCATCGGCACATTCGATCACCGCCGATAGCTGCGGATAGCCCACGCCCGTTTTCAACCGGGTGGTGCAAACGGAACCGGGACCAATCCCAACTTTGACGATATCCGCACCGGAAAGAATCAGCTCTTCGACCATTTCGCCGGTCACCACATTCCCGGCGCAAATGATCTTATCAGGACACGCTTCTCGCGCTTTCTGCACAAAAGAGACAAAGTGCTCGGAATAGCCGTTAGCGACGTCGATGCAGATAAACTTCAGCTCTGGAGAGAGGGCCAGAATTTGCTTCAGTTTGGTAAAATCGTCGCTTGATGTCCCCGTAGAGACTAAGACGTGGCGCAACACGTCTTCCGATGACTGTGTAACAAACTGCTGCCACTGCTCAACGGAGTAATGTTTATGCACGGCGGTCAGCACGCCAAACGTGGATAGCGCCTGAGCCATGCGAAAAGTGCCGACCGTATCCATATTGGCCGCAATAACCGGCACGCCCGACCAATGGCAGCCCGCATGCATAAAGGTGAAATCGCGCGCCAATTCAACTTCCGAGCGACTCTTGAGGGTGGAGCGTTTGGGACGGATGAGAACATCTTTAAAGCCTAACTTTAAATCTTCTTCAATACGCATAAGGAGGTGTCCTGGTCAGTGGCGAAGACCATCGGGGAGATAGTCGGTATGCTTTAAAACCTATCCAGTAGCCTAATCATACGCGCGAATAATCCTGCGGCAAGACTGCGAATTTACCTTTATTTAGGCTAGAATCCCGTAAATTTACCCGGTAATTTTGCAGATCGATACCATGGCATACATCGTAGCGCTTACAGGCGGTATCGGCAGCGGCAAAAGCACCGTCGCTGAAGGTTTCGCCCGGCAAGGCATCACTATCATCGATGCGGACATTATCGCCCGTCAGGTCGTTGAGCCAGGAACGTCAGCGTTGTCCGCTATCGCAAAACGCTTCGGCCCCGAGATACTGAACACCGACGATACGCTCAACCGCGCCGCCCTACGGGAAAAAATTTTTTCCGATGAACGTGAAAAAGCGTGGCTAAACCAATTGCTGCATCCATTAATCCACGCGGAAACCCAACGCCAGTTGCTTGCCGCCCCCGGTCCATACGTGATGTGGGTGATCCCCCTGCTAATCGAAAGCGGCCTGCAATCGCAGGCGCAACGTGTTCTGGTTGTGGATGTCACCCCGGAAATTCAGCTACAGCGTACGCTGGCGCGAGATGGGGTTTCCCTCCAACAGGCGGAAAAAATTCTGGCCGCACAAGCCACGCGAGAACAGCGTCTGGCTTATGCCGACGACATCATCGACAATAGCCATAGCCAGAGCGAACTCGCTCCACAAATTGCCATGCTGCATCAGCGCTATCTTGAGCTGGCGGCAACCGCAAAAGACAGGATGACAAAATAATGAGTGATGCTTCCTCAACCCTATTATTTGAATATCCGCTGAATGAGAAAACGCGGACCTGGCTACGTCTCGAGTTTCTGCTTCAACAAATGCATGACAACCAGATGCTGGAACACATGGGGAACGCGCTGGGATTTTTCCGCGCCGCTACCGACCTGTTGGATATACTCGAACGCGGCGACGTTCGACCCGATTTGATGAAAGAACTAGAACGCCAGCAGCAGAAGTTAACACAGTGGCAGGACGTGCCCGGCGTCGATCAGGCGCGGATTGACGCCTTTCGCCAGCAGTTACGCCAACAGGCCAGTCAACTGATGGCCGCCCCGCGTATGGGCCAGAGCCTGCGAGAAGATCGCCTTATTGGCATGGTGCGCCAACGGCTGAGCATCCCTGGGGGATGCTGTAACTTCGACTTGCCGACGCTGCATAGCTGGCTGCATCAACCTGTCGAGCACAGAAACCGCCAGGTCAGCGTCTGGCTCGACAGCGTCGCCCCGTTCGAACAAACGCTGGGGATGATTCTGGACCTCATCCGCAACTCAGCGATCTTCCGTCCACAAATCAGCCTGAAAGGCTTCTATCAGGACAATGCAGCCGACGCCGACCTCCTGCGCATACAGATCGCACAGGAGCATCAGCTATACCCACAAATTTCTGGCCACAAGAGCCGTTATGCGATTCGCTTTATGCCGCTGGACAGCGAGCATGGGCAAGTGCCCGACCGCCTGACGTTCGAACTGGCTTGCTGTTAGGAGTGACTAAGATGAGCAACGATATCACCACCGTAAAATGTCCAACCTGCGCCAAACCTGTGGTGTGGGGAGAACAAAGCCCTTACCGCCCTTTCTGCAGCAAACGCTGTCAGTTAATCGATCTCGGGGAATGGGCTGAAGAAGAGAAACGCATTCCCAGTAATGAAGCGATTACTGACAGCGAAAACTGGAGCGAAACCAAGTATTAACCTGCGGTATTACGCCGACTGCTTTAGCCAGCGGATCATCTCCGCATTCGCTGGCGGAAATTCCTCTTCTTGCAGTTCGTCGACGGTCAGCCAGCGCGACGGCTGCCCCTCCCGGCCATAGGGTTCTCCTTGCCAATGTTCTACCAGGAAAAAATGCAGCGTGATGAGCCGATCGCCCGTGGAAAATGTTTTATCCGTCAGCGCCTGAGGGTCGTGCGCCTCAATCCCTGTTTCCTCACGCAATTCACGAATCAATGCCTGTTCGGGGGTCTCCCCCGCTTCCACTTTTCCACCGGGAAACTCCCATTTACCGGCCATGTGCGAGCCAGCCTGGCGGCAGGCGATAAAAAACTGTCGCTGGGCGTTACGAATAATGCCTACTGCGACTGACAAAGGTTTCTGCGTCATAAGCCTTTCCCCAAGTAAAAGGCGGTCAATGACCGCCTTTATTGATACCGATAATGTTATCCAACCGTGATGAAGACTAGTTCTGGATACGTCCGTGGCACTGTTTGTATTTCTTGCCCGAACCGCAAGGGCAAGGATCGTTACGGCCGATTTTACGCTCGGATGAACCACCCGCAGACGGCGCGGCAGTTGCTTCGCTTTGATGGCTCAGCTGCTGCTGGCTCGCCAGTCGTTCAGCTTCCTCACGGCGCTGTTGTTCCAGCGCTTCGATCTCTTCCGGCATGCGAACCTGAACTTTGCTCAGCGTGCTGATGACTTCATATTTCAACGCTTCCAACATCGCTGCAAACATGGAGAACGACTCACGTTTGTNCTCCTGCTTCGGATCTTTCTGCGCATAGCCGCGTAGATGGATGCCCTGGCGCAGATAGTCCATCGCTGCCAAATGTTCTTTCCACAGGGAGTCCAGCGTCTGCAGCATTACGCCTTTTTCGAAGTTGCGCATGACATCGACGCCCACAACCTCTTCTTTGCGGGCGTAAACTTCCATCGCCTGCTGGTGGATACGTTCACGCAGCGTTTCTTCATGCAGCTGAGGCTCTTTTTCCAGCCATTCAGCAATTGGCATTTCCAGATCGAAATCGTTTTTCAGACGCTGTTCCAAACCGTCGATATCCCACATTTCTTCCAGAGACTGCGGCGGAATATGGTTATCGATCGTCGCTTTAAACACATCGTCACGAATACTGTTGATTGTTTCGCTGATATCGGCGGAGTTCAGCAGTTCATTACGCTGCGTGTAAATAGCACGGCGCTGGTCGTTCGCGACATCATCATATTCCAGTAGCTGCTTACGGATATCGAAGTTACGGTTTTCCACCTTACGCTGTGCATTGGCAATGGCTTTGGTCACCCAAGGATGTTCGATGGCTTCGCCTTCCTTCATCCCCAACTTACGCATCATGTTGGACACACGGTCAGAGGCGAAGATACGCATCAGAGCATCTTCCATTGAAAGATAGAAACGAGAAGAACCGGCATCCCCCTGACGACCGGAACGGCCACGCAGCTGGTTGTCGATACGACGCGATTCATGGCGCTCGGTGCCGATGATATGCAAACCGCCCGAAGCCAGCACCGCATCGTGGCGCAACTGCCAGTCTGCTTTGATGGCGGCAATCTGCTCTTCCGTCGGGGCTTCCAACTGGGCGATCTCCGTCTGCCAGCTGCCGCCCAGCACGATGTCCGTACCACGACCGGCCATGTTGGTGGCGATGGTCACGGCGCCCGGGCGACCGGCCTGCGCGACAATATCCGCTTCCATGGCATGGAACTTGGCGTTCAGAACGTTGTGTTTGATTCCTGCGCGAGTCAACGCGTCGGAGACCACTTCCGATTTCTCAATCGAGATGGTCCCCACCAGCACCGGCTGACCATTCGCCGTACGCTCCCTGATGTCTTCGATAATGGCGTCGATCTTCTCCCGCTCTGTCATATACACCAGATCGGGCAGGTCTTTACGGATCATCGGGCGGTTTGTCGGGACGACAATGGTATCCAGCTTATAGATAGAGCTGAATTCGAAAGCTTCGGTATCCGCAGTCCCAGTCATCCCCGCCAGTTTTTCGTACAGACGGAAGTAGTTCTGGAAGGTGATGGAGGCCAGCGTCTGGTTTTCGTTGTTAATGGTGACGTGTTCTTTCGCCTCAACGGCCTGATGCAGGCCGTCAGACCAGCGACGCCCCTGCATGGTACGACCGGTATGTTCGTCGACAATGATAACTTCGCCGTCTTTAACGATATAATCGACGTCGCGCGTGAACAAGACGTGCGCCCGCAGACCAGCGGTCACATGATGCATCAGCATAATATTCGAAGGCGAATACAGGGATTCGCCTTCTTCCATGATGCCTTCTTTTACCAGCAGTTCTTCAATTTTCACCAAACCACGTTCGGTCAGATTGACCTGACGGGATTTCTCATCCACGGAGAAGTGGCCTTCGCCCTGGAACGTGTCGGAATCTTCTTTTTCCTGACGGATCAACGACGGGATGATTTTATTGACGCGGATGTACATCTCGGAGCTGTCTTCGGCAGGTCCAGAAATGATCAGCGGGGTACGCGCTTCATCAATCAGGATGGAGTCGACTTCATCCACCAACGCGTAGAACAGCGGGCGCTGAACGCGCTCTTCCGGGCTGAACGCCATATTGTCGCGCAGGTAGTCAAAACCGTATTCGTTGTTGGTGCCATAAGTGATATCGGCTGCATACGCTTCACGCTTTGCCGGCGCCGGCATGCCTGGCAGGTTGATCCCCACCGTCAGACCAAGAAACTCGAACAGCGGACGGTTGTTCTCGGCATCACGCTGCGCCAAGTAGTCGTTTACGGTAACAACATGCACGCCGCGACCGGTCAGGCCATTCAGGTAAGCAGGCAGCGTCGCGGTCAGCGTTTTACCTTCACCAGTACGCATTTCAGCGATGCAGCGTTCATTAAGCACCATCCCGCCCAGCATCTGAACATCAAAGTGGCGCATGCCGAAAACTCGTTTACTCGCTTCACGTACGACGGCAAAGGCTTCGGGCAACAGCGCTTCCAGCGTTTCCCCTTTCTTGAGACGTTCGCGGAACTCCTGCGTTTTGGCTTTTAGCTCGTCATCAGACAGCTTTTCCATAGCCGGTTCAAGCTGAGCAATAACATCTACAGTTTTACGCATACGGCGTAAGGTACGGTCGTTACGGCTACCGAAAACTTTGGTCAATAGTTTTACTAACATAATAATTTTAATCTCTACAATACCACCGTCTCTACCGTGGCATAACATCAGAAAACCAGGCGAACTCACCCGGCTATTGCGCGTGTTGACAGAAAAGCGGTTTAACTGAGCGGTCCGGCGCGTATCCCTAGCGTCTGGGCGAGCCAGATCCCGGAATGATGGGATAGCGTGGATACGGCGGAGAAGTAGGTGGTTACATCCAGCGCCGGCACCCTATTTTCCTGGGTCAGTAGCGCGTGAAGCGTTTCAATCAGGATTTGGTGCTGTGCAGGCGAGGCGACGACCACTTCAGCCACCGAAGAAGGCTGCGGCGCAGTGAGTGCAAACGATAAGTGCCGGATAACAGTGCGAATGGCATGCTGATGCCAATAATCAATGCCGACGGATGAACGCCGATGGGCATCTTTTAATGCCACTAAATTGGTCAGGCTAAAGGCGGAAACATTATGGCGACTGATAGCCGAAGTCGACAGGGACGACGTATTTTGGGATTCGCACAGACTAACGGGCAGACCAAAACCAGCCGCGACCATCCCCAGCAGGAGATGCGGCCAAAAATAACGTCTGCCAAATTGTCGCCAACGATTTAGAATACCAATCACAAGTTTACTGTCCGTCGGAGCCTGCGTTATGCGTGATAGTCGTCCACAGTCACTAGAATCTTTTTTTGATAGCGCATCGGAAACCGGAAGCGGTCCGCTACGGGATATTCAGCAGCGCGCTGCCGCGCTGGTAAAGCTTAATCGCGCCGTCTGCGCGATATTGCCTGCGCAAATGCACCCTTGGTGCCGCGTGGCGAACTACCGGCGGAATCTGCTGGTGCTGGAAACCGCGAACGCCAGCTGGATGATGCGGCTACGTTATGAACAGCCAGCGCTNCTCTCCGCTTTGCGTGCTCAAATACTACCATCATTAGCCGCAATCGACATCCGGATTAATCCCTCGCTTGCTGCTAAAGCGCACCAAAATAATAAGCCGTCGGAAACCACAACCGGCGTTGGTTCTATCGATGCGCCGAAGCGACGTTCACTGAGTCCGCAAAGTGCAGAGATATTGAATGGATTAGCGGAAAACAGCCCGGAAAGGTTACAGCGGATATTAAAAAGACTGGCTTCACTGGCCGGAGAGAAAACCAGTGATAACCAGTCATGAAAACGACAAGTTGTTGTTCTGACTCGTCAGGCGAGTACCGTCGAAGGCGCTTTGAACGCCAGCGGCATTTCCGCCTCATCTTCAAAGGTCACGTATTCCCACGCTTCCTGTTTTGCCAGCACAGCCTGCAGCAGTTTGTTGTTCAGCGCATGACCAGACTTGAATGCCGTGAAGGCACCAATAATGTTATGGCCGCACATAAACAGGTCGCCGATGGCATCCAGCATTTTGTGACGAACGAACTCATCTTCAAAACGCAGACCGTCATCGTTCAGCACACGATAATCGTCAACGACAATCGCGCAGTCAAAGCTGCCGCCCAGGCACAGCCCGCGGGACTGGAGATATTCAATATCTCGCATGAAACCGAAGGTCCGCGCACGGCTGATCTGACGGACGAAAGAGTCCGCAGAGAACTCTAGCTTGTAGCGCTGTGCGCCAGAGTCGATCGCCGGGTGGTTGAAGTCGATGGTGAAGTCCAGATTGAAACCGTTATAAGGCTTCAGTTCCGCCCACTTGTCGCCATCTTCTACACGCACGGTATCTTTTATCCGCACGAACTTCTTAGCGCAGTTCAGCTCTTCAATACCGGCATCGAGCAACAGGTAAACGAACGGACTGGCGCTGCCGNCCATAATCGGAATTTCGGGAGAATCGACTTCGATCATCACGTTATCGATACCCAGACCCGCCAGCGCGGCGTTCAGATGCTCCACGGTCGAAATTCGCACGTCATGCTCATTGACCAGGCAAGTACAGAGCATGGTATCACGCACGGATTTGGCATCAGCCGGAAAATCAACCGGTGGATTCAAGTCAGTGCGACGATAGATGACCCCGGTATTTGCCGGTGCAGGACGCATTGTCAGGGTGACTTTTTTGCCGGTATGTAAACCGACCCCTGTCGCCTGTACGATACGTTTTAATGTACGTTGTTTGATCATCGTGTTATCTCGCATTTAATCCGAACCAACGGCCCTAGTCTATACCAAGGCCGGCGGCACAGTTTAGCACAAAGAGCGGAGAATCCAACCAAGCGGCCGGTTAATCGGCCTGCTTGCGCAGGAACGCCGGGATATCCAGATAATCCGGCTCTTTGTTAGGCTGCGCGTTCTGGTCGTTGACGACCTTGGCGGCAGCCGGTTTTTCCTGCGGCAGAGGGGACATGCCATGCTGCTGGTAACGATGGTCCATTACCGGCTGGCTGCTCTGCTTGTTGGTCACCAGCGTGATTTCCGGACGTTTGTCCATGCCGATGCCGGTCGCCACCACGGTGACGCGCAGTTCGTCGTTCATTTCCGGGTCCAGAGACGTACCGATAACCACGGTCGCGTTGTCGGAAGCGAAAGCACGGATAGTATTACCCACCGTTTCGAACTCATCCAGACGCAGGTCGAAGCCCGCCGTGATGTTGACCAGAACGCCACGGGCGCCGGACAGATCGATATCTTCCAGCAGCGGACTTGAGATCGCCATTTCGGCCGCTTCTTCCGCACGGTCTTCGCCACGCGCCACGCCGGAACCCATCATGGCATAGCCCATTTCGGACATCACCGTGCGAACGTCCGCGAAGTCGACGTTCATCAACCCCGGACGAGTAATCAGTTCTGCGATACCTTGAACCGCCCCTTTCAGCACGTCGTTGGCGGCGCCGAACGCATCCAGCAGGGAAATGCCGCGTCCCAGTACTTTCAGCAGTTTGTCGTTCGGGATGGTGATCAGGGAATCCACGTGCTTGGACAGCTCCGCGATGCCCTGTTCCGCAAATGCCATGCGTTTTTTGCCTTCGAAGTTGAACGGCTTGGTCACGACAGCAACAGTAAGTATGCCGAGATCTTTAGCCACTTCGGCCACGACCGGGGCAGCGCCCGTACCTGTACCACCGCCCATACCGGCTGCGATAAATACCATATCGGCGCCTTCGAGAGATGCGCGCAACGCCTCGCGGTCTTCTTCAGCAGAGTTACGGCCGACTTCCGGGTTAGCCCCAGCACCCAGACCTTTGGTAATACCGCTACCGATCTGAATGGTCTGCCCAACCGCCGTTTTACGCAGTGCCTGCGCGTCAGTGTTAACCGCAAAGAACTCAACGCCTTCAATGCGCTCACGCACCATATGCTCGACCGCGTTACCGCCGCCGCCACCGACGCCGATGACTTTTATCACCGCGTCGTTGGTTAATTCCATAGGTTCAAACATAGTTTCTCTCCGTCTTATGCCTGTGTTACTTCGAGATCAAAAAAGCTGTGCCTGGATCTCTTTTGATAACCGTTAAAATTCTTTTCTCAGCCAGCTATTCAGTCGCTTAAACCAATGGCTCACTGAGGCGCGTTTTTCTACTTCATGCTCACCGTTCAGGTGAGATTCTTTACCGTAGTGCAGCAACCCTACCGCCGTAGAGTAGTAGGGCTCCTGCGCATAATCCGTCAGGCCCGTGATGTTCAGCGGTTGCCCGATACGCACCTGCGTATGGAACACACGCTGGGCGCATGCGGCCAGGCCATCAATCTGTGCGGCTCCCCCCGTCAGCACAATACCGGCCGCCAGATGATGCTTGACGCCCTGCTGACGCAACTGCTCCTGTAACTGCAATAGCTCGTCGTTCACCAGATTCAGCAGCTCGGTGTAACGCGGCTCGATGACTTNAGCCAGCGTCTGGCGTTGCAGACTACGAGGCGGACGCCCGCCCACGCTGGGAACTTCAACCGCTTCGTCTTTGCTCACGATGGAGCCCAACGCGCAGCCGTAGCGAACTTTGATCGCCTCGGCGTCCGTAGGCGGAGTACCAAAAGCGTAAGCAATATCGCTGGTGACCACATTACCTGCGTACGGAATCACCTTGGTGTGACGCAGCGCGCCGCCAGTATAGACCGCCATGTCCATGGTGCCGCCGCCGATATCAACGACGCAGACGCCCAGTTCACGTTCGTCTTCAGTCAGCACCGCATAGCTGGATGCCAGTCCGGCGAAAATCAGCTGGTCGACTTTCAGTCCGCAACGCTCAACGGCTTTGACGATGTTCTTCGCCATATCGTTATGGCAGGTGATCAAATGCACCTTTGCCTGCATACGCACGCCGGACAACCCTACCGGATTCTTGATGCCTTCCTGGTAGTCGATCGCGTATTCCTGCGGAATGACGTGCAGGATGCGATGTTCATCGCGTACGCGAACGGATTTCGCCGTGTGGACGACGCTTTCCACATCGTCCATCGTCACTTCTTCTTCGGAGATCGGCACCATGCCAATCTCGTTCTGGCAGCTGATATGTTTGCCGGACAGCGCCAGATAAACCGATGAGATCTGGCAGTCTGCCATCAACTCTGCCTGGTCGATGGCGCGCTGTACGCATTTCACCACCGACTCCAGGTCGTTCACGCCGCCTTTATCCATACCCCGTGACGGGCAGCTACCCACACCGATAATATTGACCATGCCATCGGGCAGAACTTCCCCTACCAGCGCAGCCACTTTTGCTGTACCGATTTCCAGCCCAACTACCAGTTTTCTGTCCGTCGACTTGATCATTGCTGTTTAGCCTGTGCCTGATTCTGTTGCTGATTACCGTTTTGGTGACGATCAATGTCTTCTTGCTGATCGATAAACGCCGGACCCCAACCTACCGCCGCGCCTGAGTCGTAACGCAGATCCACATAGTTAATCCGCTTGTTTCCGTCCTTCNCCTGCTGTTGAAGAAGCGGATACAACTCAATAAATCGCGCCAGACGGCGAGCCTGATCGTCGCGTCCCAACTGCAGGCGGATATCGTCTTCCAGACCGACCTGCCAGGAATGGCGCGCGGTCATCGCAACCATTTTCAGCTGAAACTTGCCGGCGCTCAGTATCTGGTTAATGTTTCGATACCCTTCCAGCACGTCGGCTTCGCTGCCTTCCGGTCCGTACAGCATCGGCATCTTTTTATTACCGATACGTTCCGCCGGTACGCTGAATGCGTTTCCATCGCTGTCAACCATCAGTTGGTCATTCCAACGTGCGAAAGGCACGTATTCAACCAGATGAATCTTTAATTCGTCCGGCCACTGCTTGCGTACGCTGGCCTGTTTAATCCACGGCAGCCGTTCAATCTGCTGCTGAATGACGTTAACGTCCTGCGTCATAAACGTGCCCGGCGCCCCGAGCGACAGTATCGCCTGACGAATGTCGTCGTTGGTGGTGTAGATTCTTTCTCCCGTCACCACCAGCCGGGACAGCGGCAGCCGGCTGGCGTCTTTCATCCACCCCACCACCATCCAGCTACCCCAGGCGATGGTGCCCACCACCATCAGCAGGAAAATCATGCCCGCCAGTTGGCCGCCGTTGCTGCGACGCGCGCCGTTGGATTCGGGCTCGCGTCCGCGTGTGTTAAGCGCCGCTTGCGACATATCAGCTCGCCAGCTCCAAAATGCGTGTCACCAATTGTGGAAACGTCAGGCCATGCTGTCTGGCAGCCATCGGCACCAGACTGTGCTCGGTCATGCCCGGCGAGGTATTGACCTCTAACAGGTAAAATCTGCCGTCATCCATCATTACATCAACCCGTCCCCAACCGCTGCAGTCCAGCGCGCGATAGGCCGCCAGAGACAGGGAAGCCAGTTCGCTTTCCTGCTCCGCCGTCAAACCGCTTGGGCAGAAATAGCGAGTGTCTTCCGACGCGTACTTCGCCTGATAATCGTAAAACGTGCCTGTCGTCTCAATGCGGATCGACGGCAGTGTTTCGTCACCGAGAATAGCCACCGTAAACTCCGGACCGCTCAACCACTTTTCCACCATCACATTTTCGTCATGATTGAAGGCCGCTTCCAGCGCCGTAGGTAATGCATCAGCCTGCTCGACTTTGCTCATTCCAACGCTGGAACCCTCCCGACTCGGCTTGACAATCAAAGGCATACCGAGAGGTTCTACTAACTCTAGCAAACCAGATGGATTACTGCGCTGAAACTGACGCCGATTCAGCACGATATAAGGCGCTACCGGTAAATTTGACGCCTGCCAAATCTGTTTGGTGCGACATTTATCCATCGTAAGCGCCGACGCCATGACGCCGCTGCCGGTATACGGCAGCCCCAGTTGCTCCAACGCGCCCTGCATGGAACCGTCTTCGCCTCCACGCCCGTGAAGCGCAATAAATATCCGACTAAACCCTTGTTCTTTAAGGAAACTGACCGGGAAATCGCGGGGATCTATCGCTCGCGCATCCACTCCAGCTTCCCGCAAACCGGCCAATACGGCCTGCCCAGAGAGCAAAGAGATATCGCGTTCTGCGGATGATCCCCCTAGCAATACAGCAACCTTTTCAGTCATTCCGGTTTACCCTCTGACCTGCGGCTGTAGGCGTGAATCCGCCAGCTTGCGGGCCAGTTTGCCGATATTACCCGCGCCCTGAACCATCACGAGGTCCCCATCTTGCAGCGCCGGTGCCAACAATTCAGGTAAACTCTCTATATCCGGCACTAAAATCGGATCAATCTTACCTCTTCCGCGAATTGTACGGCATAAAGAGCGGCTATCTGCCCCTGGAATAGGCGTTTCTCCTGCCGAATAAACGTCCAGCATCAGTAACACGTCCACCTGAGACAGCACGTGCGCGAAGTCGTCGTACAAATCACGCGTACGCGTATAGCGGTGAGGCTGGAAAATCATCACCAGCCTTTTTTCCGGCCAGCCCGCCCGCGCCGCTTTGATCGTAGCGTCCACTTCGGTGGGATGATGGCCATAGTCATCCACCAACATGACCGCGCCGCTTTTACCGTTCACCGGCTCCAGAGAATATTCGCCCAGGAAGTCGAAACGGCGGCCGGTGCCTTCGAAACGCTCGAGCGCCCGCAGGATCGCGTCGTCTTCAATACCTTCTTCTGATGCGATAGCAACCGCCGCCGCCGCGTTCAACGCATTGTGGCGACCCGGCGCATTCAGGGTTACGTGCAGCAGTGGTTTCCCCTGACGCTCCAATGTAAAGTGGCCCTGCGCCCCCACCTGACGGTAGCTGGCGATACGCACATCGGCATCGTCGCAGAATCCGTACGTCGTCACGTGGCGTCCCACACGCGGCAGCAGTTCGCGAACAACCTGATCGTCCAGACACATCACCGCGTGCCCATAAAACGGCAGGTTGTGCAGAAAGTTGATAAACGTCTGCTTCAGGTTCTCGAAATCGCCCTGATACGTATCCATATGATCGGCTTCGATATTGGTCACAATCGCCGCCATCGGCTGTAGATGCAGGAAAGACGCATCGCTTTCATCCGCTTCTGCGATCAGGTAGCGACTGGATCCCAGTCGCGCATGCGTACCCGCCGCTTTTACCAGCCCGCCATTGACGAATGTGGGGTCCAGCCCGGCTTCCGCATAAATACTGGTGACAATCGCCGTCGTCGTTGTTTTGCCGTGCGTACCCGCGACCGCGATGCCGTGACGAAAGCGCATCAGTTCCGCCAGCATTTCCGCTCGACGAATCACCGGGATACGCGCTTCCTTCGCGGCGATGATTTCCGGGTTGTCGCCGGAAATGGCGGTGGATACAACCACCACGCTCGCGCCATTCACATTTTCTGGACGATGGTGGAAATAGATCTGCGCGCCCAGGTCGCTCAACTGCTGCGTGACCGCATTCGGCGCCAGATCGGAGCCGCTAATCTCATAGCCTTCATTAACCAGAACTTCGGCGATACCGCCCATGCCGGCACCACCGATGCCAACAAAGTGGATGTGCCGGACACGGTGCATCTCGGGCACGATTGAACGCAGTTTCGCCAGTTGTTGTGTATTCNCTTTTACCTATCGCTACCTATTTGATCGCCGTCCTGTGTCCAGCGATGTCATGATTAATGTTGAACCGCCGCCACGACTTCAGCCGCAACGCGCGCGGTCGCATCAGGAATGGCGACCGTTTGGGCCTTTTCGGCCATGTCGCGCAGCGTAGCGCGGTCCCAGCCGCCCAATACATCGCTGACGGCGTCAACGCTGATATCGGCCTGCTCGATAATTTTGGCCGCGCCTGCCCGTTCCAACGGCAACGCGTTCCAATACTGCTGCCGATCCTTATGCTGGAACGGCACGAAAAGCGCCGGCAAGCCGGCGGCGGCGATCTCACTGACCGTCAGCGCCCCGGAGCGGCAAACGACGACGTCGGCCCAGGCATATGCCGCCGCCATATCATCGATAAACTCGACGACGTTGTGCTGCGGTTGTCCGGCTATTGCGTATGCGGCCTGAACGTCAGCCTGCGCGCCTTTGCCGGTCTGATGCCAAATCGTGATTCTGTCGCCCAGCGTAGCGGCCACGCCTGGCAACGTCTGGTTCAAGACCCGAGCGCCCTGACTGCCGCCGATAACCAGCACACGGATAGGCCCGCACCGCTCCGCCAGACGCTCCGCCGGAGACGGCAGCGCCAACACGTCGGTCCGCACCGGATTTCCGACGACGGGCGCTTTGGGAAACGCGCCCGGAAATGCCTGCAAGACCGTTTTTGCAATACGCGACAACCAGCGATTAGTCAGCCCGGCGATGCCGTTCTGTTCATGCAACACCACCGGAATACCACACAGCCACGCCGCCAAGCCGCCGGGACCGGAAACATAACCGCCCATACCTAGTACGACGTCCGGCTGGTACTCGCGCATGATCGCCCGCGCCTGACGCACCGCGCGGAAAATACGCAGCGGCGCGCAAATCAGCGCTTTTAACCCTTTTCCGCGCAGGCCAGAAATGCGGATAAAATCAATTTCAATACCGTGCCTGGGCACCAAATCGGCTTCCATACGGTCAGCGGTGCCTAACCAGCGCACTTGCCATCCCTGCGCCATCAGATGATGCGCCACGGCCAGTCCAGGGAACACATGCCCCCCAGTTCCGCCCGCCATCACCATCAGACGCTTGCCTTCGCCACTCATCGGGCACTCCTCGTAAACGCCTGCGCTTTCGTCAGGCGCGTCTCATAATCTATGCGTAACAGCAGTACGATGGCGGTCGACATAATCAACAGACTGGACCCCCCGTAACTGACCAGCGGCAGGGTTAACCCTTTGGTCGGCAACATGCCCGCCGCGGCTCCTACATTGACCAATGTTTGGAAACTGAACCAAATGCCGATGGAACACGCCAGAAACCCTGAAAAGCGCTGATCAATCTGCAGCGCGCGCCGTCCAATCGACATCGCCCGAAAGGCGACGAAGAATATCATTAACAACGCCAAAACCACACCGATATAGCCCAGTTCTTCGCCTAAAATGGAGAAAATAAAGTCAGTGTGCGCTTCCGGCAGATATTCCAGTTTTTGAATCGAATTTCCCAGTCCTTGCCCCCATATTTCGCCTCGTCCGAATGCCATCAACGACTGCGTCAACTGATAGCCGCTGCCGAACGGATCATCCCAGGGATTCCAGAAAGATGTCACGCGGCGAATACGGTACGGTTCCGCAATTATCAGCAGACAGACCGCGAAGATGCCGCTGCCGATAATCGCCAGAAACTGCCAGAGTTTGGCGCCCGCCAGGAACAGCATGGCCAGCGTCGTGATGAACAACACGACCACCGTGCCGAGGTCAGGCTGCGCCAGCAGCAGCACCGCCAGCACCACCATCACACCCATCGGTTTGCAGAATCCCCAGAAATTGTTTCGTACCTCTTCCACTTTGCGCACCATGTAGCTGGAGAGGTAGCAAAACAGCGCCAGCTTCGACAGTTCGGCTGGCTGGATGCGCAACGGCCCCAGCGATATCCAACGGGACGCCCCGTTGACCGAACTCCCCNCCACCAGCACAACCAGCAGCAAAACCATCGCCACCAGCAGCAAAAGCGGGCTGTAGCGTTGCCACACGCCCATCGGCACCCGCATGGTGATCAGCGACAAACCAAAGGCCAACGCAAGATAAAGCCCGTCGCGCTTGGCGAACAAGAACGGGTCGCCAGCCAGACGCTGACCCACTGGCATGGAAGCGGATGTCACCATCACGAAACCGATGACTGCCAGTCCGAGCGTCAGCCACAGCAGCGTACGATCGTATAGCACGGCGCTGAGGTTATCGCTTTCGCGCGTTCCCATGACCCAGCGTCTCAATCGTTCCACTATCGCCGCCATTCGCATCAGCCCAGTTCCTCCGCCAAACGTGCAAATTCATCGCCGCGCTGCTCAAAACTGCGGAACTGATCCAGACTCGCACAGGCCGGGGACAGCAACACTGCGTCTCCCGGGCGGACCTGCTGGGAAATCTGCGTCATCGCCTGCGCCATCGTCTCGGTACGCAGGGCGATATCCGGGCGCAGCGCCGCCAACAGATCGCCATCGCGACCAAAACAGTACAGCCGCACGTTATCGCCCTGAAGATAAGGCTTCAGCGGGGAGAAGTCGGCGGACTTACCGTCTCCGCCCAGCAGCAGATGCAGCGTGCCGTCGATGTGCAGCCCGCTCAACGCCGCCTCGGTGCTGCCGACGTTGGTCGCCTTCGAGTCGTTGATCCAACGCACATCGTTGCGATCCAGCACCAGTTGGAAACGATGCGCCAGACCGGTGAAGTCGGTGAGCGCCGCCAGCGCCGAAGCGCGCGGAATACCCACCGTATCGGCCAGCGCCAGCGCGGCAAGCGCGTTGGTATAGTTGTGCTGACCGACCAATTTGATTTCGCGCGTATTGATCACGCGCTCTCCATTAACCCGCAGCCAGGTTTCGCCCTGCTGCCGATTCAGGTGATAGTTGCCCACATCGACGCCGAAGCTCAGGCAGCGATCGTCGGCGCCGCGCACCGGCATGGTCAGCGCATCATCGGCATTCACCACGCAGACGGCGGCGTTTTCGTAGATACGCAGTTTGGCGGCACGGTACTGTTGCAGCCCCAGCGGATAACGATTGGAATGATCTTCCGTGACGTTCAGAATGGTGGCCGCCGCCGCGTGCAGGCTAGAGGTCGTTTCCAACTGGAAGCTGGAAAGCTCCAGTACATAGAGCTGACACTCCTGCTTGAGCAGCTCCAGCGCCGGAACGCCGATGTTGCCGCCGACGCCCACCGACCAACCGGCCGCACGCGCCATTTCCCCCATGAGCGTGGTGACGGTGCTTTTACCGTTCGACCCCGTGATCGCGACGATGGGCGCCTGCGCCTCGCGGCAAAACAGCTCGATATCGCCAACAATCTCAATACCTGCGTCTGCGGCGCTGCATAATGCGGGCGTCGCCAGAGCAATGCCGGGGCTGGCCACGATCAGGTCGGCGTCCATGAGCCACTCGTCCCTTAATCCGCCTACGTAGCGCTCGACCTGTTCAGGTAGTTTATCCAGACCGGGCGGACTGACACGGGTATCCACCACACGAGGCGTCACCCCGCGCGTGAGGAAGAAATCAACACAGGATAGCCCGGTCAGGCCCAACCCGATAATGACGACTTTTTTACCCTGATAGTCCATGTCGTTACCGTACCTTCAGTGTGACCAGTCCAATGAGCACCAGCATCAGAGAAATAATCCAGAATCGCACAATCACGCGCGGTTCCGGCCACCCTTTAAGCTCATAGTGGTGATGTATCGGCGCCATGCGGAAAATCCGCTGGCCGCGCAGCTTAAAGGAGCCAACCTGTAGGATCACCGACAGCGTTTCGACCACGAACACGCCCCCCATGATCACCAGTAAAAATTCCTGACGCAGCAACACGGCGATCGTCCCGAGCGCGCCGCCCAGCGCCAGCGAACCGACGTCGCCCATAAAGACCTGCGCCGGATAGGTGTTGAACCACAGAAACCCAAGCCCCGCGCCGACTATCGCCGTGCATACCACCACCAGTTCGCTGGCATGACGGATGTACGGAATATGCAGATAGTTGGCGAAGTTCATGTTCCCGGTCGCCCACGCCACCAGCCCGAAGCCCGCGGCGACAAACACCGTCGGCATAATCGCCAAGCCATCCAGACCGTCGGTCAGGTTGACGGCGTTGCTGGTGCCGACAATGACGAAGTAAGCCAAAACCACGTACATCAACCCCAGTTGCGGCATGATGTCTTTAAAGAACGGCACGACCAGCTGCGTCGCCGGCGTGTCTTTGCCAATGGCGTACATGGAGAAAGCGACGATCAGCGCCAATAGCGACTGCCAGAAATACTTCCAGCGCGCGATCAGCCCTTTGGTATCTTTGCGCACGACCTTGCGGTAATCGTCCACGAATCCGACGATGCCGTACCCCAGCAGCACCAACAGCACGCACCAGACGTACGGATTCGAAAGATTCACCCATAGCAGTACGGAAATCGTGATCGACGCCAGTATCATCACGCCGCCCATCGTCGGCGTACCGCGTTTGCTGAAGTGCGACTCCGGCCCTTCGCTACGAACGACCTGCCCAATCTGTAAACGCTGCAACCAGGCGATCAAATGAGGCCCCATCCAGAGCGAGATCACTAATGCAGTCAGCAGGCTGACAATGGCTCGAAACGTCAGGTAGGAAAAGACGTTGAAGCCGGAATAAAATTTGACCAGTTGTTCGGCCAGCCACACTAACATGTTGCCTTCTCCTGTAATGCCCGTACTACCTGCTCCATCGCAGCGCTGCGTGAGCCTTTTATTAAAATGGTAATCACTGTGTGTTCCGCCAATAGCGCCCGAAGACGGGCGACCACCGCGGCTTTATCCTGAAAATGTTCGCCCTGACCGCTGGCCTGGCTAATCAATTCGCTTAACGTGCCGACGCTCAGCACGCGGTCGATACCGGCGATCCGCGCGGCCTCGCCGACCTGCCGGTGGCACGCTTCGGCTTCCCGCCCCAACTCCGCCATGTCACCGACGACCAGTACCCGATACCCCGGCATATCCGCCAGTACCTGTACCGCCGCCGTCAGGGAGCCGACGTTGGCGTTGTAACTGTCGTCCAGCACCCGCTGCTCACCGCCCAGAGAGAGCGGGAACAAACGTCCCGGCACCGCCTCAAGCTGCGCCAGTCCAGACTTCACGTCCTTCAGCGATGCACCGACGGACATCGCCAGCGCCGCGGCCGCCAGCGCGTTGGCAACATTATGTTTGCCCGGCAGCGGCAGCATCACCTGAATCTCACCGAACGGGCTGTGCAAGGTGAACGTCGTGCCCTGCGCCGTCACGACGACGTCGCTGGCGAAAAAGTTCACATCCTCTGCGGCTTCCGGCGAAAAGCGCCAGACGGTTTTCTGCGTCAGGGTCGTTTGCCAGTGCGGCCAGTCGTTACTGTCAGCGTTCAGAATAGCGACGCCGTCGGCGGGAAGACCGTTGAAGATCTCGCCTTTGGCCTGCGCGACGCCGGCCAGCGACCCGAACCCTTCCAGATGCGCGGCCGCAATATTGTTGACCAGCGCCGTTTCCGGCCGCGTGAGGTCAGCGGTGTAGGCGATCTCGCCGATGTGGTTCGCGCCCAGTTCAATGACGGCGAAATCGTGTTCCGACGTCAGTCGCAGCAGCGTCAGCGGCACGCCGATGTCGTTGTTCAGATTCCCGGCGGTATAAAGAACGTTGCCGCACTGCCGCAAGATTGCCGCAGTCATCTCTTTGACCGACGTCTTCCCGGACGAACCGGTCAGGGCGACGACGNGAGCCGATGATTGCTGCCGTACCCAGGCAGCCAACGCGCCCAGCGCCAGCCGCGTATCTTTCACGATGAGTTGCGGCGCCGAAACAGGTAAGCGCTTACTCACCAACAGTGCTGCCGCGCCCTGGCTGATCGCATTCTCGGCGTAGTCGTGGGCATCGAATTTCTCACCCTGCAGCGCCACGAACAGGCAGCCATCGGCCAGATGGCGGGTATCCGTCGAGACGGCGTCGATCGCCAGATCGTCCCCTTCCAGACGGGCGTTTAAAACGTTCGCCAATTGGCTAAGCGTTACGCGAATCATGCCACCACTCCCAACAGACGCGCGACCGTCAGACGGTCGGAGTAATCCAGCCGTTGATTGCCCACGATCTGATAATCTTCGTGACCTTTACCGGCCACCAGCACCACGTCATCCGGCCCCGCGTGCATCACCGCACTGCTGACCGCCGCCGTCCGACCTTCAATCGTCTGAACACGGCCGGCGTCCATCAGGCCGCTGAGGATGTCTTTGACGATAGCCTGCGGCGCTTCGCTGCGCGGGTTGTCGTCCGTCACGATGACCCGGTCGGCCAGCTGTTCCGCTACCGCGCCCATGAGTGGGCGCTTACCTTTGTCACGATCGCCGCCGCAGCCAAACACGCACCAGAGTTGCCCCTGACAGTGCAGTCTCGCGGCCTCCAGCGCCTTTTCCAAAGCATCGGGTGTGTGCGCATAATCCACCACGACGGTCGGTTTGCCTTCGGCGTGGAAGACTTCCATCCTGCCGCACACCGGTTGGATCGACGCGGATGTTTCAGCCAACTGTTCCAGCGGATAGCCCAGCGCCAGCAGCGTCGCCAGCGCCAGCATCATATTGCTGACGTTGAACTCGCCCATCAGGCGACTGTGAACAGTGGTTTGCCCCCAGCTGGAATCCACCTGCGCGGTAAAACCGCTGTCGTGATACTCCACGCTTTTCACTTGCAGCCAACGGCTGCGGCCCTCTGGACGCGACGATCCCAGCGTCACGGCTACCGCGTCAGGAAGCCGGCTCAGCCAGCGTCGACCCACTTCGTCGTCCGCGTTGATGATAGCTTCACCGACCTGATGTTCCGCGAAGAGCGCCCATTTGGCTTCTTCGTAATGCGCCATGTCGCCGTGATAGTCGAGATGGTCGCGGCTCAGATTGGTAAATACGGCGGCGGCGAAGGGCAGCGCGGCAACGCGATGCTGAACCAGTCCGTGGGAAGAAACTTCCATCGCGGCGAACGTTGCGCCCGCATCAGCCAATTGGCTGAGCGTCTGTTGTACGCCGATGGCCGATCCCGTGGTGTTTTCCGCCGGGGCTTCTCGTCCCAGCAAGCCGTTGCCGATAGTGCCCATCACCGCGCTGGTTTCCCCCAGCGCCTGACTCCACTGCGCTAACAGCTGACTGGTGGTCGTTTTGCCGTTGGTGCCGGTCACGCCGACCAGGCGAAGTCTCTCCGCTGGCTGATGGTAGAAACGTCCCGCCAGCGCCGAAAGCCGCTGATTGAGTTCATCCAGATAAATCACCGGTACGCCGTGCTTTTCACACACGGTGCCTTCCGGATTTTCCTCATCCGCCTGGGCAATCACCGCAGCCACGCCTTGAGCGATGGCCTGCNCAATATAGCGTCGCCCGTCGGTCTGGTGTCCGNCGATAGCGACAAAGACGTCGCCCGCCGCGGCAATGCGACTGTCCAGCGTCATCTCCCGCAGCGCGCGCTCGGGAGCGTTGGCAACCCACGGCGCCAGCAAATCGTGCAAATTACGATCTGTCACCTGAGCCCTCTTTTCGGTTAATAACGAATTCATTTTTCTCCCCCGTCGCCAGGGCATCCGGCTCGATGTTCATGGTGCGAAGCACGCCGCCCATGATGGCGCCGAATACCGGCGCAGAGACCGCACCGCCGTAGTATTTCCCGGCCTGCGGGTCATTGATGACCACGACCAGCGCAAAGCGGGGATTACTGGCCGGGGCAACACCGGCGGTGTAAGCGATGTATTTGTTGACGTACTTACCGTCCGGCCCGACTTTTTTCGCCGTACCGGTCTTGATCGCGATGCGATAGCCTTTAATTGCCGCTTTTGAGCCGCCGCCGCCCGGCAGCGCGACGCTTTCCATCATGTGCACCACGGTGCGTACGATGTTGTCCGGGAAGATACGTTCTCCCGACACTGGCGGGTCGACTTTGGTAATGGAAAGAGGACGATAGATGCCGAAGCTGCCGATTGTGGCGTACATCCGCGCCAGTTGCAGCGGCGTGACCATCAGACCGTAGCCAAATGAGAAGGTGGCACGCTCGATATCCGCCCAGCGCTGACGATGAGGAAACAGCCCGGAGCTTTCACCGACCAACCCGAGGTTGGTGGGTTTACCCAGCCCAAAACGAGAGTAAGTATCCACTAACACTGAGGAAGGCATTGCCAGCGACAGTCGGGATACGCCGACATTGCTCGATTTCTGAAGCACGCCCGTCAACGTTAGTTCGTTGTAACGCGCCACATCTTTGATTTCGTGTCCGTTGATGTAATAAGGCAGCGTATTCAGAACGCTGTTCTCTTTCACCACGTTGCGCTGTAGCGCGGACATAACCACCATCGGCTTCACCGTGGAACCCGGTTCAAAGATATCGGTAATGGCGCGGTTGCGGATGACGTCGTTGGAGGTGCCGGATAGGTTATTGGGGTTATAAGCCGGGCTATTGGCCATCGCCAGCACTTCGCCGGTGTTGACGTCGACCAACACGGCGGTGCCGGACTCCGCCTTGTTAAAGGCGACCGCGTTATTCAGCTCNCGGTACACCAGCGCCTGCAGGCGTTCGTCGATGCTCAGCATCAGGTTGTGCGCGGCCTGACTGTCGACGGAGGAGATATCCTCGATAACGCGCCCAAACCGGTCTTTACGCACGGTGCGCTCGCCCGGTTGGCCGGTCAGCCAGCGGTCGAAACTCTTCTCGATCCCTTCGATTCCCTGTCCGTCGATGTTGGTGAAGCCGATGAGATGAGAGGTCACCGGACCTGACGGGTAGTAGCGACGCGACTCCTGACGCAGATTGATGCCCGGCAGTTTTAGTTTATGAATGTATTCGCCGATGGCGGGGTTTATCTGACGCGCCAGATAAACGAAGCGACCGTTAGGGTTAGCGTTAACCTTAGTGGCGATTTGGTCGAGCGGCATGTCCAGCGCATCGGCCAGCGCTTTCCAGCGCGTATCAAGCGCAATGCCGCCGTGGTCGTTCACTTCCTTGGGATCGGCCCAGATGGCATTGACCGGGACACTGACCGCCAACGGACGGCCCGCGCGATCGCTAATCATCCCACGCGCGGTCGGAACTTCCTGCACACGCAGGGAGCGCATGTCGCCTTCACGCACCAGCTTATCTGGCGCAATGACCTGGAGATAGGCGGTGCGCAGCATCAGGCCGATCAGACAGATCAGAATCCCCCCGCAAAGCAACGCAAAACGCCAGCTGACGAAGCTGGCATGTTGTTCCTGACGTTTCAACCTTCCGGTGCGTGCGGGTTTCATTTATTAAGTAATAACCTGTCAGTTCATTGTTTAACCACAATATTTTCCTGCGAAGGATCGACATGGCCCATGTAGAGTTTTTCTATCGCGTTCTGCTCGACACGGCTGTGGTCGCCCAGCGCATTCTCTTCCAGAATCAGGTTGCGCCATTCGATATCCAGCGCGTCACGTTCCAGCAGAAGGCGCTCTCGCTCCGCGGTCAGCAGGCGCGTGCGATGCGCCGTCGTCACCACCAACACGGCCGAAATCAAGACCGCGACCAGCAGCAGCAACGGCAGTTTGCCGTGCCGCAGCAAATCTTCTGCGATAACGCCAGCCAGGGAGTGACGCTCGTGCCCGATCATGAGGACAATCTCTCGGCGAAACGCAATACGGAGCTGCGGGCGCGCGGGTTCTCCGCGACTTCAGCGTCGGACGGCTTCATTTTTCCTGCGATTTTCAGGGTTCTTCCCCCCTGCGCCTGAAGCTGTTCTTCCGTCAACGGCAAACCAGCTGGCACCTGCGGCCCACGGCTGTTGTGGCGGATAAAACGCTTCACGATGCGGTCTTCAAGGGAATGGAAGCTGATCACTGACAGCCGGCCTTCAGGAGCCAGCACATCCAGCGCGCCGTTGAGCGCACGTTCGATCTCTTCGAGTTCGCTGTTGATATAAATACGAATAGCCTGGAAAGAGCGCGTTGCGGGATGTTTATGTTTCTCGCGGATCGGACTGGNGGCGGCAATCAGCTCGGCCAGCTCTTTCGTACGCGTCATCGGTTCGGTCTGATTACGCTCAACAATGGCGCGCGCAATACGGCGTGCGAAACGCTCTTCGCCAAAGGTTTTGAGCACCCAGGCGATATCTTCCGCTTCCGCTTTCATCAACCATTCGGCAGCAGAGACGCCGCGGGTAGGATCCATACGCATGTCGAGCGGGCCGTCGCGCATGAAGGAAAAACCACGCTCCGGATCGTCAAGCTGCGGCGAAGAGACGCCAAGATCCAGCAGTACGCCGTTGATTTTTCCCTTCAGTCCGCGTTCCTCAGCGTATTCAGCGATTGAAGAAAAAGGACCGTGAATGATAGAGAAACGCGCATCGTCAATGTCGCTGGCAGCGGCGATAGCTTGAGGATCGAGATCGATTGCCAGCAGGCGACCCTCCGGCCCCAAATGGGACAGAATCAGACGGGAGTGACCGCCGCGGCCAAACGTACCGTCAATGTAAATACCGTCGCCGCGAATGTTCAGGCCGTTGACGGCCTCATCCAACAGCACGGTCGTGTGTTTAAAAGTTTCTGTCATGACTATAGAGATAAGTCCTGCAATCGATCAGATAGCGGTTCCTGAGTCGATTGTTCAGATTCGATGTCTTCCTTGACTTGTCGATACCAGGTCTGTTCATCCCACAGTTCAAACTTGTTGAACTGCCCGACCAGCATCACTTCTTTTGTAAGCTTTGCATGTTGCCGCAGCGTAGACGCGATTAATAAACGCCCGGCACCATCCATTTGGCACTCACTGGCGTGTCCCAGCAGCAAACGCTGAACGCGACGTTCGGCGGGATTCATGCTCGACAGGCGAGAGAGCTTCTGTTCGATGATTTCCCACTCAGGCAAGAGATAAAGCAGCAGGCATGGCTGGTGAAGGTCAATGGTGCAAACCATTTGCCCCTGCGCTTCCTCGTTCAGTACGTCCCGGTATCGGGTCGGAACGGCGAGCCGTCCTTTACTGTCGAGATTGACCAGACTTGCCCCACGAAACATGGTTGTATTTAGCCCTTCATGCCATTTTCTACCACTTTGTCCCACAAATTCCCACGCTCCAGAGTTTACGGAGGGGAGGAAAACCTTGTCAAGCAAGTACGGAGGCGGGCAGGCATTATTTTCAGCAAGTTTTAGCGGGGGAAAAACTGTTAAGAAAACACCAATAAAAAATAATGAGTATTAAGGCTGTGATTAAATAAGAGAAATTAACCAGGCCCCCTCGAATGCGTGAAAGATATACGCTTTAACAACCGATGCAATATTATTTTCACAGCCACATATCGTTACGTATTTTCTATTTTCGATAAAACCTGACTTCGTCATCACCCCCTGATTTATCTGAATTTTTTAACAATCTTTTTTGTCAAAAAGGGGTGTTCTTAAATCCCCAATGCAGTTTTGAATTGTAAAAAAACATTTTCGCTGAGAAAAACAGAATGTTTTCCATTAAGAATATCTTATCAACGGCGTCATCAATGCTTGGAAAGAATTTCTTCGGGGCAGAAAGACTGTTTATATTTACAGTGCGAATGTTTCATTTCTCGCTAATACTAATCTGTAAGGTCTAAAGCAAAGCCGATTCTAAATAAGAAAGAGAGGAACAGCGATCTGCACATCGCGTTCTCTGGAAATAAATACAATGTTTTGTTTTAAATAAGTATTTCCCTACTGATCCCGATAATACAGCCCCACAAACAGTTTGATCTTCGATACTCAGAAGTCAACTGGCGTGTTCACCCGGTTCTCATGCCTGCGCGGCGCGCTGGCTGACACCTTCGCCAGGGTGATTTACTGTTTAGTGATCGGCATGGCGATCGACATACTGATTTCAAGCATGTCGCGCCAGTAGTCGCTTTGCTTTCGGCTGCTTTTTACCCCAGTTAATACCGTTATTGCAGGGTCTTATAGGATCTACCGCAATCGCATCGTCGATTAAACTCAGGATCGGACGCCCCGAAACATCAGGACCAAAAACATCACTGGCCTGATTGTCTACATCAATTTTCAGTCGCCGGTATAGCGGGTTATTTTGCTCATCATTGGCGCCAACACCGCGCAAATGGTCACGGCCGTTAGCAGTAATGGCGTGATATCGAGGGTCATAGGCGTGGCCTTATTTCCTGGAATTTTGTCGTCAGCTGTTTTGCGTATCCGTCAAAAGCCGGGATCGCCTCGTTATCCATTAATTTTCCATTAGGGTGTGGCGTAGAAAGGTAAAAAAACTTTCTTATAAAACGGGACTTTTCTTAGGCGAAAACTCGAAAATAACACGCACTGAGTAAAAATTCGCAGAGAGATATCCAGAGGGTGTGCATTAAACAACGATGATAACGGCCGGAATAGCAGGCGTTGCCGGGAAGTTCGGCCCGGCAATATCCTATCCCTTTAACGACGACTTAATGACCCCCGGCGATAAAGACTGCGACGGATACGATAAAGTCCCGCCTTCGGCCTGCGTGGTTCATCCAAGCTCGCCAGTACCAGTTCCAGTACCCGCTCAGCCACCTCCCGGTGGCGCTGCGCGACGGACAGAACCTGACATTCCAGGAAATCCAGCAGCTCGTTGTCGCCGAACGTGGCGATAGCGAGATTATTGGGTAACCGACCGCTCTGCTTCAATGTCACGTCCATCACGCCTTGCAATAGAGGGAAAGAGGTCGTAAACAAAGCCTCCGGCATCGGGTTGTGCTGCAAATAGTCCGAGAATACCGCTGCCGCCGCACTGCGTTCGTAGCTGTTCGCGTAGAGATATTTCACCTGCCGGGGATCGTTTTCCCAGGCCTGACGAAAACCTTGTTCGCGCAGGAAACTGACGGATAATTCCGGCAACGCGCCCAGATAGAGCACCCGTTCAGCCGGAATGTTACGCAGCTCCCTCGCCAGCATTTCCGCATCTTCCCTATCCGCACCCACCACGCTGGTGAAGTGCTCACGATCTAACGCGCGGNCCAACGCGATAATCGGCAAAGGATCTTTAACCCAGCGCTGATAGAAAGGATGTTCCGGGGGCAAAGACGTGGACACGATGATGGCATCCACCTGACGCTGCAAAAGATGTTCGATGCAGCGCATTTCGTTATCGGGCTGATCTTCCGAGCATGCTATCAGCAACTGATAGCCACGCTGGCGGGCCTGACGCTCAAGATAGTTGGCAATGCGGGTATAGCTGGTATTTTCCAAATCGGGGATGACCAGGCCGATAGAACGCGTTCGTCCGGCGCGTAGCCCAGCGGCTACAGCATTGGGATGATAATTGTGTTCACGGACCACCGCCATGACCTTTTCAACGGTCTTATCGCTCACGCGATACTGCTTCGCCTTTCCGTTGATGACATAACTGGCCGTCGTACGCGAAACCCCCGCAAGACGCGCAATTTCATCCAGTTTCACTGGTAACCCCTTAATAAGTCAGTTAATGAAGAATGAATGGAATGATAGCCATAAACTAACCAAGGATATCTGCTCGATCTAACCGCACAACCTTCCGGACGGCAACCGCTTTTATCACAGTATGATGACGCTCATAGACCATTTAGGTATTGTCAGTGCCCTGCGGGAGCTGCAGCAGGTTATAACAGTGCACAGGCGCCCCTTCGAGTAAAGGCGTTGAGCGCTTAAGCGCCCGCGCCCCATATCCACAACCAGCTTGAGAGCGGTTCAGCCTCTCTATCGGTGAAAACAGCGTCGCTGACCCGAAAAACCTTTCCAACGCGCTTTTTCTTACCATTAACCCTGCCGACAAATTTTTTTATCCGCATAAACAGCCGTTTTACGGCAGATTTTCGCGGGATAAAATTCGCGTGATTTCGCTCTTCTCAAAATAGAACGCATCAACATAATGGCAGTCTTTACGTCAGGCTAATTCCGCGGACTTAAACACGTTTACACGCATTCGGGGAATTGGCTGCAAAAAACACTTTTACTACGTTAAAACTCCAAAAGAATCGGCGTTGGTCTGAAAATATCCCATGAGCCTCAGTGAGTTCAGCAAAAAATATTATCGGCGCTAACCCTCTTTTCTGACTGAAAAAGCGCGATATGGGGTCCTGTATGCCGACATAACCAGCCCAAAGACTCCACTTACCCATCGCGCGGTCTGGCTATTTTTAGAACAAATCAGGCCAAATTTATCGCCGGAAATCCCCTCTTTGTCACAAAAATCAAACGTTGACATACCCACAGTATTCAAGTACCAATAATAGAGAAGCAATTTACTAACAAACATTGGAAGACAATCAGCATGTCCCACTTCGCAAAACTACTAGGCCTACTACTTATCGCATCCAACATGCGCGGTATGCCGGTGGGCGAAATTTACAGCTGATTTTCACGCCACACCTTCAAAAAAACCCGCGCCATTGCGCGGGTTTTTTTTTACTCGCCGGGCGTCAGAATTTACTAGACAAAGGAACCAGAGCGATGAGCCAAGAAGTGATTATTTTCGATACCACATTGCGTGATGGTGAGCAGGCACTGCAGGCCAGTCTGAGCGTCAAGGAAAAGATTCAGATCGCCATGGCATTGGAGCGTATGGGGGTCGATGTGATGGAAGTGGGCTTCCCGGTCTCATCGCCTGGTGATTTCGATTCAGTACAATCCATCGCCCGGCAGATCAAAAACAGCCGCGTCTGTGCACTGGCTCGCTGTGTAGAGAAGGATATCGATGTCGCGGCTGAAGCCCTGAAAGTGGCAGACGCATTCCGTATTCATACTTTTATCGCCACCTCGCCGATGCATATCGCCACCAAGCTGCGCAGTACGCTGAATGACGTGATTGAACGCGCAACCTGTATGATCAAGCGCGCGCGCAACTACACTGACGACGTCGAGTTCTCCTGTGAAGATGCGGGACGGACGCCGATTGACGATCTGAGTCGCGTCGTGGAAGCCGCTATCAACGCCGGCGCCCGCACCATCAACATTCCAGATACCGTCGGCTACACCCTGCCTCATGAATTCGGCAATATCATCGCTTCGCTGTACCAGCGCGTTCCCAATATCGACAAAGCCATCATCTCCGTCCACACCCACGACGATCTGGGTCTGGCGGTCGGCAACGCCATGGCGGCGGTCAACGCGGGCGCCCGTCAGGTCGAAGGGACGCTGAATGGCATCGGCGAACGCGCCGGTAACTGTGCGCTGGAAGAAGTCATTATGGCGATCAAAGTGCGCCAGAAGCTGATGAATCTGCACACNAACATCAATCATCAGGAAATTTACCGCACCAGCCAGATGGTCAGTCAAATCTGCAATATGCCGATTCCGGCCAACAAAGCCGTCGTCGGCGCCAACGCCTTCGCCCACTCTTCCGGCATCCATCAGGACGGCGTTCTGAAAAATCGCGAAAACTACGAAATCATGACGCCTGAATCCATCGGTCTGAAAGAAGTGCAGCTGAACCTGACGTCGCGCTCAGGCCGTGCTGCCGTGAAACACCGCATGGAAGAGATGGGCTATAAGGAGTGCGACTACAACCTGGATGATTTGTATTCCGCCTTCCTGAAACTGGCGGACAAGAAAGGCCAGGTGTTTGATTATGATCTGGAAGCGCTGGCGTTCATCAACAATAAACAAGAAGACGCGGCCCTCTACCGCCTGGATTATTTCAGCGTACAATCAGGCTCCAGCGTCATGGCCACGGCGTCGGTCAAACTGGCCTGCGGCGAAGAAATCAAATCAGAAGCCGCCACCGGCAACGGCCCGGTCGACGCCGTCTACAAAGCCATCAACCGTATCACCGGTTTCGATATCAATCTGGTGCAGTATCAGCTGTCCGCCAAAGGTCACGGCAAAGAAGCGCTGGGTCAGGTAGACATCGTGGTCGAATATCAGAACCGTCGCTTCCACGGCGTCGGTCTGGCGACGGATATCGTCGAATCCTCCGCGAACGCCATGGTGAACGTATTGAACAATATTCAGCGCGCGCAGATGGTTGAAAAGGAATTACTGCGTTTGCAGCAGCAGAACAACAAACAAAATAGTCAGGAAACAGTGTGATGAACAAAAGTTACCATATCGCCGTACTGCCTGGTGACGGCATCGGTCCGGAAGTCATGGCGCAGGCATATAAAGTGTTGGAAGCCTTACGTCAACGTTTTGGTTTGAACATAACAACCAGCGAATATGATATCGGCGGCGCCGCCATTGACCGTCAGGGTACGCCATTGCCCATAGACACCATTACCGGCTGCGAACAGGCGAGCGCGATTCTGTTCGGTTCCGTCGGCGGTCCTAAATGGGAACATTTGCCCCCGTCTGAGCAGCCTGAGCGCGGCGCGTTACTGCCGCTGCGTAAACACTTCAGCCTGTTCAGCAACCTGCGGCCGGCCCGCCTGTATCAGGGGTTGGAAGCATTCTGCCCGCTGCGCGAAGACATCGCCGCGAAAGGCTTCGACATCCTGTGCGTCCGCGAACTGACCGGCGGGATCTATTTCGGCCAGCCGAAAGGCCGCGAAGGCAGCGGTAAAGATGAACGCGCTTTCGATACTGAGATTTATCACCGTTTCGAAATTGAACGTATTGCCCGCATCGCCTTTGAATCCGCACGTAAACGCCGTCATACCGTGACGTCTATCGACAAAGCGAACGTGTTGCAGAGCAGCATTCTTTGGCGCGAGGTCGTTACCGAAATCGCCAAAGATTACCCGGATGTGAAGCTGAACCATATGTACATCGACAATGCCACGATGCAGATGATCAAAGATCCGGCCCAGTTCGACGTAGTGCTGTGTTCCAACATCTTCGGCGACATTCTGTCCGACGAATGCGCCATGATCACCGGCTCAATGGGCATGCTGCCTTCCGCCAGCCTGAACGAATCCGGCTTCGGTCTGTATGAACCCGCAGGCGGTTCCGCGCCTGATATCGCTGGCAAAGACATCGCCAACCCGATTGCACAAATCCTGTCTGCGGCCCTGCTGCTGCGTTACAGCCTGGGTGAAGATGCCGCCGCTTCCGCCATTGAGCAAGCGGTGAATCATGCGCTGGAGGCCGGATACCGCACGGGCGATCTGGCTCGTGACGGCAAAGCCATCGGCACCAGTGAAATGGGCGACGTTATTGCCCGCTATGTCGCGGAAGGGGTGTGATCATGGGTAAAACGTTATATCAGAAATTATTTGATGCGCACGTCGTGTACGAAGCGGAAAACGAAACGCCGCTGCTGTATATCGACCGTCATCTGGTGCATGAAGTGACATCGCCCCAGGCGTTCGACGGCTTGCGCGCCAAGGGCCGCCAGCTGCGTCAGCCCGGAAAAACCTTCGCCACGATGGATCATAACGTCTCCACCCAGACGCGCGATATCAACGCCAGCGGCGAGATGGCCCGCATCCAGATGCAAGAACTGATCAAGAACTGCAAAGCATTCGGCGTACAGCTGTACGATCTGAACCACCCTTATCAGGGCATCGTTCACGTGATCGGTCCTGAGCAGGGAATGACGCTGCCGGGCATGACCATCGTCTGCGGCGACTCCCACACGGCCACACACGGCGCGTTTGGTTCGCTGGCGTTCGGCATCGGGACTTCCGAAGTCGAACACGTGATGGCGACCCAGACCCTGAAACAAGGTCGCGCGAAAACCATGAAGATTGAAGTCGCCGGCGATGCTGCTCCCGGCATCACCGCGAAAGATATCGTATTGGCGATCATCGGCAAAACCGGCAGCGCCGGGGGCACCGGTCACGTGGTCGAGTTCTGCGGCAAGGCCATCGAAGCGCTGAGCATGGAAGGCCGCATGACACTGTGCAACATGGCGATTGAAATGGGCGCCAAAGCCGGTCTTGTCGCTCCGGATGAAACGACTTTCGCCTACCTGAAAGGGCGCCAGTTCTCGCCGAAGGGTGATGAGTGGGATAAAGCCGTGGCTTACTGGAAAACGATGAAGTCAGATGCGGATGCGCAGTTTGACAGCGTCGTTACGCTGAACGCCGCCGACATCGCGCCGCAGGTCACCTGGGGCACCAACCCCGGTCAGGTGATTGGCGTGAATCAGGCCATCCCGTCACCGGAATCCTTCAACGATCCGGTCGAGCGCGCCTCCGCCGAAAAAGCGTTGAATTACATGGGGCTGAAAGCGGGGATCAAACTGACCGAGGTCGCCATCGACAAAGTCTTTATCGGCTCCTGCACCAACTCGCGGATCGAGGATCTGCGCGCCGCCGCCGCGATCGCCAAAGGCCGTAAAGTCGCTGCGGGCGTACAGGCGATGGTCGTTCCCGGCTCAGGCCCGGTAAAAGCGCAGGCGGAAGAGGAAGGTCTGGACAAGATCTTTATCGAGGCCGGCTTCGAATGGCGCCTGCCTGGCTGCTCAATGTGTCTGGCGATGAACAATGACCGTCTGAATCCGGGCGAACGCTGCGCGTCCACCAGCAACCGTAACTTCGAAGGACGTCAGGGCCGTGCCGGCCGGACTCATCTGGTCAGCCCCGCAATGGCCGCCGCGGCCGCGGTGACCGGGCGTTTCGCCGACATTCGTGAACTGAACTGAGAGGGATAACCCATGACTAAATTTACTCAACATACTGGTCTGGTCGTCCCGCTGGACAACGCCAACGTCGATACCGATGCCATCATTCCCAAGCAGTTTCTGCAGAAGGTGACCCGTACCGGTTTCGGCCAGCACCTGTTCAACGACTGGCGTTTTCTGGATGATGCGGGCCAGCAGCCTAATCCCGAATTCGTGCTGAACCAGCCTCGTTACAAAGGCGCCAGCATCCTGCTGACCCGTGAAAACTTCGGCTGCGGTTCATCCCGCGAACATGCGCCGTGGGCGCTGACCGACTACGGGTTTAGCGTGGTGATTGCGCCGAGCTTCGCTGATATTTTCTACGGTAACGCCTTGAACAACCAGCTGCTGCCGGTTCGACTGAGCGACGCCGACGTCGACGAGCTGTTCACCCTGGTAGAAAACCACGAAGGCATTACCTTCACCGTCGACCTGGAAGCTCAGATCGTGAAGGCGGGCGACAAGAGTTATCCGTTTGAAATCGATAGCTTCCGTCGCCACTGCATGATCAATGGTCTGGATAACATCGGCCTGACGCTGCAACACGAAGCGGCAATTGCCCGCTATGAGGAAACGCAGCCGACGTTCCTACGTTAAGGCTTATCCGCTCATCCTGTCCCAGGCCCGCTTAAGNGGGCCTGTTCTTATCCCTCCCGGCGCGGCCCCTGACACCAATACGCCATAAACGCCATCGACTCTCGCGCTATACCCCGCTCGCCCACCAGATATCGTCGCAAGGCTTTAACCACCGATGATTCGGCAGCTACCCAGCCGAAAAACTGCCCGTGCTGACTCTCCGCCCTTTCCCACAACAGTTCGTCGTCCGGGACTTCCGTTAACGACACGACGGAAGGCATGATTGGGACCTGCGGCAAGATAAGCGCATCGCGTACCGCATCCAACAGCCGCACTCCGTGTTTTGCCCCGCATTCCTCCCGCGGCAACCAATGAATATCAGCGAAGGAGAAATGGCTGAGATCCTGACAGTCGGCACGAAGCGGCAATTCGATAAAAGCCTGAACCTGAGGCGGCGACGCCTGACCGGCCAGTTGTTCCAGAATCCCCTTCACGGCGGGAAACGCGGTTTCGTCAGCGATTAGCAACGCCCGGCGGGTCTGTTCGGTGGGCAGCCACTCATAGCCGCCTTGGTGGCTCTGCGAGGCGGCGCAGGGCGCCACCATTTGAAGGCGATCGCCCGGTTCAGCGCGCATCGCCCACGATGACGCAGGACCTTCCGTGCCGTGAATGACGAACTCCACCTCCACTTCCCCCGCAGCCGCATTCAGGCGGCGAAGGGTATAGGTCCGCGCAATCGGACGTTGGCGTTTCGGCAACGCCAGCAGCTCGGCATACCAATTCGCGACGTCCGGCAGTTGAGACGGCGTGCCATCGATCGCCGGAAACAGGAGTTTGATGCGCTGATCGGGCGCGCCGGTCGTCATCTGGCTCACCGACTCGCCGCTAAAAACACAGCGCATCATGGACGGACTCAGTCGCTGCTTACGCGCCAGCGCAACCTCGAAAATCTTGTACTCTTTCGCTCCCGCCATACTCATTCCCTTGGGTTTCCACCGTATATGAGCCAGGAATGTTAGCATTCAAGTGATAATGAGAACAATTATTGATACTGGCATTTACAGAGAGTGGAAGCAGCCTCGCAAAGTGAGATGAAGAATGAACATGCAGGCTATTGAGGCGGTTCAGAAGGGGGAGAAATAACCGAAAAATGGCATTCGTTATCCAGCAACAAATGCCATTGTTTTGATGGGATTAACGCACCAGCGCCCCTGCGAGTGACGCCATCATGGTGGACAGAACAAAAATGGATAAGAACACCGAGACCAGCGCCAGAACGAAGGCGAACAGACCGGCCCTATTCCAGCTATTCTGTACGCGTTTGAACGTTTCCACATCATCATAGTCGGCGTTCTGCCACGCCCATTCGTTGCCTTTGAAGCCGCACACAAACATCCAGACAATGTTCAATACAGGAATAAAGCACAATAGCGGCAGATAGGNTTTGTTGCCGATACCCCAGACGATGTTGAACATAAATGCGCCCCAGTTCCATCCCTTTACTTCTCTTGGTACTGCTTTTCCATATTCGGCCATGTGCGAGTTTTCCTTTCAAAATAGAACAAAAATAAAACGCTGCGGACAATACAACGGGTTACATTCGAGCTTCAACTATTTTGTATCGACACTATGATCAGCCAATCATTTAATTTAATTGATCTTTCGCATGGTGGGCGCGTCGGTGAATATTATCCCGGTGCGACAGCAAATTCATGGGAAGCGGCGCAAAAAAAATCAGGCAGAGGCCCAATGGACTTCTGCCTGATTTGGCGTCAGGAAAGCAGAATGCTTTCCTGACAGCAGCTAACGATTATTCGTTGATGCGAGGATGCTGGTCGATCAGCATCTGGCGTTTCTTCTCCAGCTCGGTGATTTGCACGTTAATGTCTTCGATTTTATGCTCGATATTATCGTGATGCTCACGCAGCAGCTCTTTGGCCTCACTCAGGTCAGAAGCCGCAGGCGTGGCGCCTTTCAGCGGCTTGTTGGCCGTTTCCTTCATGAAGATCCCTGTAATCAGTCCAACAACGGCGATAACCATCAGGTAATAGGCTGGCATAAACAGGTTATTGCTGGCTTCGACCAACCAGGCTACTGCTGCTGGCGTCAGACCGGCAATCAGAATAGCAATGTTGAACGCGCTGGCCAGCGCACTGTAGCGAATGTGCGTCGGGAACATAGCGGGAAGGGAAGAAGCCATGACCCCGGTAAAGGCGTTCAAAATCACCGCCAAGATCAGCAGTCCCAGGAAAATCAGGCCAATCACGCCGCTGTTGATCATCATGAAGCACGGGATTGCCAGCAGGAACATCGCTATGCTGCCGATCACTACGAATGGTTTACGTCCGAAGCGATCGCTCAGCAGCCCCATCACCGGCTGAACAAACAGCATCCCAATCATGATGGCGATGATGATCAGCACGCCGTGGTTCTCGGAGTAGTGCAGGTTATGCGACAGATAGCTCGGCATGTAAGTCAGCAGCATGTAGTAGGTGACATTGGTGGCAATCACCAACCCCGTACAGGCCAGCAGACCTTTCCAGTGTTTTGTTGCGATCTCTTTAAACGAGACTCTGGGACCGCTGCTCAAACCGTCGCGATCGTCTTTTTCCATTTTATCAACGTGTTGCTGAAACGCAGGTGTTTCTTCCAGCGCATGACGCAGATAAAGGCCGATGATCCCTAACGGCAGCGCCAGGAAGAACGGGATACGCCAGCCCCATTCCAGAAACGCGGCTTCGCCGACGATGGCGGAGATCAGCACCACGACGCCCGCGCCCAGCACAAACCCGGCGATGGAACCGAAGTCCAGCCAGCTCCCCATGAATCCGCGCTTCCGGTCCGGGGAGTATTCAGCGACGAAGATCGACGCGCCGGTATATTCGCCGCCCACGGAGAAGCCCTGGGCCATTTTGGCCAGCAGCAGCAGTATCGGCGCCCAGATCCCAATGGAGTTATAGGACGGTATCAAGCCGATACAGAATGTACTGACCGACATGATGATAATGGTGATGGCCAATATTTTCTGACGGCCGTATTTGTCGCCCAAGGAGCCGAAGAACAGCCCGCCCAACGGACGAATCAGGAAAGGAACAGAGAATGTCGCCAATGCGGCGATCATCTGGACGCTGGGGTTAGCGCCGGGGAAGAAGACCTGGCCCAATGCATAAGCCACAAAGCCATACACACCAAAATCGAACCATTCCATGGCATTGCCGAGCGCAGCTGCGGTAATGGCTTTACGTAAACGAGTGTCGTCAATAATGGTGACATCGCCCAGAACGATGGGTTGTGCCTTTTTTCTACGTAACTTCATAGTGAATTATTTTACCTGTTTTAATGTAATAGACTGAATTGAAACGTCTCACTGAAGGATGGTCACATCAAGATAGTTTTTTATTTCGCTATAACCGATTAACCCAGTTTCATTTACTAGCATGTTACCATAGGTTGAATGTTTATATCGACTTTGACGTTCCTTTACACACTTCTATAGCCCATATTAGCATAAGATACGGTTACTTATTTCAGCCCAAAAAAAAGCCGACGGAATAACCGTCGGCAGGTGAAATTTTCACCATCACTCAGAAAATAGAAACTGCTTCGCCCTCAAATCCAGTGGCGGTATTCCTCATCAGACAGAGTCTCCGTCTNCCATTGCGTCACCTGCATCAGCAGCGTCAGACGTTGAGAAGCCGACAACCAGCGTCCCCACGCCGAGTGTCCCAGGGACAGGATGCTGCGATAACTTCGATACAATCGTGATAGTGCCATCGTCATGCCCTCCGACCGTTCATTATTTGCGCTTTCGTTGTGACAAAGTATCAACGTAAGATAGGGGAAAATATATTGATGACTTTAGGCTGAGGAGTTCCCCTTTATGTCCTCATCGCGACTGCAACAACAGTTCATCCGGCTCTGGCAACACCTGCAAGGACAGCCTACAGACACCACGCTACAGGAGCTGACCGGCGTCCTTAACTGCTCGCGGCGGCATATTCGCTCGCTCCTGCGAGCCATGCAGGAAGAGGGATGGCTGACCTGGGAAGCAGAAGCGGGACGAGGAAAACGCTCGCGGCTCAGCTTCCTCTATACCGGCCTGACGCTACAGCAACAGCGGGCGGAAGACCTGCTGGAGCAAGATCGGATCGACCAGCTGGTGCAGTTGGTGGGGGACAAATCGCAGGTGCGGCAAATGCTGCTATCCCATATCGGGCGCAGCTTCAGGCAGGGTAAGCATCTGCTGCGCATCGCCTACTACCGGCCGATGCGTAATCTGATGCCCGGCTCTGCGCTACGGCGTTCGGAGACGCATCTGGCCCGGCAGATCTTTAGCGGGTTAACCACCATAAATGAGGAAAATGGGGAACTCCTGCCGGACTTAGCCCACCACTGGCAGCAGGTCACCCCCCAGCACTGGCGTTTTTACCTGCGCCCCGCCGTCCGTTTCCATCACGGTCGGGAACTGACGATGGAAGATGTGATCGCGTCTCTGCAACGCATCACCGCGATGCCGCTGTTTTCACATATCTGTGCCGTCGAATCGCCCATCCCGTCCGTGCTGGACGTGCGCCTGGCGACGCCGGATGTCTGGNTTCCCTGGCTGCTCGGCAGCGTGTCCGCGATGATTTTGCCGCAGGAGNGGAAAACGCTCCCCGACTTCACCCGCCACCCGGTGGGCACCGGCCCTTACGCCGTTCTGCGCAACAGTAATACGCAGCTGAAAATCAACGCCTTCGACGACTACTTTGGCTATCGTGCGCTGATCGACGAGGTCAGCATCTGGGTATTGCCGGACGCGCCGGATACCCCCTCCTGTTCCCTTCAACTACAAAACGATAACTCGCCGAACAACGAATTGGAGAACCGGCTGGAGGAAGGCTGCTACTTCCTGCTGTTCGACCGACGTTCGCCGCTGACCTCGCGCCGGGAGGTCAGGGACTGGCTATGTCAGGTACTGAGTCCGGTCGCCCTGCTCGGACTCGCCGACGAAACTTACCAGTGCAACTGGTCCCCGGCCTACGGCCTGCTGCCGCGCTGGCACCACGCCCAGCCCCGCCTGACGCTGGACAAACCTGAAGACCTCTCGCACCTGACCCTCNCTTTTTATCATGAGCACGCCGAGTATCAGGACATCAGCGACATCATTCGTCGGCTGCTGTCGGCTCACGGCGTCNCGTTGTCGGTCCGCCGTATCGACTATGCTGAGTGGTATCAGGGCGCCGAGGCGAGCGACATCTGGCTCGGCAGCGCCAATTTCTATCTGCCGCTCGAGTTCTCCTTGTTCGCCCTGCTCTNCGAACTGCCGCTGATGCAGCACTGTCTGGATCGGGATCTCACCGAAGACGCCAGCCAGTGGCGTCAGGGCGGTTGGTCGCTGGCGGACTGGAGCCAATCGCTCATAACTCAGCAGCAGATCCATCCGCTTTTTCACCACTGGCTCCAATTGCAAGGGCAACGCAGCATGCGCGGCATTCGTATGAATACGCTGGGGTGGTTTGATTTCAAATCCGCCTGGTTCGCGCCGCCGGAAAACTGACGCGCGCTTTGACTCCGGGCATGAAGTCTCTACAATGCCTGAGTTCTCAACGGGGTGCGATAAAGTCCGGTGCCGTCATACCGTCCGCTTTACGCTGAGAAAATACCCGTCGAACCTGATCCGGTTAATACCGGCGAAGGGATTTGGGAGTGCTTTGCCGCTTGCTCAAAGACCTTTGCCACCCTTATTTCAGGAGTGCAAAGTGTTAAAAAAATTACTGTCCTGCCTGTTGATTCTCTCTGCTCCGGCGTTGGCGAAGCCTACGCTGACCGTGTATACCTACGACTCCTTTACCTCGGAATGGGGACCCGGTCCCGGCGTGAAAACCGCATTCGAGAAAGAGTGCGACTGCGAACTGAAATTCGTGGCGCTGGCCGACGGCGTGGCGCTGCTCAACCGCCTGCGGATGGAAGGAAAGCGCACGCAGGCCGATATTGTGCTGGGTCTGGACAACAACCTGCTAGAGGCGGCTGAACATACCGGCCTGTTCAGCAAACGGACGGTCGATACCGACGCGCTCTCGCTGCCGGACGGCTGGCACAATGATACCTTTGTACCCTACGACTACGGCTACTTCGCCTTCATCTACGATCGCGACAAACTGAAAAACCCGCCTCGCAGCCTGCATGAGCTGGTCGACAGCCCAGAGCCGTGGAAAGTCATTTATCAGGATCCGCGTACCAGCACGCCGGGCCTGGGCCTGCTGCTGTGGATGCAAAAAGTCTATGGCGACAGCGCCCCGCAAGCCTGGCAGAAGCTGGCTACGAAAACGGTCACCGTCACCAAAGGCTGGAGCGAAGCCTATGGTCTGTTCCTGAAGGGCGAAGCCGATCTGGTGCTGAGCTACACCACCTCGCCCGCCTATCACATCATCGAAGAGAAGAAAGACAACTATGCCGCGGCGCCCTTCAGCGAGGGACACTATCTCCAGGTGGAGGTCGCCGGCCGTCTGGCAAGCAGCCAACAGCCGCAGCTGGCCGAGCGCTTCCTGACGTTCATGGTCAGCCCAGCCTTCCAGCAGCTCATCCCGACCACCAATTGGATGTATCCGGTCATCGACATGCCGCTGCCCGCGGGCTTCCAGCGTCTGGACAAACCCGCGACGACGTTGTCGTATACGTCGCAACAGGTCGCCGCGCAGCGTAACGACTGGATCCAGGCATGGCAACGCGCCGTCAGCCGCTAATCCCCGGCTGGCTCTGGCCCGGCGCCATCGCCGCCCTGCTGCTGGTCGTGGTCGCGGCGCTGGCTTTCGGCGCGCTGTGGCTTCAGGCGCCTCAGAATCCGTGGCGCGCGCTGTGGCAGGACGACTACCTTTGGCACGTCGTTCGCTTCACATTTTGGCAGGCGTCGCTCTCGACGCTGCTGTCGACCATCCCGGCGATTTTTCTGGCGCGCGCGCTGTATCGCCGCCGTTTTCCGGGGCATCGCTGGCTGCTTAGACTGTACGCCATGACGCTGGTGCTGCCGGTGCTGGTGACCGTGTTCGGCCTGCTGAGCGTCTACGGNCGGCACGGCTGGCTCTCGCAGTTGACGGCGGCGTTCGGCCTACCCTACTCATTTTCGCCCTATGGACTTGGCGGCATACTGCTGGCGCACGTTTTCTTCAATCTGCCGCTAGCCACACGTCTGATGTTGCAGGCGCTGGAAGGCATCGCTACCGAACAGCGGCAGATGGCCGCGCAGCTCGGGATGAGTGAATGGNAGCACTTTCGCATCGTCGAGTGGCCGTGGCTGCGCCGACAGCTCCTGCCTGCGGCCGCGCTGATCTTTATGCTCTGTTTCGCCAGTTTCGCCGTCGTGCTCTCGCTGGGCGGCGGCCCCAAAGCCACCACCATTGAGCTGGCAATTTATCAGGCACTAAGCTTTGACTACGATCCGGCGCGCGCCTCGCTGTTGGCGCTAATCCAGATGGGATGCTGCCTCGGTCTGGTTCTGCTCAGCCAGCGGCTGGCCAAACTGCTGCCGGTCGGATACAGCCAGCAGACGCGCTGGCGCAATCCTCAGGACACCCGGTTTAATCGCATAACGGACGCGCTGTTGATCGTGGCCGCGCTGATGCTGCTGCTGCCGCCGCTGCTGGCCGTGGTGGCGGATGGACTGAACACCTCCCTGCCCGTCGTGTTGCGTCACCCCGCACTGTGGGATGCGCTGTGGACCTCGCTGAAGGTCGCGATCATCTCCGGCCTGCTGTGCGTGCTGCTCACGCTAATGCTGCTGTGGAGCAGCCGGGAACTCAAATTGCGTCGCCGCCCGCTTTCCGCCCAGCTGTTGGATCTCAGCGGCATGCTGATTCTGGCGATGCCCGGTATCGTACTGGCGAGCGGATTTTTCCTGCTGCTGAACGGCACCATCGGGCTGCCGACGTCGCCCCTGTGGCTGGTGGCGGCGACGAACGCGCTGATGGCGATCCCCTACGCGCTCAAAGTGCTGGAAAATCCGATGTATGACATCGCCGAACGCTACAACCTGCTGTGTCAGTCGTTGGATATCCGCGGCTGGCGGCGACTGCAAACCATCGAACTACGAGCGCTGCGAGCGCCCATCGCCCAAGCGCTGGCGTTCGCCTCGATTCTCTCGCTTGGCGATTTCGGCATCATCGCGCTGTTCGGCAATGAGCAGTTCCGAACGTTGCCGTTTTATCTGTACCAGCAAATCGGCGCTTACCGCAGCGCCGACGGCGCCGTGNCCGCTCTGCTTTTGCTGCTGCTATGTTTTGTTCTGTTCACCCTGATTGAAAAACGGGCAGGCGATTATGATCGTTCTCGATAAACTGACTTATCTCTACCAGCACCAGCCGATGCGGTTTGATCTGCGCGTGGAAGCCGGTGAACGCGTTGCCGTGCTCGGTCCCAGCGGCGCAGGCAAAAGCTCCCTGCTCAGCTTGATCGCCGGTTTTCTTCCTGCGGACGGCGGCCGCCTTATGCTGAACGGCGCGGATCACCGCCGGACGCCACCGGCGAAAAGGCCGGTGTCGATTCTGTTCCAGGAAAATAATCTCTTCCCCCACCTGACGCTGTCGCAGAATATCGCGCTGGGACTGCATCCCGGTCTAAAGCTGACACAGCCGCAACGCGTGGCGTTGAATCACATCGCTGAACGCGTCGGGCTGACCGCGCTGTTGGATCGGCTGCCGTCGCAGGTGTCTGGCGGCCAGCGGCAGCGGGCGGCGCTGGCGCGTTGCCTATTGCGTCAGCAGCCGATTTTGCTGCTGGACGAACCGTTCTCCGCGCTAGACCCGGCGTTGCGCGCAGAGATGCTGACGCTGGTCGACGACGTATGCCGCGACCGCCAGCTGACCCTGCTGATGGTCTCGCACCACCTTGAGGACGCCGCCCGTATCGCCGATCGCACCGCGTTGGTGGTCGACGGCCACGTGGCTTACGACGGCTCAACCTGCGACCTGCAACAAGGGCGCGTCGCCGCCGCTCAGATCCTTGGGATCGTCCCCGCTGAACAAAATAAAAACGGATAGCGAACAGGTTTTGACCTTTTCACGGTTGTGGGTTATTGTCTGCCACAGCCCATGTGCTATTGGCCTGTCCATACACATGGTTTAAAAAAAACCAACGACAGGATTCTCCGTGAAACACACGTCCTCCACGCTAGCACTCTCCAACACCGCACTCGTCGATGCGGTTGTCGTCGTGCGCCTAGTGGTCGTCGTCGTGGTCGGCAACGCGCCGTAACGGGTCCGAATCCAGAAGAGATTCTCAAACCCCGCCGGCGCCAGCCGAGCGGGGTTTGTCCTTTCTATCCCCGCTCCCAAACTGCACCGGCTCTGATAAAGGATATGACTATGCGTTATACCGGAGCTGAGCTGATCGTCCACATGCTGGAGCAGCAAGGCATCACGACCGTCACGGGCATTCCCGGCGGGGCCGCCCTGCCGTTGTACGATGCGCTGGGACAAAGCCGAACCATTCGCCACGTACTGGCGCGACACGAGCAAGGCGCGGGCTTCATCGCTCAGGGCATGGCGCGAGCCAGCGGCAAAGCGGCGGTCTGCATGGCCTCCAGCGGCCCCGGCGCGACCAACCTGCTGACCGCGATTGCCGATGCGAAACTCGATTCCATTCCGCTGGTCTGCATTACCGCTCAGGNCTCCTCCAATATGATCGGCAGCGATGCCTTTCAGGAAGTGGACACCTACGGCATCTCCATCCCCGTCACCAAACACAACTATCTGGTGCGAAACATCAACGAGCTGGCCCACGTGATGAACGAGGCCTTCCGCATCGCGCAGTCCGGCCGCCCCGGCCCGGTATGGATCGACGTGCCGAAAGATGTACAGACCGCCACCATTGATCTGGACGCCCTGCCTGCGCCTGCGCCGAATGACGCGCCGGTCGCCGCCGAACCGCAGGCCCTTGAGCAGGCGGCGGCGATGATCAACGCAGCCAGCCGTCCCGTGCTGTATCTCGGTGGCGGGATCGTCAGCGCCGGCGCCCACCGGCAGGCGATCCAACTGGCGGAGTCCGCCGGTATTCCCACTACCATGACATTGATGGCGCTCGGCGCCATGCCTGCCGATCATCCGCTGTCGCTGGGCATGCTGGGAATGCACGGCGCACGATCCACCAACATGATCCTGCAACAGTCCGATCTGTTGATCGTGTTGGGCGCACGCTTCGACGATCGCGCCATTGGCAAAGCCGAGCAGTTCTGCCCGAACGCCAGCATTATTCACATGGATATCGACGCCGCCGAGCTGGGCAAAATCCGCCAGCCGCACGTGGCGCTGCATGCCGATGTTGCAAAAGGACTGACGCAGCTGCTGCCGCTGATCGCGCCGCAGACGCGCGCCGAATGGCGACAGCAGGTGAATGAATTACAGCAGGCGTTCCCCGCCACTCTGCAACAGGACGATCCGTTGAGCCACTACGGACTGGTCCATGCCGTCGCCGAATCGCTGGACGACAGCGCCATTATCTCCACCGACGTCGGTCAGCATCAGATGTGGGTAGCCCAGTCCTACCCGCTGCGCCGCACGCGCCAGTGGCTGACGTCTGGCGGTTTAGGAACGATGGGATTTGGCGTACCGGCTGCGATCGGCGCCGCGCTGGCGGAACCCAATCGCACGGTGGTGTGCTTCTCCGGCGACGGTAGCCTGATGATGAATATTCAGGAACTGGCGACGCTGGCCGAACAACGCCTTAACGTCAAAATCGTACTGATGAACAATCAGGCGCTGGGCATGGTCCACCAGCAGCAGGATCTGTTTTACGAACAGCGTTACGTGGCGTCCGACTACAGCTATCAGGCCAATTTCCTGGCGATTGCCGCCGGTTTCGGACTGGCGACCTGTGATTTGAACGCGGCGGAAGATCCACAAGCCGCTCTGCGCGACATCCTGAACCAGCCGGGTCCGGCGCTGATTCACGCGCTGATCGATGTGAACGAAAAAGTCTATCCGATGGTGCCGCCGGGCGCCGCCAATATTGAGATGATTGGAGATTAATGCTATGCAAACCGCATCCTCTTCACCCCAGGTCACGCTTGAGCTGTCCGTACGCAACCATCCCGGCGTCATGTCGCATGTCTGCGGGCTGTTCGCCCGCCGGGCGTTCAACGTGGAAGGCATCATGTGTATGCCGCTGCCAGGCGGTGAACAAAGCCGCATTTGGCTGCTGGTGAACGACGACGATCGTCTGGCGCAGATGATCAGTCAGGTAGAAAAACTGGAAGATGTGCTGCAGGTGCGCCGCCACGGCGACGACACCCGCATTTTCGAGCAGGTGGCTGAGTTTTACCGCTAATCAGCCGCGAAAAATTTGCAGCAGCAGGTGCAGGTAGACCGACATCAGCGGGTGCCGCCACAGCAGCACCAGGCTGATCACCGCAGCAACCGTGGCTATCGGCGCCAGCCAGCGTAAACGCGCTGGCGTCAGCCATCCTTCAGACGGCGCTCGGCGAGTACGCCACGCGCNCCNCAGCAGCCAACCAGCGGACCAGGTCAGCACCGCGGCGATCAGCAACAGCCAGCGGAAGCTGCCGCTGTCCGCCGCGTGGGGAATATCAATCGCCACCCCCGCCAAAATTCCCGGCATCAGATACACCGGCGGCCAGGTCAGGCAGCCGATGATGTTCGGTACCAAGAATCGTTTCGGGGGCAGTTCCAGCATCCCCGCGACCATAGGGATCAGCGGCCGTGTCGGGCCGATAAAGCGCCCGACCAGAATGGTCGCGAGATGATGCTGATGCAGCATTTTTTCGACGCGATAGAGGTAGGCGCTGTGCTTCTTGACGAACGACCAGCCATGCAGCCGATCCTTGAAGCGCCAGCCGACGTAATAGGAGATCCAATCCCCCAGCAGGCAGCCGATAATGCCAACCCCCCAGGCCGGATACAGTCCCAGGTGTCCGCTGCCAATCAACGTGCCCAGCGACGCCATCATTATGGTGCCCGGTAGCAGCAACCCCACCAACGCCAGCGACTCAAGAAAAGCCACCAGCAAAACGGCCAGCAGTGAATAGGCTAACGATTGAGTAACCAAGTGCTCAAGCCAGGCTTGCATAAATCCCTACTTATCTGCGCTAAAAATCAGGACTTCGGGATAATAGCAGAAAACCGCCGGACGGCAGCCCCTCGCTCGCCGCCGGCTCGGCAGCTTGCTGGATGAACCCATCGTGCAGGCCCCTGACGCAGGAAGCCCCCCCGCGACAGAGGATCGGCGATGGCAACTCTCCCNCAAACCTCAACCGCCGAGGTACATCGCCTTCACCTCCGGATTCGCCAGGATCGCCTGCGCAGGCCCTTGCAGGACGATCTTGCCGTTTTCCAGCACGTAGGCCCGGTCGGCGATTTTCAACGCCGCCGTCGCATTCTGCTCGACCAGGAGGATCGTAATCTTCTCCTCGCGCAGTTGGCGGATGATGTTGAACAGCTCGCCCACCACCTTCGGCGCCAGTCCCAGACTTGGCTCGTCCAGCATCAGTAACGCCGGTTCGCTCATCAGCGCCCGTGCAATCGCCAGCATTTGCTGTTCGCCGCCGCTCATCGTGCCCGCCAGCTGCGCGCGACGCTCTTTTAAGCGGGGGAACATGGCATACATCTTGTCGCGCAGATAGCTGAATCTGATCGGGTTGTTATAGGCTCCCATTCGCAAATTTTCTTCGATAGTCAGATTGGTGAACACCTTGCGCCCTTCCGGCACCAGCGCCAGCCCCTGACGCACGATCTGATGCGTCTGTCGACGAGAGATATCCTCGTTGAGAAAATTGACCACGCCCGTCGACTTCACCAGATTGATGATGCCGTTCAGCGTCGACGTTTTCCCGGCCCCGTTACTGCCGATTAACGTCACGATCTCGCTGTTGTTGACCTCAATGTCGATCCCCTTCAGCCCCTGAATCAGGCCGTAAAAAACCCGTAGATCGGTCGCTTTAAGCATAATCGATGTCCCCCAGATACGCGGCGATGACGTCGGGATGATTGATGGCCTCATTCGGCGTACCGCTGAACAGCGCCTTGCCGTAATCCAGCACCATCACCCGCTCGCAAAGGGAGTTAACAAACGACATATCATGTTCGATCAACAGCACCGTCAGTCCGAAGTCTTTCCGCATTTTAAAAATGAGCTGCGCCAGTTCGGCCGTCTCGCGTGGGTTCATCCCCGCGGCAGGCTCGTCCAGCAACAGCAGTTTGGGCGATGTCGCCAGCGCCCGCGCAATCTCCACCTTACGTTGGTTGCCGTAACTCAGATTGGTTGCCAGCGAATGCGCGTGTTCGGCGATGCCGATGTACTCAAGCAGCTGCATCGCTTTTTCCCGCGCGCGTTTTTCCGCCGTGAAGAAGCGCCCGCAACGCAAAGCGGCTTCGAGGAAGGAGTAATGAATAAAACGGTCGAGTCCGATCAATACATTGTCGAGCACCGTCATGGACGGAAACAGCCGGATATTTTGAAACGTTCTGGCGATCCCCCGGTTCACCACCTGATTCGGTTTCAGCCCGGTCAGCGCCTGAGACTCCAACTCCACCGTGCCGCCGGTCGGCTTGTAGTTGGCCGTAATCACGTTGAACAGCGTGGTTTTTCCGGCGCCGTTCGGCCCGATCAAACCGAAGATCTCCGCGGGCGCTATCTTAAAACTGACGCCGTCGATGGCGCGCAGCCCACCAAACTGCATGGTGACGTCCGCTACGCGAAGTAATGTCTCATTTGCCATTCTGCCGCCTCCTGCGTATTTCCCAGATTTCCTGTTTGCCCAGCAGCCCTTCGCGCGCGAACAGCATGATGATCAACAGCACCAGCGAGAACACCACCATCCGCAGACCGGGGTGCGCGCCCAGGTCCTGGCCGAATAGCGTCAATGGCTGGTCAAGGAAGCNCAGCCACTCGCCGCTGCCCACCACGATGATCGTTCCCAGGATCGCGCCGGTGGTGCTGCCCAATCCGCCCAGCACGATGATGATCAGCAGCTGGAACGTCAGCATAAAGTCGAACAGATCCGGCGAGATGATGGTCAGCAGGGAGGCCAACAGGCCGCCGCCGATGCCTTCGAAAAAGGCGCTGGTCGCGAACGCGCAGGTTTTGATGCGGAAGGTGTTGATGCCCATGGCGATTGCGGCGTCCTCATCATCGCGCACCGCCTTCATCGCCCGCCCGTATTTGGAATACACCAGTTGCAGGACGAACAGTACGGCGATCAACGCGATAAACCCGCACCAGTACAGAATGTGGTCCGCCTGCGGGATCTCATTCAGTCCGATAGCGCCGTTGGTGATCTGCGGGTTGTTGATCGCGAGGATCTTGATAATGAAGCCAAACCCCAGAGTCACTATCGCCAGGTAGTCGCCGCGTACGCGAAAGACCGGGAACGACAGACAGACAGCGACCACCGCGGCGCAGATACCACTAATGATCAGCGCGGGCAGGAACGTGGTGTGCAAAGCCAGAATGAAGGGGCTGGGCGACGCCATTTCGAACATGTCCGTTTTGTTGTCTGCGGTCAGCAGTAATAGCGCCGTGACATACGCGCCGATGGCGACGAAGCCGTTCGGCTCCAGCGACAACTGACCGGTGACCCCGTTGATCAGGTTGTAGCTGACCGCCAGGATCATAAAAATAAAGATGTTGCAGATAATCCGAAGTACATAGTCATCGAACGCGCTCTGCACGGTAAATAACCCTAAAAAAGCCAGCGCGAACAAAACGATATAGCACAACAGCAGCGAAGAGGAGGTCTGCGGCATTCTCATCAGAAGCGGCTCCTTTCCAGTCGTTCATCACCCATGATGCCCACCGGTCTGAACAGCAGCACCAAAATTAAAAACAGGAAGGCGAAAGCATCTTTGTACCCCCCAAGCTCAGGAAATACGGCGACCGCCACCACTTCGGTGAAGCCCAGAATAAAGCCGCCGATGACCGCCCCGGTCACGCTGCCAATCCCGCCCAGCNCCGCTGCGGCGAAGGCTTTCAGGCCGATCAATACCCCCATCAGCGGATCGATGGTTGGGTAACTGATGGCATAGAACACGCCGCCCAGCGAGGCCAGCGCGCTCCCCAGCGCAAACACCAGCGAAATAATGTGGTTAGCATCAATGCCCATCAGGCGAACGGTATTGACGTCGAACGCCACCGCGCGGATCGCCATCCCCTGTCGGGTGCGGTACAGAATGAGCAGAATGATCGCCAGCAGCACTAGCGTGATCAGCGGCACCATCCACGCCACCTGAGTGATCACGATTTGACCGAGCGTCATCGTCTGATTGAAAAACGGCGGCGATTCGAAGAAACGCGGGNTGCCGCCGAACNCCACGTTAAAGAGGTTCTCCAGAAAGAAGCTGACGCCGATGGCGGTGATCAGCATGGAGATTTTGGATGCCTGCCGCAGTGGGCGATAGGCAATGCGATCGATAGCAACCCCAAGCAAAGCCGAGATCAGTACCGAAAACAAAATAGCTGCCCCGAAAGGCAGCCCGAAGGAGGTAAAGCTGATCAGCGCCACAAAGGCGCCGACCATCATGATATCCGCATGGGCGAAGTTAATCAGCCGTAGTACGCCATACACCATGGTGTAACCAATCGCGATCAGCGCATACATACTGCCAAGGCTCATGCCATTGACCACCTGCTGTAAAAAAACGGCAAAATCCATTGTGCGCTCCTTACTACTTCCCGCCGATTAAGGATTGACCACCGTTTTAAACGCCAGCTGTCCGTTCTTGACTTCGTTGATGACCGCAGGACGAATGGCGTCGCCGCCTTTCAGGGTCAACGTCCCTGTAATACCGGTAAAGTTGGTGGTTGCGCGCAGATTCTTGTTCACGCAAACGCGATCGTGCGGATCGCTGCACTTATTCATGGCGGCGACGATCATTTTGTAAGCATCCGCCGTCATCGCGCCCCAGGTATGGGTCGGCTCGTTATATTTGGCGGTCCAGGCCTGAATGAATTTCTCGCCGTCCGGCGTCTGCTCTTTTGCGTTCGGCGAGTAGTAGTCGGTGGTCATGTAGCCTTCCACCGCGTCCTGACCGAGTTTGAAGAAGATCGGATCGGCCGCCAGACCGTCGCCGCCCACGACCGGCACTTTCAGCCCCAGTTGTTTAGCCTGTACGGCAATCAGCGCGCCTTCGGTGTAGTAAATCGGCATGTAAATCATGTCGACGTTGTGAGATTTAACGGTAGAGAGCTGCGCTTTGAAATCCTTGCTGCCGCCGGGAGCCTGCACTTCCACCGCGATGGTGCCGCCGTTTTTCACAAACTGATTGCGGAAAGCGCGCGCCAGACCGACCGAGTAGTCGTTGCTGCTGTCGAACATGATGGCCGCTTTCTTGGCTTTCAAATCGCGGCTGGCCAGGTTCGCGCCTACCACGCCCTGGAAGCTGTCGGAGAAGCACACCCGACTGACGTACTCGCGGTTGCGCGTCACGCGGTCATTAGTCGCCGTGGGAGAAATCAGCGGCGTTTTGGTGTCTTCCGCCATCTTGGTCATCGCCAGCGTATTGGTTGAGGTCACCTCGCCGATCACCGCATCCACCTTGTCGCTGGAAACCAGACGCTGCATGGCGTTGGCGGCTTCAACCTTGTCGCTCTTGTCGTCAATGATGATCAGCTTGACGGTATCGCCATTGGCTAATGTCGGCTCCATGCCGTTAATCAGCGTCACCCCTTTCTGTGACGGCTGGCCATAACCGCTCAACGCGCCGCTCAAGGGCAGCACCACACCGATTTTCACTTCGTCCGCCATGACATTCGCGGCCGCCAGCGCTGAGGACACACAGACCGCCGCTATCGTTGTGTAGAAAACTCTTCTCTTCATGTTCCGCCTCGTCAATGAATAGTGGTTTACGTTCCCATCGTGAAATGAAGCTGTGTATAGGGCTATCGCCAGCAAAAATGCGCACGGGCACAACCCGCACCACAATGGGAAAATCAGCAATTACCATGCCAATTAGCCGGGGCGGATAAACGCGTTATTAATCAATTAATAAATCAGATATAACAGGAAGTGATTGCCTTAAATGCCCGCGATGGGCGTCTGTTGCACCATGAGCCACCCGCATTGCGTTCGCATGGTGCGGATTTTTACGCGGCTTTCATAAGACAAATCAATCATTCGGACTTCGGGCGCACCGCGAACACAAGCGCTGCCTCACCAGGTGGCAGGCGAAAAAGGCTGGACAACCACTGTATAGATAACCACACTTAATGACGTCTTTCTTCTTCATACGGCCTGAGGTTATGACTGTTCCCTCCCCGCGTCAGGGCTTTGCGCTCACCCGCCATTGGCAAGATACGCCGGCCGGCATACAGGTCGAGTTCTGGCTCGCCACCAACGACGGCCCGCAACGGGTGCGTCTTCCTCTGCAACAGGCCGTGGCTTTTGTTCCCGCCCGCCATGAAGCGGAAGTCCGCGCCGCGCTGAACGGCGAGAAAAAGGCCGAGCTTCGCCCGCTGGAAATGAAAAGTTTTCATCACGAAGAGCTGCTGGGCCTTTACTGCCCGCAATACCGCCAGCTACAGCGTATCGAAAAACGGTTGCAGGAAGCCAGCGTCCCCATTTATGAAGCAGATATTCGCCCACCTGAACGTTTTTTGATGGAGCGATTTATCACTGCGCCGGTCTGGTTCGACGGCGACGCCGGCCCGGAAGGACGTCTCATCAACGCCAGAATGAAACCCGAGCCGCACTATCGTCCGCCGCTCAGCATGGTGTCGCTGGATATCGAAACCAATCGCCACGGCGAACTGTACTGCATCGGCCTGGAAGGCTGCGGCCAGCGGCAGGTGTTTATGCTGGGTCCGCCCAACGGCGACCCGGCTGACGCGGGCGACCTCACGCTGGAGTACGTCGCCAGCCGGCCACAGTTGCTGGAACAGCTTAATCACTGGATTCAGCTGTACGATCCCGATCTCATCGTCGGCTGGAATCTGGTGCAGTTCGNCCTGCGGGTACTGCAAAAGCACGCCGAACGTTACGGCATTCCGCTACGACTGGGCCGGCAGCAGGCGGAGCTGGAATGGCGGGAACATGGCTACAAGCAGGGGCACTTTTTCGCCAGCGCCCCCGGCCGACTGATTGTTGACGGCATTGAAGCGCTCAAGTCCGCCACCTGGAACTTCGCCTCCTTTAGCCTGGAGTTCGTCTCGCAAACGCTGTTGGGTGAAGGGAAAGCGATGGATAACCCTTACCAGCGGATGGACGAGATCGACCGCCGCTTCGCTGAAGACAAGCCAGCCCTCGCCCACTACAACCTGAAAGACTGCGAGCTGGTGACGCGCATCTTCGACAAGACCGAACTGCTGCCGTTTTTGCTGGAACGCGCCAGCCTCACCGGTCTGGCGGCAGACCGCAGCGGCGGCTCCGTGGCGGCGTTTACCCNCCTTTATTTCCCCCGGATGCACCGGGCGGGTTTCGTCGCCCCCAACCTTGGCGAGATACCGCCGGAAGCCAGCCCCGGCGGCTTCGTCATGAACTCCCGTCCGGGTTTATATGACTCCGTGTTGGTACTGGATTATAAAAGCCTCTACCCCTCCATCATTCGCACCTTTCTGATCGACCCCGTCGGGCTGACCGTCGGCATGCGGCACCCGGACGAACAACATTCAGTTGAGGGCTATCGCGGCGCGTGGTTTTCCCGCAAGCAGCACTGCCTGCCCGCGATTGTCGGCAGCATCTGGCAGGAGCGCGAGGCGGCGAAGCGCAGCGGCAACAAACCGCTTTCGCAGGCGCTGAAAATCATCATGAACGCCTTCTACGGCGTACTAGGCTCAAGCGGCTGCCGCTTCTTCGATCCGCGACTGGCCTCCTCCATCACCCTGCGCGGGCACGACATCATGCAGCAAACGCAGGCGCTGATTGAAGCCCGCGGCTATCAGGTGATTTACGGCGATACCGACTCGACGTTCGTCTGGCTCAATCACGCCCATAACGAGCAGGAAGCGGACGCCATCGGCCGGGAACTGGCGCAGTACGTGAACGCGTGGTGGCGAGAGCATCTGGCACGGACCCAGGGGCTGGAGTGCGCCCTGGAACTGGAGTACGAAACCCATTATCAGCGTTTCCTGATGCCGACGATCCGCGGCGCGGAACAGGGCAGTAAAAAGCGCTACGCCGGGCTGACGTTGAACGCCAACGGCGAGCCGCAGATGGTATTTAAAGGGTTGGAGACCGTGCGCAGCGACTGGACGCCCTTGGCGCAACGGTTTCAGCAACAGCTCTACGCGCGAATTTTCCGGCGAGAGGCCTATCAGGATTGGGTGCGCGACTATGTGCGCAAAACCCAGAACGGCGAGTGGGACGACCAGTTGGTCTACCGTAAGCGGCTGCGCCACAAGCTGAGTGAATACCAGCGCAATGTCCCGCCACAGGTGCGGGCCGCCAGAATGGCCGACGAATACAACCGGGAGCACGGGCGTCCACTCCAGTATCAAAACGGCGGCTGGATCAGCTACGTTATGACCGTCAACGGCCCTGAACCGCTGGAAACGCGCCATTCGCCGCTGGATTATCAACACTACGTCGAAAAACAGCTGCAGCCGGTGGCGGATGCGATTCTGCCTTTCCTGCAAGACGATTTCACGATGCTGGTTACCGGACAAATGGGGCTGTTTTGATCCATCGACGGCGGTTTGGCAGGTGACGAACGCGCGTCCATCCAGTACCATAACGCCCTTTCCGAATCCGGCGGTATTTTCGATAAGACCTTGCGCTGTCGTCAGCCCATGCATTCAGATTCGGGCCGCATCCGCGCAGGACGGCGCATAGCGCAGGTCTTTCAGGCCATCGTCTTTGTATGCGCGAACGGCGCACACGTAGCGGGGCGGCATTCGCCTATCGCGCCGACAGGCCGTCAGCGCGCTCGCAAATGACGGCAGGACATCGCTAACTCACACATAACAACACGGGTCATGCCGACCAGGCGCCTGCCATGCCACGACGGGCAATGCAGCATTTACGCCTTTTTCCCGGCAGGTTGGCCGACAATGACTGTCATTCAGACAATTTTCGACAACGACGAGTATCGAGCTAAGCACATATGCCTTTTACACTTGGTCAACGCTGGATCAGCGACACAGAAAGCGAATTGGGATTAGGAACAGTAGTGGCGGTTGATGCCAGAATGGTAACCCTGCTGTTCCCCGCCAGCGGCGAGAATCGCCTCTATTCACGCAATGATGCCCCCATCACCCGAGTCATGTTTAACCCAGGCGATACCGTCACCAGCCACGAAGGCTGGCAGATGCAGGTCGACGAGGTTAGCGACGAAAACGGTCTGCGTACCTATATCGGCCAGCGGCTCGACGATGAGACGCCCGCCCTGCTGCGAGAAGTCTTCCTCGACAGCAAGCTGACCTTCAACAAACCGCAGGATCGCCTGTTCGCCGGCCAGCTCGACCGGATGGATCGCTTTGCCCTGCGCTATCGCNCCCGCCAGCACCTGCATGCTCAGGCCCAGCAACCGTGGAGCGGTCTGCGCGGCATGCGCGCCAGCCTGATCCCTCATCAGCTCTATGTCGCACACGAAGTCGGCCAGCGCCATGCGCCGCGCGTTCTGCTGGCGGACGAGGTCGGTCTGGGGAAAACCATCGAAGCCGGGATGATCATCCATCAACAGCTGCTGTCAGGCCGCGCCGAACGCGTGTTGATCGTAGTGCCGGAAACCCTGCAGCACCAGTGGCTGGTGGAAATGCTGCGCCGCTTCAACCTGCTGTTCTCTCTGTTCGACGACGAACGCTACGCTGAGGCGTTGCTGGATAGCAGCAACCCGTTTGAAACCGAGCAGCTGATCATCTGTTCGCTGAGCTTTGTTCAGCGCAACCCGAAACGTTTTGAACAGCTGGCCAACGCCGACTGGGACCTGCTGGTGGTGGACGAAGCGCATCACCTGACGTGGAGTGAAGCCGAACCAAGCCCGCAGTATCAGGCTATTGAACGACTGGCGAGCGTCACCCCGGCGGTGCTGTTGTTGACCGCGACCCCGGAGCAACTGGGGCAGGAAAGCCACTTCGCCCGTCTGCGCCTGCTGGACCCGAATCGCTTCCACGACTACGCCGAATTTGTGGCCGAACAGCAACGCTATCAGCCGGTGGCCGATGCGGTGACGCAGTTACTGACCGGCGACGAGGCCANCCCGGACGATCTCCAGGCGCTGACGTCGCTGCTGGGCGGACAGGATATCAGCGAGCTGCTGAAAGCCATCAACGCCAAGGACGAGAACGCAGCGCATTCAGCGCGAGAAGAGCTGATCGCTATGCTGATGGACCGCCACGGCACCAGCCGCGTGCTGTTCCGCAACACCCGTCAGGGCGTACAGGGCTTCCCGGAACGTCAGCTACAGACGATCCCGCTGCCGCTGCCTTCCCAGTATCAGACCGCGATCAAGGTGTCCGGCATCATGTCCGGCTCCAAGACCTCCGAGAAGCGTGCTCAGGATATGCTGTATCCAGAGCAAATCTATCAGCAGTTCGAAGATGAAAACGCCACCTGGTGGAGCTTCGACCCGCGAGTAGAGTGGCTGCTCGACTACCTGACCAGCCATCGCGACGAGAAAGTGCTGGTGATCTGCGCCAAAGCCGCCTCCGCGCTGCAGTTGGAACAGGCGCTGCGCACGCGTGAAGCCATCCGCGCCGCGGTATTCCACGAGGGTCTGTCGATTCTGGAACGCGACCGCGCCGCCGCCTACTTTGCCTCGGAAGAGGAAGGCGCTCAGGTGTTAATCTGCTCCGAGATCGGCTCTGAAGGGCGCAACTTCCAGTTCGCCAGCCATTTGGTGATGTTCGACCTGCCGTTCAACCCCGACCTGCTGGAGCAGCGCATCGGTCGTCTGGACCGCATCGGTCAGGAAAATGACATCCAGATTCTGGTGCCTTATCTGGAAAATACCGCGCAGGCGCTGCTGGTCCGCTGGTATCACGAAGGCCTGGACGCATTCGAACATACCTGCCCGACCGGTCGTTCCATCTACGACAGCCACTACGATCGCCTGATCGGCCTGCTTGCCCATCCGGAAGAGCAAGACGGCGTCGACGACTTTATTCGTGAGTGCCGCGCGCAGCACGATGCGCTGAAAGCTCAGTTGGAGCAGGGTCGCGACCGCCTGCTGGAAATGCACTCCAACGGCGGCGAACAGGCGAAAAAACTGTCCGCCGATATTGCCGCGCAGGACGACGATGTCACGCTGGTCAACTTCGCGCTTAATCTGTTCGATATCATCGGCATCCATCAGGAAGATCGCAGCGACAACCTGATCGTGCTGCGTCCGTCCGAACACATGCTGGTGCCTGACTTCCCCGGTCTGTCCCAGGACGGCTGTACGATCACCTTTGATCGCGAGCAGGCGTTGTCCCGCGAAGACGCCCAGTTCATCAGTTGGGAGCACCCGCTGATCCGCAACGGACTGGATCTGATCCTGTCCGGGGATACCGGCAGCTGCGCCGTATCGCTGCTGAAAAACAAAGCGCTGCCGGTCGGCACGCTGCTGGCGGAGCTGGTGTATGTGGTCGAAGCGCAGGCGCCGAAAAAACTGCAGCTCACCCGTTTCTTGCCGCCGACGCCGGTGCGCATTCTACTGGATCGCAAGGGGACCGACCTCGCCGCGCAGGNGGAGTTCGAGAGCTTCAACCGCCAGCTGGCCGCGGTCAACCGCCATACCGCCAGCAAACTCGTGAACGCTGTGCAGCCCGATGTGCATGACATGCTGCAAAAAGCGGAGCCGCTGATCGCAGAACAAGCGCAGAAGGTGATTGCAACGGCCACTCAGTTTGCCGACAAAGCGCTGCGACACGAACTGGAACGCCTCACAGCGCTCAAAGCGGTGAACCCGAACATCCGCGAAGATGAGTTAAAGGCACTGGAAACACAGCGGGAACAGGTGCTGCTGAATCTCGAGCAGGCAAACTGGCGTCTGGACGCCATCCGTCTGGTCGTGGTTTCTCACCAGTAACCGCGCCATGATGGCGCTTATCACTCACGCGGCGAGGAGAGCACCTTGCCGCCAGCTCGGAGTCGGTCATGGACCCCTATAACCCGCCGCAAGACCCCTGGCTACAGGTGCTCTATCAGGATGAGCATCTCATGGTGGTCAACAAACCTAGCGGCCTGTTGTCCGTTCCCGGCCGCGCGCCGGAAAACCGCGATAGCATCATGAGCCGGATTCAGGCGGAACACCCGTCCGCCGAGTCCGTTCATCGGTTGGATATGGCGACCAGCGGCGTCATTGCCGTCGCGCTGACCAAAGCGGCTGAACGTGAGCTTAAGCGCCAGTTCCGCGAACGCGAGCCGAAAAAGACCTATATCGCCCGCGTTTGGGGGCATATGGCGCAGGACAAGGGGCTGGTCGATTTACCGCTGATTTGCGACTGGCCCAACCGTCCTAAACAGAAAGTCTGTTTCACCGAGGGCAAATCCGCGCAAACGTTGTGGGAAGTGCTGTCTCGCGACGATGACGGAACAACCCGGGTAAAACTGATGCCGATCACCGGCCGCTCCCATCAGCTGAGGGTGCACATGCTGGCTATTGAACATCCGATTTTGGGAGATGGCTTCTACGCGCCGCCCGCCGCACGGGCAATGGCGTCTCGTTTGCAGTTGCACGCGCAGGCGCTGTTTATCACCCATCCGGCCACGCATGAGCCGATGCATTTTCGCTGTGAACCTGATTTTTGACGGATCGCCAAGTAACAATAAAATAAGAGTCAATGATGGAGAAGGGGGGCGCGAGGAGACGTTAACGCGAGAACTTGTGAACCTTGAGAAATTCGTAGGCCACCTGAATATCCTGCGCTTTGCGCTTGGAGAGTTCGATCATGCGCGGCGACAGCCCCTTCCCCACCATCTTGTCCGGATGGTGTTCGCTCATCAGCTTGCGATAAGCTCGCTTCACCGTCACCGCATCATCGTTGGAACGTACGCCCAACGTCCGGCAGGCGCTTTCCACGGTCGGCCCCCGCGGAGGTATTGGCGGCCGCTGATGCTGAGAGCGTCCGTTATGNGATTGCCCCCGACGCTGATGCGCATTACCGCCCTGCTGGGACCACCCACCATTGCCGTGTCGAGACTGAGCATGTGATTGTTGCGTCGCGCGTTCCATGGTGCGCAGAAATAGCTCGAACTGCGCCCGCGTCACCCCCAGTTCGTCGGCAAAGACATACAGCAACCGGCGTTCGTTGGGATGCAGCGCGCCGTCGATGAAAGCGACCTGTAACTGAATTTCCAGAAACAGGCGAACCATATCGAAACGACCGATGCAGACATCGCGCAGTTGACGCAGCTTGCCCCGAACTGGGAATTGACGAGACTTGCCTTCACGAAACGCCTGTTGGGCCGCATTGCGCGCTGCTCCACGCAGCTCCAGCCGATCCATGACATGGGTCGCGGCGAGAATATCCGCCTCGGTCACCCGCCCTTTCGACTTGGTGAGATGCCCCATCGCCTGAAACGTGGTGATGTAGAACAGCGCCTGACGAGAGGAGTGTGCGGAAAAAGCGGTACGCCGACGCGACAAGCGGGCTTTGTCAAATAAATGACCCACCAGCAGCCCGATTATCACCGCGCTGACGCCACCGCTGGACGCTGCGCCCATCGCCAGCCCCAGCAACTTTCCCCAATAGCGCATATACTCCTCAAATCCTCATGCCGTCGGCTAAAAATTGCTTTATCATACCCGTCATTTATCTTTGCTCCTAACGGCAGCGCGTAGAAAACGGCGGGGATTTAGCACTGGCGCTGCGCCAGCGCGTGATATAGTCTCTGACGGTTTGCCGGCATGATGCCCCTGATGACGGAACACCTGATACCGCGTATGAAAAAAAGTTTCCCAACTCTGCTGGCCTCGTTAGTGTGGTCAGCGCTCTACAGCCAGCAAGCCATGGCGGACCTCGCCTCTCAGTGTATGCTCGGCGTACCGACGTATAACCGTCCGCTGGTGACCGGCGACACCGGTCAGCTGCCCGTCCACATCCAGGCAGATCACTCCCAGGCGAACTATCCCGACAACGCCGTATTTACCGGCAATGTGAATATTGAGCAAGGCAACCGGGTGATGACCGCCAAGGAGGTCGAGCTGAATCAGATTCAGCAGACGGGNAAAACCGACCCGACCCGCACGGTCACCGCCACCGGCGATGTGCATTACGATGACAATCAGGTGATCCTGAAAGGGCCGAAAGCCTGGTCGAACCTGAATACCAAAGACACTGACGTGTACCAAGGCGACTACCAGATGGTCGGACGTCAGGGCCGCGGCGATGCCAACAAGATGAAGCTGCGCGACGACAACCGATACACCATTCTGGAAAACGGCACCTTTACGTCCTGCCTGCCGGGTGACGATAGCTGGAGCGTCGTGGGTTCGGAAGTCATCCACGACCGGGAAGAAGAAGTGGCTGAAATCTGGAACGCGCGATTCCGCATCGCCGGCGTCCCGATTTTCTACAGCCCGTATCTTCAGCTCCCCGTGGGCGATCGCCGACGTTCCGGTTTCCTGATCCCGAACGCCAAGTATGGCAAAAACAACGGCTTCGAGCTGATGACGCCGTACTACTGGAACATCGCCCCGAATTTCGACGCCACCATTACGCCGCACGTACAGACCAAACGTGGATTGCAGTGGGAGAACGAATTCCGCTACCTGACCCGTGCGGGCGCCGGCGTGTTCGAGCTGGACTGGCTGCCTAACGATAAGCAGTACGACAAAGAGATCAAAGCTGGCACCTATGAGGCCGACAGCAATACCACTCGCTGGCTGACGTACTGGCAGCACAGCGGCGTGCTGAACCAGGTCTGGCGTTTTAACGTCGACTACACCAAGGTCAGCGACCCGTACTACTTCACCGATCTGGAGTCCAAATACGGCTCCNCCACCGACGGCTATGCCACCCAGAAGTTCAGCGCCGCTTACGCCGACCGCAACTTCGACGCCACGCTGTCGACGCGCAGCTATCAGATATTCAGCAATACCTCGGATGTCTATCGCGCACAGCCGCAGCTCGACATGAACTACTACCTTAACGATCTGGGTCCTGTCGACATGCACCTTTACGGGCAGGCGGTGAAATTTACCAACGTGAACCCGGATATGCCGACGGCGACTCGACTGCACGCCGAGCCGACCTTCAACCTGCCGCTGTCCAACGGTTGGGCAAGTCTGAATACCGAAGCCAAGCTGATGGCGACCCACTATCAGCAGAGCAATCTGACTCATTACAATAGCGATACCAACAACACCCCACTGGATGAGTCGGTCAACCGGGTGATGCCGCAGTACAAAGTCGACGGCAAACTGGTCTTTGAACGGGATATGGACTGGGCGAAGGGGTATACCCAGACGCTGGAACCGCGCGCCATGTACCTCTACGTACCGTACCGCGACCAGACCAACATTCGTACCTATGACTCCACCCTGCTGCAAAGCGACTACGCGGGCTTGTTCCGCGACCGAACCTACAGCGGCCTCGACCGGATTGCTTCGGCCAACCAGGTCGCGAGCGGGGTCACCACCCGCCTGTACGACGACGCGCTGGTGGAACGTTTCAACGCCTCGCTCGGTCAGATCTACTACTTCGAACGTCCGCGCACCGGCAACACCAACTCGTCGCTCGACAACAACTACCACAACGGCAGCCTGACCTGGGCGGGCGATACCTATTGGAAGATCGCCGATAACTGGGCAATCCGCGGCGGCGCGCAGTACGACGCCCGCGNGGATAACTTCACGGTCGGCGACGCCGTGGTGGAATACCGCGGTGGCGGCGAACGCATGCTGCAGTTGAACTACCGCTACGCCAGCGCGGAATATATTCAATCCATGCTGAACGACAGTACTCTTCCGGCCTATCAGCAGGGCATTTCTCAGGNGGGGATGACCGGCAGCTGGCCGCTGTCCGAGCGCTGGGCCGTCGTCGGCGCGTATTACTACGACACCAAGATGAACCAGCCGGCCGATCAGCTGATTGGTCTGCAATATTCCACCTGTTGCTGGGCGGTCAATGTCGGTTACGAAAGGAAGATCACCACCTGGAACACCGCCTCCAACAGCAGCGTCTACGACAACAAAGTGGGCGTGTCGTTTGAACTACGCGGTCTAAGCAGCAACTACAGTTTGGGCACAGACAAAATGCTGGCGAATGGCATTTTGCCGTACCAACGCTCTTTCTAATGGTGTACCGCCGGGAACTCTGGCCGCAATAAGCGTCTAATACCGGTAGCAATTCAACATTTAACCCGCCTCCAGGCGGATGACATTTAATGGGAAAGGTATGAACAACTGGAAAGCACTGATTCTGGGACTGACGCTGAGCGTCTCGACAGCGTTTGCCGCGCCGCAGGTCGTTGATCGCGTTGCCGCGGTGGTGGATAACGGCGTCGTGCTGGAAAGTGATGTCAATGGCTTACTGCAGTCGGTCAAGCTGAACGCACAGGGCGCCGGCCAGCAGTTGCCCGATGACGCCACGCTGCGCCATCAGATCCTCGATCGCCTGATTGTTGATAGCATCGTGCTGCAAATGGCCCAGAAGATGGGCGTTCAGATCACGGACGAGCAGTTGGATAGCGCCATCAGCGGCATCGCGGCGCAGAATCGCATGACGGTCGCTCAGATGCGCGACCGCCTGGCGCAGGAAGGCATCAGCTACGATACCTACCGCAGCCAGATCCGCAAAGACATGACCATCGCCGAAGTGCGCAATAATGAAGTGCGCCGCCGCATCACCATCCTCCCGCAGGAAGTCGATGCGCTGGCCAAGCAGGTCTCCAATCAGAACACCGGCGATACCGAGGNCAATCTGAGCCATATCCTGCTGCCGCTGTCGGAAAACCCGACGCAGCAGGAAGTCGATCAGGCCGAAGATCTGGCTAAGCGTCTGGTGAAAGAAGCGAACGAAGGCGCCGACTTTGGCAAGCTCGCCATCACCTACTCCGCCGATCAGCAAGCGCTGAAAGGGGGACAGATGGGCTGGGGTAAACTGCAGGAGCTGCCGACGCTGTTCGCAGAAAGCCTGGTGCAGGCGCAGAAAGGCNAGATAGTCGGCCCAATCCGTTCCGGCGTCGGCTTCCACATTCTGCGCGTCAACGACATCCGCGGCGAAGACAAAACCGTCTCCGTCACGGAAATGCACNCCCGCCACATTCTGCTCAGGCCCTCTGTCGTCATGACGGACGATCAGGCCCGCGCCAAACTGCTGGACGTCGCGCAGCAGATCAAGAGCGGCGGCACCACCTTCGCCGCTCAGGCGCGCCAGCTATCGCAGGATCCGGGTTCCGCCAATCAGGGCGGCGATCTGGGCTGGTCTTCACCTGACGTCTACGATCCGGTATTCCGCGACGCGCTGCTGAAACTGCACAAAGGCGAAATCAGCCCGCCGGTTCACTCCTCCTTTGGCTGGCACCTCATTCAGTTGATGGACACCCGTCAGGTCGATAAGACCGACGCGGCGCAAAAAGAGCGCGCCTACCGCATGCTGTTCAACCGCAAGTTTGCGGAAGAAGCCCAGACCTGGATGCAGGAAAAACGCGCTGCCGCCTATGTCAAAGTGCTGGATGGACAAAGCAACTAATGTCGACTGAACGCAGCACGCCACGCATCGTGATCACCCCCGGCGACCCCGCCGGGATTGGTCCTGATCTGATCGTCTCGCTGGCCCTACAGACATGGCCGGTCGAGCTGGTGGTCTGCGCCGATCCCGCGCTGCTGTTGAACCGGGCACAGGCGCTGAATGTCCCGCTGTCGGTGCGGGAGTATCTTCCCGCTCAACCCGCGCATCCTCAGCAATCCGGTACGCTGACCGTTCTGCCGGTCGAACTGGCCGGGACCGTCGTTCCCGGCCAGTTGAACGTGGAGAACAGCCGTTACGTCGTCGAGACGCTGGCTCAGGCCTGCGACGGCTGTCTGCGTGGCGAATTTGCCGCCCTGGTTACCGGTCCGGTGCATAAAGGCATCATCAACGAGGCTGGCGTGCCGTTTACCGGGCACACCGAATTCTTTGCCGAACGCAGCCATTGCGAGCGGGTCGTCATGATGCTGGCGACCGAGAAACTGCGCGTCGCGCTGGCAACGACGCATCTGCCGCTGAGAGACGTGGCGGATGCGGTCGACCGCCAGTGTTTGCACGAAGTCGTCACCATTCTCGATCACGATTTGCGGACCCAATTCGGTATTGCAAACCCGTCGATCTATGTTTGCGGCCTGAATCCCCATGCGGGCGAAGGCGGTCATATGGGACGGGAAGAGCTGGACGTCATCATTCCGGCGCTCGATGAGCTGCGGGAGAAAGGCATTCAGCTGGTCGGCCCGCTGCCGGCAGACACCTTGTTCCAACCTAAATATTTGCAGCCGGCGGATGCCGTGCTGGCGATGTATCACGACCAGGGATTGCCGGTTCTGAAGTATCAGGGCTTCGGCCGGGCAGTCAACATCACGCTGGGTCTGCCGTTTATCCGTACATCGGTCGACCACGGCACGGCGCTGGAGCTGGCCGCCACCGGCCAGGCCGATCCCGGCAGCTTCAGTACCGCCCTAAATCTTGCTATTAAAATGATTGCTAATCGTAATGAATAATCGAGTACACCAAGGCCACTTCGCCCGTAAACGTTTCGGGCAAAACTTTTTACACGATCATTTTGTGATCGACAGCATTGTCTCCGCCATTCACCCGCAGCCGGATCAGGCGCTGGTGGAAATCGGCCCCGGCCTGGGTGCTCTGACCGCGCCTGTGGGAGAACGACTGAACCACTTTACCGTCGTCGAGCTGGACCGCGATCTGGCCGCACGGCTGGAAGTCCATCCCGCGTTGAAAGATAAGCTCACCATCATTCAGCAGGATGCCATGAAAGTGGACTTCGCCGAGTTGGCGCAGCAAATCGGCCAGCCGCTGCGGGTTTTCGGCAACCTGCCCTATAATATTTCCACACCGCTGATGTTCCATCTGTTCAGCTATACTCAAGCTATTCGCGACATGCACTTTATGTTGCAGAAAGAGGTGGTCAATCGGCTGGTCGCGGGTCCTAACAGTAAAGCCTACGGCCGTTTGAGCGTCATGGCGCAGTATTACTGCCAGGTTATCCCGGTACTCGAAGTTCCGCCCACCGCATTCAGACCGGCGCCAAAAGTCGACTCTGCGGTCGTGCGGCTGGTGCCTCACACGNCGTCGCCTTATCCTCAGGTCGATACCCGAGTGCTGAGCAGAATTACTACGGAAGCTTTCAATCAGCGCCGTAAAACGCTGCGCAACAGTCTGGGCAACCTGTTTACGCAAGAGCAGTTGGCGGAACAGGGCATCAATGCCAACGATCGCGCAGAAAACGTGACTGTAGAGCAGTATTGCAAGCTCGCTAACTGGCTCAGCAGTCAGCCTACGACGCAGGAATAAACTGGAGTTGTCGTCATGATCAACGCGCCCCGAGTTTGCATACAGGTTCAGAGTTTCTATGTAGAAGCACAGTCTGCGCCGGAAGAAGATCGCTACGTCTTTGCGTACACCATCACTATCCGCAATCTGGGGCGCCACGACGTCAAATTGATGAGCCGTTACTGGCTCATCACCAACAGCAACGGGCGTCAGACTGAAGTTCAGGGCGAAGGCGTCATCGGCGTTCAGCCCGTCATACATCCCGGCAGTGAATTCCAATATACCAGCGGCGCCATTCTTGAAACGCCGTTGGGAACGATGGAAGGCCATTACCAGATGCTCGACCATCAGGGTGAGACTTTCCAGGAATCTATCCCGGTATTCCGCCTGGCAATCCCTTCATTGATACACTAATTATGGCTACCTATCTTGTTGGCGATGTTCACGGTTGTTTCGTTGAACTGGAAGCGCTATTGGCGCAAGTTTCTTTCGATCCCGCGCGGGATACGCTATGGCTAACCGGCGACCTCGTCGCCCGCGGCCCCGATTCATTGCAGGTACTGCGCTTCGTGCGCTCGCTGGGTTCGTCGGTACGCATGGTGCTCGGCAACCACGACCTGCATCTGCTGGCGGTCTACGCCGGCATCAGCCGTCAGAAAAGCAAAGACCGGCTGGACGCGCTGCTCGCCGCGCCGGATATCGACGATCTCATCAACTGGCTGCGTCGCCAACCGGTGCTGCAGGTCGATGAGGATCTTAAGCTGGTGATGGCTCATGCGGGGATTACGCCGCAATGGGATCTGGACACCGCGCAGATGTGCGCCCGCGAAGTCGAATCCATCTTGAGCAGCGACAGCTATCCGTTATTTCTGGATGCGATGTACGGCGACATGCCGAACAACTGGTTGCCGGAACTGAGCGGCCTGCCGCGACTGCGCTTCAGCACCAACGTCTTCACCCGCATGCGCTACTGCTTCAGCGGCGGACAGTTGGATATGATGTGTAAAACACCGCCCGCGCAGGCGCCGTCCATGCTTAAGCCCTGGTTCAATTTACCCGGACCGGTGCCAAGCGAATACGCCATCGCCTTCGGGCATTGGGCATCGCTGGAAGGCAAAGGCACACCGGAAGGCATCTATGCGCTGGATACCGGCTGCTGCTGGGGAGGCTCGCTGACCTTGCTTCACTGGGAAACGCAGCGCTATTACCACCAGCCGTCCCAGTTTATGCGGCAGGATGACAACGCGCAAAACGCCGGGTAAACGCATCGGAATCGGAGGGGCATAGCCTCCCCGTTCGCAAGAAAGCGAAAAGACATGAGCGTGAAAAAGAGATGCCGAGAGGCATCTCTTTTTTATTCGTGCCTGAGCGCTTCCCGCAGACAGCGTCAAGTGACTCGGCGTAATGACGTTTACCCCGACGTTCGAATGACTGACCTACGCATCGATGAACGAGGGCGTACACCGTTGTGAGGGAAGNGCGAATCGTCCTCTTCACCCGGATGCGGCACGTTAACGAACATCGTACGGTAGTCCTGTGTGAAGGAGGTTTAGATCAATTCACAGGACTTCAGCCCTATCATAAAACGTTCGATCTCGCCGCAGACGGGATCGCCTGCCAACATAGGGTGATACCCTGTCCGGCGAAGTCACCGGTGTTGCTGTAATTACCGTCCGTCAGGATCCACCGCCCTTCCCGGTTGCATCTCAAACCATCCAGGCTGTTAAACGTATTATCCGCCGTGATGTTGGGCGCACCACGGTTGACGCCTTCCGGATATCCGCACAGCACATACCTGTCCCACACGAACGCTTGAGCGACGGCTGGCATCGACCTGAGCGCCCGCTTTTACATTAGAGCGGGATAAAGAAANCCCGCCGGTAAGCGGGTTTGAGAAGAGAGGGTTAGCGGCGTTCCAATATTTCGAAGCAGTAGTGGTGAGAATTGCGTTCATCCGCTTCGTGAAACTCGCTGAACGTAGAGCGCCACTCATCCGGCTCATAGTCCGGGAAGTGAGTGTCGCCTTCGACTTCGGCGTCAATGTGCGTCAAATAAAGCCGTTGTGCCAGAGGCAACATCTGCCGATAAATACTGCCGCCGCCGATGACCATGACCTCTTCGACATCGCCCGCCTCCGCCAGCGCCGCCTCCGGTGACGTCACCCAAATCACGCGGTCATCGTCGCCCGGCTGACTGCTGATCACGATATTGCGCCGTCCCGGCAGCGGCTGACCGATAGAGCGGAACGTGCTGCGCCCCATCACAATGGGCTTATCGAGCGTATTACGCTTGAACCACGCCAGGTCAGCTGGGAGATGCCAGGGCATGGCGTTTTCCATCCCAATAACCCGGTCCACCGCCATCGCAGCAATCAAACTAATAACCATGGTAGAACCCTGTAGGCAAAAAAAATTGTTGCCACTATACGGAAAGCCGGTTCGGGCGTCGATAAATGAACCGTATCCAAATTTGTTCTCTGAGGTCTCTGATTTGTCATACTCCCGGACGCCGGTGATAAACCCACAATCCGGGCAGCGACAGTCCGATGGAGAGCGCCCCGACGATGAAGCTGGCCTTGAGAAATTGAGTGATCAACTGCTGCATTAACGCCTCGCTATAGCCCTGGTGCGACAGCTCCACCACTGAGATCATCGCCGTATAGGCGGAAATGCCGGGGAACATCGGGATCACCGCCGCAACGGTGAATACCTTGGGGTGCGCCAGCAGCCAGCGCGACCAGTGAATGCCCAGCGCGCCGATCAGGATAGCAGCCAGCATGGAAGCCCATTCAATATGCAGGCCGAAATGGATCAACAGAAAGCGGGAGCCATGCCCCAGCGCGCCGAGCACGGCGCAATAATGCAACGCCCTTACCGGCACATTGAACACGATAGCGAAACCGAGCGCCGGTACGGCGGCCAGCGCCATGTCCTGCAATAACATCCAGAGAAGTTCTAAGCCCATCCACGCAGCCCCCATATCGCCATTGCCGATACCACGCCGATACAGGTGGAGAGCGTCAACAGACTGGCGATCGCCCAGCGCGCCAGCCCAGTGTTGACGTGCCCTTTGAACATATCTGCCACCGCGTTAATCAAGGGAAAGCCCGGAACCAGCAGCAGCACGCTGGCCGCCATCGCCACCGTGGCGGAATTCTCCAGCCCCGGCACCCGCATCAGCAGTCCGGAGGCCGAAGTAGCGACGAAGGCGGTAATGCAGAAGTTGATCAGCGGATTAAAGCTGCGGACCGTCAGCAGTTGGCGCACATACATCGCCAGCCCGCTGGCGAGCAGCGCGATGAGAAACGCATCCCAGCCGCCGCCGTTCAACCGGCTGAAACAGCCGCAAGAGAGCGCGACGATGCTCACGACAATCCAGCGCGGGTAACGCAGCGGTTTGATGTGGTCGAACCGCTTCGCGACCTCCTGAACGCCCAGCAGGCGATGCTCGGCCAAAATCACGACATGCTGCACCTCCGTCACCACGTGCATATTGATACCGCGGTCCTCATTTCTGCGTGTGGTGGTCAAACAGTGTCCATTGACGATCGTGCTCAGCACCACGGCATTCGCGGAAATTGAACTCTCCACGCTGTCGGCGCCCAGCGCCTTCCCCAGACGGGAGGATAATTGCTCCACTACCGTACTTTCCGCGCCGTGCTGTAGCAGCATCAGCGCACATTGAATACACAACCGGGTGATGTCCCGTTGAGCGATACCTGAACTGATCATGTTGATGCTCCGATCCGACTCAAAAGTCCCGAGAATTCACGCTGTCGCAGACAGCGGCGGCTCCGCCGCGCCGTCGCTCATGGCGGATGGTTCGAACAGGCCGGCCACAGCGTGATCGGAAACATTATGCACGAATTTTTCGCGATGAATTTGATGACGATAGGAATTACGGCAGCTAGCCAGGGAGAGGAACCAGAGCAAGAGTACAGCAGGATGGGCTTCAACGTAGTGAAACCAACAGGGCATCGACGTGGTCGTATAATGACGAGGAACGGCCATCGCCGCTCCACGCCAGAGACGATGATGACTACACTGTGCCGGTGCCGCCATCCGCACACCACACCTGACCAGATGTGTAACTGGCTTCGGCCGAGGCCAGCGTGACATACAGCGGCGCGATTTCCACCGGCTGCCCCGGACGTCCCATCGGCGAACTCGCGGCAAACTGCTGCACCATCTCCATCGGCTGGCCGCCGCTCGGCTGTAGCGCCGTCCAATAGGGTCCCGGCGCGACCGCATTGACACGGATCCCTTTGCCGGTGATCTGTTTCGCCAGCGCCTTGGTGAACGCCACATTACAAGCCTTGGTCTGCGCATAATCCAGCAGAATCGCGCTCGGGTTAAAGGCCTGGACCGAGGTCGTATTAATAATCGCCGAGCCGGGTTTCATATGCTGCAACGCGGCTTTGCTGATCCAGAACGGCGCGTAAACATTGGTTTTGAACGTGGCGTCGAACGCTTCGGTCGTCAGTTGCGCAATCGACTCCACATACTGCTGGCGTCCGGCGTTATTCACCAGGATATCCAGCCCGCCCAGCTTATGCACCGCTTCGTCCACCAGTTTGTGGCAGAACGCTTCGTCGCGAATATCGCCCGGTATCGCCACAGCCGTACGGCCTTCGGCGCGAATAAGGTCGATGACCTCTTTAGCGTCAGACTCTTCTTCCGGCAGATAGTTGATCGCGACATCCGCCCCTTCACGCGCATAGGCGATCGCCACCGCGCGGCCAATACCGGAATCTCCGCCGGTCACCAGCGCTTTTCGTCCCTCAAGTCGGCCCGTACCGCGATAACTTTCCTCGCCGTGATCCGGCTGCGGCTGCATCTTGCTCGCCAGCCCCGGCGGGGTTTGCGGCTGGCTGGGAAACGGGGGCTGGGGGTAGGCGTCGACCGGATTTTTGCCGGTTAAAGCGGGACGTGAAGACTGACCTTCTTTCTCATGCGAAGCCATACTTATCTCCTGATAAAGGATGTTCAGACGGATAAAAAACACTCACCCGCACAGGTTGGAGTCACCCTTTAAGCGTAGACGCTAAATGCGTCTTTTTCAGGAAAGGTAGTCTTTTATGCTACCGAATAAAGATTCAACATAATGAAATATCGATAAAAAACGGGCCAATCGGCATAACCGATCGGCCCGTTTATCGACCCACTCTATGAAAGGGAGTTATCGGCTGATTTTAGCGTGCATTTCCTGCACCGAGGTCACCTGCTCGGTCGGGTCGGCATTCAGCGACATCGCGGTGGCAAACCCTCCGTTCATGGTGGTGTCGTAGTGCACTTTGTACTGCAACGCGCTGCGACGAATTAGCTTAGAGTCCTCAATCGCCTGACGACCAGCCGTGGTATTCACGATATAGGCATATTCGCCGTTCTTGATGCGATCCTGAATGTGCGGACGCCCTTCGTGCACCTTATTGACCAGACGCGGATTGATGCCCGCCTCGCCCAGCACCACCGCGGTGCCGTGAGTCGCATCCAGCTCAAACCCGTGTTTGAGCAGCTTGGCCGCCAGATCCACGACGCGGCCTTTGTCGCCCTCGCGGACCGACAGCAGCGCGCGGCCGTTTTTCTTCATCGCGGAGCTGCTGCCCAGCATGGCTTTGGCGAACGCTTCTGCAAACGTGCGGCCCACGCCCATGACTTCGCCGGTCGAGCGCATTTCCGGCCCCAAAATGGGGNCGACGCCCGGGAATTTATTGAACGGCAGCACCACTTCTTTCACCGAGTAATAAGGCGGAATCACTTCTTGGGTTACGCCCTGTTCGGCCAGCGTTTTGCCTACCATCACGCGCGCCGCCNCTTTTGCCAGCGGCACGCCGGTGGCCTTGGAGACGAACGGCACGGTCCGCGCCGCACGCGGGTTTACCTCAATCAGGTACACTTCGTTGTTCTTCACCGCGAACTGCACGTTCATCAACCCTCGCACGGACAGTTCGAACGCCAGTTTTTCCACCTGCTGACGCATCACATTCTGAATGTCTTGGCTCAGGGTGTAAGCCGGCAGCGAACACGCGGAGTCGCCGGAATGCACGCCAGCCTGTTCGATATGTTCCATGATGCCGCCGATTAGTACCTGTTCACCGTCACAGATGGCGTCCACGTCCACTTCCACCGCGTCGTCCAGGAAGCGGTCCAGCAGCACCGGCGCGTCGTTGGAGACGCTGACTGCCGTCTGAAAGTAACGACGCAGGTCCGTTTCGTCGTAGACGATTTCCATCGCGCGGCCGCCCAGAACATAAGAAGGGCGCACCACCAGCGGATAACCGAGGCCTGCGGCTTTTTCCACCGCCTGTTCGATGGCGACGACCGTGGCGTTCGCCGGCTGTTTCAGGCCCAGGCGGTCAACCGCCTGCTGGAAACGTTCGCGGTCTTCCGCGCGGTCAATGGCATCCGGGCTGGTGCCAATCACCGGTACGCCGGCCGCTTCCAGCTCACGCGCCAGCTTCAGCGGCGTCTGGCCGCCGTACTGGACGATCACGCCCTTCGGTTTTTCGATACGGACGATTTCCAGCACGTCTTCCAGCGTGACCGGCTCGAAGTAGAGGCGATCGGACGTGTCATAGTCCGTAGAAACGGTTTCCGGGTTGCAGTTGACCATGATGGTTTCATAGCCGTCTTCCCGCAGCGCCAGCGATGCATGTACGCAACAGTAGTCGAACTCGATACCCTGACCGATACGGTTTGGCCCGCCGCCCAGCACCATGATTTTATCGCGGTCGACATTCGGATTCGCTTCGCACTCGTCTTCATACGTGGAGTAGAGGTAGGCGGTATCGGTCGAGAATTCGGCGGCGCAGGTATCCACGCGTTTGTAGACCGGGTGCAGGTTGTATTTGTCGCGCAGCTTACGGATTTCCCCTTCGGAAACGCCCGCCAAGGTCGCCAGACGCGCATCGGCAAACCCTTTGCGCTTCAGCATCCGCAGGAAGTCCGGCGTCAGGCTGTTTGCGCCCCCTTCCGCCACCTGCTCTTCCAGACGCACCAGCTCTTCAATCTGCACCAGGAACCAGCGGTCGATATTCGTCAGGTTGAAAACGCCGTCTATCGACATTCCGGCGCGGAAAGCATCGGCCAGATACCAGATGCGATCGCCGCCCGCGTCTTTCAGCTCCCGGCGAATGGNGGTCAGCGCCTCGGGGTCGTCCAGATCCACTTTCGGATCAAACCCGGTCGCGCCCACTTCGAGTCCGCGCAGCGCTTTCTGCAACGACTCCTGCTGTGTGCGGCCGATCGCCATCACTTCGCCCACCGACTTCATCTGCGTCGTCAGGCGGTCGTTGGAGCCTGCGAATTTTTCAAAGTTAAAGCGCGGGATCTTGGTAACGACGTAGTCGATAGAGGGTTCGAAGGACGCCGGCGTACGTCCGCCGGTGATATCGTTCATCAGTTCGTCCAGCGTGTAGCCCACCGCCAGCTTCGCGGCGATCTTCGCAATCGGGAAGCCGGTTGCCTTGGAGGCCAGCGCCGAGGAACGAGAGACGCGCGGGTTCATCTCGATGACGATGAGACGACCGTTTTTCGGGTTTACCGAGAACTGGACGTTGGAACCGCCGGTCTCAACGCCGATTTCACGCAGTACCGCCATCGAGGCGTTACGCATGATTTGGTACTCCTTGTCCGTCAGCGTTTGCGCCGGGGCAACGGTGATGGAGTCGCCGGTATGGATCCCCATTGCGTCCAGGTTTTCGATAGAGCAGACGATGATGCAGTTATCGTTTTTGTCCCGCACCACTTCCATCTCATACTCTTTCCAGCCGATCAGCGACTCATCGATTAGCAGCTCGTTGGTTGGAGAGAGGTCCAGACCGCGGGTACAGATCTCTTCGAACTCTTCACGGTTGTAGGCAATGCCGCCGCCGGTGCCGCCCATTGTAAAGGAGGGGCGGATAATGCAGGGAAAGCCGACGTCGGCGGCAACGGCCAGCGCTTCTTCCATCGAGTGCGCAATGCCGGAACGGGCGGTATCCAGCCCGATTTTTTTCATGGCGATATCGAAGCGACGGCGGTCTTCGGCTTTGTCGATGGCATCGGCGGTCGCGCCGATCATCGTGACGCCGAATTCTTCCAGCACGCCATGGCGCTCCAGCTCCAGCGCACAGTTCAGCGCCGTCTGGCCGCCCATCGTCGGCAGCACCGCATCCGGCCGCTCCTTATCGATGATTTTGCGCACGACCTCCCAGTGAATCGGCTCAATGTAGGTGGCGTCCGCCATCTCCGGGTCGGTCATGATCGTTGCCGGGTTGGAGTTCACCAGAATGACGCGGTAGCCCTCTTCGCGCAGCGCCTTGCATGCCTGCGCGCCAGAGTAGTCGAACTCGCACGCCTGACCGATGACGATCGGGCCGGCGCCCAGAATGAGGATACTTTTTATGTCGGTACGTTTTGGCATTTCTCGCTCCTGAGAACCCGCTTACTCGCCGCCGTCCAAGGAAGATGACTCGGCGCGGCGCGACTAAGCGTCTTCTGATTATTGGGTATTACGGTAAGACTCAATCAGCTCGATAAAGTGGTCAAACAGCGGCGCGGCGTCGTGCGGACCCGGACTGGCTTCTGGATGNCCCTGGAAGCTGAAAGCCGGTTTATCGGTGCGGTGAATGCCTTGCAATGAGCCGTCGAACAACGATTTGTGCGTGACGCGCAAATTCGCCGGCAGCGTGGCTTCGTCTACCGCAAAGCCGTGGTTCTGAGCGGTGATCATCACGCGGCCCGCATCCAGATCTTTCACCGGATGGTTGCCGCCGTGGTGGCCGAATTTCATTTTGATGGTGTCGGCGCCGCTGGCCAGGGCCAGCAGCTGGTGGCCTAAGCAAATGCCGAAGATCGGGATCTCGGTGTCCAGCAGGGTTTTGATGGCGTCGATGGCATAATCGCAGGGCGCCGGGTCGCCGGGACCGTTGGACAGAAACACGCCGTCCGGACGAAGTTTCAACACGTCTTCAGCCGAAGTCTGAGCTGGCACGACGGTCAGACGGCAGCCGCGATCGACCAGCATGCGCAGGATGTTTCGCTTGGCGCCGTAGTCGTAGGCCACCACGTGGTAAGGCAGCTCGCTTTCGTCTTTCACCGTCGGCAGATCGCCCTGCAGCGTCCAGCTCCCCTGACGCCATTCGTAGCTGGCGGTTGTCGTCACCTCTTTCGCCAGATCCATGCCTTTCAGGCCCGGGAATGACTGCGCTTTTTCCAACGCCAGCGCCGCATCCGGCGCGTCGCCCACAATAATGCAGCCGTTTTGCGCGCCTTTCTCCCTCAGCAAACGCGTCAACTTGCGGGTATCGATATCCGCAATCGCCACAATATTGTTGCGCTGGAGGTAGTTGGAAAGGGTTTCCTGGCTGCGGTAATTACTGGCAATGAGGGGGAGGTCGCGAATAATCAGGCCTTGTGCCTGAATGGATGAGGATTCTTCGTCGCTGGCGTTGACGCCGACATTACCAATGTGGGGATACGTAAGAGTGACAATCTGGCGGGAATAGGAAGGATCAGTGAGGATTTCTTGATAACCGGTCATCGACGTATTGAAGACCACTTCCCCCACGGCCGATCCCTCTGCCCCAATGGCCCGACCGTGGAATTGGGTTCCGTCTTCCAGAACCAATAGCGCTGACTTAATCAAAACACCCTCCAAGGAATAAACAATCACGTTATTTGCATATTAATTCAGATTCACCGATCTAAATCAATGCAAAAACCACCTGTAAGGTAAATTTTCGGCAAATTGGGCGCATTTTAATGACGACCCGGTCAATTGTCCATCCAAAACAGGATTTTTTCTTGTATTTATACGTATCCAGTCAATAATCCTGGTCGACAGCCATAAAAACACACATAAAATGGCGTAAGAAAACGGTTGCTAACCGAAATAACCAAAAAGATGATTGAGATAGCATCGTTCGCCGAAAACAGAGCAATACGAAGTAAAAAAAGGGCCTTTAAGGGGATTAAAAAATAGAAATTAAAACGATATAAAGCAAAAAATATAAAAAGACTATATTTTTACATAAAAACAAAAATGACACCAAAAGGTGTCATTAAAATCATGATGTTATAAATATAACATAATTTCAAAAATCATAAATCATCGAGTCCAAGCACATCTTTCATATCGAAAAGGCCGGATTTATGAGCACTTATCCATATTGCCGCCCTCACTGCGCCATTTGCAAAGGTCATCCGACTTGAAGCCTTGTGGGTTATCTCTACACGCTCGCCGATATCTGCAAACATGGCGGTGTGCTCACCGACGATATCGCCCGCGCGAACGGTCGCGAAACCGATGCTTTTCGGGTCTCGCTCGCCGGTGTAGCCTTCACGCGCATAGACCGCACAGCTTTTGAGATCGCGCCCCAAAGCGCCAGCGATAGACTCGCCCATAGCCAGCGCCGTACCCGAAGGCGCGTCCACTTTATGGCGGTGATGCGCTTCGATAATTTCAATGTCCGTGTAATCGCCCATGACCTTCGCCGCCTTCTCCAGCAGCTTCAGCATCACGTTCACGCCCACGCTGAAGTTGGCGGCGAAAACGATCCCTATCTCAGCGGACGCCTCGGATATTGCGGCTTTNCCCGCATCATCAAAGCCCGTCGTGCCGATAATCATGGATTTAGCGTGCTGGCGACAGAACGCCAGATGCGCCAATGTGCCTTCGGGACGCGTAAAATCGATCAAAACGTCGAAGTCGTCCTTCACAGCATCGAGGGAGTCAGAAACAACCACATTCCGTTTTCCCAGCCCGGCCAGTTCGCCGGCATCGCTGCCGACCAGCGTAGACCCTGCTCGCTCCAACGCGGCACCCAGTACTGCGCCGTCGATGTGATCAACCGCCTGTATCAGCTGACGCCCCATGCGTCCGCCAGCACCGGCAACTGCAATACGGATTGATGAATCCTTCATGTCTTCTCTCTTATTTCATGTCATGCATAAAAAATGCATTCAGGGTAACGAAACCGGACGGAAGAAAGTGAATAGATTTGCCGACCGGTAAAATTAAGCGCGCATCCCGTCTCTGTGACCCGCGCCACCGCTCGCTAAGGGGACTGGGATGCCATTTTCGCGGTGATAAAGGCGTCATGCAGGTTCATCACTATAACGCATAAACATGCAGTTTCAACGCAGGGAAATATTTTCTGGAAGGAGGAAACGACAGCGCCGAACGGGCTGTCGTTCTGTCAGATCGTTAGTCGACCTGCTTAACGTCAACGCGCAGCTCTTTCGGCACTTCGAAAACGATGGTTTCCTCGCGTCCGACCATCTCGTGCGCGACTTCGCCACCCAGCGACCGGAGACGCTGTACGACTTCCTGCACCAGCACGTCGGGCGCCGATGCACCGGCTGTGACGCCTACGCACGCCGTATTATTGAACCAGGCTTCCTGAATATCGTCAGCCGAGTCAATAAGATAAGAGCGTTTGCCGACGCGCTGCGCCAGCTCCGCCAGACGGTTTGAGTTAGAGGAGTTTTTAGAGCCGACCACCAGCACGACGTCCGCTTCGCCGGACAAATGACGTACGGCTTCCTGCCGGTTAGTCGTCGCATAGCAAATGTCGTCCTTACGCGGCCCGATGATCTTCGGAAAACGCGCCCTCAGGGCATCAATCACCGCATAGGTGTCGTCCACAGACAAGGTGGTTTGCGTCATGAAACACAGCTTGTCTTCGTGTTTAACCTGCAGCGCGAACACGTCTTCCGGGCTTTCGACCAGATACATCCCCCCCTCAGGGTTGTTGTACTGCCCCATGGTGCCTTCCACTTCGGGATGACCCGCGTGGCCGATTAAAATGGCTTCCATCCCTTTCCGGCTGGCGCGCGCGACTTCCATATGCACTTTGGTGACCAACGGACAGGTGGCGTCGAATACGCTCAAATCGCGACTTTTGGCTTCTGCCCGCACCGCCTGTGAGACGCCGTGCGCCGAGAAAATCAGGATCGCGCCATCCGGAACTTCATCGATCTGTTCGATAAAAATAGCGCCGCGCTCACGCAGGCCGTTAACCACGAAGCGGTTATGCACCACCTCGTGACGAACGTAAATCGGCGCGCCGTAGATCTCCAGCGCGCGCTCCACGATGCTGATGGCGCGGTCGACGCCCGCGCAAAACCCGCGGGGGTTAGCCAGCAAGATTTTCATGCTTCTCCTCCTGTAACGGGGGATCGATAGCCTGCACGTCGATGTCAAACGTGATGGTATGTCCGGCCAGCGGATGGTTGAAATCGACGGTGACGGACTCTTCCGCCACTTCCTGAATAATGCCCGGCATATCCTGACCGCCAATGCCGCTGAACAACATGATCGTCCCTACGTCGGGCACGCCGGTTTCGGCGAAGTCGCGTCGCAGGAAAAACTGAATCAAATCGGGATTGGCGTCGCCGAAAGCGGACTCGGGCGGTAAGCTAAAGCGACGTTTATCGCCCGCCTGTAGCCCCAGCAGCTGCTGCTCCAACTCGGGGGACAGACTTCCGTCCCCCAGACGGAACAGCGCCGGCTTTCCGCTGCGCTGAGTGCTTTCCGCCACAGAGCCGTCTTCCAGCGTCAACGTGAAATGCACCAGCACGGCGCTATGATTCTGAACACGCTCAGACATGCGCTATTTACCTTCGGCTTTTTTCTTCTCAGAGGACACGAAAAAACCTTCCAACACAATCAGCAATGCGCCGATACAGATGCCCGCATCGGCAATATTGAAGATGGGGTAATGCCAGTCATTGATATAGAAATCAACAAAGTCAATCACATAGCCATGAACCAACCGATCGGTCAGGTTACCCACCGCGCCGCCGATAATCATGGCGTAAGCAATGTTGTTCAACTTCTGGCTGGCGCTGGAGCGGTACATCAGTACCAGCAACGCCGCCGTAATCGCCAGCGCGATCACCGCAAAGAACCAGCGTTGCCAGCCATCTTTATCGGCCAGGAAGCTGAACGCCGCGCCCGGATTATGGGCATAGGTCAGATTAAAGAATGGGATCAGCGGCAGCGACTCTCCCAACTGAAAGTGGGTCATGACCCACTGCTTACTGCCCAGATCCACTACCAGCACTACCAGCGCCAGCCAAAGCCAGCGCAGTCCCGTTGATTTCATAGAGTGTCTCATTAGACGAATTTACGCACTTCGCCCGCGCCACCGACATTGGTAGCACAGCGACCGCACACTTCAGGATGCTCGGAGTCCGTGCCGATATTCGTTTCAAAATGCCAGCAACGCGGGCATTTCTCGCCGTCAGCCTTATCAAGGACAATTTTCAGCCCTGATAATTCCGTCTGCTGCGCATCCGCAGGCGCATCGTCGTAAGACGCGATGGTCGCTTTAGAGGTCAGCAGCGCGAAATGCAGTTCCGGCTGCAGCTGATTCAGCTTCTCAGTCAGTGCGCTATCCGCATACAGCGTGACGGCGGCTTCCAGAGAACCACGGATGTGTTTATCGTTACGCGCCTGCTCGATCACCTTGTTCACTTCGCTGCGGATTTGCAGCATGTCGGCCCAGAAAGCCTCATTCATGCTTTCTGCACCATCAAGCCCGAACAGGCCGTCATACCACTCTTCGGTAAAGACGTACTGCGCGCGTTCGCCCGGCAGGTAAGCCCAGATCTCATCCGCCGTAAAGGAGAGGATCGGCGCCATCCAGCGCACCAGCGCTTCGGCGATGTGGAACAGGGCCGTCTGACAGCTGCGGCGCGCGACGCTGTCGCTCTTNGCGGTGTACTGACGATCTTTGATGATATCGAGATAGAACGATCCCATCTCGATCGAGCAGAACTGCATCAGACGCTGAACTACGCGGTGGAAGTCGTAGTTTTCGTACGCGTCCAGAATCTCTTCCTGTGCGGCTTTCGCGCAACCAACCGCCCAGCGATCGAGCACGACCATATCCTGAGGCGCCACGCTGTGCTGCGCCGGATCGAAACCGTTCAGGTTGGCCAGCAGGAAGCGCGCGGTGTTACGAATACGGCGATAGGCGTCGGCGGAACGTTTCAGGATTTCATCGGACACTGCGATCTCACCGGAATAGTCGGTAGAGCCGATCCACAGGCGCAGAATGTCGGCGCCGAGTTTATCCATCACGTCCTGCGGGCTGACCGTGTTGCCGATGGACTTGGACATTTTGCGACCCTGCCCATCCACGGTGAAGCCGTGCGTCAGTACCTGACGGTACGGCGCTTTACCCTTGATGGCGGTCGAGATCATCAGAGAAGACATAAACCAGCCGCGATGCTGGTCGGAGCCTTCCAGATACATGTCCGCCGCGTGGCCGCCAAATTCCGGGCGCACGTCGACGACTGACGCATGGGTGGAACCGGAATCAAACCACACGTCCAGCGTATCAGGCACTTTGACGTAGTTGGCGGCGTCTTCGCCCAGCAGCTCCGCCGGGTCCAGATCCCACCATGCCTGAATGCCATCCTGCTCAACGCGTTTAGCGACGGCTTCCATCAGTTCCACGGTACGCGGGTGCAGCTCTTCGGTCTCTTTGTGCACGAACAAAGACATCGGCACGCCCCAGGTGCGCTGACGGGAAATACACCAGTCTGGGCGATTCGCGACCATGGTTTCGATTCGCGCCTGCCCCCAGTCAGGGATCCACTGCACGCCTTTGATTTCCGACAGCGACTGCTGACGCAGCCCTTTCTGATCCATGCTGATAAACCACTGCGGGGTCGCGCGGAAGATAATCGGCGTTTTGTGACGCCAGCAGCAAGGATAGCTGTGCAGCAGTTTTTCAACATGCAGCAGCACGCCGCGCTCGCGCAGCATCTCAACGACGATGTCGTTAGCTTTGAAGACGAACAGGCCGTCCAGCCCCGGGAACGTGCCCGGCAGATAGCAGCCGTCCGGCCCCACGGGGTTGGCGATTTCCAACTGATATTTCTGACTGATGACATAGTCGTCCGGACCGTGTCCGCCCGCAGTATGGACGGCGCCCGTACCGGCATCCAGCGTGACGTGTTCGCCCAGAATAGCCGGGACATCGAAGCCCATGAACGGGTGATTGAAGCGCAGCAGTTCCAGCGCGTTACCCTGGCATTCGCCCAGCACTTTCCATTCGGCAACACCCAGACGCTGCATGACGCTTTCGACCAAATCCGCCGCCAGAATCAGCGCCTGACCGTCCACCTGCACCAGTTGGNAAATAAATTCCGCATTCAGAGAGATAGCGCGGTTAGCCGGCAGGGTCCACGGGGNCGTAGTCCAAATCACCAGGGAAATGGCGCCCTCTACCGCATCGGCAGACACGCCGAACTTCGCCGCCACGGCGGAACGGTCGACCGCGCTAAAAGCGACATCGATAGAAGGAGAGGTTTTGTCATAGTATTCGACTTCCGCTTCCGCCAGTGCGGAACCGCAGTCGGCGCACCAGTGAACCGGCTTGGCGCCCTTGTGCAAGTGACCGTTGGCGATGATTTTGCCCAGCGCGCGGATGATGTTGGCTTCGGTGTCGAAGTCCATCGTCAGATAGGGATGATCCCACTCGCCCAGCACGCCCAGTCGAATGAAGTCTTTTTTCTGGCCGGCGACCTGCTCTGCCGCGTACTTACGACACTCCTGACGGAACTCTGCCGCGCTGACTTTTTCGCCCGGCTTGCCGACCAATTGCTCAACTTTCAGCTCGATGGGCAGGCCGTGGCAATCCCAGCCCGGAACATAGGGCGAGTCATAGCCGGAAAGCCCTTTGGACTTGATAATGATGTCTTTAAGAATCTTGTTAACCGAGTGACCAATGTGAATGTTGCCGTTGGCGTACGGGGGGCCATCGTGCAGGATAAAGGTTTTCTTACCTTGCTTGGCGCTACGAATAATCCCGTATAGATCCTGATCGTACCAACGTTTCAGCATATCGGGTTCGCGCTTGGCGAGATCGCCACGCATCGGGAACCCTGTTTCCGGCAAATTCAGGGTAGTTTTATAGTCACTCATTAGATTCTCGATTTCGTTTTCGGCTAGAAAAATTAAACCGGTGCCTTTAGCCCAAAGAATTCACGGGCCGCCACCTCATCATTAGCGATCTGCTGCTTCAGCGCATCAAGCGAAGCAAACCGCTGTTCATTACGTAGTTTTTTGCGCATGACCACTTCTATGTGGCGGCCATACAGATCCAGCGTGACGTCAAACAAATGCACTTCCAACTGCTGACGTTTGTCGCCGGTGATTGTCGGGCGCGTTCCGATGTTGGCCACGCCGGGAATTGGCTCATCCCCCAGCCCATAGACGCTTACGGCGTACACGCCACTGACCGGCGATACCTGGCGTTTCAACGGCACATTCGCCGTCGGAAAACCTATCGTGCGACCGAGCGCATTGCCATGCACCACGCGCCCAGAAATACTGAACGGGTGCCCTAATAGCGCTTCGGCCTGAGCCAAATCGTCTTGGCTGAGCGCTTCCCGCACCGCGGTGCTGCTCACTCGCTTTCCACCGTTGCAGAACGAATCGGTGCTGATGACCTCAAAGTCCAGCTCAACGCCCGCTTTCTGTAATAACAGGAAATCCCCTTTGCGACCAGCGCCAAAGCGGAAGTCATCCCCCACCACCAGGAATTTCACGCCCAGCTTGTTCACCAGCAGATCGGAAATAAAGGCATGGGCATCGTGGGCGGCGAAGGCCGCGTCGAACTTCACGCACAGCAGGTAATCGNCGCCGGCCTGCGACAGATATTTCACCTTATCGCGCAACCGGGTCAGTCGGGCGGGCGCGTTTTCGCCGCCGAACAGCTCCTGCGGCTGGGGTTCAAAAATCATGACCATCACAGGCAGTCCGCGCTTCTGCCCTTCCTGTTTCAGGCGTTCGAGCAGCACATGATGCCCGCGGTGGACACCGTCAAAGTTACCAATAGTAAGCACACAGCCATGATGGTGTGCCTGAAGATTGTGTATACCGCGTATTAGCTGCATAACTGGCTCAAAACAGTGGAAATCGGCGGATTATACCTTGTACAACGGGTAAGGTTAACCCGGGATGCGTGCCTTTTGTCGCCAGCTCTTCTGATTTCAGCACTGGCGGAGAGTTTAAAAAGCGCAAAAACGCCGCCTGGAGTGACGGCATCTCACGGCCGATAAGGCATGTGGTTGCCAAGAACAGTCCGTTAATACGCGTTGCGCGTTTTAATACCGATTTATGGCGCGAAAGACTATATTCCCCGACGTGAAGCTGTTAAAATCCTGCGCCATCACAACGTAACAAGCGCTGACGTACAAACGGCGCTTATTTGCACAAATCCATTGACAAAAGAAGGCTAACCGGGCATATTCCTCGGCCTTTGAATTGTCCTCGATAGAATATATTTGGGAGTTGGACCTTGGCTAATATCAAATCAGCTAAGAAACGCGCCGTACAGTCTGAAAAGCGTCGCAAGCATAACGCAAGCCGTCGCTCCATGATGCGCACTTTCATCAAGAAAGTATACGCGGCGATCGCCACTGGCGATAAAGAAGCAGCACTGAAAGCGTTTAATGAAATGCAACCGATCGTGGATCGTCAGGCTAGCAAAGGCCTGATTCACAAGAACAAGGCTGCACGTCATAAGTCAAACCTGATCGCACAGATCAACGCTTTGCAATAATCGCGTTCTCGCGAACATTGCTAGAAAAAACCGGCCTAGGCCGGTTTTTTTATGTCTGAAATCCTGAAAACTTAGATTTTATCTTATATTACAGTCTGTTAACTTAAAACCCCTGAGGGATCGCCAGCGCCGTTAATTGCGGCGATCGTCTTCCCTCATNCGATGGCTACAGCNCCTGGCGCCCCGTCACTCTCTGGGCGCCGGCGTATGAGCCGATATGGCAGGCAGCGCAATACGCAAGGCGATAAAACCAAACACGCCGGCCGCTAGTGAACTCGTCAGGATCGCCAGCTTGGCATACAGAACCGTCGCCGCATCCGCTTCGCCACCGAAAGAGAGCAGCGTGATGAAAATGGACATCGTGAAGCCGATGCCGCACAGCACCGATACCGCGCTGAGCTGACGAAAGTTCACGCCTGCCGGTAACTTCGCCAGCCCAAGAGCGATTACTCCCCCGCTGAACACCATAATCCCCAGCGGTTTTCCTATCAGCAGACCGGCGGCGATTCCCACCGTGAGCGGAGAAAGCATCTGTCCCGCATCAACACCTTGTAGCGCGATACCCGCGTTGGCGAATGCGAATAGCGGGATAATCAGAAATGCGACCCAGCCGCTCAGCCGGTGCTCCAACGCGGTCGCGAGCGACGGCTGCCCGGCCGGCGCGCGCAGCGGGATCAGGAATCCAACCACCACTCCCGCCAGCGTGGCATGCACGCCCGATAGCAGAACACAAAGCCACAGAACGGCGCCCACTGATAAATACGCGGGTGAGTTCATTACCTGTCGCCAGTTCAAATATGCCAGAACCAGCGCCGACAACGCCGCCCCCAGCAGAGCCAGCCCATTCAGTTGCTGCGTGTAAAAGAACGCGATCACCAGAATAGCCCCGAGATCGTCGATGATCGCCAGCGCCAGCAGGAAAACCTTCAGTCCCAGCGGCACCCGTTTGCCCAGCAACGCCAGAATACCCACGGCGAAGGCGATGTCCGTCGCCGTCGGAATGGCCCAACCCACTCGAGTGTGCACATCTGCGGCGTTGATCGCCAGATAGATCAGCGCGGGGACCACCATGCCTCCGAGAGCGGCCGCTACGGGTAATAGCGCCTGACGACGGCTGGCCAATGCGCCAACCATCAGCTCGCGTTTTACCTCAAGCCCCNCCATCAAAAAAAACAGCGTCATCAGGCCATCGTTGATTGCGTGCAGCAGCGTGGCGTGAAAGTTTATCCCACCCACCGTGACGTCGAGCGGCGTAGTCAGCACCTTGTCATATCCCATTGCCGTCAGCGGAATATTCGCCATCAGCAACGCCAGCAGCGTTGCTGCAATCAGCGTCATTCCCGCCGCCGCATCCAGCCGGGCTAACCGGCGCAATAGCCTCATCATCAGGACATTCTCTCTTTAAGCGAAATCGGTACACCGTCTTCTTGTGATGTCAGGAAGTCGGGAATCAGCCCATACACTCGTTGAAAATGCCTCAATATTCAACAAAAACCGGATAACCTTCGGCAGAAACGAATCACACCAAAATGTTGAGCGCCTTTGGGGCTGAAAAATCGTGTCATCTCCGCACCAACCGCCATTCTTGATGGCGGTGTGCAGCGCTATTTCACGTTTCCCTGACGAAAAAACCATGCGCCGCGCGGAGAATCCACCAGCACGCCATCCGCCCCTAACTCCCGCGCACGCTGGTAGTCGGCTGGCGTATTGACGCCGAACAGAATCACCTGCGCCGCCCCGGCCGACCGGAAGCAGTCCATCGCTTCTTTATCCCAGGTCAGTACGGCTTTGGAACGCCCTTCTCCCAAGGTGAAGCGCTCGACGNCCTCGACCTCGCGACGCAACTCCAACCCATACCAATGCGGTACGCGCGCGGCCGGAAGCGGGTCACATAGATGTGCCATGGAAACATTCGCCAGCAAGGTTCTGGTACGGTCTCGGGTTTCGAAACGAGAAATTTGCGGCGGCAACGCCTCAAGATAACGAGCATCCGTGGAATAAACGCGCGTGCGCGCCAAACTTCTGGTTTCCAGCAGCGTTTTCAACAGCGCCTGGCCGAAACGCACCGGATCAGCGTCGGGCGATTTGATATCCAGATAGAACGGCACCTGAGGATAAGCACGCAAAATCGCATCCAGTCGGGGGATGCCAATACCTTTGCCTCGGAAGGGGTGATGCGGGATATCGCCGAAAGCCCATCCCGCATCCACATTTGCCAATTCAGCGCTGGTATACGCAGAAACCGGGCCCTGTTTATCGGTCAGCGCCTTAAGATCCGTCGGGCGATAAAGCACAATCACGCCATCTTTCGTCTCCTGCAGCGTAACCCAGATTGCATCCGCGCCGTTCTTAAGCGCGGATTCAACCGCAACCCTCGTATTTTCCGGCGCGTCGCTGGTCCCACCCCGATGAGCGATCACCTGAGGCGCGGTGGCGGAATAGGCCGCGGCAGACACCATCGCCAAACACAGAAACGCACAGAAGCGGTGGGAAAATCGTTGCATGATAGGCATCCGTTTAAGCTAGAGAGGAAGTGCCTAAGCATATCGTCGCGATATGACGTTTTTGTCACAACGCGCCAAGGCGTTCAAGAAGGCCGCCATCACGCGAACTGTCCACGAGGGGAAAGAAAACGGCGCAGCGTCGCGCCATAAAAAACGNCCCGCAAGCGGGCCGTTGATGGAATCGACGCGAGAACGGACTTAACGGGTCAAGTCGTCAAAGAACTTTTTCACGCCGTCGAAGAAGCTTTTCGAACGCGGACTGTTGCGCTCGCCGGAAGGTCCGCCGAAGCTCTGCTCCAGCTCCTGCAGCAGCTCTTTCTGACGCTCATTCAGGCTGACCGGGGTTTCCACCACAACGCGACACAGCAGGTCGCCCTGGGCGCCGCCGCGAACGGACTTCACGCCTCTACCACGCATTCGGAACAGTTTGCCAGTCTGCGTTTCCGCCGGGACTTTCAGCTTCACGCGGCCATCCAGCGTCGGCACTTCGATTTCGCCGCCCAATGCCGCCATCGCAAAGTTAATAGGCACTTCGCAGTACAGGTTGTTCTCTTCGCGCTGGAAAATTGGGTGCTGCTTCACCTGGACCTGGACGTACAGATCGCCCGCTGGCGCGCCCATTTCACCGGCTTCGCCTTCGCCGGAAAGACGAATGCGGTCCCCCGTGTCCACGCCCGCCGGAATTTTAACCGACAGCGTTTTGCTTTTTTCCATACGGCCATGCCCGTGACATTTCACGCACGGATCTTTGATGATCTTGCCGCGACCGTGACAGTGCGGGCACGCCTGCTGCACGGTGAAGAATCCCTGACGCATTTGCACCTGGCCGTTACCGTGGCAGGTTGGACAGGTCGCCGGCGAGCTGCCCGGACGGGAGCCGTTGCCATGACAAACATCACACTCTTCCAGCGTAGGAATATGGATCTCTTTGGTGACGCCACGCACGGCTTCTTCCAGAGTCAGATCCATGTTGTAACGGAGATCGGAGCCACGGCTCGCACGTTGACGGCGTCCGCCACCGAATATGTCGCCGAAAACGTCGCCAAAGATATCGCTGAAGTCTGCGCCGCCGCCGAAACCACCGCCGCCGCCCATGCCGCCTTGTTCAAACGCAGCATGACCATACTGATCGTATGCAGCGCGTTTCTGCGAATCGCTCAGCACTTCGTAGGCTTCTTTGACTTCTTTAAATTTGGCTTCAGCACTGCTGTCACCGGGGTTACGGTCCGGGTGAAACTTCATCGCCAGGCGCTTATACGCCTTCTTGATTTCACGTTCATCCGCGCCTTTCGCAACGCCTAACGTTTCATAGTAGTCTTGCTTAGCCATGCTTGTTATCTGCCCTCAACATGCGTGCACGGGCGCAGAGTTTCCCCGACGCCCGTGCTGATTNCCTTGCCGACAGCGGTAACATTTACCGCTGCCGCGCCCGCTCAAGGGCGATTATTTTTTGTCTTTGACTTCTTCGAATTCCGCATCAACGACATCGTCGTCTTTACGGTCCGCGCTTTCACCGCCAGCGGCACCGGCTTCCGGCTGAGCCTGCTGCTGAGATGCTTCCAGCAGTTTGGTGGAGGCTTCAGCCAGCGCCTGGATTTTCGCTTCGATGTCTGCTTTATCTTCAGACTTCAGCGAAGATTCCAGCGCTTTCAGCGCGTCTTCGATAGCCGTTTTGTCGCTGGCAGCCAGTTTGTCGCCCAGTTCTTCCAGCTGCTTACGCGTGCTGTGCAGCAGGTGGTCGCCTTGGTTGCGGGTCTGAACCAGTTCTTCGAACTTACGGTCAGATTCCGCGTTGGCTTCAGCTTCACGCACCATCTTCTGGATTTCGTCTTCGTTCAGACCGGAAGACGCTTTGATGGTGATGTTCTGTTCGCGACCGCTGTTTTTGTCTTTCGCGGACACGTGCAGGATACCATCGGCATCGATGTCGAAGGTAACTTCGATCTGCGGTACGCCGCGCTGCGCCGGCTGAATGCCGTCCAGATTGAACTGGCCCAGGGATTTGTTGTCCTGAGCACGTTTACGTTCACCCTGCAGTACGTGGATCGTCACAGCAGACTGGTTGTCTTCCGCCGTAGAGAACACCTGGCTGTGTTTGGTCGGGATCGTGGTGTTCTTGGCAATCAGCGAAGTCATTACGCCGCCCATGGTTTCGATACCCAGAGACAGCGGGGTAACGTCCAGCAGCAGTACGTCTTTCACATCACCAGACAACACGCCGCCCTGTACGGCAGCACCGATAGCCACAGCTTCATCCGGGTTAACGTCTTTGCGCGGTTCTTTGCCGAAGAAGTCAGCCACTTTTTTCTGCACCATCGGCATACGGGTCTGACCACCAACCAGGATCACGTCGTTGATGTCAGAAACAGACAGTTTGGCATCCTGCAGCGCCACTTTCAGCGGCTCTAAAGAACGCGTGACCAGATCTTCTACCAGCGATTCCAGTTTGGCGCGAGTCACTTTGATGTTCAGGTGTTTCGGGCCAGAAGCGTCAGCCGTGATGTACGGCAGGTTAACGTCGGTCTGCTGTGCGGAAGACAGCTCGATTTTCGCTTTTTCTGCCGCTTCTTTCAGACGCTGCATGGCCAGCGGGTCATTGCGCAGATCGAAGTTCTGCTCTTTTTTGAACTCGTCAACCAGGTAGTTGATCAGGCGGCTGTCGAAGTCTTCGCCACCCAGGTGGGTGTCNCCGTTGGTCGCCAGTACTTCGAAGGTTTTTTCGCCTTCTACTTCATCGATTTCGATGATGGAGATATCAAACGTACCGCCACCCAAGTCATAAACCGCAATAGTACGGTTGCCGACTTCTTTATCCAAACCGTAGGCCAGAGCGGCAGCGGTCGGTTCGTTAATGATACGTTTGACTTCCAGACCTGCGATACGGCCGGCGTCTTTAGTCGCCTGACGCTGAGCATCGTTGAAGTAAGCCGGTACGGTAATCACCGCTTCAGTGACGGCCTCGCCCAGATAATCTTCAGCCGTTTTCTTCATTTTCTTCAGAACTTCGGCGGAAATCTGCGGCGGAGCCAATTTCTGGTCTTTCACTTCCAGCCAAGCGTCGCCGTTATCGGCGCCGATGATTTTGTACGGCATGATGTTGGTGTCACGCTGGACTTCTTCGTCCTGGAAACGACGACCAATCAGACGCTTGATAGCAAACAGCGTGTTTTTAGGGTTGGTCACCGCCTGACGTTTAGCCGGTTGGCCAACCAGAGTTTCACCGTCTTGCGTATAAGCAATGATGGAAGGCGTGGTGCGATCGCCCTCGCTGTTTTCCAGTACCTTAACCTTCGTACCATCCATAATCGCAACACAAGAGTTGGTTGTTCCCAAGTCGATACCAATGATCTTACCCATCTAAACATCTCCACTAAAAGTCATATTCGGTTGTGGTAGTTCAACCTACTATGTGGGCCGCGGATGAGTTTTCAACTCCCCGCAATACCATGCCGTATTCGGTCAAACTGTTCTCGATGACTCATAGATGGGGACGACAATGCCAGCATCAAGGGCTAGTTGGTAAAAAAAACCATTCTTTTGCTATTTTGCTTTTTCTGTGTACAGAAGAAAGGCGCCAAGCCGCCTTCTGGCGCCGCGCTTGAGCGCGCTTTTCCCGCGGTTTTGTCGCCGAAGGAGAACAATTTCTCCGTCAGAGATAGGACCAGTGAACGCCGATACGTTGAGTGACGACGTGCGAGACGATTTATTCGCGTTCGGAGAAATAAGATGGCGCTTCGCTTGCAAAGAAATCTTCGCTCTGTTCTTTTCCGCGCATACAACGCAGCAGATAGCCGCCTATCAGCACCCCGCCCATCGACAGGAACAGGACGTACAGTGCGGGCGCCAGCGGCGTCAGTTTCATCAAGGACGTCACCAAAATCGGCGTCAGTCCGCCAAAAATCGCGTAGGCGATATTGTAAGACAATGAAATGCCGGAAAATCGCACGGCAGGGGGAAAAGCACGCACCATCACGCACGGCACCACCCCCGTCACGCCGACGCTGAATCCGGCCAGCGCATAGCTGACGAACAGGATTTCCGTGCTATCCGCCGCATGGGTATAAAATACCCCGCTGCAGGCGGCCAGCAGCAGACTGCCGCCGATGAAAGTCACGCCCAGTCCCAGCCGGTCTGCAATACCGCCTGCGACAATGCAGCCTAACATCAGCATCACGGTCGCAAGACTGTTTGCCTGTAGGGTCAGCGCGGGGGCAATCCCGTAAACCTGCTGCAAATAGGTGGGCGACATCAGCACCACGACCAGCACCCCCGCCGACAACAGCCAGGTCAGCATCATCGATAACACCACCGACTTTTTGTGCGCCTGCATGATCGATTTGAGCGGCAGCTCTTTCGCCAGCTGTTTGCGTGTCTGCATTGCGACAAACACGGGGGTTTCTTTGAGCCAACGCCGCAGATACATCGCAATAAAACCGAAAAGGCCGCCGATAAAGAACGGAATGCGCCAACCGGCGGACAGAATTTGCTCCGGAGACATCAACGTATTCAGCACTGACGCCAGCAGCGACCCCACTAAAATGCCCAGCGTAAGGCCCGACGTCAGAATTCCGCAGGCGATGCNAATGCGTTTGGGCGGCACGTGCTCTGCAACAAAGACCCAGGCGCCAGGCACCTCGCCGCCGATAGCAGCCCCCTGCAATAAACGTAGCAGCAACAGCAACGCCGGAGCGGCAATGCCTATCGTTGCGTAGGTCGGCAACAAGCCCATGCCCAGCGTCGGCAACGCCATCAGGAGGATGCTCAGGTTGAACATCTTTTTACGCCCAACCAGATCGCCAAAGTGAGCCATGACGACCCCGCCCAGCGGCCGGGCCAGATAGCCCGCGGCGAAAATGCCGAACGTTTGCAGCTGGCGAAGCCACTCGGGGATATCGGCCGGGAAGAAAAGCTGGCTGATCACCGGCGCGAAGAAGACGAACACGATAAAATCGTAGAACTCCAAAGCGCCACCCAGCGCCGCCAGAGAAAGGGTTTTGTAATCTTGTCGATTCAACTGCCGATGAGATGCATTATCCATAATGACCGCGCTGTGCGCCATTGAATCAAGGCGCTGTCGTTTCCTTACTAAACCATGACTATACCGACAAATTCACGTCAGCCAGCCCCATCTAATTCTTATGACGAGCGAGCGCCGAACGCATTGCGGTCACTCGCGAAGCGCGCTTTTAGGACGGAAAGCGGCCACGACCTGAGGATCGGTTTCAATATAGGGACCTTCCAGCAGTTGAATACAGTAGGGAACGCTCGCGAAAATCCCCGGAACGATGACATGACCCGCATCATCCTTCAGGCCTGCGAGCGTCTCTTGAATCGACTTGGGCTGGCCCGGCAGGTTCAGAATCAACGCCTGTTTGCGAATTACCCCCACCTGACGCGACAGTATTGCCGTCGGAACGAATTTCAGGCTGATCTGCCGCATCTGTTCGCCGAATCCCGGCATCTCCCGGTCGGCGACCGCCAGCGTGGCATCAGGGGTCACATCGCGTCGGGCCGGGCCGGTTCCGCCAGTGGTCAGCACCAGGTGACAGCCGGATTCATCCACCAGCTCGCACAGCGTCTGTTCGATCAGGGCTTGCTCGTCCGGTACCAGGCGCGACTGTATCTCAAACGGCGTCGTCAGCGCTTGTGAAAGCCACGTTTCCAGTACCGGGATCCCTTTATCCTGATAAACGCCGCTGGATGCCCTGTCAGAAATCGACACTAACCCAATGCGCAAACTGTTCATAATGACCTCGTGCCTACCTTTATTGTCTCGGAAAAGCTCATTTTATCAGCCCAACGTCAATAGCACCCTCTAAAATAGCCCTGGTGGGCTATCAGGAAATACCCACCACGACTTCATTGCTTTTTCATTTTTCTGTCGACGAATGAGGGCGCGTTTGGGTCAACTCCATGCGACAAAAAATGAATTCGAGAATGCGATAATATATTATCGCCAACTACTGACACTTGAGAATAAAACCGCCAAAATAGCGGTCTCGCGATACTGCGCTGGCGAGCGGTATCGCGAACAATGTTTCTCTTCAATATTACTTATGATTGTCCTGCATAACTATTCCAGGTGAATGATTTAATTCGAATAAGATGTCTGAATGAATAAATTCCAACGCAATGTTTTAAAAACCCTATCCCATACACCGATCGCGTTCATCCTGTTTGGTATAGTCTCATTTCTCATTACTGCCTGCATTCTGCTGAACACGCAGCGAAAGAATTGGCAGGAAGAAAAACGCTATTTCGATAATATCATTCAGATCTATGAATCATTTAATAATGGTAATGGACTTGTAGAAAGCGACCATAGCTATAAAAATGGTGAATCGCTCTTCTCCAGAGTGATTATTCTTTCTTTCCGAAGTAACGATGTCGTCAAAGAGTGTATTCACCGACTCTCGTCATTTGATATCACGTTGAGTGAAAAGTCGATCGCTCGCGTCTGCCAGAGCAAACTGCCTACCGTAGGGGAGTTGAACAAGGAAGATCAGTTAACGTCCGTACTTCCTCTACTGTCGTCCACAGATGATCTGGTGGGTATCCGTATCCGGTTTGCCACATTGAGTGGACCGCCTGTATTCAGATCCGTATTTTCCTCTCTCAGTTCGTTGGTGGCGCTGCTTAGCATCAGCCTATTTGGCGCTTTTCTCGGGACGATGCTGGCGCTGTTGATAAAAAAGTACCTGATTGAACTACCGGCCATCGCGCGTTACGACGATCTAACCGGCTGCCTGCGCAGAGATGCCTTTTACCATGCCGCTAATAAAGTCATGCGCAATGCCACCCAGCAACGACAACCGCTGTGCGTCCTGCTGATCGACCTGGATCACTTCAAGAAAATTAATGATACGCTAGGCCATGCCGCGGGTGATGAAACCTTGAAAGATGTCGCTGACGTTACCCGAAACTATTTTCGCAGAGGCGATATTTTGGGGCGTTTGGGCGGCGACGAATTCGCGGTGATATTACCGAATACGACGTTGGATAACGCCTACAGAGTCTCGGAACGGATTCGCCTTGCGATCCACGAAATGACATACGACAAATTATCCAAACGTCATCTCTCCGTCAGTATTGGTTTAGTGGAATACGCGGCTGGCGAAGAAACGTTGGAACAAGTCATTAATCGGGCCGACATCAAGTTATACGCTGCGAAGAAAAGCCGTAACCGTGTTGAAAAATAAACGGCCAGCGATAGCTGGCCGTAGGAAATGTTTACTGCCTTTGCCGTCTTACAGCAGATCGGCAATCATTTTTTCCAGCTTGCCCTGGTCGACGGCAAACTTGCGGATCCCCTCCGCCAATTTATCCACGGCCATCGGGTCCTGGTTATGCTCCCAATAGAACTCGGATTCCGTTAGCGGAGCCGGACGCGCCTGAATCTCTCCGCTATAAGACAGTTTGCGTTCGACGCTACCTTCCGCTTCCGCCAGCTCTTTCAGCAGAGCAGGCGCAATGGTCAGACGGTCACAGCCCGCCAACGCCAGAATTTCACCGCTGTTACGGAAGCTTGCCCCCATAACCACCGTTTCGTAGCCGTGAGATTTGTAGTAATCATAAATTTCACTCACCGAGATAACGCCCGGATCTTCCTGCGGTTCAAACGTCTGCTGTTCGCCGTTGGCTTTGTGCCAGTCGAGAATACGGCCCACGAACGGTGAGATCAGGAACACGCCCGCTTCCGCACAGGCGCGGGCCTGAGCGAAGGAGAACAGTAACGTTAGGTTGCAGTTGATGCCCTCCTTTTCCAACTGCGCCGCCGCTCGGATGCCCTGCCAGGTAGAAGCCAGTTTGATCAGGATACGTTCGTTGTCGATCCCGGCATCGTTGTAGAGTTTGATCAAACGTTTCGCTTTCGCCACGCTGGCTTCGGTGTCATAGGACAGTCGAGCATCCACTTCGGTGGAAACACGGCCGGGAACCAGCTTCAAAATTTCCAGCCCGATGTTCACAGCCAGTTTGTCGGAGGCGTCGGTTACCTGCTGAGCCGGGTCGTTGCTCTGCTGACGCGCCCAGTTCACGGCGTCATCAATCAGTTTGCGATATTCCGGGATCTGGGCCGCATTCAAAATCAAAGAAGGGTTCGTGGTGGCATCCTGCGGCTTGTACAGTTTCATTGCCGCGATATCACCGGTATCAGCCACCACCGTAGTGTATTGGCGTAGGGAAGTCAGTTTATCCGTCATGTTGGCCTTTCTCATTGTTAGTACATGAACTGGTGGCAGGGTGCCGTCGCCAGAAATTGATGATAACATGCGCGAAACCCCACGCAAGACGGCCCGACAATGGGCTTACCTCTAGGTTTTCTTATTATTTTAACCTTGTAAATCAATAAGAAAAATGAAAATAATCGCGAATAACATTTTCGTCTCTGTGGATATAAAAACGAGAAAAATCTCCAGTTAGACGCGTTAATTAACCTCCCCTGTCGCAACCATCGCCCTTTCCTTCCCCGGCGTCAGCCCGTTTTTTGCTACATTAGTGCTATTAAAATTGCGCAATGAAATCACAGGGAACCTGCTCATGCTTATCACGATTTCTCCGGCTAAAACGCTGGACTACACCAGCCCCCTCCCGACAACGCGTCATTCTCAGCCAGAACTGCTGGAGCGTTCGTCCCAGCTCATCGAACGCTGCAAGACGTTGACTCCTGCGGAGATATCCTCTCTGATGGGCATCAGCGACAAACTGGCCGGACTCAACGCGGCGCGCTTCAACGACTGGCAGCCCCATTTTACGCCGGATAATGCACGCCAGGCGCTGCTCGCGTTCAAAGGCGACGTTTATACCGGCCTGGCGGCTGAAGACTTCAGCGATCGTGATTTTTCATTCGCTCAACAACACATGCGTATTCTTTCCGGACTGTACGGCGTACTGCGGCCGCTGGATTTAATGCAGCCTTACCGGCTGGAGATGGGCATCAAACTCAAAAATCAGGCGGGTGATAATCTGTATCAGTTCTGGGGCGATACCATTACCGGCACGCTGAATCAGGCGCTGGAAGCGCAAGGCGACGACATTTTGATCAACCTCGCCTCCGACGAATACTTCAAGTCCGTGAAGCCAAAGAAACTCAATGCACGCATTATCAAACCGGTCTTTCTGGATGAGAAAAACGGCAAATATAAAGTGATCAGTTTCTATGCCAAAAAAGCTCGCGGGTTGATGAGCCGTTTCATCATCCAGAACCAGCTCACGAAACCGGAACAGTTGAAAGAATTCGATCTTGAGGGATACGGCTTTGCCGCCGAGGCGTCGTCAGCGGACGAGCTGGTCTTCAAACGCGCAGAGCGTGCATAGGCAAAGATGAAGCCGCCGGCGGACCACGGTTCGCCGCCCTCTGCCGCCGTGAGTGGAAGCATTTGGGATGTACACCTCCGCCCCCGTCCAACACAGTCATCCGACCCGTCGTCGCTCTTAACGCTCCAGTCCTTGCAGCAAGGCTGGCAGGGAAATTCGAAAAATCGCCAGGGAGTTGTCTGACAGCCTTGAACCAGGAGACGACGCTGGCATCGTCGGTCAGGCAATCCTGAAACGCCTCGCCGACGCCATTCCGGATGCCGACATCCGGTTTTATCATACCGCCACTTTGCGTTGGAAACGCCGGACTAGCGAGTATTACCGCCATCCAGGGGGTTCTGGATCACACCTCCAATAAGGCGTTCAGAGCGACGTATCAAGATAAAGAGGCGTTGCAGCGGTGGCCATGGCGCGATACTCAAACCGGGGATAGAGGACTATCTCCCCTATCGAGCACGTTAGACCACGGCATCAACATGGCTCGGACGGCGCCGCGACCGACTGACGCCTCACCAGCGTTGGGTGAAACAGATGCGTTGACTCCGCCGGTTCTCTGTCTTCAAACAGCGCTAATGCCAGCTCCGCGGCCTGCACCGCCATGGCCGATACAGGGTAGTGGATCGTCGTCAGACGCGGACGCAAATAACGGGCGATCAGTACGTCGTCGAATCCTACCAGCGACATCGCCTGCGGCACCGCGATGCCGTTATCGTCCAGCACCGAAAGCGCCCCAGCCGCCATCGAATCGTTGTAGCAGGCCACCGCGCTCATATTGCCGCCGCGACTCAGCAGGATCGTCATCGCCATTTCGCCGCCCGCTTCGTCCGGCGTGGAACGCGCCACCAGCCGTTCATCGTAGGTAATTTGATGTTTAGCCAACGCCTCTTTATACCCTTTCAAACGGTCGATGGAATCGGAAATAGGATGGTTCGAGCACAGAAAACCGATGCGCCGATGGCCTGACTGAATCAAATGCTGCGTGGATAAAAAGGCGCCCTGACGATCGTCCAACGCGATGCAACGATGTTCATAACCTTCAAGCACCCGATTGATCAGCACCATATGCGGAATATGGTCCATCAATATCGCCAGCTCATCGTCAGCGATCATTTTCGCATGGACCACCAAACCGCTACAACGGTGGCGAATGAGCTGTTCGATCGCCTGTTTTTCTTGCTCAGCATTGTGATAACCATTGCCGATGAGCAGAAACTTTCTGGCGCTTTGAGCCACCTGTTCAACCGCTTTTACCATCGTGCCGAAAAAGGGATCGGAGACATCCGCCACCACCAGTCCCATCGTCTCGGCGCTCTGCTGCGCCAGCGCGCGCGCGTTGGCGTTAGGATGATACCGCAGCGCCACCATCGCCTGAGTCACGGCCTCACGCGACGCCACGCTGGCCTTGGGGGAGTCATTAATCACACGGGAAACTGTCGCAACTGAGACACCCGCCAAACGGGCAACATCCTTTATGGTAGCCATATCACATTCCTGTATACGTAACGGCGTGCTGCGGCACACTCATTGACGTCATTGCCTATTACGGGGCGGCACACAGCGCTCGCCATGCCGCTCAATATACCGCTTTCGCCCTAAGCCTGCGACCTTCCAGGGANCCTCAACCAACAGCGCTACGTTTACGCGATCGCCGTCACGGTCCTTCTCTCTCACAGCACTTCACAAAATGCCCCGTCGCTGCTTAAATAGGGTAACCGGTTACACCAAAGGTAAAAAGACAACAAAAATACATTCCTACAAATCCCGAAATTACTCGATTCTTCCTATTTAAAATGAAGTGTAACTGATTACATAGTTTAGGGGTTTATCCAGTCCAAAAGCGGACCAACGCACGGTGCTACGGCACGTCGGTCCCGGTGATGACACAGGAGTCGTCCATGATGTTGTTTGAACCTACAGAACACCCACACAGACGCTTCAACCCTCTTAGAGGCGACTGGGTGCTGATCTCGCCGCATCGCGCCAAACGGCCCTGGCAAGGACAGCAGGATAGTCCCGATCTGACGACGCCACCCGTCCACGATCCGAGCTGCTATTTGTGCGCCGGAAACCCCCGTATTTCAGGGGAAACCAACCCCAACTACACCGGCACGTTTGTCTTCGCCAATGATTTTTCGGCGCTGCTTGCGGATACCCCGGATGTCCCGTCAGGCAACGATCCCCTGTTTCAGATGAGTGACGCCCGAGGACTGAGCCGCGTGATCTGCTTCTCCCCTGACCACAGCAAGACACTTCCCCTGCNCCCCCTTCCCGCGTTGCGGGCCGTGATTGATACCTGGAGCGATCAGACCGCGGAACTGGGAGAGCGGTATCCGTGGGTGCAGGTGTTCGAAAATAAAGGCGCGATGATGGGCTGTTCCAACCCGCATCCGCATGGGCAGGTCTGGGCCAATGATTTTCTGCCTAACGAGGCATTAATTGAAGACCAGCAGCAACGCGACTATCTGACGCGGTACGGCACCCCGATGTTGCTCGACTACATGCAACGCGAACAGCAGGCGGGCGCACGCACGGTGGTGGAAACCGAGTACTGGCTGGCGGTAGTCCCATACTGGGCGTCGTGGCCGTTTGAGACGCTGCTGCTGCCGAAGTTCGCCGTTCGGCGGTTGCCGCAGTTGAACGAGCGACAGCGCGACGATCTGGCGCTCGCCCTGAAAAAACTGACCAGCCGCTACGACAATCTGTTTCAGTGCTCATTTCCCTATTCTATGGGCTGGCACGGCGCCCCCTTCACCGCGGAAAGCCACGACCACTGGCAGTTACATGCGCACTTCTATCCGCCGCTACTGCGTTCCGCCAGCATCCGAAAATTTATGGTGGGCTATGAAATGCTGGCGGAAGCCCAGCGCGATCTGACGGCAGAGCAGGCGGCGGAACGCCTGCGCGCGGTCAGCGACATTCACTTTCGCGAACACGTCTGAGGCCGACTGATGACAACCCACATCACCCACTTGAAAACGACCGCAGACGCGGTTTTCCAGCAGACCTTCGGGTTTGCGCCGGCCGCCTTCGTCCAGGCGCCGGGGCGCGTCAATTTAATCGGCGAACACACCGACTATAACGAGGGCTTTGTCCTGCCCTGCGCGATTGATTATCAAACCGTGATCGCCGCCCGCCCACGCTATGATAGCCGTATCCGGGTCGTCGCCATCAATTACGATCAACAACAGGATGAGTTCGAACTGGCTCAGGATATCGTGCCGCATCCTACCTTTGGTTGGGCTAACTACGTCCGTGGGACGGTGAAATATCTGTTGATGCGCGGCGTCAACCTGACCGGGTTGGATATGGCGATCGTCGGCAACGTCCCCACCGGCGCAGGATTAAGCTCCTCGGCGTCGCTGGAAGTCGCCATCGGTCAGACCTTTAAGGCGTTGAACGGACTGTCGCTCAGCCAGCTTGAGCTTGCGCTTAATGGGCAACAGGCGGAGAACGCGTTCGTCGGCTGTAGCTGCGGCATTATGGACCAGTATATTTCGGCTCAGGGACGCGCCGGTCATGCCCTGCTGATCGACTGTCGTTCGCTGGATCACTCGCTGGTGAAAATGCCCGCCGGGATCGCCGTCATGATTGTGCACTCCAACGTCCATCGTGGTCTGGTGGACAGCGAGTACAACCTGCGCAGGCAGCAGTGCGAAGCGGCCGCGCGTCACTTCGGCGTCGCCGCGCTGCGGGATGTTTCTCTCGATCGGTTCGAGCAGGAAAAAACGGGGCTGGACGATCTTGCCATGCGCCGCGCTCGTCACGTCATCACGGAAAACGCCCGCACGCTGTCCGCCGCCGAGGCGCTGACCGCAGGCGACATGCCGAGACTGTCTACGCTGATGAGACAATCGCATCTTTCCATGCGCGATGATTTTGACATCACGGTCCCGCCCGTGGATACGTTGGCGAAACTGATTCAGGACGAGGTCGGCGATACGGGCGGCGCAAGGATGACGGGAGGAGGCTTCGGGGGTTGTGTCGTCGCGCTGGTGCCTTCAGAAATGACGCGCGATATCAGCTTAGTGATTGAGCGGGAGTACCCGCGCCTGACCGGCCTGCAACCCACGCTGTATATCAGTCAGCCATCCGGCGGCGCGGGCCTGCTGGCCTGATGCCTGCAATGCCGCCGGACTTTCGCAACCCTCGTAAGGAGAAGGATCGCCTCACGATGGGTTGCGATGTGCTTTAACGCGGCAGTTCCATCAGGAACTTACGCAACGGAGCAAAGTCAGGACCAAAGTTGTGGGACAGCAGTTCCAGATCGGCGCGCTCAGCCAGCGCGGCGGGCAGTTCCAGAGTTTTGCCCAGAATCTCTTCCACGCTCTCTTTGAACTTCGCCGGATGCGCCGTTCCCAGGAACAAACCGAACTCTCCAGGCTGTAGTTGATCGCGCAGCAAACGATAGGCAATGGCCGCATGAGGCTCAGAGGTGTAGCCCAGCGCTTCCAGCTCGTGCATCGTCTCCTTGGTGGTGTCGTCGCTGACCGCACCGAAACCCAGCGTATTCAACTGCCAGTTTTTACGGCGATATAGCTCTTCCACGCGCGGCCAGTTGTTCGGCTGGCTGACGTCCATCGCATTCGACAACGTGGCAACCGTCTGTTTAGGCTGCCATGTTCCGTTCTGCAGGAAACGGGGCACGGTGTCGTTCGCATTGGTCGCGGCGATGAAACGTTTTACCGGCAGGCCCAGAGACTTGGCGAGCAGGCCGGCGGTCAGATCGCCGAAGTTTCCACTCGGGACAGAGACCACCAGCTGATTGCGCGCTTCCTGAGGCAGCTGCGCGACGGCTTCGAAGTAGTAGCAAATCTGCGCCAACAGGCGGCTGATGTTGATGGAGTTAGCCGAGTTCAGACCGATCGTGTCCTTCAGTTCCTGATCGTCGAACGCCTGTTTCACCAACGCCTGACAGGCGTCGAAGTCACTGTCGATGGCAACGGTATGGATGTTGCCGCCCAGCGTACAGAACAGTTTTTCCTGCAGCGGGCTGATCTTACCGCGCGGATACAAGATAACGACGCGCACGTTTTCCAAACCGTAGAAGGCATGCGCCACCGCGGCGCCGGTATCCCCGGAAGTCGCGGTCAGAATGGTGATCTGCTGATCGCCGGCGACTTCCGCCAGCATCTGCGCCATGAAGCGGCCGCCGAAGTCCTTAAAGGCCAGCGTCGGACCGTGGAACAATTCCAGCGCCGCGATATCTTCGCTGACCGGCACCACCGGCGCAGGAAAAGCGAACGCCGCCTTGACCCGCTGGTAAACCGTTTCAGGCGGCAGCTCGTCGCCGATGAAGGCCGACAAAATACGGCTGCTGCGGGTCACGAAGTCCTGCTCCAGCAGCTCATCGATCGCCGTCAGATCAAACTCCGGCAGATCCAGCGGGAAAAACAGACCTTGCTGGCTTCCTAAGCCTTGTCGTATCGCCTGAGCAAAATTGACCTGTTCGTTATGATCTTTCAGATTGTACAGTTTCATGCGTTATCCCAATTGTCGCGCGCCGGACGTATCCAGACGGCAAATATGAACAAAACCTTCGTCATTTTGCAGATAGTTTACCCGCAGCCAGTCCGCCAGACGCTGCGCTACCGCCCTGTCGTTGCAGATGGAAAAGAGCGTCGGACCGGAACCGGAAATCCCGGTCGCGAGCGCGCCGATGTCCTGCGCCGCCTGCCGTGCCGCGGCGAAACCGGGCAGCAGCTGGGTGCGGTAAGGTTCCGCAATCACATCGTGTATCAGCGTTGCCGCCAGTTCAGCCTGGCCGGTGTGACACGCGTGAATAAAGCCCGCCAGATAGCGACCATGGCGAATACAGTCCTGACGGCTGTAGCTATCCGGCAGAATTGCCCGCGCTTCGGCGGTCGATACTTTAATGCCAGGGTAAGCCATCACCCACAACCAGTCGTCAAATCCCGGTACCGGTTGACTGACAATCCCGCACTCTTCCACCATCAGTTGAATGCCGCCCAGAAAACACGGCGCGACGTTGTCGTAATGGACGCTGCCCGAAATGCGGCCTTCCAGCTCGCCCATCAGCGTCAGCAGGCAATGGTCATCCAGCGGTTTACCGCAAAACTCATTCATCGCCATCAGCCCGGCGACCACGGAACAGGCGCTTGAACCCAGACCGGAGCCGATCGGCATATTTTTTTCCAACGTCATCGCGACCGGCACCGTTTCGCCAATTTCCTGACAGAAACGCTCCCAGCACTGATAAACGATGTTTTCGCGAGCCTCTGTCGGCAGTTTGCTGACGAAGCGCCCTTCATTCTTCAGGCTGAACGCATCAGCCGCGCTGACGGAGACGCAGTCTCCCAGCAAAGAGCCGTCTAGCGGCGAAACAGCGGCGCCCAACACATCAAACCCAACGCTCACATTCCCGATGGAGGCCGGCGCATAAATTTTGACCATGATTAGACTCCCACCTTCCATGACAAGGTACGTAACAGGTCGGCGAATACGCCCGCCGCCGTCACGTCATTTCCTGCTCCGTAGCCGCGCAGCACCAGCGGCAGAGGTTGATAGTAGCGGCTGTAGAAGGCCAGGGCGTTTTCACCGTCCTTCACCTTGAACAGCGGGTCATTACCGCCCACCGCGCTGATGGCGACTTTGCATTTCCCGTCTTCAATCATACCGATATAACGTAGCACTTTCCCTTCATCGCGCGCCTTCAGTACTCGGCGTTCGAACTCGCCGTCCAGTTCCGGCAAGCGAGCCATAAAGGTCGCGACATCGCCAGACGCATCAAAACTGTCCGGCAATACGGATTCGACCAGAATATCGTCCAGCTCCAGTTCGTACCCCGCTTCGCGCGCTAGAATCAATAACTTGCGCGCAACGTCCATACCGGAAAGATCGTCACGCGGGTCCGGCTCGGTATACCCTTTTTCTTTCGCCAGCAGCGTGGCCTGCGACAGCGTCATACCTTCATCCAACTTGCCGAAGATGAAGGATAGCGACCCCGAAAGGATCCCGTTGAACTGGACCAGTTCGTCGCCCGCGTTGAGCAAGTTCTGCATGTTTTCAATGACGGGAAGACCGGCGCCCACGTTGGTGTCGTACAGGAACTTGCGGCGAGACGCAGCCGCCGCATCGCGCAGCTGATGGTAATAGCTCAAGCTGCCGGTGTTGGCTTTCTTGTTAGGCGTGACGACGTGGAAACCGTCTTTGAGGAAGTCCACATACTGATCGGCCACGGCCTGATTGGAGGTGCAGTCCACAATGACAGGATTCAGCAGGTGATACTCTTTCACCAGGCGGCTCAGCGTTTCCAGATTGAACGGCTCGCGGGCTTTCGCCAGATCGTCGCGCCAATGGTCCATCGAGATGCCGTTGATATTCGTCAACAGTGCTTTCGAGTTGGCGATGCCGCATACGCGCAGGTCGATGTGTTTCTGTTTGAGCCAAGGCTGTTGGCGATGAATCTGTTCTAAAAGAGCCCCGCCGACGCCGCCGACGCCAATCACGAAGACATCAATCACCTGCTCGGTGTTGAACAACATCTGATGGGCAACGCGCACGCCGATGGTGGCGACGTCATTGTTGACTACGGCGGAGATGGAGCGCTCGGAAGACCCCTGGGCAATCGCAACGATGTTGATGTTCGCGCTGGCCAGCGCGGTGAACAGACGCGCCGACAGGCCGCGCAGCGTGCGCATGCCATCGCCGACCACGGAGATGATAGCCAGACGCTGGATCACGTCGAGCGGGTCGAGCACGCCCTCTTTCAGCTCCAGATAGAATTCATTTTCCAGCGTTTTGCATGCGTGGCGCAGTTCATTCTGCGAAACGCAGAAGCTAATGCTGTACTCAGAAGAAGATTGCGTAATCAGCACGACGGAAATCCCTGAACGGGACATGGCGGCGAATACACGCGCCGCCATGCCGACCATGCCTTTCATCCCCGGGCCGGAGACGTTGATCATCGCCATATTGCTGAGGTTGGTGATGCCCTTCACCGGATATTGTTTGTCGGAACTGTCTAGCCCGATCAACGTGCCGGGAGCCTTGGGATTTTCAGTGTTTTTGATGAGGCAAGGTATCTGGAACTGGGCGATGGGAGCGATGGTGCGAGGGTGGAGAACTTTGGCGCCGAAGTAGGAGAGTTCCATGGCTTCCTGATACGACATGGACTTCAGTAACCTCGCGTCCGGTACCTGGCGAGGGTCACAGGTATAGACGCCGTCGACATCGGTCCAGATTTCGCAACACTCTGCGCGCAAACAGGCGGCGAGGACCGCAGCTGAATAATCGGAACCGTTGCGGCCCAGCACCACCAGTTCGACTTTCTCGTTACCGGCGGTAAAACCCGCCATCAGGATCACGTCGTTCTTGGGGATCGCCTGTTCATTGATGCGACGGGTCGACTCGGCGATATCGACGGTAGACTCCAGATAATTCCCCTGCGCCAGCAGTTTCTCGACCGGATTAATGACCGAAACCTGGTAGCCGCGCGCCTGGAACATGCCTTCCATGATAGCGATGGACAATTTTTCGCCGCGACAAATCATGGTGGCATTGACGCTATCCGGACACTGGCCCAGCAGAGAGATTCCGTGAAGTACCTGCTTGATCAGCGCCAATTCCTGATCGAGCAACGTGTTGAGACGTGCGTAAGGGAAACCCGGCTGCGTTTTTTCCAACCCGGACAACAGCGAAGAGAAAATCGTCTGTACTTCGGTAAAATGCGTCTCAGTGTCGTGTCCGGCAACGGTTTTTTCGATCATCGCAACCAGATGGTTGGTAATTTTTGCCGGGGCGGACAAGACGGTGGCAACCTGTCCCTGCCGAGCATTACTTTCAATAATGTCGGCAACGCGAATAAATCGTTCCGCATTAGCCACCGAAGTCCCGCCAAATTTCAACACTCGCATTTTTTTCTGTTCTCCTGAATTTCCGTCAACAAAAACGCCCACTGCATTCTTGATTGCCGCTTGTGGCAGGCAGGATTTCGCCTGCCATAAAAAAAAACCCGCNCTGTGAAGTGCGGGCCTTTTTGGATTCTTCTTTACGCGTCAGCCCGCACCGCAATACATCGTATCGGTGATAGTAATAATCATCGTGGTAATCAGGCTAAATGGGCGCATGGAATAGTCGTATCTCGTTCGTAATCAACTTTTACTGGCCCTATTAGTTAGGGCAATCATACCGCTAAGTCAATGGATTTCTGTTTTTTAGCCGACATTCAGCGCACCGCCAAACAGACAGATAAACCAGTAAATTAATCAACCACCACAGATTGGTTTATGAAAAATAACTCAGTCTTATATTTGACTTCAAAAAACTTATTTCCCCTGATTTTCTTTCGGGAGAGCTTTTTCGATGTCGTGAAGGAGCATGTGTAACATCGCGGTATCCCGCTGTTCCAGCATGCCTAAGCGCTGATGCAACCAATCTTTGAGTTTGGCATCCTGTTCCGCCCCGATATCCACCAGCAAGCGATCCATACGCTGACGCAGCGCGTTCAACTGCCCCGCCTGCGCGATCGGCGCCTTCTCCGACCGCACATTCATCAGCGACGACAACTGATGACAGTACACCATGACCGCCTGGCCCAGGTTCAATGAAGGATAGTCCGCCTGCATCGGCACGCCGGTCAGGACATCGGCCAGCGCCAGCTCCTCGTTGGTCAGCCCGGAGTCTTCACGCCCAAACACCAGCGCGGCGGAAGAAACCCAGCTTCGTTTTTCTTCCATCACGCCCTGCAATTCAGCTGGCGTGCAGTAATAGTGATAACGCGCACGGCTGCGCGCCGTAGTGGCGACGGTAAAATCAACGTCAGCCAATGCCGCCGAAAGCGAGGGGAAGGACTCAACACCATCCAGAATATCTCCCGAGCCATGAGCGACCCAACGGGCGGCTGGCTCTAGATGCGCGCGGCTATCGACAATGCGCAGCCGAGTGAACCCCATGGTTTTCATTGCCCTCGCCGCTGCGCCCACATTCTCAGCCCGTGCCGGAGCTACTAAAATAATATGAAACTGCATGACTGCCCCTTTAGATACCGCATCGCCAAAACACCTTCCCCTTGCGCGCTAAACCGTGCAACGCGGGGGGTGAGAGACAATTTATCACGGATAGCAGAATGGAGATGACAAAGGCATGACTTGCGCGCCGCTGAAAGGCGTCAGCCAAACACTGTAAAAAGTGGGAGAATTCGTGCTTTCAACAAGAAAGCCGTAATAAGCGAAGGAATAAAGAGGGGGATGGAATTAGGAATTAAACATTACCGCAACACAAAAACAACAATAGTTTGCTTGTTTATTTCCACTGCATAGTCAACGTAATGAATTAACTGAAATGGCGCATCCAAAATAAAAAACCATGGGTATCACCCTATTACGGACACTTTCTGTCTTCGCTCGGGTGAAAAACTCCACAACTTTTTGGGCAAAACGATTCAACATGCCGCCAAAATGTGACTTCGATTGACATTTTCATATCTGTTTTTCACAAAAATTTTAACGTGCTACAATCAAATTTGATATATGTCAACAGAACCGTAAATTTGCTGGCTGGCGAAATCAGTGCTTACTGTTATGTTGCTGTTAATAAGGTTAAACTGTGCGCCACTTTTAAAATTTGAGGCCGAGTTTAGCGCCTCCACTCACCAGCCATTAAAACACTTTGCGGGTGAGGAAAAGTGCATCGAAACGCATTTACGTACTTGAGTCAGTTGGCGCGTGAGACGGTGAACATTATTTCTAGAGCGCCTGAAGAATCCAGACTTTTGTACTTCTCAAATTATCAGTTGGCAATTTAGGTAGCAAACATGCAGACCCCCCACATTCTTATTGTCGAAGACGAGTTAGTCACTCGCAATACCCTCAAAAGCATTTTCGAGGCCGAGGGATACATCGTTCACGAAGCCACCGATGGTGCTGAAATGCATCAGCTCCTGTCAGAGAACGATATCAACCTCGTGATTATGGATATTAATCTGCCGGGTAAAAACGGCCTGCTGCTGGCGCGCGAACTGCGTGAANAAGCCAGCGTGGCGCTGATGTTTCTCACGGGCCGTGATAACGAAGTCGACAAGATTCTGGGCCTGGAAATTGGCGCTGACGATTACATCACCAAGCCGTTTAACCCGCGTGAACTGACCATCCGAGCACGCAACCTGCTGTCTCGCACCATGAATCTGGGCGGCGGCACAGAAGAGCGCCGTCTGGTGGAAAGCTATCGTTTTAACGGCTGGGAGCTGGATATCAACAGCCGCTCGCTGATCAGCCCGAATGGCGAACAATACAAACTGCCGCGCAGCGAGTTCCGCGCCATGTTGCACTTCTGCGAAAACCCGGGAAAAATCCAGTCCCGAGCGGAACTGTTGAAGAAAATGACCGGCCGCGAGCTAAAGCCGCATGACCGCACGGTCGACGTCACTATCCGCCGCATCCGTAAACACTTTGAATCCACCGCCGATACGCCGGAAATCATCGCCACTATTCATGGCGAAGGTTACCGTTTCTGTGGTGATCTGGAAGAGTAACGGGTTGGGCAGACCGGAACGAAAGCCTCCGGTTTGCCCCTCTCTACGGCATTACTGCGTTTTTCCCCACGCCATTATAGGCACCGCGCTGAGCGCATTTTTGGGCGAACCGTCGATGACACGGTCAGAGTAAGTTAGATAGATCAACGCATTGCGTTTCTCATCGTAAAATCTCACTACCTGTAATTTTTTGAAAATTAACGAAGTGCGCTGTTGGAAAACCACGTTGCCCTTCCCTTTACTCTTCGTGATTTTCTCGCTCAACGTGATCGGCCCCACCTGTTGACACGAGATTGCCGCGTCAGCCGTATCTTCGGCCAACCCTAATCCCCCCTTGATCCCTCCCGTTTTAGCCCGGCTCAGATAGCAGGTAACGTTGGTGACATCCGGGTCGTCAAAAGCCTCCACCACAATTTTATGGTCGGGACCAAACAGCTTGAATACCGTATCTACAGAGCCCACCTCTTCAGCACTCGCTGAAACCGCAACGCTTAGAAAGAGTCCAAGACTCAACAATGACTTTTTGAACATTTTGCAATTTTCCTGATATGTAGCCATCACTCATGGCGTGTAGAGGTATTTTAAGAAAGCTTATTTTGCTTCACCGGCTGCGAATAGTCACTCTGCCGACGTGCGCCCTTGAGCCTTTACCTGAAATTCCTGGCAGTCGTAGATGAAAAAAGTTGCTATCATGCAGCGTCTTATAACCTTTATCGCTCTGAGTGTTCTATGAGGACGAGCTATGGATCAAGCCAGTATCATACATGACCTGCTTAACTGGCTGGAAGGTCACCTGGACCAGCCTTTGTCGCTGGACAAAGTCGCGGCAAAAGCGGGTTATTCGAAATGGCATCTGCAGAGAATGTTCAAGGACGTCACGGGCCATGCCATCGGCTCTTACATCCGTGCCCGACGTCTGACCAAAGCCGCCGTGGCACTATGCCTGACGAGCCGGCCCATTCTGGATATCGCTCTGCAATATCGTTTTGATTCTCAGCAAACCTTCACACGCGCGTTTAAGAAACAATTTTCCCAAACGCCGGCATCATACCGACGCTCGGATGACTGGAATACTCATGGCATTCAGGCTCCAATTCGACTGGGCGCTTTTACCATGCCTCAGCCTGAGTTCATCACACTGCCAGAAATAAAACTGGTAGGCCTGACGCAAATTTATAGCGGCACGTTGGAACAGCTGTGCCATTTCCGAATGGAGCTTAGGGTTCATTACTGGCGCCAGTATCTCGGTGACGCCAAGCAAATTCCAGACCGATTGTATGGATTGGCTCACTCTCGTCCGAGCAAAGACAAAGATGACGAGCATGAAGTGCTCTATACCACGGCGATGGAGCCAGATAACGTTCCGGAAGGCACTGCCCCAGGCGAATCCATCACCCTGCCGGGCGGCGAGTACGTGAAGTTCAACTATGAAGGCCCGAAAGATGATCTTCAGAACTTTATTGTCAGCCTGTATGACACCTGCCTGCCGACCCTCAAGCTGACCCGGCGCAAAGGGTCCGACATCGAGCGTTTCAAGCTGTCCGGCGGAGTGAGACCGGATGAAGCACCTGCGGTGATCTGCTGCGAATACTTCATCCCGGTGCGGCGCTAGCGCTGTAGTTCGTCCAGTGCCGGGGCATCCAGATGGGAAACGTCGCCGGCCGTCTCAACGACCCAACCAGAAGCCAGCCACGGACTCTGCTGGTGGTCAATACGGGACAGCGAACAATTACGCAAACGAAGTCGCCGCTCTGCCCAGGCAGGTAAACCCAGTAGCGTTCCGAGCAAACAACCCAGTGCAATACCGTGGCTCACCAGCAGAGGACGGCTACCGGGAGGCAGAGTCAGGCAAAACTCAAGCACCTTGTGCGTCCGCTCGGCCAATTCGGAGAGTGACTCCCCTTTAGGAATACGACCATCTCGTGTGCCATCCACAATTTGCTTGCGCCATCCTTCTTCCTCGCTATTAAGCGAGTCGATCAGACGCTCTTCCAGAACCCCCATGTTCAGCTCACGCAGGTTGGGTTCGAGCAGAATGGGGCAACCGCCGCAGCCCTCTGAAATGATTTCGGCCGTACGGCGCGTTCGGCCCAGATCACTGGCAATGATGTGGGTAATTCCCAGATTTTTTACCCGTTCCGCCACGCGATGAGCCTGCTGCTCGCCCACCGACGTCAGTTTGCTATCTGATTGCCCCTGGATGCGCCGCGCCACGTTCCATTCGGTTTCTCCGTGGCGAACAAGATATACCTGTAACATGATTGTTTTCCGTTATACTGCGTCAAATTAACGACTAGAGTAGAGAACATTATGTATTACGTTGTAGCGTCTACGACTAACCCGGCAAAAATCAACGCCGTAACTTTAGCATTTGCTGATGTTTTTGGTGCGGAAAATTGCCGCATTGAGGGAGTCGACGTAGACAGCGGCGTTCCACATCAGCCTTTGGGTTCCTCGGAAACACGTACGGGGGCAAGAAACCGCGTCATGATGGCCCGTCAGGTTCGTCCCGAGGCTGATTTCTGGGTCGGGGTCGAGGCCGGCATCGAAGACAACATGACTTTCGCCTGGATGGTTGTCGAGAACGCGACGATTCGGGGAGAGTCCCGTTCCGCCAGTTTGATGCTCCCAGAAGCGGTCCTGCTGGGGGTTCGCGAAGGCCGAGAGCTAGGCGAAGAAATGGCGCGCCTGAGCGGTATTGAAAACGTGAATCAAAAAGGCGGCGCGATTGGCGTGTTCACCAATGGTAAGCTGACACGGGCCAGCGTTTATCATCAGGCCTTACTACTGGCCTTGGTGCCGTTTCACAACACGTTGTTTCAACAGGCGGTTTCCAAGGCGTAAACCGTATCCCGTCGAACTCCCCTATTTTTTTTCCAGAAGCTGCGCTTCAAGCCAATTCTTCAAGTCGGGCGGTGCAGCTTTCAAACTATTCGACCCTCGCGTGATGGTTGCAATGCCGGCCCCTAATTCGTTTTTCAGCTCGCGCTGACTCAAGTCACCGCGCATCAACTCCTGAATAATACGCACCCGAGTTCCGAGCGCTGTACGTTCATCCGCCGTCAACAGCAACTGCAACAGCGGTAGCGCCAGGTCGTCCTTCACTGATTGCCTTAAAAGATCCAGAAAATAAGACCAGTTTTCATTGTCTTCTTCCGACAGTGCGGGATCGTAAGGAGATGGTGTCGTCATAGCCTTTTGCCATATCAAGAAACTAGTACGCAAGCATAACATGTTTTAAGAAACGAATTTACATCGTAAAACACCTTTGCATGCGTTATCTGGCCAAAGTAGCCACTTCCGACGACCTTGACCTGCAGCCAGTCTAATAGCGGTGCTGCCATTCGCTGTCCGTTAACACCGGCGAGTTATGTTTCAAGAAGTAGCGATAATACGCGTCATAAGCCAGCACATTTTTGACGTAATTCCGTGTTTCCGAAAACGGGATACTTTCCACAAACGCGACGGCGTCGATACGCCCGTTACTGTTTCCCAGCCAGGTATTGACCCGAGACGGCCCAGCGTTATACGCGGCAGACGCCAGAATGCGGTTTTGACCAAACGACTGGTAAACATACTCCAAATAGAGCGTACCCAACTCGATGTTGGTCTGCGGATCCATGAGCTGTGCACTATTGGAATAGCTCGCGACATCAAATTTTTTGGCAGTGTGCAACGCTGTCGCCGGCATCAATTGCATCAGACCTGACGCGCCCACGGCGGACTTCGCCTGAGAATTCCACGCGCTTTCCTGTCGCGCTATCGCCATCGCATAGCTTTGAGATATGTCTTTGCCCTGAGTCGCACGACGGAATTCATCGTTCCAGGCGAGCGGGAAACGTTCTTCCAGGTTGTCCCACATCTTGGCGATAATCGTGGCCTGAACGCTAAGATCGTACCAGCCTTGATCGAATGAAAAACGAGCCAGCGCCTCCTGTTGTAACCGCTCACGACTCGCCACCAGCCCTGACCACTCGGTGCGCGCCAGATTATCCATATGCCAGTACATCAGCTCACGAATACGCGCGACTTCAGCAAGTTGCTCCACCGTTCGATCGGGTTTGGCCGCCACCTTGATCGTTAAGGGATATTGGGTTTTCAGCTGCTGCGCTGCGATCATGGGATAGAAACCGCGGGCTTTCATCAATTCACGCAGCTGCGCTTCGCCTTCTGCACGTTGCCCATTTTCGATTGCCAGCCGAGCTCGCCAGTATCGCCACTCGTCCTTTTGCAATGTCTCGGCGGGCAGGCGCGCCAACCACACCGCCAGTCCACGTCGGTCGCCTTCTCCCAACGCCATTCGCACGCGACGTTCCAGCAAGGCGGTTGACTGACTACGTTGTATCACCGCATCACGCCATTCCGCCTGCTCGCCAGAGATCTCTTTCCCCATCAGACGCCATACCACGTCTTCTTCCATCTTGCTGCGCTCACTACTACTCAACCCCTGTAAACGCACGATAATGGGCAACATGGAACGCGCCTCATCAGGATCCTGACGGACAACGCGTTTAAACGCCGTCAGCGTGACTTTACGGCTGAAATCCGTCGGCCCGACGGTACGGGCGAAATGTTCCAGCGTCATCGGATCGCGTTGCAGCGCGCTCAACGCATCGGCGATGGTTTGATAGTCCGGCGGCAATTGCCGCACCAGATGCGCCACTAAACTACTACTACCCGAATCCATCGCCAGGAGGATACGTTCAAGAACCACCGAGGGCGTCAAAATTCCCGACTGCTGCCAGGACGTCAACAAATTGTCGCAGCTCGCCGGCAGCGAATGACCATTCAACCAGATATCTCGGTTCTGCTCCCATAAGCCCTGACGCTGCCCTGTGACCCATTTGGCATAAAGATAATTGCAGCGGGCGGCCATCGGTTTGGGCATTGACGGGCTGAACGCCANCAATCCCCGCCAGTCCTCACGCCGTGCCAGCTCGTTAATAAAGCTGGTCTGCAAATTATGAGTGACGGGAAGTGNGGGATGCGACGCGATAAACTGCTTCACCTGAATGCTCGTCAGTTGCGTCAAATCCTGCGTCAGAGCACGATATTCCAAATAAGGATAAAGCGGGTAATCCCGCAGGGTAGGCATTAACTGCGCCACGGTATCCATCTGGTTCGCATCCCAGGCAGCCTTCACCTGCTGATAGCGTTCACGTTGACTGGTAAGGGAATCAGCCTGCGCGGCAATCGAAACTCCAGCCAGAGAAACTGCCACCAGGGCATAGCGCCAATACACCACTTTGAACATACTACGCTGACCTCATTCGTTATCGTTTATCTGCCCGCAGGCGCCCATGCTCCCAGCACCGATGAGCCTGTCTAACAGCCGTCAGGCTTGTCATATCCGCTAAGTGTGGCACATCCAGTAAGACAACGATACGCCAGCATGGAATATTCATCACTCGGAAAATTAACGGTATTTATGCCATTTCCGAGCAGGTTCCCAGTTATCAATGAAACTTTACTCTGTCGTTGCATCCTCTTGGAATCCGTTACGCACAGCAAACGTCCAAAACGCTTGATGGCTGGGATCGCTGGCTGAAAACAGCTAAACTTCTTCACAGTGAACTCATCGGCCGGATTAGCGAGCTATGCCCGCATCCGACCGATTCCCCTACGGTGCGACGAAACTGTCTGCCGCCGCACCAACATTGATAGAGAGAGGCTCAGAGCAACGTGGCTCAATACGTTTATACCATGCACCGCGTCGGCAAAATTGTTCCGCCGAAACGCCATATTCTGAAAGATATCTCCCTCAGCTTTTTCCCGGGCGCCAAGATCGGCGTACTTGGTCTGAACGGAGCCGGTAAATCAACACTGCTGCGCATCATGGCCGGAATTGATAAAGACATTGAAGGCGAGGCTCGTCCGCAGCCCGGCATCAAGATCGGCTATCTGCCGCAGGAGCCCCAGTTAAATCTGGAGCAGACCGTACGCGAAGCTATTGAAGAAGCGGTCGGTGAAGTCAAACAGGCGCTGAGTCGTCTGGACGAAGTCTACGCGGCCTATGCCGAGCCGGATGCGGACTTCGATAANCTCGCCAAAGAACAGGGCGAGCTTGAGGCGATCATCCAGGCGCATGATGGCCACAACCTCGACAATCAGCTGGAACGCGCGGCCGATGCGCTGCGTCTACCGCCGTGGGAGGCCAAAATCGGCAATCTCTCGGGTGGCGAACGTCGCCGTGTCGCCATTTGTCGGCTGCTGCTGGAAAAACCGGACATGCTGCTGCTGGATGAACCGACCAACCACTTGGATGCCGAATCCGTCGCGTGGCTGGAGCGCTTCCTCCACGATTATGAAGGCACGGTCGTGGCGATCACCCATGACCGTTACTTCCTCGACAATGTGGCAGGCTGGATTCTGGAACTTGACCGTGGCGAAGGGATCCCGTGGGAAGGCAACTACTCCTCTTGGCTGGAGCAAAAAGACCAGCGTCTGGCACAGGAAGCGTCTGCCGAAGCGGCACGTCGCAAGTCCATCGAGAAAGAACTGGAGTGGGTTCGACAAGGGGCTAAAGGCCGTCAGTCAAAAGGCAAAGCTCGTCTGGCTCGTTTTGAAGAACTCAACAGCGTTGAGTACCAGAAGCGTAATGAAACCAGCGAACTGTTTATCCCGGCCGGTCAGCGCCTCGGCGACAAGGTCCTGGAAGTGACTAACCTGCACAAGTCTTACGGCGATCGCGTCCTGATCGACAATCTCTCCTTCACTCTGCCAAAAGGCGCGATTGTGGGCATTATCGGCCCGAACGGCGCGGGTAAATCCACGCTGTTCCGTATGTTATCCGGTCAGGAACAGCCAGATAGCGGCGAAATCAGCCTGGGCGAAACCGTTCAATTGGCCTCCGTCGACCAGTTCCGCGATAACATGGATAATAGTAAAACCGTCTGGGAAGAAGTTTCCGGCGGTCAGGATATTATGCGCATCGGCAACTTCGAGCTGCCTAGCCGCGCCTATGTCGGCCGTTTCAACTTCAAAGGCGTGGATCAGGGCAAACGCATCGGCGAACTGTCGGGTGGTGAGCGCGGTCGTCTCCATCTGGCGAAGCTGCTTCAGGTCGGCGGCAACATGCTGCTGCTTGATGAACCGACCAACGACCTGGATATCGAAACCCTGCGAGCGTTAGAAAACGCCCTGCTGGAATTCCCAGGGTGCGCCATGGTTATCTCGCATGACCGCTGGTTCCTGGATCGTATCGCGACCCACATCATTGATTATCAGGATGAGGGCAAAGTCGAGTTCTTCGAAGGTAACTTCACCGAATACGAAGAGTACAAGAAGCGCACGCTGGGTGCGGAAGCGTTGGAGCCTCATCGCATTAAGTACAAAAAAATGGCGTAACGTTTTCGATGAAGTTTAAGTCATGAGGCTCGCCCCAGTGCGGGCCTCCTTTATAAGCCTCATCGGCTCCAAAATAGTTCTTCACGCATTGTTGACCGGGTTTGCTTACACCGTTCAGTAAACCGATTACGTACCTAACGNCACCGCTCCTCTAAACCCGACTCATCTCTTTTCCCTATGGATAGCTCGACATCAGTCTGGTCTGCATGGCTATCGACCATATCAATGAATATCAAAAGCGGCCCCTCCAGCGCGGCCCTCAGCTTCGCGACACATCGGACGAAGGCGACTCTGTCATTAGCCAGAAACAAGGGCGCTATCCACTGTGTTAAGTCTCTGACGCTTGTGGGAAGAAAACCTCGTGCTGCAACATGAAATCAATGAAACAAGCCAGCGCAGGCGAGTTCAATTTACGACTGGGATAGACAAGATACAGATCGTTCGGCTCCGCCTGCCATTGCGGCAACACCCTTACCAACGTTCTGGTGGCGATAGCTTCTCGACTCAAAAATTCGGGAAGAAGCGTAATGCCGCCATCGGCAATCGCACATGCGCGAGCGTAGAGCAAGTTGTCCGTGACATGAGAGCGCGGCAGCATACAGTGGTAGTACTCTTTTCCCCGATGCAGAACCCACTCGCTCCAGGCACGATGCGCGATGCAACTGTGCTCCTGTAGCTGACGCGGATGCGTCAGCGACGCAGCGCGTTCCAGATAACCGGTGGACGCCACCAGATAACGCGGCGTAAATCCCAGTGCTCGCCCTATCAGGGATGAATCCTGTGGTTTACCGGTGCGCAAGCCAATGTCAAACCCATCGGCGACCAAATCGATCACGTTATCCGATACCGACACTTCCAGCATGACCGCAGGAAAGCGCTGTTGAAACTCTGCTGTCAATCCCGCCAGCAGAGTAGCCCCCACGCCCGCCGGGCTGGTAATGCGTAAGCGACCACTCGGATTATCCCGCAGATGCTGGATCGTCAATTCCGCGCGCTCCTGCGCCTGCAGCATCTCCTGACAATGAATCAGATAGCGCTCGCCAGCGAACGTAAGGTTGATTTTACGCGTGGTGCGATTCATCAACCGCAGTCCCAGCCGCTGCTCTAACAGGCTGACGCGCTGACTCAGGCTCGACTTCGCCATGCCCGCCCGCTGTGCGGCTTGTGTGAAGCTACCGCTCTCAGCGACTAATGCGAACAGCGCCATATCTTTTAGTTGGTTAAACATAATTGTTCTTCTTTTTCGAACACTGCGTTATTTATTGTACATCTTATCAGCCTCCTTCTGTCGTTCTACACTGTGATCCACAGCTACATCGACTCCAATACCTTGCAGAATGGGAGAGTTCACTATGACAGCAACAGCGATCGCGGTTGATCCTAAACAACCGGAAAATTTTATTGAAATCACTCAGGACATCCCGTCTCCGGGCGACCACGATCTCTTGGTGGCCGTCAAAGCGGTTTCCATCAACCCCGTAGATACCAAAGTGCATGCGATGCTACGCGCCGACGGCCTGAAGACGCCGCGTACCCTGGGATGGGACGCGAGTGGCATCGTACTGAAGGTCGGCTCTGCGGTAACGGGGTTTCAGGAAGGCGATGAGGTCTGGTATGCCGGCGATATTACCCGCCCCGGCAGCAACAGCACTCATCAGTTAATCGACTCTCGCATTGTCGCGCATAAACCCAAAACGCTGGACTGGGCGGCGGCGGCGGCGCTGCCTCTGACCTCGCTGACCGCCTGGGAAGGACTGTTCGAACACCTGAAAATACAGGACGCGGAAGCCGGCAAGACGCTGCTGATTATCGGCGGCGCGGGCGGCGTAGGCTCCATGGCCATCTCCCTGGCCGCATTGCACAGCAAGGTGACCATTATCACCACGGCCTCCCGTCCGGACTCTGTCGAATGGTGTAAGCGGCGTGGCGCGCACCACGTAGTGAACTACCGTAATCTGGTGGATGAGGTCAAACAGCAAGGATTCGAGCAGGTGGATTACATCTTCTGCCTCAACGATACCGACGGTCACTGGGACGCCATAGGTCAGTTGATTGCGCCTTTGGGCCAAATCTGCACGATTGTAGAAAATGCGCATCCGCTGGACCAAACGCAGCTCAAGCTCAAAAGCGCCGCCTTGCATTGGGAGTTCATGTTTACCCGCAGCATGTACTCCACGCCAGACATGAGCCGACAGGGAGAAATATTGCAGCAGATCGCTCGTGACGTCGACGAAGGCAAACTGAAAGGAACCGCCAGCCAGGTGCTAAACGGATTAACGACGGAAACACTCGCCGCCGCGCATAAAACCGTATTGGAAGGGCATACTCAAGGCAAAATCGTCATCGACTGCCAGTAAAAAAACACAACCGGCCCTCACAGGGCCGGTTTTCTGACAGAGATAAAGACGATAATCAGTACAGCAGGCGGGCGCGAATGGTGCCCGGAATAGATTTCATCAACTGCAACGCGGTGTCAGCGCTGTCGGTGACCACGTCAATCACGACATAGCCAATATCAGCGCTGGTTTGCAGATACTGCGCGGCAATGTTGATGCCTTCGTTGGCAAAAATGGTGTTCAACTGCGTCATGATGCCTGGACGGTTTTCATGAATATGCAGCAGACGGCTGGCGCGGGCACTGTGGGTCGGCAAAGAGACTTCCGGGAAGTTCACCGCGGACAGCGTAGAGCCGTTGTCGGAATATTTCACCAGCTTGCTAGCCACTTCCCCACCGATGTTTTCCTGGGCTTCCTGGGTAGACCCCCCAATGTGCGGCGTCAGCAGCACATTATCAAATTCGCACAGAGGCGACAGGAACGGTTCTTTGTTGGAGGCCGGTTCTTGCGGAAAAACGTCGATCGCCGCACCGGACAGATGCTTGCTGCTCAAGGCTTCACACAGCGCGGGAATATCCACCACAGTACCGCGTGAGGCGTTAATCAGCATGGCGCCCGGCTTCATCTGAGCCAGTTCGTCAGCCGCGATCATGTTTTGTGTACTCTCGGTTTCCGGCACGTGCAGACTGACGATATCGCTCATTTTCAGTAGGTCGGACAGCTGATTAACCTGCTGCGCATTGCCCAGAGACAGTTTGCTTTCGATGTCATAGTAATAAACATGCATGCCCAGGCTTTCCGCCAGAATACCCAGCTGAGTACCGATGTGACCGTAGCCGATAATCCCGAGATTTTTTCCGCGGGCTTCGTAGCTGCCGATAGCCTGTTTGTGCCATTCGCCGCGGTGTGCCTTGGCATTAGCCCCTGGAACGCCGCGCAGCATCAGCAGCAGTTCGCCGATGACCAGCTCTGCGACGGAGCGGGTGTTGGAGAACGGCGCGTTAAAGACCGGGATACCGCGCTTGGTGGCGGACGGCAATTCAACCTGGTTGGTGCCGATGCAGAAGCACCCGACGGCAACCAGTTTCTCCGCCGCAGCGAAGATCTCTTCGGTCAGGTGCGTACGCGAACGAATGCCGACGAAGTGAGCGTCGCGAATCGACTCTTTCAGCGTTTCCGGATCCAGCGCGCCTTTATGGTATTCGATGTTGGTGTATCCGGCGGAACGCAGGTTATCGACCGCATTCTGGTGTACACCTTCTAATAACAGAAATTTAATCTTATCTTTTTCGAGTGATACCTTTGCCATTTCCCGACCTTATTTTTTCAGACTTCAGATGTGACGGTTTGCAAAACCATTGCCTGCAAACATAACAAAAATTACGCGGGCGGCAATACAAACGATTGCTTCCCGGCGCGAGGAAGCGGCACCGTAAAGCGACATTTGTGGCAAAAAATGCTGCTAAATAAGAAGCCGGCCCTATAGTGGCCGTGCCAAATAAGAAAAAGTGATATTAAGCACCAAAAATGCCGGGTAAAAAAATTGCGCCTGATTGCCACAAATCCGGCCTGCCCAAACAGGCCGGAGAGAGACGGCGCGAGACTATCCCTGACTAGCTGCGCTTAATCGTTTTCACGCCATCCGGCGTTCCCACCAGCGCGACATCCGCGCCACGGTTGGCAAACAGACCGACCGTCACCACACCGGCGATACCATTAATTCGGTTCTCCATCGCAATCGCGTCAGAAATATTCAGATTATGCACATCCAGAATGACGTTGCCGTTGTCGGTCACGACCCCCTGACGATATTCCGGCTGACCGCCCAATTTGACCAGTTCCCGCGCGACGTAAGACCGCGCCATAGGGATCACCTCAACCGGCAACGGGAAACGCCCCAGAATATCGACCTGTTTGGTGGCATCGACGATACAGACAAACTGCCGGGCGATGGCGGCGACGATTTTTTCACGCGTCAACGCCGCGCCCCCGCCCTTAATCATCTGCATAGGGCCGTTGATTTCGTCCGCGCCGTCCACGTAAACGTCCAACACATCAACTTCATTGCAATCAAACACCGGAATACCCAGGCTCTTCAGTTTGGCTGTAGAGGCGTCCGAACTGGACACGGCGCCTTCGATCTGATTTTTGATGGTGCCCAGCGCATCAATAAAATGCGCCGCCGTCGAGCCTGTGCCAACACCGACGATAGTACCGGGGCGCACGTAATCCAGCGCGGCCCAGCCGACGGCTTTTTTGAGTTCATCCTGTGTCATGGTCTGATTGCCTGTTGCTTTAAAAAGTGTGCGTATTATAAGGCAGACGTTACCTAAAAGGCGTGATTTAGCGTTTGCGTATACGCAAATTTGAGGAGTTCGCAGATAAACGCGTCATTTATTAGAGAGGTGACGCCAAAAATTATGGCATAGTGAAAAGAGTAATATTATTCACAGGAACTTTCCCCCTTCATGAAACGCCCGGACTATCGCACTCTTCAGGCCCTGGACGCCGTAATCCGCGAGCGGGGCTTTGAACGCGCAGCACAGAAACTTTGCATTACTCAATCCGCCGTATCGCAGCGCATCAAGCAGCTTGAGAATCTCTTTGGTCAGCCGCTGTTGGTCAGAACGATCCCTCCCCGTCCGACCGAACAGGGGCAAAAGCTGTTGGCGTTGCTGCATCAGGTTGAACTGCTGGAAGAAGAATGGCTTGGCGATGAAAATAGCAGCGAGGCCCCTCTCCTGCTATCGCTGGCGGTCAACGCCGATAGTCTGGCGACTTGGCTGCTGCCGGCATTGCAGTCTGTATTGGCGGATTCCCCGATACGTCTGAATCTGCAGGTTGAGGACGAAACGCGCACGCAGGAACGCTTGCGACGCGGCGAGGTAGTCGGTGCCGTCAGTATTCAACCGCAGCCCCTGCCCAGCTGTCTGGTCGACGCGCTAGGCGCGTTGGACTATCTTTTCGTCGCCTCGCCGGAATTCGCCACACGCTATTTTCCAAACGGCGTCACGCGCTCCGCCCTGCTGCGCGCACCGGCGGTGGCTTTCGACCATTTGGATGACATGCATCAGGCGTTTTTACAGCAAAACTTCGACCTGTCGCCCGGCAGCGTCCCCTGCCATATCGTGAACTCGTCGGAAGCTTTTGTTCAGTTGGCCCGTCAGGGCNCCACCTGCTGCATGATCCCCCACCTGCAGATCGAACGTGAGCTGGCTAATGGCGAGCTGATCGATCTTACACCCGGCCTGCTACAGCGCCGGATGCTGTACTGGCATCGCTTCGCGCCGGAAAGCCGGATGATGCGTAAAGTGACGGATGCGCTGTTGGAACACGGGCGTCGGGTGCTGCGTCAGCCTTGATCGCAGTATGCTCCGCGCCCGCGAAATCGGGGGATCAGGGCTGACGTTGCAACTCAAATACGACGTCGACCTGATCGTCGAAATGAATGGTTTGCTGTTCGTAGGTCTGTGACGCCATCGTCTGTNCGGCGGCATCCGACGCTTTCAGCATACGAGCCACCGGCACCGGCTGGTAATTGGCGACGTGATAGCGAATGCTGTAAATCGGCCCCAGCGTCGCTTTGAAACCACCGGCTAACGCCTTCGCCTGGCTGCTTGCCTGCTCAATCGCCTTCTGGCGAGCTTGATCCCGATAGGTATCGGGATGAGATACGCTCAGATCGACCGTACGGATTTCATTCAGGCCGGCCTTCAGCGCGCCATCCAGTAGCTCGTTTAACTTATCCAATTGACGTACGGTCACTTCCACCTGTCGGACGGCACTATAGCCTTTCAACACGCTACCGCCGGTTTTCAGATAATCGTATTCAGGTTGGGTGCGGATATTAGCCGCATTGATATCCTTTTTGTCGATCCCCTGTTTGGCGAGGAAATCGAAATATTGCGCAACGCGGGCGTCCGCTTGTTTTTTAGCGTCAGCGGCATCCTTGGAGGACACGCTGACTTCAATAGCCAGTCGGGCGATATCCGGCGTGGCGTCTACGCTGGCTGAGCCAGAGGTGACGATATGCGGGCCATTAGGCAACTCGTTGGCTGTAGCCGCGGCGGATAGCGTCCCCATACCGATAATCGCAGCCAATGTCAGTGTCTTGAGTTTCACACTCTCTCCTTTCAAATTATGACGGCAATGCACACCATACGTGAGGTGGCTCCCCCACAATATAGGAGAGTTTCTAAAGATTGGCAGGGGGGTTTGGTAAACAAAAGGAAAATGAAGAATGGAAATGCGCTGACCGTAAAGCGTGTGGGCAGCGCATAAAAAGAAAGGTCTGATTTACGCCTTGTCGGCGGGTTCCGCCGTCGCGGTCTGGTGCAGATGCACATCCATCTGCGGGTAAGGAATGCCGATCTGGTGTTCATCAAGCGCGCGCTTGAAGTTTTCCAGCAAGTCCCAGTACACCACGGTGGAGTCTGCGTTGCTTGTCCATACGCGCACAACGAAGTTCAGAGAGGAGGCTGCCATTTCGTTCAACCGGATCACGACATCTTTATCTTTCTGAATACGCTCATCCGCATTGATGATATCGCCCAGCACTTTTTTCACCACATCGATATCCGCATCGTAAGCGACGCCCACGATGATCTCGGTACGACGATTCGGCTCGCGGGAGCTGTTGATGATATTGCCGGAGATGATTTTGCCGTTCGGGACGACGATGATTCGACCATCAACCGTCAGCAACGTACTGGAGAAAATCTGCACCTGAGTGACGGTACCGCTCACCCCGCCCAGATCGACCGTTTCGCCGGTACGGAAAGGACGGAACATGACAATCAGCACGCCAGCAGCAAAGTTAGACAATGAGCCTTGCAGTGCCAAACCTACGGCCAAACCGGCGGCACCCAACACGGCGATAATCGATGCCGTCTGTACGCCGATGCGGCTCAACGCGGCAATTAGTGTAAATGCAATCACGCCGTAACGCGCAATGGCGGAGAGGAAATCCGCAACCGTAGCATCAATACTCCGCGCCCGCATCAGGCGGTTCAGCGTGCGGGACAAGATCCGCGCGACAATCAATCCGGCAATCAGAATGACCAGCGAGGAAATAATATTTACTGCATACTCCAGCAGCACATGTTGGTTGTTGGTCAACCAGGTCTGCACGCGACTGACGCTTTCTGTTACACCTAAATCTTCCATTGACTCACTCCTGTTTGAAACTCGCTAAACTGATTCACTCACTCACACCAAAATCTACCGTCATTTGTATAAAACTGCAGTAAAAATAAGGCTCCCGAAGGAGCCTTATTGAAGCCGTTTAGATTGTATTTATTACAGAACGTCGATCGCGTTCAGTTCTTTAAAGGCTTGTTCCAGACGGGCGATCATGGTGCTCTGCGCAGCACGCAGCCATGCACGCGGGTCGTAGTATTTCTTGTTCGGCTTGTCAGCGCCTTCCGGGTTACCCAGCTGTGCCTGCAGGTAGCCTTCGTTTTTCTTGTAGTACTGCAGAATACCTTCCCAGGTAGCCCACTGGGTGTCGGTATCGATGTTCATTTTGATCACACCGTAACCAACCGCTTCTTCGATTTCCGCAGCAGTAGAACCAGAACCGCCGTGGAACACGAAGTTCAGGCTGTTGTGCGGCAGGTTGTATTTTTCAGAAACGAAGTCCTGAGAGTTGCGCAGGATTTTCGGAGTCAGCTGGACGTTACCCGGCTTGTAAACGCCGTGTACGTTACCGAAGGAAGCCGCGATGGTGAAACGCGGGCTGATAGCGTTCAGTTTTTCGTACGCGTAAGCCACGTCTTCCGGCTGAGTGTACAGCGCGGAGTTGTCCAGATGGCTGTTATCTACGCCATCTTCTTCACCGCCGGTGCAACCCAGTTCAATTTCCAGCGTCATACCCAGCTTCGCCATGCGAGTCAGGTATTTGCTGCAGATTTCGATGTTTTCTTCCAGAGACTCTTCAGACAGGTCGATCATGTGAGAAGAGAACAGCGGTTTGCCGTTAGCCGCGAAGAATTTTTCGCCGGCGTCCAGCAGTCCGTCCAGCCACGGCAGCAGTTTCTTCGCGCAGTGGTCAGTGTGCAGGATAACCGGAACACCATAGTATTCAGCCATCTGATGAACGTGATGCGCGCCAGAGATAGCACCCTGGATAGCCGCTTGCTGCGGAACATCGGATTTCAGGCCTTTACCTGCGATAAAGCCAGCACCGCCGTTGGAGAACTGCACAATGACAGGTGCGCGAACTTTTGCAGCGGTTTCCAGCACGGCGTTAATTGAGTCGGTACCGACACAGTTAACGGCGGGCAGGGCAAATTTGTTTTCTTTTGCGACTGCAAAAACTTTCTGTACGTCATCACCAGTGATGACACCAGGTTTTACGAAATCGAAGATTTTAGACATGTTACGTGTCCTGTTTCGTTGGCCGTGGGGGGTTAGAGATAGCAACGGTCGCCTCCACCTCAGCATAGAGGCAACCGTAAACGGGAGATACCTCTCCCGTCGTTCGATATTACTGCTTAGCGCGTTCTTCCAGCATCACTACGGCTGGCAGTTTTTTACCTTCAACGAACTCAAGGAAGGCGCCGCCGCCAGTAGAGATGTAAGAGATTTTATCTTCAATGCCGAACAAGTCGATAGCAGCCAGGGTGTCGCCGCCGCCCGCGATAGAGAAAGCGTCGCTATCGGCAATCGCCTGAGCGATCACTTCGGTGCCTTTACGGAAGTTCGGGAATTCGAACACACCTACCGGACCGTTCCACAGGATAGTCTTGGCATTTCTCAGGATTTCAGCCAGGCGTTCTGCAGAAACGTCGCCCAGATCCAGCACCTGTTCGTCGTCTTTGATTTCAGAGACGGATTTCATCGTGCAGCTTGCAGTTTCTGAGAACTCAGTCGCCACGCGCACATCGCTCGGTACCGGGATATCACAGGTTTCCAGCAGTTTTTTCGCTTCCGGAATCAGGTCCGCTTCGTACAGGGATTTACCCACGTTGTGACCCTGAGCCGCGATGAAGGTATTGGCGATACCGCCACCGACGATCAGCTGGTCAGCGATTTTAGACAGAGAGTCCAGAACGGTCAGTTTGGNGGAAACTTTAGAACCGCCGACGATTGCGACCATCGGGCGAGCCGGTTTGCCCAGGGCTTTGCCCAGCGCTTCCAGTTCAGCAGACAGCAGCGGACCTGCGCAGGCGATGGGGGCGAATTTACCTACGCCGTGAGTCGAAGCCTGAGCGCGGTGAGCCGTACCGAAGGCGTCCATGACGAATACGTCGCACAGCGCGGCATATTTTTTCGCCAGCACTTCGTCATCTTTCTTCTCGCCTTTGTTGAAGCGGACGTTTTCCAGAACAACCAGTTCGCCTTCCGCGACATCAACGCCTTCCAGGTAGTCTTTCGCCAGACGGACGGGTGAAGACAGTTTGTCTTTCAGGTAGTTAACAACCGGCAGCAGAGAAAATTCTTCGTTGTATTCGCCTTCGGTAGGACGACCCAGGTGGGAAGTCACCATCACGCGGGCACCCTGCTTCAGCGCTTTTTCGATTGTCGGCAGAGATGCGCGGATACGCGCATCGGACGTCACTTTGCCAGCTTTAACCGGTACATTCAGATCCGCACGGATCAGCACACGTTTGCCAGCCAGATCCAGATCGGTCATCTTAATTACAGCCATGGTGAATCCTCTTGGTTGATTCTCTTAAAGTTGCTTGAGCGAGGCGTCGGCAGAACCGCCGCCGCGTACTAGAATCCGCAGGCCGCCATTGCCCGAGTTGTATCCAACATACGGTTGGCGAAGCCCCATTCATTATCGCACCAGACCAGTGTTTTTATCAGATGATGTCCACTGACCCGGGTTTGTGTTCCGTCCACGATCGCGCTGTGCGGATCGTGATTAAAATCGGCCGAAACTAACGGTAATTCTGTGTAGTCAACTATACCACGAAATGCCCCTCGCGCTGAGCTTTGCAGCAGGTTGTTGATTTCGCAGACGTTTACTTTACATCTCACGCTAACGCTCAAATCGATCGCCGTGACGTTCGTGGTGGGAACCCGCACGGATATCGCTTCGAAACGATCCTGAAACTTCGGGAAAAACCGCGTGATTCCCGCCGCCAGTTTGGTATCCACCGGAATGATTGACTGGCTGGCCGCACGCGTGCGACGCAAATCATGGTGATAGGCGTCAATCACCGGTTGATCGTTCATGGAAGCATGAATGGTGGTGACGGTGCCGCTTTCAATGCCAAATGCGTCATCGAGCAGTTTTATCACGGGAATAATACAGTTGGTGGTGCAGGATGCGTTCGACACCAGACGGTGCTCGGACCGTAAATCATTGTGGTTGACACCGTACACCACAGTGGCGTCCAGATCTGGCGTGCCAGGATGCGAAAACAGCACTTTGCGGGCGCCAGCGGCCAGATGCGCTTCGCCATCGGCCCGACTGCCGTAAACGCCGCTACAGTCCAGCACGATGTCCACGCCCAGTTCTTTCCAGGGCAGGTTGTGCGGCTGCGGCTCGTGCAGCAGGCGGATGATGTCATCCCCCACGTACAACTGGTCGCATTCCTGACCGACATCCCACGAAAAACGGCCGTGGCTGCTGTCATATTTGAGCAGGTGAGCGATCCCTTCGGCATTCGCCAGTTCATTGATCGCGACGACGGAGATCTCGGCGCGCCGTCCGGACTCATAGAGAGCCCGCAGTACACTGCGTCCTATCCGACCAAAACCGTTTATCGCAATACGGATCGTCATGAAATTCCCTGTGCAATGATAAAACCGCTGGTCCTATAGAATAATCAGTACATCGTCAGGAATAAACCGTTGGTTATACCTTGCGTTCTCTTCGTCATCGGCCCGTAAAACCCGGCTGATTGAGCGGAAATGGGTGACTGCTCCGATGACTGAAACGCTTCAGCTAGCATAAACGAATTCATTGTCAAAGGGAATCGTCCCCACGGGCATGTGCCAGAAGAGTGACGTACGTCAAAAAAATGAATACAACTACTTGTCGCATTGAAAAAGCAGGGATCGAAGATAAAAAAAGCCGGGGAAATTCCCCGGCCTGTTTCGGCAAACGCAGTACTTATTTCAGCAAGGCTTTCGCTTTTGCGACCACGTTTTCGGTTGTGAAACCAAACTCTTTGAACAACAGCTCGGCCGGAGCAGACTCGCCAAAGGTGGTCATGCCGACAATCGCCCCGTTCAGGCCGACATATTTGTACCAGTAGTCGGCGATACCGGCTTCCACCGCCACGCGCGCGCTGACGGCGGCAGGCAAGACAGATTCACGGTACGCAGCATCCTGCTTGTCGAACGCGTCGGTAGAAGGCATGGAAACCACGCGCGCCTTCACGCCGTCGTTCGTCAGCTGCTGCCAAGCCGCCACGGCCAGTTCCACTTCAGAACCGGTAGCGATCAGGATCAGGTCAGGCTGACCTTCGCTGTCTTTCAGTACGTAAGCGCCTTTGGCGATATTCGCCAGTTGCTCAGCGGTACGTTCCTGCTGCGCCAGATTCTGACGAGACAGGATCAGAGCGGAAGGACCATCCTGACGTTCAATCGCATATTTCCATGCCACGGCGGTTTCGACCTGGTCAGCCGGACGCCAGGTGCTGAGGTTCGGCGTAACACGCAGGCTCGCCAGCTGTTCAACAGGCTGGTGAGTCGGACCATCTTCACCCAGACCGATGGAATCATGGGTATAAACATAGATGCTGCGCAGTTTCATCAGCGCCGCCATACGTACCGCGTTACGCGCATACTCCACGAACATCAGGAAGGTCGCGGTATAAGGAATGAAACCGCTGTGCAGGCCAATCCCGTTAGCGATAGCGGTCATACCAAATTCGCGCACACCATAATGGATATAGTTGCCCGCAGGATCTTCATTTAGCGGCTTGGAGCCTGACCACATGGTCAAGTTGCTTGGCGCCAAATCTGCCGATCCACCCAGGAATTCAGGCAACAGCTTGCCGTAGTTCTCCAGCGCATTCTGAGAAGCCTTACGGCTGGCAATACTGGCTGGGTTGGCCTGTAGTTCTTCAATATATTTGGCGGATTCCGCCTGCCAGTTTGCCGGCAGTTCGCCGTCGACACGACGACGGAATTCAGCGGCCAGATCCGGATAGGCGCTGGCGTAAGCGTCGAACGCCTTGTTCCAGTCAGCTTCTTTGCGCTGTCCCGCGTCGCGGGCATCCCACTCGGCGTAGATGTCGGCCGGGATTTCGAACGGACCGTAGTTCCAGCCGATATTTTCTCGGGTTGCGGCTACTTCGGCATCGCCCAGCGCAGCACCATGCACTTCATGCGTNCCCTGCTTGTTCGGCGAACCAAAGCCGATGACCGTTTTGCACATCAGCAGAGACGGTTTGTCGGTCACCAGTTGAGCTTCGGCGATGGCGCGTTTGATCGCATCCGCATCGTGACCGTCGATACCACGGATCACGTGCCAGCCGTAGGCTTCAAAGCGAGCGGCCGTATCGTCCGTGAACCAACCGGTGATGTGACCATCGATGGAAATGCCGTTGTCATCGTAGAACGCGGTCAGTTTGCCGAGCTTCAGCGTCCCCGCCAGTGAACAGACCTCGTGCGAGATCCCTTCCATCATGCAGCCGTCGCCCATGAACGCATAAGTGTGGTGATCGACGATGTTATGCCCCGGGCGGTTGAACTGCGACGCCAGCGTACGCTCGGCGATAGCCATACCGACCGCGTTGGCGATCCCCTGCCCCAGCGGACCCGTGGTGGTTTCTACGCCCGGCGTATAGCCGACCTCCGGGTGACCCGGCGTTTTGGAATGCAGCTGACGGAAATTCTTCAGCTCTTCCAACGGCAGATCGTAGCCGGTCAGGTGCAGCAGGCTGTAGATCAGCATGGAGGCGTGGCCGTTGGACAGCACGAAGCGGTCGCGGTTCGCCCAGTGCGGGTTAGCAGGATTATGATTGAGGTAGTCACGCCACAGGACTTCGGCGATATCGGCCATACCCATCGGTGCGCCCGGATGGCCAGATTTGGCCTTCTGCACACCATCCATGCTCAACGCACGGATAGCATTGGCAAGTTCTTTACGAGAGGACATGCTTTACTCCAGATCGGATTGAACAAGTGTCTTGCCGAACACACGATATATAAATCAGAACGTTAGCCCGAAAAGACCAAGAAGAGATAGTTTTAAATGTACATGAAAACCTAGTCGAATGCACTGGGTACCGTACGCGCCAAAACGCCTCTGGGACGGGGGATCTATGCCGTTTCAGCCCCGTTAAACTTCCCCGTTGCCCATCCATTCAGGGTTACAGCGTACTATTTCCTGACGAATTAAATGTTCTGAATTTATTCCTATTAATACCATGTACATTCCCTTACATTATCCACGTTTTTATTACGTCTTTAGTCGAAGACGTGTTGTTTTTACTTACAATCCTAGGGAGATAAGGGATGAAATTACGAGTTTCACTGTTAGCGATCGTCATGGCAACGTCATTAAGCGGCTGTAAGAGCATGGACGCAGCACAAATGCTGCAGTCCGGCACCCAGGCTTTCAAAGCCGCCTCTCTGAGTGATTCAGACGTGAAAACGCTGAGCACGCAGTCTTGTGAGGAAATGGATAAAGAGGCGAGCATCGCACCCGCCAACAGCAAATACACCAAACGCCTGAATAAAATCGCCAACTCACTCGGTCACGACATCAACGGCACCCCGGCTAATTACAAAGTTTACCTGACGAAAGACGTCAACGCCTGGGCGATGGCTAACGGCTGCATCCGCGTTTACAGCGGCCTAATGGACATGATGGACGATAACGAAGTGGAAGGTGTACTGGGCCACGAAATGGGCCACGTCGCGCTGGGCCACACCCGTAAAGCCATGCAGGTCGCTTACGCGGCAGAAGCGGCACGCTCCGCAGCCGCGTCTGCGGGCGGCGTTGCCGCTACGCTGTCCAAGTCTCAGTTGGCCGATCTGGGCGAAGCGCTGGTTAACGCGCAGTTCTCTCAGGCTCAGGAATCTCAGGCTGATGACTACTCCTTCGATCTGTTGAAAAAGCGTGGCGTCAACCGCGAAGGTCTGGCGACCAGCTTCGAGAAACTGGCGAAGATGGATGCAGGCCGCGACAGCAGCATGTTTGACTCCCACCCGGCGTCTAAAGAACGCGCCGAACATATCCGCAAGCGTATCGCCGAAAACAAATAATCGCGGATGCTTTCAGATAAAGACAAAGGGCGCCGCGGCGCCCTTTTCACTGATCTCCGCCACCACAGCTCATTTATCCCGCCCGAGGTCTTCATCGCATTACTCTGTCCATTCCTACGGCTCGAATGCCTTATCATCGGTCGCTTGCTAACATGGCGCGAAGTCCCAGAGGACAACGTCTATGACCTGAAATCTCGGCATGATGACGGCAGAAAGAAGAAAGGCTGAGTTCACACTCAGCCTTCTTGTATTGTGACGCTTCGGGAGATGTTATTCGTCTTCAAGGTAGGTGTAGCCGTACAGCCCGGTCTCGAACTCATGCAGGAACTGCGCCCGCAGCTCCGGCTGTAGCTGAGCCGCATTTACCTGATCGCGGAAGCGAGACATCAGTACATCCGGATTCAGTTGTACGTACTCCAGCATATCCGCAACCGTATCGCCTTCGTCCGACTCCACAATGTCGACCTTGCCGTCTTCTCCGACGAAAACGTCCACGGTGGCGGTGTCGCCGAACAGGTTATGCATGTTGCCCAGAATTTCCTGATAGGCGCCCACCATAAAGAAGCCCAGCAGCGGCGGATCTTCCGGATTGTACGGCGGCATCGGCATGGTCGTGGCAATACCGTCGCCATCAATATAATGGTCGATCGCGCCATCGGAATCGCAGGTGATATCCAGCAAGACCGCGCGACGTTCCGGCAGTTTATCCAGCCCTTCCAGCGGCAGCACCGGGAACAGTTGGTCGATACCCCACGCATCCGGCATAGACTGGAACAGCGAGAAGTTGACGTACAGCTTGTCCGCCATTCTCTCTTGCAGTTCGTCGATGATGGGTCGGTGCGCGCGATTGCTGGGATCGAGCTGCTGCTGAATACGCTGGCAGATGCTCAGATAAAGTTGTTCCGCCTGCGCCCGCTGCGTCAGATCCAACATGCCGTGCGCATATTGCGTGTGGACATCGTACAGGTCCATCTGACTGTCGTGCAGCCATTCACGCAGGGAGCGACGGTTGCCCGTTTGGGTAATCTCATTCCAGGTCGACCACATGCTTTCCAGCGCGCGCGGGGCGTCTTCACCCGGCGCTTCCGGCTCGCTGAACTCGTTACGTTCCACGCCGATGATGTTGGACACCAGCACCGTATGGTGCGCTGTCAGGGCACGGCCGGACTCGGTGATCACCATTGGATGCGGCAGACCATGTTCGTTACAGGCGTCGCCGATACCCCAGATGACGTTGTTGGCATATTCGTTCAGGCCGTAGTTCACGGAGCAGTCCGACTGCGAGCGCGTCCCTTCATAGTCCACGCCCAAACCGCCGCCCACGTCGAAGCACTGAATATTCACGCCCAGCTTGTGCAGTTCGACATAGAAGCGGGCCGATTCGCGCACGCCGGTCGCGATATCCCGGATATTCGCCAGCTGAGAGCCGAGGTGGAAATGCAGCAATTGCAGGCTTTCCAGGCGGTTGGCCTCGCGCAGCATTTCGACCAGTTGCAGTACCTGTATTGCCGCCAGTCCGAATTTGGATTTTTCGCCGCCGCTGGACTGCCATTTGCCGGAGCCTTGAGAGGCCAGTCGGGCGCGTACGCCCAGACGCGGCACCACGTTCAGACGCTCCGCTTCTTCCAGCACCAGCCGGATTTCCGACATTTTCTCAATCACCAGGTACACTTTGTGCCCCAGTTTCTCGCCGATCAGCGCCAGACGAATATATTCGCGGTCTTTGTAACCGTTGCAGACGATAACGGTGCGGGTCATGCCGGCATGACCGAGCACGGCCATCAGCTCCGCCTTGGAACCCGCTTCCAGCCCCAGCGGTTCGCCGGAGTTCACCAGCGACTCGATCACTCTGCGATGCTGGTTCACCTTGATTGGATAAACCAAAAAGTAGCGGCCTTCGTAGCCGAAAGATTCGCGAGCACGCTGGAACGCGCCGTTGATAGAGCGCAGACGGTGCTTCAGGATTTGCGGGAAGCAGAACAGCGCAGGCAAACGACGATCTTCTTTCCCCTGACGCTCTTTCACCAAATTAGCCAGGTCGACACGCGCTTCAGGCACCTCCGGATCGGGACAAACGGTGATATGCCCCAGTTCGTTGACGTCATAATAGTTATTGCCCCACCAGGCAATATTGTAGGTGCGCAGCATTTCGCTAGCGTCGCGGTCATTCATGGCCACCTCCTGCATGGAGCGTACATTGTCGTGCTTACCCGCCGCTGACGAGTGCGAATGGATCATGTCGTCAGACATGGCAGTCCCCTTCTGTTGTAGCGTTATCGTCAATCATGGATGCTCCAGCGTAGACAACCTGAAACAGGCGTTCAGCCTGCACCACGAATGATGCAGGGCCCGGCAGAGAGTAGTATGCCGTCGTTTTGTGACTCTTTTCAGTGTAAAGCACGATGTCAGGCTCCGAGATATGTTTCGGTAAAAATCCAGGGAAACCATCATCAGAAGAACGCGCGGCGTCCATCTGCACAGGAATGAAAGAGGGTCAGCCGGCGCGGGAATCCTGCGTCGCACTGCGGGAAAGACAATGCTGGGCTGAAAGCGGAAAGAGATGATACGAAAGCGCCATAGCGGCGACGGCGCGTCGCGGAGAGCGCGACTCACGGAACAAACAACGGATCATTAATCCTATCACCTCCCAGCAGGCCGCAGGCTGTGCGGTCTGGCCAATAATGGAAACGGCAAAAAACCAAGCATATCACGGGTATTGAAACTGAGCGGCGGTTATACCGATCCCAACGTAGAAAATCAAAATGAAATTCGTAACAATCCGCGGAGTTGCGGCAAAGGGCGATAGATACCATCAAACGGGATCCGGTTCGACGGGCAAAAACTACTGGCAATAGGACTAAAAACCGACCTAAAATAGCCATCCAGATGTTAATCCGTCTATACCGATTAACCGATACACTGCTTAACGGCTTTGCTCTTACAAGGTAAAGAAACTCATGGCTAGACACCTATTTACATCCGAGTCTGTTTCCGAAGGACATCCTGACAAAATCGCCGACCAGATCTCTGACGCGGTTCTTGATGCGATTCTGGAACAGGATCCCAAAGCACGCGTCGCTTGCGAAACTTACGTCAAAACCGGAATGGTGTTAGTCGGTGGTGAAATTACGACCAGCGCCTGGGTAGATATTGAAGAGATCACGCGTCGCACGGTTCGCGACATTGGCTACGTGAATTCAGATATGGGATTCGACGCCAACTCTTGCGCAGTGCTGAGCGCCATCGGCAAACAGTCTCCGGATATCAATCAGGGCGTTGACCGCACCGATCCGCTGGAGCAAGGCGCCGGCGACCAGGGCCTGATGTTTGGCTATGCGACCAACGAAACCGACGTGCTGATGCCCGCACCGATCACCTTCGCCCACCGTCTGGTACAGCGCCAGTCCGAAGTGCGTAAAAACGGTACGCTGCCGTGGCTGCGTCCGGATGCGAAAAGCCAGGTCACCTTCGCTTACGATAACGGCAAAATCGCCGGTATCGACGCCGTGGTCCTATCCACTCAGCATGCTGAAGACATCAAACTCAAAGATCTTCAGGAAGCGGTGATGGAAGAGATCATCAAACCTGTGCTGCCTAGCGAATGGCTGACCGCCAGCACCAAATACTTCATCAACCCGACCGGCCGTTTCGTCATCGGTGGCCCGATGGGCGACTGTGGCCTGACCGGCCGTAAGATCATCGTCGATACATACGGCGGCGCGGCGCGTCACGGCGGCGGCGCGTTTTCCGGTAAGGATCCGTCTAAAGTCGACCGCTCCGCAGCCTATGCGGCGCGTTATGTGGCGAAGAACATCGTGGCCGCTGGCCTGGCCGATCGTTGTGAAATTCAGGTTTCCTACGCCATCGGCGTGGCTGAACCGACGTCCATCGCCGTCGAAACCTTCGGCACCGAGAAGATCTCCTCCGATCGACTGGCGGAACTGGTGCGCGAATATTTCGATCTGCGTCCGTACGGTCTGATCCAGATGCTGGATCTGTTACATCCGATCTATCAGGAAACCGCTGCGTACGGCCACTTTGGCCGCGAGCATTTCCCCTGGGAGAAAACCGACGTCGCTCCGAAACTACGCGACGCCGCTGGCCTGTAATTCCTGCTGTTCCACCAAAGCCAGCACGGCTGGCTTTGGTATTATTTAAGTTCCTCACTTTTCAGATACTTCCGCACAGACCTCTCACCCGCTTCTGGCTACATTTACCTTTCCGTAACACCTTGATAATCCTCACCGATGCGTATCCTGCGTTGTTTATCGTCTTTTTTGTAATCGATTACAGATCATTCCCTGGCGCTTTTCGGATTGCCTGAATGCTGAATTGTCATATATAGATAGCCAGCCAATATCAACAATCGGCAACAAAATTGTAACCGTTTACACCTATTAGGGGCGGATCACACAACGCGATGCCATGGCAGCCTATGCTACGGCGTACCAGGGTTAATATTCACAAGTGAGGTTGTATGGTTGGGGCTAAAAATAACAACAGAACGTCCAATAAAACCATGACGTTTTTGGTGTGCTTTCTTGCCGCGCTGGCAGGGCTGCTGTTCGGTTTGGATATCGGAGTGATTGCCGGCGCGCTGCCGTTTATCACACAAACATTTCAAATGACGAGTCATCAGCAAGAGTGGGTCGTCAGCTCAATGATGTTCGGCGCGGCTATCGGCGCTATCGGCAGCGGCTGGCTTTCGTCTCATCTGGGTAGAAAAACCAGCCTGATGGTGGCTTCCGTCCTGTTTGTCGTCGGCTCGCTGAGTTCGGCATTGGCGCCGAACGTCGAAGTATTGATCTTCTCCCGCGTGATCCTCGGTCTCGCCGTCGGCGTAGCGTCTTATACGGCGCCGCTGTACCTGTCCGAGATCGCGCCCGAGAAAATCCGCGGCAGCATGATCTCCATGTATCAGTTGATGATCACTATCGGCATTCTCGGGGCTTATCTGTCCGACACGGCGTTCAGCTACACCGGCTCCTGGCGCTGGATGCTGGGGGTGATTACGCTCCCCGCAGTGCTGCTGTTTATCGGCGTATTCTTCCTGCCGGGCAGCCCGCGCTGGCTGGCGGCCAAGGGACGCTTTAACGACGCCAGACGCGTGCTGGACAGGCTGCGAGACTCCACCGAACAGGCGAAAAAAGAACTGGATGAGATTCGGGAAAGCTTGCAAATTAAACAGAGCGGCTGGGCGCTGTTTACCCGTAATGTTAACTTCCGCCGCGCGGTCTACCTGGGCATTTTGTTGCAGGTGATGCAACAGTTTACCGGCATGAACGTCATCATGTATTACGCGCCGAAGATCTTCGATATCGCAGGCTTCACCAGCACCGGACAGCAGATGTGGGGAACCGTGATCGTCGGGGCCGTCAATGTACTGGCCACCTTCATCGCCATCGGTCTGGTTGACCGCTGGGGACGCAAGCCGACGCTGATTCTGGGCTTCGTAGTCATGGCTTTCGGTATGGGCGTGCTGGGAACAATGCTGCACATCGGCATGACTTCCAGCGGGATGCAATATGCCGCCATCATCATGCTGCTGATGTTTATTGTCGGATTCGCCATGAGCGCCGGTCCGCTAATCTGGGTGTTGTGCTCGGAAATCCAGCCGCTGCGCGGTCGGGATTTCGGCATCACCGTCTCAACGACCACGAACTGGATCGCCAACATGATCGTCGGAGCGACCTTCCTGACCTTGCTGAACACGTTGGGAAACGCCAATACCTTCTGGGTCTACGGCGGCCTCAACGTCTTGTTCATCGTACTGACGCTACTGTTGATCCCGGAGACCAAAAACGTCTCGCTGGAGCACATCGAACATAACCTGATGTCCGGCAAGCGCCTGCGCAGTATCGGCGAATAGCCCTTCCCTTCCGGGGCNCGTTTACAACCGTGCCCCGGTCACCGTATGCTTGACGCCATGAAGAATGAACGCGTCCCTATCGCACTCCATCAGGCGGTAATGCGCTGCCTGCGAGAAAAGCTGGCGCTCGCCAATGCTGCTCTCGACAGCGACTACCCCGAACCCATTGTCACCTATAACCAGCGCGGCGCCACCGCCGGAAGCGCCTGGCTGCAAGATTGGGAAATTCGGATTAACCCCGTGCTGTTGCAGGAAAATCAACAGGCATTCATCGATGAAGTCGTCCCCCACGAGTTGGCGCACCTGCTGGTCTACGCTCGCTTCGGCAAAGCGCCCCCACACAGCAAAGCCTGGCGATGGATGATGGAGCATGTTCTGGCGGTGCCGGCTCGCCGTACGCATACATTCGCCGTGACGTCTGTGCGGGGGAAAACCTTTCGCTACCAGTGCGCCTGTCAGCAACACGAACTGACGGTAAGGCGTCATAATCGCATCCTCCGCGGCGAAACCGAGTACCGCTGCCGGCGCTGCGGCACCCCTCTCAAGCGCGAGGGAAAAGGAGCGAGTTAACCTTAGATTCCAGTTTTTTCCGACCGAGCATGGCGTTGCCTCACCGTAGCGCTTCCGGTACTCTGCACGCTTTTATGCCTAAGGCGCTTTGGAACATGCTTCGCAACATTCTTGTTATCGCTACCGTAGGCTACGGCCTGATTACTGTTTCTGCGTTCAGCCAGGAAATTCATAGTTTCACTCAGGCCAAAGCCGCCGCGGTGAAAATCAACCGAGACGTGCCGGGCAGCTTCTACTGCGGTTGCCGTATCATCTGGCAAGGCAAGAAAGGCATCCCCGATCTTCAGTCCTGCGGCTATGAAGTCCGTAAAAACGCCAATCGCGCCAACCGTATCGAATGGGAACATGTCGTACCGGCCTGGCAGTTCGGCCACCAGCGTCAATGCTGGCAAAATGGCGGCCGTAAAAACTGCGAGCAGGATGAGGTCTACCGCGAGATGGAGACCGACCTGCATAACCTAGAGCCAGCCATCGGCGAGGTCAACGGCGACCGCGGCAACCTGATGTATAACCAGTGGAACGGCAGCGAGAAGCAGTACGGTCAGTGCGAGATGAAAATCGACTTCAAAAACAAGATGGTTGAACCGCCCGAACGCGCTCGCGGCCCCATCGCCCGCACCTATTTTTATATGCGCGACCGCTATCATCTAACGCTTTCCCGCCAGCAGACCCAGCTGTTTGAAATCTGGAACCAGCGGTATCCCGTGACGCAGTGGGAATGTACCCGCGACAATCGCATCGCCCAGGTGCAGGGCAATCACAACCCCTACGTGCAACAAGCTTGCCAGCAGTGATCCGGCTACCTACTATAGCTTAGGTCCTCAACACCGCCGTCCGCGGACGGCGGTGGGCTTCACCCGGGCGGATCCGCCCATTCCGACAGACATAACGTAAAGGCCAGAACATCAATGCGAATACCGCGCATTTTCCATCCTGAAACGCTATCGACAGGCGGCGGCGAAACCGACCTGAGCGCAGACGCCGCCAATCATATCGGCCGCGTACTGCGCATGAACCGCGGTCAGGCGCTACAGTTATTTGACGGCAGCAACTGCATTTTCGATGCGGAAATTCTGCTGGCCGACAAAAAACGGGTACAAGTACGCTATAACGCCGCGCAGCAGGAAGACCGGGAGNCTCCGCTGCATCTGCATCTCGGACAGGTGATTTCACGCGGTGAGAAAATGGAATTCACTATCCAGAAATCCATTGAGCTGGGCGTGAATGAAATTACTCCCCTGTTTTCAGAACGTTGCGGCGTCAAGCTTGACGGTGATCGTCTGGAGAAAAAGCTGTCCCAATGGCAAAAAATCGCTATCGGCGCCTGCGAACAGTGCGGTAGAAACCGTATTCCNCTCATTCGTCCTCCCCTGTCGCTGGAAAGCTGGTGCGCGGAACCGGACAATGGGTTAAAACTGAACCTGCATCCGCGGGCGACGCACAGCATCAACACGCTACCCACGCCGGTGCAACGTGTCCGGCTACTGATTGGCCCGGAAGGCGGCCTTTCGTCCGATGAAATTGCGATGACGGCAGAACACGGCTTTACCGATATTCTGCTGGGGCCTCGCGTTCTGCGTACAGAAACCACAGCGCTCACCGCAATCACCGCATTGCAGGTTCGATTCGGCGATCTGGGGTAAAGGAGAAAGAGAATGATCAAACTCGGCATCGTGATGGACCCGATTGCAGCCATCAACATTAAAAAAGACACCAGCTTCGCCATGCTGTTGGAAGCGCAGCGCAGGGGCTGGGAGCTGCATTATATGGAGATGGACGATCTCTATCTGAACGAGGGCGAAGCACGCGCCACCACTCGCAAACTCAGCGTCGAGCACAACTACGACGGCTGGTATCAGTTCGGCGACGCGCAAGATATCGCCCTGCATGAGCTGGACGTAGTGCTGATGCGTAAAGATCCGCCGTTCGATACCGAGTTCATCTACGCCACCTATATCCTTGAACGCGCTGAAGAAAAAGGCACGCTAATCGTTAACAAACCGCAAAGTCTGCGCGACTGCAATGAAAAGCTGTTCACCGCCTGGTTCTCCGACCTGACGCCCGCGACGCGGGTCACCCGCCGCGCCGACAAACTGCGCGAGTTTCACCAGCAGCATAAAGACGTCATCCTCAAGCCGCTGGACGGCATGGGCGGCGCCTCCATCTTCCGCCTGAAACAGGATGACGCCAACGTGTCGGTCATCATTGAAACGCTGACCGAACACGGCAGCCGCTACTGCATGGCACAGAACTATCTGCCCGCCATCAAAGACGGCGATAAGCGCGTATTGGTCGTGGACGGAGAACCGGTTCCTTACTGCTTGGCCCGTATACCGCAAGGGGGAGAAACGCGCGGTAATCTGGCCGCGGGCGGGCGGGGAGAAGCGCGTCCGCTGAGCGAAAGCGACTGGCGGATCGCCCGAACCGTCGCCCCGACCTTGAAACAGAAAGGACTGATTTTCGTCGGCCTGGATATCATCGGCGACCGTCTGACCGAGATCAACGTCACCAGCCCAACCTGCGTACGTGAGATCGAAGCGGCGTTCCCGGACATCTCCATTACCGGCATGCTGATGGACGCCATCGAACGGCGGCTGTCCGCACGCTGATCACTCTTCGACGGCCAGGAAACAATCTCTGGTCGACCATGCACATCTGCCGGGNTCGTCGGCTGGCGACGAACCTTAACAACGACAGAAAACGATAAGAACTGACCATGAATTTACAGCATCACTTTCTTATCGCGATGCCTGCGATGCAGGATCCGGTATTTAAACGGTCCGTGGTATACGTCTGTGAACACGGTGAAGACGGTGCGATGGGGTTAATCATCAATAAACCGATGGAGCAGTTCACCGTCGACGATATTTTGAAAAAACTGAAAATCACTCCGCCGGAGTCAAAATCCGATATTCGGCTGGATAAACCGGTTTTTTCCGGCGGTCCGCTGGCGGATGACCGCGGCTTTATTCTTCACACCCCGCAGGCGGGCTTCGCCTCCAGTATCTCCGTATCGCCCGATACGATGATTACCACATCCAAGGACGTACTGGAGACGATGGGGACGGTCGACCAGCCCAATAACACGCTGGTTGCCCTGGGTTATACGGCCTGGGAAGGCGGACAGCTTGAGAGCGAGCTGTTGGACAATGCCTGGCTGACCGTCAACGCCGATCAGGACATCCTATTCCACACGCCGATAGCGGACCGCTGGCGCGTCGCCGCGAAGAAGCTCGGCGTGGATATCCATATGATCGCCAGTGATGCGGGACACGCCTGATGAGCCACCGCACCATCATGGCATTCGACTTCGGCACCCGCAGCATCGGCGTCGCCATCGGTCAGGATCTGACGCGCACCGCCCGCCCGCTGCAAGCATTCAAAGCACAGGACGGCACGCCAGACTGGCAAAAGGTCGAGAAGCTGATATGGGAATGGCAGCCCGAGCTGGTGATCGTCGGCCTGCCGCTGAACATGGACGGCACGGAACAGCCACTGACGGCGCGTGCGAGAAAATTCGCTCAGCGCCTTCATGGCCGCTTCGGCGTGGTGGTGGAACTGCATGATGAACGTTTAAGCACGGTGGAAGCACGATCCGGACTGTTCGCTCAGGGCGGTTTCCGGGCTCTGGATAAAGGCAGCGTCGACTCCGCCTCTGCGGTCGTCATTCTTGAAAGCTGGTTCGAACAGCACTAGCGTCATCTTGCAGCTTATAACGACGCCGAAATAACGCCCGGCCGAGGCTCATCGCAATAAAAGAAATGTGGCGCGCTCTTTCGAACGCGCCACACTTGTCTGAAGACGTCCCTCGTTAATCGTCGGGATATTCGCGCAGGAAGCGCTCGACGTCGTTCACCATCGACTCAGTCCCCACAAAGAACGGAGCGCGTTCATGCAGTTTCTGCGGCTGGATATCCAGAATACGGCGATGTCCATCGCTGGCTTTGCCGCCCGCCTGCTCCGCTAGCAGCGCCATCGGGTTGCATTCGTACAGCAGACGCAGCTTGCCCTGCGGATAACTGGCCGTACTCGGGTAGAGATAAATCCCCCCTTTCAGCAAGTTACGGTGGAAGTCCGCCACCAGCGATCCGATATAACGTGACGTATAAGGCCGCATCGTGGCCTCATCCTGCTCCTGACAGTATTTGATGTACTTTTTTACGCCCTGCGGGAACTTAATGTAGTTGCCTTCGTTGATGGAGTAGGTGTTTCCCATCTCGGGGAAGCGAACTCGCTCATGCGACAGGCAAAAAACGCCCAATGAGGGATCATAGGTAAAGGCATGAACCCCGTGACCGGTGGAGTAGACCAGCATGGTCGAGGAGCCGTAGACAATGTAGCCGGCGGCGACCTGCTTGCTGCCAGGCTGAAGGAAATCAGCCTCGGTCACCGGAGAACCCAGCGGAGTAATGCGTCGGTAGATAGAAAAAATGGTGCCGACTGAAACGTTTACGTCGATGTTGGAAGAGCCGTCCAGCGGGTCCATCAACACGACATACTTTGCATTTTCGGACCGCTCACCTTCAAAGATGACGATTTCGTCTTCTTCTTCGGAAGCGATGCCGGCGACTTCACCACGCGCTTTGAGCGCCGCCTTCAACTTTTCATTAGCGTACAGATCCAACTTCATCTGTACTTCGCCCTGCACATTGGAAACACCACTGGTGCCTAAAATATCCACCAGACCCGCTTTATTAATGTCGCGGTGAATGATTTTCGCGCCCAGCTTGATTGCAGACAGCAACGCGGTGAGTTCACCCGTGGCATGTGAGAAATCGTGCTGTTTTTCGACGATGAATTCGCCTAACGTTTTCATAACACTATTCCATAGTCAGCAGATGAAAAGCGGTCTAATTATGTACCGCCAACGTTTGCGTTTGCAGTGTAGCCCAAAGAGAAAGCGAGCACATAGTCAAATCCATTTCTTGAGAACTATCCGTAGCGTTAGAATAAGTCAGACTTTTGTAGATAGTTGGGAAACGTATGCGCATTCATATATTAGGTATCTGCGGCACCTTCATGGGAGGGCTAGCGCTGCTGGCCCGCTCGCTGGGACATCAGGTGACTGGCTCAGATGCCAACGTCTATCCCCCCATGAGTACACTACTGGAAGAACAGGGGATCACCCTGATTGAGGGATACGATCCTTCGCAGCTGGAGCCTCAACCCGACCTGGTTATTATTGGTAACGCAATGTCCCGCGGCAATCCCTGCGTCGAAGCCGTGCTTGAGCGGAACATACCTTATGTCTCCGGGCCGCAATGGCTCCACGACTACGTGTTGCGCGAGCGCTGGGTGATTGCCGTCGCGGGAACCCACGGCAAAACCACGACCGCCGGGATGGTGACCTGGATACTGGAAGCCTGCGGCTACAATCCCGGCTTCGTCATTGGCGGCGTGCCCGGTAACTTCGACGTCTCTGCGCGATTGGGCGATAGCCCGTTCTTCGTCGTGGAAGCCGACGAATATGATTGCGCCTTCTTCGACAAACGTTCCAAGTTCGTTCATTACTGTCCACGAACCCTGATTCTGAATAACCTCGAATTCGATCATGCCGACATCTTTGACGATCTAAAGGCGATTCAGAAACAGTTCCACCATCTCGTGCGGTTGGTGCCGGGAACGGGTCGAATCCTTGTTCCCTGCAACGATCAGCCGCTTAAACAAGTCATGGCGATGGGATGCTGGAGCGAACAGGAACTGGTCGGGGACGACGGCATCTGGAAGGCGAAGAAGAGCGTGCCGGACTCCAGCATTTTTCAGGTTTATCTGAACGATGAATTGGTCGGTGAAGTCGAGTGGAGCCTGGTTGGCGAACACAACATGCATAATGGCCTGATGGCGATCGCCGCCGCCCGCCATGTCGGCGTTCCGCCGGCGGAAGCCTGCCGCGCGCTGGGCCACTTCATCAATGCGCGTCGCCGCCTGGAACAACGCGGCACCGCGAACGGCATTACCGTTTACGATGATTTCGCGCATCACCCGACGGCGATACTGGCCACGCTGGCGGCTCTACGCAGCAAAGTCGGCGGCACGGCGAGGATCCTGGCCGTACTGGAACCCCGCTCCAACACCATGAAGCTGGGACATTGCAAAACCGAGTTGGCTCCGTCGCTGGGTCGCGCGGATGAAGTCTTCCTGTTCCAGCCGCAGCATATCTCCTGGCAGGTCGCAGAAGTGGCGGAAGCTTGTGTGCAGCCAACGCACTGGAGTGCGGATATCGATACGCTAGTGGATATGGTCGCCAAGACCGCACAGCCCGGTGACCATGTCTTGGTCATGAGCAACGGCGGATTCGGCAATATTCATGAAAAACTGCTGGAAACGTTTCAGAAACAGGAACAGGCAAAGAGCTGATGGTCTGGTGGTCTGGTGGTCTGGTGGTCTGGTGGTCTGGTGGTCTGGTGGTCTAATGGCCTGATGGCCTGATGGCCTGATGGTCTGACCGCCGAGGGGAACAACACTCCCCTTTCTCTTCCAACGCATTATCTGCCGGTCGGCATAAAAGAAAAAGGACGGGAATATCCCGTCCTTTCGTCGTTTGAGCACCCGGTTACATTAGGCGTCAAACGGGTCGCGCAACACGATAGTCTCTTCGCGATCCGGCCCCGTTGAGATGATGTCCACCGGCACGCCGGTCACTTCTTCTACACGTTTGATATAGTCCAGCGCCGCCTTAGGCAGGCCTGCGCGGTCTTTCACGCCGAAGGTAGACTCGGACCAGCCCGGCAGCGATTCGTAAATCGGCTCGATGCCATCCCAGTCTTCGGCCGCCAGCGGCGTGACGTCAACTTCACGACCATCCGGCAGGCGGTAGCCTACGCAGATCTTCACTTCCTTCAGACCGTCCAGCACGTCCAGCTTGGTCATGCAAAAGCCGGACAAGGAGTTGATCTGTACCGCGCGACGCACGGCGACCGCATCCAGCCAGCCTGTGCGTCGACGACGACCGGTGGTCGCACCAAACTCGTTGCCTTTCTCACACAAGAAGTCACCCACGTCGTCAAACAGCTCGGTCGGGAACGGACCGGCACCTACGCGGGTGGAGTAGGCCTTGACGATGCCGAGGACGTAGTCAACGTAGCGCGGACCCAGGCCTGAGCCGGTCGCCACGCCACCTGCGGTGGTATTGGAAGAGGTAACATACGGGTAGGTGCCGTGGTCGATATCCAGCAGAGTCCCCTGCGCCCCTTCAAACATCACCAAATCGCCACGTCGGCGGGCTTTGTCCAGCAGATCGGAAACATCCACAACCAGAGAGGTCAGGATATCCGCCATCGCCAGCACGTCGTCCAACGTCTTCTGATAGTCGACAGGTTCGACTTTGTAGTAGTGCACCAGCTGGAAGTTGTGATAGTCGATGATTTCTTTCAGTTTGACGGCGAAGCTTTCTTTATCAAACAGGTCGCCTACTCGCAGGCCGCGACGGGCCACTTTATCTTCGTAGGCAGGACCGATGCCGCGACCGGTCGTACCGATGGCCTTGGCGCCGCGCGCTTTCTCGCGAGCGTTATCCAAGGCAACGTGGTACGGCAAAATCAACGGGCAGGCTTCGGACAGCAGCAAACGCTCGCGTACTGGCACGCCGCGCGCTTCAAGTTCCGTCATTTCTTTCATGAATGCATCAGGCGCCAGCACCACACCGTTACCGATGATGCTGACCACGTTTTCGCGGAGGATGCCTGAAGGAATCAAATGGAGGACGGTTTTTTCACCGTTAATAACCAGGGTATGGCCAGCATTGTGACCACCTTGATAGCGCACCACATATTTAGCGCGTTCAGTCAGCAGGTCGACGACCTTGCCTTTACCTTCGTCACCCCATTGGGTGCCCAGTACGACAACGTTCTTACCCATCTCACAATCACCAGTGTTGCTTAAAAAAAGATTCTAACATCTCATTTGTATGCTTTCAGTACTTTTTAGCACACGTTTGCGCAGAAAACTGTCGTCAATTTTAGCCTTCCATGCGGCTACGCAACATGTAGTAGATCACAAGGCCTGCGACCACTATGCCGCCCCCAAAGCGGCGTAAAACCGCATCCGGCAATTGTGCGATACCGAGGATCATGCGTCGCCAAATACGGGGAAACAGCAGCGGCCCCAGCCCTTCAAAAATCAACACCAACCCCAAGGCCAGCCAGACAGATACACTCATAAAAAACTCCAGACACAAAAAAGCCCGCGTCGGGCGCTGACCGTGCGGCAGGAAAACTACCACAGACAACACACAACGCGGGCTGCGTATTAGCTAACCAGCGGAACGAAAATTAGCGTGCCGGCACCGTCTTCTCAGGTGACTTCATGTAACGGAAGAAGTCGCTGTCCGGGCTTAACACCAGGACGTCCTGATTACCGCTGTTGAAGCTGTTTTCATAGGCACGCAGGCTACGGATAAAGGCATAGAAGTCCGGATCCTGGCTGAACGCATTGGCGAACAGTTTCGCAGACTCGGCATCGCCTTCACCGCGCGTCATACGGCCTTCGCGCTCCGCTTCCGCCAGTGTACGCGTCACTTCATAATCCGCAGTGGCTTTCAGCTTCTCAGCCTGTTCCTGTCCCTGTGAACGGTGACGACGAGCAACGGCTTCACGTTCGGCGCGCATACGTTGGTAGATCGCATCCGACACTTCCGTCGGCAGGTTGATCTGTTTGATACGCACGTCGATCACCTGGATCCCCAAAGCGGCCATGCTGTTCGGATTCACCTTCGGCAACTCGCCGCTGGTTTCCTGCTCTACACGCGCGGCGGCGGAGGCGATGGCGTTATCGGCTTCAGTGGTCTCGCCGGTGCCGGTGTTCAACGCGTCACGAACGTCCATCATCAGTTGACCACGAGAGTCCGTCACGATGCCTTTCACATCCTGACGTCCGATCTCGGAACGCAGACGGTCGTTGAATTTGCGTTTCAGCAGCACCTCGGCTTGGGAGATGTCGCCACCGCCGGTCGCCAGATAGTAACGGCTGAAATCGCTGATACGCCATTTGATGTAAGAGTCGACAATCAGGTCTTTCTGCTCTTTGGTGATAAAGCGATCGGCCTGGTTTTCCATGGTCTGAATACGGGCATCCAGCGTCTTCACAGATTCAAGGACCGGGATCTTGACGTGCAAACCCGGCTCATAAATGAGCGGCTTGTTCTCATCGTCGCGCAGGNCTTTGCCGAAGCGCATGACGATCCCGCGCTGCCCTTCCTGTACGACAAACAGTGAAGCGTAGATCACCAGAAGCACCAGGATCAGAATAAATAGTACTGACTTACGCATTGATTATTCTCTCCCTACTCGAGTGATCTCATCCCGCTGGGCGTTCGCCCGGCGCTGATCCATGATGTTGCCGTTGATGCTGCTGCGCGAAGAGCTGTAGTTGCTGCTCGAACTGTTGTTAGACGAGGTCGAGGAATTACGCAGCGGCGCAACCGTATTGGTCGGATTGCCGCCTGTATTGTTCTGACCACGCAGCATCTGTTCCAACGGCAGAACCATCAGGTTACCGCCTTTGTCATTTACCAACACCTTGCGGGTGCTGCTCAACACGCGTTCCATGGTTTCGATGTAGAGACGTTCACGAGTAATCTCAGGCGCGGCCTTATACTCCGGCAACNCGCGAGCAAAACGAGCCACTTCACCTTGCGCTTCCAGAACGGTACGCGTCTTGTAGGCGCGAGCCTCTTCCAGAATACGCTGAGCCTGGCCGTTCGCACGCGGCTGAACTTCATTGGCATAGGCTTCCGCTTCACGGATGTACTGCTGTTCGTTCTCGCGCGCGGCAATCGCATCGTCGAATGCGGCTTTCACTTCTTCCGGCGGACGAGCTGCCTGGAAGTTGACGTCCAGCAGCGTGATTCCCATGTTGTAGGGACGAACAGTTTCTTCAAGTACGCGTTGGGTGTCGGTACGCACGATGGTACGGCCTTCAGTCAGTATCTTGTCCATCGTGTATTTGCCGATCACGCCGCGCAGCGCGCTGTCGGTCGCCTGACGCAGACTATCGTCCGCGTTGGTTACGCTGAACAGATACTGCTCCGGCTGTGTGACGCGGTACTGAACGTTCATTTCAACGCGGATCACGTTCTCATCCGACGTCAACATCACGCCGGACGTCGCCAGTTCGCGAACAGATTCGACGTTGACCGCTCGTACGTCATCAATAAACGTGGGTTTCCAGTTCAGGCCAGGGCTGACCAGATGGCTGAATTTGCCGAAACGGGTGACAACGCCGCGCTCAGCTTCTTTGATAGTATAAAAACCGCTCGCCGCCCAGATAACCACGGCGATGGCGGCCACCACGCCTAAAATACGGCCGCCGGAGCCGAAACCGCTGCCGCCGGAGCTTGAGTTTTTTCCACCGCCCAGCTCACCGAGTTTTTTGCTCAGTTTGCGGAAGATGTCGTCAAGATCCGGTGGCCCCTTATCTCGACCACCTTTGTTGTTTCCGCCAGAGTTGCCGCTATTTTTATTGCTGCTCCCCCACGGGTCGCGGTCCTGTCCGTTATTACCGGGCTGATTCCACGCCATGTTTAGCTCCATTCATTATGATAGGTGTTCTTCGGGGTCAAATATCCCAGAGTTCATCAGACTAAACTTCAACGATATAGTCTTCTAATTGCTGCTCCTGCTTACAGAGACGACGCCAGTCGACGATAGGCATTCTAATCACCAGCCCCACGCTGCCGTCTTCTTCTATCCATTCTTTTTCTATTGCCTGAAGCTGGTAAANGCGGCTGCGCAGACGCCCCTCCTGCGGAGGCAACTGCAGGGAGTACTGTGCGATCTCCCCAGACAACCGTTCGGTCAATGCCTGGAACAGCAGAGGTATTCCTTCGCCGGTTTGCGCCGACAGCCAGACTCTGACCGGTTGATGCTCTGCATTGCGATCGATGCGCGGAGCGAAATTGTCCAGCGCATCAATTTTATTCATGACGAGCAGCGTCGGGATATCATCGGCTTCGATTTCCGTCAGTACCTCGTTAACCGCCTCAATATTTTCGTCCATGCGAGGATCGGCCGCATCAACGATATGAAGCAACAGCGATGCCTGGCGAGTTTCCTGCAGCGTGGCTTTAAATGCCGCGACCAGATCGTGAGGCAGCTCGCGAATAAAACCGACGGTATCCGCCAACACGGTATCACCGACGTCAGGCACATCGATCCGACGAAGCGTGGGATCCAGCGTGGCGAATAGCTGATCGGCAGCATACACGTCCGCCGCCGTCATCTGATTAAACAACGTGGATTTACCGGCGTTGGTATACCCCACCAGCGACACCGTAGGCACTTCCGCGCGCGTACGTGCGCGTCTTCCCTGTTCACGCTGTTTCTCAACACGGACAAGGCGCGACAAAATCAAACTAATGCGGTTACGCAGCAGACGACGGTCGGTTTCCAGCTGAGTTTCACCGGGACCTCGCAACCCTATCCCGCCCTTTTGGCGTTCAAGATGAGTCCAGCCGCGCACCAAACGCGTGGNCAGATGGCGCAACTGCGCCAGCTCAACCTGCAGTTTCCCTTCATGGGTGCGGGCGCGCTGGGCGAAAATATCAAGAATCAATCCGGTCCGGTCAATGACCCGGCATTCGCACAGGCGCTCGAGATTACGCTCCTGTGCGGGTGATAAAGCGTGATTGAACAGCACGACGAAAGCGTCGGTTTCTTTAACCGCCTTGGCGATCTCTTCTGCTTTACCCTCGCCGACAAAATACTTGGGATGAGGCGCTTTGCGACTGCCGGTGATCACCTGTAGCGATTCGATTCCGGCAGAAGACACCAGAGATTCGAACTCCAGCAGATCTTCAGTATCTTTCTCTTGGGAAAAGTGAATATGAACTAGTATGGCCCGTTCACCGGCTTCATAACGGTCAAACAACCGAACAACCTCTCAAACAAANAAATGCAGCCACAAACGGGGAAANGACACTATGTCCTTCCCCCGCTGAGGTAAATCGGTAATAACTCTTATTCAGCGTCATCGCTTTCCTGAGGCTGCGACTGCTGATTAGTCGTGTTATTACCATGATAGTTATTCGCGCCAGGATTATTACTGTGATGAGACACCGGACGAGACGGAACCACCGTAGAGATAGCGTGCTTGTAAACCATCTGGCTAACCGTGTTTTTCAGCAAAATAACAAACTGATCAAACGACTCAATCTGGCCCTGCAACTTAATGCCATTTACCAGATAAATAGAAACTGGAACACGTTCACGACGCAAAGCATTCAAGAACGGATCTTGCAAAGATTGCCCCTTAGCCATTCTATATTTTCCTTATTTGCTTGTTGTTTGTAACAAAGAACCCTGTGGCTCTAAAATAGCGGTATAAAAATTTGTGCCGAGAATCAGCCAATTGTACACAATCGTCCAACCTATGCACTAACAACCTGCATGACCTTACCCAACGCATCCTGCGGCTCATCGCTATCAAGCCAGCACACATTGTCCCACCCGCGTAACCAGGTTATTTGCCGTTTTGCCAGCTGTCGGGTAGCGCAGATCCCACGATAAACCATCTCGTCGTAATCTATTTCACCGGACAAGTAGGACCACATTTGGCGGTAACCGACGCAGCGGATGGAAGGCAAACCTGGATGCAGATCGGCACGAGCGAACAGCGCGCGTGCTTCCGACTCAAAACCTGCCTGCAACATCTGTTGAAACCGTAGTGCAATACGCTCATGCAATAATTCGCGCGACGCGGGAGCGATGGCGAACTGGTGCACGTGGTAAGGCAGCGCTTCACCCGATGTTTTTGTCAGTTCGGTTAAAGTGTTACCTGAAACGGAAAAAACTTCCAGTGCCCGCGACAGTCTCTGCGGATCATTTGGATGAATCCGAGTGGCCGCGATGGGATCTATCTCTCGCAGTTCATTATGCAACGCTTCCCAGCCTTCTCGCTGCGCACGCGCCTCTATTTCCCGTCGCACTTCCGGATCCGCGGGCGGCAAGGGCGAAAGCCCTTCAAGCAGCGCCTTGAAGTACAGCATCGTTCCCCCCACCAGCACAGGGATTCGACCAGCGGCGGTGATCTCCGCCATCTCCTTCAGCGCATCTCGGCGAAAATCAGCGGCCGAATAGGCGTCAGCCGGATCGAGGATATCGATCAATCTGTGCGGCGCTTGCGACAACTCTTCAGCGGTAGGCTTGGCGGTGCCGACATCCATGCCCCGGTAAATCAATGCGGAATCCACGCTGATCAACTCAACGGGGAGGGATTGCCGTAACGCCATGGCTAACGCCGTCTTTCCGGAAGCCGTCGGTCCCATAATGAAAATGGCCGGCGGGTACTGCGTTGTTTCACGTTCAGTCATGCTTTAAAGCCTTGATGGCGGACTCAATATCCATCACATAAAGAAACTCTGATGGCGGAACTTTGACCCGCTCAGGACAGAGACGTTCAATATCCGCTAACAGTTGCACCGCTTGGGCCTGAGTCCAGCTCTCATGCTCGCTGTACAACCGCCGCGCTATCCACGCCGCTACCTCATCAGAATCTGACTGAGGGCAATCAGCGAGATAGCCTAACAGGTCAGAGATCAAGTTTTGTAAATTTTGTTGTCTCAAAGGTAAAGGTACCGCGCGCAGTGTGGCGCGCTGCTGCTCAACCACGATATNAATACCAAACTGGGCGAGCCGTTCTTGACTCTCCGTCACCGCCGCGCGCTCTTTACTTCCCAGCGTTAGACGTTGGGGGATCAGCAACGGCTGTGGCCGTAACCCCTCCTCGCCGGGCGTCATCTGCGCCTGACGGACATAGCGCTCGGCAACGGGCAGAGACAGCAGGGCCAATCCCTGCTGATACTCCACCAGCGCATAGCAGGGCGGATAGACGGTCAACACTCTGCCTAATCCCTCTGACCGACTGACCAGCGGAACCTCGCCCTGTGCGGTCTGCGCGATGTTGGCGCGGGAAGGCGCTGCGGGGACCGGCGACTCGTCGCCTGAAGGTATCGACCGCTCGGAGGCAGGCTGTAGCAGTTTTTGATACAGCTCGCCCTGTTTGCGCTGATACCCCGCTCCGTGAGGATACGAGGCGGGCGGGCGCTCCTGTGCTTTGCCGCCGGAAGTCGGCATTCGTGCCGGCGGCTCGGTTTGCGCAGGTCGAGCAAAGTGGTTCTCGCCGGCCGCGGTGCGGTTTTCCTGCTGCCAGACCGGCGTCGGCGTCTCGCCCTGGGGGGGAACCGCCTGCGCGGGCGCAGCCGCCTGCTGGAGTACGGTCATCACCGCCTGATAGATGAAGTCGTGCACCAGTCGGGCCTGATGGAATCTGACCTCGTGCTTGGCCGGATGTACGTTGACATCCACATGGTGCGGGTCAACTTCCAAATAGAGGACATACGCAGGCTGCTGATCGCTGCGCAGCTGATCCTGATAGGCCTGTCGGATGGCGTGGTTAATCAGCCTGTCCCGCATCATCCGCTGATTCACGTAGCAATACTGCAGCTCCGGCAACTGCTGAGACCCCGTCGGGTCGGCCACCCAGCCGCGGATCTTCAGGTCGCCATGTTCCCAGGATACGGCCAATGCATGCTGAATAAACGCCGTACCGCAGATGCTGCCCAGACGCCGCTCATGCTGTGTTGGATCGGTCACCGCCCGGTATTGCCGCACCAGCTTGCCGTTATGGTGGAGATTAAACGCCACATCGAAGCGAGCTAGCGCGATACGCCGGACCACCTCGTCGATGTGCATAAATTCGGTTTTTTCGGTGCGCAGGAATTTGCGACGCGCGGGCGTGTTGTAGAACAGGTCCAGCACTTCCAGCGTCGTGCCGACCGGATGCGCGGCCGGTTTCACCGTGACCGCCATGTCCCGTCCTTCGGCATACGCCTGCCAGGCTTCATTTTGATCGCGGGTGCGAGACGTCAGCGTCAGGCGGGAAACCGAACTGATACTCGCCAGCGCCTCGCCGCGAAAGCCCAGACTCATGATGGCTTCCAAATCGTCGAGCGTCGCGATTTTACTGGTGGCATGACGCGCCAGCGCCAGCGTCAAATCTGTCTTGCCGATCCCGCTGCCGTTGTCACGAATACGAATAAGCCGGCTGCCGCCGCGTTCGATGTCGATATCAATGCGCGTCGCTCCCGCATCCAGNCTGTTTTCCACCAGCTCCTTGACCACGGACGCAGGCCGTTCCACTACCTCGCCAGCGGCGATTTGGTTAGCCAGTTGGGGGGGTAGAACCAGAATCGGCATCTTATCTCCTTGGTTTGCTGCAATGTCGGCCTCAGGTGGCAGGGATAACCAGCGTCTGTCCTAACTGTACCGTCTGCGATGGCAGCTTGTTTGCCTGCTGGAGCGCTTTCATACTGACATCGTAACGGTCTGCAATCGAACTCAGACTATCACCGCGCACCACCTTATGCGTCACCCTCTTCGCCGTGGTGGCTCTCTGGATTGCCGGGGCGGTTCGTGTCTGTGCGACCTGCGATGCGACGCCCCCCGGAATCCTCAGTCTCTGCCCTACCCACACAACGTCTTTTTTCAGGTTATTCGCATCGCGTATCGTCGACATACTCACACCGTAACGCGACGCAATCCCCGACAGCGTTTCACCTTTCCCCACGGTATGCCGCGTTGCGGAGCCGACAGGCGCCGCGCCGTTGGAAACCACCGGTTTGGAGACCGGCAAAATGGCAGGCCGTTTGTCATGTTTGGGCGCATTCTGCAACGGATGCGTCTCGAAATAGCCGCGTAGCCCCAGATAGAGCGCTTTTGCGATACGCTCCTGATAGTCGCTGCTGCCCAAAAGACGCTCTTCGCCAGGATTGGAAATAAACCCGGTTTCGACCAGTAACGACGGAATATCCGGCGAGCGCAGCACGCCGAGGCTGGCATGTTCGGGGTGGACTTTGTGCAGGCTGCCGACGCGTTGCAGTTCTCGCAGCACCTTGACCGCCACGTCGTAGCCGACGCGCTGCGAATGCCCGAACTGTAGGTCCAGCACCGCCTGACTCAGGTAAGGATCGGCGTTGTTGTTCGCCAGCAGGTCGCCCGCGCCCCCCAGCAGCTCAGACTGCTTCTCGTGCTGTTCAAGCCAGTTCGCCATTTCGCTATTGGCCCTGCGGTTAGACAGAACCCACACCGACGCGCCCGTTGCGCCGCGGTTGGGCGCCGCGTCCGCATGGAGAGAAACCAGCAGATTGGCCCCCTGCTTACGCGCCACGTCGGAACGCCCCATCACGGAAATAAAGTAGTCGCCGTCACGCGTCAGTACCGGTTTAAACACCGGGTCCTTGTTCAGCAGGTCGCGCAGCTTACGCGCGATGCCGATGGTCACATTTTTTTCCTGCAATCCGCCGGGACCGATGGCGCCGGGATCCTGGCCGCCGTGTCCGGCGTCAATCGCCACCACGATCTCATCGCCGGTAGAGGTCGGACGGCGTGCGGACGCGCGAGACGGAGTCGTCGAAGCGGTACTGGTCACCACCGTTGGCTTATTGTCGAATGGACTTTGCGGCGGCTCGGCCGGCTTGACCGGTCGCGTGGTTACGCGGGCTTCCGTCGTCGATGTCCGGTTGGCTGCGCGCTGCGGCTGTTCGGCGCTCACCGTGAAAACCACGGTGTAGGTGTCGCCGTGCCTCGTCGTCGTCGCACGCGTTTTGGCAGGCTTCGTCAGTTCAAGTACCAGACGCAGGCTTTGCGCGTCTTTCGCTTCGCTGGTCCGAATGCGATCGATCAGATTGCTACCGCTGAATGCGAGCGGCAGCCCTTTGATTACCCCGGTCTCCCGGATGTCGATCACGACCCGATCGGGATTGCTGAGCGGGAAAAATGCGTAGATCGGTTGCCCGCTGAAACTCAGGGTCACCTTTGCCAGCCCCGAAGCGTTATCGACCTGAACATCTGAGAGATTCGCCGCCCAAAGCGGCCAGGACAGGAAGAGGACAACACCCAATAAAGCCTTCATCAACCGCACGATCATCACGTCTACTCCGACTGACCTATACAACGCGCCGCAATATGTTCGCCTGTGTCAGACAACACCTGAATCTCCGCCTGACGCCCCGCATCCTGATAGCTCAGGTGCAGCTCCAGATCGGCAGGAGGCAGTATCCCCGCGCCCTGCTGAGGCCATTCGATCAGGCAGATGGCGTCCTCGGACAAATAGTCGCGAATGCCCATGAACTCCAGCTCTTCGGGGTCCGCCAAGCGGTACAGATCGAAATGGTAAACCGGACGCGGCGACAGCATGTAAGGCTCCACCAGCGTGTAGGTGGGACTTTTGACGTTGCCCGTGTGGCCGAGCGCTTGCAGGAAGCCGCGGCTCAGCGTGGTCTTGCCCGCGCCCAGATCGCCATACAGATAGATAATGACGGCGCGGTCGCAGGCCTGCGCCAGTGTCGCACCGAGTGCAATAGTTGCCGCTTCGTCAGGCAGAGATAGAGAAAATGTCTTCATTCTGTCTTTTCTAAGGATATCCACTCAGGATTTACATACTGCGCCAGTACGGGCATCAAATCCGTCGCCAGCATGCCGCGGGGGCCGCGCTGTTTCGCCAGCCAGTCGGCGGCGGCGCCATGAACCACACATCCGGCTCTGGCCGCGTCATACAACGAAAGTTTCTGCGCCGCCAGCGCACCGATAATGCCGGAAAGCACATCGCCCATCCCACCCGTAGCCATACCGGGGTTGCCGACGTCAGCGATGGCCAGCGCGCCTTGCTCATTGGCGATCACCGTTCCCGCACCTTTAAGTACTACAACGCCGCCGTAGCGTTTCACCAGCTTTTCCGCTGCAAGTAAGCGGTCACTCTCAATGTCGACAACGCGACAGTTCAGCAGCCGTGCCGCCTCGCCGGGATGGGGCGTCAGGATGCGATTCTGACGTTTATGCGGACTGATTGCCAGCAGGTTGAGCGCATCCGCATCCCATAACATGGATTTGTTACAATTTTCTGCGATCCTGAGGGCATTTCTGCCCCATTCCCCCTGACCCAGGCCGGGGCCGATTACGATCACATCCGCCCACTCCAGCCCTTGCCGCAACGTCGCCGTGTTCAGCTCCTGAACCATCAGCTCGGGACGAGAAACCAGCAGCGCTGCAAGGTATTCGCGGTGAGTAAGTACTCGCACTAAACCGGCACCTGTACGCAGAGCGGATTCACCCGCCATGAAAATCGCACCGCCGGTCCCCGCGTCGCCGCCGACAATCAGCAGACGGCCATTATCCCCTTTGTGCGCGCCCGCCCGGCGAGGCTTCAGCCACTGAGAAAGATGACGCGGCGTGATGNGCTGAATCGGCGCATCCTGACGCGCTATCCACGGCGACAGCGCCAGATCGTCGATGTGCAGCCGACCGACATAGTCTCGGGCCAGACCGGTCAGCAGGCCGGGTTTCAGCGTAATGAAGGTGATGGTGTGTGCGGCGTCGATCACCGCGCCCGCAGTATGACCGGTTTCGGCATTCAATCCAGAGGGGATATCCAGCGCCACCGTGGGCGCCGGATGCGCATTGGCCGCCTCAATCAGTCGATCGTAGGGAGCCTTGGGCGCGGCGGCAAGACCAGTGCCCAGCAGACCATCGATAATCAGATCGATATCATCAGGCCAGGCAGCCTCCGGCGTTAGTTCGGTACCGCCATCGGCGATCCATTGCGCTCTGGCCTGTTCGGCTTCGGGCGGCAACGGACGCTCTCCAGGGCAGACTATTACCGATACCCGCAGACCAGCGGCTTTCGCCAGGGTTGCCACCACATAACCATCTCCGCCGTTATTGCCGTGTCCGGCCAAAACCAGCCAGTGCCGAGCTGACGGATAGTGCAAACGCGCCAGTCTAAATGCGGCGGAACCCGCTCTTTGCATCAGCGTGTAGAGCGACACGCCTGCCGATTGTGCCGCCCCTGCCTCCTCTCGTCGTAGCCAGTCGGCTCGGAAGACCGTATCAGGTAATGCTTCGGACACAGAATTGATGCTGCAATCGATCATGGCATGCTCCCTCTCATTTCTGCAGATGCGCCGCCGACACCGGGCGTGGACGCGATAACGCGGCCCCTTGGCAATTCGTCCTCACCCCGGAAGTCACCCAAGCTGACCGAAAATGCCTCATTTTTCCGTAAAGGCCGCGGAAACAGCTATCAGTTTACTCCGCCCTATGTCGTTGGCGAATGACTGGGCCAGATTAGCGAGAGAAAGGGCGGTGAAGGGGCAATCAGGAGGATGTTACGGTGTGGACAAAAATTCGCCGATTTTTCGCCTGTCCCGCCTGTGGATAAATTTAAAAACTCTTTGCCAATCAAGTGCAACAAAAAGTACAAGTGATCATAGTGGCGTTTTTTATCTAAAATTTTTCTTTTAAATTCATTGGGATAAAAAATAGCGATCTTCGGACCCTCGGTGTGCCATCAAACACCGTCGTCAAGAAATCTGTGGATAAGTCTGTTTAAAAACTTATGAGATTTACTTTTCCGGAGAGCAAGAATGCTCTTGGAGGATAAAACCGATAGCGCTGTTGCAAAAAGGAATTAATTTACGCCGCGGCTTTTGTAACACGCTGATTTTTAAAGATTTTAAAATACAGCATGTTTCGGGGACGGCATTATGGCCCAGGGAATTCTAATTGGCAAGCGTTTTGACTCTTCACTCCTCGACACGCGTGCGACCACAATATTCCATCTATCGCAGCCCCCTGTCGGCCGGCAGCTTTGCCATGACCATCAAAAACGATTCAATTAGGTTAGTTCAATAATCAGACAATAATTAAAAAAAATGGAAATTTTTTCAGTTTGACGGGCAGAAGGGATACTCCAAAAGCAGCCGGCTCGCAGAAGTTCACGCCCGCGATCTCGCGTGATACCGCCTTGATAGCGGGATACATGCTTGAGTTCGCCAGGCGGCGTTACAGTGGGATTTGTGTTTTACTTGATGCGCGCGGCGGCGGGAATTATCGCGCTGGTCAAGGCGATCCCCATGCCTATGACACCATGCGTTTATGCGGGGCGCTTTATCTTCTGTATCTGGCCTGGCAGACGGTCAGACCCGGTGAACATTCTCCGTTTGAAAGGCGGGAGCTTCGTCCTGATACGCATCATGGGCTTCGTCACCAACCTGCTAAGCCCATAGTTTGCAAGCGCTTACTTATCACGAGGTCGGGACGGGCGAAACCAGACAAACTACGCCTGGTTTCTTTTGTCCAGAACGGACGCCTCAACGGCGTCCTTCGTCATGCGATATGCCGTTTATCCGCCGAAGTAGTTAGCCCCCAGAGTCTCTTTATCCGTGTCGTCATTAACGTGAAACGAGGAAAGACTCCAGCGTTTACCCGTGCTGACCTCGCCAAGGTACAGCTGGTATTTACCCTCAGACGTAGACGAAAAGAAGACATAGTCAGTGCCACTCACGGGGAAGGCGTCGGAGTTGTTGCTGTCGCAATCATTAATCGACAGTTGTTCGGCCTTATCGCTCGGATTCNCCTTGGTATAGAGCTGATCGGCTCCGCCCGAGTCCTTCCAGCGCGAGTAAAACACCCTTCCATCCTGACGAACCGTCGGATAGTAGGCTTCCAGGCCGTTCGGCTTGTCGAAAACCACCTTTTTGCCGGTCGCGAGCGTCAGACGATAAATGCCCGTGACGCCCGATGCCTTCCCTGCCGCGTAATAGACTTGCGTGCCATCGGCGGACGGATAGGGCATTGAGCTTTCTATCGTTGAAGAGGCGTTAGTCAGATTGGTCTGCGAGCTGAACGCCGGCCCCCCATTTTCAAAGCTCAACGTCGCCTTCACCACATCGCCATCCTGCTTGAAAAACAGCGCAGCGCCATCAGCGCTGAACTTGGGATCTTCATTTCTCGTCTCTCCCGTGCTTTTGGTCAGATTGACCGGGAGTTCGGCCGAGTCGACCTGCCACATGAAGACATTCCAGGCATCGTCCTTGATCCCCATAAAGGCCAGCCATTTACCGTCCGGACTGAATACCGCGTTCATCGGGTCCTGAATTCCCCACGCCGATGAAGACGCCTGCGTCACTTTGTTGGCAGAGAAGTCATAGATAAAGATTTGGCTGGTGCCATCGGCATAACTGCCGTAGGTGTGATAGGCGAGCTTGCCTTTTAACGTGGAGGGAAACGTTGAATCACTTTCCGTGGTGTGGTTGGAAATACATTGTGCTTGAGAGCCAGCGGTAACCCCCGCCGAAAGCGCGCCGCACACCAGTGCGGTTGCCCACATTTTAGGTTGCATAGTTAAAGCATCCTTACTTTATATCAATATGTACTGGCCGTTATACCTCGGAATTCAGCCAAGGTTATTCATATCAAAACAACTGAATCTTCGACGTATTAATGGCTAGTTATACCTATGCACACTCACGTAACCTCACTATTTCCTCAAGGTTTTCGCCGTGACATAGTCAAAACTATTTTAAGTATCATCGTTGTGTGGGTAAACCGAATCGAGGGAGTAATCAACGTTTTTAAAGAGGAAAAGGATCTGACTTGACCCTCACCTGCGGCGCGGTATGCGCTTGCTTACGCATCGTGACCCAGCGCTGTCAACAACCGCGGACTGCATGAATTTCGTTGCTGGAGCAGGCCGAACGTGACATCAACACGCTGAGTACGGCCTGAGATCTCCTCTCAAGTTTGAAGCGTAAAGCCGTCTACCCGGTCGGTTTTGTCTTAAACCAATAGAACACCCCACGTTGGTGCGACGATAAAGACTCGATGTAACAGCAAATAATATCAATTGATGGGAGGATGTCGGTGTGGGTAGAGTCAGAGGCCAGAAGAGAATAGGCACCATTGTAGTCCCCCTGAATTTAGTCTTACTGCTTAATCGCGTTATCTGGTCAAAAGACAACCAGCGGAGGCGCATCATAAAGAAAGCGCGTTTCACTGAAACTCAGATCCTGCGGGTTCTAAAAGAAGTTGAAGAGGATCGGCACGTGAAGGATGTGTGACGCGAAAACGGTGTGGCGGAAGCCAGCTATGACAACTGGAAATCTAAATACGGCGGCATGGCGTCCTCTGATATCAAACGCACGGAGGTGGCTGCAATAACACGCCCGTTCATCGAGTCCGGCGAGAGTAACCATGTCCGCGTGAAGAGGAATACTCCATCAGAAGGTTGCCCACCAAAGCTGCCGGAAATCTGTGTTTTTACGGCAACAATAGCGACGTTGTCTTTGAGCAGTATTCGCTCATTTGCTGTCTGCAAATCATGGATCTTGATCAGCCCCGAACGATGCGCGTCGAGATCGTCACGTCGTCCCAGCGCCTGTCCCAGATGGCTGACAAATATCAGCTCCCTGTCCAACAGCGTTTCTAACGCCGTGACGTCCGAGTCCAACATCGCCTGTCGCAAACGCGCTTCCAACAGTCGTACGCGCTCCATTTTTGCTTCTTGCATCCCACCCTCGCCATCGTTAAATCACGCCACGACGAGTGCCGACATCGATAACACACTCGCGTTTGTGGCTAAAAATCCCTCAAAAATTATGCCATAAAGGCCGAGGAAACCAGCCTGTCCTTCTCACGTTGAATAAACTCATCGCGCTTGTTCAACGTGGTGAAAACGACGCAAGATCAGGAAGAGCGTCATCGTTGGCAACCTGGGTACTGGCGGACGACAGGAGAAACACAATAGGAACCGTCACGCCGCGAAGCGTTAGGCGTGACGATTTGGTTAGCAGGCTACAGTTTAAAAATGGCGGCCTGCCAGGCCTGTAGAGTCAGACGATCGGCACCCGCTGAGGCGGCACTTTCCGGCCGGTTGCTGATGACGGATCGAACAATCTTCTTATCTGCCGGCAACGACCAGTTCTGCGTCTCGCGCGAGAAGTTAATGGCAACCAGATACTGCTGATCTTTTAACGTGCGAGTATAAACGAAAAGCTTAGGATGTTCCGGCGCCAGATCGCGATACTCACCATGGATCAGCGCCGGAGTCTGACGCCGCAGCGCAATCAGCTGACGATGATAACCGTAGACCGAATGGTCATCGTCGACCTGAGCCGCCGCATTGATTTTCGTATAGTTGGGGTTTACCGCCAGCCACGGCGTGCCAGTTGTAAATCCCCCCTGAGCCGCGGTGCTCCACTGCATCGGCGTTCTGCCATTATCGCGGGAGGTTTGGCGCACATTATCCAGAAACTCTTTGGACGAGACTTTTCCCCCTTCCACCAACTCCTTCCATAATCCCCGGATTTCAACGTCTTCGAACTCCTTTTCGCTGGTGAAAGGGTAATTAGTCATGCCCAGCTCTTCACCCTGATACACAAAGGGCGTAGCCCGTTGGGTCATCATCAGTGTGGCCAACGCTTTGGCGGACACGTCCCGCCATGCATCGCTGTCATCACCGAAATGTGACACCGCCCGCGGAAGGTCATGGTTACTCAGGAAGCTGGTGTTCCAGCCAGCCGCCCCGGAGCGGTCGATTTTAGCAAAGGCAGTCTTGAGTTGAGGCAGGGTCCAGTCCGTCTTACGCCAGCCATCGCGGTCGAGACGAACGACATCGAAGTGGAACAACATATTCAATTCCTGGCGATCCGCGTCAACGAACTTGGGCGTATCCTCGAACGTCACACCGTAGGCTTCGCCAACGCTCATCGCGTTATAGGGCGCCAGCACTTCCCGGTTCATTTCATGCAGGTATTGATGGATGTGCGGCCCTGTAGCAAACACATTTTGCGGTTGGGCCAGCTGCTGCGGGCTTAAATCAGGCAGACCGGGCTGCTTGGAAATAAAAGGGATCACGTCCATGCGAAAACCGGAGACGCCTTTATCCAGCCAGAAGCGCATAATGTCATAGACCTCCTGATGAACCTTTTTATTTTCCCAGTTCAGGTCAGGCTGCTTCTCGGCGAAGTAGTGCAGATAATACTGGCCGGTCTGATCGTCTTTTTTCCAGGCAGAACCACCGAAGAAAGCGGGGTAATTATTGGGCACCTCACCATTGCGCCCGTCTCGCCAAATATAGTAATCGCGGTACGGATTATCCTTCGACTTTCTGCTCTCTTTGAACCACTGATGCTCATCACTGGTGTGGTTAACCACTAAATCAATTATCAAACGCATATCACGGCGTTTAATTTCGTTAAGCATGTGGTCGAAATCATTCATCGTGCCGAACTCTTTCATGACCTTCTTGTAATCACGAATATCATAACCATTGTCCGCATTTGGGGAGTCAAAATGCGGGCTGAGCCAAATCACATCAACGCCGAGTTTTTTCAGGTAATCCAGTTTCTCTGTAATACCATTGAGGTCACCAATACCGTCTCCATTACTATCGTTAAATGAACGCGGATATATTTGGTAAACGACAACCTCTTTCCACCATTCACGATTTTTATTTTCTTCAACAGCATCGGCGGTCTGAGGCAGCACCACGGATGACATCGCTGCGGCCAGCATACACATAGGTAAATTCGACATCGTTCCCTTCCCTATCAGTGATAGTTTTTGAATGTATAAGAAACATCGCTGATTAAAAGATGGCAGGTTCCGGCAACGCTCACGACCGATAATATTTTATTATGTGAGCGGCTTCACAAGCAAAAATAAGGCTTACAACAGCATTGCGATAGAAAAATAGAGACGTGTCATATTTAGCAAATCTTAATAACGCATAAAATAACGGGGCCTTTTTGAGGCCAAGATGAGAGGGATATATTGGCGACTAAAATAACCTTATATAGAAATAATTACCGCGTTGTCATTATTGAATTAGAAATAATTATTTCGAATTCACAACCATTAGCAGAGTTCAACTTTCTTATTTTTTAGCCGAGAATATGTTTCCTTAGATTCATTTAGCTAAATACGTGGCTCTCTGAATTAATATACTCGATACATTTCACAGGAAATAATACTGTAAAAACACGTATTGGCCATTTCTTGATGTTTAATTAAATAGGTGAAAAAATTAATATGCATAAAACTTATAATATTGTCATCTAAAGCATCCATTGCAGCATTCAATAAATTAACCAAATTTTACATTCATGACCATCAATCCATCCCCCTCAGAAAACGCATGCTGTTATTTAACATAGACAAATCACCAAAAAAGGCATTAGAATATTTGTTAGAATACGCTAGACTGGCTGAAAAAAATTAACAATTCTAAAGTTTTCACTCGAGTTTGCCGTTAAATACCCTAATAGGAAAAATCGAAATATTAATCAGTGATATTTATTAACTGTGATTTATTTCAATTATTAATAAATCCGTTTTCCAAAAAACGTTGGTCACACGAAACTCGCACAGCAAAGTGCTGTAATTCTGAGCTAAAGAGACATCAGCTCAAAATTACAAAATACAAAAGAATGCAATAATCTAATGAAAAACATCAAAAAAATAGCAACCATCGCCCTTGTTGCCACCACATTCTGCACCGCAGGCGCAGCATTCGCTGGTCCCCCGGTGACTGTCACATTTAAGAATCTGGGTACACAAGACGCGATCTATAAAATGGTGACCACGAACGAGTTAAGTTCTTATGGCAACTCAACACCTAAACCAAAAACGACAGTTCTTCCCCAATCTACTGATATTTTTATCGTCCAAAGTAAAATTATCGCCGATGCAAATGCAGCGATAATACGATATACGATGGGGAGAAAAACCTGCGAATTTAGCACCACGTTCTTAAACCAATTCATTGGTGGAGGTCTCATTCCCGGTGCTCGATCAAAGGTCCCCAAATGGTCCAAAAACGCGATATCTAGTAACGGGGCCATTTGCACTGCAACCCTCAAATATCAGAGCGTGATTGATTTTTCATGGGCTGCTGAATTCACGATGAAGTAACCCTAGTTAAAGGGCGGCTGAAAGTACCACAGGCCACCTTTTTCCATCAGCGATGACGCTAATCAAGACAATTGAGGACTCCCGATGAACAGCATTAATCAACTGGGTTCCACCGCCCAACAATCACAAGTCAGCGATCAAAACACCGTCAACTACAGCAGTGAGTCAACCCAATCACAGGCTTACAGCGCCTTGGACACCCCCACCAGCACAACGACACGGGTTTCCTCACTTTCGATTCAACTGAGCGATGCCGCCACACGCGCCGCTGAGCGAGATGCCACCACAAGCCGTAAAGGACTCGCGGCTTTCGCACAATCGACGAGNGAAAAGCTCTTCGGCGAAAGCTACACGCGCAACAAAGCGGCTCACGACGCCGAGGTGCCTGCTTCTGACGATCCACAACGACTGGCCCAAGCCCAACAGGCTACCGATTTTTCTAATGGCGAAGCAACCAACCCGTTCAAAGGGATGTCCCGCGACCAGCTGGCGCTGATTGCGTATGATGACAGCGGTTCCTTCACGGTCAACGAGCGTCGGGCTGCCCTCAGAGAAGCCGATGACCAAGAGTATCAATGGCGTGTGAAAGTGGTGGCTAAAATGATGGACGAATACCACCGCACTGGCAAGATCAGCGCAGAGAGCTACCAGGAAGTGTCGGATCACAGCAATTCGCTACCGGCGATCGAAAAAGCGCAATTGCCTGAGGGGTATGAAGTACAACAAACGTTGACACAGCTGGAAAACGGTACCGATTCAACCCAATTTAAAGATGAACTGCAATCACTAGTGGATCAGATGACTTTATCGGTAGATCGCAGCCGTCAGAAGTAAAGTTTCACGGGATCGTTGTTGGTCGCCGCTATAGCGCCCACATGGATGAAAAGCAGGCAGGAGGGAAGATGCCAACGACTGGCAACAACAGATTGATCTGCCTTGAAAAGATTACGTACGCCTACACGACAGGCGCGTCCACTCAGAACGTGTTGCATGATGTATCGTTTTCGATTCCCAAGGGCCAACGTTGCGCGATCGTCGGTGCATCCGGCTCGGGCAAGAGTACACTCCTCAACCTCATTGGATTACTGGACGAACCGACCACAGGCCGATTGCTACTGGCAGGCGAAGATATGTCTCGCGTCAATGCCGAGTCACGTGCGATAGCGCGTAATCGGCTCATCGGTTTCGTGTTCCAGAGCTTCAACTTGCTGCCACGGCTCAATGCTCTCGACAACGTGGCTTTACCCCTGCTGTATCGCGGCGTATCGCAGCCGCAAGCCCGACAGGCGGCCATGATTCAACTGAATCGCGTCGGCCTCGCCAGCCACCACCTTCACCGCCCGGCGGATATGTCAGGCGGACAGCGCCAGCGCGTTGCCATCGCCCGTGCGCTGATCGGTGAACCGGGTCTGCTCCTGGCGGATGAACCCACCGGTAACCTCGACAGCCAAACGGCGCACGACATCATCGAACTCTTACTGTCCCTAAACCACGAATACGGCACGACATTGGTGGTGGTGACTCACGATAACCGCATTGCCCAGCGCATGGCGCGCTGTATTGAAGTCTGCGACGGCCGGGTTGAAGAGAGGCGACATGCTTAACGCCCATATTCCCTTCCCCCCTAGTTCAACGCCATCGCATCGCTACGGCCCCACATGGCTACAGCTATTGCGCGAACCGGTAGAGAATTTGCGTCAGTTGGGCCGTCGGGCCGTATTGGCGCTGCTGGGGATAGCTGTAGGGTGTATGGCGGTGGTCGCTCTGCTGAATATCGGGCATAACGCTGAACATGAAGCCATGAGTGTTTTCAAAGGAATGGGGAGCGATCTGCTTGTCGCCACTATCCAGGTTCCCCTCGGCGACGCCGTCGAAACGAAGCCTGCCCTGACCGAACTGGATACCGACGCATTGCGCAAGAGGCTGCCCGCGATTACGGCGGCAGCCCCTGTGATCCCTACCAGTCTGGATGTACGTTTCAAAGGACGCACGCTGAATCCTCCACTACTCGGCAGCAATGTTGAACTGCCTAACGTACTGGGTTTGCGATTAGCGCAGGGGCGCTTCCTGAGCGTATTCGATGCGCACAGCACGCACGCCGTATTAGGGGCCAACATGGTGACGCAGTGGCAGAATGTGGGCGTCTCCGTCAACGTAGGCGACACAATCCAGCTTGGCGATTACCTGTTTCAGATCATTGGTATTCTGCAGCCCAAAGGACAAACCCCCCTGCTCCCGTTATCGCCCGACGATTCCATATTATTGCCGATTGAGGGCATGCGACGCATCGTCCCCACACCGCAGATCACCAGTGTGCTGGCGCGCAATCCCGACATCGCCACGCTAGAGCAGACTGCGCCTAGCTTGCAGCACTGGCTGGAGAGCAACATGCCCGGCTTCGAAATAGATGTGCAGATCCCCCGGGTTCTGCTGGCGGGCATGGCGCAGCAGTCGCGCCTGTTTTCCTGGCTTCTGGCCGGTCTGGGCGGTATCGCTCTGCTGGTCGGCGGCATCGGCGTCATGAACGTCATGGTGATGAACGTTGCCGAACGACGCCGCGAAATCGGTGTACGGATGGCGCTAGGCGCGCGTCCTCGAGACATTGCCCGGCTTTTTCTGTTGGAAGCGATCGTGCTGGCGACGATTGGCGCTCTCATGGGTGCCGCGGTGGGCTTACTCATCGCCTGGACGTTCGTTAATTATTCGGGCTGGTCGTCTTTTTCACTGTCGGCCGCGTCGCTTCCCCTCGGTATCGGCAGCGCCATTGCCATCGGCTTGTTCTTCGGGCTGTCTCCGGCGATGGCAGCGGCGCGCCTGACTCCGGTACAGGCATTACGTGATGCGTAGTCTATTTCCCCTTTTTATACTTTCGATCACCGCCCCTTCGGTGGCGTTGGCGCTCATGAATGAGCCGTTGCATCCCTCTCAGGCAACGCGTCAGGGCCGGCCCTCTGCGGCGGTAGCCGCTTCCTCACTTAATGCTCAGGCCATCGATCTTACGTTAAGCGATGCGATCTATCTGGGCCTGCGTGACAACCGATCGATCCGCAGCGCATATCTGGATCGGATCGCCCAAAAATTCGACCTTCGCGTCGCCGAGGACCGCTTCACCCCCAAACTGACCCTCAGTGGCAGTTATCTTTCCTATCGTAATCAGGACGACCGCTACCGTCAGGGCACCGTGACACCCACCACCACCTTGCTCACACCGTATGGCTCCCGCGTCAGCCTGGGATGGACATATCGTCACGTCAAATCCGATGACGCCGGGCTGTCACGCAATGACGGCGCCAATATCTCCCTAATTCAACCTTTGCTGCGCGGCGCGGGAAAAGATATTGCCACGGCCCCCGTTCGCCTCGCGCAGTTGACCGAGCAGGCGAACCGTCTCAACTTGAAATCCACGGTGTCGGAGACCATCACACAGGTCATCTCCTCCTATCGGACGCTATTGGAAGCGCAGGAGCAGTTGAAAATCTCGCGAGATTCTCTGGAGCGCGCTCGCCAGCTGCTTGAGGNCAACCGCGCGATGATCGCCGCCGGGCGCATGGCCGAGTTCGATATCGTGCAAACGGAAGCCGAAGTGGCTTCGCAAGAGCTGGCTTACGAAGAAACACATAATCAGCTGGATACAGCACGGCTGTCGCTGCTGCAATTGTTGGCTCTGGACCTGAATACGCCGATTGTTGCGACGGAGTCTTTGCAGGCAAAAAAAGTGAATATCAATGCGGATCGAGCGCTGCAACAGGCTGAAGCCGCCCAGCCTGCCTGGCTCTCTCAGCTTATCTACATCAAACAGGCCACCCTCAATCTGGCGGTGGCGCGAGACAGTCGGCTCTGGGATGTGTCACTTGTGGGAGGCGCGAGTCAGGTACGCAATCGCGATCCCCACAGCGGCACTTCACGCGCCTGGGAAAACTACGTAGGAATACAGGTCGACATCCCCATCGGCGACCTGAGTCCTCGCCAGGCCGAAGTGCAGGCCCAGGTCAGTGTCCGCAATCAGGAGATTCAATTAGCGGAAGCCCACCAGCAGTTAGAACGTAAAGTCACCAATGCCGTTCGTGATATCGGCACCCGCTGGCGGCAGTATGAAATCTCCCAGCGCGCGCGTGACCTTTCTCGCCGCAAGCTGGAAATTGAACGAGAAAAACTCACGATGGGCCGCTCCAGCAACTTTCAGGTGCTGAGCTACGAAAACGATTTGCGCAATGCCGAGAATGCGCGGCTCAGCGCCCTCATCAGCTATCTGAATACACAGGCTGAACTGGATCAAACGCTGGGCACCACACTGCAAAGCTGGGATATCGCACTCAATGACTAAATACCGCCTGCCAATCCTCCCGTCTCTCCTCCTCCGACATCGGCGTATAGGAGGGGGCCTCCTGATCCTGTTTCTGGTACTGACTGTTTCCATCTGGACCCCCTGGAAATCCAACGACAAAGATCCGTCACCGGATGCTCAGGCACAATGGTTACCGGTGCAACCACAGCCGCTTGAGCAGCAGCTTGGGCTGGTCGGACGCATTCAAGCTGCCCGGCAGGAAACGCTGTCTGCGCCATTTGAGGGCGTGATCCGTGAAGNCCTGGTTCAAGAAGGCCAGAGCGTGAGCGCGGACCAGACGCTCCTGCGGTTAGACACGGGGCAGATTGCCATTCAGATGCGGCAGGCTCAGACGGAGCTTCTTAAAGCTCAGCAGGCCGTCTATCAACTACGCAACTGGAGCAGTAGTCCCGAAGTCACGCGAGCCCGACGAACTGTACAAACCGCTCGTTCGACACTGGGCGTCACGCAGGCAAATCTGCGTGATACGCGGGTACTGTTCGAGCGCGGCATTGTCGCCCGGATGGAGGTCGATACGCTGACCCAACAGGCGCATACCCAGCAGCAGGACCTGCTTAACGCTGAAGAGGAGTTACACACCCTCGAAGCCCGGGGTTCAGGTGAAGAGCGCGAGATTGCCGAGATGGAGCTGGTGAATGCGCAGGTGCGTTACCAGGCGGTCAAGGCGCAAAGTGAGCGGCAAATCATCAAAGCGCCGTTTGCGGGAGTGATTATACGGCCGTCGGCACCCGATGGCGGCAAAGCGGTAATCGCCCAACCGGGTTTGCAGGTCACGCAAGGTACGCCGCTGCTCACGCTCATCGGACTGGAGCGTCTTCAGGTTCTGNCCCGAGTGGAAGAAATCGACCTGCATCAGCTGAGCGAAGGTATGCCGGTACACATAACCGGTGAGGGTTTCGCGAATCGGGCGCTGACGGGGCATATCGCTACCATCGCGGTACAAGGGGATGCGGCAGAGGCTCCCGGCTCCTCCGCCCATTATGNCGTCGTTGTCGCCGNCGATACGCCACAGAACGGCACCGGCGAGCGTATCCGGCTCGGCATGAGCGCCAAGCTGGCCGTCGTTCTCTATCACAACGAACACGGCATTGCGGTGCCGCCGCAGGCATTGCGCATCGATGATAGCGGGGAAACCTATGTGCTGTACCGCGCAGCGCCCAACGCGGAGACGGAGAAAGTCATCGTCACACCGGGTCGAGCCATCGCTCAGGGCATTGAAGTGCAAGGATTAAGCGCAGGTTATGTGCTGACGCCGACGCTGTAGTGCGATGAAAGGAGGTACAAACAGGAACGCCACAAATCAGGCCGCATGTTTTATTCAGGGGGAAGGTCAGCGAGCAGCTCCCCCCTTTAGGGCCAGGCGCGCACGCCGTTTTCTGCCGGGAAATATATTTTTCGACGCATGACTGCGAAGCAGTCACCGCACTCTCCTCACGCTGTCGGCGTATCGCTTATCAGCCCCTCGGCATTCCTGACAGGAAATCATTTCCTTTATCGCCATTGGGATGGAGTGTGAACAAGCCCATGGGCAAGAAATACCGATCTTTTGTCTGCTTTGTTGCCTGCGTGAACGATGAAGGCGTCAATATTTTCAGTCGCTGTACGAGCCGCTCGATAACAAACTATTACGTAGGTCGATAAATGAGTTACCGTTATTTCCCGGTTCCCCGGTCACAAAGTTGAAATCCATTTCAATAAGATTTTGGAGCCTTGCCCTGTGCTCGTCGGAGTATTGTACTGATTCAATTGACGGCAGATTGTCATAGTGTTCCAGCACCATTTCAAAAAATTCGGTCTGTTTGTACCCGCCTTGATTCCATTCAGTCTCACTTTTCATAACGGCCGAACGACGCCAGGCGTACTCTTGTTCGTCTGATTCATACGATGCCGCACGGCGTTCATTCGTTGTAAATGTGCCGCTATCATCGTAAATAATTAATGCCAGTTGGTCGCGCGTTAATCCCTTAAACGGATTGGAGCCAGAGCCATTGACGAAAGCTGTTGCCTGCTTCGAGCGTTCCAGTAATGCTTGATCATCCGTATCAGGTACTTCGGCATCGTACTTTGCGCGATTATTTTGATAACTTGGCCCGGTGATTTGACTAAGTAACGTTTTCGCCTTTTGTGCCAGTCCCTCACGGCTAGAGCTGGCGTCTCGGGCTTCTGCTCTCACCGCGGCATCGGCCAACTGACGAGCGAGCGTGGAAACAGTGCTTTGTGGCTTTGATTCCGTCTCGCCGGAAATAACAGGTTGATTACTTGTAGATACGTCCGAGTTTTTTCCCGTTGCGTTTGTTTCGCTTGAACGGAGAGGTGTTGCGGACACAGATACGCCATTTACATTCATTGTGATACCTCATCGATATCAGACGCGCCTGAAATAAAATGGCACGCCTGAATATTATGCCAAAGGGCCAATTTATCTCATGGTCAGTTCAACGGTTGAATCATAAGTCGAGTTATTAACCGCTTTAACTGTCATGTTGCATCTTGCTGCATTGCCTTGCGTTACGTTTTTAGTCCATTTGGGAATTTTATTCCCCAATACGATATTCACAGTATATGCAATATCGAATCGACACTCTTTATTTCCAATTTTGTAGCGGAGATGCATGGAACTTACGTCATTAACCGGGCTAGATATAGTATAAGTATCGGCCATGCCCGGTTTGACGGTTTCTTTTGGCGCTGGTGATGCATAAGCCTTAGAAAAAATTTCTGCGCTAGTCGTTGGAGAAAAAACAGCGTCGCCAGAGCTGGATGAACCAAGGTGTTTAAACGTTACATTGAATTTAGGCCCGGCGATGGCCGCACCTGACACAAATAAAGAAACAGCTACGGTAGAAAATATTAGAGGGTTATTGAATTTCACGCGAATTACTCCATGTATATTTTTTAATAAGGTTACAGTCTTTTTACTTCCCATTGATAATAAGGCGGAGTAACGCCAGAGCGCTGTAACCTTAAACCATTTAAATCTCCGCCTCATTATTAGATGCCTTCTTATGACTATTTACCATTAAGAATGGTGTTCGACGATAGTTGTGTCTTTGTCGAGAAAACTTCCGTTCTTTGGTACCTTAGGTGCCGCCATCGCTAAAATTTCGCGTGATTTTCCCATTTAAGTCCGCGCATTGCACATAAGGACAGGAGTACGTATCCGTCAGCAGAGTTCGATTGTCATGGGTGAAGCATTTTCTACGAGCACGGTCGATAATATTGTTGAGACTCATGCCGTTAAGATCACCGTCAACCGGCGAAATTGTGCGGCTGCACAGGCAGAAACACATAAATTTATGGTTGGCTTTTGTCGCCACTTCACTCAATTTCCGTGCCTGATTAAAAAGAGAGTCAACGTTAGCAGAACTTTCCGCAGTGCTGAGTGGTATGTAGTTGTTTGTAATACCGACCATAGCTATCTATTCCTTTTAAGGCTATACCGGAAGTGATTGTCTGTACCTGACAAATAACAGAGGTGTTCCACCGCTTCATCCAAGAAGCTGACAGGGTTAATACTGAGGGTGGCTAACGGCAATAAAACAAAAAACTTTACAGTTTGCTTGCTGGTTTTTTCGATTTGAGCGCGTTTTCATGAACTTTCCTTCATCCCCAACGTTCTTTTTTCGTCTACTGGGGAAAATGACGTACCATAGCCATGCTATTGTGTCAGTATCGCTGCGTAGCTCACCATTCACTTTTTGATGTTGACGAGAATAACATCAAGTTCGGATTGATAAACTCCCACCAAATTTTCCGACGTCACCATCAACATCATCGGGTCTATCGGTGAAGGCTTAAACCCCGCCTGCAGATAAAATTCCAGCACTTCATCAGACAGCGCATAAACCAATATCCCGCTAACGCCGATAGTACCCGCCACCTGAACCACCCGTAGCTTGGCATCCCTTACCAACGTTCGGCCAACACCTTGACCATGTAATGATTTATCTATCGCCAGACGGCTCAGAACCACAAATGATATCGGGTCAGGCATATTGCGGCGAAAGCGTCCGGGAGCGGCATTCGTTGCTATGTAGTCCCCCCTTCCACCAACTCCTTCCATAATCCCCGGATTTCAACGTCTTCGAACTCCTTTTCGCTGATGAAAGGGTAATTAGTCATGCCCAGCTCTTCACCCTGATACACAACCAGCAGCAGGACCTGCTTAACGCTGAAGAGGGGTTACACACCCTCGAAGCCCGGGGTTCAGGTGAAGAGCGCGAGATTGCCGAGATGGAGCTGGTGAATGCGCAGGTGCGTTACCAGGCGGTCAAGGCGCAAAGTGAGCGGCAAATCATCAAAGCGCCGTTTGCGGGAGTGATTATACGGCCGTCGGCACCCGATGGCGGAAAAGCGGTAATCGCCCAACCGGGTTTGCAGGTCACGCAAGGTACGCCGCTGCTCACGCTCATCGGACTGGAGCGCCTTCAGGTTCTGACCCGAGTGGAAGAAATCGACCTGCATCAGCTGAGCGAAGGTATGCCGGTACACATAACCGGTGAGGGTTTCGCGAATCGGGCGCTGACGGGGCATATCGCTACCATCGCGGTACAAGGGGATGCGGCAGAGGCTCCNGGCTCCTNCGCCCATTATGACGTCGTTGTCGCCGTCGATACGCCACAGAACGGCACCGGCGAGCGTATCCGGCTCGGCATGAGCGCCAAGCTGGNCGTCGTTCTCTATCACAACGAACACGGCATTGCGGTGCCGCCGCAGGCATTGCGCATCGATGATAGCGGGGAAACCTATGTGCTGTACCGCGCAGCGCCCAACGCGGAGACGGAGAAAGTCATCGTCACACCGGGTCGAGCCATCGCTCAGGGCATTGAAGTGCAAGGATTAAGCGCAGGTTATGTGCTGACGCCGACGCTGTAGTGCTATGAAAGGAGGTACAAACAGGAACGCCACAAATCAGGCCGCATG
>NZ_JIBO01000001.1 GCF_000688655.1 Lonsdalea quercina subsp. quercina | reverse complement strand
TTCGGGCTTCGGGCTTCGGGCTTCGGGCTTCGGGCTTCGGGCTTCGGGCTTCGGGCTTCGGGCTTCGGGCTTCGGGCTTCGGGCTTCGGGCTTCGGGCTTCGGGCAGAATATCGAACGCTTGTCGCCCATCACAACGGCGGCGCGCGATGACTGCGGTCGCCGTGATGTCTTGCAGAGCGCATTTACCGCTCGATCAGGGGGATGTTGGTGCCGAGAAAGTAGGCGCGCTGCACCCGCATATTTTCATCAAATTCATAAACCAAGGGGATGCCAGTGGGGATTTGCGCACGGATGATCTCCTCGTCTGAGAGGTGGTTCAGTTGCTTGACCAGCGCCCGTATTGAATTGCGATGAGCGATCACTAGCAGGCGTTCGCCCGCAAGGACTCGGGGAACCAGCGAAGTCTGCCAGTAGTGCATCACCCGATCACCGGTCATGCGCAGGCTCTCCCCTAACGGAAACTCTCCCGGCGCCAGATGCGCATAGCGGCGATCGTAGCCGGAAAAGCGATCGTGAATCGAGGTGAGCGGCGGCGGCGGAACGTCATAACTTTTTCGCCACTGATGCACCCGCGCTTTGCCGAGCCGTTCGGCCGTTTCTGCCTTGTTCAGACCTTGCAGCGCGCCGTAGTGGCGCTCGTTTAAACGCCAGTTTTTTTCCACCGGCAGCCACTGCAAACCCAGCTCATCAAGCGCAATTTGCAGCGAATGCACGGTGCGCTTCAGTACCGAAGTACAGGCGGCGTCAAACGTAAACCCTGCCTGTCTGAGCGATTGCGCCGCCAGCCGCGCTTCTTCTCGTCCCTTGTCGGTCAGCGGCACATCGACCCACCCGGTGAATCGATTCTGATCATTCCATTCGCTTTCACCATGCCGCAATAGCACCAACTTAAACACAGCCATATTTTTTCCTTAACACGCTTTAACTTTCACATTCATCCACAGCCGATGCCATCGCTTATATTGATTCTCGTGACGGATTTGGCATCGTCCGCAATTTCCATCCACAGGGGGGCTTTGTGAGACGTTCCGCCGTCGTTGCAGACCTCATTGCCCGCGGCTCACCGGCCTGATTTTACGCTGTTTGCGATCAGATTATCTGGCGTCCATACATCATGCAATTATTAATTCCCCAAATGATAGGTATCGAATCAGATATTTATGCTGAAGTGATATCACGATAAAAATAAGCCAAATCGCCTAATTAATTCTCTTCACTTAATTGAAATCAGTGTCATTTATCATTATTTAACATATTAAAAACACACCTTACAAATGCCTTCATTTATTTATCCTTTACCCGTTCAATTTTCACATTGTTTATTATTACAGCAAAACAATATATTAATATAAGTGCATCGTATTATATTTAACTTTTATTTATGGCGTAAGATCCCATCTCAGACAGTTGTTTATCCTGTTTTTTGCCTTTAGGCTGCATTCACCCCCCGCAAAAGTCATTCTTGAAAATACTGAAGTGGCGCAGAAGGAAGTGCTGTCTCAGCCATTCTTTCTCCGTCACTCTGACCTGATTTAGGCAATAAAGCTGTTACGGTTTTATTGCCAATCCGCAGAGAACTGGCAGAAGAGAAATATTTGTAGCGGTAATACCGATTTCGTTAATGACCAATTAGCGTGGCCTATAAATAATAAGCAATCGTAACTTAGGCGTAAAACATGACTCGGCGCCCTCATTGGGGCCTCTCTGCTGTCTACCGGCTTCTCGGCATTCACAGCAACCACGACGGTTTCTGTTTCGGGCAGGACCGNTCACTTCGTAGGGTAGATCATCAACGCCGCCTACGCAGTAAGTACAAGCTCCACTAATCAAACGGTGAATTTGGGTCAGTACCGTAATGCGAACTTCGCTTCGGTCGGCACCTCATCAGGAAAAGTGTCTTACACCATCAGCCTTGAAGACGGCGATGCCTCCGTCTCCACGACCGCCGCCGTTGCGTTTACTGGCAACGCAGACGCCAATGACAACACGCTGCTTTCCGTCAGCAACATCAGCGGCGGCTGTGCAGGCGTAGCCTCTGGCGTAGGTATTGAAGTCTCCAGTAGCAAAGGCGTGGTACTGCCGCNCTTTCTCAACCGCGCAAACGCTGCTGAGCGGCACCAACACGCTGTACTTCAACGCGCGCTATAAATCTAAGCTGGCTAGCGTCGCCACCAGTGAAGCGGATGCCGACGCCACCTTTACTCTGAATTATCAGTAGCGTTGTCACGGGCAACCGTTGCGCTGGGCAAGGGGCATCGCAACGGTTCCGGCAAGGAAAAGGTATTCAGCCTTCCATGCGACATGGTCAGTGAGCCGTCTTCTTGTAGCTTCTTGAGCACGCGCAGGATCGTACTCTTGGACAGGGATGTACGCTGACTAATAAAAGAAAGCACGGTGAAACGTTTTCTCACTTCTGGTGGCAGGCGTTTTAGCGATGCCAACATTTTTGTGACGATGGAAACGGAGTCACCGCCGCTATCGACGCAATAATTAAGCAGCGAAGTAAAATGGTAATTAACAATATTTAAGACATCATCGAATCGTTGATATGCCGTCACCACGCGTAATGCGGTATCGAATGACACGCAGTAAATTTTTCCATAATCGATTCTTTCAATATAAACTTCGTTGGCGCCATAAATCGCCGTAGACCAACCAATAATACAGGGGGCTAAAAGCACACAGAGCACCCGGTTGTCTTTGGCGCTTTTCATAAGAAATTCACCTTCTTCGATAAAATAAATCAGTCGAGTCTCTGCAACATGGAAATGATATCTCCTTTTCCCTTTAACGACCTCGGTCGGTTGGGCAAGTTTCCGATGGGGTGAAAGTATTTTTGTCAAACGAGATATAGATTGCAGCAGACTAATCATTCAAATAACCTTTAAAAATAAAACAAAAATACCACTGCAGCCGAACACGGTATTCGACGGCATGATATTTAACTTTTGATAACAGGAGAAAAAACGACCAGGAAATTACGTATTTTCTTAATATGCCTGAGCATCAGAATATCCCCCTCAGAGACTGACTTTGCTCTATTATCTTTATGGCTGACCACGTAAAACGTGTGGTTTTAAATGCTTTTAATCGCCCTCCCTAAGGTTCAAACCAAAAACAATAAAATTAACAATGTTCACCCCCTCCCAAAGCTCGCATTCCTCCAGTAAACATAAAAAATCATAATAGCGTGAAAAAATATACACAGATAACGTCAACAACCAGACAGTCTAGTTATAAAATAGCGACCATAATAAGCTCGAAAGAGGAAAAACCAATATTCTGATATTCAAATGAAACTCGGTGTTAAATTATTGTTCATTCTCTTTGTAGTAGCGCATTCACTATGTTAACTGTTTGATTTACAGCCAAACAGAGAGAATCATTCGCGGGAGAACCGCCCCATTATGCGTAAAAATATAAATGAAGTTATACGATAATATTAAAAATAAAATATTAAGCCTTATGAGTATAATGGGCTGGCCCTTCATTGTTATCGCTTTCAAAGCATTCTCATTTATATATTTTGTTGCTAAATACGAAAACAACAATACGGCAACACCTATCCTCTATGATAATACGACCGGCCTGGTATTATATACGTATCAACACTACAAGGCATCATCCTATCCGGATTTTTGTTCAGGAATGAAGCTTAGGGAGGCATTAGTGCAAAAAACACCCGCAGAGAATAAATAGCTATCGAAACCGAAAACCGTCATGTGAGAAATAACCTCAAGGGGATTCCATCAATACTCGATGAGTTCTTTATCTTTATTGCTATCTGGCATTATTCCATCACAAAAAAACAGCAAGACCAACCCAGCAAATAAAATAGATACCTTGGCTAACTGAAGCCACATCATCGTATATCTAATAACAGTGTGATTGACATCATCTATGTCTCCCGGACATACGCTTGTTATTTTCTCTATTGATAAAAATCAACTCACCGATTCATCCTCATCGTATTTTCTTACCCAAAAATCGCCTTATTTGACCCAGCTTAATACCAGATTTCGATCATTCCTGTCGGAAAAATAATGATGCCCCCCCCCCCCCCACTCCTTCATATTCACAGCATGACGCCAAGAGAGTAATACGACGAAATCTCCGACGAGGTCATAAATTCGATGTTCGCATTAACAGGGCAAGGGAAATTTTACCCGTAGTTTGTCTTTCTTTACTCATCGCAATATTTCCTCTGGTCACTCTATTTCGGACCCTCATTGTCCTCCAGCATAGTGACTTTATGATTAACGCAGCATAAAGCAGGAGGAAGACAAGAGCTGGCACGTTTGTCGGTTCAAGGATAGGGATGTTTGTAGATAGCGACAGTCAAAGATAACCACGTTGAAATAAACGAGCTGAGAACGGAGTTTCGCGCCCACCCTTATGGCGAAGGGGTGACGTGATCAGGCAAGTGACAGGATAGCGCAAGGGGCGAACATGATACCGTCTGCGGCTTCATGGTATAGAGGATAACATGCGACAGTCATCGATTGCCTCGGCGGTTCACCGCCCGACGACTGGGCGCGGCAGCAAAGATTCCTCATCTGCATGTCACGCTGATGTCCAGCGACAGTATAGGGTGAAGGCGCGTCATTCTTACAGGAAGTGACCAAGGCACCGCTCGCATCGGGCAAAAAAAACGCGCGCAGCCGGACAGCTACACGCGTTCAAAGAATAAAAAAACGCCGACAAAAAAAACGCTGCCGGCGGCCGACAACCGACGGTTCGTGTGATGATCTACGACATAGCACTGCCGCAACCGGCATCACCGATGAGATAATCCTCCCTGACACAGGAAAGGATTAATCCTCACAAATCAAACCATATTTTGGATAACCATTTTTCGAGGTAACCATTCAAAAAAATGGTATTATTATTGCTACTTGATAAAAACAACGAATAAGAGACCATGGCCCTCAGGATTCCAGGGCCGTGAGGATGTTCATGACTCATTTCGCGTTTCTATTATTGCTCACGGAGTTAATTGGCGATTAATAAAATAACCTATACCAGTGCAATTAAGTACGTCGGGAACATCATAAAATAAATAAAAAGAAAAGTGATAGGAAAATTTTCAATTCCTGCATAAATCTTTACATAATCTAATTCTAATGACGCCAAATATTCGGGGTGAACAACATGAAAAACACCAATTATCAGGTGGTTAAAAACACCCCCCATGTTTACATTGATGCATTTATAAATTTAGCCCGCTAATATATGAAATATAAGTTTTAACCGAAACTTGCTAGTTATCCAATAATGTATTTTATCTAACACATTCATTATTACTGGGGGCTGATATTGACGAATAATAAAGCAGATAAATACGAAACAAGCATTCCGTTTAGCATTCATTGAAGCACCTTTTAATAACCAGCCAGGGAGCAAGACGTGGTAACAAAGGGAAAAAAATTCGAGATAAAAATAACTCCACCGAAAACTCATCATCCGCACGGCGTCAGTTTAAATAGATTAGTTAGGTCGTATTCCTCCTCCACGCACACCATTTTCTGCTTCCATTAGCGGAGAGCGAGTGCGCATTCAGACGGCCTTGCCGCGTTCAACATCAACACCTGCTGGTGATCATTCGAATACGAAGCGCAGAAAGCAGTGATCTCAATGGCACACGGCTGAATCGTGTCTAAACTTAAATGTTGAAAAGACACCATTTTTATCGAAGAGAGAACTTTTGACTCAAACTTTGAAATTGTTGAATGCATTGGTGCCGCAGGTCGCGGATCTCTCGCGGGAGATGCCGAGCGAAGTGCGTTATCAACGCTTACTCGATTCGCTAAACATCCTAATCCCGTCGGACGCGACGGTGCTGTTGCAATTGGAAGGCGAAGAGTTATCCCCGGTGGCGATCCACGGTCTGAATCAGGACGCATTAAAACGTCGCTTCATTTTAGACGAACACCCGTGCTTCGCCGCCATGCTCGCCACCGCCAACGTGATGCACTTTCCGCCGGATACCGGGGTGCCCGATCCCTTCGTCGGCCTGTTCGAAACCGAACGGACTGACGCGGGCAAGACCGACGTTCTCAGCTGTGTTTTGCGTCTGGATCAGCACATCTGGGGATTGCTGACGCTGCATACGTTTAACGGCCATGAATTCCCCGCCGAGGCGCTTAAAACCCTGGAGATATTCGGTGAGATTGCCTCTGCGACCTTGTCGGCCAGTACCCAGGTCGATCGGCTCAAATCTACGCTGCAAAGCGAAAACTTGCGCGCCGAAGCCTTTCGCCTGACGGCGGTAAATGGACACGACGAACTCATCGGCAACAGCGAACCCTTTGAGCTGCTGATGGATGATATTGAATTGGTCGCCTCCAGCGATATGACGGTGCTCATCACCGGCGAAACCGGGGTGGGTAAAGATTTGGTCGCTCGTCGACTGCATGCGCGATCTCGTCGCGCCAATGCGCCGTTCATCGTCATCAACTGCGCCGCCCTGCCCGCCCCTCTGCTGGAGAGCATCCTTTTCGGCCACGTGCGCGGCGCGTTTTCGGGAGACTCGTCAGACCGCCGCGGCAAGTTTCAACTCGCCAACGGCGGCACACTGTTTCTCGACGAAATCGGCGAGCTTTCGCAGGAAACACAGGCCAAACTGCTTAGCGTATTGCAGGACGGAAAATCGCAGCGCATTGGCTCCTCCAACCCACATAACGTAAATATCCGACTCATCGCCGCCACTAATCGCAACCTGTTCGCGGAAGTTCAGTCCGGCGAATTTCGCGCCGATCTGTATCATCGACTGTGCGCGTTCCCCATTCATGTTCCGGCGCTGCGAGAACGTCAGCAGGACATTCAGCTGTTAGCGAACACATTTGTCGCACAAAACCGCAACCGCATGGGACTGAAAGGGCTACGCCTGGCACCCACGGCGCAAACGGCGCTGTCACGCTACGAGTGGCCGGGCAACGTGCGCGAGTTAGAACAAACCATCAGCCGCGCCACGCTGCGGGCGACCGGACGACTCACGTCGTATCCGGCTAAACGCGCGATCTCAGTCACTATCAGCGACAAAGATCTTGGGTTGGATATGCACGAGAAGCTACAGCATGACGTTGCGGCCAATGAACCGCAGCGGTTCTCCACGCTCGACGCCCCTCAGCAGGATCTGCGCGCGGCGGTCAACGAGTTTCAAAAACAGCTCATCGAACGCACTCTCTATAACCATCATGGCGATATTTCGTCGGCAGCCCGGGAGCTAGGTATCGACTCGGCCAATTTGACACATCTGGCACATCGGTTAGGCGTCGTCACCCAGCCCGAAAAAGCCGTTCGTACCAGCAACTCCGACCGCTAATCTTCCGTTTTTCCGCCCTGGATATCCGGGGCGGCAACGTCATCCTCGGAATATGTTCAGTCAACCTCCGGCAGCGCATACGCAATAATGTAATCGCCCAGTTTGGTGCCGAATGAGCCATGCCCACCGGCGGCAATCACCACATACTGCTTGCCGTTGACGGCATAGGTCATCGGTGTCGCTTGTCCGCCGGCAGGCAGACGCGCTTCCCACAGCAGCTCGCCGTTGCTGATGTTGAACGCCCGCAGATAGTTGTCCGCCGTCGCGGCGATAAACAGCACATTCCCCGCGGTGGAGATCGGCGCGCCCAACATCGGCATACCGACTTTAAACGGCAGCGGTAACGGCGAGCTATCACGCACGGTCCCAATACGTTTTTTCCAGACAATGACGTTGGTTTTCAGATCAACGGCGGAGACAAAGCCCCACGACGGCTGCTTGCACGGAATACCCAGCGGCGATAAAAACGCATTCAGCGTCACGCCGTAAGGAACCCCGTACTGCGGCTGTACGCCGGATTCCGTTCCGGATCCCTCTTTAGCCGCCGGGTTCGGCTCCATCGGATTGTGAGGACCGCGTGGGATCAGCCTTGAGACGAACGGCAGCGCCATCGGATTGGCAATCGCAATTTGACGATCCGTATCGACGGAAATGCCCCCCCNCTCAAACATGCCGAGATTGCCGGGGAAGNCCAGCGTGCCCTGCTCGGACGGGGGCGTAAACGGGCCTTCATAGCGGAGCTGATGAAACATAACGCGGCAGACCAGCTGGTCGTACATCGTCGCGCCCCACATATCCTTGCCGGCCAGATTCTCACGCGGGCGGAAGCTCAGCTGCGAAAAAGGCTGCGTCAGCGAAACGCGATCGCCCTTCGCCGCGCCTTGCGGCACCGGCGTTTCCGGCGCAGGCACGACGGTTTTTCCGTCGCGACGATCCAGCACGAAGATATTGCCGGTTTTCGCCGGCACGTAAACTACCGGCACCGTTTTGCCATCCTGATTAGTGATGTCCGCCAGCGTCGGCTGGGCAGGCACATCCATGTCCCAGAGGTCGTGATGCACCGTCTGATAGAACCAGACCCGCTTGCCGGTGGTCGCGTTCAGCGCCAGCAAGCCACTGGCGAACCGTTCCATCTCCGGCGTGCGATGGCCGCCCCAAATATCCGGCGTGGCGACGCCGGTCGGCAGATACACGATGTCCAGCTTTGCATCATAAGCGGCAGGCGCCCAGGAGTTAGGCGAGTTCGGGGTATAGAACTGCTTGCCCTCGGGTATCTTGTTCGGGTCTTTGCTGCCGGTATCGAATGCCCACAGCAGTTTGCCGGTGTTGACGTCGAAACCCCGGATCACCCCTGACGGTTCCCGCGTCGAGGCGTTATCAGTCACCGCGCCGGCCATCACGATGGTCTTGTCGGTGACGACAGGCGGCGACGTCGGCTCATACGCCCCCGCCAGCGAATACGGCATATTGCTTTGCAGATTCAGCTTGCCGCGATCGGCGAAATTCGGGCACAGCTGACCGCTATCGGCATCCAACGCGTACAGCGAACCGTCGTTCACCGGGAGCAATATGCGGCGCGCGCATAAGCCTGGCGGAGTGCTCTGGGTTGCGGACTGTGCCTCGATCGACGTTTCATGGTATGACACCCCTCGGCAGGTGACATGCTGAAACGTGGGGTTCGTTTTAAGATGCGGATCGAACCGCCACTTCTCCTTGCCTGTCACCGCATCCAGTGCGAACAGCTGCTGATGCGGGGTACAGAGGTAGAGCGTATCGCGGATTTTGATCGGCGTGACTTCGTTGGTGACTTCCACCGGATCGTTCGGCCCTTTCAAATCCCCGGTGCGAAAGCGCCAGACTTCCTTTAGGCTGCCGACGTTTTGATCGGTAATTTGGTTGAGGGGGGAGTAACGCGTCCCTGCCTGAGTTCGGCCATAGGCGGGCCAGTCAGCGTCCGGTACCGCGCTCGCAGGCCGCGGCGCAGCGGGTGTTCCCGCAGCGCGCAGCGTCCCGTTGATTTCTTGTGGATCGTTGAAAATAGCGTAGCCTAACACCCCGACGGCAACCGCCAGTGACAGGATCTGCGCCACCCACGGCAGCTTGGTGCGAAAGGTTAGCTGGTTATAGATAAACGGCAATACCAGCCATAGCCCGAAGAAAAAGACGACGTCCAGACGCGGCGTCAGCGCCCAAAAATCCGTGCCGACTTCCCATACCGCCCATAGCGTTGTCCCCAGTAAAAACAGCCCATGCAACAGGACCGCCGCCGCCCGACGTCGGTACAACAGCCACGCCGTCGCCAGCATCACCGCCCCCGCGATGAGGTAGTACCAGGAGCCATTAAGGCGAACCAGCCAGATACCGCCGAACAACAGATAAAAACCGCTCACTACGGCGAATAGCACCGTCAGGAGAAGTAGGACACGAGCAGTCCCCGCGCTTTTTTGCATTGTGTTGCCCCTGTAAAAGATTGCCCAGTTAAATAAGCGAGTTTCCCAAGCTGAACGGAGACCGCACAACAAATGAACGTCCGACACACCCCATCCTGGGTTTGGCAAGCGCGGTTAGGGTTGTCATCGACTGGCTGGCGGCCGCATGATGCGCTGGCGATGGGGAGAGATACCCCATCCAGCATCCCCATTCCCCACTTCACTAAAGATAGGTCATCCCTCACGATATTGACGGTTCCGCTGAGGTTTTAAGCACATTCTATGGCTGCTTGCGTCATACGCGGCAGCACGAATCCCGGCGAGCACGACAGCGCAACGACAAGGATGTTGGCGTTCTCGACAACCTTGCGCTTAACGACGTCAATCGCTCGACACATTGACCGCTCCGCGTTCAGTGCAGGGCATCATTTCTGGGGAAAAAGGATGTGGCAGCCGATCACCGGGCAGAATAGTCAGCGGGATATTGCGCGGGAACCGAGCGAAGAAAATCGACCCGCTACTGCGGGCGTGGAAACACCGTGCGGCTCTGGAGATGACGGCCGGCAGGATACCGGCCGTCAGGGGGAAAATTACTCTTTCACCGTATCTTCGAGGAAGAAGCGGCCCAGCGGGTTCTGATAGAAGCCCTTGATGTTTTTACGGCTGACGTTGCGGTACGGGCTGTAATACAGATCGATCCAGTTTACGTCGGCTTTTGCGATTTTCTGTAGATCGATGTACATCTGCTCACGTTTTTTAGGATCGACTTCCAGACGTGCCGCCGCGACCAGCGCTTTCACTTTCTCGTTGTGGTAACGCGTCATGTAGTTCATGTTCGCGTCGTGACCCAGCACGAAAGTGGTTTTCTGATCCGGGTCGAGCACATCGTTGGTCCAGTACATGACGGAAATATCATAGTCGCCGGATACCAGCATGCCCCAGCTCTGGCTCGGGTCCACTTTCTGCAACGTGACGGTCACACCGGCTTTAGCCAGCTGTTGCTGCAGCAGGATAGCGATTTGTTCGTCCACTTCATCGCCCGCGTTCACCACGTAGTTGAGCTTCAGATTGGACGCGCCCGCCTCTGCCAGCATTTTCTTGGCTTTTTCCACGTCATAAGGACGCTTCAGGTTGTTGGCATAGTGGTAAACCGCGCCGGCCGGAATGTAGGAATTCGCCACCTGGCCGTAGCCGAAGGTCACTGTTTTCACGATGGCATCTTTGTCGATGGCGTAGTCCAGCGCCTGACGCACTTCCACTTTCGACAGCAGGCCGTGTTCGTGGTTGATCAGCAGATGATCTTCACGCGTTGACGGGTCCAGATGGATGGCCAGGTTCGGATCTTTTTGCAGGGAGACGATGCGCGAAAACGGAACGTTGATCGCCGCATCCAGTTCGCCCGCCTGCACTTTCAGCATACGCGTGTTGTCATCCGGGATGGTCTGCCACTCAACGCCATCCAGAGAAACAGTGTCCGCACGCCAGTAATGCGGGTTTTTGACCAGCACCACGCGGTCGCCACGCAACCNCTCTTTGATACTGAATGCGCCGGAGCCGACTGGTTTTTCCGCAAACGCTTCTTCGCCCATCGCCTTCATCGCTTTTTCAGAGATGATGGACGCATTCGGCAAAGCCAGCTGAGACAGGAAAGGAACGGACGGTGCTTTCAAGGTGATCACCAGCGTACGCGGGTCCGGCGCTTCCACTTTATCCATCACCATGAACGGGTCGCGCCACAGCGAGTTTTCATTGTCGCGCAGGCGCAGCAGGCTAAATGCGGCGTCGCTGGCCGTCACTGGCGTACCGTCAGAGAATACCGTGTCGCGGATTTTCAGCGTGTAGACTTTGCCGTCCGGAGAAATCGTCCAGCTTTCAGCCAGCGCAGGCTCCAGTTTGGTGCCGGTCTTGTCTACCCAGATCAGGCGGTCAAGCACGTTGGAAAACACCCAGTTGTCCTCATTCTGCGTGGTTCTAATCGGGTCAAAACTGGTGCTGTCCTCGCGTCGTCCAATCGTCAGCACGCCTGCCGCTTGCGCCATTTCACTTGCCACACAAGCCGCCAGCAAAAGCCCGGCGGCCGCAACCTTTAAGTATTTACGCTTCATCAAACATTCCCTCATTTAACGGATTAATGGCTTGTTCGCCTTTGTCGTCCAACACGCAGGCGAAGGTATGACCGACAATGTGTCGGGTCTCTGGCGGCGCGCCATGTTGGCAGCGCGACAACGCATAAGGACAGCGCGGGTGAAACGCGCAGCCTTCCGGCAAAGCCAGCGGGCTGGGCGGTTCGCCCGAAAGAGGATGGGCGGGCAGCGGCCGGTCGGGATCGATTTCCGGAATAGCCGTAATCAACGCCGCGGTGTAAGGATGGCGCGGATGAGTAAACACCGCCTCGACCGGACCCGACTCCACGATACGGCCCAAATACATAACGGCGACGCGGTCGCATAGGCGTCGCACTATCGCCAAATCGTGGGCGATAAACAGGATGGCGAGGCCCATTTTGTCCCGCAGATCCATCAGCAGGTTGATGATCTGCCCTTGAATGGAGACATCCAGCGCCGCCACGCACTCATCGGCGACGATCAGCCGCGGCTCCAATGCCAGCGCCCGGGCAATGCCGGCGCGCTGACACTGTCCGCCGCTTAGGGCGTCGGGCCGACGCAGGCCATGCTCTGGGTTCAGTCCCACCAAAATCAGCAGTTCTCTCACGCGTTCCTGGATCGCGGATTTCGGCACCTTATGATGCACGCGCAGCACCTCGGCGATGCTGTCGCCGATGGTCTGACGCGGATTCAAGGAGGAGAACGGGTCTTGAAAGATCATCGCCGTTTGCTGCCGCAACCGGGCGATCTCCTGTTTGCTGCCCTGCGTAATCGGCTCTCCGTCGAAGTACACGCGGCCGCCGACGGTCGGCTCCAGCTGGAGCAGGGCTCGCCCCAAGGTGCTTTTGCCGCTGCCGGACTCGCCGACCAGACCGAGTACTTCCCCGGCCTGAATGTGTAAGCTGACGCCGTTGACCGCGTGCAGACTCCGTTTATTAAAGAGAAAGCCGCCGACCGGGAAACTGACCTTCAGATCGTCCGCTGCCAGCAGCGGCGCCGTGGATTCAACCGGACTCACTATAGACTCTCCTCGTGGTTCAGCGTGGCGAACGGGTGGTGGCAGGCGGCGCCGTGCGCGTGATTTTGCATTTCACTGTACATATCGGGTCGTACCGCTTTGCAAATCTCGGTGGCGTAACGACAACGAGGATGGAATCGACAACCGCCGGGAAAATGTTCCGCGACCGGCGGTTGTCCTTTGATGGTTGCCATCTGTCCGCTTCCGCCGGCGCTGGCCGGCTGGCAGTCGATCAGTCCCTGCGTGTAGGGATGTAGGGCATCGCCCAGCACCTCGCGTTTGCCGCCCAGCTCACACAGCCGCCCGGCATACATCACGGCGATACGGTCGCAGGTCTGCGCCACGACGCCGAGGTCGTGCGTAATTAGAATAATCGCTACGCCGAGCCGGTCGCGCAAATCGCTCAGCAACCGCAGTATTTGCATCTGCACCGTCACGTCCAACGCCGTCGTCGGCTCATCGGCAATCAGGATTTTTGGCTCGGATGCGAGCGCCACGGCGATCATCGCCCGCTGACGCATCCCACCGGAAAATTCATGGGGATAGTTGTGTATCCGCCGTTCGGGGTCGGGGATCCCCACTTGCCGCAACAGCGCTACGGCATGCGCCTTCGCCTCGCGGCGGCTGGCGCCGAAGTGCAGACGCCGGCTTTCGGCAATTTGCGCGCCAACGGTCATGACCGGATTCAGGTGGCTGGTCGGATTCTGAAAAATCATGCCAATCTCTCGACCACGCACGGTAGACAGCTCTCGATCCGGCAACGAGAGTATATCGCGCCCGTTGAGATTAATTTCGCCGGAGACCACGCGCAGCGCCTCTCCAGGGAGCAGCCGCATCATCGCGCGGCAGGTTACTGTCTTGCCGGAGCCGCTCTCTCCCACCAGCCCGAGGATCTCGCCCTCGCGCAGCTGGAGTGAAACATCATCCACCAGCGCAATGCCCTGACGGTTGACGACTGTCAGATGTGATAACGCCAGTAATGTCATGGCCGTTCTCCCAATAGATCGCCCAGACCGTCCGCCAGCAGGCTGAAGCCCATCGCCAACAGCACAATCGCCAGCCCGGGAAACGTGGTGATCCACCAGGCGGTGGTAATAAAACTTTGCCCTTCGGCCACCATTACGCCCCATTCCGCCGTAGGCGGCTGTACGCCCAGTCCCAGGTAGCTGATCGCCGCGCCGTTGAGCAGCACCAGCACGCAGTCGGACATGGCGAAGACGACAGAGCCAGTTAGCGCGTTGGGCAACAGATGGACGAAGAGAATACGCGGATGGCTAAATCCCAGACTGCGCACCGCCAGCATAAAATCGCGGTGCTTTAACGACAGCACCTGAGCTCGCACCAGTCTGGCGTAAGTCACCCAGCCCACCATCGCCATCGCAATATAGAAGCTGGCTAATCCTGGCCCCAAGACCGCAATAATCGACAGCATCAGCACCAAAAACGGAAACGCCAGTATGATATCGATACACCGCATCAGTAGCGTATCCACCACGCCGCCGACGTAGCCGGAGAGCGCGCCAATCGAGGTACCGATCAAAAACGGAAATATCACGCCCAGCAGACAGATCTGCAGGTCCACGCGCGCCCCCCATATCACGCGAGAGAAAATATCGCGGCCGAAGTTATCGGTGCCGAACAGATGGCTAAGGCCCGGTGACAGCAAGCTGGCGGTAGGGTCCTGCGCAATCGGGTCGAACGGCGCGACCCACGGCGCGAACACGGCTAACAGCGTCCAAAGCCCGACGATCGTCAGACCGCCGCGCAATGCCAGACGGCGGGGGAACGCTAGCCACGACATCCGCCGCATCACAGGTGTCTGACTCATAGTTTGATCCTCGGGTCCAGCGCGACCGTGAGCAAATCGGCGACCAGGTTAACCGTGACGGTTCCCAGCGCAAACACCAGCACGACGCCCTGCACCACCATGTAGTCCCGGCTGAAAATTGCCTTGATTAACAGCTGTCCCATGCCGGGAATAGCGAATACGCTTTCAATCACCACGGTGCTGCCTATCAGCCAGCCGATATTAACCGCCAGCAGATTGATGGTCGGCACCAGCGAATTCGGCAAAATATGCCGCCAGAAAATACGCGACTCCGGTTGCCCNCGCGCGCGCGCGGCCGTCACATAGTCGCTTTTCATTTCCATCAGCAGGCTGGCGCGCAAGTTGCGGGTTAACACCGCAGACAGCGCCAACGCAACCGTCAGACATGGCAACACCATGTGATGCAGGCGATCCAGCAGATCGCGGCCATAACCGGAAACAGGGAACCAGCCCAGTTCGATGCTGAACAACAGGATCATCATGATGCCGAGCCAAAAAGCGGGGAATCCCAGACCGGCGGTGGAGAAAAGTCGAATCACCTGATCGGCCAATTTGCCGCGCCGCCGCGCCGCCCAGGACGCCAGCGGAATGGTGAGCAGCAGCGCTAAAACTACGCTACCCGCAATCAGCCAAATCGTCGGTTCAATACGCGAACTGATGACTTTCAGCGTATCGACTTTATAAACGATGGATTTGCCCAGCTCGCCGTGAAACAGATTACGAAGAAAATAGAAGTACTGTAACCACACCGGCTGGTCTAGCCCGTACTGTTCGCGCACCCGGGCCAGCGCGCCTGGCGTGGCCCGCACGCCGAGAAGAATTCGGGCCGGGTCGCCGGGGATCGCGCGCACCAAGGCGAAGGTGATGACGCTGATGCCGAAAAGCACCGGCAGCAGTTGCAGTGGCCTAAATAATATAAACCGATAACGATGCATACTAATTCCCTGTGTTTATGCTGGCGTATCTATTAATGACACCGCTAAGAACGGCTTGGCACAAACGGGTTGAGCCAGAAATCAAGCAACGCGCGGCGTGACCGGCAATAAAAAAACCGGCCGCATTAAGCGCGATTTGTCAGGGAGCCTACCAGGTCGTTTTTATTCAATAACGACTTACCAGAATGAAGGTCTGGTCGGTGAAAAGCATCATTTTTCAAATAGACGTGTACCCATACTCAAAAATGACCATTCACTTCAATAGTATGCCTTTTTTGTCTTCCCATTTCATTCAACATAAGGGTTTCTAATGAAAGAAAAACACAAAATATCACAAAACCCCCTGACAGACGGGAATCTACCCAATCATACCGGCAGTGAATAGTTAGCAAAAATGCTAGTTTTGCCTTAGCAAAAATGCTAGGTTACGCTTGGTTATTGACCGGGTTGAGGCCGAACATGCGCTCTGGCACCTGTACCGACCATCGTCCTCTTTTTAACGGGCTACATTTTGCGGAGGGTAATCATGGATAAGACTACTCAGCTTACCTCGTTGAAACGTTCAGCTACTTCACTGGACGACGCTTTTGATCACATGTTCGCGCAAACGTTACACCTCGGATTTGACCGAGTGATTTATGACTACGCTCCGGTTCCCCGGACAATGGACGGGACATTGATCAATCCTTCCCTGCTGCGCGTTAATAACGTGCCGGAAGACATGCCCTTGCAGTGGTTCGAAAATGGTTTCTTTCAGATGGATGTCGTACAGCATCACGCTCTGGAAACCTGTGCGCCATTTGTGTGGTCATATCAACGTCCTGAACGGACGCCGCTTCGCTCTCGTATCGGCGAAGAGCATCAGTGCGTCACGCATTATATGCGTGAAAACGGCATGCCATGCGGCGCGACCGTACCGTTACACCTGCCTCGCGGAGGCTTCGCCACCGTGACCGCCATTCTGAACAGCTCTCACGAAGAACAGGACATCAGCAGCACCTTATCCGATCTGACCTTTATTGCTCACCGTTTCCAGGAATCGGCATTTCCCCTGTTCAGCGAAGATCTGATGACCTGTCAGTACGTCCATCTGACCAAGCGAGAACGCGAATGCTTGGCGTGGTCGGCGGAAGGCCTGACGGCGAAAGAGATCGCCCGCAAACTGAACCGTTCGGTCGCGACCGTCACGCTGCATCTGAACAACGCCACCAAGAAACTAGGGGCGAATAATCGGGTGCAGGCCGTCGTTCGCGCCATGTACTATCACCTCCTCGATAGCTAAAACTATCTATTTTACTAGCTTTCCGCCTTCGCTGACGCGCCTTACTCTTAAGCCAGACTTAACAGACATAAGAGTGACCGTCATTTATGAACACTGTCAGCGAAGGCTTCGCCCCTTTTCTCCAGTATCAAACCTGGTACCGAATCACTGGTGATTTACATAATGGTATGACACCGTTGGTCGTTGTCCACGGCGGTCCCGGCTGCACCCACGACTACGTTGATTCATTTAAAGATATCGCCAACACAGGGCGTCCTGTCGTTCATTACGATCAGTTAGGTAATGGCCGTTCAACGCACTTACGGGAAAAACCAGCCGATTTCTGGCAGATCGCTTTGTTCCTTGATGAGCTGGATAACCTGTTAAAACATCTTAACATTCAGGACGACTATGCCCTGCTGGGTCAGTCCTGGGGCGGCATCTTGATTTCAGAACACGCCGTAAGATGTCCAACCGGTTTGAAAGCTATCGTTATCGCCAACTCGCCGGCGTCTATCCCGTTATGGCTGCAGGCCGCCGCGAAACTGCGCAACGAATTGCCAGAAGCGGTCCAGGCCACACTGCTGGAACATGAAACGGCGGGAACGGTGGATAGCGAAGCCTATCGCGAAGCATCACAGGTGTTTTATCAACGTCATGTCTGCCGCTTAAATCCGTGGCCGGCTGAGGTCACACACACCTTTAATGCTATCGATGAGGACCCTACGGTTTATCACGCTATGAATGGGCCGACAGAGTTCCATGTTATTGGCAGCTTGAAAGACTGGAGCATCATCGATCGTGTTAAAGCAATCAACGTCCCCGCCCTTCTGATCTCGGGGCGTTACGACGAAGCATCGCCAGAAACCATCCAACCTTTTGCAGACGGCATCACTGATGTTGAGTGGGTTATTTTTGAACACTCAAGCCATATGCCGCATGTCGAAGAGCGCGAAGAATGCATGAAAACCGTCGGTAGTTTTCTGCAGAAGAAGATTAGATAACATAAGAAGAAAGGCCAATACCAGGGAAGGCGACATTTTGTCGCCATTATAAAACGCGCCGGCGAAAACGGCCGGCGCGTTTCTTTTTTTGACGCGCGATTAAAGCGCCAGGCTTGACCATTAGGCCCCGAGATTAACCGCCTGCTACTTAAGCTCATGTGTTCAGGCTATCGATCTGCTCCTTACTCACTTCTGACAAGTTCGCCAAGGAACAGTACGATCTTGGTTACATCGGCATTTCTTTGTTCCTCACACGTCCGGTTGATTTTACCCTGCGCTTGTCGCTCTGCGATGGTGGGGTATCCGCGCCTCTCGCAAACGCCCCGGTCGCGCCATTGCTCCCCCCTTCCTCATTGACGAGGGATGGACAGGACCGATCCCTGTTTACAACTCAATCGGCACGTGCAGCATCAGCGTCGCCTCACGACCAGTCCTGAGCCTCTCGAACGGGCTGGCGACTGGTGGCGATACCGGAAAGCCACGCCAGCCGTCGTCAACAGATACNCCACCATCCCCGCGGCCCCAAGATACACGACGAGTCCATTCACCCTGCTCAAGAACAGGCCCTGCGCTGGCTCTGAAACAGGAGTCCACCTCCAATACCTGCGAAAGCGACAACAGCACCGACGGATAGCTCATAGACCCGACTGATAGCGCAGATTACGCGCCAAGTCATGCAGAAATGGGTTGCTGAAGGTATTAGACACCGGCAACGCCACGCCCAACAGCATGGCGAAAATGAAGAAAACCACCATACGCGGCGTTTTGAACAGGGATAAAGCTAAACCTTCCAGCCCCCCCAGCGCGTTGAACAACGTACCGCCCCCCTTTGCGATACGGCGCGCGGCGTCAGCATCAGGGAGTACAACGCCAACAGCAGCGAACCCGCTCGCGCTCGTCGACACCTGTGGGCCATCCGGCTAAACGTCAAAAAGAGGTTTTCTTATCAAGAATTTTTTCTGCGGACACGAATAAATAGCATAAAGCTGATTAATATACGCGGGATGCCCCCTCGATATTCACGCCAGACTGGCGAGCGCCGGTGCGGCATCTTATGATGGCCGGCAGTTTGCCCAAGACGTGTTCCCGCCTCGCTCACTCGGACGAAGCCGTGTTGGACGCTCAAGGTGATACCTGTCGCCGTCTGGAGCAATTCGTATAACGCATTTATCGTGATAAGGAAGACACAACATGCACTCCCCCAGCACCCCATTGGACGCTGCCGCCGGCGCGCAACCCGGTTTCGATCTCGCCTCGCGTATTAATCGACTGCGCTCTTCCGCAGGGCTTTGGCGTTTTATCGCCCTGCTTTCGCTCGGGGGATTTTTCGAACTGTATGACCTCTTTCAAACCGCGTACATCAGCAGCGGACTGGTGGCCGAGCACATTTTTCACATGGGCAAAGAGGGTCTATTCCACATTACCGATCAGGCCAGCTTTGCATCGGCCACGTTTCTGGGGCTGTTCGTCGGCGCCAGCCTGCTGGCGCCGTGGGCCGACAGGCTGGGCCGCAAGATGACCTTCATGTATGCGCTGGCCTGGTACGGTGCGCTATCTTTCCTGATGGCGATGCAAAGCAGCGCAGAAGGCGTCATCCTGTGCCGCTTTCTGGTCGGCATAGGGCTAGGGATTGAACTGGTCACCATCGACGCCTATCTCAGCGAATGGATGCCAACCTCTCTGCGCAGCAAGGCATTCGCCTTTGCGTTCTTTATTCAATTTCTTTCGGTGCCGACGGTGGCGCTGATGTCCTGGTGGCTGGTTCCTCACGCCTTTTTCGAGATCAGCGGCTGGCGCTGGGTGGTTATCGCGGGCGCCGCCTGTTCGGTCGTGATCTGGGTGCTGCGCAAAAACCTGCCCGAGTCGGCCCGTTGGCTGGCGCAGCAAGGGCGACATGACGAAGCCCATCAGGTGTTATGCGATATGGAGCAACGTTGCGGCATGACGCCGCAGGGCCATTATGTACACGCTGAGAATACAGCGCAGGAACCGGCTCCGCGCGGCAAATTCCGCGATATCTGGGCGCCCGAATATCGCCAGCGCACGCTGATGCTGGTCGCCATGAATTTCTTCCAGTCCATTGGGTTCTTTGGCTTCGGCAACTGGCTGCCCTCGCTGTTGTCCGGACAAGGCGCGGGGGTTACCCAGAGCCTGTTTTTCGCCTTTTTCATCACGCTGGCCTATCCCATCGGCTGCCTGTTGTGCAGCCTGTACATAGGACGCTTCGAGCATAAATGGCAGATTGTCGGTTCGTGTCTAATGACCGTCGTGTTCGGCTTGCTGTTCACCCAGCAGACGCATCCGCTGCTGCTCATCGCCTGCGGCTTCCTCATCACCTACTCCAACGCCTGGCTGACAATTAGCTACCACGCCTATCAGGCCGAGATTTTCCCGACGCGCATTCGCGCGCGGGCCGTCGGCTTTTGTTACTCATTTAGCCGGCTGTCGACCGCCTTCACCAGCATCCTGATTGGGCTGTTATTGCAGCATGTGGGCAGCGTCAGCGTCGTTATCTTCATCGTATTCAGTATGCTGATGGTGATGCTGTCGGTGGGCGTCTGGGGGCCGAAAACGCGCGGCATTAATCTGGATAATGTCTGACAAACATCAGCGGGCGTCCTGGNGGGCGCCCGCCCTTCTGTCAGTGTTTAATCATGATGTGTCGTACGACCGTATAATCCTCCAACCCATACATCGACATATCTTTGCCGTAACCGGACTGTTTCTGGCCCCCGTGCGGCATTTCGTTGACCAGCATGAAGTGCGTATTTACCCAGGNGCAGCCGTATTGCAGTCGCGCGCTCAGACGATGCGCCCGGCCTAAATCCCGTGTCCAGACGGAGGAAGCCAGCCCGTACGTCGAGTTATTGGCCCACGCCAACACTTCAGACTCATCGTTGAACGCCGTCACGCTGACCACCGGCCCGAACACCTCCTTCTGGACGATCTCATCCTCCTGCAACGCCCCGGCCAGCAGCGTCGGCTGGAAGTAATACCCCGCGCCCGCGNCTTTTTCCCCGCCGGTCACCACCGAAATATGCGGCAGCGCCTTCGCCCGTTCGACGAATCCGGCAACACGGTCGCGATGCGCGGCGGTGATCAACGGCCCCAGCTCCGTGGTTTCATCCTCCGGAGACCCCACTTTGAGTGATGCAATCGCCTCGCCCAACGCCGCCACCAGCCGATCGTAAATCCCCTTCTGGGCATAGACGCGACAGGCGGCGGTACAGTCCTGTCCGGCATTGTAGAAGCCGAAGTTGCGGATCGCCTCGACAGCCGCCGGGATATCCGCGTCGTCAAAGACGATGACCGGCGCTTTGCCGCCCAGTTCCATATGCGTGCGTTTTACCGAAGCCGACGTATGGCGAATGATGTGCTGCCCGGTCGGAATAGAGCCGGTCAACGATACCATGCGCACCTTGTCATGAGCGGTCAGGACATCACCGACGGTAGGTCCGTCCCCAAACACGACGTTCAGCACGCCATCAGGCAGAATACCGACCGCCAGTTCGGCCAGTTTCAGCGTCGTCAGCGGTGTTTGCTCTGAAGGTTTTATGACGGCGCAGTTGCCTGCCGCCAGCGCCGGCCCCAACTTCCAGGCGGCCATCATCAGCGGATAGTTCCAGGGCGCTATGGAGGCGACGACGCCCAGCGGATCGCGACGGATCATCGACGTGTGTTCCTCCAAGTACTCCCCGCTGGCCATCCCGTTCATACAGCGACAGGCGCCCGCGAAGAAGCGGAAGACATCCGCGACCGCCGGGATTTCATCGTTCAGTACGGCATGATACGGCTTGCCGCAGTTGAGCGACTCCAGACGCGAGAAGGTCTCTGCGTTTTCTTCGATACAGTCCGCTATTTGCAGCAGGTAGTCCGCACGCGTTTTCGGCGTGGTCTGTCCCCAGGAGGCGAAAGCCCGATCGGCGCTTTCCACTGCCAGCGCAACCTGCGCCGATGAAGCCTGGGCAATGTGCGCGATTTCCTCTCCGGTGGCCGGATTATAGACCGGCAGCGTACTGCCTTCGCCGGCGACTAAACGTCCGTTGATCACCATTTTTGTCTGCATCATTTTGTCCTCAGTCATGGTTTCGCGTCACAGCACGCACGCTGTGACGTTCATTTTCAGCGGCCTGCGGGCTATTTGCCGTCGCCGGACACCTCTGTGGTTTCTTTTGTGAGATACCAGGCCCCCAAAATCGGGATCATGGTCAAGACCATCAGGCACAGCGCCACAACGTTGGTCACCGGCACGTCGCGCGGCCGCCCAAGTTGATTCAACAGCCAAATCGGCAAGGTACGCTCATGACCTGCGGTAAACGTCGTGACGATAATTTCATCAAAGGACAGCGCGAAGGCCAGCATCCCGCCTGCCAGCAGCGCCGTCGCCAGATTGGGAAGCATGACGTATCGGAAGGTCTGCCAGCCGTCGGCGCCCAGATCCATCGACGCCTCGATCAGAGAGTGGGAAATGCGCCGGAACCGGGCAATGGCATTGTTGAACACAATCACAATGCAAAACGTGGCGTGGCCGATGACGATCGTCATCATGCCTGGCTCGATGTCCGCCGCGTGGAAAGCGGCCAGCAGTGCCAGACCGGTGATAATGCCCGGCAACGCCAGCGGCAGCATCAACATCAGCGTAATGCTGTTCTTTCCGAAAAAATCCCGACGATACAGCGCGGCGGCGGCCAGCGTGCCAAGCACCAGCGCAATCAGCGTGGAAAGACCGGCGATCTGCAACGACAGACTGACGGACTCGACAATATCCCGCCGCTCCGCCGCGAGTTGGAACCAACGGAGCGTGAAGCCTTTAGGCGGGAAGCTGAACGCCGCCTCTTCGGTATTGAACGCGTAAACGGCGATGATCAGCAGCGGAACGTGCAGAAACAGCAGTCCGCCCCAGGCCGCCAGCCGGAGCAGTAACGGCGCGCGTTTAGAGTGCATCGAAGGCCCCCAATCGTTTTACCAGAGAGAGATAAAGGGNAATTAAGACAATCGGCACCAGCGTGAATGCGGCCGCCATAGGCAGGTTGCCGATGGCGCCCTGCTGGGAATACACCATGTTGCCGATGAAATAGCCCGGTGGCCCGACCAGCTGCGGCACGATAAAGTCACCCAGTGTGAGTGAAAACGTGAAGATAGAACCGGCGGCGATGCCCGGCACTGCCAGCGGCAGGATGACATAGCGGAAGGTCTGCTGCGGCTGAGCGCCTAAATCCTCCGAGGCCTGAATGAGTGACACCGGCAGGCGTTCCAGCGCCGCCTGGATCGGCAGGATCATAAATGGCAGCCAGATATAGACGAACACCAGAAAACGCCCCAGTCCGGAGGTCGAGAGCGTGTTACCGCCGATGCCCGGCAGTAGCAGCAGGCTATTCAAGCCCCCTTCCAGCCCGAGGTGACGCAAAAACCACTGAATGACGCCATCCCGCGACAACAGCAGCGTCCAGGCATAGGCCTTAACGATATAACTGGCCCACATCGGCATCATCACCGCGACATAGAAAAAGGCTTTCTGCTTACCCCGCGTATAGCGCGCCATATAATAGGCAATGGGGAACGCTATCACGGCGCTGAACAGCGTGACGCACACAGCCATTACCACCGTGCGCGCGATAATGTCGTAATTCGTCGGGCTGAACAGCGCCGCGATGTTCGCCAGCGTCAGCGTCGGCGACACCGTCATCGTGAAATCGTCAAAGGTATAAAACCCCTGCCACAGCAGCGTCAGAAGCGAACCCAGATAGACGGCGCCGAACCACAGCAGCGGCGGCGCCAGCAGCAGCGCCAGATAAAAACCCGGACGCCGATAGAAAAAGTCGAATAGTCGATGCAACGCGCCTCGACGAACGGCGGGAACCAAGATGTCTGCGGTCGTCATCTCAGCCCACCTCCTGCAGCGCGACCATAGCGCTACGCGCCCAACAGGCGATGAGCGGTTGGCCGATCGTCCAGGCGGGAAGAGTGGAGATACGCTGATGGTTGGTTTCGCTTACCAGCAGACGCTCGCCGGTTTCCAGCATCAGCTCGTAGCGGGTCGCGGCCCCCTGATAGTGAATATCCTTAATCTGCGCCGAGACGCAAATATCCTCCGCGTCCGGCGCGGATTCCAGCAGGCGAATGTGTTCCGGGCGAACGGCGACACGCGCCGCCGCGCCGGTCAGCCGCAGCGCCTGCTCTGCCGACAGCACGTTGGACGTGCCGACAAACTCCGCCACAAACGGCGTCCTGGGGTTCATGTACAGCTCGCGCGGCGTATCCACCTGCTCGATGCGGCCGTTATTAAACACTGCAACCCGATCGGACATCGACAAGGCTTCGCTCTGATCGTGCGTCACGAAAATAAAGGTGATGCCGAGCTGGCGCTGGAGCGTCTTGAGTTCGCCCTGCATCTGCTCGCGCAGTTTGAGGTCCAGCGCGCCGAGCGGCTCATCGAGCAGCAGCACGCTGGGCTGATTGACCAACGCGCGCGCCAGCGCCACGCGCTGACGCTGGCCGCCGGACAGCTGAGCCGGTTTTCGCTCCGCGACAAACCCGAGCGCCACCCGTTCCAGCGCCTCCTGCGATCGGGCGCGACGTTCGCTTTTACCTACGCCCTTCACACGCAGCCCGTAGGCTACGTTATCCAGCACGGTCATATGTGGAAACAGCGCGTAATCCTGAAATACGGTATTTACATCACGCTGATAGGGCGCCAGCCCGGTGGCTTCACGTCCGTGAATGCGGATGGAACCTGAGGAAATCTGTTCGAAGCCGGCGATCAGTCTCAAAGAGGTGGTTTTTCCAGAACCGGACGGGCCGAGCATGGAAAAGAATTCGCCCTCTTTGATGTCGATGGAAACATGATCCACGGCCCGGACATCCCCAAAGAATCGGGATACGTTAATTAATTCCACAGCGTTGGGCATAATAAACTCCTGGCTGATTGGGCTATTCATTGCAGGAATGAAAATCCAATCAAAAATAAAACTAAAACGGCAAACCAATAACGAAAGTGATTTGAATTAAAGAAATTGAACGATTAACCCCTCAGCCGTGAAATAATGAATTTGATTACATCGGCCGAAAGTCTCCTGTTATTTTCTCCATGCGTTAAATCTAACGGCCGCCCATAATGGCAATATAATCTTGGGTCCAGCGGCTGTAAGGGACGTATTTTCCACCTTCTGACTGCGGCGTTTTCCAGAATGCGATTTTATCGAACTGCGTTGCGCCGTTATTTTCACACCCTTCGGCTCCCAGCAGCGCATTGCCTTTACAGGCGGCCGGTACAGCCGGTACGGAGCCGAACCAGGCGGCGACATCGCCCTGCACTTTAGGCTGTAGCGACCAGTTCATCCATTTGTAAGCGCATACCGGATGTTTGGCGTCCGACGCCAGCATGGTGGTGTCCGCCCACCCGGTCACGCCCTCTTTCGGCAATACGGTTCCAATCGGCTGCCCTTCGCTCTTGAGCGCATTCGCCTGATACGGCCAGGCGCTCGATGCCGCCACACCCTCATTTTTGAAATCGCTCATCTGAACGGAGGTGTCGTGCCAATAGCGATGAATCAGCGCGTGTTGGCTGCGTAGCAGCGTCAGCGCCGCCTGATACTGAGGCTCGGTCAGTTGATAAGGGTCGGAAATACCCAGCTCAGGCTGCGTGTGTTTCAGGTACAACGCGGCATCGGCAATATAGATAGGGCCATCGTAAGCCTGCACCCGTCCCTGATTCGCTTTACCGTCGGGCAGCGTCTGCGCAGTAAACACCACCGACCAGCTTTCTGGCGGCGATGGGAAAACCTTGGTGTTATACATCAGCAGGTTAGGCCCCCACTGATACGGGGTGCCATAGATTTTGCCGTCGACCGTGTACCACGGCGCATTGATCAACCGCGGGTCGAGGCTTTTCCAGTTGGGGATAGCGGCAGGCTCAATCGGCTGGACACGCTTGCCATAGATCAGTCGCAGCGAGGCGTCGCCGGAGGCCGTCACCAGATCGTATCCCCCTTTCGCCATCAGGCTGACCATTTCATCCGACGTCGCCGCGGTTTTGACATTGACCTCGCAGCGGGTTTCCTGTTCGAACTGCGTGACCCAATCATAGTTTTTATCGCTTTGCCCCCGTTCGATATAACCAGGCCAGGCAACAATATCGAGACGTCCTTCCCCTTGGGCGGATAATTCCGGCGCGCTCGCGTGGGCTATATTCAACGCACATAAAACGCTCAGACAAATAGCGGACAATGACGTCCCGGTGTAATATTTTTCCATACTGTTCCCCCGTCAAGATTGGCTTATTTGTGGCACAGCAACCCCACCCATTTTTTATTATCTGCGCCTGCGTTTTATAATAAGAAAATACTATCGCCAGAATGCGCCATTAAAATTGTCGTTTAAATTTGGCCATAATATGCCGAACCACGGTGTAACTTTGTAATGAATAACTCGAAAGATCATTGCCATATCCAGAACGCTTTAATCCTCCGTGCGGCATTTCGCTAACAAGCGAAAAATGGCTATTAATCCATGTCGTCCCGTATTGCAAACTGGCGGCTACCTGCATGGCGGTATCGATATTCTGCGTCCAGACCGATGACGCCAGCCCATACTCCGATTCGTTCGACCACAGCAGCGCTTCTTCGAGCGACGTAAACCGGGTGACGCTGACCACCGGGCCGAAGACCTCCCTCTGCACAATCTCGTCGCTTTGCAGGCAACCCGCTAACAGCGTCGGCGGGTAGTAAAAGCCAGGGCCATCCACCGCGTCTCTGCCCGTGATGCGTTCTATGTGCGGTTGACTCAGCGCGCGTTCGACGAAACTGGAAACCCGGTCGCGCTGGCGGGCGCTGATCAGCGGTCCCAAATGGTTGTCTTCATCTCGCGGCTGCGCCAGACGCAGACGGGACACCGCGGCTCCGAGCGCGTCAACCAGCTGCCTATAGATGCCCGCCTGTGCGTACACCCGACAGGCGGAGGTACAGTCCTGTCCCGCGTTATAATAACCCCAGGTGGCGATCGCATTGACGGCATCATCAATATCCGCGTCGTCACAGACGATAACCGGCGCTTTACCCCCCAGCTCCAGGTGAGTGCGCTTCACGTTGCTGACGGCGGCGTTCAAAATTCGCTGACCGGTCACAATATCACCGGTCACGGACACCATCCGAACTTTCTGATGATTGACCAGCGCGCTGCCGGCGCTTTCGCCGCTGCCGCTGATGATATTCAGCACCCCCGGCGGCAGTAACGTATTCAAAGTAGGCGCCAGCGCCAGTATGCTCAGCGGCGTGTGTTCGGAAGGCTTGAATACGACGGTGTTGCCCGCCGCCAGCGCCGGCGCGATTTTCCAGGCCGCCATCATCAGCGGATAATTCCACGGCGCGATGGAGGCCACGACGCCAACGGGATCCCGGCGAATCATGGACGTATGCCCGTCCAGATACTCTCCCGCCAACTGTCCCTGCTGGCAACGCACCGCGCCAGCAAAAAAGCGAAAGACATCGACGGCGGCGGGAAGATCATCGTTGAGCGCCTGATATAACGGTTTGCCGCAGTTAATGGCCTCCAGCTGCGCCAGCGACGCGGCCTGTTGCTCTATCGCTTCCGCAATTCGCAACAGCGCAATGGCGCGCTGCGCGGGTGTGGTCCTGGCCCATGCGGGGAACGCTCGCTGAGCCGCCTCCACCGCCTCATCGATCTGGGCGGCGGACGTTTCTCCCAGTCTGGCGACGATCTCCCCATTAGCGGGATTAACGATGTCCTGCATCGTTCCTTCGCCCTCAATCAACTGCCCATCAATCAGTTGCCTGCTGGAAAAGCGGGCAATAATTTCCTCATCCGACATCGCGTTTCCCTGTCTCTAATTCCGCGCCCCGGAAGGGAATTGCGCATAAAACCGACGCCATCGTAGCGTGAGATATGACGTTTGAAACACAATAAGGAAACTCGGCGGGCGCCAACCACTATTAATTATTGAATGCAGCATTCGAATAAATCGAATGCTGTTTGATTTTCATGCAGAAAGGATTACGAACTTTTGCGCAACCCGCTGTTTTCGCGGGCCACGCTGAGAAAGGGGGAAACCAGTTTCGGCCGTGTACTACCACGACGCCAGGCCATACCGATTTCTAATGGCTCGATAGGATCGGTCAATTTGCACGCTTCTATCATATTTCCTTCCAGCGACCAGGCGCGATAAGTCATGTCCGGAAGGATGGAAAGCCCCATCCCGGCCGCGACGAGGCTTCGCACGGCTTCAGTCGAAGTGGTCTTCATGGCGATTTCCGGTTTCAGACTGGCTTTACGCCATATCCGCCGGGCGTGGATATCCATTTCATCCACATTGAGTTGAATCAGCGGCTCCGTCACTACATCGGCCAGGCTGATACTCTCGCGCTCTAACAGTGGATGCAGCGGCGGCAGCCACAGGCGGTACGGCGAATGACAAAGCACTTCGGTCTGCAAAGCATCGCGATCTTCGAGATTGGAGAGGATGAGCACGCCGATGTCGATCTCGCCGCTCACCAGCAGATGTTCGATGTAGCGGCGCTCATCCTCCACCACCTGCACCACCACATTGGGATAGGCGTCTTTGAAATGCTTGAGCAGGTCGACCAGAAAATAGCCCGCCACCAGGCTTGTCACGCCCACGGTCAGGGAGCCGGTGACGCTTTCAGTACCGGTTCTCAGGCTACGGGTGGCGTTTTCCACCGTCGCCAGAATCAGGTAGGACTGACGTAAAAACTGATGCCCCTGATGCGTCAGCGTCATGCCCTTGGCATGACGTTCGAACAACCGCACCCCGGTTTCTGTTTCCAATTGCTGAATGGCCAGCGTGAGGGACGACTGTGAAACAAAGGCCGTTTGGGCGGCGGCCGAAATGGAGCCGGTCTCGGCAACCGCGATAAAGTGCCGAATTTGACGTAGCGTTAACATACTCGCCAAGCGCCTCTTTATAATGAGTCAATGGTCAATAGATATCACGCCATTCGTTTTATCGAAAGCACCGTCATTTTATGAACGCGCCACGTTTCCCTCTTTCGTCATCGAGCCTTGATTCGACGCGCTGCGTACCACCGCCACGAAATACAGCCGCCGTTAATACTCTGTCCTCGTAGCGGATAAAAACGCACCACCGAATACGAGAACGCCTTAGTCCGCGACGATCGACACGTTGATTGTCCTCGCAACGGCGTTTAGCGCCATAAATCACTGGCCTGCGATTTATATCTTTTTGACGTAATGCATTGCCAGATTCGTGCTTTTGATTCGCGAGCCGGCGTTGTTATAAGTGGGCTATCTCTATCACCGCCAGCGAGACTCTGCACATGATGGCTATCCAGGCACCGCAAACCTACCTCAACCGTGACGGGTTGATCAGCGAATTGGGCGACTTTATCGAGCCGCTAGCCTCACGCATTCTCATCATCACCGGCACTCAAGCCTGGCAGGCGACGTCTCAGGCTATAGAGTCCAGCCTGCGCCAACACAACATCCTGTACGAAGTGGCCTTCCAGCAAGGTCCGTGTACTCATCAGGCTATCGACCAACTGGCGACGGCGGCCAGAACGTGGAACGCCGAGCTGATTCTGGGCGTCGGCGGCGGCCGGGCGCTGGACTGCGCGAAGGCCGTCGGCGACCTCCTCGGTCAACTGCCGGTGGTCGCCGTCCCGACCATTGCCGCCACCTGTGCCGCCTGGTCGCCGATCAGCGTGATCTATGACGGCAGAGGCGCGCATGTCGCCCCCTTGCCGTTGAAACGACTGCCGGTGTGGGTCCTGGTGGACAGTGAGGTGATAGCACGCAGTCCCGCACGCTATCTCAAAGCCGGCATCGTGGATGCGCTCGCGAAGTGGTACGAGTTCCAACCTTATTTGCAGGCGGATACCACATCGCTGGCGCTGATGTTGAAGGCGCAGGCCGCGGGTCTGGCGCTGGAAACCTTTAACCGTCACGGCGACCAGGCGCTGAAGGATATTGAAGCGCAGCGCGTCACGAGCGCGCTGCGGCAGGTCATCGACGCCAATATTGCGCTGGCGGGACTAGCGAATAGCATGAAGGACGATGTGGCCCGCGTCGGCGTCGCACACGCCATTCATAACAGCATGACCCGCCTGCCCGAGCTGCATCACTGGCTGCACGGCGAGAAAGTGGGTTTCGGGCTGGTGGTTCAGGCGCTGCTCAATACCGAGCGGGAAGAGGAGAGGCAGCCGCTGCTGGCACTGCTGTCCCGCTTCGGCAGTCCGTTGACGTTAACCCAGTTGGGGCTGGCGGAAAAACCGGAGCAAGTACAAAGTATTGCGCGCCATGTGCGCATTCGTTCCGCCACGCTCCTGCCTTTCGCCGTGGATAGCGATGCGATACTGAAAGCGCTGTGGAAGACCGAGCACCTGACGGCCGTCACCGCTTAACGTAAATCGCCCCCTGCTTCTGGACCTCGGCGGTGGCGGCAGAGCGCCACTCCGCCACCGCCCTATGACGACAGACACCGAAACCAACCGAAGACGTGTGCGTCAAAATCCCGTAAACAACGTCAAACTTGCTAAGGCGTCGGCCTTTGCCCACGACTCCGCTGCCCGCATTGTTAAGCCCGTCAGGTCCCACCAACGCCCTCTCACCCTTATCGACGGAGATTGTCTGCGCGCTGGCCGCATCATTGACCGTTCCAAATCGCCCTGCGTCGGGCGTTTCGTCAGGCGCACACGCTGTAAACGATGTTCATCACTGAGCGATTGAAACGATTTATCCTTCCGCTGACACTGGATACCTCATGTTTTCGCTCTGTATCTCCGCTATATTATCTGTGGTTCCGGACCCGACAACGTGTAAAACTTCGATGCAGAATCAAGTTCTATCCACTATGTAACCGTTATCACCCGTGGCGGCGAGGAGAGGATACAACCTGGTTTTTATCTGGAACCCATCGTTCAATTATGCAGGAGGCGTAATACATGCAGAGGAAAAAGAAGATAGGGTACACGATAGCTGCCGTCATCGTGTTGCTGGCGCTGATCGGGGTCCTCCTGTTCAGAGACAGCAGCGATGCGTTATGGAAAACGGTTACCGAGCAGTGCGTTCCCAATCAGCAGCAGGGCCGTCCCGCGCCTTGTCTTGCGGTCAATAGCCATACTCAATCCGCGCTACTAAAAGACAAAAATGGTCCTCACCACGACCTACTGATCCCGACGGAGAAAATCTCCGGGATCGAAAGCCCGGCGTTGCAAGCGCATAGCACTCCCCCCTTTTTCGCTGCCGCCTGGGAGGCCCGTAAGCATCTTTCCACCGAAGCGGGCAAATCGCTGCCGGATGATATTCTCGTGCTGNCCGTCAACTCACGCTATGCGCGCACGCAGGAACAGCTACACATCCATATTTCCTGCCTGCGGCCCGAAGCCTACCAGACGCTGCGCGAGCAGGGTAATACCCTGTCGACCGACTGGCAGCCACTGGGCGAAGAACTGCGTGGACATCGCTATCTGGCGAAGAAGCTGACCACGCAGGATTTGACGCGAGACGATCCGTTCAAAGAGCTTTACGCCTATGTACAGCGTCAGGGAGATAGCCTAGACAACTACGGACTGGCGCTGACCGTCACGCCCGATGGAGAGAAACTGCTGCTGGCTAACCGGGGCGCACGCTTCGCCTTTAACCGCGGCTCGACCTCTGAGCTGATCGACACCCAGTGCTCGCTGGCACATTAATCGATGACGGGATCCGTTACCGGGTCCCGTATTTTTTTCAGGCCATCGCCTGCGACATGAGCGCGAACGCCCGAGGCCCCTTGGCATCGTTCTTCCACGGTTCGCCGCGCACCATCACCACCGGCGTATCCACCTGCGTCAGTCCGTAGCAAGATAACTCTCCGCCCAGCCCCTGAGCCGCATCCGTATCGATACGCACAAAATCGCGCACTCTGTCCTGCATGAGCTGTGCGACGATCCGCAGCGCATCCGGCAAGCGCCTGGCGATGACCGGACCGACTGTCCAGCCGCGTCCGAAACGACGGCTGGCGCCCCACCCGACAATGCGATCGTCCTCTTCCAAAATCCAGAGTTCGGCATGATGGAACAGATAGGATACAAGCGTCGACCGCATCAGACCGTTGGCCTGCCTATCCTGTTCAATTAATACGGGGAGATCCTCCTCGCGGGCGAGGCGAAGACGCTGTCCGGCCGAGCTATGCACGCGCGGGGCCGCCTGTAGACAAGGCGTCTGAAACTGCTGGGTTTTACCGATCGCCCTAAAGCCCAACGACTGATACAGGGGGAGTCCGGCGACAGTGGCATGCAGCCTGAGCTGTCGGTCGCCCAGTGCTGCCATTTTCTGTTCCAGCAGGAGTCGGCCAATGCCCCGCCCCTGAAATTTATCCTCGACCACAATCAAACCGAGGGTGGCCCATTCCGCGCCCCAACGCCAGCTCAGCGCCGTGCCTACCACCTGCCCGTCACACTCGGCGACCATCCCCTCGCCGAGCCGCAACGCTTCCTGCCAGTCCTCCACCCGATGCGGCCAGTGAAGCTGCTGGGTAAGCCGATAACCGGCCGAAGCGTCGGCTTGCATCATCGGCCGCAACATAATGTCCATTCCCCTTATCCTCTCATTAGGCTGACGTTGCGTTGGTGTCGTTTCTCGGACAACGCTCCAAGTCAAAACCGATTAGAGAACGCTGCCCCAGGCATCCGCCCGTCGATGAATCACTTTGCGAACCTATCCGAAGCCTCGTCCAAACGCAATGCCGCGATGTCCGCGGTCAGCGCGTTGATAGATACCGCTCGCGCCTTGCCAAGAATAGCTGAACTGGCATAAGGCGATTTTTGCATCGCCCCTCCGAGAAGGCCGAGCTCTGCGACCGCGTTTATGTCTCAACAATAGGGAATGTCATGGCCGAAAACGGCATACTTACCGGATAAACGTAATTTGCACGGTGAATGTTGAGGTGCGCTGCATACCCGCCATCAGCTCAACAAAAACTAAGCAATAATTTGCTTATTATCATCGTTCACAACTGATTTATCTTTATGGCCTTATTTTATCTCACCGGACATAACTTTCCCTCTCTAATAAAAAAGGATATTATTATGAGAATTGAATCGCCGAAAAATTAAGTCTCTAATAACATAACCACTAATCAAAACCGGATTATATCTAAGCCTAATGCTACAAGGAGTGTAATATTATGGTCCAACGAACGGTAGCATCCACCCATTATTTTGAGATGATATACAAAACCTTGAAAATAATCCCAATCGGTGATCTTTTTCTCGCGCAGGGAACTCCATTGCGGCAGAGGAAACCCGATAAAGGCCGAAGATATCAGACGCGTTCAGCAAGGCCGAAAAGCAAAGAATCAGTTTACTGTCAAAAGCAGCCTACCAAACACCCTTACCTCATCGCCAATACTTTCGAACGCGTTTTCTCTGTAAACGATTCCACAATTTACTTCTCGTTTATTTTATTACCATTAATAGTGTTTTATTCTCTTTACCCTCAGGCTCTGCTTAGGCATTATTTTCGGGCAAAAGTCACCACCGGTTCCCCCCCTTTATTTTCACTTTAACGATGTGAGTTCTATGAAAATCAATTATTTTATACACGATACGATTAAGCCTTATTTCACACTATCGCCTCACCCTCTTTGTCGAGCGATGATTAAACCGCGTACAAAATTCAAGACAAAGAAGATATGGACTCGTCACGAAGATGCGATGCGCCGGGAGGAAAAGACGGGTCACCGTGGGCCGCTGATTATGCGGTCACGGCGCTGGAAATATTTCGCCAACGGGGAATTCTATTTGCTGTACAGTCGACGTCAGCAGCAGGCCGCCAACGGGGTGACTCCACAGGGTGAGAGGGGGATCACGGATGCACTCAAAAAGTGGACTCAAAGCCACCTCAACCTGCTGCCGAGCACGCTGGCTCTCAGACCAGTCGAGGGATCCCATGACTGACGTTAACTGGACCCTGTTTCTCATCGCCTCATTTACCTTTTGCGCCATTCCCGGAAAAGATGTGCGGTGCATTACCGGTAACTTTGATCGGTTTGGCAAGAAAGCCGCGCTGAGCGGAATCGTCGGTCTGGCGCTGGGGTACTCTTGCTATGTCATTTTATCCTGGCTGATCGTCAGCTTCACGCTGGCGGCTTCCCCCGTCGTGCTGACCGTCCTCAAGCTGTTGGGCGCCTTGTTTCTAATCTGGGAAGGTAGTCGCATTTACCGCATGCCCCCGGCGTCGCGTTATTTGTCTAAATATACGAAGATGACGACGGCACATCCGTCATCCTTTTTTCTACAGGGGACAACCCGCAGCCTCCAGAACCTCCAGGCGGGCCTCTTTTCTCTCTCCTTCTTTTCCCAGTTCATGACCCCGAACAGCTCTGGCGATATGTTTATTCTAATGGGAACGCTGTTTTGCCTGGGGACTTCCGCTTTCAATCTGGCGTATTGCTACTTGTCTCCCTGGCTTAAGAGGTTGTCCGTCAACGACATCGACTTTTTCCTTTCCAAGGTCCCGGCAATGCTGATGTTGGCTATCGGCAGTTGGATGACATGTGAAATTGCCTGGGAGGTCATGCCGGAGTAGCGAGAAGAGGACAAACGCCTCGCGATGCGCCAGCCGGTTGACTGTCGGGCGCATCGCGCGGCGCTCGTTAAATAGAAGATCGACCGTTCCATCAGGGAGAACGCGCCCGGTATCAGGCGCGTTCTTTCTGTTGTTTTAGGCCTCAGACTCGCCGGAATACGCAATCCCCTGACGCAGACGCCATGAACTCAAGGCAAAGGCCAGCAGTGTGATCACAACGGCATACAGCATGTTGTCGCCGATAACACAGGCGACGCCAAGACAAAACAGGCTCGCCAACAACGCCATGACTCGTTGATGTCCGCGCAGCAGGCGACACGCCGACAGAGAAGCCGCCAGATAGATCATCACAAAGACACCGTTGGCGCAGGCAATCAGGCTATCCAGACCAATAGACCATCCGTACTTGAGGGCAACCGTGATGGCGACGGGCAGTATCGCGAACAATGTCGCCACGACCGGCGCATGGAAACGGTTACGGTATGCCAGACAACGGCTTAGCGCGCCCTTTCCCTTCATCGAAACAATCAATCGGGTGAAACTGATGATATAGAGATTGACTGCGGNAAGGCAGGTCAAAAACCCCATCAGCCCCGTCACTATCGCTCCCGTTCGCCCAAATGCCTGCCCGATCAGCCGGGGCAACGAGGAGATATTGTCGACTTCGTTGCCAAAGGCGGAAAACCGCAGCACGGTGTAGCTCAGCAAACAGTACAGGCTGAGCGCAATCGTCAAAGAGATAACCATCGTGCGGGGAAAATCTCTTTCGGGAGAAGCAAATTCCGGAGCGAGATGAGCGACGGCTTCAATCCCCACAAAGCACCAGAAAATAATGCCCATCGCCTTGAAGAACGGTAATAGACTCTCACCCCCCGTCGGTATGATCTTAGGCGCGGCGCTCGGTACCGCTATGAATCCCACCACGATGACGCTGATGAGCACCAGCGCCGTCAGCACGGTAATCCCGAATTGCACATTGCCCGACAGCGTCACGTTGAAGGTATTGACGATGAGAATCAGCGACAGCATGAGCAGCGCGAAATAACCGCAGTAAACCGGAGGAAGGCCCAGGCAGTACACCAGATAATTAGCGCCGGTGATCACCACCACCGGCGGCCCGATGGGGATGACAGACAGGTACAGCCAGGAGATGCTTTGCCGCAGGCGGTGTCCGTAGGCCAGTTCAACAAAATGCGCGGTACCGGCACTGTGAGGGAATTGACGCCCCAATAGCGCAAAGGTGAATACTACAGGCAGCACCAGCAATGTCATACCTAGCCATGCCAACCACGCCCACGCTCCGACCAGTCCGGCCACCATCGCCGGAACGATGAATACGCCTGAACCCAATAACGTAGAAACCAGAAAACCGACACCCTGATGTAGGCTTAACTTACCGCACTGCTCAGACACGACATCTCTCCCTTTATCGAATCCCTGTCATCCAAATGACGACAATGACACAAGCCGTGAACACGTAACGCTTTATCATCGGGACGGTCGGCATTCCATATTTCGATCAACGAACGCTCACGAATATTGCCGTATGAAGGCTGGCTCATATTGAAACAGTCGTAAACATCTCCGACAGAATTCACATTCAGATTCGTNCCGATGCGATGGCAATCTCCAGCCAATTCACCGACGATGATCCCGCGATCATTTTCACGCTTGATAATTTTAATCGGCCATTCGAAGCCCATATCCCGATCATACTGCCGGATACGACCCACCTCTTCAACCAAACGCGTATAGGGCACCAGAAAATCTTCATAACGATGTTGTTTAGCACTGCCTTCATACAGCACGGTATCAACCAGCGGAAAAATAGTATGGCTGCGGCAGTAATTCCAAATATCGTAAATTTCATCGATATTCTCAGGCAAAACTGACGTTTCAATCGCCAGTCGAGTATTCCCTTTTTCCAGTCGGTTAAAACCAGCGTCCATAAGATTTTTCAGCCCACGGCGCATTTTAGAAGCAGCATTATGAATATCACCGACAATTTTATTCTGAACATCGTCTTTGAAACTATTGATTTTTCCTATAATGGAAACATCGCGAGCATAAAGTTTCCGTGCGGTATCACTATTAATCGCCGTCATATTAGAGAAAACGATACAGTGTAAACCCTTATCGCCAATATAGTCGATCACCTCCCAGAAGTTACGCGCTAGCAGCGGCTCCCCAGCGCCCGCAACCAGCACCGTTTTAATGCCTAACGCAAGTCCATCGTCCACCATTTTTTTTATTTCTTCTGTAGACAGTTCATTGTCGAACTTTTGGGTCTGGGTATAGCAGAAGGGACATTTAAAGTTACAAATGTTTTCCAACATAATGGTGAGCGTTAGCAACTGACGATCTCTTAGTGCGAAATAAACGTCCTGTTTAGTAAAGGCATTTCCGTGAAGTGAATACATTGCTTCTTTATCCTTAATTAGAAATAGTAAAATGCCTAGATAAACTATATCTATATCCTTAATTTAAAATTGATCAAGGTCAATTTTAAAAAATTGTCAGTTTTAATCATTACCGAAAATATATAAACAAAAAAAACAATTTTCAGTTATAAATGAAATTAAGTTATAGCCAGCGAAGAAAAACCATAAGATGAAATCTTAATGCGAATCAATTAAATAATTAATAACAACCAAAATCTATCACCGCATTTCAATAAAAAAACAATTTAGCGTTTTATTTTTAATGTTATGAACTTATTCTATCGCCCTATTACCCTCTTTTTCGCAGACGAAAATCCACTTCAATAATAAGCCATGAAACCGTTGTTCCATCGTGGTGCCTAAATAGCGTGGCGTGCTGAGAAAGAGTGCAACGACTTCACCATGAACTGCGCCTGTTCATCCCGCTTCGCACGCGGCAGAGTGTCTTTTCCCTCGCGGCATAGGCGATAACAGCGGGAACGTGTATCATCCCGGCCGGATTATTCCGTTTAACACACTGGCGATGGCACATTATTTGCTGCCGTTAGCGCATAGCAATCATAAATTCTTGGATGAAACGGGATAATGTTATGGCGAAAGAGAGCGCAGATAACCAAAGAAAACTGGGGTTATGGCAGGTAGTGATTATGGGCGTCGCATACATGACGCCCATGACCGTTTTCGACACCTTCGGGATTGTCTCTGGCCTCACCGAGGGCCGAGTTCCGCTCGCTTATTTGCTGGCGCTGGTGGCCGTTCTGCTCACGGCGCTCAGCTATGGCCGCATGGTGAAGGCCTTTCCGGAAGCAGGCTCGGCCTACNCCTATACCCGTAAGACCTGCGGCAATCAGGCCGGATTTATGGTCGGCTGGGCCTCACTGCTGGACTACATGCTGCTGCCGATGATCAACGCGCTGCTCGCGGGAATTTACCTGAGATCGCTATTTCCTCAGCTACCGCCGTGGATTTGGATTGTCGCCTTTACGTTGCTGGTCACCTGGATTAACAGCCGCAATATCAAATTACTGGCCAACCTGAACTTTCTCTTTGTCGGGGCGCCCGTATTGCTGATGGGCGTGTTTATCTATCTGGTGATACAGGGCGTCAGCCATCAGGGCGGTCCCGATGCCGTCTGGACGCTGCGTCCCCTGTTGAACGGCGACACCAGCGTGATCCCGCTCATCGGCGGCGCGGCGGTGCTGTGCTTCTCTTTTTTGGGATTCGATGCCGTGACGACCTTGTCCAATGAGACACGCTCGCCGAAGCGCACCATCCCTCGCGCCGTCTTCCTGACCGCTCTGATCGGGGGCGCCATCTTCTTCACCGCATCCTGGTTTATTCAGCTGTATTATCCGACCAACGCCCAGTTCAAAAATCCCTCAGAGGCGATGCCGGAAATCGTTCTTTACGTGGGCGGTACGTTATTTCAGTCGCTGTTTCTGGTTGCGATACTTATCAATACTTTCGCCTCCGCGCTGGCTTCTCACGCCAGCGCCGCGCGCCTGCTACACATCATGGGGCGCGACGGCATTTTCCCCGGTTCGTTGTTCAGCTATGTCCACCCGCGTCTTGGCAGCCCGCTGTTCTGCGTGCTGTTTATTGGCGGACTGTCGATGAGCGCCATGTTCTTCGGGCTGGATACCGCCGTGTCTTTGATTAGTTTCGGCGCGCTGGTGGCGTTCACCGCGGTCAACGCATCGGTCATCGCTCTTCACGTCATTCGAGACAAACGGCTATCTTCGGCCAAAGAGTGGTTATTCAACCTGGTCCTTCCGCTGCTGGGCATCGGCACCATTGGCGTGATGTGGGCGCATCTGGACAAGGATTCGATGATTCTGGGTCTGGTCTGGTCGGCGATTGGGCTAGGCTGGATTATCTGGTTCCGAATCACCAAGCGCGAACTGGTGTTCTCCTCCTGACCTGTCGCGGTTCCCGAACCGCGCAGGGCCGCCCGACTCTTTTTTAGCCGCGACGCCGCATCATATCGTCCCGACGTTCGGCGTCGGCGCGCGACTTCTCACTCACCGCCCGAAGCCAGTGAGCCGCGCGCTCCGCGCTCAAAATAAACACGCCGTCATCATCTGCCAGAGCCATATCGCCGGGACGAACCGTCACCCCGCTGACGACGATGGGATGGTTGACCACGCCGCCGGTTCCCTGTGCCCACGTGGTGATAGCGCTGATACCACGGCAAAACACCGGCCATCCCAACGCCCGCAACGCCCGCGTATCCGTTACCGCCCCTGACACGATCACGCCCGCCACGCCTTTGACCTGCGCCGCCAACGTTCGCAGTTCGCCCCAGCAGGCACGCTCGGCGTCTTCCATCGCGTCGATGACCAGCACATCGCCCGGCTGACTCAGCAACAGCGCCTCGCGCAGCGCGCCGCCGTCCGGCATCCGCAGTCTGACGGTCACCACGTTGCCCGCCAGACTAACGCCCGGAAACAACGGGCGCACGCCACGCAGATAGCCCTCATCCGTCAGATGGCCCAGCGTGGAGGTCTCTATTTGCCGCCACTGGGCCAGTAGATCGTCGCTCACCTTCTGCTGACGCGGCAGTATGTCATAAGTCATCGGCTCGCCTTCTCTGACACGGGNCGCTCGCGGCCAAAAGGAATACACAGCGGCGTCTGGAAAAAGGGATCGGGGATAATACGGCAGTCCAGATTGAACACCGTTTTCACCATTGTCTCCGTTAGAATGTCGGCGGGTCGTCCCTGCGCAAACGCCGTGCGGTTATGCACCGCCACCATGTGATCGGCGTAGCGACAGGCCAGATTCAGGTCGTGCAGCACCATCACAATCGTTTTACCGGCCTGACGGTTCAGATCGCGCAGCAGATCCAGCACCTCAATCTGATGCGCCAGATCGAGATAGGTCGTCGGCTCATCCAGCAACAGCACCTCCGTATCCTGCGCCAGCGTCATCGCAATCCACACCCGCTGCCGCTGGCCGCCGGACAGCGCGTCCACCGGCCGTTCGGCCAGATCCGTGATCCCGGTCTGCTGCAACGCCTGAATGACGCGCGCCTCATCCTCTTGCGACCACTGCTGAAACCAGTTCTGGTAGGGATAGCGCCCCAAACTCACCAGTTGCCGGACGGTGATCCCCTCCGGCGCATCCGGTCGCTGCGGCAGGATCGCCAGTTGCCTGGCCNCCGCCAGCGTGGACTGGCGATGGATGTCCTCGCCGTTGAGCAGCACGGCACCGGCCTGTGGCGCCAGCAGCCGGGCGAACGACTTCAATAGCGTACTTTTTCCGCAGCCGTTGCTGCCGATGAGCACCGATATTTTGCCGCGCGGCAGCCGGATATTGAGCCGGTCGATGATGATCTGCGGCGGATAGCCGAGCGTCAGATCGCGGCTGGTGATAGCGGTCATGCTTCGTTACCTCAATGGCGTTGTTTCAACAACAGATACAGGAAAAACGGCGTGCCTAACGCCGAAACAAAAATGCCCGCCGGTAAGTCCAGCGGCAGGAACAGCGTACGCCCGCACAGGTCCGCCAACAGCACCAGACCCGCGCCGCAAATGGCCGTCATCGCGGCCTGTCCGGCGAAGGCGGGACCCACCAGCCGCTTGGCGATGTGAGGTGCGATGAGTCCAACGAACGCCATCGCCCCGCCCCAGGCGATCGCCGCTCCGGCCAGCGCCACGCTGACGGCCAGCAGCCCGAGCCGGCTCCACTGCACACGGACGCCAATCCCCTGCGCCAAATCGTCGTCGAGCTGCTGCGCCGTCACATGCCGCGCAACGCCCATCCACAGCGGAACGATCGCCAACAGCCAACCGGCGAGCGTGCGGGTTTCCTGCCAGTTGGCGGCGTAGACGCTACCGGTCAACCAGACATAAGCCGATAGCGTGGTCGTCAACGGACTGAAAACCAACAGGAAGGTCGTAACGGCCGTCAGCAGCGCCGAAATCCCCACGCCGGTGAGCACCAGTCGTTGCGGCGAGACGCCCGCCCGCCAGGCCAGCAGATAGACCGCCAGCGCGGCGACGGCGGCGCCCAACATGGCGGCGAACGGCAAATAGCCCGCCCCCAACGCCATCGTTGGGAAAGAGAGAGAGCAGACCATGGCGGCGCTGGCCCCGCTGGTGATGCCCAGAATATCGGGCGAGGCCAGCGGGTTGCGGATCATCGCCTGCAATAACAGGCCGGAAAGCGCCAGCGCCCCGCCCACCAGCATCGCCAGCAGGCTGCGCGGCAGTCTCAGTTCCGTCACGATAAAAGCGATCCCCGCCTGTCGCCCATCCGCCAACGACTGTAATGCCGTCCAGGGCGACAGCGGGATCTTACCCAGACACAGCGACAGCAGCAGCAGTCCCAGCAACACCCCACTGGCGATCAGCAGACGAATCACCGTTGAAAGATTGATCTGTCGGGAAAAGCCTCGACTACGCAGGCACACGATCTTATCCATGTCGACCTCCGCGACGCAGCAGAGACAGGAAGCAAGGCGCGCCAAGCAGCGCGGTCATTACGCCGACCGGCACCTCTTGCGGCAGGATGACGATACGGGCCAGAATATCCGCCAGCAGCAGCAGCGCGGCCCCTAACAGCGCACATCCCGGCAGCCGCCAGCGCTGGTCCATCGGAAATAGGCGCTTGGCGATATGCGGGACGACCAGTCCAATAAAGCCAATATTGCCCGCCATCGCCACCGCGCTGCCCGCCAGCACCACCACCAGTACGCACATCATCAGCCGAATCCGACCGGTACGCTGCCCTAATCCACGGGCGATCGCCTCGCCCGCGCCCAGGACGTTCACCTGCCCCGCCAGCAGCAGTGAGGCCGCCAGCGCAATCAGACAGCCCGCCAGCAGCGGGCGAATCATCGTCAGATCCCGATCCGCCACCGACCCGGCTAACCAAAACAGAATGGTATCCAGTCCCTCCTGACTGACCACCAAAATGGCCTGACTGAAGGCCGCGAACATGGCCGAAATCGCCGCCCCCGCCAGCACCATGCGCAACGGATTGAGGCGTCCCTGCCCCAGCGTACCGGTTAACCACACCAGCCCTCCCGCCAACGCGGCTCCCGCAAAGGCCGCCCCCTGCCCAAACTGCGGCGACACCGACGGCAGCAGCGCCGCGCAGACAATCAGAAAAAACATCGCCCCGGCATTGACGCCGAACAGTCCCGGCGACGCCAGCGGATTTCGAGTCAAGGCCTGCATCAGCGCCCCCGCGACGGCCAGACTGCCGCCGACCACCGCGGCAACCACCGTCCGCGTCAGTCGCGTCGAGGTCACAATGCTGTGACTCACATTCATGGCGTCGGAATGAAACAGTGCTGCCGCTACCTGCGCAGGCGGGATAAACACCGGCCCCACGGTCAAACTCACCAGGGCCAGTAGAAAGACCAGCAGAACACAGCCCGCCAGTGCGATAACACGATAACGCTCCCGAGCGTGGCCCCGCCTCATGATGCGCCGCCTTGCGTGACCCGTTCAACATCCGTCAGTATGCGTTGCGCGCCGAGAATACCGCCGGACAAACTCCAGGTGACGCCATCCNCCCGCCACACTTGCCCCCGCTGCGGAGCGCGCATCTGCCGCCATAGCGGGTGTGCGATAACCCGTTGGTAATGTCGCATGGCGGAAGCGCGTTCCGTGCGCAGAAACACAAAGAAGATATCGGCGTCCACGACCGGGAGACTTTCCAGATTGGTCAGTTTGAGCGAGACGCCCGGCTGCGCGCGGCTGGCTTCGCTCCAGCCAAACCCCAGCTCGGTGAGCACCGATCCCGGGAAGCTGGCGGGCAGATAACTGCGGATGTGATCTTCGCGAATATCCAGCACCGCGACGGTCGGCGGCCACCGACGGCCAAACTGTGGTTGCAGTCGTCCTCGCAACTGCGCCACCCGACGTTGCNAGTCCGCCAGCAATGCCTGTGCGGCCGCCTGCCGTTGCAGCGCCTGCCCCATCGCCAGTACGGTTTGCCTGAACTGATAGATCTCATCCAGCATCGTCACCGGCGCGATACGCGACAGCAGCCCGGAGATCCGCTGGTGCCGAAATCGGGATGCGACAATCGCCTGCGGGCGCAGCATCACGATGTCTTCCAGGCTAGGCTGCGTCTCCAGACCGACGATTGGCACCCCCGACAACGCCGGACGCAAATAGCGGTAGGTCGGCTTCTCACTCCAGGACTCCACCACGCCGACGGGCGTAATGCCCAGCGCCACGGCGGTGTCCGTCGCCCCCTGAAACAGAGTGACTACCCGAGGTTCAGCCGTGTCGGCCCACGCCAGACGCGGCCGGTTCAGCCCCAGCGGCAGCAAACCCAACGACAGCCGCAGTACGCTGCGGCGAGAAAGATGTCGGCGATGCACGTTAGCGGAGACCTCTTTCTAGCTGAATAAACGGGTTCACCACCTCGCCTTTGCCAAACGGCATGCTGCCCGGTCCGCCGGCGCGGGCGAGGGTCGGGGTGATCAGCAGTTTCTGCGGCCAGGTTTCGCGCTCGAACAGCGAATCGTGCAGCATCTCCCGCATATCCGCTTCCACGATCACCTCCGCGATAGCCTGCTCGATTTCGGCGCGCAAGGTGCGCCATAACGTGGCGGGAGCGATGGCGTAGACGGCGGCCAACGTGTCGATGATGGCGCGCAGGTTGACCTGTATTCCCAGCGTTTGCAGCCAGAACAGCAGGTCCGGCAATCGTTGGTGATAAAGCGTGTTGGCGGTGTTGCCGGGCTTGAGACGGTAGACCGGGTCCTGCATGCCATGCTTATTTAGCGTCGGGACGTGGATACGCAACGAGTCATGGTCGCGCAACAGCAGGCCGTGCGCCCGCCCCGCCTTCCAGACCAGCACCGCGTTTTGGCCGTGAATCTCCCCCAGCATCCCCAGCCGAAACAGGCGGAAATTCAGCGTGAAGAAGCAGCGGCACAACTCGGCGAACAGCATCAATACGTTTTCTTCGGCGACGGGCAGCGCGCGGTATGCCAACCAGTCGTCGAAGAAGTGGCGACGGCTGTCGGGCAATAACGTGCCCAACGCCGCCATCGGCAGCAGTCGGCACTCCGCATCCTGCAACAGCTGAGGCGGATAGCGACGCACCATCGCGGACAGGTGGCGCGGCGCCTCGTCGAACAGCGTCGCCTGCGGCGGCATGAATGCCCACCAGCGTCGTTCATCGCAGAGGAACAACCGCGCTTTTAGCTCCTCATCACGCGCCAGCGCCTCATGCAACAGCGCCTCGCTCAAATTGCCATTGATCATTTTGACGGCGGGTAGATAGCGCGACGCGCCCAGCGAATAGATCGCCATCGGCAGCTTCAGGTAATCCGCGCTGGCGAAACCGGGCGTCATGGAGCGCAACGACGAGGNCGGCAATGCTCCGTCGGATCGAAACGCCAGCCGACGGCAGCGCCCATCGTGCAACGCATCGCCCAAGAGCTGATCCAACACGTGCGCGTCCTGCCAGGGGTGTACCGGCAGCGCCACGTGACTTTCGTCCAGTCCGCGATCCACCAATTCGTGGGCCAGCCGGAGGCGATCGTCCGCCGTCAACAGATAGTCCGCCGGGGTTTGTCGCGGGAGATCTTCAATCCCTTCGCCGCACAGCAGGCAGTCGCGGGCGACGGCCACCCAACACAACGTCACTGGCCGGGCGAACTCCGCCACATAGTGCTGATAGTCCTGTGAATTCAGCCCCTGCTTCGCCTTGGCGGTCGGGTGATACGGCCGGTCGCGCAGCGAGGCCCACTGCTCCATGATATGAAAGAAGTCCGCATTATCGCGCGTCAGCAATTCATCGGTCTTGATACGGTGTGACTGCGACAGCGCCGTTTGCTGCACGCTGGTTTCCAGCGCTTCAAGAAACAGCCGCTGTCCCTGCGCGTTGTGCTCCGATGCGCCCTGAGCGGCGAAGACCCAGCGCATGAAGTCTTCCGGCGACAGCGCCTGCCACTCCGCCGTTTCAGGATCACCGACATAGACCGCCGATAGCGGCGCTTTCTCCCATGCCTGCGTGATGCCCGGCCTGAGCGCCACCAGCAGCGTCATCGCCTCCGGCGGTTGGCCGCGCCACAGCCACAGGCGCGCCTGCTCTGACGAAGACAGGCAGGCGCTCAATGGACTGGGGNGACCGTATTGCTGTCGCCAGGCGGTTTCCGACAATAGCGTGAGCGCCTCCGCGCCGAAAAACTGCTCCGCCAGCAGGCAGTCGATCAGATCCTGCATGACGATCTGCTCGGCGCGCAGACGGTGAAAGGACAGTGATGTTTCCATTCCTTAGACTCCTTTATCCGAAGACATTGTGGCGGCCAGTCTGGCCTGTAGAGCGCGGAAGGCGATGCCACGTTCATCCCCCAGAACAAATGTGCCGACGCCGCGCGCGCGCCAGCGTTCGAGGTCGCCCGGCTGGCGTGGAATAGCGCAATAGGGCACGCCCTGTTGTTGCGCCGCCCGCCATACCGTCGTCAGCGCGTCCTGTACCGCCGATTCGTCGATGCGCCACGGCATCCCGAGCGACTGAGAAAGATCCGCCGCGCCCTCCAGAATCATGTCCAGCCCCTCGACGGCGGCGATAGCCGCCGCCTGCGCCACGCCCGGCCCGCTTTCAATCATCGCGACCAGCAGGATCTCATGGTTGGCCCGGCGAACGTACTCCGCCAGACTCGTCTTGCCGAACGCGCCGGGACGGCCTGCGTTCAAACTCCGAACGCCTCTGGGGTGATAGAAGCAGGCGGCCACGGCCTCCCGCACCTGCCTCGCCTGCTCCACCATCGGCAGCACGATCCCCTGCGCGCCGCCATCCAGCAGGCGCAGAATGGTTTTCGGGTTGCCGTCGGCGACCCGTACCAGCGGCGTCAGGTCATAAGATTCCGCGGTGCGGATCATGTTCTCCACCGTTTGCGGGTTTATCAGCACATGTTCGGTGTCGATAATCACAAAGTTGAAGCCTGCCTCCGCGATCAGCTCTATCGACGCGGGCGAGGGAATAGAGGCAAACAGCCCGTAGGCTGGCGTTCCCGCCGCCAGCTTGCGTTTCAACGCGTTGACTCTCAGCATGAGGACGGCCTAAAGGGATAGAGCGGATTCGGCACCGCTTTGAAGCGGCGCTCGCCGTCGCCGAACAGACGGCGCTGGGTGAGCGCTTCCACCTCGTAGGTGGGCGCGAACACGTCAAATAGGGCATAGCGCGAGCGGTGCTGCGGATGCGCGGCCTGATAGTCAAGAATGACGTCGGCGGCCATTCGCCAGAAGCGCGACTCTTCCAGGCCATAGTGCTGACGCAGGAAGATCGCCATTTCCGCCAGACAAATAAAGAAAAAGGCGTCGCAGGTGAAGTCGCGCACCGCGTCGACATCGTCCGTCAGAATGAACGAATTGCGGTTGATTTTGGCATGGCTGGGGGGCAAGGGCGCCAGTTCCGGACAGCGATCCGGCCGCGCCAGATGCTGCGGCGAGTAGCGTACGCCGTCGTGAAAATCTTTGAGCGCGATGCGCTGCGGCCAGCCGTCGCGGGCGATCAGCACAATGTTCTGACCGTGCGACTCCATACCGATCCCCTCGGCGAACAGCATATGCACGATCGGCAAAACCGTGACGTTCAGCATCTGCCGCGTCCAGTTCTCCAGCCCGTACTGCCGTATCCAGGGGTCGATAAACGGAACCGGCTCCCCTTCGCTATAGCGATTTTCGACGTGGCTTAAGCCATTGAATGGGATCGCCTGCTCCCCCGGCAGCAAATAAGAGTGAATGCTTTCGCGCCACAGCGCGCCGAGCACGCCATAGGTCTGCGCGCTGCGGCTGGCGGGGTGCTGACGGGTATCCAGACTTACCCCGGCGATTTCTCCGAGGATGACGAATTTCAAGTCACGCGCGGTCTGATCGCTTTCGATCAGCTGCTGCAACCAGTCGGTGATGATCGGCCCGTTCATGACCGTGTGGCGGGCCAGAATTCGGGTGCTGGAGGTGTTGGTGATACTCAGCGACAGCTTGACGTAAGGCCGAGTGCTAACCGACCGATTCGCCAGCGTGCGGATAGATTGCTGTGCCTGCCAGCGGTCTGGAGTCGTCCCCAGACAAATTAACTCGCCGCTGACCAGCTCGCTATGACAGGCTGGCAGGATCNCGTTGCGCCACTGCCAGGGATGCGCCGGAATCAGCCAGTAATCCGCCAGCCGTTTTCCCTGCTGTTCCAGCCGCTCGGCCCAGACTCGCCGGCAGGCCTCGCCAACTTCTTCGTTTAGAAAGCTAGCCAAATCCAGACGCGACGAATGATTGACGGACGCCAGCCCCTTTGCCACCGCCAGCCAGACCAGCGCAATCGGTTCTGCGAATTCCGGTCCCCACTGCGCGTTGTCATTCAGCGTGAAGCCGATGCGCGATTTGTAGCAGGGGTGGTAGCTGTGGGCGTCCATGAAGTGGCGCTCCAGCGCGTCGAAATCCAGCCGATGCGGCTCCGCAACGGGCGGGCAGGACTGCGCGCGGGACTGCAAATCTTTCAGTTGCGTCTGTTCCAGCTCCTGGACGAAGCGGGCCAGACAGGCCGGATCTTCGCTCTCGCTCAGCAGTTCGGACAGCAGCTGATGCAGCGACGGGATCGCGACCCCACCGTCACCGTCGAACCGGCGAAGGCTGGCGTAGTCCAGTCGAATCAGGTCGAAGCTGTCGCTGAACAGGCCGGTGCAACGATATTCCACCGGCCGGTTTTCCGCGTCGCGGCCCTGAATCACGAACAGCGATTGTCCGCCATCATGCGGCGTCCGCCGAAAGGCCAGCACCTCTTCATACAACAGCGTTTGCAGCAGTTGCCCGACCACGCGCTGTACCACCTGCTGGTAACGCGTCTTATCCATCTGCAACAGCCATTGACAGTCGGCGGCGTACGCATGCTGTCCGGTGGGTAACGATGTCTCCATGAGTATTGCCTTTATCCGTTGACGGTTAATAAAATCCTTCGCTTCAGCGCGGCGCCCTGTGCGGGGCCAGCAAGGCCGCCGCCTCGTCCGCCGACGCCTCCGCGCGGGGGAAGCGCAGAGCGCACGGCAGCGCCAGAAAAATCAACAGGCCGGTGGCCATAAACGTTTCGCCGATGGCCGACGATCGCAAGGACGCCAATGCCGCTCCGGTGCCGGTCATCCGCCATTCGAGGTAGAGCGCGGCCACCACCATCGCCAGCGAGNCCGCCAGCCTGCGCGCGATGTTGTTCATCGCCGCGCCCTGCGTTACCAGCGCATCCGGCAGCACGTTCAATCCGGCGGTAGTCACCGGCATATAAGACAGGCCCAGCCCCGCGCCGCGCAGCACCATCAGGACGAAGACCCCCCAGAGCGAACTCTGCGGCCCCAGCAGGCCCAGCCCACAGGTCGCGAGACCGGTCAGCAACAGACCCGCCGCGACCACGCGCGACGGCCCGTGGCGATCCAGCAGACCGCCGCCGATCCGCCCGAACAGGCTGGCGCTCAGCGCGGTGCACAGCAGCGCCAGACCGGTGTCGATCGCGCTGTAGCCCAGCACCAGCTGCACCAGCAGCGGCAACAGCACTAAACACTCAAACATGCCGACGGACTGAATCACGGNGATCGCCACGCTCAGGCGATAGCCGCGTAGCCGGAACATGCGCAGATTCAGCAGCGGCTCGGCCTTCCCCCAGGCGCGGCGCGTGAACAGCGTCAGGCTGAGCGCCGCCAGCGTAAGCAGCGTGATATTCAGCGGTTCAGACAGCGCGGAGATCGGATGCAGGCGGCTGGTCGCCAGCAGCAACAGACCGATACCGGCGGCGATCAGCGCGTAGCCCTTGGCATCGAACGCTGCCTTAGTATTCAGAGGTGTCATGGGTAAAACACGCCTCCCCATCAGCAGCGCCAACAGTCCGAACGGCAGATTGACGGCAAACAACGCGCGCCAGCTAAACGCCTCCAGCAGCAGTCCGCCGCAAAGCGGCCCCACCGCTGGCGCCAGCATCACCACGGCGCTCCATATCCCCGTGATGCTCCCTCGCTGCTCCCGCGGAAACACCGCAAAAATCAGCGTCAGCGATAGCGGGATCATCAGGCCGCTGGCGATACCCTGAGTCACGCGCGCGCCGATCACCCCGACCATTGACGTCGCCATCGCGCCGGCGAGCGACCCCGCCATAAACAGCGTCACGCCAATGAGATAGAGCCTTTTATGTCCCCAGCGCGCACCAAGATAGCCGGTCAGCGGCATGGTCATCGTCATGCTGACCATGAACCCGGCGATGATCCACGTCGCCAGCAGCGGCCCGACGTCGAACACGTTCATGAAAGCGGGCAACGCCGGGTTGAGCGCGCTGTTGCTCAGGCTGACCGTGATCGTGCCGAACAAGACGTTGGTCACCACCAGCGCACGAGAGCGGGCGCTAGCGCTCATGACGCTCCTCGCCCTCTTCGGGGGCGGACACAAACCACTGCGGCGGACGCGGATGGCACAGGAAGTCGGCGTGAGAGATGTTGTAGCCGTAGGCCCCCGCCATCGGCAGCACCAGAAGATCGCCGATGCGGACATCGGCCAGTCGACGGTCTCGGCTCAGAACGTCTTTGGGCGTACACAGCTGTCCAACCACCGTCCACGTCTGCCAGCGCGTCGGCGCCCTTTCCTCTTCCGTTAGATGAATCACCGGATGATCGTGCCCCTGAGCGACCGGCAGACGAAACTGGTGCGTGCCGCCGCGGCAGACCAAGAATCCCTTGCCGTGGCTGACTTTCGCATCCAGCACCTCGACGACGTAGTAGCCGCAGTAGGCGCTGATGAACCGCCCCGGTTCGAAGCGCACCACCGGCGCATCCTCCAGCGCGGCCAACCGCTGCGCCAGAAAACGGCACAGCGACGGCCAGTCAAACTGTTCCGCGTTGAGGTAGTCCACGCCGATACCGCCGCCGACGTTCAGATGCGTCACCGTCTCCGGCTGCCGCGACAGCGCTTTCCAGCGCGGCCAGCGGCTGAGATAGAAGTCCAGCAGTTGGTGGTGTCGCTCCGCCTGGAGCTGGTGCGACATGGCATGGACGTGGAACCCTTGCAGCCGCAGATGGCTGGCATCGTCAACCGCCGTGACCGCCGCCGCCAGTTCAGACTCGTCGATGCCGAACGGCGTCGGCTTCCCCGCCATTGCCAGCTTGGTGGTCAGCCCGTCGGACAGCTGGGGGTTGATGCGGATGAACACCGGTTGCGTCCGCCCATGCCGCTGCGCGCAGCGTTGCAGGCGGCGGATTTCGTGCTGGCTCTCCACGTGCACCGCCGCCACCTGGCGCTGCAACGCCGCATCGAAGTCGGCATCGAGCTTGCCCGGACCGGAAAAGACGAAGGGTCGCGGCGTCGNGCAACCCGCTACACGCTCGATTTCGCCGCCCGAGGAGATCTCAAACCCATCGACCCACGGCGCGACGGTGTCCAGAATCGGCTTCTCACTGTTGGCCTTAATGGCGTAATAAAGCTCGACGCCGGGCGGCAGCGCGGCCGTGACGGTCTTCACGTGTCGACATAGCGCGGTCAGGTCATAGACGAAGGCCGCCAGCGGGTCGGATTCCTGTTGTTGCAGGCGGCGGATCGCCGCGACGACGTGGGTCGGCAGCTCAGTCACGACGCCCCTCCTCATGCCACGGCGCGGGCAGGTTCACGTAGCCCGCGGCCCGGTCGGCCTCGGCAGAAAGCCGCNCCTTGAGATTGGTTTTACAAGCGATTGGATGGCCCTTAATCAAGGCTTCCAACTCGGGCGCAGGCGCCTGAAGCTCGCTCAGGATCGCCTTCAGCTGTTCACGCACCCGCCGCCACATCTGCGGCGCCAGCGCAGGACGTTCGTGGCTCAACGCCAGTACCGCTTCCGACAGATGATTCACCAGCAGGCAGTACTGAAGACGGTTCCAGCCCTGCTGGCGCGAATAGCGCAGCGAGGCCCGAACGCGGGGATGCACCTCGTCGCCAATCACCCGCATGCCGTACTCGTCGGTTAACTTCACGCCCTCGAAGTCCCGCAACAACACCTGATGCGGTCGTCCCTGCCAGTGCACCAAGACGCTATTTTGCAAGTGCGGCTCCATCACCACGCCGTGGTTGAAGAACAGCGCCAGCACCGGTCGCAACAGCAGCGACTGGTAGTCGTCGAACCAGCGCAGCAGGCTGTGATCGTCGAGCGGATGTCCATAGTGCGCGTGCAGGAAGGGAGGGAGCAGCGGGCGCAGATCCGTCCCACGGGCGAACAACGTAGCGGCCATCAGGCTGTTTTTCGCGCCGGTATGGCGGCAGAAATTTTCTCGCAGAATGGCGCCGGTCTGCTCCCTGAACCAGTGCCGGTCGCTTTCGCTGGCCGTCGCGGGACTCCAGCTCAGCACGCCCGGCTCTCTGGCCGCCACCAGACCGCCCAGCGAGTCTGGCTGTCGCGTCAGCAGATCGGCGAACAGGCGGTCAATCAGCACCGTGCTTTCCAGCTCATACCAGGCATTTTTGCGGACACAATTGGTGATGCGAACGTTCAGCGATCCTTTGATGAAATAGTCGTGATCGTCAAGGTACCAGGTGCGGATCGAGGCGGTGGGACTGGCGACCCGGCTGCTGGCGCCCAGATCGCGGATTTCGCCGTCGCGCAGCCGCTGCTGCACCCGTTGGNCCTGCATAAACAGCCTTGCCTGCACCGGATGCATACAAATGATGGCCCGGTCGGCGCGCGCGTGGCGCTGGTCGGCGAATCCGTCCAGCACCTGCTCAGGCGTAAGGCCGTTAGCGCCGATGTGCAACCCGTCCTTCGGCACCTCGAACTGGTGCAGCGCCGCACGGGCCTGAAACTCGGGCGCCCACGGCGTTTGCCCCAACGCGCTCGGCCACAGGCGCGCCTTGGGCGCTGGGTGGCTGGGATGGCCGAACCACAGGCCCTGTTCACTGAGCAGATAGTGGCTGAGAGGCGAAGCCGCCGGGCGACGACCGTTGTGCGCCACAATCGCTTGCACCAGCCGTTGGCTCTGCCCGATTTGGGCCTGAAGCTCGGGATTGCGGTGGCCGGCCCAGGCTTCGCAGGCGGTGAGCAAGTCCGCGACAAAGCGGTCGAACGCCGGGCAATACCAACATTCGCCCGGCACTTTCAGGTAAACGTCCGAGAGATAATACTGACTGCCGAGGCTATCCCGGCGGTCAACCATAACGAACAGTTCCCGTTCCTCCGGCAGCCGGATCGTCAGGGGAACCCCTCGCCAGTCAGCGCCGTCGAAGTAGGCGCCGGGCGGGATGCCGCGCATATCATCGGGCCAGGTATAGCGCACGTGGCCCTGCGGAATGGCGAACTCTTTGATCAGGCAGTTCAGCAGTCCGTGTACGGCCGCTTTTTCGCCCGTCATTCTGGATAAGACGGCGTGATCGAGGTTATTCATCTCTGCTCCATAAGTGGTGCGTTCGTCCGGGTGCCGCTACCGTGGCGAGCGTTTTTTCATCCTGAAAAGCGAGTTAGAAATCGACGCTGTACCCCAGAGTGAGGGTCCTCCCGCGCCCGGAAAAGTAACGATCGGAATTCACAATCGCGCTTTGCGAGTAGTAGGTGATGTACTCTTTGTTAAACAGGTTGGCCACGGCCAGCTTGAGCTTGCCGCGCGGCAGCGCATAGCCCACCGCGGCATCGACCAGCAGGTAGCCGTTGAAGTCTTTCTCCGCGTCGTCCATCGTGCGGTCGAACGCATAGTTGGCCTGAATAAAGGACGTCCATTTCGGCGACCAGGTGGCGGCCCAGCTCGCGGTCAGACGATCCGGCGGCACATTCAAACCGTCGAGTTTTCCGTCAAGACTGCCGTTGCCGTCGCTGTCGTAACGGCCGCGAATGTGGGAATAGCCCACTTTCAGGCGATGATCGTCGTTGACCTTGTAGCCCAGCGTCGCTTCGATGCCGTCAATGCGGGTTTTCTGACGTTCGCTCTGGTAGGTGCCGTTCACGTCCACCACGCGTTCGCCCAGTTTGGAGGAGGATTCGTAGTAGCTGACCTCAAGGTCGAACGGATCTTGCTGGACGCGAAACCCGGCTTCGATGTTGTCGGTGACGATAGGCTCCAGCGGCAGCTGAGACACCGACTGCCCAGCGGCGCGAATACCGCGCAGCGTACGCCCGACGTCCGGGATACCGAATCCTTGTGAATAGTTGGCGAACAGGCTCAGCGGCGTGTAAGGCGTGGTCCAGACGGCGCCGACGTTATAAAGCGTTTTGTCGAAGTCCAGCTTGCCGCCTTCAACATCGACGCCGTTGTTGGCCGCGACGGTGCGGAAACTGTCGATATCCAACTTGGCGTATTCGTAACGCACCCCGGCAGTGAGCTTGAGCGAGTCAATCGGCTGGATATCCAGCTGGAAGAACGGCGACAGATCGGTGTACTGCATTTCCGGCGCATAGGTGCGTTGGGTCAGCCAGAGGTCTTGTTTTCCCCGATCGAACAGGGTGTCGAAGCCCAGCGTGGCCTTGAGGTAGTCGTCCCAGAGATCGTCTTTGGTCAGCGCCAGTTTGCTGCCATAGCGGCTGGAGACGACGCGCGACTGATCGTAGAGCTGGCCGCGNGGAGCCAGCGCAGGATCCTGAAAGGAAGCTGACCGGTCCGCGCCAAACAGGGATTCATAGTTCTGGTAATAGACCAGCGCATTGAATTTCATGCCGCTCAGATTGTAGTTATCATAGGTCGCGGAGGTGGTCCAGACGCTGTTCTGCGGCGCATCGCCGACCGGACGACCTTTTTCCGAGGTGGTCGCTATGCCGCTGTCGCGATCGCCGGTCACGCTCAGATAGTTCATTTTGCCTTTGATCTGATACCGGTTGAAGCTGAGCTGCACGCGCTGGTCGTTATCCAACCAGTAGCCGACCTTGGCGAGAATGTCGTAGGCGCGAGAGTCCATCAGGTCGCCCTGCGTGTTGTCGACCCCCACCGCCCGATCGTCGCCGTCCAGAAACAGGCCCTGATCTTCGTAGCTCAGCGAGAACAGGTAATCCAGATACTCCTGACGACCACTGAAACCATAGGTGGTTTTGTAGTTCATGGTGTCGCCTTCCAGCTGCGACGTCGGCGTCGTGGCTTCCACGCTGAAATGCTGGCTGAAGGAGTCCGGCGCGGGGCGCCGGGTGATAATATTGATGACCCCGCCGGTCGCGCCGATGCCGTTGCTGGCGCTGGCGCCGTGGATGACTTCGATACGGTCGACCATCGAAAAATCGATGGTGTGCATTTCACGCCCCGTGGGACGCAACGGGTTGGACTGGGGGATGCCATCTACCAGAATCAGCGGTGCACGACCGCGAAAGGTTTCTCCGCTGCCGCTCATTTTCTGGCGACTTGGCGCCATCGTCGGCAACAAATTACTCATGATCTGCGACGAGTCGGAGGTCAACTGACGCTGCTGTTCAATCTGTTCTTTCGAAATAATCGTGACGACCTGCGGCGAGTTCTTTTTTTCCGTATCCGTTCTCGTGGCCGTCACCACCAGTTCGTTGTCATTGTTGCCGACGCTGTCCGCCGCATTGGCCTGCGACCACAGCAATAACGGCGTTAACGCATAAAATGCCCGAGCCTTCATTCAATTGACCTCGTGATGTTTTCCCAGAAATACGGCCCGACCTGGGGACGGTGCCGGAAATGTCGCGTCGGCCTGCATCGCCGCCCGCGTATAAAACGTTATGGGCGGGCGATCGCCAGCGCCTCGCCAAGCGCCCGCTCAAAGCGCGCAACGGCGATTTCACACTCCGCCGGTGAAATCGTCAGAGGCGGCAGCAGCCGTACCACATTGCCGTGGCGGCCGCCCCGCTCCAGCAGCAGCCCTTGTTGGAAGCAGCCATGTTGGATCGCCGCCGCCAGCGGCGCATCGATGGGATAACTGCCGTCGGAGGACGGCGGCAGGCGTTCGTCCACGATTTCAATCCCTAACATCAGACCGCGGCCACGGACCTGCCCCAGGCAGGGGAAGCGTTGCTTCAGAAAAGTCAGCGCCTGCGTCAGCCATACACCGCGCGCGGCGGCCTGCTCGGGAAGCCGTTCGCGGATCAGGATCTCCAGCGTGGTTTTCCCGGTCGCCATCGCCATCTGATTTCCGCGGAATGTGCCGCTGTGCGCGCCCGGCATCCAGGCGTCGAACGCTCGGCGGATCCCCAGTACCGCGAGGGGCAGACCGCCGCCGACGGCCTTGGACATGACGATGATGTCTGGCTCGATACCTGCCTGCTCAAAGGCGAACAAGGTGCCGGTGCGCCCGAATCCAGCCTGGACTTCATCCACGATCAGGACGATACCGTACTGCCGAGTCACGTCTCGGAGCGTCCGTAGCCAGCTGTCCGGCGCAGGATTGACGCCGCCTTCGCCCTGTACCGCTTCCACAATTACGGCGGCTGGCAACGGCATTCCGCGCTCCACGTCGGCAATAAAATCAGTGAGATAGTGATTCAAAGCCTTGACGCCCGCTTCCCCGCCGATCCCCAAGGGACAGCGGNAAAGGTGGGGAAAAGGCAGGAACTGCACGCCGGGCATCAGGTTCTGTAGCGGATCTTTCGGGCCGGTATTGCCCGTGACCGCCAGCGCGCCGTGCGTCATTCCGTGATAGCCACCCGAGAAGCTGATGACGCCGCCGCGTCCGGTGAAGGTTTTGGCCAGTTTGAGCGCGGCTTCCACGGCATCTGCCCCGGAGGGACCGCAAAATTGCAGACAATAGCTGTCCGCGCCGCCGGGCAGCAGCGCCAACAGCGTTTGGCTGAATTCGTCTTTGAGCGGTGTGGTGAGATCAAGCGTATGCATGGGTAAACCGGAGAGCAGGAAATTTTGAATACTGGCGACTACCTCGGGATGATTGTGGCCCAACGCCAATGTTCCCGCGCCGGCCAGACAATCCAGGTAGTCTTTGCCCTCAACGTCCGTCACCCATGCGCCATGCGCTTTGGCGATGGCCAGCGGCAACTTTCTGGGGTAACTGCGCACGTTGGATTCCATCCACGACTGGCGCGTCAGGAAATCTGAATTTTTTTGATTAACATGCCGGTCAATCGCCAAGTGCTGCTGTGCCATCCGTCACCACCTCCTGTGATTATTTTGGATGACAACGATTATCATTAACAATTAGAAGACACAAGTGTTATTTTCTTGATGTAAAAATGAATAAATCCTTACAAATGGCGAACTTTAACCATCAATATGTTGATGATGAAGTGACTTTTATGAAAAAAGTGTGAGGTAAGAAATGCGCGTAAGAAGTGTAAAGAACCATTTTTTGTGGCGGCTGTCTCAAAATCATGTTTAAAAAAATTGATTAAGATACGCGTAAAATAGATAAGCCAATGAAATTAGTGCGGCCTGCCATATAAAAAGCCAGCCTGTTTCCAGGCTGGCTTGGGTCACGGTACAGCCCTAGGCCGACCCGTGCTACATGGAAAATTACACGGCAAATTCCCTATTCGCGGAATTCGTTTCAGCGTCCTTTTCGCATGACGCCCGCACGTTCTCCAGCGCGCTTTCCGCTTCCGCCAAAATCTGACAGCATTGCTGATGCGTGATCGTCAACGGCGGCTCAATGCGCACCGACTTCGCATTGTTTAACGTCCCCGCGACCAGTACGCGACGCTGGAACAATTCGCTGGCGAAGGCGTAACCAATTTCGTTTTCCTGGAACTCGAAGGCCAGCAGCAGCCCCTTTCCTCGCGCCGCCAGAATCAGGTCTGGATATTTAACCGCGAGTTTTTGCAGCCCGTCCAGCAGGAACTTGCCCTCTTTGGCGGCCTGACCCGGCAGATCGTCTCGCAGCAGCACATTGATGGTCGCCAACGCCGCCGAACAGGCCAACGGGTTGCCGCCAAACGTCGTAGTGTGCAGGAACGGGTTCTCAAACAAGACGGAGAACACGTCTTCCGTGGCGACCGTCGCGCCGATCGGCATCACGCCGCCGCCGAGCGCCTTAGCCAAACACAGGATATCCGGCTGTACGCCATAGTGCTGACAAGCGAACATTTTACCTGTACGCCCCATCCCGGTTTGCACTTCATCCAATATCAATAACGCCCCGATTTCATCACAAAGCGCCCTGACAGCCGGTAGATACTCTTCCGGCGGCACAATCACCCCGCCTTCGCCCTGGATAGGTTCCAGTATAACCGCGGCAATGCCTTCGCCGTCCTGCTGGCATTGTTGGACCTGCTGTTTCATCGCTTCGATATCGCCGAACGGAACATGGTGGAAACCAGGCACCAGCGGCATGAACGGTTTGCGGAACACCGGCTTTGCCGTCGCCGAAAGCGATCCCAGCGATTTTCCGTGGAACGCCCCGTTCGCAGCGATAAAGCTGAATTTACCGTGAGGAGCCTGATAGGCTTTTGCCAGCTTCAGGGCGGCCTCCACAGACTCCGTACCACTATTGCTGAAAAAACTGTATTTCAATTTTCCGGGCGTAATGGCGGCCAGCGTTTTCGCCAGCATGCCGCGCAGCGGATCTAACAATTCCTGACTATGCAACGGCTGTTTTGATAGCTGTTTTTCTACTGCGGACAGTACGGTGGGGTTACGGTGCCCGACGTTGAAAATACCGTAGCCACCCAGACAATCCAGATATTCGTTCCCCTGCGTGTCGAGCAAAGTGTTGGCGCTGTTGGAGCGCCATTCGACAACACCGTAACCTCCGTCTGAGGTGACTGATTTTCTATACTCAAGAAAACCCGGGTTAACGTAATCGCGGAAAGAATCGAGAGTTTCTTTATTTAGCGTCTCCATATCTTCCTGACTAAGGGTATCGCTCATGATCCATTCTAATGCCTGCTGAGAACACTCTAGCGGGTTAAGTTGAGAAAAGGGTCTGGACAAAATGCGCTCCTTATTAAACGGGTATCACGTGATACCATTATTAGTAATGCACAAAACAAGCCAACTAGCCACCCCTTTATTTTCTGAACTTTCCGCCGGATAAAAGGTATTTTTCGATAACCAACTCAAGACCATCCTTAATTCATAAAATAAAATTTCCTTAAAATACATAGCATTACATTTAGGTAAAACACAATGAGTTTAATTGCACGCTTTGAGTGCAAAATAATTTATCTCGCCCTAATAAAGGGCAAAATGAGATCTCGATACTGTTATTTAATGACCCGTCACTCATTTGATTTCAAGAAATATATTTACAGGATAAATAATGATGAGCACGCGGAATAATAATGAATATCTTGCTATATCAGCATATTTCTCCTGACAACATCATAAAATTCATTACGATAAAATCTAAAAAAAAATAACACCTTAAACGTCATGTTATGTTTTCGATGACCACAGGCAGCCCAGAGGGAGCGAGCGATGTGCTCCCGCAACACACAATGATTCCCTTCAAGGGACTGATTTTCAGCGGTTTAGCGATGAAAACGAGGGGCGCCGCATGAAAGCACAGAGGAAAATCCAGGGCAAATGCCAGTACCACTTGGTACTCCCCATCTTCACACTCTTTTCCCATCACGCCGCTCCATTTTGCGCACGGAAACGCCGGCGCTCGTTTCGGGGAGAATGAGAGAGTCATGACACCCCAATGAGGCGCGATGAAAAGGCGAAGTGAAATGATGCCCTCCTCCGAAGACGTCACAATAAGGAGGATCGTGTATTCGGCCGCTTATAAAGTAATACGCCCTCTTACTCATCAAAGCCCTGGGGCAGGAGATAGCCCGACACTATGCAAATCACAGGATAGAAGAAACGGCCTCTTTTGTTCTGACGTTTCCCGCAGTAATTATTGAGGATAATAATGTTAAACAGATCNCTCCCGCGAGCTATTGTTTAAATGCTGTCCTGCATCATAATTGATAGGGCTATCTCATCTACTTCATAACCTGAAAAATTAAAGTCGCATTCAATCTATAACTAAACCAACTTAAGCCACGCAGGCCTTCAACAACACCAGGCATGAGCATCTTATTCCTTCCCCCGTGGATGACCCTCCTCATCCTTTTTATAACGCGAAGCATTCATGTCGAATACACACAGGGATTGACTTTCCATAAAAATAAAAATTACGAATAAAAACAGATACATATAAAATACTGATGATATTTCCCCCCACTTCTATGAATACAGCTTATGAATAGCCCCCTCATTCGATACAAAACAAAAACATCCTTTAAACAAAATAAAAACAAGAAAACTCACTAATACCTTTGAATAGCAAAAGAATGAAACATGCCAAATCCCGACGTCTAAACCACGCCACTAAAAATCAGTTTCTTTATTTAAATAATTAAATTAACCCATGGCGTTTGTTATTGAGAGCCACGTCCCCTATTTAACGCAAAGATTGAGAAAATTCGAAATTGGAGAGATAGGTCAAAAAATAAGACGGGATGCGATATCTATAGTACCCACGACAAAAGTAAGTCAATTTTAATTAACGCACTCGTTTCAGTGAGTAATGAGGATTATATGGACTTTATCATTCAACTGGTCATTGTCCTGATCTGTCTATTTTACGGCGCAAGGAAAGGTGGGATCGCGCTAGGATTACTAGGCGGTATCGGGCTGGTCATACTGGTCTTCTTTTTTAAACTCGAACCAGGGAAACCTCCCGTCGATGTTATGCTGGTCATTATCTCCGTTGTCGCCGCATCCGCTACGCTACAGGCCTCAGGCGGGCTTGACGTCATGCTGCAAATGGCCGAAAAAATGCTGCGGCGCAATCCCAAATATGTCTCTATCATCGCACCTTTCGTCACGTGTATTCTGACGATTCTCTGCGGCACCGGTCACGTGGTTTACACCATTTTGCCGATTATCTACGACGTTGCGATCAAAAATAACATTCGTCCGGAACGACCGATGGCCGCCAGCTCCATCGGCGCTCAGATGGGCATTATCGCCAGCCCGGTTTCCGTCGCCGTTGTCTCGCTGGTCGCGATGCTGGCCAACTTTACTTTCCACGGCAAGCATCTGGAATTTCTCGACCTGCTCGCCATCACCATCCCCTCAACCCTGCTCGGCATCCTGGCTATCGGGATCTTCAGCTGGTTTCGTGGGAAAGATCTGGATCAAGATCCGGAATTTCAGAAATTCATTTCCGTACCGGAAAATCGGGAGTACGTCTACGGAGATACAGCGACGTTACTGGACAGAAAACTGCCGCGCAGCAACTGGGTCGCGATGTGGATTTTCTTGACCACCATTGCCGCTGTCGCGCTGCTGGGGGCGGTAGAAGAACTTCGCCCGGCCTTCGACGGCAAAGCGCTGTCGATGGTGCTGGTCATTCAGATGTTTATGCTAGTGTCCGGCGCCCTGATCATCATCATCACCAAAACCAATCCGGCCTCTATTTCCAAAAACGAGGTCTTCCGCTCGGGCATGATCGCCATCGTCGCCGTGTACGGTATTGCCTGGATGGCCGAAACGATGTTCGGCGCGCATTTGGAGCAGATTAAAACCACTCTCGGCACGCTGGTGGTGGAGTATCCCTGGGCCTATGCCCTGATCCTGTTGTTGGTGTCCAAGTTCGTCAATTCGCAGGCCGCCGCACTCGCCGCCATTGTGCCCGTCGCATTAGCCATTGGCGTTAATCCCGCCTATATCGTGGCTTCCGCGCCTGCCTGCTACGGCTATTATATTCTTCCGACCTATCCGAGCGACCTGGCGGCCATTCAGTTTGACCGTTCAGGAACGACGCATATCGGTCGTTTTGTGATTAACCACAGCTTCATTCTTCCCGGCCTGATTGGCGTATTCACCTCCTGTGCGTTTGGATGGGTTTTCGCCGCCATGTATGGTTACTATTGAGTCGCACCGCCACGCCGACGCACTCTGACGTCGGCGGGCCGCCCTCTATTTCAGCGTAAAAAAACCGCCCGGCGTCATCCTGACCGGGCGGTTTTCTATTGCCACAATACGCGTTATCAATACGACGCGCGGGACTGCTGCCAGAGTTCAACGCATGCCTGCGCTAATGCCTGCGTCGTATCAATACTGCGCGCCAGCCAGCGTGAATTGACGGCGGCCAGCCCGGGAGCCACCTCCGTACAGGCCAGAATCAGCCTTGTTGCGCCTCGCTTTGCTAGCCTATCGGCCAGCTGTTCCAGCAAGACACCGCCTTCAATGAGTTCACCGCGCTTGACCGCGTAACATCCCGGCACAAACAGCTCTTCCATCTCTTGCGGCGTCGGTTCCAGCACCTCGTTGCCCCCGGCAGCCAGACGTTGCTGATACCACCCCGCGCGCAGCGTACCGTGCGTGGCAATCAGTCCCGTCACCTGCGGCGGCACGGTGACGTGCTTATGCATCGCTGCCAGCGTGGCGTCCGCGATATGCAACAGGGGCGCGCGGCTCGCCGCCGTGAGTGCGTCGAACCAGTGGTGCGCCGTGTTGCAGGGGATCACGATATGACTGAGCGGCAGCTTATTCAGCGCCCGAATGGCTTCCAACAGCACCGGCAGCGGCGATGGACCCGTCCCCGCCAGCGCTTTTTGGCGATCCGGGATCTGCGGCACATTCCACACGACCAGCGGGACATGATCCTGATCGCGGTCGGCTGGCGTCGACACAATGATTTTCTGCACCAAATCGGCCGTCGCCAGCGGACCCATACCGCCCAACACGCCAATGAGACAGTCGGTCACGATCAGCGCTCCTGCTGTTCAAAGAACTCGCGGTAGCCAAACAGTCCAGCCGAACCGCCCGTATGAATAAAAACGACCTGCTCGCCTTTCTTGAAATGGCCTTTTCTGACGAGGTCGATCAGTCCTGCCATCCCTTTTCCGGAATAAACCGGGTCGAGCAGGATCCCTTCCAGACGCGCCAGCAGTTGGAGCGCCTCCCGCGTCCCCTCGTTAGGGATGCCATACCCTTTGCCGACATAGTCGCTGTTAGCCTGTACGGCAGCGCGCGGCAGCGTCTCGTCAATCCCCAGGCGCTGCCAGATCTGCTTCGCCAGACGGTAGACGTTCTCTTCCTGCTTCTCTTTCGGCGCGCGTACGCTGATACCCAGCACCGGTATGCCACTGCGAACCGCCGTCAGTCCGGCGACCAGACCCGCCTGCGTACCACTGCTGCCCGAGGCATGAACAATATGATCGACACGCAAACGCTGCTGGCTGGACTGAAACAGCAGCTCTTCCGCGCACGCGACATAGCCCAAGGCGCCCGTCACGTTGGAGCCGCCACCGGGAATGACATAAGGGCGGNGGCCTTCTCGACGCAGCTCGTCCGCCAGCGACTCCAGCGCCTGCTGCATGTCCGTGCCCGCGGGCAGATGGTCGACGATCTCCCCNCCTAACAAATTATCCAGCAAGATGTTGCCCGACCGCTGATAAGGCTCGCCGTAGTCTTCAACCCGTTTTTCCAACAGCACTTTGGTTTTCAGCCCCAGCTTCGCCGCCGCGGCGATTGTCTGGCGCACATGGTTCGACTGCGTGGCGCCCTGCGTCAGGATAATATCGGCTTCCTGCTGCAACGCCTCCGCCATCAGGAACTCCAGTTTGCGTGTTTTGTTGCCGCCCGTCGCCAGGCCGGTCGCATCATCGCGCTTGATATAAATTGTTGGGCCGTTGAGATAGGCCGTCAACGCCGGCAGGGGTTCGAGCGGGGTGGGGAAATGCCCCAGTGACAAACGTGGGAAACGAGCAAGGTGCATCTTATTCTCCTTAAGAAAATCGGTATCACGTTCTATTTGAAAGCGGTGTGTCGTCTGCGTTATGGCGCCAGGCAACTTTTTGAATAAATGTAATAAACTTTAATGGCGTCGCTTAATCAGAAAATAACGGGATGCGCCTGCTATGGCGTGCAAATTCCGGTCCTCATCGCTTGTCAGGAATCATCTGACATCAATGCAATAGTTTCTAACTTAAACCGCGCAGCGCTCCGCCGTCATTCATCATCAGGCGACCTGTGTTTGCAGCTGGCTCAATTGGCCCCAGCTGACGTCATCCACATAAATCCCCTCTTCCACCCGCTGCCGGTAAGCGATTTGTTCCGGTTCGCCCGGCAGCAGTAGTTCGCCATCTTCGCGGGACTGCCGGATCCACTCCAGCAATACAGGAATTTCCTGTTGATAGTGCGCGTTGCCCCCCAGACGATCGGGGTCGATCAAAATGGAGAGCATGCTGTTGATGATCTGGTTGCCTTTCCCTGTCGCCGTACGCTCATTGCTGCCGCCGGTTAATACCGCGCCCAGCAGCGAGCAGATAATGGCCAGGCCGGAGCCTTTATGCTGCCCGAACGCCAGCAGCGCGCCAGTGGGCTGTTCCATCAGCCAGCGAGGGTCCACAGCGGGTTGGCCCTGATTGTCCACGATGCAGCCAGGCGGCAGCAGTTTGCCCTCATTCCACGCGATGCGAGCCTTGTTGCCGGCAATCACGCTGGTGGCAAAGTCCAGGATCACCGGCGCTTTACCGGCAACGGGGATACCCGCGCAGAACGGATTCGTACCCAACCGCGGCTGGACGCCCTGCCACGGCATCACCACCGGGCGGTTATAAACGTTGGCGAAATGCAGGGACACCAGTCCGGCGTTCGCCGCCTGCTCCGCCCAGGCGCCAATGCGTCCAAGATGATGCGCATCCGCCAGCCCGACCACGGCGACGCCGTGTTCTTGCGCGCGCTCAATGCCCTCTGCGATAACTTGCCGGGCGACCACCTGACCGAAGCCATGCTGTCCGGCAAAAGAGATCAGCGGCCCCGCATCCAGCGTTTTCTCAGCTACGGCGTGAGGACGCAGCCCGCCATCGCGAATGGCGGCGATGTAGCGCGGCAGCATGCTGACGCCGTGCGAATCATGCCCTTTTAAACTCGACTCCACGAGGTTATCCGCAACCAGACCGGCGACTTCTTCCGTCACCTCAACCGCCAGCAAACACTCGCGCAGATAACCGCGTAAATAGTGATGAGAAAAAACGGGCATGACATTTCATTCCAGGTTAATTGACAGAGATAAATATCATGCACCGTATTTTTTATTCGATAAGTCAAAATTAGTGCTTTGAATAGAAGCAAATTCGCTAAGCAATATTCAGGCTTTCTTTTACCGAGATTGATACAAATAAAATACCGATAAATTATTCCAAAATAACATTTATAAAATTCACTCTCCTGCTCATAGCATACGCAAACTTTCTTTTCGTCCGGCGGACGCCGTTTCGTATTTGTTTATTTTTTTATTTAATATAAGTGAGAAAAATATGAATTCATCAGGCAAGCAGAAAAAGAGGGGATTGACCGGACGACTGGCTGCGTTGACCTTATTGGCAGGACTGGGCCTGAGCGTCGTCCCCTTGTCCGCGAAGGCGGAAGGCAACCTCCGCATCGCTCAGCAGTTCGGCATCGGCTATCTGATCCTCGACGTGGTACGAGACCGGCAGCTCATTGAAAAACATGGCAAGCAACAAGGCGTGGATATCAACGTGGAATGGCGCACGCTTTCCGGCGCCACCATTATTAATGAAGCGTTGCTTTCCGGTTCGCTCGACGTGGCTTCCGCCGGCGTCCCCCCCGCGCTGACCCTGTGGGACCGAACTCGCGGCCGGCAGAACGTGAAAGCCATTGCTTCGCTCGGCTCCATGCCCAATTTCCTCCTCAGCAACAATCCTGCGGTAAAAACAGTGCGAGACCTGAGTGAAAAAGACCGCATCGCCACCCCCGCCGCGGGCGTCGGCTTCCAGTCACGCACCTTGCAAATTGAGACCGCCAAGCTATTCGGGGATGACGATTTCAAGCGTTTCGACACTATCACCGTCAGCTTGCCCCATCCGGATGCCAGCGCCGCGCTGACCGCAGGAGGTTCTGAGATAACGGCCCACTTTTCCAGCCCGCCGTTTCAGTATCAAGCGCTGGAAAACCCGAAAGTGCACAAGATTCTAAGCTCTTATGACGTGCTTGGCGGTCCTGGCTCCTTCAATTTGTTGTACACCACCCAGAAGTTTCACGATGAAAATCCCAAGACTTATCGGGCGTTTTACGCTGCACTGAAAGAGGCCGCAGACATTATCAAAGCGGACAAAGCGGCCGCGGCGGAAACCTACCTCCGCGTTGAGAAATCGCGCCTGCCTCTAGAGCTGGTGAAGCGAATTGTCGAAGACCCTGAAATCGACTTCACCGTGACGCCACAGCGAACCTATGTCTACGCCGAGAAGCTGTATGAGCTGGGTATCCTGAAGAATAAAGCCGCGTCGTGGAAAGACTACTTCTTCGAAGAAATTCACGATCAGCCGGGCAGTTGAGCCATATTTCGGAGAAACGAGAGGCCCCAAGCAAATTCGCGGTTACACGTCTTTCTCTTGGCTGGACGCGTGTGATGGCGGTGCGGCAACAGAGCAAGGAGCAGCCAAAGCATAAAAAAACGCAGCGTGACTCGGTCACGCTGCGTTTTAAACGGGGAGCGCACCTAGGCGGATGTAGTGCACCTAGGCGGGGTAGTCCCGCGATGGAAGCGAGAATATCAGTGGGCGGCTTTGGAACTCAGGCCGCGAATTTCACGCTCGTAGGAACGCGCTTTTTCCGCATCAAACTGTCCTTCCCACTTAGCGATAACCAGCACGGCCAGGGCGTTACCCACCACGTTCAACGCAGTACGCGCCATATCCAGGATACGGTCAACACCCGCAATGAAGGCCAGACCTTCCAGCGGGATACCCACACTGCCCAGCGTCGCCAGCAAAACGACAAAGGATACGCCCGGGACGCCGGCAATCCCTTTCGAGGTCAACATCAACGTCAATACCAGCACCACTTCCTGACTAATAGTCAGGTCGATTCCGTACAGCTGCGCGATAAAGATAGCCGCAATACTTTGGTACAGCGTGGAACCATCCAGATTAAAGGAATAGCCCGTCGGCACCACGAAGCTGGTGATGGCTTTTGGCGCACCGTAAGCTTCCATCTTTTCGATAATGCGCGGCAGGACCGTTTCGGAACTCGCCGTCGAGTAGGCCAGAATCAGCTCGTCTTTAAGGATACGGATAAGCATGCTGACCCGCAGTCCGCAGACGCGCGCCACCAGTCCCAACACCACCAACGCGAAAAAGACGATCGCGCCGTAAACCATCACTACCAGCTTTGCCAGCGGCCACAGCGAAGCGAAACCGAAGTTGGCGACGGTCACGGCAATCAGCGCGAAGACCCCAACCGGCGCATAGCGCATGATCATATGGGTCACTTTAAACATCGTTTCCGATGCGCTGCGGAAGACGTTCAGCAGTGGATCACGCTGTTCGCGCGGCAGAGAAGACAAGCCCAGACCAAACAGCACGGAGAAGAAGATCAGCGGCAGCATGTCCCCTTTCGCCATAGAGTCGAAAATGTTGGGCGGAATGAGCGACAGAATTGTCCCGACCAGGCTATGCGCCCCGCTCTGTACCTGTTCGGTGGTTTTCTCATATTGTGAGATATCGACGCTGGTCAATGTCGACATATCGATGCCGTGTCCCGGCTGGAAAATATTCGCCAGCGTAATGCCGAGAATGATCGCCACCGTCGTCACGACTTCAAAGTAGAGAATGGTTTTCAGACCAATACGGCCCAGCTTCTTGGCGTCTCCCACACCAGCAATACCGACGACCAGCGTGGTGATCACAATCGGGACCACAATCATTTTGATCAACCGAATAAAGATATCACCGGCCGGGCTGAGAACATTGACGATCAACCAATGTTTTTCGCTCGGATGTTCATGCAAAAAGGCCCCAAGGGCAATACCAATAACCAGGGCGATGAGAATTTGCCACGCCAAGCTAATTTTTTGTTTTTTCATGTCACTTTCCATTTCCTGTGCTCCGATCCTCGCAGGCAACGGTTCTACCGGCGCCTCATTCCATCAGCGGATGCTGAATATGTTCAGACGAGGGGGAGGTTACAAAGATGAGGTGGTTTTTTATTATAGCAGCGGCCGAATGAGGCGTGCTGTCTATTTATCATGCAAATAGTTATTCACTTAAACCGAACAACTATATGTATTTAAAAACAAAATCGCTGTTTTTATCAACAACGCATCTTGTCTAAGTTATTGTTAAAACGGGGATGCTACTATCACAGGTGGGTGAGATCAAGCCAATCATAGATAAGCATTTTCATAATTATGCTGTTAAGCAATACGATTTTTCCTGCTTTGGCTACAGAAAATTCAGGAATATCAGTGCTATTTTTTAGCGCCATTCAGAATATAAAAGTACGCGTCATCGCTACAAAAAAAGAAAAAAAAGCGGGGTACGCGTGTAAACAGGCATCAACGGCTTTATTCCCTGCATCGCGACAACGGAAAAGTTACGACTCAGTGGGTTAGGCGCTCGGTGACACCGCCGTTTCCGGTGAGACGTCGCCTGTATGGGAAGTTGATGGCGATAACGTTGTAAATAAAACGGCGCTAGCGAACAAACGGCCTTGTTCACCAGAGCACCGCCCGGCGGACGTCAGATCTGGTAATCGACGACGTTTTCACTATCGCTTTCGGAAAAGACTCGCTGCTTGATTTCTTCCAGCGTCAGTTCCGGGTTGCAGAGTTGTATGAATTGCCAGGTATAGTTGCGTTGCAGCTGACCGCGTTTGAGTCCCAACCAGACGGTATTGGCCTCGAACAGGTGCTCCGCTTCGATGCGTACTAACCCGGCATCGCGTACGGGGTCGTAAGATTTGTCCGCCAAAATCCCCACGCCCAAGCCTAATTCGACATAGGTTTTGATGACGTCGGAGTCCTGCGCGCTGATGGCGATATGTGGAGAAAGTCCTGCGGCGAGAAATGCCCGATCGATGCGCGAGCGCCCGGTGATTCCCTGACGATAGGTGATCAGCGGCACCGTATTGAGTTTATCCAACGTGATGGGGCTGCCGTCCGCCAGCGGATGTCCTGTCGGCACCAAAATGGAGTGATGCCAGCGGTAGTAAGGAAAGGCCGCAAGCGATGTCGTATTCATCAGCTGCTCAGACGCGATGCCAATATCCGCTTCACCTGAAGACAGCATCGCTACAATTTCTTCCGGCGTCCCCTGATGAAGCACTAACTGCACCTGTGGATACTGCGCCCGGAACGACTGGATGACCGAGGGCAGACTATACCGGGCCTGAGTATGCGTGGTGGCAATCACCAATTCGCCCGCGTCGTTGTCGCTAAACACATTCGCCAGCCTGCGGATGTGGTTGGCGTCGTTCAGGATACGTTCAGCCATCACCAGCAGCTCTTTCCCTGGCTCCGTCATCCCCAACAGACGCTTGCCGCGCCGGATAAATATTTCGATGCCCAGCTCGTCCTCCAGCTCACGAATATGACGGCTCACCCCTGACTGCGACGTGTAGAGCGTATTAGCCACCTCGGTCAGGTTATAGTTGCACCGTGCCGATTCCCGGATGATTCTCAGTTGTTGAAAGTTCACACTTTGCTCCGCCTTTGTGCTACTTGTTAGCACTATTCATACGAAGTAATGTTATGCCGTACAAATAAACAAAATTTCCTATATATAACTTTTAAAGATATAGAACAGCGCGAAATGAGTATGCCCGCCCGACAGGCCGCAACGGACGGCCCGCTGCGCGCATCACCGCAACGTCATTCATTAGGATCGAGACTGTGTTATCGGGAATTTTTTTTGCGCTATCCGCCGGATTGATGTGGGGACTCATCTTTATCGGGCCGTTGATCATCCCCGACTATCCTGCGGCTCTGCAGTCTAGCGGACGCTATCTGGCTTTTGGACTGATCGCCCTGCCGCTGGCATGGCTCGACCGCAGCCGACTGAAAAAATTGTCCCGCAGCGACTGGTTCGAGGCGCTCCGCCTGTCTGCCGTCGGCAACCTGCTCTATTATCTGTTCCTCGCCAGCGCGATCCAGCGTACCGGCGCGCCAGTTTCCTCCATGATTATCGGCACGCTGCCGGTCATCATCGCCGTCAGCGCCAATCTGTTATACGGCCGGGAAGACGGTCAACTGGCCTGGCGGCGGCTGGCGCCGTCCCTACTGCTGATTATCATCGGACTGGTGCTGGTCAATATTGCCGAGCGTCAGGGCGCGGCTGAATCCGTTCCGCTGCCGCGCTATCTCAGCGGTATCCTCCTCGCGCTGATGGCCGTCGTTTGCTGGACCTGGTATCCGCTGCGTAACTCCCGTTGGTTGCGGCAACACCCCTCGCATCATCCCATGACCTGGGCGACGGCGCAGGGCATCGCTACGCTGCCGCTGGCTTTCGTGGCGTACGTCATGGTCGGCGGCTATCTGGCGCTGACTTCGCCATCTTTTTCCCTGCCCTTGGGGCCTCAACCTGAACGATTTGTATGGCTCATGCTGGCGATCGGTCTGCTGGGTTCCTGGCTGGGGACGATTTGCTGGAATGCCGCCAGCCAACGGCTTCCCACGGCGTTGATGGGGCCGATGCTGGTGTTCGAAACGCTCTTTGCGCTGGTCTATACGTTTATGCTGCGCCAAAGTTGGCCGCCTGGGATCACACTGGCGGGCATCGCCTGTCTGGTTTGCGGCGTTATCAGCGCTATGCGCATCAAGCCGAAGCCCATCGTCAGCGCCGACGTCATTCACTAACGGCCCCCCCTTTTCCTACTCCGGCGATAGGCGATAATCGACGAGTTCGAGCGCTCGCCATCTCTTGAGGACACACCTCGCGTCAATCGCGTCCCCACGCCTGTTGCCGCGCCGTTTTCACTTGACCGAGCGCCGCTATGACGACGATCAGTAAACCTGTCTTCCGTATCGGTCATCATCAGGCACCAGGACACCGTATCAGTCACTGCCCAGCGTCGTGCCCTCAGCAAAGCCAGCCCGGCTTAAAAAAACCGTTTCGCCTCGGCCAGATCAACGAGAGGCAGACTAGGCTTTAACGCAGGACACGGCAGGCCACGCTGCCGATACGCCATTGGGAACGCTCTCCCGCGAAGAGCGCCGAAGGAGATACCCTCATGAAGAAAGTGATCACCGTCTGCCCTTACTGCGGGTCAGGCTGCAAAATTAACCTACTGGTTGAAAACAATAAAGTCGTCGGCGCAGAAGGCGCTCAGGGCATGACCAACGAAGGCGAACTTTGCCTGAAAGGCTATTATGGCTGGGACTTTCTCAACGATACCAAGCTGCTGACGCCACGTTTAAAAGCGCCCATGATCCGCCNCCAAAAAGGCGCTCCGTTCGAGGTGGTCTCGTGGGATGAAGCCATCGCGTTCGCCAGCTCTCGACTATTAGCCATTCGCGAAAAATACGGCCCCGATGCCATCATGCATACCGGGTCGTCCCGCGGTCCCGGCAACGAAACCAATTACGTGATGCAGAAATTCGCCCGGGCGGTCACCGGCACCAATAACGTCGACTGCTGCGCGCGCGTGTGCCACGGCCCTTCCGTCTCCGGCCTCGACGTCACGCTGGGCAATGGCGCGATGAGCAACTCGATTTGCGAAATCGAACATACCGAGTGCGTTCTGGTCTTTGGCTATAACGCCGCCGACTCACACCCTATCGTTGCCCGCCGCATCCTTAAAGCGCGCGCACGCGGCGCCAAGATCATCGTCTGCGATCCCCGCCACATCGAAACCGCCCGCATCGCCGATTTATGGCTACCGTTGAAAAACGGCTCCAATATGGCGCTGGTCAACGCTTTCGCCAACGTGCTGATAAATGAAGACCTCTACGATAAGACCTTTGTGGAACAACATACCGAAGGCTTTGAGGAATATCGCGCCATCGTCGAGAAATACACGCCCGAATCTGTCGCCGAGATCACCGGCCTGGCCCCCTCGCTGATCCGCGAGGCAATCCGCATGTATGCCGCCTCCCCTTCCGCCACCATCCTGTGGGGCATGGGCGTGACGCAGTGGACGCAGGGGGTGGACGTCGTCAAAGGTCTGTCAGGACTGGCGCTGCTGACCGGTAATTTGGGCCGCCCCAACGTCGGCGTAGGTCCGGTGCGCGGACAAAACAACGTTCAAGGTGCCTGCGATATGGGCGCGCTGCCCAATCTGTTCCCCGGCTATCAGGACGTCACCGATCCGGCGATTCGCGCCAAATTCGCCCAGGCCTGGGGCGTTTCTTCGCTTCCCGCGCACAAAGGTTTCACGCTGACCGACGTGCCGCACAAAATCAAGGCCGGAAAAATCAAAGCCAACTACCTGATGGGCGAAGATCCATTGCAAACCGAACCGGACCTGTCGCTGGTGCGCCAGACATTCGATGAGCTGGAATTGCTGATCGTTCAGGATATTTTCATGACGAAAACGGCGTCCGTCGCCGACGTCATCTTTCCGGCCACCTCATGGGGAGAGCACGAAGGCGTTTATTCCGCCGCCGATCGCAGCTTCCAGCGCTTCTATAAAGCGGTCGAGCCTCAGGGAGACGTGAAACCCGACTGGGAAATCATCAGCTTGATGGCGACCGCCATGGGATATCCGATGCACTACCGCAATACGCAGGAGATCTGGGACGAAATGCGCGAGCTGTGTCCGCTTTATACCGGCGCCACCTACGAAAAAATGGCCGGTTTGGCCTGTATTCCGTGGCCCTGCGAAACGCCGGATAGCCCCGGAACGCCGTGGCTGTATGCCGGCAGCAAATTCGACCGTCCCAACGGCAAGGGGCTGCTGTTCGCCACCGAATGGCATCCGCCGATGGAGCAGACCGACAGCCAGTACCCGATGATCCTCTGCACCGTTCGCGAAGTCGGCCACTATTCCTGTCGTTCCATGACCGGTAATTGCACCGCCCTGCAAACGCTGGCGGATGAACCGGGCTATGTGCAAATCAATCCGGTGGACGCGGCCGAGCTGGGGTTACAGGATCAGCAACTGACCTGGGTGGCGTCGCGACGCGGCAAAGTCATCAGCCGAGCCGCGGTCAGCGAGCGCATCAATAAAGGCGCTGTCTATATGACGTATCAATGGTGGATCGGCGCCTGCAACGAACTGACGCTCGACGAGGTGGACCCCATCGCGAAAACGCCGGAATACAAACACTGTGCGGTGCGACTCGAACCGATTGAGGATCAGAACTGGGCGGAAGAGTATGTGCAGCGGGAGTACAGCAAGTTGAAAGCCCATCTGCGTGATACGGCGGAAGTGGCTCACTAAAACATTACGTCACCCACGCGTCCTGTTTATGGGCGCGTATTAACCGATACACTCTCTTTTAATAAGCACGGCTTAATGGCCCTGACAGGCAATAGTCGCTCGTTCTGCCCCTCAAGAACTTGTCAATAGACGCGCATCACAAGGATGAAAAATAGTGGCGTTATATTTAACGACGAACATACCAACAAATAACATGGTAATTACATGCCTGAGGCGGATTTAATTTTTACTGCAATTGAAGTAATGATATCAATAATATTTGACAGATATTTTCCGCTCATATCGCGAAGTCGAAACGCGTTATTCAAATAACATTGCAGGCGAAATCTCTACGCTTTATTTCATTTAATCAATTACACGAATAATTTAAATTGCTGCTAATTTAACCTGCATCATAAGTAAATCTAATACCTAATCGAGGTGGATAATCCCCCGACAACAACGAACATCAAACCAAACAAAAACAATAAGATAAAAACAAAAATCACACAAGCTACGTAATTTCCATCCACAGTAAATATCAAAAAAAAATCACTTTTCGCTTTTTTTAGCGACTTTTGTATTTCCCCTGGCGGGAAAAAACGGTAAAACCCTTGATTCACTGTTATTAATAAGGCAAACACAATACGCCCAATAACAAGTCAGAGTGTCGGCTGAGTGTGTGAGGAAATACGCATGAACCGCCACGCTGCAATAACACGGTGTTGTCTGTACACATTCATCAACATGAGGTTCGTATGCAAAGGCAGAAGTTACTTTTACAGATAGTGGTCGCTATCGTCGTGGGGATCATCGTCGGATGGGCCTGTCATGAGTACCTGGATAGTGCTCGTGCCAAAGAAATCGCGTCCTATTTTAATCTGATTACCGATGTTTTCCTGCGCCTTATCAAGATGATTATCGCACCGCTGGTCTTCGCCACGCTGGTCTCTGGTCTTGCCAGCATGGGCGACGCTTCTGCCGTAGGACGCGTGGGTCTGAAAGCCATGATCTGGTTCGTCACCGCCTCCATTCTGTCGTTGATTATCGGTATGGCGCTGGCCAACCTCTTCCAGCCGGGCGCGGACATGAATCTGGTCGCGACAACCACGCATGTGTCGACCGGGTTGAGCACCGATGGATTCACGTTGAAAAGCTTCATCAGCCACATCTTCCCCAAAAGCATTGTCGAAGCGATGGCGAACAATGAAATTCTGCAGATTTTGGTCTTTTCACTGTTCTTCGGCTCCGCGTTGGCTTATGTGAAACAACATAACAAGCATGCCACCACGATTCAGTCCTTGATTGATGAACTGGCCAAAGTGATGTTCCGTGTAACAGATTACGTCATGGGACTCGCGCCAATTGCCGTCTTCGCCGCTATCGCCTCCGCCATCACGACACAAGGCCTGGGCCTGCTGTATGACTTCGGCAAACTTATCGGCGAGTTTTACATCGGTCTGGCGCTGCTGTGGGGCGCACTGTTCCTGGTGGGCTATGCCTTCCTGGGCAAACGCATCGTCGTATTGGGTCAATTGATTCGCGAACCGACCGTACTGGCCTTCGCTACCGCCAGCAGCGAGTCCGCCTATCCGAAAACCATGGAAGCGCTGACCAAATTCGGCGTGCCGAAGAAAATCTCTAGCTTTGTACTGCCGCTGGGTTACTCCTTCAACCTCGACGGTTCCATGATGTATCAGTCCTTCGCCATCCTGTTTATTGCGCAGGCCTACAACATTGACCTAAGCCTGACCCAGCAGGTTCTGATCCTGCTGACGCTGATGATCACCAGTAAAGGCATGGCCGGCGTCGCCCGCGCTTCCGTTGTGGTCGTCGCCGCTACGCTGCCTATGTTTAGCCTGCCGGAAGCCGGTATTTTGCTGATTCTGGGCATCGACCAATTCCTGGATATGGGCCGTACCGCCACCAACGTCATCGGTAACAGCATTTCCACCGCGGTGGTCTCCAGTCTGGAAAAAAATGTCCACGACGTTGATGAAGAGGGGGATGAAACCGCGACTTCTACTCCTCCGGCAACGCAAATAGAGCAACAGCACGCCTAACTATCTCGTCAACCACCAGAAACAGCGGCCATATGGCCGCTGTTTTTTTCATCTAATGCCTATTTTCCAGTCTGGGATTTCTAAAAAAACATCACTTTGCGCATTCTGACAGCAAACAAACCTGATTTCGGGTTTCCGCCTTTGACATGCCCCCTGCCCCTCGTTATCATGCGCCCCGTTCACACGATTCCTCTGTAGTTCAGTCGGTAGAACGGCGGACTGTTAATCCGTATGTCACTGGTTCGAGTCCAGTCAGAGGAGCCAAATTCTTGTTTTCATGCCGCTCTGCGAATTCTTATGTGATTTTGATTCAATGAGTTAGCTTGAAAAGTCCTCCCGGTGCATTTTCAGTTTTACCTCCGCATCGGGAGAATTTGGTGGTCAGATTTGGGGTCAAGTTGGTTCGATGACGGAGTGACCCCCAAATGTCTCTTAACGACTCAAAAATCCGCAACTTAAAACCATCCGCTAAACCCTTCAAAGTTTCCGATTCTCATGGTCTGTATCTGTTGGTTAATCCAGGCGGCTCACGTCTCTGGTATCTCAAATATCGTGTTAATAGAAAAGAATCCCGTCTCGGCTTAGGTGCCTACCCTGATGTCTCTCTGGCCGACGCTCGTCAGCAGCGCGACGGCATCCGTAAAATGCTGGCACAGAATATCAACCCAGCACAACAACGTTATGCTGAAAGAGCCACTGCCTCGCCAGAGAAAACCTTCAAATCAGTGGCACTAAGCTGGCATAAAAACAACAGAGCCTGGTCAGAGAACCATGCCATTCGTCTGCTTGCCAGCATGAACAATCATATCTTCCCGATAATTGGACACCTGCCAGTCACAGAACTAAAAACCCGCCATTTCATCGACCTGCTGAAAGGAATTGAAAAAAAAGGTCTGCTGGAAGTGGCAGCACGAACCCGACAGCATATGTGCAACATCATGCGCCATGCCGTGCATCAGGAGTTGATAGAGCATAATCCGGCCGCTAATCTTGACGGTATCATCGCCCCGCCCGTCAAACGCCACTACCCTGCTCTTCCGCTGGAGAAACTACCGGAACTGTTGACTCGCATTGAGGACTACAAGCAAGGGCGAGAATTAACCCGTTTGGCAGTATCACTTACTCTGCACCTGTTCATCCGTTCCAGCGAGTTGCGTTTTTCCCGTTGGTCTGAGGTCGATTTCAGAAACAAAATCTGGACCATCCCAGCCACACGCGAAGCTATCCCCGGTGTCCGCTACTCAGGGCGTGGCGCGAAAATGCGAACACCGCATATCGTTCCTCTCTCCAGTCAGTCCATCACTATTCTGAAACAGATACGGGAAATATCCGGGTATCAAGAGCTGGTATTTCCCGGCGATCATAATCCTTATAAACCGATGTGCGAAAACACGATCAACAAGGCTCTAAGGCTGATGGGTTATGACACAAAAAATGAAATCTGCGGCCACGGATTTCGCGCAATAGCCTGTAGCGCGCTGATGGAATCTGGGCTGTGGTCGCAGGATGTCGTTGAACGTCAAATGAGTCATCAGGAACGTAACGGCGTTCGAGCAGCTTACATCCATAAAGCTGAATATCTCGATGCTAGAAAAGCGATGATGCAATGGTGGTCGGATTATCTGGATACCAACCGAGAAGGACATGTTGCACCATACATTTATGCTCAACAACATAAGACGGCTGGAGCGGCCTGATCGATAATGCACCTAAGAGCAGATCCTGATAACTGGATCTGCTTTTCAGACTGCGAGAAAATCTTGCCTCAACCTTGCAAAAAATCGTGAATTGTCAGGAAATTACTCAGACCGGATAGAGGAACGAAGGTCTATTGAGGGGTAATCAATAACGTAGAATTAGGGTTACTTTTCTTATAACGATGGTACTGCAAGATTAGCATTGCGAGATCCTCATCGACAGCATAAAAATACGCTTCCGGCACATCCAGCACCGCCGCAAAGCGGCGAACCAAACCAAAATCCGGTGAACTGACTTCCCTTTCATATTGGCTTACGCGAGAACTCGACGTCTCTTCATCCAGTCCAGCGAGACAACCGAGCTCGACCTGTTTTAATCCTGCATTCACTCGGGCCAATCTTAATCGTTTCCCAATCACGGCATTACCTGCTTCGCAGATTAACATAAGCCGATTATCGCCGTTCCCGCTAGGCCTCTCTTGAAGTGGTTCTTCACCTAGTAAATTTAAAATTTATTTTTGGTTATTTTAAACTCAAAAATGAAGATTTAATTCATTGAGAGTAGGAATAATTAAATCTAGAAGGGTAAGTGCACAGGAATTGAACACCAGACGCATTAGGACACCAACCTTACTGAGGTGTGATGAGCAGCGTGGAGTTCGGGTTGGCTTTCTTGAAACGGTGATACTGTAAGATCAAGGTGGCGAGATCGTCATCAACAGCATAGAAATACGCTTCAGGAACATCCAACACTGTAGCAAACCGAGAAACCAACCCAAAATCTGGCGCACTGATTTCTCTTTCATATTGGCTCACACGAGAGCTTGCTGTTTCCTCATCCAGACCAGCGAGGCAACCGAGTTCAGCCTGCTTCAATCCCTTGTTCACTCGGGCTAGTCTTAATCGCTTACCAATCACGATGTTACCCACTGTGCTGATTAACATGTACTAATTATCGCCTCTCCAAACAGCCCCTTCTTAAATTATTTCTTTATTTAATAAATTTTGCCTTTATTTTTGATCTTTTTTTGCTCTAAAATAAAGATATAGTTTACCTAGAAAAGCAAAGGTTTAATCTAACAGGAGGGAATATGAACAGTGAACAACGAGTACAACAAGAGGACTGGCATCCTGCCGATATCATTGCAGCCTTACGCAAACGGAAGACAACGTTAGCTGCTGTATCACGTAAGGCTGGTCTCAGTTCATCGACGCTGTCAAATGCACTAATTCGACCCTGGCCGAAGGGTGAACAACTTATTGCGGACGCTTTAGGCATACCAGCGAGTGAGATTTGGCCGAATCGTTACTTCGATTCACAAGGGAAACGTATTCCGAGAGAAATACGCCATAAAAAATAATTAAAGCACTTTTGGGATTTAAAGGTCAAATACAAACTAAAACAGGCGATTATCCAAACTCGACTCAATCGTACCGCATCGTCAATTGGTTCGTTATTGATTTCGAACCAATTGATATGTCCCGATTCAGGATCTTTGCATTCATTTTTAATACTGAGTTTGGTCGTGTTGCTGTAAATCAAATCACAACGCTAAGAATAAAAACCCACATAAGGTACTCACTCCATCTGCTGCTAGCGTCCTAGTTTGAACATTTTAGTGACAAACAGCGAAAAGCGATTGATAACGTCATCGTTTTACCAAAAACCACTCACTTATCCTATTTATCATTTTTAGAATCTTATCTACACGTCATGGCTGCATAAGGAAACGTTAACCACCTATGCGATAGGTCATTTTCATATAAAGGAGATGAATCATGATAATGAAAAATAGGATGTTCAATATTAAGAGAGATGAATTCAACTGGATTACGATACCAGAAGCTATAGTTTTAGCGACAAAGATAGGAAAATCACCATTAACAGAAGCTGATATTTATCGCAGTGCCTTATGTGGAAATATCAACCTTTCTATCTACTTCCAATCATCAGTAATTCTACGAAGAATTAAAACAAAAAATGCTAAGATAAAATTTAAACCGATCAGAAAGCATCTGATTAACCAGCTATGCATTCTCGAAAAAAACTGTCTCATTAATAACCGAAACTTGATAGTCTCTACCGAGGGGAAATATATTCATATTTCTCAAAGAGTGATTGATACTGCACTTATCGGCTATGAATACGTACTGGTTCAACATTTATTAGCAAGATCTCTGAGTATTCCACTACCCGTAATCGGAGAAAATCACATTAACTATGGTTTCACAGTCAACATTGATGACGATCATTTTCAAATATTTGAGAAGGTCAGATATCGTGAAAGGATAAAACAGCAAATCGCGAGACTTCCTAAGAACATCACATCGGATATTACTAAAAAAACCCCATATCTAAAAACAAATCAGTATAGCCATCGAGAATATTTTCCAATTCATGATTTACCAAAGGATGCCTGTTTTGTCATTAAACATACCGAACTTAAAAAATTAATTAACATGCCAGCCAAATATGATACTTCTCCGCCTTCCTCAACGCGTATATCTACACCATTATCGAGGCTGTTCTGGCTTGCCTGTAAAAACAATGAGTCTATAAGCCCATTAATCAGCCAACCTTATAAGCTTCTGTCCATCTTTGAACAGTGGGCTTCAAACGAAGGCATAACCGATCGATTCAGCGGCGATACGTTAAAAACGGCGCTTGAACGTGGTTCACCGACGTCTATTTAAGCACCTAATTAAAATGACATTACACGCTTCAATCTAAAAACCCGTATTAAGGATTGTGGTGTCCGTAATACGGGCTCTTCAACTTTCATACCTTTCCTCACTGTGTTTTTTTGTCATCTCCGGGCATATGCCATTTCTGCACTGGAGGTATTGATGACATCGCATCAGTTATTACGTCTGAAACAAGTGGAAGTAAAAACCGGCCTGAAGCGCTCGCAAATCTACCTATATATGAAAGAAGGCTCCTTTCCTTCTTCAATAAAGATTGGACCGGCCAGCGTGGCTTGGCTCGAATCCGAAATCGACGAATGGATAAATCTTAAATTAACTAACCGTTTAACACGCTCAAGGGAGATATAACATCATGATTCCCTCCCTAAATTATGCGGTGTTAACAAACGCCCTTACCGCTCTTAAGGAAGGCAATTTTCGTTATTGTGAAACGTTAGGATTTACATTCGACGAACTGAACGCTCTCAATCAGCTATCCCTCGACGAACTGTTTATTGTCAGCCGAGCATCAGCACAGTTTATGTCGATTACTGTCCGTCACGACGTTCTACAACAGATCCTGACGCTGTCCCACCAAGAAGCCCAACGCCAGCAGCAGATAAATCGCGCCGTCAGATTGGGAGGATCTATTGCACTCTTGAATCACTTTTTTGGCCTCACCTCGAATGAAGTCTGCGCTCGTCGCCGATTGCTGGGTGTCACCATCCCTTATGGCCGAACGCCTGTTCCAGATGAAGACATTGATGCAGAAATCTGGCTGTCATGGAAAAAGAACCGCTCTGAAAACCTTGATACACCTGAAGCGCTGGAAACAATGATGCTGGTTACTGAGTCCTTATCTTCTAGGGAAAAAGGGCTCTCCCTGACCGCCGTCTGGAACCGTATCACCCTTTGTGAGAAAGAAGCACTGAACAGGAGGATATTGCATGCCAGATGAGATCGATCGCGATCAGGAATTTAATGAGCAACGCCTGGAAGAGATGATTGAACAGAACCGTTTCAAGCCAGCAACTACACCTTCATTACATTATTGTCGTTTGTGTGGTGAACCTATTCCCGAGCAGAGACGCCAAACCCTGCCGGGCGTGACAACCTGTACGGAATGCCAAACCATACTTGAGCGCCGTCAGCGCTGATAACAAGATGACACTCGCGCAGAGTAATTATATCCTCTGCGCGTTTTTTCATTATCCGAATAAGTCACTATTCGTATTTTAAGCAGCTAAGCACTGAATAAAAAACCGTTACCATTGTTACTTAGCTGTATTGCTTCAGACTTGATCTGGCAGATCTTTGTGTTAGAACTCGATAGAACCTCACGGTCAGCAACGAGCGAGGAACGGAAGTTCGTTTTCAGGTAACATACTCCATATGCAAGAGGATCTCTAAAAGAGAATGGGGCGTCTAAGCGGGATACTTACAACGATTCTTGCCGTATTCACAGTAAGCACTCATTTGGGCGTATTTTTATTCAAATAGCAAACACCAATAAAAGGAATTTTCATGAACAATATTCCCTCTATGCCGCAGTTAGGAATTTATGTCTCAAAAATCGATCCCACCCTTCGCATCACTGTAACCGACGTTGATATTGTTGATGACGATGATGACTCTCCTGATGATGAATTGTTTTATTTAGTCCGCTGGATCGAGGGGGAAGATGAAAGTGATATGTCTGCGATGGAATTTGAGCTAGACCCAGTAGAATGGCAGGCTTTCGTTGAGTCTGAGCAATTAGTGTTTGAGCGCGATCCATACATGGATTCAGCCCCCGAAAATTCAAACCTTGCGAAAATTCGGGATTTACTCATGAAGAGTAAACAGAATGATCGTTCGTAAGTACCCATCAGGAAAGTGGCTTAGCGAGTGTTATCTATTTAGGGCAAACGGCAAACGAATTCGCAAGAAATTTGCCACCAAAGGTGAAACACTTTCACATGAACGCTGTATAATAAATAGCACGTCCGNCCTGCCGTCTAATACCCGCCTTGTACGGGGTTTGTGCTTTATGAACCTAAATCTTAACTCAGGAGTAAGGTAGTGGACACTTTGTCTATTAAAGGGATTTTTGAAGTTCTCGTTAACAATTGGGTTCCTGGTATCTTCACCTTCTTTTTAGGTATCTGTTACTCAAATATCGTTGAAAAAAAGAAACTTAAACAGAAGCTAAAGAACGATATTCTTGAGATCTTCATACCGGTCTTCAATGCAGGGAACGAGATCTCATTCGAAATCGCGGAGAATGCTTGCAGGAAGATGAAAGGTACCTTTCAGTCATACAAGAGAATATATCCAGGTATCTTCAACAAAGAGGTAGAGAGTGAGCTTGAAGACCTACTAAAAGATGGTTTCCTCATAAATGGTGAAGTTAATCCGCATTACTTTGAACCAGACAATATTGAGAACCTGATTAAAAGATTGTAGCTTCATTCAAACCCCGCCCTTGCGGGGTATTTGCATCATGCGTCAATAACAGCTATTTGATCTGCGTCCCGTTGATCCGCGCAATATTCTATTAGATATTGCCGTTTTTGGCACAAAGCAGTCTGCAAGAAGCGCAAAATAACTGCTATGAGCGAAGACCTGAATTGTATCCCGCATAATCGTGCCATTCACATTTAGAGGTCATATGCATTCAAATATAAGTATATTTTTCTGTAGCAACGAGCCTATGTCCCATATCCATGATTGTTTCTATGAATTACGACTTTAAGCTCGTCGCTAATAAAGGAAATCAATTTAAAATAAATGGAATATCCTTTCGAAGTTTCTGCGAAAGCTCATGCTCGGGATAATACGCTACTGCCAGCTTCCAGACACGACTTGCTTCATCATAATTTCTCGAATTCCAGTAAAGACCTCCAAGATTGAACAATGCCAATTCGTTATTCTTATTTATTGATAAGCATTTTTCATAAGAATCGATTGCCTCTTGAATATATCCTTGAAATTCGTAGGCAACAGCGACTTGGAACCAGCTAAAATCATCAGGTTGGATTTTTTCAGCTTGCTCAACCAAAATAGGCAAGCTTTCTTGGAAGCGACCAAGATGATTCAGAGCTACTCCAAGACAATATCCATATTCGCCACCCGCAATTCCATATGCTTTACGGAAGTGTATCTCTGCATCTTCCCACTCGTCTTCATCTTGTGCCCAATGACCTATACGATCCCACAGGAAAGCACTATCTTCATTACTAACATTATTTATTCGCAGTTCAAACTCCTTCTTAAAATCATGGTACGAATATTTAGTTAAATTATCATTAACTCTTAAGTAATTTTTCGCCAATAGAATTTCTCTAGATGCATCAGGGTGATTAGGGTAGAATTCTAAAAAGCGAGCCCAAAAAGGCAAGCTAAGTTTAGCAGAAGCAGTCGAAGTTCGACAGAACGCTGCAACTAGCATTAAGCACCATTTCCATAAGTCCTCTTTATTATCATTCCGAGTTAATAGACTATTAATCTCTCTATATGCCGAACGATAATCCCCCATATTGAAAAGAGTGTTTATTCTCCATTTTTCAACATATATTAGTTTATGCTGGTAATTTCCTGGGAAAAGCACTCTGTCTAAATATTCTAATGCCAATTCATAATTACCCCTACGATTATGAATTACTCCCAAAGCTAAATTAGCTTCACTTAAGTTTGGTTCTAACTCAAGTGCCTTCTTATAGCATTCATATGCTTCATTTTTATTCCCTAGCTTTGAGTAACTACTACCCATATTTTTGTAGCATTGCGCAGCTAATTTCTCTGCTTCGATTATATGCTCAAGAGCAGTCTTATACTCTTGAATAGCTTCTTTGTCCCTGTCAAGAGCCGTAAACCCATTACCTATTGAATAATATAAACTTCCCTTTGTTATATTACCCTCTTCCAATCTATCTCTAAGATATTGTATACCATTTAAAACCCTTTCTTCATTGCCATTAACTCTATCCATAGCTTTATTAATTTCCGACATATATGGAATGATCATAGCCGGATGGTCAGGGCCGAAAATAGCTAAAAACTCATAAAAATTAGCACTTATTACATCATCATAGTTATTTTCATACAATGAATTAAGTAATTCATGAGCTAATTTTTTATCTTCTGGTATATGTATCTTCGGTATGACTTTATTAATAACATCGCTAACATTTGAAATATGATTTGTTATCAACTCGATTCTAGCATTACGGTCACTCATGGCATTAAATCTAGCCACCTCTGCAATTTCATGCAAACGAGAGTCAGAAATATCCTCAATGAATTTTACAGTGAGTGTTTCTTGCTCAATCCATTGCTTTTCAGACTGTTCATAGCTTCGAATCACGCTTTCAGCGAATGTTATTTTTAGACTATTACTTGGGGCATGGAAACACACATAAAAAGAATAGGGGTGCATTAATAGATAATTCAGGTTAGCTCTATTAACAGATATGCTGACCGATCCATCATTATTCAATTCTTGCTCAGTACCTTTTAGTTGAACAAACAATCTAATATTAGTTGCTTGACCATTTGTTGTGATTTCGAGTTGATAGTCTACGCCGTAATCATTTATATCCTGACTTTGAATGAAAAAATCATTTGAATCTCTAAGGAAATGTTCAAAAGCTGATATCGCAAGTCTTTCAATCCTGTGGTTTCTATCTCTTTTGGGGAAATCATTTAAATGATGCATTTTGTGTCCCTGTATACTGTGTGCTGAGATATCATCCCCCTATTAAACTCGATTTCAGTATTTTGGCAACTATTTGAAGCAACTGTAACTTAGAGTGCGTAAACTTAAGAATCTCCGATGGAGATGGTAGCGGGCGACAACTTTTGACAACTCACTCCCATCACCAACTGACTGGCTTGCTCCGCGTTGATAGGTATAGTTATGTCAACTTTGTCCCCTTATGGCACAAAGCTGCCTGTCATATTAGGTATGTCCATAAGCGACAACTCAAAATCAAGCCAATACAATCCATCAAATAATTACCACACTATATATTTTCTCTCTCATTCCTTTTTTGATTTTCTCATTCTCATCCTGACGCCGATATCGCACGCTTATCGCGCCACCTTCCCTTGGCGAGCGTTATGGCCGTTTATTCGTCCGAGCCGAGTATTGCTCTTTAAAAAGATGAGTCGGGCTGTCACACAACCACAATTCAGGGTGCCGCTGAATGTTCTCGCTGACCCGTTGAAATCGGAATGCAGAATCGGGATGTGAACGATTGAGTTAATTCACCATAACTTTTGATGAAAGGAAATAGCATGAGAAAACCTACCTATCACGTATTTATCACGCAGGAAAGCCAACCCAATACCAGCAGAGAGAAGAACACGTATTGGACAAAAGTCGGCGTGGCGTTCGTGCATAACGGGAAATCTGGATTGAACATCGTACTGACGCCTGGCATTGCTGTCTCCGGTAAGCTGGTGCTTCTTGAACCCAAGGATGATAGCGATACGCCGCAGGCACCCCAGCACGATTAACGCTCAACTCTCCCTCCTTTTCCCTTGCCATCGACTATCTGATGGCTACGTGTGGCTAGACTTGTTACCGAGGCAACCATGCTTTCACCCACTGCTTTTATGGCGGCGGTCATGCAGTGTGCCGCCACTATTCACCCATCCACCGCGTCTGATGTGGCAAAAGTAGAATCCAGCTTTAATCCTTATGCCGTCGCTGAAATTGTGCCAAAGAAAGAGAGAAAACCCGGCAGCGTAGGCATCATTTCTCATCAACCCACCAGCAAGCAAGTTGCCGTCAACATCATCAAGCAGGTGGCAGCAAAAGGTCGTCGCTATTCGGTCGGGCTGATGCAAATCACCAGTACCAACTTTCGCCATTACGGCGTAACAGCACATGACTTGTTAGATCCCTGTACCAATCTGTCTGTTTTTGAGCGTATTCTCACCGACTGCTACCAGCGAGGTGGCACGCTGAAGAGAGCACTCAGTTGTTACTATTCCGGCAATTTCGATACGGGTCAGCAGCCAGAATCTGCCTTTAACCAAACCAGCTATATCCAACGTATTGGCTATGCGGTCCCGTCAACGCGGGAAGATCTCAAACACAGTACCACCAGCCAATCCAATTCAGAGATTCATTACCCGGCTACCGTCCTGCGCGGTGAGCTTAACGAAAAAACCATACCTGTTTTGACCTCCTTGCACTATCCCGACGCCATCCTTCGCGGTGATATATCCCTGCCTGTGATTAATGAGGAGCAATGACGATGCAAAAACGTAAATACTGGCCTGCGTTTTCTTCCCTATTGATATCAACCCAGACGCTGGCAGCAGGAAGCGGATTTAATAAAGCCAACGATACGCTGAATAATACCTCCACCGGTTTGCTCGGGCTGGCCGCCGTCACGATCACGCTAGCAACCATGTGGGTGGGTTACAAGGTGTTGTTTGATGGTAAAAGCTTGCATGACATGCGCAACGTCATTATCGGAGCCATCCTGATTGTCGGCGCATCGGGCTTTGGTGCCTATTGGGCATCCTAGGAGGAACCGATGACCACCCTGAACAAAGCGCTGACCCGCCCTGCCGCCATTATGGGTATTCCTCTCGTCCCGTTCGTGATCGTCAGCGGTGTTATCGTCCTGCTGTCGGTTTATACCAGCTATTACCTTGCGTTGTTATTGATCCCAGCCTGGCTGGAAATGAAGGCAAAAGCCCGAACGGATATTCATTATTTCGGACTGCTGTGGTTGGCCTTTAAAACTCGCGGGCGATTTGCCACGAATCGCCATTTTGGTGCCCGTGCCGTGCTGGCAAACCACTATGACGCCGTCGATGTTTCGGAGTTTACCGCTAAGATGAAATTAAACGAGCGCATCACGCTGAATAAATACATTCCCTATTCCTCCCACATTCACCCTCACATAATAAGAAATCGCGCCGGTGATTTAGTCGCTACGTGGGAATTGGACGGCACTGTTTTTGAATGTGAGGATGAACATCATCTGACATTGCTGGCAAGCCACCTTAACAACCTGATCCGCTCGTATGAAGGGTTACCGATCACCTTCTATATTCACCGCATACGGGAGAAATATCAGGATGGCTTTGAGGCCAATTCGGGCATTCCCTTTTCCGATGAAGTCACGGAACGCTATTACCAGCCACTAAAAGAGAAACAACTCTGGCGGCATCGGCTGTTTTTCACCATCTGTTATGCCCCTTTCTCCACGCTGGAGAAAAAAATCATGAAGACGCAGCCCGCAGGAAAAAGGAAAGCGGCGCTGGATGATGCTCTGAAAGGGATGCTGGAACACCATGAAGCTATCAACACCGCCCTGTCGCGTTATGTGGCAACGCCATTGGGCCTCTATGAGGAGAAAGGTCGGGTTTACTCTTCGCAACTGGCTTTCTACCATCGTCTGATTACCGGCAAATGGCAGAACGTGGCGGTGACACGCACACCGTCTTATCACACACTCAGCACGCCGGATGTGTTCTTCACTACCGATACCGCCGAATGTCAGACGGTCGGCGGTTCCCACTTCTTCCGCAGTCTGGAAATTAAAGACTATTCACCGGAGACCTACACCGGCCTGCTCGATGCGCTGCTGTATGCCGAAAGCGAGTATGTACTGACGCAGTCTTTTACCTGTATGGCACGGGATGAAGCGCAAAATCATATCCGACTGGCGGAAAAACGGCTGAACTCAACCGACGATGACGCCATTTCACAGCGTGAGGAATTGATCGTCTTACGCGATCTGCTCCAGTCAGGGCATGTGTCTTGCGGCAAGTATCACTTTTCCTTACTGGTCTCCTCCACAAGCGCCGATCAGGTGGTAAAGGAAACCAACGCACTGGCTCAGCCTTTTAACGATCTCGGCATTATGACATCACTATCCACACTGTCGTTACCTGCCGCCTATCTGGCTCAACTCCCCGGCGTCTACTCGCTGCGACCCCGTCTGGTGGTGGTCAGTAGCCAGAACTACGCAGATATGGGGAGTCTGCATAACTTTCATCCTCACAAGCGTAATGGCAATCCGTGGGGTGAGGCTATCGCCATCCTGAAATCTCCCGGTGGTGGCGGTTATTATCTGAACTTGCATGACAGTCAGGCAGGACGGAATGACTTCAATGAGAAAACGCCGGGGAATACCGCCATCATCGGTAAAACAGGTTCAGGAAAGACCCTGCTGATGACGATGATGAAACAGTTGATGCAGAAGTACCGCAATCCGGCGACATTCTCCGCTTCTGCCACCATCAAACAGCTGACTACCGTTTACTTTGATAAAGACAGAGCGGCGGAGATGTCGATCCGCCAGATGGGCGGTTGCTATTTCCGTATCCGGACCGGTATCCCTACCGGATTCAACCCATTTTCACTTACTCCCACTCGGCGGAATATCAGCTTTATCAAGCGACTGATTCGGATGCTGTGCCGTCGTGACGGTAAGCCACTTGATCCCCGCGATGAAGAGCGTATCAGCACTGCGGTGGATACCATTATGCTGGACTATCCGCCGGAATATCGCCGCTATGGTATTACCCGATTGCTGGAAGTGTTGCCTGAACCACCGACCAAAGAGGCACGAACTAATGGTCTGCGTATACGCCTGAAACAGTGGGCGCAGGGCGGTGAGTTTGGCTGGGTGTTCGATAACGAGGAGGACACGTTCAACATCAGCAATATTGATAACTTTGGTATCGACGGTACGGAATTCCTGGATGATGACGACATACGTGGGCCGATCACCTTTTACTTACTGTACCGCGTCACCAGCCTGTTAGATGGTCGCCGACTGGTGATGTTTATGGATGAGTTCTGGAAATGGCTGGCTGATGTGGAGTTTTCTAAATTCTCCCTCAACATGCTCAAGGTGATCCGCAAACTGAACGGCATTTTTATTCCCGCTACCCAGTCACCCGATGAAATCGTCAGGCATCCCATCGCTCCGGCGATTATTGAGCAGTGCAGTACCCAAATTTTTCTCGCCAATCCCAAGGCCAGCCGTACAGATTACGTGGAGAAAATGAAAGTCCCTGAAAGCGTTTACGACGTTGTTCGCAACCTTGATCCGAGCGAGCACTATATGGTTGTCCTGAAAACACCACTGCGTGCTGGTGAAACTCGCCCGTTTGTCGCCATGGCAAGGATGGATTTATCGGGCCTCGGAAACATCACCAAAATCCTGAGCGGCAGTGAAGACAACCTGAAAATATTTGATGCCATTTATCAGGAAGGCATGTCACCCAGCGACTGGAAAGAAACGTACCTTAACCAAGCTATCTGATATTCACCTCGGAGGTCATCACCATGCAATCCAGAAAGATGTGTCTGGCGTTATCGCTATTGATGTCTACACCAGCGATGAGCGCCGGTATCCCGGTATTTGATGCCGCCAGTAATACCGAGTCGATTAACCAATGGATTCAGAAACTCCAGCAATGGCAGGAAACGGTCACTCACTATAAAAGCGAGCTTGACGCCTATAAGCAGCAATTAGCGACTGCAACAGGCATACGGGATATTCAGGGATTTCTCCACGATGCTAAAAACCTAAAAAACGATATCGAACATCTCCGTAAAAATGGTATTTCACTGGATGACCTGCTGACCAACCCAAGCGGTTATTATTCTTCTGACCTTCAGCACCTATATAATAAATATCAATCGTTTGATATTTGTAATCAGTCCAGTTCATCGCAACGGTATCAGGAAAGTTGCAAACAACTTGTCCTCAATCAGGCAGTCTCAATTGAGAATACCAGCGATGTCCAAAACAAGATTAATAGCACATTAAACGATATATCAGACTTATCCGACCGCATAGCCAACGCCAAAGACTCGAAAGAGTCACAGGACTTGGCTAACGCGGTGGCAGCCAAAAGCGTACAATTGAATGCATTAGCCAGCCAATGGGAAATGTCAGTCAAGCAGGCTGAACAGCGTGCCGCGATGTTGACTCAACAGCGGCAAAAAGCATTCAATGAACAACAACTCGCCGCTCCGATTCCTGACTTTAATTATTGAGAGGGTAAGAATGAAAACGTCACTTTGCATTTTTACAGTTCTTTTAGGCTCATTATTTCTTTCGGGGTGTGATAACCCGAAATCAACGCAATGGTACAAAGAACATTCGGATGAAATGAACCAGCGATATAAAGCGTGTGAATCGTCCGGTGATGACTCTCAAGATTGCAAAAATGCACGAGAAGCGCGATTTGAACTCCGTCAGGAAAATGCCAAGGTTCCCGATTTGAATTAAAGGGGTCATCTATGTCAGGTGGTATGTTTGTTGGAATGAACAACACGATCACTGACGGTTTACATGCCGTACTGCGGGGACAAACCTCCGTGTACGGCGATATGGTAAGCGTTATCGCCGTCAGCTCCTTCACGTTATTTGTCACGTATCGGGGTTATCAAACTCTGGCTGGAAAACTTCAAACACCAGTAGAAGATGTCATATGGGATGTCGGGCGAATGCTGCTAATCATGACATTCGTTTTAAATCTCGATGGTTGGTTGGATTTAGCCATTTCGGCCATTAACGGATTAACCGACGGCGTCAGCGGTGATGACAACGTCTGGGTGTTACTGGATACCGTCTGGGCGAAAGCGCAAACGATAGGACAAAAGCTTTATAAACAGGACGATTCCACCTATGTAAAACTCAACGGCGGTATTGCCCAACTGCTGGTCTGGGGAGGTGCAATCGTCACTCTGCTATTTGGTTCGGCAGTTAACCTGTTAGCCGGCATTATCATTGTATTAACGACCACCACCGCACCGTTATTTATTTTCTGCCTGCTGTATGGATTCCTTATTCCGATGTTTAACAACTGGCTGAAAATTATCTTCACGGTGATCCTGACGATTATGTTTTCTGCGTTATCCATCAGGATTGTCATTAATTATCTCAATGGCTTATTAGATAAAGCGGTTAATTTTGCAGATAGCGCCAATATCATTACACTGGGTGTTCAGTGCTGCGTTGCGGGTGTTATTTCAGGTGTCATTATCTGGTTTTCAGCAAAAATCGCGAACGCATTAGGTGGCGTAGCCGTTCAAGCCGCACTACAGGGTGCCGCCATGAGCGGCTTACGTGGGCTGGCGAAGCCCTCTTCTGATGCAGCAAAACCGGTCATGAAAACCGGTGCGGGGGGGGTCCAGTTAGCGGCAAAAGCGGGCGTCAGCGCCGCTACTGCAACAGGTTCACTTATCGCCGCAGGCACCAGCAAAGCCCTACCCGCATGGCAAAAACGTGCGGCTTCTATCGATAGCATGAAGCGTTTCAATCAACAGCGTAACCGCTAATCTCCTTCTAACCCCATTCCTCCATCTCATGCCGCAGCAACCGCCATCGGTATGGTATTTCTGTCTTCGACAAACATAGGTATCGATATGAAATCCAGCCTCGTCTTTCTGATGCTGTGCGTCCTCACGGGCTGTGCGCAGCATCGGCACGACCTCCCGCCGGTATCTGGCGATCCTCAACCAGTTAATTCTCCCGCAATTATTCAGGAGCTGACAAAGCATGTCTGAAACAGAAAACATCATTGCGTCATCCCGCGCCTTTGAATCTGTCCTGCTGGAAAAGGATGAACGGGAAAAAAAGATGGCGTGGCGAATAGCGGCCATAGGGTTTGCTCTGGCCGCAATGGCGATCACCGCACTGATTATTCTGCTGCCGCTGAAAACCACCGAAATCGAATTATGGTCGGTGGATAAACAGACCGGGCGGTATGAATATATGACCCGGATTAAAGAGCAGAGTATTTCCACAGAGAAAGCACTGGCTCAGGCGTTAGCGGCGCATTATGTCAGGCTCCGCGAGGGTTATAACTATTTTGCTCTCCAGCGCGATTATGACGATGTGCAGTTATTCAACAGCGATAGTGTGAACCGGGATTATCTCGACGGGTTCAACAGCAATCAGGCACCCGATGTCATTTTCAATAAAGCGGAATATGTCGTGTCTATCGACATTATTTCCAACGTTCACGCGACCGCGACAGCGCCTGACCATCTGGCGACCTTACGCATTAAACGCACTATCCGCCGGATTGTCGATAACTCGGTTAAAACAGATGTCTGGAACATCCGGCTGACTTATCGCTACCTCCCCCGCAAACAACTGACAGACAGCCAGCGAGAAGTGAATCCTCTGGGGTTCATCGTGACCAGCTACCAACGCGATAAAGAACTGAGGGGTGAATGATGCTGAAAACAACCGTGATCTTGTGGCTTCTTTTGGGTTCATCCACAGCCTGGAGCGCGGCGATACCGCGCAGCAGCACCTATGACAGCCGAATGCAGAATGTCACCTATAACAGCCAAAATGCGACCATCGTCAACACCCGTCCCGGCTACCTCACCACACTCCTGTTTGATGACGATGAAGAAGTCATCGACGCGCAGGCGGGTTTTCCAAAGGGTTGGAAAGTCACAAAAAGNGATAACCGAGTCGGTGTCAGTCCAAACCCTATCACCCAGCCGGTAACCGATGATAACGGCAACAACGTCAATAAAGTTTTTCTGCCAACGGCGAGCGAATGGAGAACCAATCTCTTTGTCGTGACATCAAAGCGCGATTACAGTCTGGAACTGAACGTACTGGAGAATGACTCGCCTTCACAGGCCTTTATTATTCGTTTTCGCTATCCGGATGACGATCGCAGGCGATCAGAGACAGCCAGCGCAGCGCGTTTGAAACTCCTGCGTGAAACACAGGAAAAGCAGCAGATAACGACAGCATTTGAGCAGGCAACCACGCCGCGTAACTGGCTCTATACCAAGCGAGTCGCAGTCGGTTCAGCCTCCATTGCACCAGATTTCACTTATGATGATGGCCGCTTTATCTATCTCGGTTTTTCTCCCGTCAAAATCCTTCCTTCGATCTTCCGGATCGTTAACGGGCAGGAACAGACCGTAACACCCCGAATAACCAAACACGGAAACTACACCGTGGTCGTCGTGCGGGCAATGTCGCCACAGTTGGTATTGCGCTACGGCAGCGCGGTAGTCGGGATTGAGAATACGTCATTCGGCAACGCCACTACTGGCAGAGGTGACACCGTTTCACCTGTCGTCACGCTGGAGGCTAAATGACTGATAAATCCATCCCAGAAACAACGGCAAAAACCGTGGCGATGCTGGAGGCTGAAGCCCGTGAACGCGCCCGTTCAGCGATGGCGAGTCAGGCACCAGAGCAAAACACACCTCCCGGCCAACCTGAAGTGACCCGCTTCAAAAAAGCATCCAGCCGCCGGACGCTGCTGGTCAGTCTGCTGAGTCTGGGCGCACTGATTGCACTGGCATTGGGTGGAGATCGCTTCCTTATCGCATTAAAACAAAGCGATGATAAGGCGGTTGAAACCCCAGCCCCGCCGTCAGCCAGTACAGGACAACATGAGCGTAAAAACCTCGGCATGGACAACAATCCGTTCGGCCTGCTCGGCCAGGACAAACAGGAAACCGCAACAGATAATCCCCCAATACAGACGGCATCACCGTCAGAGCCACCTGCTTTAAATAAGGCGGCGGCACTGGCCGATAGCCCAAGTAGTGCCGCTGAGTCCACACAACGCGGTAATACTCAGGCTTCACAAACTGCTCCTTCCGGCACACAGAGCAAAGACACACCTGCAACCATGTCTGGCACAGAGACTAACGACGCCAATCCCGGTGTCGCAAAAGTGACCAGCGTCAGGCGACTGGGTCTCGATCCCAATCTTTACCTGCCGGTTGATCGTTATATTCCGTGCTCGATGATGCGGCGTTTTGTCTCTGATGTGGGCGGTCGTATTTCCTGCCTTATCGGCGAAGATGTCTACAGCGCTAACCATTACGTGAAGTTGCTCCCTGCCGGAACCGTCGCCAGAGGGTTCTACCGCACCGGGGCGCTGCAACATGGCCGGAGCCGAATGTTTGTCATTTGGACAGAATTACGCACACCGGAACCCGGCAGCCTGCAAATCCCGCTGATTGATACCGAAGCCACCGGCCCGTTGGGTGAGGCTGGGATTAGCGGATGGATTGATACCCATTTCTGGGAACGGTTCGGCAATGCGTTGATGTTGAGCACCGTACAAGATGTGGCTGCCGCCGCATCAGATTCAGCACCGGGGAAAGACCGCAATACCGATTACACCGAAAACACCCGCGCTGCCGCGTCAGAAATGGCGAAAACGGCGTTAGAAAACAGCATCAATATTCCGCCCACGATGTATCTCAATCAGGGCGATGTGATCGGCATCATGACCGGTACGGATATCGATTTCTCTTCCATTTATCAACTACGTCTAAAAAAGAGGTGGTATGAGCGCTGAAAATCTGTCGCTGGATTTTATGAAAAACCAGTTGTTCGGCGATTATCTCAAACTGGATGGCCTGACGGAAATCGCCATTAACCGCCCCGGAGAGATCCACACCAAAATAAACGGTCGATGGCAGAAGCATGATTCTCCGGTTACGTTGCGTCAGTGCCATGCTTTGGCCAAAGCACTGGCCTCATGGAATGAGGACAATATCGATGATACCTCCCCTATCCTTTCCGCCACATTAGGATCAGGTGAACGTGTCCAGACTATTATTCCCCCAGCCTGTGAGCGGGATACCGTATCGATTACGCTGCGAAACCCGTCATTTGAGCAGAAAACGCATCAGTCCTGGATTGATGCTGGTTTTTATAACCGGATAGCCGGTAAGGAGAGAAACGAAAGTAAAGATGATGAACTGACCCGATGCTACAACAATGGTGATATCCCCCACTTTATCGAAAAGGCCGTCGAGTACGGTAAAACGATCTTTATTGTTGGTGAAACCGGCTCCGGTAAAACCACCTATATGAAGACGTTGCTGCACTATATTCCGTCACATCTCAGGCTAACCACGATTGAAGATAATCCTGAAATCCATTTATACAACCACGCTAATTATGTTCATCTGTTTTATCCGGCGGATGCTGGAGACGAGGCGATTATCACACCCGGCAGACTTATCAGAGCGAATTATCGAATGAATCCAGATCGGATTCTGCTGGCAGAAATTCGTGGGCGGGAAGCGTGGGACACGCTGAAAATTATCGGTTCAGGGCATGAAGGCCTTATCACCTCCCTGCACGCAGGCAGTCCGGAAGAATGTATAGAAGGGATCATTGACCGCTGTTATGAAAATCCTGACTGTAAAAATATCCCGTTCGATGTGCTGTTACGCAAGGTACTTAAATGCGTAGATATCATCGTCAGCGTAGATATTCACGGTGATATTCGTCGAATGGGGGATATTTATTTCAAACCTGTACACCTTCATCAAATGAAGAAATCATTCAGATAGCTGAACCGTTAAAGCCCCTCATTCCCAATAAAGGTATTTGATATGAAAATGATCATATTCACCACCTGCCTTTTCTGCATGAGTTTGCTACTGCCCTCTTTCGTAATGGCCGCTGATGCCTGTGAAATTGTTTTATGTCTGTACGGTAAAACAACCGGTAACGGCGGAGGAAGTGAATGTCTGTCTGCTGAACGTTATTTCTTTAAGGTTGTGAAAAAGAACAGACACGGATTTCACCCCAACCGTACTGCCGATGCCCGAAAAACTTTATTACTCGAATGCAAATTAGCCGACCCGAAAATTATCGATCAGATAATTAATAAATTTGGCCGCATACGTAATTGAATTCAAAGAAAACGGTAATAAAGACATCTGGATTATTACTGTTCCCCCAGTCAACTCTGGATGGAAAACTCGACACCGATCGTGACGGTTTTAGGCTTTTAAATTTATGCGAATAGCCGAAATTTAAAAGTGGCGTAAGGCGAGTAAATTCAATTTCAAAGAAATTGCTAATTTGCGTCGCCGATCCCATCTGCAAACAGCCGCGCCCACGCGGATTTTGCAGACCGGGGGGAGCCGAATAAATTTCGCCGCCCCAGCGAGCGAAAAGCTATCGCCCACGATAGCGGTTTATTTGGGGGGCATAGCCCCGCACACCGTCGCAGCTAAGTCTCCGGCCAAAAGCCGGTAGCGTGGCGCGNCCNCCCGCTTTGAAGGCGTTTTCCCATTTTTTCGCTTGGCCGGAACGGACAAAAGAAAAAATAGGCGAAAAACGGCGTCTCAAAGGGGGTGGTCGCGCGTAGCGGGCGACGGTGTGCCGCCTTTGACCTCGGGGGTTTTGGCGCGGCGTTCAACCACGACATTACCCCCATGCGCCAGGCAATAAGGGCGTCCAGCCCGCATGAACTGGCGCACGCTGTTTCGTGCTGGGAAGCATGCTTTCCGACACATGGCCGCAGAGCGGTCACCTTCTTCGCCCCAGACGTTCGCCCCGCCTTTTCGCCCAACATCGTGGGGCGAATTGATGGGGCGATGCGTTGGGGCGAGTCGCGGACAAAGGAGGCACCATGATGTTAAATAAGCTTTCCATTTCACTGTCGCCGATAGTAAATGGTGTGCTGTCCTTTATTGATGTTATGCAACAGCATCAATTGATGCTGGCGCTATTATCGGGACTGACCCTGCCGTTTTTCGCTTCAATGAAAAGCGATGAACGGCAGAAAGTCCCGTTATGGAAAAAGCTGATTATCACTTTTTACCTGCTGTGTTTCCTGTTTGGCACAGTGGGCCCCTTACTTATTAGCGTTTTTAGGTGGCTTTATAACGATCGGATACTTACCCGCACTCCCATTCTGGACTGGTCAATATTAATTATATTTACCATGGCAGGGCTTATTCTCCATATTAGTCTGCGCCGGGTATTAACGCCTGAACTGGATAAAATAAAAAAACAACTCATCAAAAAGACCAGTCTTGAAAGGGAATTACGCACAGATGTACGCACGGTAAAATCCCTGCTGCCGGAAACGCTGCATTATAATCCGCTGGATTACATCAACCTAGATAAGGGTATTTTTATCGGGATAGACAGTGGTGAAAAACCGATGTATCTCCCGTTAAAAGACTGGCAAAGACAACATGCGGATATTATCGGCACCACCGGAGCCGGTAAAGGTGTAGCAACCGGTATATTGCTTTACCAAAGTATCCTGGCGGGTGAAGGTGTATTTATTATGGACCCAAAGGATGATGAATGGGCGACGCATCTTTATCGCAAGGCCTGCGAGGATGCAGGCAAACCCTTTGCCTTAATTGACCTGCGAAAACCGCAATACCAATTAAATCTGATTGAAAATATTACACCTGACGAACTAGAGGAATTGTTTGTTGCGGGATTCAGCTTGGCGGAAAAAGGTCAGGAATCCGATTTTTATCGTATCGACGACCGAAAAGCGGCACGTATCGCGGCACAATTTGTCAGCAGTCATACATCTTCGACTATCCGCGATATTTATAACGGCGAATATGTTCAAGGTATCGCGGAGGATATCAAAGCCTTTTTCGGCAAGATTGAAGAGCTGGCGTTGCTCAATGCCATCAACGCGCCGGCAGGATTTTCACTCCAATCGGTTTTTGATGAAGGTGGCTGCTGCTATGTCATCGGCTCAATGCGCAATAGCAAGATTATCACTGCCCAGCGAATGCTGCTGGTACGTCTGTACCAGTTAGCAGAACGACGTGACCGGGTAAAAGAAACACCCCGCCCCATAGCCATCTTTCTCGACGAATTAAAATACCATCTGTCAAAACCGGCTCTGGAAGGGCTAGGCGCGGCACGGGATAAAGGCGTGCATATTATTATGGCGCATCAGTCCGTCGCCGATTTGAAAGACTGCCCGGCAGATTTAAAAGGCGATGCTGTTGTCGGTGCAGTCGTTGAAAACGCTAAATTCAAGCTGGTATACCGCGTTATGGACCCGGATACAGCTGAATGGGTGGCGAGAATGTCTGGCACCATCTTAGTGGATGATGAAATCCGCAAAGCCAAAACTGATGCCGTACTGACGGAAACCATCGACGGTGAACGTACTATCAGACAGGCCGAGCGTTTCTTTATCGACAGCAATATGATTCTGAACCTGCCCGATTTTGTCAGCTTTATCTTTACGACGAGAACGCTTCCCTCTGCTTCACTGATTTCCCCCATAAAGGTACAAAAACGCGAGCTAGAGATCTATTCCGTTTCTCCGGATATTGCCGCGTCGGCAGCACCGGCAAAAATCGCGCTGGACTTCGACGAGGAAGGAGCGACATCCGCTTCAACAACCAATGTCGCGGCAACACAGCCTGATCTTTTCTTTGAAGGAGAAAGAAAATCAGCAAAACCGAGATCTGATGATGACGAAACACCGTCCTTGCTCAATTTTTAGGAGGCATAATGCTTATCGCAACGCATAGCGAGCGCACCGCTCGCAACAGCGAGAAGATAAAAAGGCTGCTGAATTTCCTGAAGGAAGAAACCTACAGCGACTTTAAAACGCTGATGCTGCTGTTTGGCTTCAGGGATCACAAATCGCTGTATACGCTGCTGACAAAAACTGAACGAATGGGGTTAATACACAAGCATGTGTTTGAATCACGGACGATGAAAATGTCGTTATGGGGCATAACCAGCGACGGACTGGCTATCGTTTTAACGCCGGGCGATGACATTTTCCCGGCACGCTTTGAACCGTCAAAAATCACTGGCTGGACGCTGGAGCACCNCCTTGATAATCAGGTTGCTAGGCTCATCCTGGAGAAAAAAGGCGCATCCGGATGGGTAAACGGCGATCGCTCAACGTTCCTCAGCCAGTATCAGGTCAAACACCGTCCGGATGGACTCATCACACTCCCTGACGGACAGGTCATCGCAGTAGAAACCGAGCGCCGCCTGAAAACCAAAGCTCGCTACCAGGCGATTATCGCCAGCCATTTGCTGGCCCGGACACAAAAGAACTGGATTTACGTCTTTTATATCGTACCGGACCTACAGAAAAAACGGGCGCTTGAACTGCTGTTTGGCAGCATCAAACACGTCATCATCAACCATCAGCACATACCGCTGGAAGCACGTCATCGGAACGTTTTTCGCATTTATACTCTCGACGAGCTGCGACAACTGGAGCCGAGGCAATATTCATAAGCTGGCTCTGACGTTGCCAAATCTCATGGTCGGCTAAGAGCGAGATATAGTCATTCGCACCCTGAGAATTACACTTTGAAGTGATTCAGGGTATGCGCTTACTGGTTACGAATATTGAGCGAGAATCATGTGATGATCGCCGCTTTTCTTTCGAGCCAGTAAGTGCTCCACGTTCGCTAACGAATACTCAGGGCATGCAGATAAACTGCTGGCTATATTTCTTTCGAAGAGCGTGGAATGCATACCAATCCCCGATGAAAAGGAGTTGGTGATGACTGCGACTAATCAATTTGCTGCACATGTTGGTCTGGACTGGGCAGATAAAAAACACGATGTCTGAGTTCAGTTTAAAAACGGCGAACGCGCATTCCATGTAATTGAACATACAGCTGAAGCGCTTGATCTCTGGCTTACCGGGTTACACCAGAAGGTGAAGGGCAGGATCGCTATAGCTCTCGAACTGAAGAAAGGCCCCGTGGTGTATGCTCTTCAAAAATATCCGTTTATTACCGTTTTCCCTGTCCATGCTTTGTCCCTGGCCCGTTACCGGCAAGCTTTCTCGCCCAGCGGCGCTAAAGATGACCCGCAGGATGCCGAGCTGGCATTAGAGTTAATGCTACGCTATCCCCAAAAGGTAAAAGCCATTGAGCCCGACAATGCAGATATCCGGTTACTTCAGCAACTGGTTGAGCAACGTCGTCAGTTGGTTGAAGATAAACGTCGCTTTGTTAATCGGATAATCAACACACTTAAACAATATTATCCTCAGCCCCTGGAGTGGTTCTCACACCGGGGGAGTTTACTGTTGTGTGAACTAATTACACGGTGGCCCAGTCTGCAACAACTGAAACGTGCCAGGCGCGACACAATCCGCAACTTTCTGAATGCCAAAGGTGGCCGTGCAATGGTCCTTACCGAGCAACGTGTTGCGAGTATTGATAACGCGATCCCATTGACTACAGACCCGAGTGTTATAGAGGCTAATGCTTTGATGGCAACAGCACTGGCGACACAAATTAAAGTCGTGAGTGAAATCATCAAAACCTATGACGAGCGAATCGAAACGCTGTTTGACACATTGCCAGATGCGGGGCTGTTCAAATCACTTCCGGGCATGGGGCCATGTATGGGCCCACGGATGCTTGCTGCACTTGGTGATAACCGTGACCGGTTTAACAGCGCTGAAGAAATTCAAAACTACGCAGGTGTTGCACCGGTGACAGAACGAAGTGGCCAGAAATCCTGGGTTCACTGGCGATGGCAATGTGCTAAGTTCGTCAGACAGACCTTTGTTGAATGGGCTGCCAAGACGGTTAACTCATCATACTGGGCCAGACTTTATTACCAGAGCCAGCGAGAAAAAGGGAAATCGCATCAATCAGCTATCCGGGCTCTGGCGTTTAAATGGATAAGGATCATTTACCGCTGCTGGAAGACTAGAACCCAGTACGACGAAGCGAAATATTTGCTGGCATTGGAAGAGCGACACTCGCCCTTACTTAGGCCATAAAAAGCTTGTCGAATGTCTCAGGGCGTGAAGCGGGCGCTCAGCGGATTTTCTAGGTTCTCTGACTCAGACCTAACACTGCAAACAACCTTGTATACAAAACTGTCGAGTGCTAGGAAGTGGCACAATGCCGTGCTATGCGTTAGTGTAAGGCGTAATAGGTCGCGAAACTGCATACGGCGACGCTTCCATACCTCTAGTAAAAAGCAGTTTTTAAGTTAGAACTTCGTCAGCCAGCGAGGGGAAGATGCCTAATTTTTTCAGGGATTCGAATGGTGCTCTGAATCTAGCCGCACAAAAGTTAGTGCCCAACCAAGGCTTTCGTGCGGGTCAACTCGGTGCCCTGCATGCTGCAATGGCGCATTACTCGGTCTATGCCGACCCGGCGATAATCTGCCTTCCTACTGGGTACGGTAAGACATCTGTAATGATGGCACTACCGTTTCTGGTTCAGTCAAAACGAGTGCTCGTTGTTGAGCCGTCTAATGCTCTACGCAAGCAGGTATCATCGCACTTTGCGGAACTTTCTACCCTAAAGCGTATTGGTGCTATTCCGGCGGATCTTGCTAACCCATCGGTGCTCCGACATGAAGGGAGACCTCAATCTGAGGAAGATTGGCAGGTCTTAGAGAGCCACGATGTTGTGGTTTCGACGCCAAGTAGTTCATCACCAGCGGTTGCACTTGGCGCCTCGCCAGACTTGTTCGATTTGATCGTATTTGATGAAGCCCATCACGCTCCTGCGAATACATGGGCTGCGTACTTAGAGCACTACACGAAAGCCCGGTTCGTATTTCTGACCGCAACCCCTTTTCGCCGCGATGGCCAAGTAATTCCAGGGAAGCTGGTCTACCGCTACCCAGTAATGAAGGCCGTAGATGAAGGGGCGTTTCATCCCGTCGCCTTCCGAGCTGCGCCTATTCAAAACACGGTCGATGATCATCACATTGACCAGATCATTGCAGAGACGGCTGTAAACCAACTAAATCAGGACTTAGCTGCAGGGCATAATCATCGCCTCTTTGTGAGGGCAGCAACGACCAATGCAGCCAGGGCTTTGGTTCCAATCTATCAAGCGCTTGGGGTCAACGTTGAAGCAGTGGATAGTAAGATCACGAAGCGTACCCAGGATCGCTGCGAGCAGCGTTTGGTCAGTGGGGAGCTGCAGGGGATCGTGTGTGTGGATATGTTCGGAGAGGGGTACGACTTTCCGAAACTGAAGGTGGCCGCATTACACACTCCACATCGTTCATTGGTACCGACAATTCAGTTCATTGGGCGTTTCGCTAGGGTGGATAAGGCAACCGGCCAGGCAACATTAATTGCGCCGCTCCCAAGAATTCTGGAGGCGCCTAGCACTCTTCTGAAGGAGGGTGTAGATCTTGCGAGTATGATAGATGCAGCTGCTCAAGCAGAGATGGCAGGCGATGCTGCTGAGTTAGAAATGGTTGAGCGGCTCAGGCTGCGGAGAGTTGCCGAGTCAAACTACGATGCAGTGTCCCCTTTAGCAATAGAGCTCTATGCGCACGTCTGCGTGTTCCGTTGCTCCACACCTCCAATCTTCACTCAGATAAAAGAAACCCTGGGGCGTGACCTGCGAGTAGTGAAGCAATGGGCGTCAGATGATGGAGCCCTGACACTAATCCTGACCTCCGACGAAAATCCACCAAATTTCGCCACATCCGATGTGCTTGTGAACATTCGGCATGATGCTTTTCTGCTCTTATACTTTGCGGACTCCCAACTTTGCTATATCGGCTCTACCAGAAGAACAGAAAAGATCTACTTGGGACTGATGGACATGGTTTGCCCTCAGAGTTATCGGTCATTGAGCTACGAGGAAACCAGCCGTGCGCGAGCAGGTTTGGAGGNTGTCCGATTCTTCAATGTTGGACTAAAAAATACGACATTCAATTCACAAAGCGAAACATACAGAACGTTAACAGGGCCAGCAGCGGAACGTGCAGTAACGGCTGGTGATAGCCGGGCATACGCTCAAGGGCACTTCTTTGGAAGCGGTTCGAGCGGCGGAGAAAAAGAGACCATCGGAGCTAGCAGTAGCTCACGTATTTGGAGTAATCAGCGCCTCTCTATAGCAGAGTTTTACCAGTGGGTCGCTCGATTAGATGGTCGGCTTGCTGGCAATACTCCCTTCTCTGAAACACGCCTCGATGTTATTCGATCGGCTACGACGTTGCAGAGGCTACCAGACCTAGTGATTGCAGGGACCTGGCCCAGAGCAGGATTCAAGACAAATCCGAGGATTAGAATTCGTCGCCCTGAGGATCAACGGCCGCTCTATAGCCGCCTCACTGAATGGGACCTGGCAGACTTTGACTGCAGACCCTCAGAAGCCCAATTGCTCTTCAGCATTCACTCAGAGGAAGCGAGTGCCAATATGCGATTTTCGCCTCAGGGGCGAATGGTGGCATTGCTCGATCAGAATGTGGGTTTGGAGATCGAATCAGCTAGCGATCTATGGATGCCGTTAGCTGACTGGTTGAGTGAACACCCACCGATGTTCTATGCCTCCGATAAATCTACCTTTGAAGGGCTGAATTTAATGCTTGCGCCGCAGTTACAGGCAGTTTCGCTCACAAAGGACGATACGCAGGTCATTGGTTGGGACGAATGCGAAATTAGGGTCGAGTTTGTCATCGACAACGACACTGAAAAAGCACGGGAACAGCGCGCAAAGTTGCAGGGTAAAAGGACTGTACAGGAACATCTCGAACAGTACCTGCTTGGCCTCCCTAACGTAGTCGCACTGTTTTACGACCACCGTTCTGGAGAGGCAGCCGACTATATTGCGGTGACCATGGAGGCCAATGGCGACGTGGACATCTCGTTGTACCACTGTAAAGGAGCAGGAGGCGCTCCCAGCGGGGGTCGAGTGGATGATGTGTACGAAGTCGCTGGTCAATTAGTGAAGTCCGTTTTCTATTGCGATGTATCTGTGCTTCTTGCGCATATGGCGGATCGAATGAGTCAACGTTTTAAGTCGCCGTCTAGGTTTGTAGTGGGTGATCTGCAGACACTCAAGGATATACTCGAAGGCACTCGTGCAACTCAACTTGGGTTCACTGTAGTGGGAGTGCAGCCAGGGATAAGCAATGCTGAAATCGATGCTCATCTCGCAGATCTAATGTCATTCGGAATCTCTTACGCCATGCAGGGTGGTGCAACAAGAGCCTATTGGTTAGTGAGTAAGTAGGAATTTTCGCCAAAGCGGAAAAGAGGACAGATTATTTATTGGTTTAATGTCCGCTACTGGAACGGGGCGGACAGTGTGCAACATGATCTGCAGTGAGAGGCCAGTGGAAGTTCGCGATTTTCCTAGCGGCTGATCGATACTTTACGATCATAGCCGCGTATTCATCTATGGGGAGCAGGTCACGGCAGCTATGAGCGAGAAACAGACGTTTCCCTAACAGCTACGTGGCTGCAATAGTAAATTATATATATTACAGCTACTTCTTTATTAAGTGGCAAGCCATCAGCAGCGACTCCCGCGCAATCATAGGCTAAATCCAGCAATTGTCTTTTAATTGTTTTGGCATCTACCGCCATATCTACCGTAGCAAAATGGATCTTATGTCCCTGAGTGACAACATACTCATTGAGCATATAGCCTACGGCGGGATGAAGCAGAAGGCCACTGGCATTGAGCGAAAGTGGGTCCGCCTTACTCTCCTGTGTCCTAAGGTAGGTATATAACTGATAAATATAGCTATTGCGTAGCGATTGTTCCCGATACCAGCCCTTTGTCAGGATCGCATTAAACTTGGTATCGATAATAATGCGCTGCTGTGCCATCTTGTGTTCAAGAATAATGTCTGACTTCATTGTCGGAAAAATCTCTGCGCTGCCCGCACTTTGATCGCTCAACGCCCATTTCAGCTCTTTCCCAGGAGAGACCCCCCAGTTTGTTTTGGCGAGGTTTACACGATAAAAGCCCGCAATACCTTTTTCAAAAAGTCTTCTCATCCAGTAAAGATTATCTGAGGGCGCAGGCAAAAGATGTTGCCCTGGATCTTCGGTCGGCATTAGCAGTTCAAAAGCTAATTGTGCGGCATCGACCATCGGTTTATCAGCGGCATCATGGCGTCCAAAATGCCACACCGAGCGCAGTTCGTGGTTGTCAGGATATCCTCCGTTTATTCCCTCACGGCGAAGTGATATTGCCATAACGTAGCAATCTGCTGCCAACGACGGTTTCGTTATGATCGGGGTCAGACGTTCTAACGCGCAGCGAACATAGCGGTTTCGCGGGGTGTCGAGGGTCATGTTCTGAAAATGGCAGGCGACCCGACCCCGCTCCAGCAACTGATGACTGACCGTGTACAGTACATCAATATGTCCTCTCACCTTGTTCAGGGTCGCATGACAGGTTTGGTATCCCATGCTTAAATTGCGACGACGACGCAGCGCAATCTCATGTAGCAAGATTGTCGCCACCAGGTCGGGTATTTCTGCCGGGTTATCTTCAACCGCAATATGACTGCGTCCCAACTGGCGAAACAGATCTGAAGCGTACAGCATCAGCAACCAAAGATTTCGCATGGGAATACGTGACGCTTTATGTTGCTCACTCCTGGTGATTGTCGTCATTCTGCTAATAACACTTTTCTGGCTTCGTTGACTTTGTTTGGGGCATCAAACCAGTATTCGGCGAGCAAAGGGCAGATCTCTGTATCTACGACCTGTTCATACCATTCCTGAGCTTCGCTGATTTTCTGTCCGGTAGCTGGGGTGACATAGCTGTGACCGATACAAAACTGCGGCCCTAAGGTGACATCTTTTGCCAGCATCTCGTTTAGCGCCGTCAGTCGAGATTCGATGATGGCTAACAGATCTAAATCAATTGCGAATTTATGATTTACCCATTTTTTCCACGCGTCATTAAACGCTGGCTTTAAATCGATAAATGCGAAACGGCGGCGCAGTGCCAGGTCGAGTAGTGCCAGGGAGCGGTCTGCAATATTCATCGTGCCGATGATATACAGATTCTCAGGGATGTAGATTTTTTCATCAGGATTTTCACTGTGAGAGAGCGCCAGCGCCTCGGTCGGAGTGCGTTTATCGGCTTCCATCAACGTGAGTGTTTCACCGAATATTTGCGCCGGATTGCCACGGTTAATCTCTTCAATAATCACCACATATTTCGCGGCAGGATTATTGATCGCAGTTCTGATTGCGTTCACAAAAGGTCCATCGACTAGAGTTAATCTCCCCTCTTTCCCTGGACGCCAGCCACGAATAAAGTCTTCGTAAGAGAGATTCGGGTGAAATTGCACCGCGCTAATACGCTCAGGAGCTTGTTCTCCCATTAAACAGTACGCCAGACGGCGCGCCAGCCAGGTTTTACCGGTTCCTGGCGGCCCTTGTAGGATCAGGTTTTTCTTGTCGTTCAGGCGTTGAAGTGTGAGTTGGATCTTCGCCTTTTCCAGGAAACAGCCCTCCTGAATCAGATTACTGATGGCGTAAGGCGCGTGAGTGAGTTTTGGTGGCGGCGCACTCTCTTCGACTGTTTCCGCAGTTATAGTCTGGGATTCGTTTTTTTCATAATTCAGGTATTCATAATTTCCGCGACCAAGGAATTTTAACTCATCATCATCGCGTAATTTTTGCAGATAAAAGGAGATTGAGTTTGTAACCGTTTTGCTCTCAGGGCGTTCTGCCTTGAATACGTCCAGGTAGTTTTCTTTCAGCTCCAAAGCAGTGAAATAAGGGCTCTCTTTTTTCAGGCATAATGCCTTAATTTTATTCAGTAGAGAGGCTTTCCACGTTCGATTTTCCACTTCATCTTTAGACTGGCTAAGATCGGTATGCCACGCTGACAGAGAGAGTTCCGGGAAGGAATGAACCGGATAGTTGGATTGGATAAAGGCCTCTTTAAGCGCCTGCATAATGCTCAGGTAGTTTTGCCCACTGCAGCGACCTTTTGCCCCGTTTTTAAGGATCTTAATGTTTAACACTTTCTGGATGTAATACTGCGACTGGCTATCTAAAGTGGGGTAGAACCTGGGACGGGCCCAGTACAGCCCCATGCTCAGATTCCAGCCGACATTCGTCACTGCAGAAGCGATGTCATATGCGGAAGTGAAGTCTGCGGAGGTGGTATTCTTGTTATCCGCAAACGTCATTGCCTGTGAGAACATCTCCCACAAGCGTTCAATGTCATCAGGATCGCGCGACTTTTCATAACCAAAGAACCAAGATTTTTGGTTATTCAGCAGCGGGATACCGGCAAAGGAGTCAGGAACCGGTTCGTTCACGCCCAACAAATTCGCCAGCCTGGAGGCAATAATTTTGCGATTGGTGTCAGTCAGGTTGCGATTGAACAAGCCCATGGTAGTAAACGGACAAATGTCTTTTAAAGGAAAGGCCTCACCCTTGGCAGGTTTGTCCTGTAGATGGGACATCCCGTCGACATCAGCGGCAATCAGATGGATGCCTTTGACTAATTCGGCTCTCCGGTTTCGCCAGGCCAGTAACGCGCTGGCAAAAGCCTCATAAAAACGAGCCCATGCAAATTTGACGTCATGTTCTGCTGTGTCCACGGGTGCTCCCTTATGCTTGTTGGGCATTGATAACTTATCTGTGTGAGTTTTAAGATATTATGATTAATCTCGGGAAACTTAAACTACCCGATACAGGGATCGGCATGCGGCTTTCAAGAGATCACACCCCACCAGCCTCACCCGATTACCGTCTGGATCTGCAATCACCGCTCCATAAAACCATCCCCGGTCATGCGTGGTGGGCTTACCGGTGTTCCGTTCAGACGCTCCTGATCCGCCATCCGCTCCACCTCCACCTTGCTGCCGACGTTCAGAGCGATATTCGCTCAACCAGTAAACTCCGGGTGCGCGGGGCTGCGGGGGCAGAAACACCGCTAAACAGATGACGCCAATCAGCAATACCACGCCGTGCGGGATGACAAAAGCCGGGCCGGAATGGCCCACGGCAGCAACTCTTTCAGGCTGAATGCCAGCATCAATATCATGCTAAGAATGTTATAGTGGCACACTGAATTTGGCCTGACCTGCTCCCCGTTGATTAACATAAACTGATTTAGCAACTTCCGCTTTTGGCACGGAGCGGACAGAGAGTAAAATCACCAAGCACCTTGAACAGCGCCGTCTGATGCTGCAATGGTGGGCTAATTTTCTGGATGCTAACAGCAGCGGTCTGGTTAGGCTGTTTGACAGTATCAGAACCGTGGCAAGAAACGGTATTCCGGTTCCGTTTAACGTCAGATGTTTCTGTTCCGCACTATCGACGAACTGGAACAGGCCCCCGTCAGCTACGATTAAAGGCAATGCCTGTTTAACAGAATAGAAAGAAACGTCAGAACCCGTCGATGAGGAAGTCTATTGCAGCCTTTACCTGAGTACGGTACTGCGAAGCATCACAAAACACCGCACCCAAGGCCTGGACAGGGATACTTGCCAGTTCGTGGGTCATTACGGCGTATTCTTTGCCGTCCGTCAGCATGACGACGGGGACAAGGCGATCCGGTCGGCGGCCTGCCGGATACTTTTCAATAGGGAGCAATGGGATCACTATCCGACGATTCAATTGTCCAATAAAGCACTCAGGTTAATACCCCTTCACGCGCTCTTACCAGTAAGGCACGCTCCACCGTCATGGTCACGCTCTGCGTGTTGCGTTGTTTCGCGGTCATGGTTTCTCTCCTGCATGAAACATGTGCGCATTACACGGCACAATACACTTATCATAACACCAAAAAGAGGCCCGGCTACCGTTGCAGTCCTGCAAACTTCACAGTCAGTCGTCATATCTAAGCCGTCGTTTACTGCAATCACCGATGTACAAACGCCGTTTGCGGGATGAGCGGGCTCTTTGCCGCCCGCCCCCGCAGCCTGCGAATTTTCCGGGCATCGAATACCCGGAAAATTCGCAGGGAAATTAATCTCCCTGAGACTTCTGTCATTCTGCCGCTCCGCAATAAGGTTAAAGCCGCACTCCTTTGCGGCTTATCATCTCCGACTCAAATTTTATCCATTAGGTAACGATGTGCTTTTGAGGCGGCGCTGGCCGCTTTGAAAACATAGCGCTTATCGTTTTTCAGCGCCTGGAGCCATGAGGCAATATAGCTTTCATGCTGAACCTCTCCGATGATCCCCAGATCCGCCATCAGAAAAGCACTTCCCAGCTCCGCCACTAATTCCTCCTCCGCATAATCTGCACTGCCAAATTTCCCTTTCATTTCACGGTTAAGTCGTTTTTTACCACCACTCCAGTGAACCAACTCATGCAGTCCGGTAGCATAGAAATTAGCTGCATCTGAAAACAGATGGCGCTCTGGCAGCCAGACTTCATCAGTTAAGGGCCTGAAAAAGGCGTTTTGTCCTTTCTCAATGATGTTTGCGCCGCTCTTCTGGAACAGATTTTCAGCCTCCGGCAACGAGTCAAAGGTTGCTTCTGGACTGACTGTTTCAGTTGTCAGTGGAAGGTCATCAATTTGTTCAACATTGAACACATTGAAGGTTTTCAGCATCGGAATCTGGTCGATTTCACCGTCTTCGTTTTCTTTCTCTAAGGTTGTATAGAAAATTGCCGTCGTGCCGTGCTCGCCTTTGCGAACCTGCCCACCTACTGCCTGCGCCTGTTTGTAGGTCATCCAGCGTGAATCACCGAAGCCCTGTTCTGATGCACTGCACCACAACAGCATGATATTCATTCCGCTATACGAGATACCGGTTGCAAAGTTGGAAGGCAACCCAGACATGCCCGGCACTCGTTGCCACGGGCAAGACCACGGTTTTACACCAGCTTCCAGTGCGGTAATGATGCTATTGGTGACAGTCTGATAAATATCGGTTTTAGTTTTGGAAAATTTCGTTTTTGAGGAGCCTGACTGCTCCAGCGGGGATACGCTGGTCGCCGCTGCGGTGTTAGGGGCGCTAGTCTGGGTATGCAGGGAAATCGTCATGGTTTTTTCTCCGTCAGTGGTGTGATTTTCGTCTTCGTATCGCCTGACGGTTCGCTTTCCCGGCATCGTTCCGTACTGCAAGGGCGCAGAATGCGTGCCATTTACCCTTGCGGGACGGGTTGTGTTGGGAAACGATTAACCGGAAGCTGATACGGGAACGGAAAGCACACGGGAGAAAAAATCTGCCCCTGCATAGGCAGGCGTAGCGCCCCTTAGACCGCAGTGGTGAAAGGGACTGGATAGTGGTGAGCTGGGACATAGATAGACAGTAACGTTTCGTCAGTTGTAGCTGGTATTGGTCCCATAGCCTGCCTAGTAATCCAGTACTTGACAGTTTCCGAAGGAAAATGAATACTATAAGTAGCAAATGCTAGACTATGTACACAACGCAAACTCGCGGAGCATCGAATATGGCTGAAACAGCACAATCACTTGATTTATTTGATAATGAAAGTGCAGAGCTAGAGTCCCAACTAGAGAAAAAAATGACGAATCATTGCGAATTGCTTGTTGGTGATGCCCGTAAACTTCTATTACAGATTCCAGATGGACATTTCAATTGTATTGTTACATCTCCTCCTTATTGGGGGTTGAGGGACTATGGCGTCGAAGGTCAAATTGGAGCCGAAACCACAGTTGATAATTACATAGCAGATCTAGTGACTCTGTTTCGCGAAGCAAGGCGCACTCTTGCTGACGATGGCACTCTTTGGTTAAACATTGGTGATAGTTACACCTCTGGTGGTCGTACATGGCGCGATGCGGATGCAAAAAATAAAGGTCGTGCAATGAACTATAGAGCACCAACGCCAGAGGGATTAAAACCCAAAGATTTGATCGGTGTGCCATGGAAACTAGCATTCGCCCTTCAGGCTGATGGCTGGTACCTCCGGACAGACATTATCTGGAACAAACCTAACTGCCAGCCAGAAAGTGTTAAGGATCGGCCAACACGAGCTCATGAATATGTATTCTTGTTCTCTAAATCGGAGAAGTATTACTATGATTGGAGCGCAATCAAAGAACCCGCTGTTGATCCTAAGAAAAAATCAAAGAATAGACGAACAGTATGGAACATCAACACAGAGCCATTCCCAGGTAGTCATTTTGCTGTTTACCCAAGGGCCCTTGTTCGCTTATGCATAGCAGCCGGTTCCCCTGAAAATGGCCGGGTCCTTGATCCATTTTTCGGTTCAGGAACTACCGGCGTTGTGTGTAATGAGCTTGGTAGAAACTGTGTCGGAATTGAGCTAAATGAAGAATATGCTCAATTAGCTCATAAGCGATTATTAAATGGGCGTTGACTTAAAAATCCAGTGCGCATGCACCTTGCAGAGATCTTTTCGAAGGTGCTTTATCTGGAGCTTACGTTCGGTACCACCATCAAAATATAGAGCGTATTTGAGATTCCCAGCAGTATCCCTCACATAACCATAACCTGGCTGGGGGTTCTGCTTGCTTTTAGTACAAATCTCCAATTCACAAGTTTCGGCCTCAAGCAGGAGTCCTTTGGGAATCTCGACTAGCTCATAGCGAATATTCGTCTCCACATTTGTCAGTCGACGAAGTGTAAATATGCGATCATAACTTTGCATATGTTCAAGAAATAGGTCTAGTAATAAATTAAGTTCCCACTTACCTCGGCCTAACTCCATCCACTTACTTATATGAATTAAATTATCTTTAATATTTGCTGCTGCTTCGGTCTTCAAGCTAACCGGTATACCGCAAATATTAATATCATGCCCTCGATTAGTTCGACTCTTCACTAACTGAGCGTGAATACCTGCCGCATTCAGTACCGACTCAAATGCGAATTCAAATCGATCTTTACTAAGCGCCTGACGACTACCTGCATGATGGCTCAACAATCGATCACCAAATGAAGCAAGAACAGCATCAGTTACCACATCAGAATCTGAAGCTCGTTCAAATTCATACTGGTTATCAAACGCATTCATAACAGACTTTACCCATTGCTGCTGCGATGGGGTCATACGCAGAAAAGCTTCGATAATCTCGTCAATATCTTTATTTGTAATAGACATCCAAGTTATCCACCTATTCGCTACTCAATGCTTGGTAAGTAATTCGGGAACTGTTATGCCTAGCGTGGAAGCTAAAACCTCCAACGTGCTAAGAGTGACATTACGTTCATGGCGCTCTACTGAACCAATATATGTGCGATGCAAATTACATAACTCGGCCAGTTCTTCTTGAGAAAGCCCCTTTTGTCTACGGAAAGTCTTTATGTTCTCAGCAAGTACAGCCCGAAGAGTGTCACTCGATTTTCTAACCATGCTTAGGCCCCAATGGATCATTTTGGGATTATTATAAAATGATGACTATAAGACGACAGACTATAAGTAGCAAAAGGCATACATAACATGCATATAAGGGATTGAACGACTCTCAATCGATTCCCGCCAAAGTTAGTAATTTTTTCATCAAAGGCATGAAGTCACCCATGAAGAAGCGTCTTTCCGACGAAACAGATCAGTATTATTTGCTCCCTTCCCTTTGTTCAGTACCGGCGTAAAGTAGAGTTTTCGGCCCGTCTTCTCCGTCAACAAGAGGTCATTCGGCATGAAAAAGACGCCTCATACCGAAGAACAGATTGCGTTTGCACTGAAGCAGGCCGAAACCGGCACGCTGGTAGAGGAAGTCTGCAGAAAAAAGATGTGAATTTCAGAAGCCACCTTTCACAGTTGGAAAAAGAAGTTCGGTGGCATGGGCGTGACGGAGCTGCGCCGGTTGTGACAGTTGGAGGAAGATAACCACCATCCGAAACGACTTGTAGCGGACCTGAGTCTGGACAAGGAGATGTTGCAGGATGTCATCCGAAAAAAGTTCTGAGGCCCGTGAAAAGCGTGAAGCGGTGACATACCTGTTGGAAGTTTACCGTATCGGACTGCATCGTAGCTGTCGTTTGATGATGCAGAGCCGTATGATGTATCACTACCGCAGTTGCCGTAATGACCGGGCCGCCACACTGCGGATAAGGGAAAATGCCGAGACCCGTATTCGTTACAGCGTTCAGCGTATTCATATCCTTCTGCGCCGGGAATGATGGTTGATTACCCATAAAAAACATCGCATTTATTGTCAGGAAGGACTGAATCTGCGGACAAAACGTCCCCACCTGCATGTCACAGCCGGATACCGACGTGCGCGTCTGGCCTTCAGTGCAACAGATCAGTGCTGAAGCATGGNCTTCGTAGCTGATAATCTGTTCAACGAACGTCGGATCCGGGCGCTAACTGCAGTGGATAATTTTAGTCGGGAATGTCTGGCGCTCCAGATTGGTCAGGGGCTGTGTGGGGATGATGTGGTCGCGGTGATGGAGTGTCTAAGGCAGTTACAGAAGCTCGTACCGGGACGGCTGAAGACCGATAACGGCAGCGAATTTATTTCCAAAACGATGGATCAATGGGTGTACGAGATGATGTGACGATGGACGTCTCTCGGCCCGGCAAACCAACAGATAACGCGCTGATAGAGTCGTTTAACGGCAGTTTTCGGGACGAGTGTCTGAACATTCACTAGTTCCTGCCACTGGAAGATGCGCAGGAAAAAGTCGAATGCTTGCGGTAGGAATATAACCAGAAAAGACCGATCTCTCATTAAATAGCAAGACTCCGGCGGAATTTTCTCGAAGTCTGAAAAATGCCCCGGATCTCTGATTTAACCTGGCACCGATATTGGGACGAAATCAAAAAACTGGGTATTTAGAAAGAGCATGAGCTAAAATGAGTGCGCTTCAAGCTTGACAGAAATATAAAACGATAAGCTCATTAATAAACAATCAAAAAAAATTAATCATAAGGATAAAAAATATGGACAGTAACAATGATTTCACTATAGGAACTTGCAAACTTTGCGATGCTAAGAACACCAAATTGATCGACAGTCATTATTTACCATCATTTTTTTATTCCCGGATATATGATATAAAAGACAGTAATCATACACTGAATCTAATACAGTCCGATTGGACAAAAAGAAACATCGGAGATCATCAAATAACCAAATACATGCTATGTAAATGTTGTGAAGATCTTTTCAGTAAAAACGGAGAAACATCATTCCCTAACTTAGCACTCCCAATAAATAAAAAAAACCCGTTGCTTTTTGTGAAGTTAATTAGACACTTATTACCAAAGACAAATAAAAACTTAACACTTCCTAATTTAAATAATTTTGATAATGATAGCATTTACTATTTTATCATTAGCATGTTTTGGAGAAGCTCACTTAACTGGAATGCACACGAATATGACAAAAGAACATTTCAGTGCCAATTTAAAGAGAAAATAATTGCTGAAATGAAATCATACCTACAAAATAAAACAATCCCTTCAAGTTTCAAAATATTGGTGATTCCATTATTAAAAAAAACATATCACGCTTGTTCTTTCCCAAAAGAATCCAACTTAAAAAATGGAGGAAAATATTATTCATTTAACATATTTCAATATATTTTTATACTATTGGATAATTCCTTGGCTGAGGAAAAAGTCCCAGAGATTCAAAATGGCAAAATAACATATTGTATTTCAGATTACTTTGAAGACAACTTCGCATATCAGTTTTACCGAAGTTATAAAGAAAGCAAGACCAAAGGTAAAAAGAATCTCGATATATCATGGGCAGATCAAAAAAACATTATATTTTGGTCATTCACTGGATCATTACATCCATTGTATTTCATTCCCGGAAATTATTTAATTAAAGAGTCAAATATATCCTGGAATAAAGATAGCATCTGATTAAAGCCCCTACTTCAGAGTGCTAAAATCAGTTCTGTAAAACCCGCTCCGGTTGGTGGTCATTCTGGTGGTCTTGACAGGCAGCAGATTCTTGTTTAGCTTATTTATTAGCCAGTTACTGGCAAAGGCGATCCCAGTCAGAGGAGCCATATTAGAGAAGCCCGCTTAAGGAAACTTAAGCGGGCTTTTTGCTTTTATGCCATTTTCTGAGCAGTAAAACTGCTGACCTCGACTCATCGCGGATTGAGGGTGCTAAGGTCAATGTGCTTCTGCGAACAGTCCGATTAAGTTCAATGATCACGACGCAGTCTAATGCACGAGACCTCGCCTTTATCCTGACCCAAACTGAATTATTGAGCTGGCTGTCATTGGTCAAATACCTGCTGGGGAAGTAAACCAACTATGTGTTCAAATCATGGGTCAGCGTTTCTTTCATTCTTTCTTTCATCTATTCATTCACGGAGTTGAAAACGACAGCCTCATTGAAGTGGAGTTTCGAAGTCTCTCTCTTGTCATCATTTTTGATTGGTGCTTTTTATCGTAAATACATCCTGACGTACAGTTCACCTCTTAATGAAATAGACGTGTGTATTGGATAGGCCGCGTCATTCGAAATAAAAAGTCGATGGTTTTAAATTACAGATTATGTGGTCTTTCAGCTCGTTATTCGTCAATAGTGAGATTGTGTTATTTATAGACAATGTATGGTTTTATGATTTGTATTTCTACAGCATATTACTACTTATATTGTTCTGTAGTTCAAAATTAAATGATGAGATTTAACTCACTATAAAAAAGAAATCTATTGTGAACAAAGAATGAAAATAAGCTAAGCGTGAATGCTGGCGGTGGAAAATAATCCACCATATCGCTCCGTTTCACGGTTAAGTTTTACTCCCACTTGTCGTATTTATTTAATGACAGGCGGATTATCGACTCAGTGTAACTTTCGATGACGCCAAATAGCAATGAAGCAGCGTAATGCTGCCAAACTGGACAATATTTGATGAAGAGGGTATATCGAAGACAACGTGTTCAACGGAAAAATACATGTGAATGAGAGCCTCCAGATCTGGTCTGGAGGCCCGGATAGATTCAATATGCAGACTACTTGCTACCTGACAATAAGGTAGAGAATACTCTTATTATTTAGAAGGATTTGAATGCTACCGTGAGTCGATTGATGGAACCTGATGATTCTGGCAGCGACAGTACGACATCAACGTTTTCTGCGATGCTGTTTATAATATCGATCTCACAAGACTTGTCAGAATTGAGCAGAATATCGGCTGTATTAGTAAAATAACCATCAATTGTGGCAGAACCAGTGACAGATACCCTAACCTGAGTTATTTCGGCGCGAAGACCAGACGACTGCGCAGTTTTAAGATATATGGAACAAGGCGTGATTCCGTTGGCAGGCGCTCCCGTAGAATAGTTTAGGTATTGAATATTACCATTTCCCTGAGTGTAAGACCCAAAACGAACCACTTGACGAACGCTGACACCAGGGTTATTTAAGGCTTCTGCTGTAACTTCTACATTATTTTGCACTGATGAACGAAGCTTAAAGCTGCTTTCACCATTTTGATTGAGAATGGGCTGATACGTGCTAGAACCCGACTCATTGAAAACAGCATTACCTACTGCCGATAAAACAACTGTTGACCCGGCCTGGCCTTTTACGACGCCCTGGTTATATGGATAAAGATGAACAGCATTATAATCTGTATTCACGGCTCCCGTGGAGATGATCATACTGAGTTCATCGACGCTGCCGCTTAAATCAAGTATAGCTTCACTAAATTCTGATACTCCCAATATGACACCATTACGTCTGACCTGATAGCTGGCCAATAAAATACCTTTATCCTTGAGAACTTCGAGTTTACTTTCAGGAATAAAGAAAGTCATTCCCGCAGTGATATTCGAAGCCAATATTATTTGTGATTCTACACCACCATTTGTAATATCCCCTGACGCGCTCTTGCCCATCCAATAGAGCGTCACTGTATCATTTACCTTAATGTCAGTGTATGGGCCAACATAAACATAGGTGCCAGCATTGGCTGTAATACTGCTCTGGTAAATCACACTGTTCACGGCATCACTGAAAACAGGCGCTGGATATTTTATCTCTGGCTTTCCGTCAATAATTTCAACAGTTACCTTGTAAGACGTTCCTGTATTACCTGCCACATCGCGGGAGGTATAGCTAATAGAATGCACTCCGACATCCAGACCTGTCGTTATGACCACAACAATAGGGAAATCGGAGGCCAAATCATCTACGATAACTTCTTTTACAGGCAGGTTATCCCATAATACCGTAATGTAATCACCGCGTGCGGCATCATCATACTGCTGGATACGAACAAATACGCCGCCCGCAACATTCAGGTCATTAAGGCTTATGGAATTGTCTGATGTCATCTGCGGTAAATTCGGCGCCGGGAGGGCAGTTACTGCATTTACCATATAAAACTCCTTCAATGAGGTCGGTAAAATCCAGAGATGGGACTGCCCCACCCCTGGAACCGGGTTTAAGCCTTAGGCAGATGTGGCGGAACCGTATCAATAATCACTGTTTTCGTGAAAGATGATCCCGCTACGGCAACAGAACCCGTTCCTGTCACGGTGTACCAGAACTGTCCACGGACGTCATCAAAGGTATCTTTGCTGTCCATAATTGCATCTTTCGGTATTTCTAAAGGAATCTTTTTATCACTGATTTCATCGTCAGTGACGGTATGGGTCGAGATGGCTTTAGATGGGATAATTTCTGTTTTATAGTTTTTGTCGAACACTCTCATGTAGAGGGTAATGATATTGTTCGCATAAATGACGGCATCGTCCGAACTCTGGGGAAGGATTACGTACGCAGTGACGCCAGTTTCTGGATCTACATCGTCATAGTTGATGGTGTTATTAGAGATGTCGGAGAACTCTGGAGCATCATATAGCGGATTGATATAGGTCCCGCCGGTGACGGTAATCGCCAGAGGCTGTGAATAGGTAATGTTCTGCGCCAAGTCGGTTATGGTGTAGTAAACCGTGTAATCTCCATCGGATAGTACTTCCGTTGCCGAAAAGTCGTTTTTGATGTTGATGATCCAAGGGAAAGTGTCGCTGGTACCATCATCGAAGCGGGAAATTGCATTCTTTCCCCAATAGAAGTTATACAGGTCCCCCGCAACAGGGTCATCGGTATGACGCAAAACCATTGCCTGTACTGTGCCGTTAACCTCTTTTTCGGTCAGTATCCCATTTTTAGCCTGCGGAACGATAGGAGCCGATAAATCATCGGAATAAAAGCCGACTTGCAGGCTTTTTGTATCTTTGTCAGCGTCATCCACGGAAGCTTGGACAATAACGCCCCCTTTTATTTCGCAATCGAGCGTATTTGAAGCAAATCCCGTTGCTGAAGTGAGGCTAGTGGCGCTCCCGAGCGTCGCAGTGGTATGTTCCGGACCTATAATAGTCCATTTGACCGTCATACCCTGCGCGCCTACGCCAGTTTCACTGTTAAATACTTTCGCAGTGAGGTTCAGTGTCGTACCAGGAGCAACAACAGGAACATCTGAAGTTAGTAGAATTGAATTAGCCATAGCATAACCTCTCTTTTCTGATTAATGATTTACTTTCTGAAATATGTTCTGCCTATTTGATATGTCCAGTGACATATTTAGGCCTCGTTAAATATTTAAGCTTATATTTAAAGAATAACTTAATGTAGGATATTATTTTTTATGAGCAATGATCTTTTTTTTAATGAGTTATATCGTGACAATTATCGTGGTAATAATCTAACCTAAAACCATGTGCGATACATCAACGAGATATATACGCATCATCGTTTTACTCTTCTCAGTGTCTCTTCTAAACTGGCTTTAGGAAAACAGGACAAGCGTGATTCATGACTGCAGTTCACAATATTAACCCTCCGTCGTATATCTATTGAATACGATTCAAATTCAGTTTTCCAGCGGCGAACACTGTAGCTGGTAGGATTGTTTAGTCGAGGATGTTTTCCATGCCAGTGAACACCTTTTTCTAAAGAGCAGTCGTAACCCAGAAGAATAATGTTCTCAACCCCTAAACTTATGGCGAAAAGAATCGCCACTATTCCCGTGTTTAATGCTTCTTCCGTTTCTTTATCGAAATAATGTATTTTATATTTCTGTGCTGCGGATTCACTACACGTCCATTTTTGAGCGGGGGAAGTAATAAGATCATAATTATCATTCCACCACGCCTCATCACCTGCAAAAATATATTGACATTCCGGATAGATTGCCCAGCTGGAATTTATCGTTATGACAGGTATTTCATGGTCGCACAGGCGCTGAACATCGGCCTTGCACAACGATGGCCCTGACGCACACACCGCAATGGCATTGGCTGTCATACGTTTCGCTCCACGTTAAGTTTCCCGGCTAAATAGAACGACGGCTGAAAGCATAGCTGCTTATCCCCTCCCGACCAGATTCGCTCTTAATGATAATATTCGGCACAGTCGAACCCTAATCTAAAACCAATGAACCAGATTAGTGCGCTCGGTACCAGGAGTGTTTATCCCGTCGGTCATGCCGTGAATAAAGCCTCGATTTGGGACTCTCAAATACCGGTTCTGAATCAAACACCCATTGATCAGGGTGCTGCACGGCAATATCTGAGTGGTCGATTTGTTTGAACGGATTCCAGAGAGGAAGCGCTAGAAGGCAGCCTGTGTCCAGTTTAGTCCAGAGCCATCGGATAAACAGCCGGCAAACGGATTTACGTCATGACCGAGCGTTTCAGGTCGGGACGCCACAAACTTGCCTATGCCAACGCCTACCTCCACTATGATTTCCTGATAACACCGAGAGACGCCATCCACCTATACTCAGTCCAGGGAGCAGACCCAATCGGAATTCAGTTCATCATTAAATCATTTCACACGAACGCTCCCTTTGGTATGCCGCCGTCATACGTTCAATAAACGGCGTTACCTTAGATGGTAAGTTACTGATGAACTTATTACATTTGTGCTTCATCAGTTGGCAACGGCAGTAGTTATCCGGGTAGATGAAAATGGCCTGGGATAAATCCATGCAACTGCGGTCAGTCACTTTTGAATGATGGTTACTTCCTCCGCAACCTCCCTGCAGACCAATCATTGGACGTCTATAAGCCAGAGCGGCCAGCATCACCACCCCAACGCCACACACCACCATATCTGCCTGCTCGACAAGCGCTAGCATCTGGGTGATTGTTAGCTCACCATGATGTAATTTTTGATGGGCGAAGGGTTCAACGTCAGGGATCCACTCTAGACCCGGTTCATTATCAGCAATACTGACGACATGCCAGCCTTTGTCAGCCAGAATTCTGGCGACGCTGTCGACGTATTCATTAAGAGGGCCACGACTGGCGTTAAACCATTCTGTGCGTACGGTCGTTGGACGGATAACCGCGAGCGGTTTATTTGTGGGGATCCCAATATCAGGCAACGCATAGTGAGGTAAATCAAGATCTGCCGGGGGTATACCAAACTGGCGCTCCATCGTAGTGAAAATGGTGCCCTGTTGCATGTCGACATCACCATAAAAAATACGCTGACAATCTATCCCGGGCGGGACAGGTTCAAAGCGAACCTTCGTCTTATTCTCATTTTTTTTTTGCGTACGTAGGGGGGTGTCTGCCTTAACAAAATGCAGGTTACTGATCCCCTGATAAATTTCCGGCACAGGAGTTTTTAACCAAATCTCATGATTCCTTTGAGCCAATTGCTTTATGAAACAGCGCTGCATGATATTGTCCCCAATACCATGCATTCCATCAAAATAGACTTCTTTCATGGGATACCTTATTCAAGAGATTAATATTATTGGTTCATAAGCAGGTACTCGAGTGTAGGCAAACTTTAGTCGGAAGATGCTCCCTTGTTACAAAAACAGGGATTGCACTGATTAAGCCAACCGGCCAGCCGCCAAGATTTCTCTTGACGGCTTGATAAGCATGATGATCAGTTAACCCTACACATGACGTAACTTGCACCCGGTTGAGGTGACGTCCCGGGAACTCCCGTGGAGTAGATGAAGGCAATATCTTGCTTCGCACGCCATGTCGTGGTTGTCTCTGCGTCCCAGTAGAACTGGTAGTGTGTCAGTGACGAACTATCACGCCATTCACCAAACAACTTGCCCACCACTGATACCGCACCATCCGTCAGGTCTGCTTCAGACTCTATAGTAGGGGATGATCCGAAGGCCCTGCAGGCAGAACTCGCATAGTTAGAACCATTCCTTTCCACAGCAGCACGGTCAGAGACTCTGTACCATTTCAGCAAAGTGAAGGTATAGGTCAGCGGCGTCCCCCCAGATTTAGGCGTAGCGGTGATGGTCACCTGACGCTCCGACTCCGCCGGCGAATCATCACCACTGTCTGCAGATGTCGTAGAAGCTTTCATGGTCGCAACGCCATTATTGTCCACCGTTACCCAAGACCGGTCACTGCTCCAGGTATAATTGATCTGGTCATTCCTGGCGTTATCAATATAGAAATACATCTGCGCGTTGGCAAAGCCCGTTTGTGGGAAGCCTTGCCCCGTCGTAAAGACGTACGTCGTACCGTAAGGCGAGACGCCCGTGATTGATGAGGCCACAAAGGTAACGCTCTGCGTTTTACCTGTATCACGGCTGTTCTCTCTCGCCTGAGCCGTGACCGTCACCTCTTCACCTACCGTATCGGTCAGGGTGACCTGTGCCTGCCCGCTGCTGTTAGTGATGACTGCCTCGGCACTAAGTGTTGCGCTACCCGTCACGCTGAACGTCACTGGCGTATTCGCTATCACTGCGCCGTTGCTGTCTGTAACCGTGGCGGTCAGGGTAGACGAAGCACTACCATCTGCTTTCAGACTCGTGTCGCTGGCCGACAGCGCGGTGACGCTAAAGATGATAAATGTCGTCTGTGCCGTGGCCGTTTTCCCGTTACTGAGCGCGGCGGTGACAGTGACGGTCTCCGCTGTAGCGTCGGTCAACGTGACTACGACCTGGCCATTGCTGTCCGTCGTCCCCGCAGAGGAAGAAAGGACTGCGCCGCCGTTTGTACTCAGCGTGACACTTTGACCGGAAAGGGAATTGCCGTTGCTGTCCTTCAGCGTCACCGTCGCCGTATTGGTTGCGCTGCCATTAGCCAAAGCCCCGGTTGTGGCGGTCACCGCCAGCACTGCGCTGTCCAGATCGGCCACAAAACTGCTGTCTTTCGTCTGACTGCTGCCGGTAGAAAGTTTTGCCGTCACCTGCACCGTTTCGACCACCGTATCGGTCAGTGTGACCTGCGCCTGCCCATTACTGTCAGTGTTGACCGCCGCGCTACTCAACCTCGCGCTACCGCTGACACTGAACATGACGGGCATATTTGTTAGGGGGTTGCCGTTCGAATCCGTGACCGTCACCGTGGCGGTATTGGTGTCGCTACCCGATGCCTTAGCCCCGGTGGTCACAGTCAGGTCTTTCAACCGGGCGCTGTCCTTGTCGGAGACAAACAGGCTCGGTGCCGTAGCGCTGCCACCATTAGACAGGGTCGCCGTCAAAGTCAGAGACTCGGCAATGGTATCGGTATAAGACACCGTCGTTTTCCCGCTGCTGTCGGTGACCGCAGACTGACCAAAGACAACTGTAGATTTATCTGCTGACCATGAAATGGTCTGACCTGCAAGCGCATTGTCGTTTGCATCCGTCACCGTGACCTGAGCTACGTTCGTCGTTTTCCCATCTGCCGGGCTGCCGTCCGAGGTGACACTCAGGATACCGATTTTCGCGGTGGCGTTATTCCCGGTGAAATGCACCGTCGCCTCTGCCGCCTGGCTGCCTGACGTGGCACTGATGGAGGCGCTGCCAGCGGTCGTGGACGACAGGTGCACCGTAGCCTTACCACTGCTGTCTGATGAAGAAGCGTTTTCCTTCATCGTGACGCCGCCAGGCAGGGTCCAGGTAATGTCTTGTCCTGTTGCCGGCTTGCCGTTNCTATCCGTCAACGNGGCCACGACTGTGTCCGTACTGCTGCCATCCGCCACAGCGTTGTCCTGCGTCACGGTTAGTTCGATTTTGCTGACCGATATCGCCACGAAGTGACTATTTTGTGAAGCGCTAATACCGCTACTTTGCACCGTTACCGGCACCGTCTGTGCTTTCGTGCTGGTCAGCGTCACCGCAGCCAGTCCGTTGTTATCCGTGACGGACGATGCCGACATCAGGCTAACGCTGCCGTCAGTGGAAGGTGCGAGCCAGTTGATTGGCGCGTTGCGCACCGGCTGCCCGCTGCGGTTTGTCGCCAGCACCTGTAACACATTTCGGGTGGTTCCATCCGCCGGGCTATTATCCGTGATTTGCGTAAGCAAAAGGTGCGCTACGTCCTGCGCCGGATTTTTACGATACTGCAACACAATCTCGTTGTTACGATTCACCAAGTCATAGCGGCTGGCAGCCAGGGTGCGCATGACCTGCACATTCGCCGGATCAATCTGCCACCGCCAGTCGTGACCGAAGTTCCAGCTCACGTCTAAGGTAACCTGCGTGTCATGGACGCCTTTTCCCTGACGATGGTCGGTGCCCAGTGTAACTAAAGGAATCGGGGTGTATTCAACGCCTGCAGTGATTGCGTTCGGGTTGTGCTGTAAGTGATCTTTATTAAAGAGTGCCACCTGGTCGCCATAATACTGCTCCCACACCAGTTTGCCCCCCAGTTGAGGATAAGCCGGCAACCACCCTTCGGCCCGGATATCGTATCCGTCGGCGGGTTTCTCCTGCCAAGTACCGTCAAAATCGCGTGAGGTGTGCCAGTCTGTAGTCCCAATATAGGTATTGGCCGACAGCCTAAGGTAATCACGCCAGGCTTCTCCGCCAAAACCCACTCGCCGGTTATGCCCGGTAAGGTCGTTATCTAAGAAAACGTTGCCACCATACATCCAGCCATTTTGCCAGAAAGTACGTACGCCCCAACCCAGGTTAGTTGTGAGACGGTCCGATGGTTTGCGGATCCCGCCCTGCGCAAATAAAAGGGCATGCCCATTGTCATAAAATGGAACCAGCAGATCGCCGCTGCTGTGACTCCAGCTCCCGTGGCGATCCATGTTGAGCTGGACACGGGCCGTACCGAAGCCGTTCAGCCACTGTTGTAGCCCTGCAGACGCCTTCCCTACGATTAGAGATCGTGCGGAATCCGATGCATACCCTGAAGACAACATACCTGCGCCCTGAGTCATGATGTCCGAATATGGCAGGGAATCATCTTGTACAGAAGACGGTTCATCGGTATGGCGATCGACGGAGAAAGGCGAGCGGGGTTCAGCCGCAGCGGACTGAGAAATAACAACGGGTATAACAGGCAGGAATGCCTGAAGTACAATCTGAGACCAAACTATAATTTTTTTCAAAGATTTCATCGTATCACTTACAGCATTGTTGCAAGTATCAGAGAGGAACCCATAGCCCGTTAACAAAATCATATATTTTAGAATTTGCTAACCAGGTCCTCCCAACGGAATAACCAAAGTAGAATAATTCCACGCAACCATTACGCAGAAGACTACCTCGATCTCTTTTATCGCAGCGTTGTCGGACGTCATCAATTTAAATACAGCCTGGTGCTGAATTTTCTTTGACTCGCCATTGTCGCATTAAGTAATATTAATTAGATATTTCACCTGCTCAGAAGTCACTTTATATCATCCTCCCTCGCTCTTCAGAAAAAATTAATTTTTTGGGTTAAGAGCGATATATCACTATTGCAGTGCATGGCACCACATATAATCGGAGAGTAAAAAGAACGCCTGAGCGGTAATAGAACCATAATCCTTGACGGTTTTCCATNCCTTTTTTTCTTCAGATATAAAGATTATCTGATATTTTATCTTCGATAATGTATTCATTTCTCGCTTCTCTTCCTCTACGCCAGGTTTCTGCGGGGGAAGTATATTTACTTTATTTTATTCGGCAATAATGATCGGTTGAGACTATTGGATTGAGCATCATCACTTCCGACTGAATTAAATAGGACTTAAACCATGAGCCTGAAAAGAGGTTGCATTAAAGGTTCTAAAAATCATGACCTTAATCAATAAAAAGCACTCACAGAACTATCACAAGGGTGATTAAAACCCCTATTTACACAAAGAATTTAACGCAGGAGACACGAATGTTTTACACAATTCGTTTAGGCAATATTTAATTTGAAAACTGAACACCCGGTAGGAACCTGATTAAACTTAACGTAAAAATGTGAATTAGGTACGAAAATTTCTGTTGATCGTTTTAGCTACTTACTTTATAGGCTAGACATTCCCGTCACAGTGATTAAATTTTGGAAACCTCGGATTCCATAATACTTTTTACCTATAGAAACAAATTTTCACTTCGCATTAAACAGGTTTTAATTTAAGGCTGTGTTAGTTGATATCTTACCCTGTACAAATAAGTCTCGTCATCCTAGAGTTATATAGGTTTATCCAAGCGGAGTAAAAACAGAAGACAGCAGTCCACCCTAGTTGAGATATTTTCTATTTCGTAATATTGAGCTATAACTAATGATTGATAACCCCCTAAACAATATTCACGGTGTAATCGACTAGTATTGGCTACATATTACCTACTGCTTTATTTCTGCGCCGGATATTGTACACAAAAGAATATTGCTCTGAACATGCCGCACCTTAATGGTTTCATGTTTTTGCTTCCTAAGTAACAGGCGGTCACAAGTTCATGACTGCTGGATTTATGTAACAGAAACACCTTAGCTCTCCTGCATAAACGGGGGGAATTCAATTTGACTCATAACATTTCAAACGAGGAAATATTTATGTATACCCTGATTTTGACAGCCACCTCTACGGCATCAGCCAACGGGTCCGATACAAACACCGCAACAGCCATACTGATGAACGATGGTCAATATGTCAGCGGGAAAGCGGTTGAATTCAGATTAGTAAGCGGAAACGCGATTTTTTCTGATGGAACTCAAATCATTAAGGTGACAACCAACGCTTTGGGACAAGCCTCCGTAGAATATACAGACACCGTGGAAGAAACTATTTCAGTAATGGCTATAATGGCAGACGATGCATCAGTTTACAGCATCACGACCTCTTCTTTTAAGGCTAGCACACCGACTCCGGGACCCCTTCCGACGCTCGAGGTTACACGAATTTATAACGACAACAATAAAAATTTCGAGATTGGTGGCCCCCATCATCTGTTCATAGGCGCAACGTTTTATATTGAAATCAGCGAACCGTCGCCGTCCACCATCTGGACATGTGATGACGTGAATGTGCAAGTGAAAAATGTCAATGGTTTAGGGCATGTTTCGATAAAAGGCACGCCAATATCCGACGTGATTCAAATCAAATTCAGCAATGCATCAGGCAGCGGCGAATATGATATCGCTTGTAATCTTTATCTAGATAATGTTCATGCCGGATTAAATAAAGCGATGCCAACCAGTGCTGAATATATCGCGATATATGGTGAGTGGGGTGATATGACTACGTTCGGCTGGGGAAAAGCATCGGGGGCTTATTATTATTACGCTTTCCACAGCATCTTGTCGGGGAGTACTGTTGATATGACCGATGGCCAGAAAAAAGTCATTGGTCTTGGTTCATGCAGTTACGCGTCTAAACAAGTGCTTAGTAAAGTCCTGCCAGACGGAGACTAATGTACAACTGACCAACAATGACTAATGGGGGTAACCGCCATGAAAATTGGCGGTTACCCCAACGATGAACGCCTTGGCATTTCCTCAGCCACATGGCCCGGTCATTGTCATGACGACAGACAACGGACCTCGCTGGCTAGACTTACACGTAATCCTGAGACCTGTGTATTCGGTCACCCCATTTTCAATGAGCCGACGGTGCGTTACATCATGAGGTCGACAATCCCCAAGACTCATTGTTCAACGATGCCGTTCATCCTCTATCGCTCTTTAGCGATACACGCTTGTTATTAAACAATCAGTAGGGTTAGGCAGCCCAACTGTGCTTCCACATGTATCGGTTTGCGTTTTCATGATAATGGACAGTTTATCGATAGAGTAAAGACTCCTGATGATCAGGTGAATGGGAAACGCCTCTACCGAAATTCGTTTCTGGAGTTAATGACTTGGTTGCCGATGATATTTTGCGCATGGGTCGACGTCGTGGTCCGTTCTTTTTTCTTATATTGATCGGGAGAACAATATGGATGTATCGCAAATTGCCTCGCTAGCTACCCGCGTTGATAACCAAGAACTCAGTCGTCGGGTGAGCACCACCCTACTGAAAAAGACATCGGATAATCAAGAGTCAACCGCAGCCAATCTTCTCGAATCAATCCCATCGTTGCCGGCTAATCCGGCGGTGGGGCGAAATATCAACACCACTGCCTAAGTCGCGTTGTGAGCGGCTGCGTTCAATAAATGCCGGTGCTTTGCCAATCAATCGCTGATTTGTTCTTAGGTAAACTTGATTGATAGTCGGTGAGTCGCCGCGGCCTCAACCTGCGACAGAGAGTCCCGGGTTGAAGCGAGCAGCAGGCGATGGTGGCTTGGGGTGGCGCATAGCCTACCGCTAGTTTCAGCATTAAAGTTTCCATCAAAATACCTGAGGCCATTGAGGTACCTGATTGACGAGCTGTATACATAATATACTATGAACTGCGCTAAACTCACCGGAGAGATACTATGGCCTCATCCAAAGTCGACGTCCTGTTTCAGCCTTTCCATTTGAAGAATCTCGCACTCAAAAACCGCATCGTGATGGCGCCAATGACGCGTTCATTTGCCGTTAATGGCGTTCCGGACGAGAAAATCGCCGCTTATTATCAGCGCCGCGCCAAAGGTGATGTGGGTCTGATCCTCTCTGAAGGCACGGTCATCAACCGACCTGCCTCACGCAATGACCCTCAAATCCCCTTCTTCCACGGTGAGAAAGCCTTGGCAGGCTGGAAACGCGTCATCGACGATGTCCACGCCGTGGGCGGGAAAATGGGGCCGCAGCTGTGGCACACGGGATCAACCGTCAGCTTGTTGACGGACTGGACGCCGGATGCCGAGGTGGAAAGTCCTTCTGCATTGGTTGCCCCCGACCAACCGCGCGGTGTGGCGATGAGCGAGGAAGATATCGCCGATACCATCACCGCTTTCGGTCAGGCCGCGGCCGACGCCAAGCGTCTGGGCTTTGATGTCGCGGAAATCCACGGCGCGCATGGCTATCTGATCGATCAGTTTTTCTGGGCGGGCACCAACCTGCGCACAGACAGCTACGGCGGCGCAACGCTAAAACAGCGCTCCCGTTTTGCGGCCGAGATCGTTCAGGCCATGCGTAAAGCTGTCGGGCCAGACTTCCCGCTGATTCTGCGTGTCAGTCAATGGAAGCAGCAGGACTATGCGGCGCGTCTCGCGCCAACGCCTGAGGAAATGGCTGACTGGCTGGTTCCGTTGGTGGACGCCGGTGTCGATATCCTTCACTGCTCACAGCGCCGGTTCTGGCAACCCGAGTTTCCAGAAATCGACGGAGAGAAGGGATTAAACTTTGCCGGTTGGGCGAAGAAACTGACCGGAGCTGCGACGATCAGCGTGGGTTCCGTCGGCCTGTCGAGCGACTTCATGGGCGCGTTTGCCGGTGAAAGCGCCAAACCTGATAACCTCGACAACCTGATTGCACGTATGGAACGCGACGAGTTTGATTTGATTGCCGTCGGCCGCGCTTTGCTGAGCGACCCGAATTGGGCTGCCAAGATCAGAACGGGTCAGCAGGATGCATTGGAAGATTTCACCGCCGATGCGTTGAAGACGCTGGTTTAAACTTCAACTGACAGCGTCAGTTGTGATGTCGGCTCCTCTCTGTCCAGGGCATTCATCGCCAACGCCCTTCCCCTGCGGTCAGCGTCCTGCTGGCCGTTTATTTTGGGGCGAACTCATACGTTACCCACGCTAAAGTTTTCCTCACGGTTTTTCTTCATAATGCAGATGGTTGCACCACTATCTTGACCGATAAATAAAACCATTGGTTACCGTAGCCCGGTAGGTCCGGAATAATCACCGTGAGCGCGCTAAGCAGTGCCGGAACAAAAACGATGAGACTTTTTCAGTTTTCATGGACAGGACCTTTTTGGTTATGAGCATCGTGCTGACGAACTAGTGATGCGTGGCTTCAACAAACTTGGCCAGTTCCTGGTTAAAGCGCCGTGGCTCTTCAATAAACGGCGCATGTCCCGAATCAGCAAATATCAGTGACCGAATGCGCGGATTCACCTTTTGGGCTCTCGACAGCGCAGCCTGCGGGTTGACCAAAACATCATGCTTGCCATAAACAAACAGCAGCGGAACGCGGGCAGAACCGAGCCCCTGAACAAGCGGAATATTCATGCCCTGTACGGCTCGCTGCATTGACCATGAGGCCATCGCGGCGCTCGCAATTAGACGCTCAAACGTACGAATATCCGGCTGTTGGTGAAAACACAGCTGGACAAAGCGGCGCTCGCCATCAAGGTGAGTTCTTAAATCGCCGGACGTCATATCACGATAAACGGCAGGGTGAGCTGGAATTTGTTCGGGAACTAATTCAACCACGCCATCGACGTACATTGCTCCCCTGATATTGCCGTCACCGTAGGCAGCCAGATAATGGGTAATGACAGCACCACCAAGAGACCACCCAACGAGCAATGGCTTTGCGGCATGACTGCCTTCTATCACCGTGGCAAGATCTTCCGCCCAGCGCTTGCCGTTTTGATACGATGATTCCTGCTCAGGTTTACCAGAAATCCCGTGCCCCCTAAGGTCATAGGTGATGAGCCTTAAGTGATTGAGCTGCACATCCTGCACCTGCTTCTCCCAATTCAGATGGCTTCCCAGCAGCCCGTGAATAAAAATAATGGGCGTCCCCTGGGGGTCACCTGATTCTTGTACCGCCAGCCGGGTCCCATCCGGTGCGGTCAAGAAGTAGTTTTTTGCTGCAACGGTCAGGGGCAGAAAGAATATCAACAGTAAGCACAACCGTGTGCGGAGAGAGCGAAATAGCAGCATGATAGAGTCCTCAAACAGAGATTTCAGGCTATGCTGAACCCTGACATTAATGTCAGGGTCAAGCGAAAATTCACGGGGGTAGGTATGTCTTTATCAATCGGTGAGGTTTCAGTACGGACAGGCGTCAGCGTGAGGGCAATTCGCCATTACGATAAAAAGGGGCTCGTCNCCTCAGTGCGGGGAGACAACGGCTACCGTTACTTTAGTGAGCAGTCGGTTGCACAGATCTGCCAGATTCGCCGGCTGATACTTGCAGGGTTCACGCTTGCCGAGATTGAGACGTTCCCTGCCTGTATGCGTAGAGAAGAGAATAGGGAGTTTTGCCCTGAAACCCATGATGTTCTGCGAAAGCATCTCGATGAAGTTGATAAACATCTGTGTTCACTGGAAACACAACGCGAACGTCTTCTGAAAGCGTTGACCGGACGAAAAGCAAATTAATCATCATGCAGAGTCATAAGCATCATAAACTGCCCCTGAAATGCCCGTTCAGTTCGTCTTTATTTATGGTTACTATGAGGTCAACATCCTATGGATTCCGGTTTCGCCGGTCAGACAAGGTACCCCCAATAGATAAACAGGTGACCGCTGAACGGGTCAGCCCAGCGCGCAGCGCGTCCCTGCACCTTCGCCGACAGTTCGCTAAAGCTGCACCGCTTATCTGCGAACAGGGCTGATCAGATCACATTGGCAGACGATGATCGACGGCCTCAAAGCTCATGACGAAAAATACGAGGTTGTTTGATTTCTCATGATTAAGTCAACGCAAGGTTACCTTATTTAAGTGACGGTGACGTGCGCCACTTAGAGCACAAAGCCATAGTGAGAACCGTCCGGCAGTTCGACATCAAGCCGCAGCTTGCCGCCGGTCGCCTCAACATAGCGTTTCAGAGTGGAGAGTTTCAGGTCCCGGCCCCGTTTCTCCATCCCCGCCACGGTCGGCTGCTTCAGACCCAGGGCCTGCGCCATCTCCACCTGCGTTTTCCTTACCTTCTCACGCAGTTCGGCAAGGTGGATATTCAGCAGCATATCCGTGGCCATTGCGTGCGCATCCGCAACGACGTCCGGTTTTTCATCCGCAATAAGCTGTTCTAGCGTTCTGCCCATAGCGTTACTCCTTTTTGTGTAATCGATTGAGATAATGAGTGAACTCCCGGTCGGCCAGCGGGATCATTTCATCGTAAAAGCGTTTTTCATTACCCGCCTTATTGCCTGCACACAGCAGAATTCCGGTACGGTGCGGATCGAACGCGAAAAAGGCGCGCAAGGGATCCCCCCGGCTTTACACTCTCAGCTCTTTCATGTTGCTGTAGCGGGAGCTTTTGACCGTATCTGCATAAAGTCTTGGCAACAATGGTCCCTTTTCCCGCAACACAATGAGCGCCGCGAGTACGCAGGCCCTGTCGATGTCGCATAACGAACAAAACCATGCGTCAAATGTATCCGTTGTTTCAATGATCCACACACGACCTCCTCATCACCATAGGTTAAATGCTATATAGGTGAAAACCTATATTTTGATTGTGTCGTGATAAAACGCGTGATGCACTCACGCAGGTCGGAAAGCCCGAGAAGCCTTGAAATGTGAGATGAGGGTTGGGACGACTCGACACGCGTTTTGCGAACGGTGCCGCGTTTTTCAAGCTACACAAAGTACGCCGATGGTACAGCACGGTGTCCCTCGGTCGGGACAGCGATGTCAGGCGGTAGAAGGGACAAGCAGGAAGCGGCGGAGAGAAAAAGAAACGCCTCGCCCATTTGCGGCGAGGCGTCATTACGGCTGTTTTTACGGCTAATAAGGGAAGCCGTCGCCCCTAACGACGTTCCCTCGCGGTCTAGAGCGACCATTCATGCAGAACAAACGATATTGCGCGGCAACGCTCAGTTCAGCTTCGCCGCAGATTGTCTATACCTCGGTCGCTTTATCGCTGTCTTCACCAAATTTGTGACGCATATGGGATTCGATTTGCTCCAGGCTTTTTCCGCGGGTTTCAGGCACCATCGCCGCGATAAACAGCAGAGAACACACGTTAATCACCGCGAAGATGAAGAAAGTCTGACTCCCGGCAAATGCCAGCACGGGCGGGAAGCTCAGCGCCACCAGCGCATTGAAAATCCACTGAACCGAAATGGCGGTGCCCGACAGGCGTCCGCGCAGCTGCATAGGGAATAGTTCCGACATCAGCAGCCAATAAACCGGCGCGATAAACATCTGCATAAAGAACAGGAACACCAGAATACACAGTAGTGCGATGTAACTTTGAGTCAGATCGGCGGGCAGGAAAGTCAGCACGGCCCCCAGCGAAACCTGCGCGACGATGACGAAGACAAAGCCCGTCATCAACATCCGGCGTCTCGCAAAACGGCTGACGGCCCAAATCCCCGCCAGCGAGGCAATCACTGACACCACCCCGTTCCCAATGGTGGCGGTGATGGCCGCCGTGGTGCCGAGACCGGTGGATTTCAAGATAATGGGCGTGTAGTACATGAACGCATTGACGCCGGTGAACTGGAGCGCAAAGCCCAATCCGATGCCGATAACGAGCAGCCTCAAGACCCATTTCTCGCGCAGCAGCTCGCCGACCTCCGGTCCGCGTTCGGCTTCTTTAACCTGCTCTCTCATATCGCGCAGCTCTTTGCGGACCTCGTGCGGCGTCTCGCGAAGTTCCTGCAACACTTCTTTCGCCTCGGCGTGACGTCCTTCAGAAACCAGCCAGTGGGGAGAAACCGGCACGAAGAATGTCCCGATGAAAAGCAGAATGCCGGGCACCATAGCGATGGCCAACATGTAGCGCCACATATGTCCTTCATTCAACAGGTAGCTGAGCGCGGCGCTGACCACATAGGCAACCAGTTGCCCCGTCACGATCATCAGCTCATTGCGGCTGACCAGCGGCGCTCTGAGCTTTGGCCCGGCGATCTCGGCAATGAAAACCGGCACGGTCGAAGATCCCCCGCCGACAGCCAGTCCCAGCAGGAATCGCATGACGACCATCGAAGTGACGGAGGGCGCCAGCGCGGTGCCCACCGAGCCTGCGACAAACAGCACCGCAAGGCTACGCAGCGTAATACGACGGCCAAACTTATCGGAGAAAAAACCGCTAAGGAAGGAGCCTACCGCGGCGCCGAAGACCAGTGAGGAAGCGACCAGTCCCTCAGTAAATGACGTTAACCCTAATCCTCCCTCGGCCGACGGCGCCGACATATAAGGTAATGCGCCTGAAATAATCCCCGTATCGTAACCAAACGCCAATGCGCCCATAGTCGCCACCAGCACGACAAAAAAGATTCTCTGCCTGACGACTTCAGCTCGGGTTAATTCTTTTGTTCCTGGTGAATCAGTGTTTTGGGCATTCATAGTTTTCTCTTTTAATTAGTAGCCTGATGAAACAGCGCTCCCGAAAATGCAAGGTAACCATCATCAACGCACAACGTTAAAAGTGTAGACGCCACTATGCTGTATAAAGGTTAATGCGAAAAATAATATAAACTTACGACTGCGCGCCTTCTCAAGGAGCCGCTCAAGCCACTGACGCAAGCGAACATAAAATTTCATTCAATTTTAATTAATTACACAATTTACACTTTCTCTTTCCGGCAATGCTGCGCTGGGGATCGGCACCCACAGAAAAGCGTAAATTCGGAGTCATCCGGTTCGTTCACCGCAGTCGGATGCCGGAATCTGTTCATAAAATAGCCTACCGTAAGGTTTGCTCAGCCTCATTCATTTCTCATCCCTCTCACAATAACCGAGCAACTTTGGTGAGACGCAATATGAGCATGCACTCCGCTTACTCAGATAAAACGGACCCGCGTCACCCGCACTTCCCGCGGTATCGGACGAGTTTTCGCTCTGCTGCCGTCAGCCGACGGCTTTGAGGTTGTCGTGGATTACGCCGTAAACACGGCCAGTTCGCACGACATGGTCGATAGTATCCGCCAGTCCGGAGGCGGCTCGCGCCAATGGAGACTTCGTCTGATCGTCGCGTGTGCGCCGCGTCATAGGCCGCATCGCGATCGCCGCAGGTCGTCGTTGCGCCACGGCGAAAAAAAGAAACCATGCTAAGGTGCTCTCAGGACAATTCACTGAAAAGGTCAATCATGTCTCGTGTCATCGAACGTCTGTTCTTCATGCTGGCGCTGTCGTTCTGCGGTGGGCAAACCGCTCTCGCCGCACCGGTCTATGGCCCGCAGCTTGAAGGCTTCACCTACCCCTATCCGCTGCACCACTTTGCCTTTACGTCTCAGGGCGTCTCGCTGGACATGGGCTACATGGATGTCGCGCCGCAAGGGCCGGCCAACGGCAAAACCGCTGTATTCCTGCATGGAAAAAATTTCTGCGCCGCAACCTGGGAAGACACGATCAAGGCATTGAGCCAACGGGGCTACCGGGTGATCGCCCCCGACCAGATCGGCTTTTGCACTTCCACCAAACCCGAACGGTATCAATACAGCTTTCAGCAGTTGGCCGCTAACACCCACGCGCTGTTGCTGAGTCTCGGCGTCGATAAAGCGATGGTGGTCGGCCATTCCACCGGCGGGATGCTGGCGACGCGTTATGCCCTGATGTATCCCGAGGCGGTGCAGAAGCTGGTGCTGGTGAACCCCATTGGTCTGGAGGACTGGAAAGCCCTCGGCGTCCCCTACCGTACGCCCGATCAGTGGTATGAGCGCGAACTGAGGACCTCTGCCACCAGTATCCGTAACTACGAACTGAACACCTATTACGTCGGACGCTGGAAACCCGCCTACGATCGTTGGGTCGACATGCTGGCCGGTTTGAATCAGGGGCCGGGACACCAGCGGGTCGCCTGGAATTCGGCGCTGATTTACGACATGATTTTCACCCAGCCGGTCGTCTATGAATTCCAAGCGTTGCAGATGCCGACCACGCTCATTATCGGGACGTCGGACACCACCGCCATCGGCAGCGATATTGCCTCCGCGGCGGTCAAAGCGAGGTTAGGCCATTATGACCAGCTCGGCAAAGCCACGGTAAAACGTATCCCGAACGGTGAGCTGGTGGAGTTTGCGGGCCTGGGACATGCGCCGCAGATGGAAGAGCCTGAACGTTTTAACCGCGCCCTACTGCAGGTCCTGGACCGCTAATCGCGAAGGCTGGCGGTGAACTGAAAACGCCGCCAGCACCCATCTGGTATTGCCGCGTCCGTGCCGACGCGTTCAGGTCTTTGTGTCATGCCACTCGTATAACGCGAAGGACGCGTCGTTCTCTCCAATAGACGCGTCCACTTTGCGGCGAGTCGCTTAACGGAGCGTTGAACATGTTAAAAATAGCCATTCTTGATGATTATCAGGGTGTTGCATTGGCCAGTGCGGATTGGTCCGCCGTGCAATCGCGGGCTAACATCACGGTGTTTCGCGATCATCTGGCCGACGAGTCGGCGCTGATCGCCCGGCTGCGTCCCTTCGATGCCCTCTGCGTAATGCGCGAGAGGACACCGCTCACGGCCCGCCTGTTAGCCCGGTTGCCAAACCTCAAATTCATCGCCTCAACGTCCGCCCGCAATGCGTCTATTGATATCGCGGCGGCACGCGCTCAGGGCATCACGGTGAGTGCCACCCAAGGACGCGGCAACGGAGCGCCGGAGCTGACGTGGGCGTTGTTGCTGGCGGCAGCCCGACATCTTCCCGCCGAATGCGCTTCGCTGCGCTCCGGAGGTTGGCAAGTGGGTATAGGGGCGGATTTGGAGGGCAGCACGCTCGGCATTCTCGGGCTGGGGAAAATCGGAGCTCGGGTCGCGGCGATCGGCCGGGCCTTCGGCATGAACGTGATGGNGTGGAGCCAGAACCTGACGCCAGAGGCCGCGCAGGCCGCAGGGGTGACGTGGGTCGATAAAGCGACGTTGCTGCGTGAATCCGATTGGCTTTCGCTGCATTTGGTGCTTTCTGAGCGCACTCGCGGCATTATCGGCGCGTCCGATCTGGTGTTAATGAAGCCCACGGCGTGGTTGATCAATACCTCGCGCGGGCCGTTGGTTGATGAAGCCGCGTTAATCGAGGCGTTATCACAACAGACGCTCGCGGGGGCGGCGCTCGACGTCTTCTCGAGCGAACCGCTACCTGACAACCATCCCTTTCGGACGCTAAATAACGTGATAGCGACGCCTCACATCGGCTTCGTCACCCATCNCACCTACCGTGTTTTCTACGAAGAGACGGTGCAAAACCTGCAAGCATGGCTGGACGGCTCGCCGACGCGCGTAATGACATGATGCGCCGCGCCGCCGCCTTCCTCGCAGCATCAACGAGGACAGTGTTGGGGAAAAGTCGCTCAAGGCGCACCAATATTGCCGTAGAGAACAAAACCGGAACGTTGACAAAGCGTCTGGTAAAAAACGCGCGACGGCGGGCAACTCGAATTAAGCACGAATAATAAGCCGGCGGCCACACAAGGCGGCCGCCGGACAACGTCATGACGAGTTCGGACGTCGCTGGCTTATTTCTCGACCAACTTGCCGTCCTTAACCGCATACTCTTTCTGATTATCAGGGCCGATGTAGGTACGGGCCGGATTCACGAATGCCACGCGGAAAAACGCCTCTGACAGCACCGGTCGATACTGGCTGGCGTCGTTGGGATCGCCCTGCCCGGTGTAACGCGCGATGTAGGGGTAAGGGTAGACCGGACGGGTCGCTTGAAGCTCAGCGGCAGGCGATGCTATCGGCGAGCTTTTCTTCTGCACACCGTGGAACTGTACTTCTGCCGTGGGCTTCCCTTTTGTCGACGCGGCCGGTGGCGGCACCGGGCTTTTCGCGTTGGCGGCTTTACCGGTCACAATCCATTTCGGCGCGTCACCCTCTTCGGTCCAGGCCATCAACGGCGTCAGCAGGTCCATCTGGTCATAGCCTTCGCCATTCCCGCAGTGGCCGACGCCGGGCAGCAGGAACAAACGCATGAACTTATCAACCGCCGCTTTGCCAAGCGTCGTGTTGACACCACGATAGTAGGCCAGAGAGAACGCCGGACTCACCGAATCATCCGCCAAACCATGCCACATGATCAGTTTGCCGCCATGTTGCATGAAGGGACGCAGATTGGTATTGGCCGCGTTATACAGCGGCGCCAGCTGCGCTACCGCATCGAAGTTTCGGCGATTCAGCGGGAAATCACTCATCTTGGAAATGGGCTGCTTCCCGCCGGGCAACAGCACGGACTGCAGTGCCGGCAGCACCATCGATTCCGACATGGAGCGCTCCGTCGCTTTTGCCGGCGCGGGCCAGCGCATTTCGGATCCCAACGGCAGACCGCCGAGCACGAAGCGATTACCCGAGACATCGCCCGCTCCCGCATACAGTTTTCGGGCGACTTCGATCTCTTCCTGGGTCAAGCAGTCCGACTTGTCGCTCTGCTTTTCAGCACAACGCTTGACCCAGTTGGCGGAAAACGAGCAGGCATACGGATTCTGCAGCAGGCCGTCGTGAACGCCGGACAGCGTCGGGCAGTGTTTCAGCACCGCCTTATGCAGAATGGCCAGACGATCCTGAAGCAGGATCGCCGTGCCGTCCTTGCGCTGATTCGCCACACTATTCCAGCCGTGGAAGAACGAGTTTTGGAACTGGAAGAAAGCGGCCGGCGCACCCGCCGAAATACCGTTGAAGTCTTCCGGGTAGCGCTGCGCTTCCATCAATGCTTCGCGCCCGCCGTCGGAACATCCCATGAAGTAGGCGTAACGTTGCGGCTGGCCGTAGTAGGCCGTAATCAGCGCTTTGGTGAGCACCGCCGTCAGATGGTTGGCGCGGTAGGCGAAGTCGATACGTTTTTGCGGATCTTCCGCCCACGAGGCGTCCATCATGCTGCCCTGATGACCCATATCGGTTGCGGCAACCGCGAACTCCCCGTTCATAGCGGGAACGCAGCCGTTGGCGTTGGACAGACTCAGGTTGATGCTGCCGCAAAGNCCGCCGCAGCCGACCTGTAGAAAACGCTGAGTCCACTGTTCGGCAGGAAGAGCGATTTCAACGCCGATGGACGGCGCGATCGTCGCTGAAATTTGGCAGAAGTTTCCCTTCTCGGTTTTCGTCAGGGTGGCCGAATGAAGGGTGACCTTTTCCCCGACCGCATTGGAAAACGCCATCGCCCCCAGTTGCTCGCAGGAGACGACCGGCTGGACGGCGGCTAGCTCGGCGGCAGACGCGTTCGACGCCGTCGCAACGACAAAAAGGCAGGCGCCCAGCAGTTGCCCTAGCCCGGTTAGATATTTCATCTCGATCCTCATGGTTCTGTTCCTGTCATTCGTGCGTCGTGCCGCAGCCCGGCTCGCTATTGTGTCCTGACTACGCGGAGGGACGCCGATGTTGCGACATCCGTCACAGCCCCGCGGCGCGCGTTATCCGCCTGGAAATAATAGACGTTTGCGTCTTGACGTGAGTGCGGATTTTCACAACCTTTTCAGTCGGCTGAGTGACGCTTATCACGTTAACCTGACTTCACAGCTCAGGCTGCAAACCGCTCAGCGCCCATCGTTTCAGCGTCCTCAGGCCGAGCCGCGGCGCGGCCCTGCGCCCACGATCACGCCGGGTCGCCAAGGCGTACCACCACCTTGCCGCCGACATTGTTGTAATAGACATCGCTCTTTCGCCCGTGCGCCTTCTAACCGGACTATCTGCCCGACGACGGAGCCGACAGCCCCGTCGCCGCAGCGACCGCCCATCAAGCGGGGAGCGAACGCTATGACGACAGTTTGCCCGCGCCGTGATAGGTCTCCAGCCAATGTGCATAGGGTGCGGGCAGCACCCAGTCAGGGCGGTCGATGTTCAGCGCCTGCGCCAGCCAGTACGGATAGTGCGGATTCGCCAGCATCGCCCTGCCGATCATCACCAAATCCACTTGCTTCTCCGCCACGACGCGTTCCGCCAGCGTAGGCTCATCAACCCCCCAGCCGACCGCGACAGGAATCCCGGCGCCGCGGCTCNCCCTCTCTGCGAGCGGCGCCAGCAGCGCAGGCGTTTCCCACGGGATTTGGGTATCGGGAATGACGAAGTTGATGCTGACATTCAGCAGATCCAGCCCTCCGGCCCGCATCCGCCGTACCCCTTCAATGGACTCCGCCAACGTGCGTTCGTCGTTTCCGTCGTACTCGATCACGCCAAAACGCGCGGTCAGCGGCAGATGTTCCGGCCAGACATCGCGAACCGCCGCCAGCGTTTCCAGCATGAACCGGCTGCGGTTTTCCAGATTCCCACCATACCGATCGTGACGTTGATTACTGTGGGCAGAGAAGAAGCTTTGCGCCAGATAACCGTGAGCGAAGNGCAGCTCCAGCCATTCGAAACCAGCATCGCGGGCGCGACGCGCCGCGGCGGCGAAATCCCCCGTCACCCTGGCGATATCCTCAAATGTCATCTCACGCGGGACCCGCGGCAGATTCTGCCCATAGGCGATAGGCGACGGCGCAATCGTCTCCCAGGCGCGGGGATCGTCCTCGGGAAGATGATCATCGCCGTCCCACGGACGATTGGCGCTGGCCTTGCGCCCTGCATGTGCGATCTGGAGGCCGGGAACGGCGCCCGCCGCTTTAATCGACGCCGCGATGCGCGCCAACCCTTCCGTCTGCGCATCATTCCACAGTCCAAGACAGTGGGCCGTGATGCGGCCTTCAGGCGACACCGCCGTCGCTTCGACGATCACCAAACCGGCCCCGCCCCGCGCCAGTCCCGCATAGTGAACCTGATGCCAGGTGTTGGTGAACCCCTCATTGGCGCTGTACTGGCACATCGGCGGCACCGCGATGCGGTTACGCAGGGTAACGTCCTTCAGTGTGAATGGCGTGAACAATACCGACATATCGAACCTCGCTTTCTGTGAATGGAGTCAGCGGACACGCTCGCCGCACAGGGGCGGCGCTGGAGGCTGCACGACGGAAGCCGACGAGTTGGGAGGTCAACGTGTGGGCAACGTCGGACAGGCCGCAGATCAAGCATGGTTGATTTGTGGATCTTTTGCCCGATTAACTATTCGTCACGCCAATCATTCATCAGGCAATCACTGTCCGGACGACGCTTTCTTGATCATCAGAGAATCTGTCATGGCCGGGCTGGCTGCGGGATCGGGCGATGTCCGTCCTCGGTCATCGCCCATATTCAGCAGGATGAGGAAAGTGGGCGGTGCCTCTCGCCAAGACAGACGCGGCGCCGCCGATACGGTGTGACTCAATCATATCGACTCGCGCCCGTCAGGCGTGTGCGCCTTAGCGGTGCTGGCGGAACAGCCACTCCCGAATGGGTTCAATGGTGTAGGCGATGCGCCAGGTATTGCGATGGCCGCTCGCGCCGGCACTCGACTGGTTGGGGGGAATGACCGTGCCTTTGGCAAACGACACATAATTAATTGGGCACTCCTCAGACTCGATAGCCTGGCTGGCCTTGCGGAACTGGTCGGCCGACCACCGACCGTCCCAGACGGCGGTCGCTATCTTCGCGCCCTCTTTTTTCAACACCTCGGTGATCGCGTTCTGTCCCGGAAAAGCCTTGTCGTCATCCTGCGACACCAGAATCCACAGTTTTTGCCGGGCAAGCGGTTTGACCAGCGCCGGGTCCCACTGCCCCGCCACGAGAAACGAAGCGGCGAAAAAGGTCGGGTACTTGATGTTCATCGCTATCGACATCATGCAGCCGCCGGACTGCCCGGTTGCGTAGCATCGGTTGCGATCGATATTGTACTGTTCCGACAGCGACGTGATGAGATTGAGGGTGGCATCCAGCGCATCAGAAGTTTTCGAGTCGTCATCCGCGATAATTTCTGCGTATTGCGGCGCCAGCACAAACGCCGGACGTTGAGCCTGATCGGCCGGGCTGGCCCACGCAATCGCCCCCAATCCCTGATAGAGCGTGGAGCGAGTCACGTCGCTGGTGGCCCCGGCATCGTGCATGAACAAGACCAGCGGATACTTCTGTTTCGGGTCGTAGTGCTTGGGCACAAACAGGTTGTAGCGCAATGTTTTACCCGTTTTCGCATCGGTAAACATCAGCGACTCGAAGTCATCGACGACAAGATTTTCAGCTTGCGTCGTCGTCAGCGGTGCGGGCATGGCGGCAATGCGGTCCCCTTGCACGCTCTTGATATCGCCGGTTTGATGCACCTTGCCGACGGGGAGCGCATACGTCGTGTCGTATGCCGGAATATCCCCTGCTTTGCCGGGGCCGCCCTTGCCGCCGGACGACGGCGGCTGCGTACCCTTTTTGACGTCCTTGCCGTTCTTCGCGTCCATTTTCTCCACCAGCGGTGCATTCGCATCATCCGGCGATAGTGTAACGATAACGAAATGACCGCCGGCCGCTTTGTCGGCGGGGTTGGCGGAAGCGCTGGCGAACACGCCGGTGACCGTTCGGCCTTCCACGCTGAAATCGGCCTTGCTAAGAGACTCGCCGCTGACGGCCTCGTCATATTCCACGGCAACGGCGGTCAACCGAATGCCATCGCCAAAGACCTGCGTTATCGCGCTGGCGCCTTTGACCTTAGCGCGGATGCCCTGCTGGGCCAGCGCGGAGGAATTGATGGCAATCATGGCTCCGGAAAGCAAACTCATCATCAGAAAATCACGACGTGTGGGCATGGTTCATCCTTTCATTGCAAAGTCGTTAGTCTCGTTGGTCATATACCGTACCGGCACTTTTCTTCCACCTTGCCAACCGCGCGGGATCAGGCCGTGGGACAAACGCCGTCGACACACTATCTATCCTAGACCGTTGCCAATCTAATTCGTTGCAATCCACTGATGTCATTACGAATTTTTTACACTCAGCGCTTTCGGAAGCGAGAGGGAAGACAGCGGAAAATGCCAAACAGCCGGGGAAAGCGAGCGTTCGCAAATGAGACAGGGACAGATCACTGCGGGCGAACAGCGTGAACGTCCCGGCGCCCTCTCCTCTTCTACGGCGACGTTAGCGCCAGCCCAGTCCCGGCGCAACCTGCGTCAGTATCGATTCGATCACGTGCGCATTGTAGTCAACGCCCAACTGATTGGGCACGGTTAACAGCAGCGTGTCCGCTTCGGCAATCGCCTCATCCTGCGCAAGCTGCTTGATAAGCTGGTCTGGCTCGGCGGCATAACTTCGGCCGAAAATCGCCCGCGTTTTGTCGTCGAGGAACCCCACCTGATCGGCATCCTGTCCCCCACCGCCAAAGTAGCCGCGATCCCGATCATCCAGCAGCGCGAATATGCTCCGGCTCACCGACACACGGGGTTCGCGCGCGTGTCCGGCCGCTTTCCATGCGTCGCGGTAGGCGCGGATCTGTTTAGCCTGCTGGATGTGGAACGGCTCTCCGGTTTCGTCGTCCTTTAACGTGGAGCTTTGCAGATTCAGGCCAAGTTTGGCCGCCCACTCCGCCGTGGCGTTCGAGCCAGCCCCCCACCAAATGCGTTCACGCAATCCTTCCGAAAAAGGTTCGAGGCGCAGCAGCCCTGGCGGATTGGGAAACATCGGCTGCGGATGCGGCTCGGCAAAGCCTTCGCCACGCAGCGCATCCAGCAGGACCTCGGTGTGGCGACGCGCCATGTCCGAGTCAGTCTCACCCTCCGCAGGCTGGAAGCCGAAATAACGCCAACCGTCGATCACCTGCTCGGGGGAACCCCGGCTGATGCCGAGCTGAAGGCGCCCGCCGGAGATCAAATCAGCCGCGCCGGCGTTCTCTGCCATATACAGCGGATTTTCGTAACGCATGTCGATGACGCCAGTGCCGATCTCAATACGGCGGGTTTTCGCCCCCACTGCCGCCAGCAGCGGGAAAGGCGAACTAAGCTGACGCGCGAAATGGTGCACTCGAAAATAGGCGCCATCCGCGCCCAGCTCTTCCGCAGCGACGGCCAGCTCGATGGATTGCAGCAGCGAATCCGCCGCTGAACGCGTTGCCGACTGTGACGAGGGCGTCCAGTGGCCAAACGACAAAAAGCCTATTTTTTTCAAGAAGTTTTTGTCCTTATAGNGAAGATGGCGAGCCAAGGAGCCACGCGACCTTAAAAGGTATCGCCGAGCTATAAATTTTAGATGAGACTACGCAGAAAGACCAAAACTGACCGGTTCCGCCGCACAGCAGGTCAACCTGGCCCTGCGGGGTTCACGTCGCCGTCACTGCCGACTCTTTCTCCCCTACTCCAGCCATTCGGGCAAAACGTGGCGCAGACTCGCCGTCCACGCCACCCGGCACGCGCTTATTGTTGTCGTTGCAGCGCTTTGCCTATCATCGTGGTGAAATTATTGACGATGGCGTCTTCCGCACAACCTGCTTTCAGCGGACTCGCCTTCACTTCAAAGACCTCATTGGGGTATGCGGCGTCGTCCGGGATATAGCCGATACGATCGTTGACGATAGAGGTCAGGATAGTTTTGAGTAGCGGCGAACTTTTCGCGAGTCGATAGCCGATGCGGGTCATCACTTCGCCCGAGACGCCGGCAATCGCCGTGTCGTTCAGCATCACCAGACCCAGGCGAAGATCCACGTTATCGACTTGGGCTTGATTCATGTTCTCGGTGGTCTCCGTGCCCTGCTGCGTCGGACAGCTGACCACTTTTTCCTCTGCATGAATGTTCACCCGACGCGTCATGTCACTGGGCTTTATCGCGCTGGCGACGCGCACAATCGCCTCGCCAGCGGCCAGCCCCTGAGTTGTGGCCGCATTCCAGGCGAACGCCGCGTCTTTCTCATCGGTGTCCGACAGACCCGTGCGGAAAATCCTCGGATTCTGGTCCGCGACCATGCCTGCCGACCACAGCGACACCACATTTTCCCCCAGCGTTTTCTCTACATAGTCGGCGGCGACCCCGGTCAGATCCCCGGTAACCTGCTTGATGCCCAGCGTCGCCATGGAGTGAACTGCATAATTCGTCAGCAGCGCGATTGGCTGACCGTCTAGCGAATCAAACTTCATCACCCACAGGCCTTTATCGGATGGTCCGGTGGGGTTGACGCCCATAATCCAGCCATCGGCGGTATATTCATCGCGATTGACGTTGATGTTGACCGTCCCTTTTCCCACGCCGAAGCGTGCGGGTTTGGCCTGCTGGTCAGACTGACGAAGCGCCTCGACCATTTTAGTGTAGAGTACTTCGCTCCAGGCCAAAGACGTCGTTGTACCCTCATGCGCCATCGCGCCTGGAGAGACATTGCCTACCCGCGGCGCGCTATGATCGTGCGTGGCGAAGATCAGGATGTTGGCGAACGGTATCTGCAACTCTTTTTCTATCCGCTGACGCACTGCGGTCGTGTCGCCGACTTCCATGGCGTCCACTGAAACCAGCGCGACCTTGTTGCCGCCGCTGTGAATGAGCAGCGTGCGCATATAAATGGGGTCGTGTACCCCGTTGAAATCCCCGCCCATCGGGTTCATGTCTTTCAGGGTGGTGGGCGTGATATCCACTTTGGCGGCACCGACGCGCAGCAAATCGTTGTTCGCCGCCAGGGCAGGCGAAAGCAGGCTGCTGGCGCACAGCATCACGCCGAACGCGACGGAGGTTGGATGTAAAAGGGGAAGGCAAAAACGCGTAGACATAGGTTGTTTCCTTTCAACAAGTTGTATCCGAGAGGGTAAACCGTTGCCCGACAGGCCAGCTACCGGCTGAGATCGCTCACCACACCGCGGCGCGCAATATTCATTTTTGCCTGCGCAGGACGACGGCAAAGAATGCCTTTTCCATGGTACTCTTCGGTACCAAGTATTGATTCACGACGGTACCCTGTCAACGGCATGGCAATGAGGAAGCCTTACGATGAAAAAGAAGCCGCTCATCTCGCCTGATGGCATGGCGGATGCGACGCTAAAACGGCGCACCCACATTATCGATGCCGCTGACCGCCTGTTTCGTCAGCATGGCTTCACGCGCACGACCACCAGCATGATTGCCGCGCAGGCAGCGGTATCAAAGCGCGATCTGTACGCGCTCTTCCAAAATAAAAACGAAATTTATTATTCGGTCGTCGAAAAAAATCAGCGCCTGTTTCTGGATCTTCCGCGCCCGGAAGCCGAGGACCTGCCGATGTTGGCGTCGCTGATAAAAATTTTTCGTCTGGATATGGATGACGCGGCGGGGCGACGTCGGCTGGAGTTCATCCGCGTTTTTATGAAGGCCGCCGTAGAAGCGCCGGAGGCGTCCGGTCGCCTTTATGCCAGCGGACGATTCCATCCCCGTGAGGCGCTCATGGCCTGGCTGCTGACGCAGGCCCGACGCGGCAAGTTACCGCTAGAAGACGAAGAGGATGTGAAGGTCTATTCCGGCATGCTGATGAACATCGTCTTCGGCGCGCTGCTCCCCGTGCGACACGACGGCGAGGAGATAGGCGACCGCACTACGCATGTCATCAAAGCGCTGACCATTTTCCTTCAAGGTGTAGGCTGCGACATAAGCTAATCTATTTTTTATCTATAAGAATCATACACCTGGCAAATAAGGTTATCCGGAATTCATCTATGAGACGCGGCGGAGCGATTGCTAGGATGAGGGCTACGGCGCCGTTGCGCCTTCGCCTGCGAGGAGAAATACTTATGTCCACCATCGAAGTGACCGCCACTCAGCCGGAAGTCCGGGTCAATTCCGCCGAACCATTTACGCCGCTCCCCCGCCCGACGTCGCCTGCGCATATTATCGCCAGCGATGAAGAGGCTATCGCCGTCGCCGAACGGCTGGCTGCGCAGTTTGCGCAGGGTGCCGCGCGCCGCGATCGTGAAGGCATTTTGCCGATTGCCGAGCTGGAGACGTTTTCACAAAGCGGGCTATGGGGCATCACCATACCGCGCGCCTACGGTGGTGCTGGCGTTTCCTACTCCACGGTGGCGCAGGTGATCGCGATTATCTCTGCGGCAGATTCGGCTCTGGGACAGATCCCGCAGAACCATCTGGCCGGCGTAGCGCATTTGCTGACTGACGGCACCGAGAATCAGAAAAAAACGCTGCTGGCCGGGATTCTCCAGGGCATACGCTGGGGTAACGCCTTCTCAGAAAAGGGCGGGGCCACCGTGTCCGACTTTAAAACCACGCTGCGACGCGAAGGCAAGGAGGTCGTCGTCACCGGAGAGAAGTTCTACGCAACCGGCGCACTGCTCGCGCATGTCGTTCATACGGTCGCCATCGACGAGGAAGGGTTGCCGCATCTGGTCGTATTCGATCGCGACGCGCCGGGACTGACGGTGATCAACAACTGGTCGAGCTTCGGCCAGCGCACTACCGCCTCCGGCACCGTCATACTCGACCATGTTCGCGCCCCCATTGAACGCGTTATTCCTGCCTGGCGCGCCTTCGATCGCCCGACCCCTTCCGGGCCGATTTCGCAGATCATTCAGTCCGCCGTAGACGTCGGTATCGCTCGAGGCACGATAGCCGATACGATGTCATTCGTGCGGGAAAAAACGCGCCCCTGGATCGACAGCGATAAAGAGACCGCAGCGGAAGATGTTTTCACCATCGCCGCCGTAGGCGATTTGTCTATTCGCCTGCACGCCGCCGAAGCGCTGCTGGCGCGCGCCGGGCGACTGATTGACGTTGCCGTGGCGACGCCAAATGAAGAAACGGTGGCCGCCGCCGCTATCGCCACCGCCGAGTCGAAAGTGCTTTCCACCGAAATTGCCCTTCTGGCCGGGAACAAGCTGTTCGAGCTGGCCGGAACGCGCTCCACGCTGGCCGAATACAATCTCGACCGCCACTGGCGCAACGCCCGGACGCACACGCTGCACGACCCGGTGCGCTGGAAGTATTTCCACGTCGGCAACTACTATTTGAACCAGGTGAATCCCCCGCGTCACGCCTGGAACTGACCGAGTAAGCCACGACCTACGAATAGTTGAAAAGAAGGACGTCAATGAAAGATCTGAGCTGAAAAGTGGAGCAATGAAACCGTTTCGCCGCCAATGTCGCGTATCGCCCAGACCTCGTCTGGGCTGATTCACGATGCAAACGTCATCGTCATGAGCCGTTAAATGGTGACGGGTTGAAGCTCCCGTCAAAATGACGGAATACCCCATCGGGCGAAACCACATCGGCCGATAATCTAATAGCCGCTGGCCGCGCCCTCGGCGTCTCTCTCAGAATAAAAACGCCGGTTTTAGTAGGACGAGATCAACTCCATCACCCCGTTGATGATGAACTGTACCCCCATGCAAACCAGCAGAAAGCCCATCAGGCGCGAGACGGCGTCGATGCCGCTTTTACCAATCAAACGCATGATAAAACCGGCGCTTTTCAGGCACACCAGCAGGATGAGGGCCACCGCAATGAACGTCACCACCGGACTCACGACCAGCACCCAAGGTTCGAATCCGAGCGAGTTGGCTTTCAGCGTCGATACTGAGCTGATGATCATCGCTATCGTCCCCGGCCCTGCGCTTCCGGGCATTGCCAGCGGCACAAACGCGATATTTTCCGAATCCTTTTTGGTCACGTCCGGCACTTTTTGATCCGCCGATGCCGTCTCGATATGCGACTTCTGGGGAAACAGCATGCGGAAACCGATAAAGGCGACAATCAACCCGCCGGCAATCCGTAACCCCGGGATTGAAATGCCGAAGGTATTCATGACCAGCTGACCCGCATAAAAAGCCACCATCATGATCAAAAAGACGTAAAACGCCGCCTTGGTGGACTGCTGGCTGATGTCCTTGCGGGTCATGTTTCCCGACAGGCTCAACAGCAGCGCCACCGACGTCAAGGGGTTGACCAACGGCAATAGCAGCACCAGCCCCAACCCTACGGCTTCAAACAATTCAGAGATCCCGGTCATACGGCTTCCTTATAATTCCAGCGATGCAATGAACCTCAGCCTAGCATAGGAAAAATGGCAGAGAACAGGGCGTTATCGCCAGAGAGGGGTCCAACCCGACCCGGCCATGGCTGACCCTCGCACGGTATGCGACCCGCTGTCACGACGCGGGAGACCGGTCTTTCGTCGCCGCTTGTCGGGAGAGGTTATCGCTTATCTAGACGACTACTCATCGTCCATAACGCACAATAACGCTGTTACAATGGCATCGGCGGGCTTTGCCCAAGATTCACTTATTTAACACAGGGAGAATCGTGTATGTCTGAATTACCCCCCGTGGTCGACCATGTGATCATCAACGTCGCCGACCAGTTGGATGAAGCCAGCACGCTGTTTCGTCGTCTCGGCTTTCAACTCAGCGAACGCGGTCATCACACGATGGGCTCCAGCAACCATTTGGCGATCTTCGGCGAAACCTATCTTGAACTGCTGGGCTATGAACCCAAAACCGGCAAAGACTTTTGCCAGTCCCCGCTCGGCCTTAGCGGACTGGTATGGAAAACCCCAGACGCGGACTCCGTCTATCGGCACCTGCAACAGCAGCAGCTCGCCGGGGAAACGCCCGCGTCCTTTTCCCGACCGGTCACGCTACCAGACGGGAGCCAGATAGAGGCGCGCTTTCGCATCGCCCGTTTGCGCGCCGACGCCATTGGGAACGGCGTCAGCTTCTTTTGCCAACATCTGACGCCGGAAGCCGTGTGGCAGCCCGAGTGGCGCAAACATCGTAACGGCGTCGTCGAAATCACAGAATTCGTCATCGCCGCCGAGCGTCCGGAGGACGCTGCCGCGGTCTACCGGCGACTGTTTGACTCCGCGTTGTTCACACCCGCCGCCGACGGTGAATTACGCTTACAGGCAGGAGAGACGCGGGTTCGCTTTATCAGTGCCGACTCCGCCCGCGCCGAATTCGGCACGCTGCCCAGCGATGACAACGGTAAACCCCGCATGACGGCACTGAGCTTCAAGACCCGTTCGCTTGACCAGACGCGTCAGAGCCTGCTGGCCGGCAATCTGCCGTTTGTTGAGAAAGAAAACGACATTCTGGTGCCGACGGAAGCCGGGTTTAATCTCGCGCTAAGGTTTCATCCCTAACACCCGTGAAAATCTGCGGCAACTGACGGAACGCTCACGTCCGACGGCGGTCGGATAAATAAGGAGAGGGAGCGTGACGTCAGGATTACAGATGCGAATGCCATCCGGAGCCTCGTCTGACGCCGTTTGCCCCGCTATTTCCGACGAATTTTTGCAATTTCGTCGTCCTCGTTGCCCGCCCTTGTCAAGCGGTTTTGCGAGGGACGGCGACGATCACACAACGATTGATAGCCGCCGCCGTGAGCGGCCATACGATGGACCGATGATGAAAAAAACGTTTCTGCGCGCCTCCCTGGCGATGGGCTTCATGCTGCTTTGCGAACTGGCTCAGGCCACGACATTCACCGCCGGCGCAGGCCGGGCGGACATCGCCATCCCAGNCGACATCTACCCTATCGACGGTTTCGTCGGGCAGCACGATCCGCTGGCAACACGCGTGATTCTGCTGGATGACGGGACGACCCGGCTGGGCATTATCGTCGTGGATCAGACGTCGCTGTCCGACGAATCGATCGCCAACATGAAGGACGCCCTCCAGCAGGTGGCGCAGGTCGCCCCGGCGCAGACGATCGTCAGCGCCAGCCACGGCTTTTCCGCGCCGCACGTTTTGCCGCATGAACATACCTCGCCGGACGTTCAGGCTCAGTCCACGCGGATGCAGCAGGCGCTCCTAAATGCGGTACGCTCGGCGGCACTGTCGGCGGTCAAATCCATGACCATCGCCCAGGTGGGCTACGGGGAAGGCGTCAGCCGGGTGAACGTTAATCGCGACGTCTCGACGCCGTTCGGCTGGTGGCTCGGCGCCAACGGAGAAGGGAATAGCGACCCGGCGTTGTCCGTGTTGCGGATCGACACCGCTCGGGGTGCGCCGCTGGCCGTTGTGATCAATTACGCCGTCCAGTCTTCGGTGATGGATGGCTCCACGCTAAAAGCGGGGGGCAAACTGATCACGTCGGATCTGGCGGGCGTCGCCACGCGCTACGTGGAACAGCACGGCGGCGCGCCGGTAGCGGCATTTTTGGTGGGCGCGGCGGGCGATCAGGCGCCTCGTCGTCAGGCTAACCGGCATGTCGTCAACCACGACGGCAGCGTCACACGCGTCGATAGCCATGAAGAGGGCTTTACGCTGCTCGATCAACTCGGCACGGAATTAGGTCGCGCGGCGACTGAAGTCTCCGGCGGCATTCACGCCGCCGCCACCCCCACGCTGACGCTGGAAAGAAAAAGCGTCACGGTGACGTCGCAAACGAACTCGCCCGGAAATGCGCCCAAAGGTCCGGTGACCACCTATACTTACACGCCGGGCCGCCCCGTCGCACTGCCGGTGGNGTTGATCCGGATCGGCGATATCGCGCTGGTCGGCGTGCAGCCGGAGCTGGCGGCGCAGATCGGCGAACGTATCAAGGCCGAGTCGCCGTTTGCGCACACATGGGTGCTGACGATGGTCGACGGCGCGGCAAAATACCTGCCGGATGACGCCAGCTACAACCGCTTTACCTACGAGGCGCGCAGTTCCGGCTTCGCGCAAGGTTCGGCAGACAAGCTGGTTGACGCCGTTCACGGCTGGTTGAACGATTTACATCGCGCCGCGCCGCATCCATAACCTAACCGCATGGGGCATTTTTCCTAACATGCGTGGTGCGACACAGAGACGACAGAGGATTTGACGGCGGGAAAACAACGGTGAAGTCATACCGCGGGACGGCATCGCCGCCTTTATGTTGTGTCATCGTCCTCGCCGTCCCTTCGGCCTTCAAGGGCTATTTCTCACTGCCAGTCCGCGTTACCGACTTCCGCCCGTTTCGGCGGTCATTACGCCCTACGGTCATTACCCAATGAAACAGGAGAATGAACATGAAAGNGCTCGGTTATGCCGCTAAGTCCGCCCAGGCCCCTCTGGCGCCGCTTGAGTTCACCCGCCGCGAACCGCGACCTGACGATGTCGTCATTGAAGTCTTGTACTGCGGCGTCTGTCATTCCGACCTGCATCAGGCACGCAACGACTGGGGAATCAGCTTTTATCCGCTGGTGCCCGGCCATGAAGTCGTTGGTCGCGTCACCGAGGTCGGCAGCGAGGTGACCCAGTTCAAACCGGGCGATCTCGCGGGCATCGGCTGCATGGTGGACTCATGTCGCGAATGTCAGCCCTGTCGGCAAGGTCTGGAGCAGTACTGTGAAGAGGGAAATATTCAGACCTACAACGGACACGATCGCCACGATCACCTGCCGACCTACGGCGGCTATTCGCAAAAAATCGTCGCGTCGCAGGACTTCGTGCTGCGGATCCCGGACAGTATCGATCTGAAAGCCGTCGCTCCGCTGCTGTGCGCGGGCATCACCACCTGGTCGCCGCTGCGCAAGTGGAACGTGACCAAAGGCAGTAAAGTCGCCGTCGTGGGGCTAGGCGGTCTGGGTCATATGGCGCTGAAGTTGGCGCATGCGATGGGCGCGGACGTTACGCTGTTCACCCGCAGCAAGAGCAAAGAAGCCGACGCTCGCCGTCTGGGCGCGCATCACATCGTGCTCTCATCCGATCCGACGCAGATGGAAGCGGTGAGCAACCACTTCGATCTGATTATTGATACGGTGCCTTACGAGCACGACGTGAATCCGTATATGACCACTTTGGCATTGGACGGTACGCTGGTGTTTGTCGGCCTGATCGGCAACGTCGAACCGGCGCTAAGCACAATGCCGATGGTGTTAGGCCGCCGCTCCATCGCCGGCTCCTGCATCGGCGGAATTGCGGAAACACAGGAAATGCTCGATTTCTGCGGCAAGCACGGCATTGTCTCTGNCGTCGAGGTGATCGATATCCAGCAGATCAACCAAGCCTATGAACGGCTGCTCAAAAGCGACGTGAAATATCGCTTCGTCATCGACATGGCCTCGCTGAAGGCATGACAATCAAGCGTTAATCCTCGGCGTATCCAGCAGCCCGCATCGTGATGAGATTCATGGCGATGCGGGCCGTTTTTATTACAGGCAAAAAAAGCGCCGAGGAGCGATCCACGGCGCCATCGCCAGAACGCTCACGGTCGTCAGCGTCAGGGGTAGTTCACCCAGTCGCCGCCGTTGAGTCGTATCCAGGTTTTCCCCTGATAACGCATGACCACCGCCCCGTCGTTTTCTGACACTACCGGCGTCTTCGGCAGATTGTCGGTCAGGACAGACATATTGACGTTGGCCGCGTTAAACACCTGGCCATCTACCACGCGGGAAATCAGCTCGGACAGCGCCAGCATACTGGTCGGCGCATCGACGCGCAGCGGCTGCTCCTGATGCGGCGCTTTCATCCCAGCGAACAGAATGCCCACCGGCACATGCGTGATACTGGGGCTCGGGATATCCCTCAGACCGGACATCTGCATCTTGTCGCCCGCCAGCGCCGCGCCGTGTTCCGGCACGACGATCACCATCACCCTCCGTCCCGACTCATCGAGCTGGCGCATAAAGGCTTCCAACTGATCGAACATCTGCTGCGCTCGCGGCTGATACGGCGCGGATCGCGTCGTCCCCAGTTCGCGCGTGCCGTCATGCAGCGGGATCATGTTGACGAAGGTCGCGCTGCGCGTCTCATTACTCTGCTGGCGGTCATCAGCCCAGCGTTGCATCAGCTGCGCGTCGTTGAATACCGGCGTGCCATCGAAAGAGGTATAGGCCGGCGCTATCCCCGCCTGAGACAGCAGCGGCGCCCCGATCCCGCCCTGCTCACGCAGGGACTTCAGGTAGTTGCCGAAATTACCGGGGTGATCCAGCATTAACTGCTGACGGAAGCCCAGTTTTTCCAGATTTTCGAATAGATAGCAGTGATCCGCCGTCGGCTTGTAGATCTCGCTGTGCGGCGTCTGACCACAGCTGGCGCGTAGCAGACGGATGCCCGCAGGGCCGCTGTAACCCGTCGCCGAATTGTAGTTGCCGAGCAGAATATCGAACCGTTTCCACAGCGGATGATGACGGAGCTGCACCGTGTCCAAGTCAGACCACGACAGCGAGCAGATATTGACGATCAGCACGTCAAACGGCTGCGAATCCGCCGGGAGCGTTTCAGGAAAGTGCGTAACCCGCAGCTTTTCCTGCGCGTAAAATCGCGACAAAAAGGCCGTCAGATTGGCGCTCGTCGGCGGCGCGCTCTCGTCGAGTCCATCCGCAGAGGCGTTGGGCGCGCCGGGCTGCGGCGCATTGGAGTTGATGACCACTTGGGGGGTGGCGGCCGTCGTCGGCAGCAGTGAAAACGCCGGACCGGCAATATTGATCATATTGATCCAGCACAACATGGCCGTCACCAGCACGGTAACGCGCACCCACTGGGCGATAAACAGGTACAGAACCCACATCACAAACGCGCAGGCCACCATCCGGCCATTGATGAATCGATCCGCCAGATCGAGCAGATAATCGCCCGAAAACTCGGTAAGCTGCTCTCCCTGACTGAGAATAGTTTGAATCCCCGGCAGCCAGGTGTCGTGGTAAAGCAACGCGATCCCGACGGGGATCGAGATCCACTGACGCAGGCGGCGCAGGCGCTGAGACGGCAGCGGAAAAACCAGCCAGCATAGAAAGACCAGGTTATCCAGCGCGTGAAAGTTAAGATAGCCGAACCACAGCAGTGCGAACTTCAGCAAGAAATAGAAATTCCAGCCGCCCAAACCTCGCCAGCAGCTCCAGGAGGACGCCCCATTGGACGCCGCTTGTTTTACTTCAGTCATGATTATTTCACATCCGATTGTGAAGATTTTCGCCGCCAGGTTCCCACATATTTCATCGCGCGCGACGGCGTCAAACGATAAATAATCCCCCGCCAACGAGCAGACAGCCTGCGGGGAAAAAGCGTTCTCAACACTAAAATAGTCAGCAGGAAGAGAATGCCTGCATGCATGATTTCCATCAGGTTCATTTGTCCGTTCCTTTTCCCTGCGCCAGTGCGATGCGTTGCGGTACCCGTCGCGGCGCTGGCGGTGCCGATTCAGTTTTCGTCACGCGTACGGCAGCGTCGGCCGCCGACGNACGCGGAACCCTCGCCCCCATCAGACGGATTTCCGACAGAACAGGCAGATCTTCACACCAGACCTGACGCTCGGAGAACATCTCGTCGCACGGCAACGGGAAGATGGACGCCAGCGCCGTTTCAAGATCGTGCAGATGGCAGGAAAATAGGAAAAGGTATAAGCGGTTATCCATCACCGTGAACACATCGCCGTTACGCCGGGTTTTGCACAGCGTCAATGCCTGCTCCGCCCGCAACTGGCTCACTGGTGTCAACGCCACCAGCACACCTTTGCTGTTTTCCGGCAGCAGCGGGTCGTTCATCAGCAGCGTCACCGTATGACAGAACATTTCAAGAGCCATAAATCCTTTCTGGCGCAGCGGCTGCTGCAGCTTCCGCAGTACACTGAAATCTTTCGGCACGTCGCGTTGATAACGTTGCCCTTGCAACCCTTCGAGCATCATCAGAAAGCGCGACAACGAAGTGCCAAACGGCACGATAATATTGACCCCGCAGGCTAGCAACAGGCGCTCGTCGTTCTGACGCTGACCGACCTCCATCTCGCGAACGACAATCTTCAGTCCGGGGCCGCGAAGGCTGCGCAGTCGGTGGATATGGCGAGCCAGCCCGCCGGTCTGATCGTTGTGGCTGAGGCTGAAGATCACCGTCGCGGAATCGGCCCCTTCGGCCTGTGCATAAACCCGCTCGTTGCCGTCATGTAATTGCCACTGGTCCGATAATGGGGGCGCCCCTTCCAATACGCTGCGTTCGGCAATAAAAATATGTTCGTCATTTAAGGTTAATGGCGCGNTTTGCTCTTCTTTTTTCATCAACGAAAAGCGATTTTGCTCAAAATTTAACGCTAACTGTCGGTCTGCCAGTAATCGCGTAGCGTTATACCACCAATGTATTCTGTATTTCCAATTATCTTTTGGATATTCGAGACAGGAAAGACCATTTAAATAACAAAATAGGCCATGCAGATGATCACTGAGGGAGATTATTTTTCTTCCGTAAGTAATAATTAGCAATGAAATCTTTTTCCTTTTTAATACACTTTTTACTCTTTTTAACCACTCAGACAATTCTGAAGACGTTAATTTATCCCAATCACTAACCTCGGTATAAAACAAAACCAAGCGAGGAGTAGAGGAGGATGAAAATAGACGTAAAAAATCTTTATCCAACTTCAATAATGCTCTGTTGGTTTGCGGTAATGAATACATCGGAATACGATTCGGCCCTGAAGTCAGCGGCGGAGTCAGCAGCTCCTGCGGCGCGGTGGCTGAGCTGAGCAGCGTCACCGCTGACTGGGCGCTCATGACCTGCCGCGCCAGTGCAATAGCATCTTCCTGCCGTTGAACCGTAATCCAATAACACCCTGCCGGTTGAATCAGCATTAATTCATCCGGCAGTTGTTCTATTCCTAACGTAGAAAAATATTTCATAGGTTGTTTTTTATAATAGAGAGAACAAAAACGACGTTATCACTTGTCGTTAATTTTAAATTAAATGTAATATACTCAACAATGATTACCTTTTATCCCATTAATTATGGCAACGAACCACCCTTTAGCTCACAATGCAGATTAATCCGATAATTATAATTAAGCCAAAAGCTTTATTCTTAATCAATTATAAAATGATAACCATCAGTGGACGATGAAAAGAGAAAACGCCGTTTATAAAAATTCGGGTTGCCTACACCCGCAAAATGACATTGCCATATTGAATAAAGTTTTTTCATTAGCGCCTATTCGGTATGTCGATATTGCCAGAGAAAATCGTCTGGCCAGAATTATTGCGCGCTGGTCTTTACTGCATGAATTTAATTCCAGACAGCAAGAGAATCGTGACCCATGCCAATAATTGCTTTCCAGGGAATACGCGGCGGCGCTGGAACCACCGCACTCACTTCCGCGCTGGCCTGGGCTATCAACCAGAGCGGTGAATCGGTCATAGCGTTGGACTTTTCTCCCGCCAACCAGCTTGGTACCCAATTCAACACGCCGGTGTCCTACTGCGACGGCTGGATGCGCGCAACGCTGGACGATGGTGACTGGCGGGAAAACGCCCTGCGCTATCTCTCCGGCCTCGACTTCATCCCGTTCGGCCGCTTGGACGCCGACGAGCAGATGCGCTATCAGACGTCGTCGGATTTCCTTCAGCCCTGGATCGACGATCGCCTGAAGGGCCTGCGTCAGGACTACCGTTGGATTCTGCTGGACGTACCGGCGCATCCGCTTCCGTCAACGCAGCAACTGCTACACGCGGCAGACCGGGTGATCCGCGTGATCACGCCGGACGCCAACTGCCACCTGCGTCTGAATCGCGACCCCGTCGACGCCAACAACCTGTATCTTATTAACCGGTTCAACGTCAACAGCGCCGTACAGCGGGATCTGCACCAGCTGTGGAGCAGCACGCTGCAATCGCTGCTTCCGGTCATCGTCCATCAGGATGAAGCCCTTTCCGAAGCGATGATGATGAAGCAGCCCGTTGGAGAGTATCNCCCATCCAGTCTGGCGTCGGAGGAGGTGGCGACGCTGGCGACCTGGCTGCAATTGAACGTGACGGAGCGAAAAGCATGAATCTACTACGCTGGCTGCTCTGTCCGCCGATTCATCAGGCGCTACAGCGCCGCTACCACAGCTATCGTCACAGAGGCGTGTCAGGCCCGACGGCGTGCTTGCAGTGTCTGTGGGTGGTGCTGGCGTGGACTTTCTGTCGTCTGGAAACCCCCGCCTGGCAGCGCATTATCGCCGAACGGCATCAGCTGTTTCCACATATCGCCTCTCAGCGACCGCGACCGCTGGACGCGCTGCGTTATCTGCTGCAACTGGCCTGGCTGCTGCTGGTTTTCCCCAACGACGCCCGGCGTTCTTCGTTCAGCTGGCTGCTGAACGGCCGTCGGCGTCTCTACCGTTGGTTTGACGGCCTGCCGGAACGCGCTTTCCAGCGCAGGCTCCCTGCGCGAGCCGAGCGCCAGGTCAGTCGGCTGCCGCTCTGGCTGCGACGGCTCACTCTCATCGGCTGCGCAATCCTCGTCGGGCTGCTGGGACTGCTCTGCATCTCGCAGCCGTTTGATATCGCCACCCAGTTTATTTTCGTCCTGTTGCTGTGGGGCATGGCGATGGTAGTGCGTCGGCTGCCTGGCCGTTTGCCGACCATCATGCTGATCATGCTGTCGCTGACCGTCTCCTGCCGTTATCTCTGGTGGCGCTATAGTTCGACGCTCAACTGGGACGACCCGGTGAGTCTGGTCTTCGGACTGCTGCTGGTCGTCGCCGAAACCTACGCCTGGGGCGTATTGGTTCTGGGCTATTTTCAGACGCTGTGGCCGCTGCACCGCCAGCCGGTCGCCCTGCCCGACGATCCTGGGGTCTGGCCGACGGTCGATCTACTGATCCCCNCCTACAATGAACCGCTCAGCGTCGTCAAACCCACGCTCTATGCCGCGCTGGGCATCGACTGGCCGCAGGACAAGTTGACCATCTACGTACTGGATGACGGCGACCGACCGGAGTTTCGCGAGTTCGCCGACAGCATCGGCGTTCGCTATATCGCGCGCACCACTCACGAACACGCCAAAGCCGGCAACATCAACCACGCCCTGCGCACCGCCTGCAATAGCGAATACGTCACCATTTTCGACTGCGACCATGTGCCGGCGCGTTCCTTCCTGCAGATGACGATGGGCTGGTTCCTGAAAGACCCGAAGATGGCGATGTTGCAAACGCCGCATCACTTCTTCTCGCCGGACCCGTTCGAGCGCAATCTGGGCCGTTTCCGGCGTACGCCAAACGAAGGCACCCTATTCTACGGACTGGTGCAAGACGGCAACGACGTCTGGGACGCCACGTTTTTCTGCGGCTCCTGCGCCATCATCCGCCGCAGTGCGCTGGATGAGATAGGCGGCATCGCCGTCGAAACCGTCACGGAAGATGCGCACACCTCGCTGCGTCTGCACCGACTGGGCTACTCGTCGGCCTATATCCGCATCCCGCAGGCGGCCGGGCTGGCGACGGAGAGCCTGTCCGCGCATATTGGCCAGCGCATCCGCTGGGCGCGCGGCATGGTACAGATTTTTCGTCTGGACAACCCGCTGATGGGGAAAGGGCTGACCTTCATGCAGCGGCTGTGCTATGCCAACGCCATGCTGCACTTTCTCTCCGGCATCCCGCGACTGATCTTCCTGTTGGCCCCGCTGGCTTTCCTGCTGTGCCATGCCTACATCATTTTTGCGCCAGCATTGGCCATCGCCATTTACGTACTGCCGCACATGCTGCATACCAGTCTGACCAACTCCCGCATTCAGGGACGCTATCGTCACTCGTTCTGGAGCGAGGTATATGAAACCGTGTTGGCCTGGTATATCGCCCGGCCCACCACCGTCGCACTGTTCAATCCCAACAAGGGCACGTTCAACGTGACGGCCAAAGGCGGTTTGGTGCCCCAGAAACACCTCGACTGGGTGATCACCCGCCCTTACGTCATGCTGGTGCTGCTGAATCTGGCAGGGCTGGTCATGGGGTTCTGGCGGCTGTACTGCGGTCCGCAGCACGAGGTGCTGACGGTGGTCATCAGCCTGATCTGGGTGCTGTACAACATGGTGATCCTCGGCGGCGCCGTTTCCGTCGCGGTCGAAGCCAGGCAGTTGCGCGAGTCGCACCGTGTAGACATCAATATGCCCGCCGCGCTGGCGCGGGAAAACGGCCATATGCTGCCCTGCACGCTGCGCGATTACTCAGACGGCGGCGTCGGCGTAGAGCTGCGGGAAGAACTTGCGCTGCGCGCGAAAGAAAAGGTGTTTCTGATACTGCAACGAGACGGTCAGGAGTTCTATTTCCCTTGTTATGTCCAACGCACTCTCGGACGCGCAGCCGGAATTCGGCTGCACAATCTGACGACCGAGCAGCAGGTCGACTTCATTCAATGCACGTTTGCTCGCGCCGACACCTGGGCGCTGTGGCAGGACAGCTTCCCNCAGGACAAACCCCTGCATAGCCTCGCGGATATCACCGTGCTGGGTTTCAAAGGTTACTTACGTCTGGCCGAGTACGGACCGCCCCGATTACGGCGGCTGTTCATGATACTGACGACGNTCGTCGCCTGGATGGCTTCATTTTTTCCCCAACAGGTCAGGATCAACTCTGCCGGCACGTCCGGCCAGAAGGCATGACCACAATGATGATGACACAATGACAAGAAGATTACGTTGGTTCACTTTTATACTATTTGGACTCTCTCCAATCACTCATGCGGACGTGCTCTCCGAGCAAGCCGCCCCGGCGGATACGGTTGCCGCCATCGATAATGTCGCGCCGCAGAGCATGTCCGAGCAGACGGAGGCTTCGGCCCCGCTGCGCGACATCCTGCTGCCGTTCAGTCGTCTGGCTCCCCCTCCGGGCAGCTTCCAACTGCAAGGGATGCGTCCCGACGGTCAGATAGAATTCGGCGTGCGCAGCGATGAGCTGGTCACCCGGGCCGTACTGCAACTGAGCTATCGACCGTCGCCCGCACTACTGCCCTCACAGTCGCACCTACAGGTATATCTCAACGACGCGCTGGTAGGCGTTGTGCCCATCACGGCCGAACAACTGGGTAAGAATAACCAGACCCAGCTGGCGCTGGACCCGCGTTTTATTACCGATTTCAACCGCGTCCGGCTGTCGCTGGTGGGCCATTACAGCAACCAGTGCGAAAACACCACCAACACGGCGATCTGGATGGCGGTAGGTCAGGACAGCGCGATGAAACTGACATTGCAAAAGCTGCCGCTCAAGAACGATCTCTCTCACTTTCCGGAGCCATTCTTCGACAGCCGCGACACTCAGCCGCTTCAGCTACCGGTGGTCTTCTCCGCCCGCCCTTCGACGACCGAACAGCGCGCCGCGGCCATATTGGCGTCCTGGTTCGGCGTCAAAGCCGATTGGCGCGGACAACGTTTCCCGGTGCTGTATAACCAGCTGCCGTCGCATCAGCACGCCGTCGTATTCGCCACCAACGCGCACCGCCCGGACTTCCTCAAAGATTATCCGCTGGTCGACAAACCCACCGTGGAGATCCTCAGCCAGCCGGACGATCCGTACAACAAAATGCTGCTGGTGCTGGGCCGGGACGACAGCGATCTAATCACCGCCGTTCAGGGGATCGCTCAGGGCGATGTCCTGCTGCGCGGCCAGTCCGCCACCATCGACAACGTCCGTCAGTTAGCGCCGCGTCTTCCTTACGACGCGCCGAACTGGGCGCATACCGACCGCCCGACCCATTTCTCCGAGCTACAGCAGTATGACGCGCAATTTCAGTCGGACGGGTTGCAGCCTTCGCCGATCTCCCTGCTGCTGAGACTGCCGCCGGATCTGTATCTGGTGCGCGAGCGCAGCATCGATATGAATGTGATGTACCGCTACACCTCGCCGCGCCAGAATGACGGCTCTCGCCTGGCCGTGAACCTGAACAATCAGTTTGTGCAGGACGTGCCGTTGACGACGAAAAACAGCAGCGGCCAGTGGCTACTGCACGTCCCGCTGATTCAGGGACAGCAGGACACCAATACGGCGGTGACGCTGCCCGCGCTGCGCCTTGGGGCGGCGAACCAGCTGCGTTTTGACTTCGACTACGCCGCCCACCAGATCGGCGGCATTCAGGAAGAGCGCTGCGAAACCGTGATGCCGGTCGCCAACCACGTAGTGATCGACGGCGACTCGACCGTCGACTTCTCCGGCTATCGCCACTATCTGGAAATGCCGTCGCTGCGCGCCTTCGCTAACGCCGGCTTCCCGTTCAGCCGCCATGCGGACCTGTCGCAGACGCTGCTGCTGGTGAACGCGCACCCGCAGCCGGCCCAAATCAGTACGCTGCTTAACGTGATGGGCAACATCGGCGCACAGACCGGCTTCCCGGCCCTCAACGTTCGCATTGCAGACGACTGGGAGCAGGCTGAAAACCAGGACGTGGATCTGCTGATGATCGGCGGACTGCCGGACAATCTGCGCGAAGGTCACGACGTGAATCTGCTGGTGGACGCCACCAAAAGCTGGGTGAAGAAGCCGCTGCGTCAAATGGCGTTGGATACGTCGGTCGCCGCCTCCGAGCGTAAGGCTGAAAGCCAGACCACCATCGTGTCCGAGGGACCGATGGCCGCTATCGTCAGTTTCCAGTCCCCTTACCACGATCAGCGCAGCGTCGTCGCGCTGCTGGCCGATACCCCGCGCGCCTACGCGCTGCTGAATGACGCGCTGAACGATACCGGCAAACGCGCCGCTATCTTCGGCGCCGTCTCCATTATTCGCGAGTCCGGCGTCAATAGCCTTCGCGTGGGCGATACCTGGTTCGTGGGCTACCTGCCGTGGTGGGAAAGCATCTGGAGCGCGATGTCGTCTCATCCCGTCTGGCTGGCCTCCCTCGCCATCTTCATGGTTATCCTGTTGGCATTGATAACTTGGCGACTCATGCGCCGTATCAGTCATCGTCGCCTCGACGACGAGGACGCCTCGCTGTGAAACGGCTGACCGTTTACTGCTGTGGTTTGCTGGCGCTGTGGTTCAGCAGCGTCACAACCGCAGAGTGCCGCTGGCCGCAGTGGGAGCAGTTCCGGCAGGCCTATATCAGCGCCGACGGTCAGGTCATCGATCCTAACGAGGGCGATCCCATCACCACCTCCGAAGGACAAAGCTACGCGCTGTTTTTCGCCCTGGCGGCGAATGACCGCGACAGCTTCGACCGCATACTGACCTGGACGGAAACCCATCTGGCGAACGGCGATCTGACGCTGCGCCTCCCCGGTTGGCTGTGGGGACGCGATGCCGCGACCGGTCGCGAGACGCTGTTGGACGATAACTCCGCGGCAGACGCCGACCTGTGGATCGCCTATTCGCTGTTACAGGCCGGAAAGCTGTGGCAAAGCCGCACTTATCAGGTCATGGGCACCCTGCTGCTCCAGCGCATCGCCCGGGAAGAAACGGCCGAGATCCCCGATCTTGGTCCGGTACTGCTGCCGGGCAAACATGGTTTTGCGTCCCAGACAAGCTGGACGGTGAATCCAAGCTATCTGCCGCCGCCGTTGCTGGCCAGCTTCGCCGAGCAATCCAGGCTCTGGTCTCGCCTGCATCGCACGACAATCAAGCTGTTGATCGATACCGCGCCGCGCGGATTCTCGCCGGATTGGATCGTCTGGACGTCGGGAGCGGGCTGGCATTTCGATGAGACCAAAGGCCCGATCGGCAGCTATAACGCCATTCGGGTCTATCTCTGGGCCGGAATGCTGGAGGATGGCGATCCGGACAAGACGCCGCTGTTGCAGGCGTTTATGCCGATGGTGCGCTATGTGGAAGCCCACGGCGCGCCGCCGGAACGCGTCAACGTCAGTTATGCCGCCGGCGATCCCCTCGGCAACGTCGGCTTTTCCGCCGCGCTGCTGCCGCTGCTCCAGCACTCACCCGCCCTGTCCGACCAACGCCAAAGAGCGTGGAATTCCCCTTTTAGCGAAAAGGCCTATTACCGCACCGTTCTGACCCTGTTCGGCACCGGTTGGGACAGCCACTTTTTCCGCTTTTCGCCACACGGCGATGTCATCCCCGCCTGGAAAGAAACATGCGTAACATCAAGATAAACTGGCTGCGATTCATGCTGCCTGCCCTCGCCGGACTCTCTGCCGCGCCCGCCGTATCCGCCGTCTCTGCGCCCGTTACGGATCACCAACGCGGCATTTTGCCCGTCAGCTGGCTGCTGCAACAGGTTCGGATGGGGGAAACCACCCACCAACTGGAGCTGGTGAAGCAGTCGCTCTATCGGCTGGAAAATATCGCGCCCGATAACCCGGACGTCCTCGCCGCCCTGTTGCGGCACGCGCTGATGCAGAGCGATAGAGACAAGGCACAGAGTTACATGGACCGGCTGAACGCCGAGGCGCCGAACTCCGCGGCCGCCCGTGAGTCCGCGGTCAGTATGATGCTGGCGACGGCAGAAGGCCGTCAGCAGTGGCAAGAGGCCCGACTGCTGGCGGCCTCGGGTCGGTTGGTGGAGGCGCGCGCGGCCTACGACGCGCTATTCAACGGCGTTTATCCCACCGTGGATACCGAGTATGAATACTGGCGGCTGGTCGCACGCATTCCCGGTCAGGAAGCGCTGGCCCTAAGACAGCTACAGGCTATTGATCGACAATACCCCGGCAATGTCAGCGTACGGATGCAGATTGCCCGGATGCTGTTTACGCGGGACGATGTGCCGCAAGCCGTCGCCACGATTCGGACGTTGGCCGGCGATGCCCGTGGGCGCGATGACGCCGCCGAGCTGTGGCTTAAGTACATTAAAGCCGATCCGATTACCGACGACAGCGTGGCGCAGTTGCGCGACTACCTGACAACGTTCACTTCCGGCGATGGATACGAAAACGGGCGGCAGGAGCTGGATCATCAGCTGAAGCTACTGGCCGACCCGGTGTTTCAACAGCGGGCCGCCAGCCTGACCCGCATCGCGCGAGGTGAAGGCGCCACGGCCATCCCCGCGCTACAGAAGGCGCTGCGCGCTAATCCTAACGATGCCGAAGTGCTGGGGGCGATGGGACAGGCGCTGGCGCGCAGCAATCAGCGCGCCGCCGCGGTCCGCTATTTTGAGCAGGCTATCCAGGCCGACAGCATGAGCCTTAAGGTCGCCAAATGGCGAAGCCTGCTGCAATCCACTCGCTACTGGCTGGCTCTTGATGGCGGAGACAGCGCGCTCGCCGCGCGGGATCTTGACACCGCCGAGCGACAGTACCGGCAGGCGCGNTCACTGGATGACGGCGATAGCGATGCGGTGATCGGGCTTGGCGACGTAGCGCTGGCTCGCCATCATCCCAGCGCGGCGGAACAGCTATACCGTCAGGCGTTACAGATGGACAGCAACGCTACGGCGGCGCGGCGGCTGGTGACGCTCTACCAGCAGGAATCGCCGCAGAAGGCGATGGCGTTTATCGAAAACGGACTCACGCCCGCGCAGAAACACGCCCTGCTCGCCACCCTCAACGCGCTGCGCAGCGACACGCTGCGGGCCGACGCCGACCGACTGGCCGCTCAGTCCCGCTGGACGCTGGCGGTCGAGAAGTACCGCGAGGCGATGGGCTTCGCGCCGAATGATGTCTGGCTGCACTACCGCCTGGCCACCGCGCTGCGCGCCGCCGGACAGCCGCAGGAAGCCGACCGTGAAATGGAGGCGATGTCGCGCCAGCAACCGCACGACGCCACCCGTCTTTACGCCTACAGTCTCTATCTGTCCGGCAGCGATCGGGCACATCGCGCGTTAGCGCTGCTGAACAGCGTGCCGGAAGCTCGTCGTGAGCAGAGCCTGCAGGATTTGATGAACCGCCTGCAACAGGAAGAGATTTATACCCGCGCCTATGCGCTGCACGCCGCCGGACTGGATGCGCAGGCGCACAGCCTGTTGTCCACGCTGCCCGACACGCCGCGCCGCGACATCGTGCAGGCCGACTGGGCGCTGGAGCAAGGAGAGGCGAATACGGCGCTAACCGGGTATCAGCACGTACTGACGCAAGACCGGTTCAATAGCGACGCGCGCATCGGTCAGGCAGAAGCGCTCGCCGCTCTGGGCCGTGGACAGGAAGCGCAGGCGACGCTGAACGCGTTGTCGGCGAGTCCCGTCGCCCCCTCGCTGGATCAAGGCAGGCGTACCGCCAATCTGTGGTGGCGACTGGGTGAACCACAGCGGGCCGAATTACTGTATACGCAGTTGAAGCGCCGCGCCGCGCAGACGCCGCCCTCCCCGGACGGCGCGCGGGTTTACCGTGACGCCGCCAGTCTCGCCCGCCAACAAGGGCATCCCGACGAGGCGCTGGAGGACTATCGTCAGGCCATGGTCGACAGCGGCATCACCTCGGCCCCGCCGAGCGATAACGCCGCCCTCACCGCCTTGACTCGCCTGCGCCCGCAAGACAGCTGGCTACAGCGCTCGGTGCGTGCCGACGCCGCCTCGCTCTATCGCCAGCAGGACAGCACGCTGTCGATGGCGCAGGATTATTCGCGCAACAAGGGGACCGGCGGTCAGTCCGACTTCACCGCGCATACCACCATGCTGCAAGGGGAAACGCCGGTTGCCGACGGGCGGGGATTCCTGCGCGTAGACCACGTCGCCGTCTCCGCAGGGCAATTCAGCACCGCCAACGGCACGCATACCAGCCTGTTCGGCACCTGCGCGGACTCCGGATGCAGCCGCGATCTGACGCAGCGCGCGGAAGGTGTAGCGCTGGGCGCAGGCTGGCGCAATCAGGACTGGACTGCGGATGTGGGAACGACGCCGATTGGTTTTCGCGTTCTGAACTGGGTCGGCGGTATCAGCCGTAAAACCGACGTCCACAATGTGGGCGTGACGCTTACCGCTTCCCGCCGTCCTATCTCCAGCTCGCTGCTGGCGTTCGCCGGCGCGCGGAACCCAGGCGTCGGCAACAGCAACACCTGGGGCGGCGTCGTGGCGACGGGAGGCTCGATCGGTCTGAGCTACGATCACGGCGGCGATCAGGGTCTGTGGGGAGACATCAGCGCGCATCGCATCGACGGTAAAAATGTCGCCGAAAATCAGCGACAACGCTTGATGGGGGGATACTACTATAAGCTGATCAACGAAGATCATCGCCGCGTGACGGTCGGTTTCAACAGTATGTTTTGGCGTTACCAGAAAGATCTCAGCGGTTACACCTACGGGCAGGGCGGCTATTACAGTCCACAGCGCTATTTGTCGCTCGGCGTGCCGGTTACGTATCGGCAGCGCTTGGATAACTGGTCGTTGGATTTGGGCGGCTCAGTATCATGGTCTCGTTCTAAAACCACCGGTCAGCGGCGCTATCCGATCTACCCCGGATTTTTCAGCGATCAGGCCTCGGCCAACGGCAGCAGTCAGGGGATCGGCTACACCTTGCAGGCACAAGTGGAGCGACGCCTGACGGATCATTGGATGCTGGGCCTCGGCGTCGATATTCAGAAAGCCAAGGATTATACGCCCAGCCATGTACTTCTCTACTTGCGCTATTCGAACGCGGGCTGGCAAGGCGATATGGCTATGCCGATTCAGCCGATGACGCCTTACGCGGATTTCAAATAGCCTCTTTTTCGGCGCGGTCTCCGCGCTGGCGTTGCCCCTCTCCGACCTGCCGTTTGGCAGGTCATTCCTCCCTATAGGCCTCAACAACTTTTTCCCGCAGCGTGACAGCGGGTGCTACACTTGTCGCATGAAGATTTCTGCGTTATTGCGTCTGGTATAGAACCGCTTCCCGCTGTTCCCCCGCCCTTTTCAACCCAGCAATCATGTTCTGAATCACCTGTAGAATGGAGGCATCCTTGGTCGTGTATAGTCGCATTCAGGCTCGTAAATACAGCGCAGGGCTCCTTGCCGCCGCCATTTTTCCCCTGCTCCTCGGCATCATATTCAGCTATATCATCGCCCGACAGGACGTGAGGCGCGATCTGGAAGCGACGACACAGGTGATTCTGCATCAGGCGGAGACGATTAACAGCATGGCCTGGAATCAGGTGGCCAAGCTGGCGCCTTTGGAGGGGAAGNCGTGTGATTCGGTACTCAACGATCTGATAAGGCAAGGCACGCTCTCCGCCTATTTCCGCTCGCTGGGGCTGCTGCGCGGGCAGGATATGTACTGCTCCTCCGTCTCCGGCGATCGGGTCGTCCCGCTGACGCAGATCATCCAGTATCCGTTACCGGCGGTACAGCCCGAAATGTGGAGCATATCGGTGCCGCGTACGCATGGCGTGGCCTCCCGCCCCGCCATCATTTTTACCCGACAATTTTCGCCGACCTACGGCGCATTTGTGGTGGTCGACGGTCAATATCTGCTCGACTTCATGAGCGCCATCAATAACGCCCGCCCCTATTATCTCGCCGTCCAGTTCAACGGCGGTTTTCGTGTCGAGGAAGGCGACAAGAGTCAAACCCCGCATTGGTTTATCTCGCCGTTGTTTCACGAACGCGCGTCCAAGCGGTATCCGATCGTCGTCAGCGCCGAGGTCCAGCCGGAAGAGATCCAGCAAGACTGGGTCAATGATTTCCTGACGTTCCTACCCCTATCGCTGTTTCTGTCGCTGACCTTCATCTACATCGTGCGATCCTGGAAAAAGCGCAAGATGTCGCTGCGCGATGAGCTGCGCAAAGGGATGCAATCCAATGAATTTTCGGTGCACTACCAGCCGTTGTACGACATAAAAACCGAGCGTTGTATCGGCGCTGAAGCGCTGCTGCGCTGGTTTAGACCGGGTGGCCGTACCATCAGTCCCGACATTTTCATTCCCTCCGCCGAGAACGAGGGGCTGATTATTCCGCTGACGCATCACCTGTTTAAACTGCTGGTCGCCGACGTGAGCCAGTGGAAATTGCCACAGGATTTTCGGCTGGGGATCAACGTCGCCGCGGCGCACATTCATCATCCTAACTTCGTTAGCGATATCAGACAGTTGGCGAAAACGCTGCGGTCCCAACGCGTTCAGCTTACGCTGGAACTCACGGAGCGCAGTCTGATCAGCGATATGCAAGACGTGGTGGCGAAGCTGACGCAGCTTCGGAGCGAGGGCATTTTAATCGCGGTGGACGATTTCGGGACGGGCCACTGCTCCCTGTCCTACCTGCAAATGTTTCCGCTGGACTATCTTAAGATAGACAAAGGCTTCATCGGCACAATCGAATCCGCGAACCGGGATACGCCGGTGCTGGATGCCATTATTAATCTCAGCCACCGTCTGGCGCTCAGAATGGTGGCCGAAGGAGTCAACTCCGCCTATGAATACGACTACCTCAAACGGTGCGGCGTGCAACTGATGCAGGGATATCTTTATGCTCGCCCGATGAGCAGCGAAGCGCTAATGGCGTGGTTGAAAGAGCAAGGCCAGCAAAAATTCGTCCCCGCACCGAAGACCGAGACGGCGTAACCGCGCTCATAACGCGATGCCCGCGCCGCCATCCGCTTTCTTCTGCTACAGGAAACAGCCCCGTCCTTCCGTCTGCATCACCTGTCCCGCATCATCCTCCCCGCGCAACACCCAGCTGTTGAACTGCGCCATTACCGCGCAGGCGTGATTGGGAAAGACCCGTATCAGGCTGCCCAAACGCGGCGGCTGCCCCTGATGCGGGACAAAACCGTGCTCTTCGGAGAGTTTCTCCACCTTATAGGCCAACGGCAGGTGTTCGCTAATGGCAATCCCCCAATGACCCGCGCCCGTGCCATGAGGCCCGCGATCGGACGTCAGCGCTTTTGAACCGGCATCGATAATCGCATAGCGGTCGTTGATGGCCACCACCCGCGCCACGACGCTCATCGCCAGATCGTCCGGTTGGCACAGTCCGAGTCGAATCGCCGTTAAATCGAGCAGCGCGTAGTTGCCCGGTCGAACCTCATCCGTCCCGGGTGAGATCGGCGCACCCAGCGCCGTCGGCGTCGCCCCGGTGGAGAGCGCGCAGCGGCTGACCGCACCCTGTTGCAGAATACGTGTCTGTAGCAGACGCAGCCGCGTCGCTTCGTCTTTCGCGATGGTCTGGATCTCGGTGATGTCCGACGCGCCGTAGGCATGACCGGCATGGGACACCAAGCCGCCGAACCGCAGCTCGGGACAGCGTGCGATATGCCCCGCCAGCGTGACGCCGTCTTCGCTATGCGCATTGACGCCCACCCGCCCCAACCCCACATCGACCTTCACAAACACCGTGACGGGATCGTGACCTTGTTCCCGCACCGCGCGAGCGATAGCTTCTACCCCCAGCGGTTCGGCAACGATGAAAGACACCTGCGCCCGGCGATAGGCCGCCACGACCAGCAGCTCGCGAATGCTCTCGGGGATAATCACCGGATAAGCCAGCAACACATCTTCAATGCCGCCTTCGATAAAGGCGACGCCTTCGCTCGGTTTGGATACCGTGATCCCCACGGCGCCCGCCGCGATCTGCCGACGCGCGATCACGACGCTCTTGTGCGTTTTAACATGGGGTCGCAGGCTCACGCCCGCCTCATCCGCTTTCAACTGCATCTGCCGCAGATTCCGCTGCAGACGCCGATCGTCGATCTCGATATAAGGCGTCAACCTATCGTCGCGGTAGGGCCGCAGGTAATCCGATCCCCGATTCTGGCGCATGGCAACACTCCTGATAATGAAGAGAAAAATGACGAAGCGGGTCAACACCCCGTTCGACAGGTCGCGAAACCGCCCGGTTTGGCGTCGGCGACAGAGACGTTCCGCTAGTCATACCTCCTCCGTCGATGGGGGGAAAGTAAAACTGAGGTCATCGGCGGTAGGTGATGACCGGATGAACGCATCCGCGACGAAATCGACGCCGGGAAATAGAGATAATTCTGTTTATGGTGAGAAAGCGTAGTATTTCGTTGAGAATGAAAATAGCTTCACCTACTCTGAGCCTCAGAAATAGCCCCGACCCACGGAGTTTCACAGTCACTACTATGAATAAAAAACTGAGTTATATACAGTACTTGCGTGGTATTGCCGCCGTCATGGTTATTTTCGCGCACGCCACCACGGCTATCTATGATGGCGGTATTCAGAATGGATACCGACTCGAAGATCTCGGCACGTTGGGCGTCTATATCTTTTTCATCATCAGCGGTTTTATCATGATGAAGGCGACCTATAAAAAGACCTGGTCGCCGCAAGAAGCGAAAACATTTTTGATCCACAGATTTAATCGGGTGATTCCCCCCTATTGGTTCTGGACCACCGCGTTGCTGGCGCTGTGGTTTGCCGGGCTGGCGTTAAAGAGTCATCACTTTGATATGGGCAAAATCCTCAGCTCTTACCTGCTGTTGCCGCGCATCGGCGAGGACGGGCGTATTAACCCGATCTTGTCTCAGGGGTGGACGCTGATTTACGAAATGTTTTTTTATTGCCTGTTTGCGGTGTGTATTTTCTTCGGTAGGAAAAACCGTATATTGCTGACCCTTTCGTGCTGTTTCCTGCTGTCCTTTCTCATCGGGAAATGGCTCCCGGCGGATACGGGCGCGAGCATAGTATTGACCAATCCTATTCTGCTGTATTTTCTGGCGGGAATGGTTATTTTCTTTGTATCCGAGCGATTGACCGTGAAAAACGGTTTCTTATTATCCGCGATAGTTCTGGTCCTTTACCTGATTTGCCGTCTATTCCAACCCACCTGGCTGCCCGTTATTTTTTATATCAGCCCGATTTTCGTTGTCCTGTTTTCTGCCTGTTCTTTGGAAGGATGGNCCTCCCGCGCGTTAATGCTGATCGGCGATGCGTCTTATTCCATTTATCTGGCGCACGGGTTCGTTACCATGACGCTGTCGATGCTGATGAAAAAGCTGGCCGTGAGCGACATCAATCAAACGGCGGTGATTATTCTGACCACGCTGGTTTCGTTAGTCTTCGGGATTGTTGCCTACCGGGTGGTGGAAAAACCGCTGACCGCGCTTATTCCCAGCAAGCGCATCGTCAAGGCGTAGTGAACCTGGGTGACAAAGTTCGGAAATAGCATTATTACGTCAGAGGCGGTTTCATGGCTGCCTCTGNCGCCTCACGACAAAACGCTTACAGCCAGCCCTTCGTTCTGAATTCCCGCATCAGCTTGGTAAAGGCGTGCATTTCTTCCGGCGTTCCCATGGAAATGCGACACCAGTCAGTGGCGGGCGGAAAAGCCCGGCCAATCAAGACGCCGTGTTCTTTCATGCGCTTCTGATACCCCTCCAGCGGCACCTTGATACGGTGGAACAGGAAGTTGGCTTCGGACGGCAGATACGCCAGATCCAGGGATTTCAGCGTATCGATCAGAATCTGACGTGACGTATCAATGGTTTTCTTGCTGTAGTTGATGAAAGCCTTGTCATCAAGCGAAGCGCTGGCAGCCGCAATCGCGCAATAGTTCAGCGACTCGGACGTGTTGTAGTTCGCCATCTTCGTCAGAAGAGCGGGATTGCCGATCGCATAGCCCGCGCGCATCCCAGCCATCGCGAAGATCTTCGAAAAGGTCTTCAGCAGGATAATGTTGTCATACCCTTCACGGATCAGCCCATCCACCGACCGGAATTGGCGATCGTTTACGAACTCGGCGTAGGCTTCATCCACCAGGAACAGCGTGTCCTTCGGCTTACTTTTGATCCACGGCTCGATCAGATCCGCAGGCGTGATAGTGGCGGTCGGATTATTAGGATTAACGATGTAAACGAGGGTCGGACCGCCGTAGGACGCCACCGCTTTTTTCATCCCCTCGATATCAAACTTCCAGCCCGGCAACATGGGCAGCCGAACGATATTCATCCCCATGACCTTGGCGTACTTGGGGCCGCCCTCGTAGGTCAGCTCGGGGATGACCAACTGGGTTTTCTCCGTGCCCAGGGCCTCGAAGCTGGACCGAATCCCCTCGCAGGAGCCTTGCAGCATCAGCACCTTGCTTTTATCCACGCCGTGCAGCCCGGCGATTTTTTCCCGCAACTGCCCCTCTTCCTTGTAGGGATAGCGGTTGGCTTTGGCGATAGCCAGCCGGGCCGCCTCTTGCCCCTTAGGCGACATCCCCAGCGGGTTTTCGTTGTAGTTGATGCGAATCACCGACTCCGTGGTGCCGCTGTCACTTTTGCTGCTGGCAATAGCGGAAGCCAGCGCCGATTTGTTCAACCCTGCCAGCGCCAAACCGCCGAGTAACGCCCCTGAATATTTAAACATCTCGCGGCGTTTTTGATTGATATGGGTGATGTCGCTCATAGGCCTGTGGTCCCTTAGGTGAATATACACAACTTTACACAAGCAAAGGTTATACCAACCGTACACTGGATAGCGTCATGCCGAATCGGCCAAAGCCTGGTTTGCGGCTGGCAAGGTGAACCGGCGCCTGAAACTGGTATTACGCCGTTCGGTCAGGTGTCATCGACGCGCGCCCTGCAAGGTCTTCCCGCGGTATCATCTCACCTAATCAAGGCGGTTAAAAAACAACCACATGCACCTTGAGCGATATTCGGCTGCACTAAAAAAGCGCCGCCCCTCTTTACCATCTGGTCCACATCGTGTTTATTGCTTATCCGGATCATTATCCGCAGACAATACATGCCGGCTCTTCGGCGAGGAAAACCACCGATTTTCCGAGGGCACTATGACAATCACGCGTTACCCCCATCTCGCGCACTGGGGCGCATTTACGGCCGTAGTGGAAGACGGCAGGCTGATTGGCTGCGAACCGTTTGCCGCCGACCCCGATCCTTCTCCGATGCTCGACAGCATTGTACCGCTGGTCTATTCGCCGCAGCGCATCCGCAAACCCGCCGTCCGCCGTTCCTGGCTGGCTAAACGGGAAAACAGCGACACCTCGCTGCGCGGCAAAGAGCCGTTTGTGGAGGTGGACTGGGACGTCGCGCTGGATCTGGTGGCCGAAGAAAACCGGCGCGTGCGCGACCGTTACGGCGCAGACAGTCTGTTCGCCGGCTCCTACGGCTGGTCTTCCGCCGGACGCTATCACCACGCGCGCTCTCAAGTGCGCCGCTTCTACTTCAGCGGCGGCGGCGCGGTCGATCAGGCGGGTAACTACAGCTGGGGCGCGGCGCAGTTCTTCTTGCCGTACGTCATCGGCACCTTCCATCCGCTCACCGGTAAAGTCACCGAATGGCGCAGCGTGGCGGACCACTGCCAGCTGTTTATCGCCTTTGGCGGTCTGGCGCTGAAAAACGCGCAGGTGGCCTCCGGCGGTGCGGGTCAGCACACGCTGAAAGTCGCGCTGGAGACGCTCAAAGCCAGGGGGATCCCGGTCATCAACATCAGTCCGATGCGCGACGACTGTCCGGCGTTCGTCGACGCGGAATGGATTCCGATTCGCCCCAACACCGACGTGGCGCTGATGCTGGCGCTGGGGTTCGAGATTCGCCGTCTCGAAGCCGATGATCGCGCGTTTCTCGAACGCTACTGCGTGGGCTACGAGGCGCTGAGCGATTATCTCGACGGCCGCACCGACGGCACGCCCAAAACGCCCGAGTGGGCCAGCGTCATTACCGGCATTCCGGCAGCCCGGATCGCGCGGCTTGCGCAACAACTCATCGGCGTGCGCAGCTTTATTACCTGTTCCTACTCCGTACAGCGCGCACATCGCGGCGAGCAGCCTTACTGGATGATGATCGCCCTGTCCGCCATGTTGGGTCAGGTCGGCCTGCCCGGCGGCGGCTTCTCGTTCGGACACGGCTCGATGAACAGCGTCGGCAACGAACGGATCGCCACCCCCGCCCCGGCCTCGCCTTCCGTGCCGAATCGCGGCAGCATCATCCCCGTCGCGCGCATCGCCGACATGCTATTGCAGCCCGGTCAGCCCTATACGTTTCAAGGCCAGACGCACACCTATCCGGATATCCATCTGATCCACTGGGCGGGCGGCAACCCGTTTCACCATCACCAACAGCTGAACCGGCTGGTGGAAGGCTGGCGCAAGCCGGATACCGTGGTCGTGCAAGATATCGTCTGGACGCCCGCCGCCCGCATGGCCGATATCGTGCTGCCGGTCACCACCACGCTGGAGCGCAACGACATCGGCGGTTCCTCGCGGGATCGCTACATTTTCGCTATGCATCAGGCCATTGCGCCCCAGCATCACGCACGTAACGACGTGGATATCTTCAGTGAGCTGGCGGAACGGCTAGGCTACGGAGNCGACTTCACCCAGGGCCGCAGCGAGCGCGACTGGCTGGCGATGATGTACCAGCAGTGCCGCGAACGTCAGGGNGACGCGGGACAGGCGTGGCCGGATTTCGGGACGTTCTGGCGTCAGGGTTTCGTCGAAATTCCGATGGACGACAAACCGTTCGTGTTCTTTGAAGCGTTCCGCGATGACCCGGAGCAGCACGCGCTGAAGACACCCAGCGGTAAAATCGAACTGTTCAGCAAGACGCTGGCAGGCTATCGCTACGACGACTTCGGTCCGCATCCCGAGTGGCGTCCGCCGGTCGAATGGCTGGGCGCCGATATGGCGAAAAAATGGCCGCTCCNCTTTATCTCCATCCAGCCCTCGGACCGGCTGCACAGCCAGCTCGGCAGCACGCCGCAGGTCACCGCCAACAAGACCGCCGGGCGGGAGACGCTCTATATGCACCCGCAGGATGCGGCTGCGCGAAATATCGCCGATGGCATGCAAGTTGAAGTGCATAACGCGCGCGGACGCATTTACGCCGGGGTGAAGATCACCGACGGCGTCACGCCGGGCGTGGTGATCATGGCCACCGGCGCCTGGTTCGATCCGGGCTGGGAGCAGAAGAAGTGGGACGAGGTGGAGAAATCCGGCAACGCCAACGTGCTGACGCTGGATATCGGCACCTCTTCTCTCACCCAAGGCCCTAACGCCATGAGCTGTCTGGTCGAGGTGGTCGCCGCGCCGGAAAACGCGACGGCCTGACCCCCTCGTTCACGCCAACGGCCCTTAAGACAGGGCCGTTTTCTTTTGCGCCACGTCCTGGTACTTGATTGCCAATTTTCTATTCACGAATGGTACCCTCGTCGTAGACAGCTCCGTATGCTGTTTCATCATCGGTAGGCAGCCCTGCCGGATATAAAATCAACAGAACAGGTATTACATCGACAGGAGTCAAGGGATGACATCAGGAAAAAGGTGGTTAGCATTAAGCCTATGGGGACTACTGACCGTGGGGCCGGCCTATGCGGTCTCCATCCCGGCCGTAGAGGCGAAAAGGGGAATGGTGGTTAGCTCGCAGCATCTGGCTTCGCAGGTCGGCGTTGATATTCTGAAAAAGGGAGGTAATGCGGTGGATGCGGCGGTTGCCGTCGGCTACGCCCAAGCGGTGGTCAATCCCTGTTGCGGCAATATCGGCGGCGGAGGCTTTATGACCGTACATCTGGCGAACGGTAAAGATACCTTCATCAATTTCCGCGAAACCGCGCCAGCGGCGGCCAACGCGGAGATGTATCTGGACGCGGAAGGCAAAGTGAAACCCGGCGCCAGCCTATACGGCTATCTGGCGGTCGGCGTGCCCGGCACCGTGATGGGGCTGGAGACCGCGCGGCAGAAATACGGGACGATGAGCCGCCAGCTGCTGCTGGCGCCGGCCATCAAGCTCGCCCGCGAAGGGTTTATCCTGAACCGCGGCGACACCGATATCATGGACACCACCGTCAAGCGTTTCCGACAAGACCCGGAAGCCGCCCGCCTCTTCCTGCGCCCGGATGGTTCGCCGATGCAACCTGGCGACCGGCTGGTGCAACAAGACCTGGCTCGCACCCTGCAAAGTATTGCCGATCGCGGTCCCGACGCCTTCTACAAGGGAGCGCTTCCGCACAACATCGAGGCGGCCGCGAAAAAANGCGGCGGTATCATTACGGCCGCGGACTTCGCTCGCTATACGGTCACGGAAACCGCGCCGATTAGCTGCACCTATCGGGGCTATAAGTTCATTTCTGCTCCGCCGCCCAGCTCTGGCGGCGTGACGCTGTGCGAAACGCTGAACGTTCTGCAAGGCTACAATCTTAAAAGCATGGGCTTTAACTCCGCGCAGGCGATCCATACGTTGACCGAGGCGCTGCGCCACGCCTATAAAGATCGCAATACCTATCTGGGCGATCCGGCGTTTGTACGCAACCCGATCGATCAACTGCTGAGCGAAACCTACGCCGCGGAGATTCGCAGCCAGATCGCCCCGGATAGGGCCACTCCGTCGACGCAGGTCACCCCCGGCGCGGAACCGCGCGAGAAGCCGGAGACCACCCACTATTCCATCGTCGACAATCAGGGCAATGCGGTGTCGACCACCTATACCGTCAACGGACGTTTCGGCGCAGTCGTGATAACGCCTGGCACCGGCTTCTTCCTGAACGATGAAATGGACGACTTCACCACCAAAGTCGGGGAAAAGAACCTTTATGGATTAGTCCAAGGGGAACGAAACGCCATCGCGCCGGGAAAACGTCCGCTGTCGTCCATGAGCCCGTCGCTGGTCACCAAAAACGGCAAGATTTTCCTGGTGCTGGGGTCACCCGGCGGCTCGCGCATTATTAGCATTACGCTGCAAACCGCATTGAATATTATCGACTTCGGGATGACGCCGCAGGAAGCGGTGGATGCGCCGCGTATCCATCACCAGTGGCTGCCGGACCAGGTCTACTACGAACGNCGCGGTTTGTCCGCCGATACGCTGAAGCTGCTGGCGGAACGCGGGTATAAGATGATCGAGCAAACGCCCTGGGGCGCCGCCGAGCTCATTATGGTCGGTCTGCAGGGTATTCAAGGCGTGGAGCCCGCCAATTCAGGCAATGACTCCGCCGTGTCCGATAAAGTACGCGAAGGTTATCTTTATGGCGCCAATGACTCACGGCGACCCGCGGGGTCCGCCGTTGGCGACTAACGGATAGGGACGAAAGTTACAGGGTGCAGAGGCCATATCCTCTCGGGAGACGGTCTCTGCCCAAATGAAGCGGAGCGAAAAGATTATTGCAGCAACACGCCTTGAATCAGACTGGCCTTCACGACGTGAACTTCTGCAATATCGAGCGCTTCCATGAAGCCTTCAACCAATAGCAGGTTAGTCACGTCCGTGGCTTTATATTTGCCCTGTAACTGCGAGTCATCCATGAGGCTCTTTTTCCCGATGATGTTCTTCAACTCTTCCAGACGATAGCTGTTGCGACCGGTTCCGAGCTGCCCGGAAATGGAGTAACTGTGCACCCCGCCGATACCGATGACCAGCTTGCGGGCGGCGGCAAGGCGGATCTCCGGTCGGACATGCGTCGTTGCATAGAAACGGATGAAGCGCAGGATCATCGGCACCTGATCGCCGACCGGATTGGGCGATGTAACCGCTCGCAAATCCTTGTTCTGGAAGACATCGATGATCATGTCTTTAAGGCTGACCGCCGCCAGCTTACCCAGATAGACAACCGGCCGCAGATGTCCGTTGATCGGTTCGAAGCTGGTCATCTGCATCGATCCGCCGCCGATGTCCCACACCAAGATATCGCTGTTGCTCAGCGCAGGTTGATTGAGCGTAGCCTTCGCTGACAGGAACCCCAACAGCGCCTCCTGCTCTTGACTGAGGACCTTGATAGAAAGTCCGGTATTGCGCTCAAAGTCGGCGATGACCTGTTCGCCGTTGCTGGCGGAGCGAAAAACCTCCGTCGCCACGCCGCTGATGCGGGTCGGATGCCATTGGTTCACCGCATGGAGCAGCGATTGCAGCGTCGCCAACCCTTCGTTGGCGATAGCCGGACTCAACTCGCCGTTGAGGGAACGCGCCAGATCCGCGTTGTAGCCTACCGGTTGTTCGCCTTGATACAAGACATTGCCGAGTATGCCATGGCAGACATCCACCTCCGCGACCATCGCTTTGGTGGTGCCGGAGCCGATGTCGAACCCGGCTCGGGTTTCAATACAGTCCGAAGCCTGTACATAACCGATACTTAAAAAAAAGCCGGCAAGCGCCAGCAGGCTGCGTGTAGTTTTTATCATGGTAGTCCCTTGATCTCGGCCGTTCCCGCCGCCAGAGAAAACGCATAATGCTGCGTGGGCATTTCAGCCGCTCTGAGCGGAATCTGGGTTTCGGCGCGATGGTTATAATTGTTTTGAATCCCCAACGGAGAGCATGTCAAGCCGCACAGCGCGCTCACTCTCGCGTGCGTGGCAGGCCATCTAGCTTGCGTCATTGCGGACACAAGAAGCGATGACCTCACCGTGACATACCGCGCCGAAGGTTGCCTGAAGGGAAATGACCGTCCCACGGCCCCCGCAAGCGCGCCCATAATGCGATATGCCGACAGGCGGGNCAAATATCCATGCGAATTAACTTACCGGATATTTCGCATCTCTAATGCCTTTTTTTACAATCACTTAACCTTAATTATGCTATTTTGAAACGGCTGAGGAGAGCGTCGTGCGGGCCTGCGGCGCCATGGTGTAAGCATAGAGGTAAAGCAGGGTATCGCCAGTACACATATTCCCTTCCCAGCCGCTGTTGGAAAAGAACTCGGCCTCTTCTGGCGCGGCGCTCGATTTGTCTTATCCGGCGATCACGCCTATCATTCTCATCTTGGAATTCAACGAGATAATGAATTTCCTCAGTTTCCCCGGAGTCGTTGATGCCGTCAGATACCCGCTACAATTTGTCTATCCCCGAGCGTCAGCCCTTCTTTTGCGCCACGGAGCGCCCAGGTTTTCGCCAAGCGGGTTTCCACGGTGCGGGTAAGGGCGACCTTCTCCATGTCGTCGGCTCAAGCATCGACCCATTCTCCCGCAGGCCTCCATCGCCGCACGCGTGGACCGAATACCGTGCTGGCGTTAGGCATACAAACACACAGCTTTTTATCCCTTGCTCCTCGGTCGCCACGATATGCGCCATATCAACACATCATCACTGTGCTTTTCTGGAAAAAGAGATTGTATGAAAAAAAACGTCCCTACCCGTCTGGGCTATGCGCTCATGCTGGGTTCCCTCGCCGCCCTCGGCCCGTTGTGCACCGATTTGTATCTGCCAGCGCTGCCCCAGTTGACGAACGAACTCAACACCTCCAACTCGACCGCGCAGCTTAGCCTGACTGCGGGGCTGTTAGGACTCGGCGGCGGCCAGCTGATTTTTGGGCCGCTTAGCGATGCGCTTGGCAGAATGCGCCCTCTGCTGTTTTCGCTGGCGCTGCTGCTGGCAGCCTCAATCGGGTGCGCCCTCGCCACCGATATCCATCAGCTCCTTGCGGCGCGTCTGTTGCAAGGCATTGCCGGAGCGGGCGGCGCCGTATTATCGCGCGCGGTGGCCCGCGATCTGTACGCCGGGCATGAGCTGACCCGCTTTTTCGCGTTATTGATGTTGGTGAACGGGTTGGCGCCGATATTTGCGCCGGTGCTGGGCGGCGCGTTAATGGGGATGACCGACTGGCGCGGCATCTTCATCGCGCTGGCGGTGGTCGCCATGATCTTACTGCTGATGTCGGCATTCCGCATGCACGAGACGCTGCCGCAAGATCGTCGCATTCACGGCGGACTCGGCGCAATGCTGTCGTCACTCGGCAGTCTGCTAAAAGAACGTCAGTTTATGGGAATGTGCCTGGCGCAGGGCCTGTCGGGCGCCGGTATGTTCGCCTACATTGGGGCATCCCCGTTTGTGCTGCAGCAAATCTACGGCCTTAGCCCGCAGATGTTTAGCCTGTGCTTCGCCCTGAACGGTATCGGTCTGATTGTCGCCGGACAGCTGNCCGCCCGCTTTAGCCGCAATCATCAGGAGGAGCGCGTTCTTCGCGCGGGGTTGACGATTGCAGTACTGTCCTCCGCGATACTACTCACCGCCGGTCTGACGCAGGCATCGCTCGTCTGGATTTTGGTGCCGCTGTTTTTCGCCGTCGCGATGATTGGGGTGATTGGACCATGCGCCTCCGCGCTGGCCATGCAAAGTCAGGGAAATCAGGCGGGAAGCGCTTCGGCGCTCATTGGTCTCAGCATGTTCGCGCTGGGCGCGTTGAGCGTGCCGCTGACCGGACTGGCGGGCACCAGCGCCACGTCAATGGCGCTGGTGATGCTGGGATGTTACGTGCTGGCCGTGCTGTCCTATGTGCTGCTCGCCGTTAAAACGCGCGCGGCCTAAGGCTTTCAACCCGACAACGCCCTGACCTCAGGGCGCTGTCTCCTCCCCCGCGCGACTCAGATTGCGCTTTCCGGGAACAAAAAGGGATTGATGCTACTGCGAAAGAAGCCTTCCTCTTCCATTCTGATATCCAGCACCACCGACGCCAGATCGTCCGCTACCGCTTCCACCCGGCAGTCTTTCTCCTGATAGAGCAGCTTGATGTAGGTGCCGCAGTCGCCGCAGCTTTCCGTCTGGTTAGCCGCCAGATCGTCCTCTAGCGACCAGTAACTCAGATGTTCCGACTGTTCGCAGTTGCTGCATATCACGCGCGCCATGTGCCATTCCGTTTCACACAGGTTGCAGTGCAGATAACGCAGACCGCTTTCCGCCCCCATATGCACCACACCGGAGACCGGGATGCCGCCGCACACCGGACAGAATTGGCGATGTTCGCCTTCTTCCGGGAGCACCTGACCGGGCAGTTGGCTCGCCATTTGCGCCCAGTAGAGCGACAGCGCGGCCCACACGAAGGGGGCTTTGTCATTGCTATCGGCGCTAAACGATTGGCTGAACAGCGCATCGGCCAGCGCTTCCTTCTCCGGCACGGACATCTTTTCCAGATTTTCCAGCGCGCTGAGGATCTGGCCGCTCATCTGCGGCTTTAACTCCTCAATCAAGGCCTGCAACAACGTGAGCCAGTGCGCATCGCGCCGGAAATGCCCGGCGTCCAACGGCGGCTTTCCGCCCGTTTGCAGGAGGGATGTGAAGTCCATCTTCAGCGGATGATCGTGTTGGACGTGCTGCTGCGCTTCCACCACCTGAGCGGCAAACGTCAGGTAGTCTCCCAGCGGGTGATTATCTGCCAGTTGGCGCAGCCGTTCGGCGCGGCCGCTGTATAGGCTTTTCAGATTGGCGAACAATAACGACGGGACCGTTCCCAGTGTGGACGTCGCCGCCTCGCCTGCAGGCTGTTCCTGAGGAACAATATGAAAACTCATCAGGGTTCTTTTCCGGTTGTAGTGACAGTGACGGACTGACCATAATTAGCCAGAACGACGCGCTTCCAAGGGGAGTATACCCCACATGCGGTATTCGTTCCCCGCGGCGCCAGCCGCTGGAACAAAACGGTGCAACGTTGACCGTGTCACTTTAAGTGTAGGACGAAAATACCTTTTTAACCGGTTTAGCGCGGCGGAGGGGTCTCTTAGGCGGAGGAAAGTCGTGCGGAGCAGATGTTTTCGCGGCGTCGAGTGCGCCCGAGGGAAGTATTTCGCCGCCCCGCCGGACCTGAGCATGTCGCCACTCTGCACCGGTATTTGAGGGACTGCTGGTCAAGCATAGCCCTATCCGGCGGACGGTCTTTTCAGGCCGCGAGTCGCTCGCGGCCAACAAAGAGAACGATGCGCGCTGGGTTCACCGTTCACGCGCACAGCGTATTCAGCCGAACATCCGCTCAAGATAACGAGACAGCATGGCCCTTGAGGTGAAACCATGCGGAATCCCCACATAAGATGGTGTTTCAGACGCTGGATCGCGAGGGAAGCGCTCATAGGCCGGGCTGCTGCGCAGCGTTTCAGCGGGATGCGCATATTTCAGACTTTTCGCCCCCTGATCGGGGTGGATGACCACGGCGGTACGCCCCATTCTGGCCTCGCGATTGACATAAACATAGTGATCGCCTTTGTAGAATCCATAGGCTTTTTCCGTCACGGTATCGCGAGTAAATCCTTCTTTCTCAAATACTTGAGCTACTTCATCAGGGCGTAAATACATCAATTGTCCTCCCTCTACGCTAATCTGAGGGAGTGACCATAACTCATTGAATTCGAGGGACAACCGGACTACTCCGAACCTGCCCTGGCCGCGGCGGGCCGCGCCAACCTGGCCTGACGCACAAACTCCACCAACAGTCGACGCGCCCAACGAGGTTCTTCCTGCACCGTCAGCGTCGGCTGCCGGTTATTTTTCAGACAGGCGTTCATCACGTTCGCATCCATTTCCGGGTGGAACTGGAAAGATAGCGCGGTGGGCGAATAGCGCAGGATCTGGCAACCGTCCAACGCCGATGACGCCAGTACCTGCGCGCCCGGCGGCGGCGTCACCACCGACTGTAAATGCGTCAGATAGGCGCTGAAATGCGTCGGCAGTTCGGACAGCAAAGTATCCTGCGACGCCAGCGGCGCGAGCGAGACGGTTTTCAGCCCGACTTCCTTCCCCTGCGGGTTATTGGTCACCGTTCCACCCAGTGCGTCCGCCAGCAGTTGATGCCCATAACATACGCCCAGCAGCGGCAACTGTTCGTCCACAGCCTGACGCAACCACNCGCCCGTTCGTTCGCTCCACGCCAACCGGTCGGTGACCATGGCCCAAGAGCCGGTCACGATCGCGGCGGTCAGAGAGGAAGGCGGCGGCAACGCCTCGTTCAAGTCGGGACGAACAATCAGCAGTTCGCCCAGTTCCAGCTGCGCCAGCGCGCTACGGAACCAGTCCGACTGCTGGCCGACATCTGCTGCGATAGGCGCAGGAGGTTGCCCCATCTGGATAATCAAAACGGGTTTTTCAGCACGGTTCATGCGTTTTTCTTCAAGCCAGCGTGAAAAGAATAACGCTGAACGTAGCATTACCTCGATCATTTGTCATCGCCGAGAAGCGTCGCCAAGCACGCGGCATCCCTCGCACCGAGCGGGCGATATACGGATACGGTTCGACGGGAAAAAGCGCCAGACCATACCCGAATTCCGCTAACAAAAAAGCCGTCGCAAAAGCGACGGCTCGATACTGCTGCGATGGAAACCGCGAAAGCCGGGCGTTATTCAATCCCGCGGCTGCGCAGATAGTCCTCATAGCTGCCGGTGAAGTCGATGACCTTCTCAGGCGTGATTTCCAGCACTCGGGTTGCCAGTGAGCTGACGAATTCTCGGTCGTGCGAAACGAAGATCAGCGTCCCCTGATACATCTCGAGCGCCATATTCAACGATTCGATGGATTCCATATCCAGGTGGTTGGTCGGTTCATCCATGATCAGCACGTTGGGCCGCTGCATCATCAATTTGCCGAACAGCATCCGCCCTTTTTCCCCGCCGGACAACACTTTCACTTTCTTACGAATGTCGTCCTGTGAGAAGAGCAGACGACCCAGTACGCTACGCACCGCCTGCTCATCGTCGTTTTCCTGCTTCCACTGGCTCATCCAATCAAAGACCGTCAGCTCATCGTCGAACTCATATTCGTGATCCTGCGCATAGTAGCCAACCTGCACATTTTCAGACCATTTGACGGTGCCAACATCCGGCTCCAGGTCGCCGACCAGCGTTTTCAACAGCGTGGTTTTACCAATACCGTTGGTCCCGAGCACCGCGACTTTCTCTCCGACTTCAACCAGCAGTTTGAGTTTGCTGAATAGCGGGCCATTGTCGAATCCTTTCGCCAGATCTTCGATTTCCAATGCGTTACGGAACAGTTTTTTATCCTGCTCGAAACGGATGAACGGGTTCTGGCGGCTGGAAGCCTTGATCTCTTCCAACTGAATTTTGTCGATCTGGCGCGCGCGCGACGTAGCCTGACGGGATTTAGATGCGTTCGCGCTGAAGCGGCTGACGAACGACTGTAGCTCGGCAATCTGCGCCTTCTTCTTGGCGTTATCCGCCACCAGACGCTCGCGCGCCTGCGTGGCCGCCGTCATGTACTCGTCGTAGTTACCCGGATAGAGACGCAGTTCGCCATAATCCAGATCCGCCATGTGCGTACACACCATGTTCAGGAAGTGTCGGTCATGGGAAATGATGATCATGGTGCTGTTGCGTTCGTTCAGCACCTGCTCCAGCCAGCGAATGGNATCGATGTCCAGGTTGTTGGTCGGTTCATCAAGCAGCAGAATATCCGGGTTGGCAAACAGCGCCTGCGCCAACAGCACGCGCAGTTTCCAGCCCGGCGCGACTTCGCTCATCGGACCGTAATGCTGCTCCAGCGGGATCCCCACGCCCAGCAACAGTTCACCCGCGCGCGCTTCGGCGCTATAACCGTCCATTTCACCGTATTTCACTTCAAGATCGGCCACTTTATAGCCGTCTTCTTCGCTCATTTCCGGCAGCGCGTAAATGCGATCGCGCTCCTCTTTCACATCCCACAGTTCGGCGTGGCCCATAATGACCGTATCCAGTACAGAGTACTCTTCGAACGCGAACTGATCCTGGCGCAGCTTGCCGAGACGTTCGTTAGGATCGAGAGAGACATTGCCGCCGCTGGGGGTCAGATCGCCCCCCAGAATTTTCATGAAGGNGGATTTGCCGCAGCCGTTGGCGCCGATCAGGCCATAGCGGTTGCCGCCGCCGAATTTGACGGAGATGTTCTCAAAAAGCGGCTTACTGCCGAATTGCATCGTTATGTTATTCGTTACCAGCACAGTATTTACTCAGATCTAAGTGTGATTTGCCGCACATTATGCCATAAGCCGCCTTCAGAATCCCGGCCATCTACGCGCACTATTTAACCAGAGACGCTTCTGTGAGATTCTGAATATAAACAAGTGCTAATCTTGGATAAAAAAACCTATTATGTCGAAAAAACCCTGAAGGAAGCGCAAATGTCATCAGAGCGTCAGTTTAAACAGGTCGATGTCTTCACCCACCATGATTTCCAGGGTAACCCGCTGGCCGTCATTCTGAACGCCGAGGGGCTGAGTGATGAGCAGATGCAGGCCATCGCCCGATGGACCAATCTCTCTGAAACGACCTTTGTGCTACCGTCCACCGACCCGACGGCGGATTACCTGGTTCGCATTTTCACCCCCTCTCATGAACTGCCTTTTGCCGGCCACCCGACGCTGGGCACGGCGCATGCGTTGCTGGAAGCCGGACTCACGCCGCATGTCCCGGGGCAACTCATTCAACAGTGCGGCCTCGGCCTGATACCCATCAATCTGTCCGACAACGGTCAACTGGCCTTCAGAGCGCCGGAAGCCGCCATCGATAGGGTGGACGCAAGCCACTATGCCTTGATTGACACGGCACTCGGCAGCAACCATCGTCACGGCGACGTGCCGCCTTCCATCGTCAGTATGGGGATCAATTGGATGATCGTGCGGATGGACAGCGCCGCGTCCTGCCTGGGCGTCAGAATCGCTCAGCCCGCGTTTGAAAAACTGCTGGCGGCGACAGGCGCCGAGGGCATCGCCATCTACGGCCCGCACGATAGCGCCATGCCAACCGATTACGAAGTGCGCGCATTTTTCCTGCTGGATAGCGTGATTGAGGATCCCGTAACCGGGAGCGCGAACGCCTGCATCGCTCGCGCATTGCAGCATGGCAACGATTTGGACCACGTCACGAGTAAACTGGGCTACAGCGTCCGTCAGGGCACCATGCTGTACCGTAACGGGCGCGTCAACGTCGCCTACATCGATAGTCAGCCGTGGATTGGCGGCTACAGCCGCACCTTGATTGACGGTATGCTTAACGCCTGAATCCTTTCCACCCGCTATGCCCCAAGCATAAAAACAGGCGCCGTATCCATAATAAAGAAAAGATACGGCGCCTGTTCACTTCACGGCGTCGACAACATCCGACGTTACGTGAGAAACCTTATTTACGGGCGAGCAAGATCCCTAACACCAGTCCGACTGACGCTCCGATGCCTATTCCATGCCACGGGTTGTCCTGAATATAGCTGTCCGCCTTCTTCACAAACTTTTTGGCTCGATGGCGGCAGCCTTTGGAGGGGCCGAGACGTGATCGGACATCCTGCAGCGAGTCATAGGCCTGTTTTTTGAGATCCTGATAGGCGCTGTCGGCGTAATCGCCGGAATACTTCAATAGCTCGTCCAGCGTAGTGGACAGCAACTTTACGTCATCCTCAATACTCACTTCTTGTGACTGTTTATCATGCGGTGCCATTATTTTCTCCTGTTGGTGAAAATGCGAGAACCCTATAACTATAGATAACCTGACGCCGATGCGGGGCCGAATCACGGCAGATAATTCCTGATTATCTGTCCATGGTCATAAAAAAAGCCGCGACACGTCGCGGCTTTCATCATTGACGCGCCATAAGTCACATCAAGGGCTGCGCCATCTGTACCAGTGAAATCAGCGGCTGGGGGTAAAGGCCCAGCGCGACGACGACGATGGCGGAAAGCACCACCACAACACCGCCCAGTGAGAACGGACAGGCCGCCGCTTCATTTTGGTCCGAGACCTGCGCCGGTGGTTTGGAGAGATACAAATTCACCATGGCGCGGAGGTAGTAGTAAAGACCAATAGCGCTGCCGACGACGACAGCTGCGGTCAGCCACCACAGCTGCGCGTTCACGCTGACCGCCAGCACGTAAAACTTGCCGAAGAAGCCCAGCGTCATCGGGATCCCCGCCAGCGACAGCATCATGACAGACATGGACGCGGCGAGCACCGGACGACGCCAGAACAGGCCACGGTACGCTGCCAGCGAATCTTCATCGGCGCCGCGATAAGGACTGGAGATCAGGCTAACGACGCCGAATGCGCCCAGGCTGCTAAACAGATAGCCAACCAGATAGACGCCGACCGTTTCCAGCGCCAGTTCATGCGACTGCACGGCAATCAGCGCCACCAGCAAATAGCCCATGTGCGCGATCGACGAGTAGCCCAGCAGACGTTTGATGTTGGTTTGCGCCACCGCCATCACGTTACCCACGATGATGGAGACAAAGGCCACCACGGCCAGCGCCAAGCGTACCGAGTCGCCATCGACCAACGGCGCGTACAGGAACAGGCGCATCACGGCACCGAAGATGGCGATCTTGCTCGCGGTCGCTAAAAAGGTAGAGACCGGCGCGGGCGCGCCCTGATACACATCCGGCGTCCACAAGTGGAACGGCGCCAGTGACAGCTTGAAGCCGATGCCCACAATCATCATACCGAGACCCGCCAGCAGCAGCGGCTGATACAACTGCTGGTCGCCCAGGCTTTTGCCCAGGCTGGCGAAGCTGAGTTCGCCTGAACCGGCATAGACCAACGCCATCCCGAACAGCAGGAAAGAGGACGCGGCGGCGGACAGCAGCATGTATTTGACGGCCGCTTCCAGCGATCTCGCCTGACGGAAGACATAGCCCACCAGCCCAAACAGCGGCAGAGAAATTAGCTCAATGCCGATGAACAGCGACGCCAGATGGTTAGCGCTGGCCAGCAGCACGCCGCCTAACGTGGCGATGAGCACCAGCAGGTAGAACTCGTCGCGGNTATCCGAATATCCCTTGAGCCAGGCGTAGCCGTAGAGGCAGGTCGCCAATCCGGCCGTCAGCACCAGGCCGGTATACAGCATCGAATAGCCATCCACGCGGATCAGCGGCGTCACGTCCGTTGGGCCGGTCTGTCCGACCCAATAAAGGGCGGCCAGCGAAATACCCAGGCCGATGACAGAGAGAGAGGCATTCACAACGTGGTTGCGTCGCCACGCAATGGACAGCATCACAACCACTACCGTTAATCCGACGAGGAGTAGCGGCGAAAGTGCGATCAGTTGTTGAGGAGTTATTGTCATGGCGAATTAAAGCCTTGTTGTTGGAATAATGGAACTCTGAACCGACGACGTATACCACTGTTGAATATTAGCCATCGCCGCGCTGGACGTATCCAGAACCGGCTGAGGATAAATACCCAGCGCGACCAGCAGCACAATCAGCAGCAATATGATGGACAGCTCGCGCGTCGTCATTCCTGCCAGCGGTGCGTCTGATTTCGGCGCGCCATAGTAGGCGCGCTGCATCATGATCAACGAGTACACCGAAGCAAACACCAGACCAAAGGTGGAAATGACCGTCATCACCGGCACCACCTGATAGCTGCCGAACAGAATCATAAATTCGCCGACGAAGTTACCGGTTCCCGGCATCCCCAGCGTCGCCACAGCGAAGAACAGCGATACGGCAGGCAAATAACGAATACGTCCCCACAGACCGCCCATCTCACGCATGTCGCGCGTTTGCAGGCGCTCATACAGTTGACCGCAAATAATGAACATCCCGGCAGCCGACAGACCGTGCGCAATCATTTGCACCACTGCGCCCTGATATGCCAGCTGACTACCGGAGTAGATGGCGACCATTACAAAACCCATATGCGATACGGAGGTATAGGCCACCAGACGTTTGATATCGGTCTGTTTGAACGCCAACCAGGCGCCGTAGAAAATACTGATCACGCCCAGCCACATGGCGATTGGCGCGAATTCGTGAGACGTGGTGGGAAACAGCGGCAGACTAAAGCGTAGCAAACCGTAGGCTGCGGTCTTCATCAGCAGACCCGAGAGATCGACAGACCCCGCCGTCGGCGCCAACGCATGGGCATCCGGCGACCAGCCGTGTACCGGCACCAACGGCATTTTCACTGCGAAGGCGACGAAGAAACCCAGCATCAGCAGATATTCTACGCCGTGAGACATCTCGGTACGCAGCAGGGCGTCGTAGTTAAACGTCCAGACGCCGGTGGACGCGTGGTGCGCCAGCACCAGACCCAGAATGGCGATCAGCATCACCAGACCGCTGGTCTGCGTATAGATGAAGAACTTGGTCGCGGCCTTGCTGCGGGCGCGCTCGTCCGCGCCTTCGTGACCCCATACGGCGATCAGGAAGTACATCGGAACCAGCATCATTTCCCAGAAGAAGAAGAACAGGAACAGGTCCACCGCCACAAATACGCCGATCACCCCGACCAGCGTCAGCAGCAGGTTGAGGTGAAACAAGCCCGAACGGCGATGCTTTTCGTTCCACGAACACAGTATGGACAGCAGTCCCAGCAGCGCGGTCAGTACGACCATCAGCAGCGACAGGCCATCCAAGGCCAGATGGAAACCGATGCCGAAGCGCGGGATCCACGGTGCGTCAAACACTTCTTGCCATTGCGGCACGCCGTGCGGCACCGCCAGAGAATAGCCACCCTGCAGCCAAAGCTGTACGGATAGCGCTAATGTTAACCCCATAGTAATCAGTGCAATCCACCGCGGCACGTTGGCGCCGAATCGCTCGAACAGCCAGCTCAGCAGACCGCCGATAAGGGGGATAAGAAGTAGCCAAGGTAGTAGCATGGCGTTTTGTGTCCCTAAATATAAAGAAAACGAGAAACTTGCTGCCGGCAGGGACGCCTGACTCAGACGTCCGCTACCCTCAACGTCGCTGTATCGCCATTACGCCAGCAACAGCAATCCCAGCACCACGACGGCGCCCATACCCACAGAGGCGACATACCAGCGCACTTGACCGTTCTGACCGACCGCCAGACCACGATTGCCCCAGGCCACCAACAGCGCCGGGATCGTCATCAGCTTGTCGAACGGATCGTGTTTCAGCAGCGCGCCAATCGCCAGATAGGGCTTGACGAAAATCTTGTCGTACAACCAGTCGAAACCCCAGGCGTGGAACCACCAGGTCGAGAAGAAACGACCGGGCGCGCTGTTGGCGATGCGGGTGACGAGGCGACGTTGCCCCAGCCACAAAGCGGCGGCCAGCAGGATACCGACCACCGCGACGACGCCGGACGCGATTTCCAGCGTCAGCATATGGCCGTGTTCCAGCTCCGTGGTTTGCGGCAACACACCGTGCAGCGGCGGCACGATCAATGCGCCGACGAACGTGGACAGCACCAGCAGTATCAACAGCGGCAGGTGGTGGGAAATCCCTTTAAGCGCATGTGCTTTCGTTTTTTCTTCACCGTGGAACACGATGAAAATCATTCTGAAGGTATAGAGCGAGGTCATGAACGCGCCCGCCAAACCGGCGATGGCGAAGTTGATGTGTCCATTCGCCCAGGCGCCCGCCAGAATCTCATCCTTACTGAAGAAGCCTGACGTCACCAGCGGCAGCGCGGAGAGTGCAGCCCCACCAACCAGGAAGCAGACGTAAACCAGCGGAATGGTTTTACGCAATCCGCCCATCTTGAAGATGTTCTGTTCGTGGTGGCAGGCCAAGATCACCGAGCCGGAGGACAGGAACAGCAGCGCTTTGAAGAAAGCGTGCGTCATCAGATGGAAAATAGCGGCGTCCCATGCGGCGGCGCCCAGCGCCAGAAACATGTACCCAATTTGGCTCATGGTGGAGTAAGCCAGCACGCGCTTGATATCCGTTTGCACCAGCGCGGCGAACCCGGCCAGCACCAACGTGACGGCGCCGATGATGCCGACCAGATGCAGAACTTCCGGCGCCATCAGGAACAGACCGTGCGTACGGACGATCAGGTACNCNCCCGCCGTGACCATAGTCGCGGCGTGGATCAGCGCGGAGACCGGCGTCGGNCCCGCCATGGCGTCCGCCAGCCAGGTCTGCAACGGCAACTGCGCCGATTTACCGACCGCGCCGCCCAGCAGCATTAATGTCGCCATCGTGATGGCCGGCGAACCTTCCGCCAGATGTTGCGGCGCCAGAACCATCAGTTCGCGGAAGTTTAGCGTCCCCAGCTCGCGATAGAGGATAAACAGCGCGAAGGCCAGGAATACGTCGCCGACGCGCGTCACGATGAATGCCTTCATCGCCGCCGCGCCGTTGCTTGGATTGGTGTAATAGAAACCAATCAGCAAGTAGCTGCACAGCCCTACCCCTTCCCAGCCGAGATACATCAGCAGCAGGTTATCGGCCAGCACCAACACCAGCATGCTGGCGATAAACAGGTTGGTGTAGGCGAAGAAGCGGGAATAGCCCTCTTCTCCGCGCATGTACCATGACGCATACAGATGGATCAGGAAGCCGACGCCGGTGACCACCGAGAGCATGGTCAGCGACAGGCCGTCCAGCGCCAGGTTGACGGTGATATCGAAGTTGCCCACCGACATCCATGTCCACAGATGCTGACTAAAGAAGACAACGCCGTCGCCCTGCTGATGGTTGAAAAAGTCTATACCAATCCAGCAGGTCAGCAGCGCAGACAGGCCGACTGAACCCACGCCGACGGTCGCTGACACATTTTCAGACCAACGGCCGCGGGAGAAGGCCAGCAACAAAAATCCGAGTAGCGGAAATAAGAGAGTTAAATAGAGTAAGTTCATCCGCGCATCTCACTGACAGTATCAATATTCAGGGTCTGACGGCGACGATACAGCTGCAGCAGCAGAGCAAGGCCGATACTGGCTTCAGCCGCGGCCAGCGTGATCGCCAGAATGTACATCACCTGACCGTCCGGGTGACCCCAGTAGCTACCGGCTACCACAAACGCCAGCGCAGCCGAATTGATCATAATTTCCAGACTGATCAGCATAAACAGCAGGTTGCGCCGGATAATCAGCCCGGTCAGGCCCAGCACAAACAGAATGGCCGCCAGCAGCAAACCGTGTTGTAGGGGAATCATGCCCGTCCCTCCGTTGTTTTCTTATCGGCGTCGGCGTCCGCCACGCCGTCGAGCCGGTCTTCACGGCCGACGTGAAAGGCGACGACCAACCCGGCCAGCAGCAGCATAGAAGCCAGCTCTACCGCCAGCACATAAGGTCCGAACAGCGTAATACCAACCGCTTTGGCATCAATCACACTGCCCTGAATGCCTTCGCCATTAACGCTGTAGATTCCCTTGATAATGACCGCCAGCAGCAGCAGCGACAAAATACCGGGGCCGATCCAGACGGCAGGCTTGAGCCACTGTTTTTCCTGCTCCGCTACGGCGCTGCCGAGATTCAGCATCATCACCACGAAGACGAACAGCACCATAATGGCGCCGGCGTAGACGATGATTTCCAACGCGCCCGCAAAATAGGCGCCCAGCGAGAAAAACACGCAGGCGATGGCCAGCAGAGACACGATTAAATAAAGTAGTGCATGCACTGGATTGGTATGGGTAATGACACGCAACGTTGCCAGTACCGCAATCAACGCAGCCGCATAAAAAGCGAATTCCATGCTTGGCTCCTTAAGGCAGCAGACCTTTGACATCAATGGGCTTGGCTTCGTTTTCGGCTTCGCCTTTGTCTTTCCCATTGATCGCCATGCCGGCCATCCGATAGAAGTTATATTCCGGATATTTACCCGGCCCCGAGATCAGCAGATCTTCTTTTTCGTACACCAGATCCTGGCGTTTGAATTCACCCATCTCAAAATCGGGCGTCAGCTGGATGGCTGTCGTCGGACAGGCTTCTTCGCACATGCCGCAGAAGATGCAGCGTGAGAAGTTGATGCGGAAGAATTCCGGATACCACCGCCCGTCTTTCGTTTCCGCTTTCTGCAGCGAGATGCAGCCGACCGGACAGGCTACGGCGCACAGGTTGCAGGCGACGCAGCGTTCGTCGCCGTCGGGGTCGCGCGTCAGGACGATACGACCACGGTAACGAGGCGGCGGATTCACCGGCTCCTCAGGATACATGCGGGTTTCACGTTTTTTGAACGCGTTGGACCCCACCATGCAAATGCTGCGGACCTGGGTGCCAAAACCCACCAAGAGTTCTTTCAGTGTCATGGTTTATTCACCCCTTATTGAGCGTTGTACAAAATGACCGCGGCGGTCGCCAACAGGTTAAGCAGCGTCAACGGCAGACAAATCTTCCAGCCGAAAGCCATCACCTGGTCATAACGCGGACGGGGTAACGCAGCACGGATCAGGATGAACATCATCATGAAGAAGGCCGTTTTGAGTGCAAACCAAACGATGGGGGGCAGGAAAGGTCCGTGCCAGCCGCCGAAGAACAACGTCACGATCAGCGCTGAGACGGTGACGATGCCGATGTACTCCCCGACGAAGAATAGACCGAATTTCATCCCGGAGTATTCGATGTGGTAGCCGTCAGCCAGTTCCTGCTCCGCTTCCGGTTGGTCGAACGGGTGACGGTGACACACCGCCACGCCTGCGATGGCGAAGGTAACGAAACCGAAGAACTGCGGGATGACGTTCCAGATGTACGTCTGGCTCTCGACGATGTCGCGCATGTTGAATGAACCGGCCTGCGCCACCACCCCCATCAGCGACAGCCCCAGAAACACCTCATAGCTAAGCGTCTGGGCGGAGGCGCGCACGGCCCCCAGCAGCGAGTATTTGTTGTTGCTGGACCATCCGGCGAACAGTACGGCGTACACCGCCAGACCGGCCATCATCAGGAAGAACAGCAAACCAATATTCAGGTCGGACACGCCCCAGGTCGGAGTGATTGGCACGATGGAAAACGACAGCAGCAGCGACGTGAACGCAATCATCGGCGCCAGCGTGAAGATAACCCGGTCGGCGAACGGCGGCAGCCAGTCCTCCTTGAAGAACATCTTCAGCATGTCCGACACCAGCTGCAACGAACCTCCCCAACCCACGCGGTTCGGCCCGTAACGTCCCTGGAACAAGCCCAGCAGTCGGCGCTCGCCCATACTCATGAAGGCGCCGCAGGTCACGACGACCAGCAGGATCACGATCGCCTTGAGGACGGCGATTAAAATATCCACCACTTCCGGTGTAAACCAACTCATTGTGCCGCCTCCCGCATTGTTTCAACGGTCGCGCCCGCCAGAACCGGGGCGATGCCCGGGAAGCCCAGCGGCAACCCTACCTGTCCCTGACGCAACTCCGCGCTGACCTGTACCGGCAGACGCAAGGTCTGTCCATCACAGACAATCTCCAGCAGCGCGCCCGGATTGACGCCCAACTGGGCCGCATCCGCCGGGTTCACCATCGCGTAAGGCTGAGGCATCCGTTGCTGGATGNCGTCGGCGCGCTGCGACATTTCTTCGCTGCCGAACAGATGATAGTAAGGCGCTACCTGCCATTGGCCCGCCTGTACCGCAAACGGCTCCGGGATCTGGTTGAAGTAGTCCAGCGCGCCCTCGCCCGCTTCAATCAGCCTGACGCCCGGATCGCCGTGGCGCAGATGGCCGCCGACTTCATCCTGGAACTTGTTCCACGCCTGCGGGGAGTTCCAGCCCGGCGCCCAGGCAAACGCGACCTGACGGCTTTGGGCCTCGGGACTGTTGTTCCCTTCCATAGAGAAAGTGAACATCGTGTCCTGATCCTGCGGCTGGCGCGGTTCGTTCACGTCGATGTTGGCGCGCATGGCGGTACGACCGCTGTAACGGTGCGGTTCGCGCGCCAGCTTCTGACCGCGAATGCGGAAAGAGGCGTCCGGCGCGGCGTCCTTGATGGCCGCTAACTGCGGCAGCGCGGCGGCGCAAGCATCGACCACGTGGTCGAGCTGCGTCCAGTCGACTTCACGGCTGGCGATAGCGGCCTTGACCGCATGCAGCCAGCGCCAGCTTTCCAGCATCACCGTGGCGTTGTCGTAGTAGGCGGGATCGTAAACCTGGAAGAAGCGCTGCGCGCGACCTTCCTGATTAATCAGCGTGCCGTCGCTCTCCGCAAAGCTGGCCGCCGACAAAATCAGATTAGCTTTATCCATGACGCGAGTGCGTTGATGGTCTACCACGATCAGGTTGGCAACGTTGTCCAGCATCGCATCAATACGCTTCGCCGGCGCATGTCGATACAGATCGTTTTCAAGCACCACGACGCTGTCCGCTTCGCCGGACTCCAGTCGGGAGAGCGCCTCGTCAAGCGAGCCACCGCCGATCATGCCCAGCCCCATACTGTTGGCGCTGCTGGCGACGAACGTTAAACCGACATCCGCACCCCGCCCCTTCAACGCTTTGGCGACGTTGGCCGCCGCGGCGATAATTTCTTCGCTGCCTGCATTCGTGCCGGTGACGATCAGCGGCTTTTTCGCACCCGCCAAAGCCTGAACGATGACATCCAGTTTGGGTTCAAGGTCGCCCGCCAAATTGGTCACGGCCGGTGCGGCATCATCCAACGCGTGGGCGATGGCGAAGCCCAGACGCGCCTGCTCATCGACCGGAGCGTGGTAGCTCCACGCGGCCACGTCATCCAGCCGGGTGCTGTCGACGTTCGTCACGAAGAGCGGATGTTTGGCGTGCTGACCGATATTCATGATGGCGGCAATCTGCCAGTCCGCCACTTTCTGCGCGGCGGCCATTTCGCGCGCTTTCCCCTTCACCGCCTGACGCACTGCGAGCGCAATGCGCGCGCCGGTCTGCGTCAAATCTTCGCCTAGCACCAGCACGGCATCGTAATTTTCGATCTCGCGCAGCGCCGGGGTATGAACACCGCTCTCTTTCAGCACTTTCAGCATCAGCTGAACGCGGTTCTGTTCGCTCTGGGCAATGCCGCTGTAGAAGTTGTCTGCGCCGACCAGTTCACGCAGCGCAAAGTTGCTTTCGATACTGGCGCGCGGAGAGCCGATGCCGATGACCTGTTTCGACTCGCGCAAGAGATGGGCCGCGCTCCGCACCGCCTGTTCAGCGTTCTGCGTCGTCCATTCGTTGCCGAGACGCTGCTGAGGCTGGCGAGGACGGTCTTTCAGGTTGACGTAGCCATAGCCGAAGCGGCCGCGATCGCACAGGAAATAGTGGTTCACGCTGCCGTTAAAACGGTTTTCGATACGGCGCAATTCGCCGTAACGCTCGCCGGGGCTGGTGTTGCAGCCCACGCTGCACTGCTGGCAAACGCTGGGCGCAAACTGCATGTCCCACTTACGGTTGTAGCGTTCGGAATGGGTTTTGTCGGTGAAGACGCCGGTGGGGCAGACTTCCACCAGGTTGCCGGAGAATTCGCTTTCGAGCACGCCGTCTTCGGGACGTCCGAAGTAGACGTTGTCATGCGCGCCGTAAACGCCCAGGTCTTTACCGTCCGCGTAATCTTTGTAATAACGTACGCAGCGGTAACAGGCGATGCAGCGGTTCATTTCGTGAGAGATGAACGGCCCGAGGTCCTGATTATGATGGGTTCGTTTGGTAAAACGATAGCGGCGGGTGTTGTGCCCGGTCATCACCGTCATGTCCTGCAGGTGGCAGTTGCCGCCCTCTTCACAAACCGGACAATCATGAGGATGGTTGGTCATCAGCCACTCGACGACGCTTTTACGGAACAGTTTGGCTTCCTCATCGTCAATCGCGATGAAGGTGCCGTCCGCAGCGGGCGTCATACAGGACATGACCAGGCGACCGCGCGTATCTTCCGCGTTCTGGTATTGCTTGACCGCGCACAGGCGGCATGATCCAACGCTACCCAGCGCCGGATGCCAGCAAAAGTAAGGAATATCAAGGCCCAGAGTGAGACATGCCTCAAGGAGGTTGTCCGCTCCGTTCACATCATATTCTTTGCCGTCTACATGAATCGTTGCCATAGTCAGCATGCTTCCATAAAGGCCCGCGTCTTAAGCAGGCGCTAATCAAAAATTCTGTCTATCAGATGAAGAATCGCTTACGTCGGTGCGAAACATCGCATCTGCGACTCGGCCATTGCTTACCAGCGCTGTTTCAGCAGGTTCGGTTGAATCCCGCCTATCGCTTTTGTATTGCTGATAGTCTGCTTGGCGATACCCGCCTCAAACTCATGCCGGAAATACTTTATTGCGCTCTGCAGCGGCTCAACGGCCCCCGGCGCATGGGCGCAGAAGGTATGACCCGGCGACAGGAAGCGACACAGCTGTTCCAGCGTTTCGATATCGCCCGGCTGCCCTTCACCGGCTTCGAGCGCGCGCAGCAGCTTCACGCTCCACGGCAAACCATCGCGGCACGGCGTACACCAGCCGCAGGATTCGCGCGCGAAAAACTCTTCCAGATTGCGCGTCAAACCGACCATATTGATCTCGTTATCCACCGCCATCGCCAGCCCGGTGCCCAGACGGCTTCCCGCTTTGGCTATGCTTTCGAAGTCCATCGGCAGATCCAGATGATCCCCGGTCAGGAAGTCGGTCCCTGCGCCGCCCGGCTGCCAGGCTTTCAGCGTCAGCCCATCGCGCATACCGCCAGCGTACTCTTCCAGAATTTCACGCGCGGTGGTTCCAAACGGCAGCTCCCAAAGACCGGGATTTTTCACCCGACCGGAGAAGCCCATCAGCTTAGTGCCCGCATCTTTACTCTTGCCCGCAGACAGCCCCTGATACCATTCCACGCCGTGCTCGATGATGGCCGGCACGTTGCACAACGTTTCGACGTTATTAACGCAGGTCGGTTTGCCCCACACGCCCGCCGACGCCGGGAAGGGCGGCTTGGATCGCGGGTTGGCGCGGCGGCCTTCCAGCGAGTTGATCAACGCGGTTTCTTCACCGCAGATATAGCGTCCGGCGCCGGTATGAACGAACAGTTCGAAGTCGAAACCGCTGCCCAGGATGTTTTTACCCAGCAGGCCAGCGGCCTTGGCTTCTTCAATCGCCCGCCGCAGGTTAGCCGCAGCCTGCACATATTCGCCGCGCAGGAAGATATAGCCGCGATAGGACTTCAGCGCATAAGCGCCAATCAGCATGCCTTCCACCAGCAGATGGGGCAGTTGCTCCATCAACAGCCGGTCTTTATAGGTGCCAGGTTCCATCTCGTCCGCGTTACACAGCAGGTAGCGGATGTTCATGCTTTCGTCTTTCGGCATCAGGCTCCACTTGAGGCCGGTGGAGAACCCCGCTCCGCCGCGGCCGCGCAGACCCGCATCTTTGACCAGCGTCACCACGTCGCTCTGGGCGATACCGGTGAGGGCTTTTTGCGCGCCGGCGTAGCCATTCTTACTGCGGTACTCATCCAGCCACACCGGCTGTTTGTCGTCACGCAGACGCCAGGTGAGAGGATGCTGTTCGGCAGTGAGAACAATGTTTTTAGTCATTGATACTGCTCCAGTAATGAATCGATATCGTCAGGCTTGACGTGGCTGTGGGTGTCTTCGTCGATCATCATCGAAGGCCCTTTGTCACAGTTGCCCAGACAGCAGGTCGGCAGCAGTGTGAAGCGACCGTCGAACGTGGTCTGACCCGGCTGAATGTTCAGCTTTTTCTCCAGCGCGGCGCGCACGCCCTGAAAACCGTTGATGTAGCACACGACGCTGTCGCAGTAGCGAATGACGTGACGCCCAACCGGCTGACGGAAGATCTGGCTATAGAAGGTGGCGACGCCTTCGACATCGCTGGCCGGAATGTCCAGAATCTCGGCAATCGCGTAGATGGCGCCGTCCGGCACCCAGCCGCGCTGTTTCTGTACGATTTTCAGCGCTTCAATCGACGCCGCGCGGGCATCTTCATAGTGGTGTTTTTCATGCTCGATAGCGTCACGCTCTGCGTCGCTGAGCACGAACACATCTTGCACATCCGCGCCCTGAGCTTCTGGAGAAGGTTGAGTGTTGTTATGATCGTGCATAATTAGCGGTCCACATCTGACATGACGAAATCAATACTGCCGAGGTATACGATCAGGTCGGATACCAGGCATCCACGGATGACCGACGGAATCTGCTGCAAATGAGCGAAGCTCGGCGTGCGAATGCGCGTACGGTAGCTCATGGTGCTGCCATCGCTGGTCAGGTAGTAACTGTTGATCCCTTTGGTGCCTTCGATCATCTGGAACGATTCGTTGGCCGGCATAACCGGTCCCCAGGACACCTGCAGGAAGTGGTTGATCATGGTTTCGATGTGCTGCAGCGTGCGCTCTTTCGGCGGCGGCGTCGTCAGCGGATGGTCGGCCTTGAACGGCCCTTCAGGCATGTTGTTCAGACACTGTTCCAAGATGCGCAGACTCTGGCGTAGCTCTTCCACTTTCAACATCACGCGGGTGTAACTATCGCTGATGCCATCGCCGACCGGCACCTCGAAATCGAAGTTTTCATAGCCGGAGTAAGGCCGCCATTTGCGCACGTCGAACGGAATGCCGGTCGCGCGCAGGCCCGCGCCGGTGACGCCCCATTCCAGCGCCTCTTTGGCGTTGTAGGCGGCGACGCCCTGAGAACGGCCTTTCAAAATGGTGTTTTGCAACGCCGCTTTGACATAAGTGTCCAGTCGAGCAGGCATCCAGTCCAGGAATTCACGCAGCAGTCGGTCCCAGCCGCGCGGCAGGTCGTGCGCCACGCCGCCGATCCGGAACCAGGCTGGGTGCATGCGGAAACCGGTGATTGCTTCCACCAGATCATAGATTTTCTGGCGGTCGGTAAACGCGAAGAAGACCGGCGTCATGGCGCCGACGTCCTGAATAAAGGTACTGATGTACAGCAGATGGCTGTTGATGCGGAACAGTTCAGACAACATCACGCGGATGGTTTCAACACGCTCCGGCACTTCAATGCCCGCCAGCTTCTCGACCGCCAGCACGTAAGGCATTTCGTTGACGCAGCCGCCGAGATACTCAATACGGTCAGTGTAAGGAATATAGCTGTGCCAGGACTGGCGCTCACCCATCTTTTCCGCGCCGCGATGGTGATAGCCGACATCTGGAATACAGTCGATGATCTCTTCGCCATCCAACTGCAGGATCAAACGGAAAGCACCGTGTGACGAGGGATGGTTCGGCCCCATATTCAGGAACATAAAGTCTTCGTTTTCCGTTCCACGCTTCATGCCCCACTCTTCAGGCTTGAAGGTCAGCGACTCCATTTCCAGATCTTCACGCTGTTTGGTCAGCACAAAAGGATCGAATTCGGTCGCGCGCGCCGGGAAGTCTTTGCGCAGCGGGTGTCCTTCCCAGGTCTGCGGCATCATGATGCGAGTCAGGTGCGGGTGGCCATTGAAGGTAATGCCGAACATGTCCCACACTTCACGCTCGTACCAGTTAGCGTTCGGGAACAGAGGGGTCATCGTCGGCAGGAACAGATCGTTTTCCGCCAGCGCCACCTTCAGCATGATATCGCTGTTTCGTTCCAGGGAGGTCAGCAGATAAAAGACGGAGAAGTCTGCGGCGGGTAGCCCCTCGCGGTGCGTACGCAGACGTTCATCCATGCCATGCAGGTCCATCAGCATGACATAAGGTTTCGGTTGTTTTTTCAGGAAGTCGACGACGTCGAGTAATTGCTCACGTTTGACCCAAACTACCGGCATCCCCGTCCGTGTGGCCTGAACGGTAAACGCGTCCTGACCGAAACGGTTCCACAGCTCGCCAACAACCGGATCATCAAGATGATCGCGGGTTTGCCATGCGGGCAGAACGGCGTCGTGTGTCGTTAAATCTGTCATATGTAATGTCACCACATTAAATGTGTTATTTCCGTGACTGATGATGGCGGCGCGCTGTTATGTTGATATTACGCAGCCATCACGGCCTATCATTCACAGGTCAAATTTCATCCGGGGAACGCAGGTGGGTTACCGCAATACGTTCTTCGCGTTTACGTTCACGTTCGGATTGCATGTTGGCGCGGTACACGCCCTGATCGCCAACAACCCATGACAGCGGGCGACGCTCTTTACCGATAGACTCTTTCAGCAGCATCAGCGCCTGCATGTATGCTTCCGGTCGCGGCGGACATCCTGGGATGTACACGTCTACCGGTAGGAATTTATCGACGCCTTGAACCACGGAGTAGATGTCATACATGCCGCCAGAGTTGGCGCATGCGCCCATGGAGATAACCCATTTGGGTTCCAGCATCTGGTCATACAAACGCTGAATGACGGGGGCCATTTTCAGGAAAGGTGTTCCGGCGATGACCATAAAATCAGCCTGGCGGGGAGAAGCGCGCAGCACTTCAGAACCGAAGCGCGCTACGTCGTGTACGGCGGTGAAGGAAGTCACCATCTCCACGTAACAGCAGGAAAGACCAAAGTTGAAGGGCCACAGGGAGTTACCGCGTCCCCAGTTGACCATATTTTGCAGCGTCTGCTCCAGATTGCCCATAAACACGCTTTTGTTAACGTGCTGTTCGAGCGGGTCGCTGACGACCTCTTTCTTCTGTAGCGGATAACGGTCGTTCTCACCGTCGGGGTCTATGCGGGTGAGCGTATAGTCCATTTATTGCCTCGCTATTACTGCTGATGAGTATTGGTGGTGGAGTGGTTTACGACGATGTCGGACTTCACGACTTGCCGCTTGGAACGCTTCGGTGTCCAGTCCAGCGCGCCGATACGCACCAGATAGACCAGTCCGGCCAACAGCACCAATATAAAAATGGTGGCTTCGATAAAACCTACCCAGCCACTTTCCCGGATAGAGACGGACCAGGCATACAGGTATAGTGCTTCCACATCGAAAATGACGAAAAACATCGCAACAAGATAGAACTTTGCAGACAGCCTCAGCCGGGCAGACCCTACAGAATCAATACCGGATTCGTAGGGCGTATTTTTAGCCCGACCGTGGGATCGACCTCCAAGCAGAAAGCCCCCCAACAGCATGAACCCGCAGAGCCCCACGGCGACGATTAGAAATAAAGCAAATGCCCAGTGGTGGGCGAGGACTTCAGTAGTAGTTGACATACTCATTGCTTACTCATCAAAAGTGGCTTGGGCAGCTGCTCTTCTAAGGGCAGTTAATAGCCACATCGATTAAAAGGAAGGATTTGTAACCATAAAAATACCACAAATTATAGGGTTAAGGCGCGGTAAATGCGGTTATTCATCCTGTTTTTGCAACCTTTTCTTAACTTTTGTAAAAATAACAGCGGGATAATTAACAAAGATGCATCCCAATTAACCTATTACAAACATAGCAAAGACTGAATGGCATCAATGCTACTCCTGGTTGTTTTGGAACAATGCGAAGAAAAAGACCCTATTTCTGTAGTGACTATATCAATTTCAACATGAATGCAGGTTAATGAATAAGGCTAAGGCAAGTATTTTTTGATCTCTCACACGTTTTTTCGGTTTTAGTTATTAAAAAAAGTACGTTCGGTAAGCGATTGTTAATAAAACAAACCCTGTGGATATCAGTAGGTGTGGGAAGAGAAGTGCGCAAGAGGAATAACAGAGCGGTGCATTGCAGACAGAGAGGCGCACTCCGGCGCCAGAAACGAAAAAACGACAGAATGTCGATGAGCGCACACCCTGTCGTCGGTATTCGGACGGTTTCTGTCACATTTCACACTGACGCATACCGCTCAGCGCCGGGAGATGTAAAAGTCAGAGAATATCTTTTAACGATTCGTCCGTGGAGGAAATGCGGATATCTCCTTCCGGAACACTATTTACAGAAAGCAGATTGGAACGCGTACCTGATTCGATAGCACTGAAGATTGCCGTACTCAACTCGTTATTTTGCTGTGGATTCTTACACAGGTAGTAACGGGTGTCGGGCAACTTCGGCAAACCTTCTTCTTCACCGAGCACACGAAGGTCCGGCGTCATCATTTCAACGGAACGCACGGTAATACCCAGCCCCGCCTTTACCGCCGCCCGAACCGCCGACAGCGTAGAAGCCACGTACGAAATTTTCCAGGGGATCCCGGCTTCGGTCAGCTTTTCCAGCGCCAACGTGCGGAAAGGACTCGGTTCGTCCAATACCACTAGCGGCACAGGACTGCCGTGTTGGAACTGGTACTCCGCCGAGCAGTACCACAACGTCGGTGACGAACGTAGCAATACATTAGGAAACTCGGTGCTGTTTTCCGTCGTGATGACTAAATCAATTTTGCCCTGATGCAACATTTCCATCATTTCAGGGCTGCGTTTGATACTCACTTCGATCGATAGTTTGGGGAAAACCGACGTTACACGCTGCAAGATAAACGGCAGGATAGTATCTGCTGTATCGTCGGAAGCGCCGATCGTCAGCGTTCCCTGAATGTCGCTGAACATTAAAGAGGCACAGGCCTCATCATTGAACTGTAGTATTTTTCTGGCATAACCAAGAAACTGGATCCCATGTTCGGTCAGTAGTTTATTTCTCCCGTGACGGGCGAATAACTCTTTACCGATGAGTTGTTCCAGCCGCTGCATCTGCTGACTAACGGCAGATTGCGTTCTGCATACTGCTACGGCCGCGGCCGCGAAAGTATTCAAATCGGCGACAGCGACAAACGTTCTCAGCAGATCCAGATCAAGATTGAGAACTGGGCGATTTGCATTTGTCATACGGTTCTTCACTTATCTATTTTATTTATTAACTAACATACCTGGTGTTGGATACGTATCCCGACAACGTCGGCATACAATGAAAGACAGTATCGTAGATGAACGGCTACGGCAAAAAATACTTAATATTTCGTTACCACATCGCTTTTTTTTTCGCCCTCTCCCTTACCTATTNATTTTATTGATTCAAGCCGTCGATAAAAAGAACGGCTAATTATTTTAGATAATAAAATAAAAGTCTTGCACGCTCTAGTACGCTAAAGATAAAGGGTGAACATGATGAAAGCTTAGGTTTAGGACCGACACTCTATTCATAGGGGTATCGCTCCCAAGGAACACAACTTAATGCCTTTATTTCAATACGTTACAACTCATCTGATTTCAGTGCGATGACGAACCGCAGGACCAAACAATATAAGATGACCCACTCGTAAAATATTCTGATATAAGATACCAGAATTAAGTTTTCTGTCATCTATAAACTCAGGAGCAGCTTTAATGTAACCTGAGTGATTAATCAGCCAATAGTCTATCTATAACAATCTGAAAATTCCTATATTACCTATTAATATTACTAGATTGATCATTCTAAAAAAACTTTTGTAAACGCATCGAAAACAAAAGACGAGTCTCTATTAATTGCATATTCGAATTCAAAATAGACGAATATTCATTGGTTAGCCTCACCTTTGTGACGAGATGTTCTAAAATAGTCACGTCTATTACAAATGGTGTTAATTTCATATCAGGGAAGGAAAGTCTCAATAATAAAATAAGAAAACCCTTTATTTTAATCGGTTACATCCAATGGCTACTCTGAAATAAGATGGTGTTTTTACCCGTTATTCCAGTCATTGAAAAAATAGGGTTATTGCAGGTATCCAGTGACCTCTCAGACGCCAGCGTATTAACGACAGGAGTCGACGATAAATAGTGGTGCATTTGCGTTCAAATGAAAAAATCACTTTGAAATTGCGTACCCATCTCCGCCACGAGCCTCAGCATGGCGTCGTATAAATAACCTTATCCATTGCCGTCGACAATCATAAACAACAAACAAATAGCCATATGCAGCCCAAAAACCCAATAAATAGAAAAATAACAGACTTTTACACTGTAAAATAAGCGTCCGTCACCGTCTTGAGATGACCCATTGATTTAGGATCATTCTTCAAAATCATCGTCAGGAAGAGTACATTAGGCCGACTAAGCGTCTACTATTCAGGAACCTTCCTGTACAAGGTTTGTTAAATGTCCCCTATCGAAAAATCCAAGAAATTGGAAAATGTTTGTTATGACATCCGTGGTCCGGTGTTAAAAGAAGCCAAACGGTTGGAAGAGGAAGGCAATAAAGTTCTTAAACTTAACATCGGCAACCCCGCGCCGTTCGGCTTTGAAGCCCCCGACGAAATCCTGGTTGACGTCATTAGGAACCTGCCCACCGCGCAAGGCTATTGCGACTCGAAAGGACTCTATTCCGCTCGCAAAGCCATCGTTCAGCACTACCAGGCGCGCGGACTACGCGATATCACTGTGGAAGACGTTTATATCGGCAACGGCGTTTCCGAACTCATCGTACAATCCATGCAGGCTCTCCTGAATAACGGCGACGAAATGCTGGTGCCGGCCCCGGACTACCCTTTATGGACCGCCGCCGTATCGCTGTCGAACGGTAAGGCCGTGCATTATCGTTGCGACGAAGAGTCCGGCTGGTTTCCCGACCTGGATGATATCCGCAAAAAAATCACACCGAACACTCGCGGTATCGTCATCATCAACCCGAATAACCCCACCGGCGCCGTCTATAGCAAAGCGCTGTTGATGGAGATCGTCGAGATCGCCCGTCAAAACGATCTGATCATTTTCGCCGATGAGATCTATGACAAGATTTTGTACGACGAAGCACAGCACCACTCTATTGCGGCGCTGGCGCCTGACCTGCTGACGGTGACCTTTAACGGTCTATCTAAAACCTATCGCGTTGCGGGTTTTCGTCAGGGATGGATGGTATTGAACGGTCCCAAGAAACATGCCAAGGGGTATATAGAAGGGCTGGAGATGCTGGCTTCGATGCGTCTGTGCGCTAACGTGCCCATGCAGCACGCCATTCAGACGGCGCTCGGGGGTTATCAAAGCATTAGTGAATTTATCCGCCCCGGCGGCCGTCTGTACGAACAGCGCAACCGCGCCTGGGAGCTGATCAACGAGATTCCCGGCGTCTCTTGTGTCAAGCCATCGGGTGCTTTATATATGTTCCCGCGTATTGATGCGAAGCGTTTCAATCTCCACGATGACCAGAAGCTGGTGCTGGATCTGCTGCTGCAGGAAAAGGTGCTGCTGGTTCAAGGCAGCGCGTTCAACTGGCCGGAGCCGGACCATGTGCGCATCGTGACGCTGCCCCGCGTCGATGAACTGGACATGGCCGTGCACAAGCTGGGGCGTTTCCTCGAACACTACCACCAGTAATCGCGCCGATAAATTTATTAGACGGGCGACGCCTTATGGCGCAGCCCGTTTTTTCATCCGTTTCTCTTCCCAGCGCTTAGGGCTGAGTTGCTAATTCCTCGTCGAGCGACCACAATGGTTTTTCCCTCCGCGTATTGAGAGAGTGCTATGGTTCAAAGTCATTTCTTCGCCCATTTATCCCGTCTAAAGCTGATCAACCGCTGGCCGCTGATGCGCAATGTCCGTACGGAAAACGTCTCGGAACACAGTTTGCAGGTCGCTTTCGTGGCCCATGCGCTCGCCGTGATCAGAAACCGCAAATTCGGCGGGGATCTCAATGCCGAGCGTATCGCCCTGCTTGCGATGTACCACGATGCCAGCGAAGTGCTGACCGGCGATATGCCGACGCCCATCAAGTACTACAACGCCCAGATGGCCCACGAATATAAAAAGATAGAGAAAATCGCCCAGCAGAAGCTCATCGATATGCTGCCGAGCGAACTTCAGGAAGACTATCGCATGCTGTTGGATGATGCCTATACCAGCGAGGAAGAACATGCCGTGGTCAAACAGGCCGACGCGCTGTGCGCCTACCTGAAATGTCTGGAAGAGCTGTCGGCGGGCAATAACGAATTCGTATTGGCTAAAGCGCGTTTGGAAAAAACGCTGCAACAACGACACAGCCCGGAGATGGACTATTTTATGACCGTCTTCATACCCAGCTTCAGCCTCTCTCTGGATGAAATCAGCCAGGACTCCCCGCTATAACGGGGAGAACGGATAGAGCCACGGGATCATCACGACGCTCACGCCCATGACCAGTACCGTAAAAGGCACCCCGATTTTAAGAAAGTCGCTGAACCGATATCCACCCGGCGCCAACACCAACGTATTCACTGGTGAGGAGACGGGCGTCATAAATGCCGCCGAAGCGGCAATTGCGATAATCATGGCGAACGGATAGGGCGACACCTGCATCTGGTCGGCCGCGGCGATGGCGATGGGCGCCATGAGCACCGCCGTCGCGGTATTCGAAATGAACAGTCCGATCGCCGCACACAGCACGAACAGGCAGGCCAGCATCATCTGCGGTCCGGCGTCCCCCGCCACGTCCATTAGCCCTTTCACGATCAACGCCACGCCACCCGTTTTCTCCAGCGCCAGCGCAAAGGGCATCATGCCGATAATGAGCATCAGGCTCGGCCAGTGCACGGCGCGATAGGCGCTCTCCATATCGATACAGCGAAATTGCCCCATCATCAGGCAGGCGATCAGCGCCGCAACCGCATTGGGGATTTCATCAGTCAGCATCATGGCGATCATCAACGCGAGACAAAACAGCGCATGAGGCGCCTGACTTTTCGCGGGCGCCACCTCGTCCACTTCGGCAGGTAAATTTAGTACGATGAAATTCTGCTTTTGCTGATACAGCTGGCGAATATTACGCCAGTCTCCGATCACCAGCAGGATATCGCCCAACTGCAGCGGCTCATTCGATAACGCGCCGTCCAGCGCTTCGCCATTACGGCGAATCCCCACTACCGTCAGGCCATACCGACTGCGGAACATGGCGTCCTGAAGCGTTTTTCCCACCAGCCCCGAGTCCGGGATCAATGAAACTTCCGCCATGCCGACATCGCGCGCCTGCTCAGAAAAATATTCGCCGCGCAGCACCATGGGTTCCAGCATATGCGTGGCGCAAAATTCGCGTAGATCGACGTCGGACGCTGACATGTCGATTAATAAAACGTCGTTCAGGCGCAGTTCCGTATTCACCGCGACGCTGATCATGACACGTCTGAACTTGCGCCAGCGCTCAATGCCCACGACGTTGGCGCCGAAACGCTGGCGCAGATTAAGATCGTCCAACCGCTGGCCGACGAACGGTGAGCCGCTGCGAATCGCGAGCCGCCGCGCTCTTCCGGTCAGTTTGTAGTCGCGAATAAGATCCCGAAACGTCTTTCGCTTCCAAACTTCTTTGTTATCGTCACGGTTGTTACTGCCCAGCCAGAAACGCGCCACCAGCATATAGGCGATCCCCACCAGCAGGACCACGATGCCGATGGGCGTCATGCCGAAAAAACCAAAACCCGCGATATCGTTACGCATCAGTTCACTGTTGACCACCATGTTGGGCGCCGTAGCGACCAACGTCATCATGCCGCTGATCAGACCGGCAAAGCTCAAGGGCATCAGCAACCGAGCCGGCGAACTTTTCATCCGCGCGGCAACGTTGAGCACCACCGGAATGAAAATCGCCACGACGCCGGTGGAGCTCATGAACGCGCCCAGCCCGGCGACGGTCAGCATGAGCAGCACCAGCATACGGACTTCACTCTCACCGGCGACATGCATCAGCCAGTCACCCACCTGATAAGCAACACCGGTCCGAACCAGGCCTTCGCCGATGACGAACAGGGCGGCAATCAATATTACGTTCGGATCGCTAAATCCCATCAACGCTTCCGGCAACGTCAACGTGCCGCTTAATACGAACGCAATGATGACCAGCAGTGCGACAACGTCCATTCGCAATTTGTTGGTGGCGAACAAAACGATGGCGATGAACAACAGCGTCAACACCCATAGCAACTCACGGGTCACTAGCACCTCCTGTTAGTGGCAATCCTTAAAACCGACCATTCAGCATGACATAAAAAAACCCTGCAAAAGCAAGGTTTATCATTTTATTCCCCACCCTCTCGTTGCCTTCAACGTGACGCGGTGACGACGAAAGCCGCGTCGCCGGGAGTCACATCCAGTTGCTCCAACGAGTACAGCACCATATCGACTTTGTCTAAATCGGGCGTGTCCGACGGCGCGTTGACGGCGATGACTTTCGCCTTAGCGGCAAGGCCAGACTGTATTCCGGCGGGCGCATCTTCGACCACGGCGCACGCCTGCGGGTCAAGGCCTAACAGCTGTGCGCCAAGCAGGTAGGCGTCCGGGTGCGGTTTTCCATTCGCGACCCGTTCAGCGGTCACGAAGTGACGCGGCATCAATAATCCTGCGGCTTGGTGACGAGCATAGGCTATCGGCACAGATCCTGAGGTGACGATGGCCCAAGGAACATTGAGCGCTTCAAGGCGTTGCAACAGCGCCTGCGCGCCCGGCATGGCGGTAATGCCCTCCAAATCCGTGGATTCTCTTTGTTCCAAGACTTGGTAAGCATGCTGGATTTCCGTTTCGCTTTTATCGTGAAGAAAATGACGTAATGACGTGATGGCTTGCTTGCCATGAATGAACTCAAGGACCTCCTGAGAATCGAGACCTTGCCCCTCCGCCCACCAACGCCAGGCGTTTTCAACGACAGGAAGAGAGTTGACCAATGTACCGTCCAGATCGAACAGAAAACCTTTAACTTCCACCGCTAACCTCTCTGATTTGTCAGGCATTGACGATTTATAAAATGGCCACCGCGCTGAAATGATAGTGGCGCGGNCAGGCAAGCCGCACGTTGAGCTTGCCCGTTTATTTATCCCACATTTTGGTTTAAGCGTTAAAGCCGAGCGTGCTGACATCGAAATGCTGGTAACGCATTTCCGTCTGCACAATCAAGTGAACCGAACCCGGATGGCGGATCTCCGCCGCTGCGTTCACGCCCGGCCCCTCATTCGGCGTTCGCTGATAACGGGTGTTTGGGAGGGCATAACCTCGCACAATAATAGTCTGTAACCGCCGATAGCGCTCCGCGTTCCGGCATTGTCATGGCTTGATGTTGATTTGACAGAAATATTCGTTGGGCATTGGTTATGTCCCTGGCGCTCTTTAGAATCACCTTCCGCGGCGGGGGGG